>NZ_JBGAHF010000009.1:0-215831 GCF_044226305.1 Nocardioides sp. | reverse complement strand
GTGCCTCAGGACGCGTGACGGCGCGATCCTGGGGCACACGACCCGTCGTCGTTCGGCGGCCTGTCGCTCTCTCACCATCCGCGCGTACCGTCGGCTCCGAACAGGACGTGAGATGGATCCGCACGAGTACCGCGACGCGCGCTGGTACGCCCTGCTGCGCGCGGCGGCCGACCTCGGGGTGCCCGACGAGGACGCCCCCGCGCTCGTCGCGCAGGTGCTGGCGGCGAACCGGCGCAGCATCAAGCGTGCCGAGGACCCCGACCCGCTCGTGCACGACGCGCTGCGGGACGCCGTCCTCGGACCACCGCCGCAGGCCCCGAGCAGGCGCTGGGTGGGCGTCGTCGCCCTGGCCGCCGCCCTGGTCGGGATCGGGGTCGTCGTCGCGGTGACCCGGCCGGACCCGCCGCCTCCGGACCGGCTGCGCGGCGACCAGGTGCCGTCGCTGTTCGGGTACGACGGCAGCGACGCCCGGGCACTGCTGGAGGACCGCGGCCTGCGCGTCACGGTGCAGCCGTTCCGGGCCTGCGAGGTCTACGGCCGGGCGGTCGGCAGCGACCCGCCGGCCGGCACGCCGTACGACGCCGGCGACCCGATCACGCTCTACACCTCGCTGCCGGCCGACGTCGCCTGCCTCACCGACTACCAGGACCGCGCCGCCTCCTGGCAGCTGCTCGACTTCGCCAACCACCGCGGACCGGCCCCGACGTTCGCCGACCGGGTCTTCGTCTACCCCGGGGACGGACCCCCGCTGATCCTGGACCACGCGCACGCCGAGGACCCCGACGGCTGGGCGACGACCGGGGTGCTGGACGCCCTCCGGGCCGCGTCGGGGCGCGTCTCGCTCGTGAGCGAGCACCCGCTGTCGTACGCCATCCCGGCCGTCCACGTCGTGCCGGTGGGGCAGGGTGCCGGAGGCTGCGGCGTACCGACGCCGGCCGTGGCCGGGACCGCCGACGTCTTCGCGCTCACCATCCAGCCCCCCGAGCGCACCGGCTGTCCGCTGCGGGTGGAGGTCTACCGGGAGGACGGCGCGATCGTCGCGATCGCCTACGACCCGGGCTCGGGCTAGGCGGTCCCGCGGGACTCGGGCTCGGCGTCCGTGTCCTCGGTCGCGACCCGGACCGGACGCAGCCGCGCCCAGAGCGCGAACGAGAGCGCGAAGACGATCATCGCGAGGCCGGCCCACAAGTTGGCGTTGACGTCGCCGGTCTTGTCGCCCTCCTCGTCGCCGAAGAGCCCGAGGAACGTGAGGATGATGCCGTAGAGGCCGATCAGGCCGGCGATCACGTTGCGGATGTCGAAGGCGCCCGCCGTCTGCTTCTGTGCCATGTCAGCCCCTCTAGAAGATCACGTTCAAGATGATGACCAGGCCCAGCGAGACCCCGGCGAGCGGCAGGGTGCGCTGGTACCACGGGTGCGACTTCTCGTGCGGGTCCACGAGGTCCTCGCGCGGTGTCTCCGAGTAGACCAGGCCCCGCAGCTCGGCTGCCGGCTTCGGCTCGGTCACGACCGAGACGGCGACGCTGACCACGACGTCCACCACGAACGCGGCACCCGCCGCCGCGAACGACGCTCCCTGGCCGCCGATCCCGATCCAGCCCTGGCTCAGCGACCCGAGGGCGTCCTCGCTCGCGATCCCGACGGCCACGGCGGCGAGGGTCCCGCTGACCAGCCCGACCCAGCCGGCCGTCGGCGTCATCCGCTTCCAGAACATGCCGACGATGAAGGTGGCGAACAGCGGCGCGTTGAAGAACCCGAACAGCGTCTGCAGGTAGGTCATGATGTTCGTGTAGTTCTTCGCGAAGAGCGCGGTGAAGATCGCGACCACGACCGCGGCCACCGTGGCGATCCGCCCGACCGCCAGGTAGTAGCTGTCGTCACGCTCCTTGACGATGTAGCGCTGCCACAGGTCGTAGCTGAAGACGGTGTTGAAGGCGGAGACGTTGGCGGCCATGCCGGCCATGAACGCCGCCAGCAGCCCGGTGATCGCGACGCCGAGCAGGCCGTTGGGCAGCACGTCGCGCATCAGGTAGAGCAGCGAGTCGTTGAAGGTCACGCCGTCGCCGGTCGACCCGCCGGCCACCGACTCCCCGGCCTTGACGCTCGCGACCTCGCTGACGAGCACGGCGGCGATCATGCCCGGGATGATGGTGATGAACGGGACGAACATCTTCGGGAAGGAGCCGATGATCGGCGCCTTGCGCGCGGAGGAGAGCGAGTCCGACGCCATCGCGCGCTGCACCTCGACGAAGTTCGTCGTCCAGTAGCCGAAGGACAGCACGAACCCGAGGCCGAAGACGATCCCGACGATCGACAGGAAGTCCGAGCTGAACGCCGTCAGGGCGGTGCCGGGCCAGGAGTTGAGCTGGTCGCTCGCCGAGGCGACCGTGTCCGGGTGGGCGTCGGCGGCCTTCGTGATGCCGTCCGTCAGCCCGTTCCAGCCACCGACACGGTGCAGGCCGATGAGGGTCAGCGGCAGCAGGGCGGCGACGATCACGAAGAACTGGAGCACCTCGTTGTAGATCGCCGCGCTCAGCCCGCCGAGGGTGATGTAGGAGAGCACGACCGCGGCGGCGACGACGAGCGCGATCCACAGCGACCAGCCCAGCAGCGCGTGCACGATGCTCGCGAGCAGGAACAGGTTGATGCCGGCGATCAGCAGCTGGGCGACGGCGAACGAGATCGCGTTGACCAGGTGCGCCCCGGTGCCGAACCGGCGGAACATGAACTCGGGGACCGAGCGCACCTTCGAGCCGTAGTAGAAGGGCATCATCACGACGCCCAGGAAGAGCATCGCCGGGATCGCACCGATCCAGAAGTAGTGGACCGTCGGGATGCCGAACTGGGCGCCGTTGGCGGACATGCCCATGATCTCGACCGCGCCGAGGTTGGCGGAGATGAACGCCAGACCGGTCACCCACGCCGGCAGGGATCGCCCGGAGAGGAAGAAGTCGAGCGAGTCCGAGATCGATCGGCGGGCCAGCAGCCCGATGCCGAGGACCACGGCGAAGTAGGCGAAGACGATCACGTAGTCGACCGGCTTCGCGTCGATGAGCGTGCTCGCCAGGACCGTCGGACTGGGCATCGGTGCCCCTTTCACACCCGGATGTGGACCACGGGGACGAGTGCCCCCTCGCCGGTCCCCACAAACCTGGTCGATCCGCGGCGGGGTCGTTGACGTCACGGTGCCACGCTGTGACGTCATTGGGGTGTTGACATGACGTCATGATGATGTCACTGTGGTGCACATGGACATCACGCCCTACGTCGACAGCCTCCGCCGCGACCTCGTGGCCGCCGCCGAGGCCGTGGGCCCCGACGCCCGCGAGGTCACCGAGCGGCTCGCGTTCGCCCTCGACCCGGCCGCCCGGCTGGCCCTGATGGAGGCGGTCAGCCAGGCCGCCGCCGAGATCACCGCCGAGATGCCCGACGGTGGCGTCGACGTCCGGCTCGACGGCCGCGAGCTCGCGTTCGTGGTGCACGCCCCCGCCCCGTCGGCGGAGGCGCCCGCCGGGCCGCCGCCCGCGGCCGAGGAGGCCGACGACGAGGGCACCGTCGCCCGGATCACGCTCCGCATCCCCGAGTCGGTCAAGACCCGGGCCGAGGAGCTCGCGGCCCGGTCCGGGCACTCGCTCAACACCTGGCTGGTCAACGTCGTGCGGGCCGCGACCCGCGAGGGCGCGATCAACGTCGACATCGACCTGTCCAGCATCCCGTTCGTCGGCGGCACCGACCCGTTCGGCGGCAAGCGCGGCGGCGGCCGCCGGATGACCGGCTGGGTGTAGCGGAGACGCGCAGCGGATCCGCCGATGGTGGTCGAGCGAGCCGCGCGACCGAGGAACGAGGTCGCGGCCGGCGGGTCGAGACCGCACGGACCTTCCAGCAACACCTGAACCCCAGATCCACCCGGGTCCGGCACCACGCCGGCCCCGCGGACGAGCACACCCACATCCAGGAGAGGCACCATGACCGAGCACCGCTTCACGACACCCGACCCCGTCCAGCTCGTCGCCGAGATCGGCAAGGGCTCGGTGCAGGTGGTCGCCACCGCGACCGCCGAGACCGTGGTCGAGATCACCGGCCGGGACGCCGACCAGGTCGACGTACGGCAGAACGGCGAGCAGGTGAGCGTCGTCGCGCCCAAGCAGTGGGGCCTCCTCGGCGGCGACAGCCGTCTCGACGTGGTCGTCACGCTCCCCACCGGCAGCGCGCTCGCGGTGAAGACCGGCAGCGCGGACGTCACCGTGACCGGCACGATCGGCCGGGGCCAGGTCAAGAGCGGCTCCGGCGACGTCGAGGTCGACACGGCCGAGGGCCCCCTGGTCGTCGAGACCGGGTCGGGTGCGATCCGGGTCGAGGCCGCGCGCGGCGAGCTCCGCACCAAGAGCGGCTCGGGCGACGTCCTCGTCGTCGACGCCGACTCCTCCGTCGTGGCGTCCACCGGCTCCGGCGACGTCCAGCTGTGGACCACCCGGGGACCGGTCGTCGTCAAGACCGGGTCCGGCGACGTCAAGGTCGGCAGCGCCGAGACCGACGTCACCATGACCACCGGCAGCGGCGACCTTGTCGTCGACACCGCCCACCGGGGCCGGCTGACCGCCAAGGGCGCCTCGGGCGACGTCCGGGTGGGCGTGCCCGCCGGCGTCCCCGTCTGGACCGACATCTCGACGGTCTCCGGCTCGATCCGCTCGGGCCTCCAGGGCACCGGCGCCCCCGAGGACGGGGCCGACCACGTCGAGATCCGGGCGAAGGTCGTCAGCGGCGACGTCGTCCTGACCCAGGTCTGAGCCCCACCACCCCCCACCACCCGACGACCGAGGAGCACGTCATGGAGCACACCAACCTGGTCCTGCAGTCCGAGGCCAACCGTCAGCAGCTCGCCGAGCGGATCGCCCGCGCGAGCTCCCCGAAGATGCCCGCCACCACCCACCGGCACCTGCTCGCGCAGCGTCTGCGCCGGTTCGCCGACCGGATCGAGGACTGAGTCCCCGGCCCGGGCCGCGCCTGCCGGGCTGCCGGCTCAGATCGACGTGCGGTGGAAGTTCTGGAACGACCGCGACGGCGTCGGACCCCGCTGGCCCTGGTAGCGCGAGCCGTACTTGGCCGAGCCGTAGGGGTGCTCCGAGGGCGAGGACAGCCGGAAGAAGCAGAACTGCCCGATCTTCATGCCCGGGTAGAGCTTGATCGGGAGGGTCGCGACGTTCGCGAGCTCGAGGGTCACGTGGCCGCTGAACCCGGGGTCGACGAAGCCCGCCGTCGCGTGCGTCAGCAGCCCGAGGCGGCCCAGGGAGGACTTGCCCTCGACCCGGGCGGCGATGTCGTCCGGCAGCGTCACGACCTCGTAGGTCGACCCCAGCACGAACTCCCCCGGGTGCAGGATGAAGGGGTCCTCGCCCTCCGGCTCGACCACCCGGGTCAGGTCGGACTGGTCGGCGGCCGGGTCGATGTGCGGGTACTTGTGGTTCTCGAAGACCCGGAAGTAGCGGTCGAGCCGCACGTCGATGGAGGAGGGCTGGAGCATGCCGGGCTCGTAGGGCTCCAGCGCGATCCGACCGGCGTCGATCTCGGCGACGATGTCGCGGTCTGACAGCAGCACGCTCGCACCCTACCGGTGGCCCCGCCGCCGCGGGCCCGGCCGCCGGGACCGACAATGGGACCGTGACCTTCCAGCGGTACGTCGCCCTCGGCGACTCGTTCACCGAGGGCGTCGGCGACCCCGACCCGACCCGGCCCAACGGCGTACGCGGCTGGGCCGACCGCGTCGCGGAGCACCTCGCCACGCTCGAACCGGACTTCCGGTACGCCAACCTGGCGATCCGCGGTCGCAAGCTGCCCGCGATCCTCGACGAGCAGCTGGCGCCGGGGCTGGCCCTCGACCCCGACCTGGTGACGATCCACGGCGGTGGCAACGACGTGCTCCGCCCGCGCGTCGACCTCGACGCCCTGGCGGCCCGCTACGACGCGGCGATCGGCCGGATCACCGCGAGCGGCGCACAGGTCGTCGTGTTCACCCTGTTCGACCCGGGCACGACCGGTGTCTTCGCCGCGATGCGCGGCCGGTTCGCGGTGTTCAACGAGTGGGTCCGCGAGATCGCCGACCGGCACGACGCGATCGTCGTCGACCAGTGGCGCATGCGCGACGTCGAGCTGCCTGCCGTCATGGACACCGACCGGATGCACCTCAACACCGCCGGCCACACGATGATGGCGATGCGGGTCCTGGACGCCCTCGGGGTCGGGCACGACCTGACCGCGCCGCCGCTGGCACCGATCCCGGTGCTCAGCCGCCGCGAGAAGCTGGCCGAGAACGCGCGCTGGACCCGCGAGTTCCTGGCGCCGTGGGTGCACCGGCGGCTCACCGGCCGCTCCTCCGGCGACGGCCTCGACCCGAAGCGTCCGGCGCTCGCCGCCATCGACTAGTATCTGCGCGTCCCGCGGATGTAGCTCAGTTGGTAGAGCGCGACCTTCCCAAGGTCGATGTCGCGAGTTCGAGTCTCGTCATCCGCTCCACGTCACCGAACGGCCCGCCCTCGGCGGGCCGTTTCGTGCGTTCCGGAGGTCGCGCTCAGCTGGAGGTCGCGGCCAGCTGGAGGTCGCGCTCCCCGAGCGTGACACTCTGCCCACCGTCGATGTCGCGAGCTCGAGTCCCGTCATCCGCTCCACGTCACCGGACGGCCCGCCCCCGGCGGGCCGTTCGTGCGTTCCGGACGTCACCGGACGGCCCGCCCTCGGCGGGCCGTTTCGTGCGTTCCGGCCGTCGCGGTCATCTGGCCGCCGCGCTCCCCGAGCGCGACGCTCTGCCCACCGTCGAGATACCTCGCCCGGCCGATGAAACTCGCGGTTGGACGATGAAGCTTTGTCGTCCCAGCGCGAGTTTTGTCGGCCGGCCGACGAAACTCGCGGCGCCACCCCGCCAGACCGGACCCCGTGTGACTGGTGTTGCGCTTGACGACGGGAGTGACGAGAGGTGACAGTGGAGGCTGACGCTTTCCCTGTGTGTCTCGAGGTACCGCCTGATGTCCCGCCGCACCCTCGTCATCGTCGTCGGCTCCCTGGCGCTGCTACTGGCGCTGACCCCCTTCGTCCCGCACGGCAGCGACGACGCCGGGTTGCGACCCTCCGGCACCAAGGAGGGGCAGCTCCGGGCCGCCCGGACCGCAGGCTTCTCCCAGGTCACGCCGGCGGCGCGCGCCGAGATCGAGCGGGTCGTCGCCGCCGGCCGGACCGTCGGGCGGGTCTCGGGCAAGGTCGCCCCGGACCAGCTCGCCGCCTCGCTGGTGCGGTGCGCCGAGTTCGAGGGCCAGCGCTACTGCCTCGGCACCGGCTGGACCGAGGACTCCGAGGCCCAGGTGCAGGCCAGGGTCGCGACCGCGGCCCGGATCGCCGTCGCCCGCGCGGGCGACGGTGTCGTCAACACCGGTGACCTCGACCCCGCCGCGGCGCTCCTGCGCGAGGCCCGGATGAGCCCCGCCGCCCGCGCCGAGGCCGACCGGGCCGAGCTGACCATGGCGGCACGCTCGGTCGCCAAGGTGTGGCTGCTGCGTCACGAGATCGAGGGCGTCCCGCTGCCGCCGGACTTCCTCGAGAACCACCCCGAGGCCCGGGCGGACGTGCCCGCCACGACCCAGGTCGGTGCGACCCCGAACACCGCCTCCCCGACCAAGTCGCCCACCAAGTCGCCGACCAAGTCCCCGACCAAGTCCCCGACGAGGACGCCGAGCCCGACCCCCCACCCGTCAGACTCGCCGGTCAAGACCGCCGCGGACTACCCGGCGCGCGACACGGTGCTCGACCCCGACGACGTCGCGGAGCAGACCGAGTACTACTGGTGCGGCCCGACGTCGATGCAGATGATCGTCTGGGGCTGGCGGCACAAGCGCCAGAAGCAGTCCTGGTGGGCGCACCGGCTGAACACCACGACGAGCGGCACGTCGGTCTACGACATGGTCCGCGTCGTCAACCAGTCGACCGGCTGGGACAAGCCGTCGCACGCGGGGCCCTACATCGTCCTCGACATCGGCCACTACAGCTTCTCCAAGTGGATGCTGCTGATGATGCGCCACATCCACGACTACCGGGCGCCGGTGGTGCTGCACCCGATCCTGCTCAAGCGCTACTACCCCTACCTCGACGACGACGCGTCCGGGCACTACCAGGTCGGCCGGGGCTATGCGAAGCGCGGCAGCAAGCCCGACGAGCTCGGCTACTTCGAGCCCTGGAACCAGCAGCGCTTCGACCCGTCCGAGCCGTACATCGACCGGGTGCAGTGGCGCGACGCCTACAAGAGCTACCGCGCCAACCAGGCGCACTACGCCCACAACGTCGGGGTCTGATGCGCGCCACGCGGTACGCCGTCGTGGTGCTCGCCCTCGCCCTCGCCGGCTGCACCGGCAGCGACGGTGACGGCGGCGGGGACCCGAGCCCGTCGCCGAGCAGCGACAGCCCGGCCTCGACCCCGAGCAGCCCGACGTCGTCGACCCCGCCCCCGACGTCGGCCGACCCCGCGAGCCTGGACTGGGAGCCGGTCCCCGGCCCGGTGAAGGACACCGTCACCCGGGGTGGCGGCTGGACGATCACCGTCAAGGGCAACGGCGCGAGCTGGCTGCTCACCGGCCCGAAGGGATCGACCGGGGGCGGCGCACCCGGCTACCGGGTCAGCGATGCCCTGCTCGACGGGGACTGGGCGGTCGTGGTGCTGCAGGACCGCACCGAGCAGCAGCCCAGCCGCGCCGAGGTCACCGACCTGGCGACCGGGAAGACCTTCGTGGTCGACGGGCGCTCCGACGTACCGACCACCAACGGCGGCACGTGGGCGCTCGGCGGCGGGCACCTCCTGCACGCCACCGTCAGCAAGGGCGCCTACTGCACGGCGGACGTCGACCTCGCGGCCCGGACGTCGACCGTGGGCTGGTGCGCCCCGAAGCGGCACGGCTTCAACGGCGCGCAGCTGGCGCCGGGCGGGCCGTCCGTGCTCAGCTTCGACTCCGGTCGGCCGGCCTGCCGCACGCTGATGGCCCTCGACGGCGCCGACGCCACGCCCTTCGAGGGCGTCCCCGACTGCAGCGCGTGGGACGGGCTGCGCACCGAGGACGGGGCGGTCTGGTCGGTGATCCCCGACGAGCACCGGATCGAGGAGGCGCACCTCTACGCCACCGCCGGTGGCCAGCAGTCCGACCTGGGCCCGGGCACGGCCGGCACCCTGACCTGGTGCGGCGGGTCCGCCTGGTTCGTCCGGGACCCGCAGCGCGACGGCGACCCGGCCGCGCTGATGCGGTGGTCCCCGGACGCCGGGCTCTCCGTGGCCTACGAGTCACCCGCCGGCCGCGCGTTCCTCACCGCGCCGCGCTGCGGGGGCGACGCGATCACGGTCACGACGATGGCCGAGTCCGGCGACGAACAGGTGTCCGCCGCGCTGTCCTGAGAAAGTCCCGCGGTTCGGCGTCACGGATCGCCACCGCCTCCGTTGGACCTGTGTCGGCACATGGGGGTCCGACAGTCGGTGGTGGTGGCGTCGCAGCGGGCGCCGCCACCCCGTCTCGCCCCGTCCTGCCTCACCCGGCTCGTTAGGCTGACTGGCGTGCCCGTGACCGACCTGCCGCCGTTCACCGGCTTCCCCGTCGCCGCGCTCGACTTCTACGACGACCTCGAGGTCGACAACACCAAGGCGTTCTGGGAGAAGCACAAGCAGGTGTACGCCGACGCCGTCCGCGCGCCGATGACCGCGCTCTGCGCCGCCCTCGAGCCCGAGTTCGGCACGGCCAAGGTGTTCCGCCCCTACCGGGACGTGCGGTTCGCGAAGGACAAGACGCCGTACAAGACCCACCAGGGCGCGTTCGTGCGGGTCGGCGAGGCGACCGGCTGGTACGTCGAGCTCTCCCCGCGCGGCGTCCGCACCGGCGCCGGGTTCTACGAGGCGAGCGGCCCGCGGCTGGCCGCGTACCGCGACGCGGTCGCGCACGACCGGTTCGGCCCCGAGCTCGAGGGCATCCTGCGCGGGCTCGAGGGGCAGGGTTTCGAGGTCGGCGGCGACCGCCTCAAGACGACGCCGCGCGGGTACGACGCCGGGCACCCGCGCATCGAGCTGCTCCGCCACCGGTCGCTGGTCGTCGGGCACCCGCTGGGCTTCGAGCCGGTCGTCCACACCCCGGAGCTGCTGGAGCTGGTCCGCGACGACTGGCGCGCGCTCCGCCCGCTGGTCGACTGGGCCGCCGAGCACGTGCGCGACTGAGACCGGTGGTCAGGAGTCTCGACTCGACAGGTCAGAAGTCTCGACTCGACAGGTCAGAAGTCTCGACTCAACCGTCGGCGGGGGTGAAGCTGGCCATCGTGCGCTCGGGCTCCCAGTAGGCCTTCATCGAGGTGACCCGGCCGTCGTCGTCGACGACGTAGACCATGATCAGCTCGGTGGTGGTGTGGCTGCCGTCGGGGAACGAGGTCCGGATCCGGCCGATGTTGGCGCAGGTGTTGCTCCCGGGGTTCGCGAAGGACTCGTAGATCTCGAACTCGAAGCGGTGGATCGGCGCGATCGCCTTCTCCCAGAAGGCCGCGATCCCGGCGTGCCCGTGGTGGCCCCGGCCCTCGGGGTCGAACATCGACGGGCCGACCGGGTCCTCGAGCACCGCGTCCTCGGCGTACACCGTCAGCCACTCGGCGAGGTCGCCCTTGGCGACGGCCGAGTAGGAGCGCTGGGAGGCCGCACGGGCCGGGTGGTCGTCGTCCGGCGCGGTCCAGGTGATGGCATCCGACGTGATCATGCCGGCATGCTAGAACACGTTCCAGTTGGCTGGCCGGGACCGGGTCCGGGCTAGTGGGGCTGCCAGGCGTCCTCGTCGGCCGTCCGGGAGGTGACCGAGTCCGGAAGGCGGCCGTCGGCCAGCTGCTGGATGGAGACGCTCTCGAAGACGTCCCGCAGCGAGCGGCGGGCCGCGATCCAGACGTGCTGGAGCACGTCGGCCGTCTCGTTGTAGGTGACCGCCTCCGGGCGCAGCCCGTAGACCGAGACCAGCGGGCCGTCCACGGCGCGGATGACGTCGGCCACGGACACGTCGGCGGCCGGGCGGCCCATCCGCCACCCACCGGACTGGCCGCGCTGGGACATCACGATGCCCGCCCGGCGCAGGTCGGCGAGGATCGCCTGGAGGAACCCGTGGGGGATCTCCTGCAGGCGGCCGAGCTCCTCGGCGCTGATGGCGCGAGCGTCCTCCCGCGAGGTCATCTCGATCAGCGCTCGGAGGGCGTAGTCGGACTTCGCGGACACTCGCATGGAGCAAGTGTGTCAGATGTCTCGACTTGTTCAGTCGATCTTGGCTGCTACCAGGTCACCGGGGCGCAGCGCACCTCCCTCGCGCTCGGCCTGGTCCAGCTTGACGGCCCAGGAGATCCACAGCACCCACATGGTCACGGTGACCGAGGCCAGCAGCCCGGTGGTGACCCCCGGTACGCCGGCGGCGTCGGCCAGCGTCTTGAGGTTGGTCAGCACGATCAGGCCGCCGGCGGTCACCCCGAGCACCCGGGCCGGCAGGTAGCGCACGACGACCGCGGCGAGCGGCGCGGCGATCACCCCGCCGACGAGCAGGGCCGCGGCGAACGCCCAGTCGACCCCCTGGGTGCCGAGCGCCAGCAGGAAGCCGAGGGAGGCGCCGATCGTGACGACGAACTCGGCGGCGTCCACCGACCCGACGACCTTGCGCGGCTCGAGGCGCCCCGACGAGAGCATCGTGGTGGTCCCCACCGGCCCCCAGCCGCCGCCCCCGACCGCGTCGACCAGGCCGGCGACCAGGCCGACGGGGGCCAGGAAGCGCACCGACAGCCGGCCCTCGAACCGCAGCCGCTGCGGCACGAGGAAGCGCCAGGTCACGTAGCCGCCCAGGACGAGGAGGATGGCGGCCACCCCGACCCGCGCCGTGGTCGCGTCGGCGTGCGCGAGGAGCGTCGCGCCGACGAAGGCGCCGACGAAGCCCGGCGCCGCGAGGATGCCGACCGTGCGCCAGTCGACGTTCCCGAGGGCGTGGTGGGAGGCGCCGGAGACCAGCGAGGTGCCGATCTCGGAGAAGTGGATCGCCGCCGAGGCCGCGGCGGGGCCGAGGCCGCCGGCGAGGAGCAGCGTGGCCGAGGTGACGCCGTACCCCATGCCGAGCGACCCGTCGACCAGCTGGGCGGCGAAGCCGACCAGGGCCAGGAGCACGAGCTTGCGCATGGGACAACCTTCGGGGAAGTAAGTCGATCTTCTTTATGGTCTTTAGCAGACCGCCTCCTTGTCAAGGGCCCCGGGTCCTCGGGCCCACGTCCCGAGCGGTTCGGGACCTCCGCATCTGGGGCGCGGCCGGCTCCGGAGGTTGGCTGGATCCAACCCCGGCGAGCGACGCCGGGGCGACGAAACCTGGAAGGGGCACGTCATGCCTGACAGCATCGGCGGCTTGCCGCTGCATCCGTTGATCGTCCACGCCACCTCCGTGCTGGTGCCGCTGGCCGCCCTGCTCGTGATCCTGGCCGTGTGCTGGCCGCGGTTCCGGGCCTGGGCCGGGCCGCTGCCGATGTGCCTGAGCGCCGTCGCCCTGATCCTGACCCCACTGTCGACCTCCACGGGCGAGAGCCTGGAGGAGAAGGTCGGCGAGAGCTCCCTGGTCGAGAAGCACGCCGAGCTCGGCGACCAGCTGCTGCCCTTCACGATCGCGCTGTTCGTGTTCTCGGCGGGCTTCTGGTGGCTGGACCGCCAGCGCCAGCGCAGCCTGCTCGAGGTCGAGCCGGTGACGGCCCCGTCGGCCGAGACGACCTCCGGCGGAGGCACGGCGACCCTGACGGCCCCGGCGCCGGCACCGCACGCGACGTCGTCCCAGGCGCCCGGGAAGTTCCGCACGGCGACCGCGGTGGTCGGCGTGCTCGCCGTCCTGGCCGCGGTCGGCACCGGCATCCAGGTCGCGCGGATCGGCCACAGCGGCGCCAAGGCCGCCTGGTCGGACGCCTCCTCGGCGATCGTGCGCTGAGCAGCCGACCCGTCCGCACGCCACCCGGCCGACCCGTCGTCGGCCGGGTGTCGGCGACGCCACGTCCCGGACAGGTTTGACGGACCCCGGTTGCGGGGTTACTGACGGGTACGTACCATGAAGTTACTGACGAGTATCGTCCACGCACGCACAGCGAAGGTAGAGCCGTGAGCCACTACAAGAGCAACATCCGCGACATCGAGTTCAACCTGTTCGAGGTGCTCGGCCGCGACGAGGTCCTGGGCACCGGACCCTTCAGCGAGGTCGACACCGACACCGCCCGCGAGGTCCTCGCCGAGGTGGACCGGCTGGCGCGCGAGGAGCTCGCCGAGTCGTTCGTCGAGTCCGACCGCACGCCGCCGGTCTTCGACCCGCAGACCAACACCGCTCCGGTCCCCGCGGCCTTCAAGAAGAGCTACGACGCGTGGATGGGCGCGGAGTTCTGGCGGCTCAACACCTTCGCCGAGCTCGGCGGCACCCCGGCCCCGGCCAGCGTCTGCTGGGCGATGGGCGAGCTCGTGCTCGGCGCCAACCCGGCGATCTGGATGTACGGCGCCGGCCCGATGTTCGCGGGCGTGCTCTTCCGCAACGGCACCGAGCGGGACAAGAAGATCGCCCAGCTGATGATCGACAAGGGCTGGGTGGCGACGATGGTCCTCACCGAGCCCGACGCGGGCTCCGACGTCGGCGCCGGTCGGGCCAAGGCCACGGCGAACGAGGACGGCACCTGGAACATCGAGGGCGTCAAGCGGTTCATCACCTCGGGCGAGAGCGACCTCTCCGACAACATCGTGCACCTGGTGCTCGCGCGTCCGCAGGGCGTCGAGGGCGTCGGCGGGCCGGGCACCAAGGGCCTGTCGCTGTTCATCGTGCCGAAGTACCACTTCGACCTCGAGACCGGTGAGCTCGGCGAGCGCAACGGCGTCTACGTCACCAACGTCGAGCACAAGATGGGCATCAAGGTCTCCAACACCTGTGAGGTCACCTTCGGCGACCCGTCGGTCGGTGGCGGCGAGCCCGCCCGCGGCTACCTCCTCGGCGAGGTGCACCAGGGCATCGCGCAGATGTTCCAGGTCATCGAGAACGCCCGGATGATGGTCGGCACCAAGGCGATCGCGACGCTCTCGACCGGCTACCTCAACGCGCTCGAGTTCGCCAAGGAGCGCGTGCAGGGCGCCGACCTGACCCGGTCGGCCGACAAGACCGCACCGCGCGTCACGATCACCCACCACCCCGACGTGCGCCGCTCGCTGATGACCCAGAAGTCGTACGCCGAGGCGATGCGCGCCCTGGTGCTCTACACCGCGACCTGGCAGGACAAGGTGATGCTCGCCGAGCACGCCGGGGAGCGTGACGAGCTGGCCGAGAAGGTCAACGACCTGCTGCTCCCGATCGTCAAGGGCTACGGCTCCGAGCGCTCGTGGGTGCTGCTGGGCACCGAGTCGCTGCAGACCTTCGGCGGCTCCGGCTTCCTGCAGGAGTACCCGATCGAGCAGTACGTCCGCGACGCGAAGATCGACACGCTGTACGAGGGCACGACCGCGATCCAGGGCCAGGACCTGTTCTTCCGCAAGATCGTCAAGGACCAGGGCCAGGCGCTCGGCCACCTCGCCGGCGAGATCACCGCGTTCATCGAGAGCGGAGCCGGCAACGGACGGCTGAAGAACGAGCGCGAGCTGCTGGCCCGCGCCCTCGACGACGCCCAGGCGATCGTCGGCCACCTCATCAACGACCTGATGTCGGCCCAGGACGAGGTCCGCAACATCTACAAGGTCGGGCTCAACACGAGCCGCCTGCTCATGGTGCTCGGCGACGTCGTGTGCGGCTGGCTGCTGCTGCGTCAGGCCGAGGTCGCCCTGGACAAGCTCGGCGGCGACCCGGGCAAGGACCAGGCCTTCTACGAGGGCAAGGTCGCGGGTGCGCAGTTCTTCGCCCGCACCGTCCTCCCCAAGATCGCCGCGGAGCGCGCGATCGCCGAGGCCGTCGACATGGAGCTGATGGAGCTCGACGAGAGCGCCTTCTGATCCACGCGCAGCGGCACGGCCGCTGGTCGACGACGGCCCGGTCGCGCCGGCCGTCAGGCGGCGGTGATCCCGGCGAGCAGGGGCTTGACCTGCTGCCAGGCGGCGTAGAAGTGGGCCCCGTCGGGGACCAGGACCGCCACGAGCAGGGGGTCGTCCCCGACGTCGACGGCGAGCAGCCGCAGCCGCTGGTCCGGACCCGCGTCCAGGGCGATGCCGCCGTCCGCGCTCTCCACCACCTGGCCGTGGCCACCGAGCAGGTCCACCCCCTCCGCCGGCAGGCCGACGAGGTCCACCCCGTCGACGGGCGCCACGGCACCGGTCGCGGCGTCCCGGGCGGCGGCCAGGGCCTCGGCGGCGTTCGCCTGCGGCGGGCGCATCACGACGACCGCGACGAGCGGTGCGTCGCGGCTGGGGTCGGGCTTGCCGAGGTCGAAGGCGTCCGCGCCGCGGTGGACGCTGGTCCACCCGGCGGGCACCTGCAGCTCCAGGGCCGGGCGGAACCCCTCCGGCGAGCCGTAGGTGCCGGCGTCCACGACGAGGTCGCTCTTCCCGGTCGGCAGCGGCTCGGCCGCCGACGTACCCGGCGAGGCGCTCGGCGACGAGCCCGCGGTCGAGGACGGCTCCGACCCCTCGTCCCCGCACGCCACCAGGCCACCGGCCAGCAGGAGGGCCACGAGGACGTGCCGCACGCTCATCTCCGCAGCGTAGGCCAGGAACGGAGGGTCCGGCAGTCCCCCGCCGGGCCCCTCCGCGCGTCGGCGATCAGGGGCGGCGGCGGGAGGCCACGACGAGGGCGGCGCCGGTGGCAGGTTCAGGGTCGCAGCGCGCGCCGCGCGTGCCGGCGTACGGCGTCGGTGAGCCGGTCCAGGACGGGTGAGTCGAGGCGCCAGCGCTGCCAGTGGAGCGCGACGTCGACGTGCAGCCGGCGGACGAGCGGGACCAGGGACGCGTCGAGCTGAGGCTCGGGGATCATCCCCCAGCCCAGGCCGAGCCGGACCGCCTCCGCGAAGTCGGCGGACGTGGGCACCCGGTGCACGACCGGCGGCCCCGCGACCCCCCGGCCCGCCAGCACGTGGTGCTGGAGGCCGTCCTTCTCGTTGAAGACCACCACCGGCATCGCCGCCCAGTCCGGGCCGCGCCCGCGCCGCCAGCGGTCGGCGAACGCGGGCGTGGCGGCCGGCACGTAGCGCAGCGCGCCGAGCCGCTCGACCGAGCAGCCCTGGACCGCGGTCGGCTCGCTGGTGACCGCCGCCAGCACGTCCCCGCTGCGCAGCAGCCCGGCCGAGAACGCCTGGTCCTCGACGTGCAGGCGCAGCGCCACGTCCGCCCACCCGGCCACCTCGCCGATCGCGGCCCGGAACCAGGTGGCGAGCGAGTCGGCGTTCACCGCGACCGGCAGGTCGACGGTGGGCGTGCCGCCGTGGGCGAGCGACTCCCCCAGCTCGTCGTGGAGCAGCTGGACCTGCCGGGCCAGCCGGAGCACCACCTCGCCGTCCGCGGTCGGCCGGCACGGCGTGGTCCGCTGGACGACCACCCGCCCGAGCTGGGACTCCAGCGCCCGGATCCGCTGGCTCACGGCCGAGGGCGTCACGTGCAGGTGGCGGGCGGCCGCGTCGAACGTCCCGTGGTCCGCGATCGCCACCAGCGCCGCCAGCTGCGAAGGGACGAGATTCATGAAGTGATGCTAATGGTTGTGAAGATTCTTTCGTTGGCCTTCACCTGTCCCTCGCACCTACCGTGGCCGGGTGATCGACCCCCTGGTCGCCGGCCTGCTCACCGGCCTCTCCCTGATCGTGGCGATCGGCGCGCAGAACGCGTTCGTCCTGCGCCAGGGTCTGGCCCGTGAGCACGTCGGACTTGTGGTCGCGATCTGCGCTTTCTCCGACGTGGTCCTCATCGTCGCCGGTGTGGCCGGCATCGGCACGGTCGTCGAGCGCGCCGGCTGGGCGCTGGTGGTCGTGCGCTGGCTCGGCGTCGCCTTCCTCGGGTGGTACGGCGTCAGCTCGCTCCTCCGCGCGCGCCGGGCCGAGTCGCTCCAGACGTCGGCGGCGGGGGCGACCAGTCGCCGCCGTACCGTCGCGGTGCGGATGCTCGCGCTGACCTGGCTCAACCCGCACGTCTACCTGGACACGGTGCTGCTGCTCGGCACCGTGGCCAACCACCACGGGGTGACCGGGCGCTGGTGGTTCGCGGTCGGCGCCTGCCTGGGCAGCATCGTGTGGTTCACCTCGCTCGGCTACGGCGCCCGGCTCGCGGCCCCGCTGCTCGCCAGCCCGCGCGCCTGGCGGGTGCTCGACGTCCTCATCGGGCTGGTGATGCTGGCGATCGCGGCCAGCCTCGCCCTCGGCTGACCCGACCTCGAGCGCCCACGAGGGTGAAGCGGTGGCTTCGCCCGACCGATAGGTTCGGGGCGGGCAACCACGAGGAGACCCCCACCCATGAGTCCCGCCGGCGCGGTCCGCGCCGACCCGTCGTTCGACCGGTACGCCCGCATGGTCTGCCGGGCCCTCGACGTCCCGGTCGCCCTGGTCTCGCTCGTCGAGCCGGACCGCCAGGTCCTCACCGGGGCGTGCGGGCTGCCGCCCGAGGTCGACGCCGAGCGCCAGACCCCGCTCTCCCACTCCTTCTGCCAGCACGTGGTGGCGGACCGCGCGCCGCTCGTCGTCGACGACGCCCGCACGCACCCGCGGGTCCGCGACAACCCCGCGATCCGCGACCTCGCGGTGATCGCGTACGCCGGCTGGCCGATCACCGACCACACCGGCACGGTCGTGGGGTCCCTCTGCGCGATCGCGCACGAGCCCCGGTCCTGGTCGGACGGCGACCTCGAGATGCTCGCGGACCTCGCCGCGGCGTGCTCGACCGAGCTCTCGGAGCGGGCGATGCGCAGCGCGGAGCAGGACCTGTCCTACCGCAGCCGGGTGCTGCTGGCGCTCAGCGAGGCCCTCTCGAGCACCCGCGACCTGGCCGACGTCGCACGGGCGGTCGAGCAGACGGCACTGGTGCACCTCGGCTGCCTGCGCGCCGGCATCTGGCTGCGCGCCGGCGGCGAGCACGGCGAGGTGCTCTCCTACGTCGACTACCCCGGCGCCGGCTGGGCCTCGGCCCACAACAACCGGGTGCTGCCGCTCGACGAGACGAACCCCCTGGGCTCCGCGATCGTGCGGCGGCACCCGCTCCACTTCGGCGACAAGGACCTGCAGAACCGGCTCTACCCGCACCTCGACACCAGCCAGCAGGTCGGAGACGCCCGCTCGTTCGTGCCCCTGGTCAGCCGCGACCGCGTCCTCGGCACGCTGGCGCTGCTGTGGGAGACCGACCGTCGGCTGTCGGACGAGGACCGAGTCACGATCGAGGCGCTGACGTCGTACGCCGCCCAGGCCCTCCAGCGCGCACTGCTCGTCCAGGAGCGGCTCGACGCGCTGGTGACCCTCCAGAACTCGCTGCTGCCGCGGCTCCCCGAGCCGGCGGACCTCGAGCTCGCCGCGCGCTACCGGCCGGCGGCCTCGCGCGACCAGGTGGGCGGCGACTGGTACGACGCCGTGGTGATGCCGTCCGGGCTCACCTGCCTCATGGTCGGTGACGTGGTCGGGCACGACATCGGTGCCGCGGCGATCATGGGCCAGCTCCGCACGATGCTCCGGGCGATCGCCTGGGCGGTCGACGACGCGCCCTCGCGGAACGTCACCCGGCTCGACCAGGCGATGCAGGACCTCACGGTCGACGGGATGGCGAGCCTGGTCTACGCCCGGATCGAGCAGTCGGCGCAGCAGCGGACGACGGGTGAGCGCACGTTGCGCTGGACCAACGCCGGCCACCCGCCGCCGCTCGTCGTCACCGCCGGGGGCACCGTGACCCTGCTGGCGGACGGGGTGCCCGACCTGATGCTGGGCGTCGACCCCGACGGCGAACGCGACGACCGCCGCACGACGATCGCGTCCGGCTCGCTCCTCCTGCTCTACACCGACGGTCTCGTCGAGCGGCGCGGCGAGGACATCGACGACGGGCTGCACCGGCTGGCGTCGGTGGCCGGCCGGCACCACGGGCTGCCGGTCGGCGAGTTCCTCGACGCGGTCCTCGCCGAGCTGGCGCCGGAGCGGCTCGACGACGACGTCGCCGTGCTGGCGGTGCGCTTCCACGACCAGCACCCGGGCTGAGTCGTCGGTGGACCCTGGCTAGGGTGCTGGCCATGACCGACCAGGAGCTGCTCAGCGGTTACGTCGACGTGTGGTGGCAGGCCGTCAACGACTTCACCGACCTCCTCGAGGAGCTCGACGAGGACGACTGGGCACGCCCCACCGACCTGCCCGGCTGGGACGTGAAGGCCGTCGCCTCCCACGTCGCCCACCTCGAGTCGGTCCTCGCCGGCAACCCCGAGGAGACCGCCGACGTCGGCGACCCGGACCACGTCACGGGGTTCATGGGGCTCTACACCGAGGTCGGCGTGGTCACCCGTCGGGACGCCAGCCCGGACGCCATCATCAACGAGATCCGCGCGGCGGCGACCGCCCGGCACACCCGGCTCCTCGCCGAACCGCCCACGGACGCCGCCGCGAAGCCCGAGGCGGTCTTCGGCGGCATCGGGTGGGACTGGCGCACCCTGCTGCGCAACCGCCCGCTCGACGTGTGGATGCACGAGCAGGACGTGCGGCGCGCGGTCGACCGCCCCGGCGGGATGGACTCCCCCGCGGCCCGGCACACCGCCGAGTACCTCGCGGAGAGCCTCGGCTACGTGCTCGCCAAGCGGGTCGGCGCGCCGGCCGGGACCAGCGCAGTGCTGGAGATGGAGGGCAGCGACCCCTACGCCTTCGTCGTCAACGAGTCGGGCCGGGGCGAGCGGCTGGCCGCCGTCCCCGAGGACCCGACCGTGCGGCTGCGGATGGACCGCGAGGCCTTCATCCGGCTCGCCGGCGGCCGGTGCGACCCGGAGCCGGGGACCGTCCACGTCGACGGCGACCAGGACCTCGGGCAGCGCGTGCTCGACGCGCTCGCCACCACCCCGTGAGGTCGGCCGTCGACCGCTGGTCGCCGGCCGACCTGCCCGACCTGGCCGGCCGCACCGTCGTCGTGACGGGGCCGAGCAGGGGCGGGCTCGGGCAGTTCACTGCCCTGGAGCTGGCCCGGCGCCGCGCCCGGGTGGTGCTCGCCGGGCGCCGGGCCGAGCGGCTCGCCGAGACCCGCGCCGCGATCCTGGAGGAGGTCCCGGCGGCGGAGCTCGAGGAGGTGGTCGTCGACCTCGCGGACCTCGGGTCGGTACGCCGCGCCGCGGCCGGCCTGGCCGGGCTCGGACCGATCGACGTCCTGGTGAACAACGCCGGCGTGATGGGCACGCCGTACCACCGCACCGGCGACGGTCTCGAGCTGCAGATGGCGACCAACCACTTCGGCCCGTTCCTGCTCACCGGGCTGCTGCTGCCGCAGCTGGTCGCGAGCGAGGACGGCCGGGTGGTGGCGGTGTCCTCGCAGATGCACCGGGTCGCGCGGCGGGCGCCCACCGACGACCCCCGGCAGCAGCACGGGCGCTACCAGCGGTGGCCGACGTACGGGCAGACCAAGCTCGCGAACCTGCTCTTCACCTACGAGCTCGAGCGGCGGCTGCGCCGGGCCGGGCTGCCGGTCCGGGCGCTCGCCGCGCACCCCGGCTTCGCCTCGACCCACCTGGCGGCCAACGGCCAGTACGGCCGCGCCGCCGGCGGCCGGGCCACGATCCTGGACGCCGCGATCAAGGCGGTCTCGCCCAGCACCCCCGCGACCGGCGCGTGGCCCACCCTGGTGGCGGCGACCGCCGACCTGCCGGGCGGGACGTACGTCGGGCCCGACGGCCTCTTCGAGTGGGGCGGCTCGCCCCGGGTCACGACCAGCAACCGGCTCTCCCACGACGAGACCGCCCAGCGCCGCCTGTGGCAGCTGAGCGAGGAGGTCACCGGCGTCCGCTACCCGTGAGTGCCGGGCGTCGAGCGCCGGGCGCCGGTCGTGGAGCGGGGCCGGTCAGTCCCGGTCCGCGACACGGACGAACCCGCCGAGGACGGGCACGTACGCCGCGCCGTCCGGGCCGAGAGCGACCCGGCCGTGGTGGTTGTCCGCGAGCACGCCGAGCCCGGTGCGCCGGGCCCACACCGCGCGGCCGGAGTCGAGCTCGACCGCGCTGAGGTACCACGCGTCGGCGCCGAGCCAGCTGTGCCGCTTCGTGTAGACGTAGGCCAGCCCGGCCCTCGTCGAGACCGCCGGCGCCCCGCTGGGCGCGTCCAGGTCGGACTCCCAGCCGACCCGGCACTCGCCGGCGACCACGTCGACCCGGGCGAGGCCGCCGGTGGTGGTCCGGCCGAGCGCGGTCGAGAGCGGGCCGGCGTACCCGTGCTGGTCGAGCACCAGGACGCTGTTCCCGGCCGCGACCATCCCGCCGTCGGTCGAGCTGCGGTCGTCCTCGAAGAGCTCGGTCCGGCACACCACGTCGCCGGTGTCGGTGCGGTGCACCACCACCTGCATCCGAGGGCTGCGGTCGTCGGCCACCGCGACCAGCCCGGTCGGGAGCACCACCGGTGCCGCGCCCCGGCTGCCGCCGTCGTCGTACGCCGAGGACCAGGCGACCACCGGCCGCCCCCGCGTCAGCACCAGCTGGTGGAGGGCGCCGGCCCCGGCGACGTACGCCGCGCCCGGGACCGCCGCGAGCGGCCGCTCGACCCGGTCGTGGAGGTCCACGGTCCGCGCGCGACCGTCGGCGACGACGCCCACACGGCCGTCCGCGGTGGCGAACCACACGTGCCCGTCCCCGTCGACCGCCACGCCGGTCGGGCAGCCGGCGTCGGGCAGGTCGACGGTCGCGACCGTGGTCAGGTCCGCGCGGCCCTCGGCGTCCGCGGTCGTCATCACCAGGAGCCGCCGGCCGCCGGCCGCGACCACCGTCCGGTCGCCGGCCACGTCGAAGACCGGCGCGCACCCGCCCGGCAGCGTCTTGACGTCCTGCTGCCGCAGGCTGTCGGCGTCGAGGAGCCGGAGCACGGGGGCATCCGCGCCGCCGCACGCCGTCACGACCCGCTCGGCGTCGTCGAAGGCGAGCTCGCGGCACCCGGGGGTGCGGTAGGACCGGCTGGTCACCCGCGGCGACTCGCCCAGGGGCGCGGTGACCCGGTCGGCGGTCACGATGGCCGGGCGGCCGACGTACGCCGGCGTGACCAGCGCGCCCGCGCCGGGCGGCATCCGCACCCAGCCGTCGGGCAGAACGTAGGCGAGACCGGCGACGACGAGGACCGCGACCACCCACCACCCGAGCACCCGACGGCTCGGCCGCAGCCAGGCCCGGACCCGGCGGAAGCACAGCGAGCCGGCCGCCAGCAGCAGGACGACCGGCCCGAACGCCCAGCACAGGAGGGCGACGCCCACCAGGGCGGCGGTGCGCGCGAGCTTCATCGTGGGGTCCAGGCTAGGGAACCCGGCGCCCTTGGTTCGCGAGGCGCGACGACGCACAGTGGGACGACATGAAGCGACTCTCGGACGTCAAGCGGATCGGCTACGGCGCGATGCGGCTCACCGGACCCGGCATCATCGGCCCGCCGGCCGACCCCGACGAGGCGGTGCGGGTGCTGCGACGCGCGATCGACCTCGGCGTCGACCACATCGACACCAGCGACTACTACGGCCCCTACGTCGTCAACGACCTGATCCGCGAGGCGCTGCACCCCTACCCGCCGGAGCTGGTGCTGGTCACCAAGGTCGGTGCCCGGCGCGACGACGCGGGCGCCTGGCTGCCGGCGTTCTCACCGGACGAGATCAAGGAGGCCGTGCACGACAACCTCGGCCGTCTCGGCGTCGAGCGGCTCGGCGGGGTCAACCTGCGGTTCATGGACGGCCACGAGGGCTCGTTCGAGGACCAGTGGACGGTGCTCGCCGACCTGCGCTCGCAGGGGCTGGTGTGCGAGCTCGGGCTCAGCAACTGCACGCCCGAGCAGGTCAAGATCGCCCAGGACATCGCACCGGTGTCGATGGTGCAGAACGCCTACAACGTCGCGCACCGCGAGGACGACGACCTGATCGACGCCCTCGACGACCAGGGCATCTACTACGTGCCGTTCTTCCCGCTCGGCGGGTTCAGCCCGCTGCAGCTCGGCACGGTCGACGAGGTCGCGGCCAAGCACGGGGCCACCCACATGCAGGTCGCACTGGCCTGGCTGCTGCAGCGGTCGCCGAACATCCTGCTGATCCCCGGCACCAGCTCGGTCGCCCACCTCGAGGAGAACCTCGCCGCCGCCCGGCTCCGGCTCGACGAGGCCGACCTGGCCGAGCTGGACGCCATCGCCGCCTGAGGTGGGCCGCGGCGCAGGTCGGCGCAGGTCGGCGCAGGTCGACTCAGGTCGACTCAGGTCGACTCAGGTCGACTCAGGTCGACTCAGGTCGACTCAGGTTCACCATGGTCTGTGGTCGAACCCGCACCTCCCTGGCTCTGCCCACCGTGGGAAGTGCAGGTTCGCCTGCATCCCGTGGTGAACCTGCGGCGGCCCGGATCAGCCGGCGGCCAGGGGTCAGCGGCCAGGGGTCAGGCGGGGACAGGGACGGGCACCGGGACGACGGCGCCGGGCAGCAGCCCCTCCTTGCGGGCGACGAGCACGGCCAGGCTGATCGTCCCACCGGCGGCGAGCATGTTGATGCTCAGCGCCGAGACGCTCTTGACCAGCACGAACGTCTGGAGCGACGTCGACTGGAGCAGCCACAGGGTGAGCAGCGCCTTGGTGAGGCAGAGCACGGCCCACAGCACGGTCAGGTTGCGGAACAGCCGCTGGATCCGCGGCCGCAGGTGCAGCTCGTCGTCCATCGGGTAGAAGTCGCCGGCCAGCCGGGCCACCATCGGCCGGGCCGTCAGGAGGGACACCAGGAACGCCGTCGCGACGACGCCGTCGCTGATGATCGGCTGGAGGAAGTAGAGGAACGTGCTGCCCGCCGCGAACGAGATCACCGTCCGCGCGGTCAGCAGCAGCGCGGTCAGCAGCAGCAGACCCGACGGCCGGCGGCCGGTCACCGCGCGCCAGGCGATCGCGCCGTAGGACCAGCCGAGCGCGACGGCGATCGCGGTCCACACGCCGTACAGGCGGAAGCAGGTGTAGAAGAGGGCGGCCGGGACGGCGCAGGCGACCAGCAGGCTCAGGCTGACCCGGCGGACCACGGCACGCAGCGACGGGTGGGGCGGGACGTCGTTCTCAGCGCCGGTGGGTCCGGTGAGGCTGACGGTGGAGGTCATGGGGTCCTGTCGGCGTGGAGGTCGCGAGGGAGCCCCGCTCTGCCTCGACTGTAGATCGCTTCCCTGAGCCTTCCCCGTGTCGTCGGTCCCGAACCCTGGTGACGAACGTCTCGCGGCATGATGGTCCGTATGAGCGACCCCCGCGCCGGTCAGCCGGCCGCCCCCTCGGACCTCGTCGACGTCGCGCACCTCGTCACGGCCTACTACACCGGGGTCCCGGACCCCGACGACGTGGACCAGCAGGTCGCGTTCGGGACGAGCGGGCACCGCGGGTCGTCGCTGCGCACGGCCTTCAACGAGACCCACATCCTGGCCACCACCCAGGCGATCGTCGACTACCGCCGCGAGCAGGGGTACGACGGCCCGCTGTTCGTCGGCCGTGACACCCACGGGCTCTCGGAGCCGGCCTGGTCGACCGCGCTCGAGGTGCTGGCCGCGAACGACGTGACGGTGCTGGTCGACGACCGGGACGGCTACACGCCGACCCCGGCCGTCTCGCACGCCATCCTGCGCGCCAACGGCGGCCGCACCACCGGCGCCGGGCTCGCCGACGGCATCGTGGTCACGCCCTCGCACAACCCGCCGAGCGACGGCGGCTTCAAGTACAACCCGCCCCACGGCGGACCGGCCGACACCGACGCGACCTCGGTGATCGCGGCCCGGGCCAACGAGCTGATCCGCGGTGGTCTGGCGGGCGTGCAGCGGGTCCCGTTCGCACGCGCCCGGGCCGCCGCGCAGCCGTACGACTTCCTCGGGACCTACGTCGACGACCTGCCGAACGTCGTCGACATCGACGCGATCCGGTCCGCCGGCGTGCGGATCGGGGCGGACCCGCTCGGTGGCGCGTCCGTGGCCTACTGGGGCGAGATCGCCGACCGGCACGGCCTCGACCTGACCGTCGTCAACCCGTTGGTCGACCCGACCTGGCGGTTCATGACCCTCGACTGGGACGGCAAGATCCGGATGGACTGCTCCTCGCCGTCCGCGATGGCCTCGCTGATCGCGCAGCGGGACCGCTACGACATCGCGACCGGCAACGACGCCGACTCCGACCGGCACGGCGTCGTCACCCCCGACGCCGGGCTGATGAACCCCAACCACTACCTCGCCGTCGCGATCGGCTACCTCTTCGGCGGGGCCCGCCCGGACTGGCCGGCGGGCGCGCAGATCGGCAAGACGCTGGTCTCGTCCTCGATGATCGACCGGGTCGCGCAGGCGATCGGCCGCGAGATGGTCGAGGTCCCGGTCGGCTTCAAGTGGTTCGTGCCCGGCCTGATCGACGGCTCGTTCGGCTTCGGCGGCGAGGAGTCGGCGGGCGCGTCGTTCCTGCGCCGCGACGGCTCGGTCTGGACGACCGACAAGGACGGGATCATCCTGGCGCTGCTCGCCTCGGAGATCCTGGCGACCACGGGCTCCTCGCCGAGCGCGCGGTACGCCGACCTGGTGGCCGAGCACGGCGAGCCGGCCTACGCCCGGATCGACGCCCCCGCCTCGCGGGAGGAGAAGGCGAAGCTGGCGGCCCTCTCGCCGGACGACGTCGCCGCGACCTCGCTGGCCGGCGAGGAGATCACCGCCAAGCTGACCGAGGCGCCCGGCAACGGCGCGAAGATCGGCGGGCTCAAGGTCGTCACCGCGTCGGCGTGGTTCGCCGCCCGGCCCTCCGGCACCGAGGACGTCTACAAGATCTACGCGGAGTCGTTCCGCGGGCCCGAGCACCTCGCCCAGGTGCAGGAGGAGGCCCGGGCGGTCGTCGGCGCGGCGCTCGGCTGAGTCGGGACGTCCGACTGTCGGGTCACTCGGGCATCGGCACCCGGATCAGCGTGGGCCGGTAGAGGGTCGGGTCCGCCTGGATCTTCGAGAAGTCGGTGTTGTTGCGGCTGTAGGAGACGACCATCGTCCCCGGCAGCGGGAGCAGCTCGGGGTGGGCGAGCGGCATGTAGGTGACCTCGCCCGACGCCGGGTCCGACGGGAGGGTGGCGACCGGGCCGGCCAGCGTGAAGGGTCCGGTGGGCCCGGGCGCCGTCCAGAACGCCAGCTGGTCCCCGAGGTCCCCGCCGAGCTTGCTGACGGCGTACCACCGGTCGTCCTGGTGGAAGACGCTCAGGGTCTGGGAGACACCGACGGAGGCGGGGATGACGTCCACCGCGTAGTCGGCGTCGGCGTGCCAGCTCGAGCCGTCCCAGTAGCGCCACTTCGACTGGTCGAGGGCGTCGTCGGGGCGGACCCGGGCGACCCGGAGCGAGAAGCCCAGGGTGCTGCCGTCGGCGGGCCGGGCCGTCCCGTAGGCGTAGAGCCAGCCGTCGTCGAGAGCGAGCGCGGCGCCCCACTCGGGACGCGCGCTGTTGACGTCGTCCCGGCCGAAGTCCTTGGTGCCGATCAGCTGCGGGGTCTCGCCGACGGGCACCACGAAGACCGCGAGGGACGGGCCGAGGTTGGCGAAGTCGAAGGAGCCCGATCCGGTGGTGGCCACCCGCTGCGTCGACACCAGGACCAGGTCGTAGCCGGGCCGGTGGATCACGGCCGACGACATCGGCCAGTAGCCGACGCCGTCGAGGCGGTCGGGGATCAGCGCGCCCTTCGACGGCGGCAGCACGACCGAGACGCAGTCGACGTCCCAGAGCATCATCGAGTTCCGCACGAACCGCGGGCCGTCGAAGGTCGAGCTGCGCAGGGTGTCGCCGAACACCAGCAGGAACCGGCCGTCCTGGAGGTGGACGTCGGCCCCCACGTCGGCGCCCCGGAACGCGGGGCTGCCCTGCAGGGTCGCGATCTGCTGGTTCAGCTCGTCCACGCTGACCGTGGGCGCGGCGTCCGCGATGCAGGTCGTCTGCGACGCCACGCTGGGGACCGGCCGGGCCCCGGTGGCTCCGGTCGGCACCAGCGCGACGACCAGCGCCATCGCGGCCGCCAGCGGCAGGATCGACCCGACCACCCACAGCCGCCAGTGCCGCACCGGCATGTCGGCGGGATCCGTCGCCGGATCGGCGCGCCGGCGCAGCACCCAGGCGATGACGACCGCGACCAGGGCGACCAGCGCGATCGCGGCGAGCTCGAGGACGGGTCGCACGGCGTGGCTCGGGTCGAGGTAGGTCACCCCGGCCAGCGCCTGCTGGGTCGCCCCGGTCATCAGCCACGGGGTGACGGTCGGCCACGGCGGGGGGAGCAGGTAGGGACTGGTGTCGGTGAGCAGCGGCGTCGCCAGGACGAAGTACGTCGCCGCGACGATCGCCAGCCCGACCAGGCCGGCGAGCGCCTCGACCGCCAGCGTGATCGCGCCGAGGGTGAACGCGTAGCCGGCCCCGATCGCCACCACCGACACCGAGTCGCCGGGGAGCTGCACCGCCGGGAGCAGCTGGAGCACGGTGGCGCCACCGACCGAGACCCCGGCCAGCGCGAGCAGCCGCCGGGCGCCGGCCGTGGCCGAGCCCGCGACCGGTCCGCGGACCATCGAGACCGCCAGCACGAAGCCGAAGCCGAGGAGCCCGCACAGGAGCACGTAGGTCCGGATGTCGTCCTCGGCCCCCGCCGTGCCCGGGCGGGTCAGCTCGCGGACCTCGACGGTGCGGCCGCGGGACTTCTCGATCGAGGTGATCCGCTCGACGAGCGCGTCGTTGAGGGCGGGGTCAGCGCCGCCGTTGACCATGACCACGTCGTCGGTCCCCGGGAGGTCGACGACGACGGAGGCGACCGCGTCGCCGTCCCGGACGGCCTCCTTCGCGCGGTCGGTGTCGGCCGTCCAGTCCGCGTCGAACGGGTCACCCGGGAACGCCGACGCCTCGTTCGCGAGCGCCTCCGCCACGACGGCGGGAGCGGCGACGAGGACCGGAGCCTGATGCGGGCCGTCACCCGAGCGGGCGGTCAGCGTCACGAGGACGACGACGTGGACCAGCGCGACGCCCAGGCAGACGAGCAGGGTCCAGCGACCTGCTCCCCGCGGTCCGGCCACCGGCCCTCCTCCCCTCGCCCGACGGCAGTCTCTCGCGTCCCGGTCGCGGGCACCCACGAAGCGCCGAGGTGTGGGAAAACGCTCAGAGGTGGTCCGGCACGGTGAGGGCGTCGGGGTCGGTGCGCGGCGGCAGGCACTCGAGCGCCAGCCTGACCAGTGCGACCCGCGCGGCGAGCAGCGCCGTGCGACGCAGCCCGCGCTCGTCGGCCAGCCGCTCCTCGACGGCCGCGGTGACCTCCTCGTCCGTGTACGTCGGCCGGGTGCCCGGCTCGACCGGCACGTCGGGCAGCGAGACGAGTGCCGGCAGCAGCTGGGAGCCGAGGCCGTCGAGCAGCTGGAACCGCTGGTAGCGGGTGAGCGCCTCCCACGCCTCGTCCTCGGTGCGCCGGCCCTTCTTGACGTCCTTGTCCTGGGTCGCGAGCACGCTCTTGGCGACCCCGGTCAGCGCGACGGTCAGCTCGTGCTCGGTGAATCGCATGGGTCCAGGATGCCGGAGACCCGCGCGCGCCCGCCGCGGCGGCTGGGTGCCACGGCCTAGGTTGGGGGCGTGGCCGTCATCGAGACCGCGGGGCTGACGAAGGCCTACCCGCGCGTCACGGCGCTGGACCACCTCGATGTGTCCGTCGGCGAGGGCGTGACAGGACTCGTGGGCGCGAACGGCGCCGGCAAGTCCACCCTGATCAAGATCCTGCTCGGGCTGGTGCCGGCCACCAGCGGCAGCGCGACCGTGCTCGGCCACGACGTCGCGACCGAGGGCGCCCAGATCCGGGCGGTGGTCGGCTACATGCCCGAGCACGACTGCCTGCCCGCCGACGTGTCGGCCAGCGACCTGGTCGTCCACCTCGGCCAGATGTCCGGGCTGCCCTACTCCGCGGCGCGGGAGCGCACCTCCGACGTGCTGCGCCACGTCGGGCTCGCCGAGGAGCGCTACCGTCCGATCGGCGGCTACTCCACCGGCATGAAGCAGCGGGTCAAGCTGGCCCAGGCGCTGGTCCACGACCCGCGGCTGGTGCTGCTCGACGAGCCGACGAACGGGCTCGACCCCTCCGCGCGCGACGACATGCTCGCCCTGGTGCGCCGGATCGGCGAGGAGTTCGGCATCGCGGTGCTGGTCACCTCCCACCTCCTGGGCGAGCTCGAGCGGGTGAGCGACCACGTGGTGGTCCTCGACGCCGGCCGGCTGCTGCGCTCCTCGGCGACCACCGACTTCCTGCACGCGACCGGCAGCCTGCTCGTCGAGGTGCAGGGCCGTCCCGACGCCGACCGGCTGCTCGGCCAGGCGCTCGTCGACGCCGGGCTCACCGCCCGCCCGGCCGGCGGCACGCTGATCGAGGTCGAGGTCCGCGACGAGACCACACCCGACGTCGTCCGCGACCTCACCGTCGACCTCGGCCTCGGGCTGGTGCGGATGCAGGAGCGGCACCACCGCATCGAGGACGTCTTCCGCGAGGGGGGTGCCGGCCATGTCCAGCCCGTCTGAGCCGACGACGACCGGCGCGCCCACCGGTGTCATCCACGACCTCGGCTACCGGCCGTACGGCGGCCCGCGGCTCGGCGAGCGGGCGGTCGCGCGGTCCTTCTTCACGACCGGGCTGCGCAACACCTACGGGCTCGGCCGCTCGGCGCGCTCGAAGGTCCTGCCGATGGTGCTGCTCGGGCTGATGCTGCTGCCGGCGCTGATCCTGGTCGGGGTCCTCGTGCAGGCGAAGAACCTGCTCGGGCTCGACGAGCAGATCGTGCCCTACTCGACCTACCCGCTCACGACGCAGCTGCTGATCTCGGTCTTCGTGGCTGCGCAGGCGCCGGCGCTGGTCTCGCGGGACCTCCGGTTCCGGACCATCACGCTCTACCTGGCGCGGCCGATGCGGCGGTGGGTCTACGTCCTGGTCCGCTTCGCCTCGCTCGCCGTCGCCACCTTCGTGCTCGTCGCCGCGCCGCTGCTGCTGCTCTACGTGGGCGGGTTGCTCGCCGACCTGCCGATCGGCCGGGAGACCGGCCGGTTCCTGGGCGCGGTCGTCGGCGCGGCCCTGCTCGCCGCCTGCCTGGCCGGGCTCGCGGCGCTGGTCTCGGCGCTGACGGTGCGGCGCGGGCTCGCGGTCACCGCGGTGATCGTCGTGCTGCTGGTCAGCTACACCGTCGTCGTCGCGGTCCAGGGCATCTCCTACGACGCCGGCCACGCGACCGTCGGCCAGGTGGCCGGGATCTTCTCGCCGTACACGCTCGTCAACGGCGTGCAGGTCTTCCTCTTCGACTCCCCCGCCGCCACCGCGACGCCACCCGAGGGCACCGCCATGGGGCTGCTGTACGTCGTCGCGACGGTGCTGGTGGTCGCCGGCTCGGTCGCCGCGCTGATGGCCCGCTACCGCAGGGTCTCGCCGTGAGGTCCGCCCGATGAGCGAGATCCGCATCGACCACGTCTCGCGCTGGTTCCGCAACGTCGTCGCCGTCAACGACGTGACGATGACGATCGGGCCCGGCGTGACCGGCCTGCTCGGCCCGAACGGCGCCGGCAAGTCCACCCTGATCGCGCTGATGTCGGGGTTCCTGGCGCCCTCGGCCGGGTCGGTGACCCTGGACGGTGACCCGCTGTGGCGCAACGAGCAGGTCTACCGCAAGGTCGGCCTGGTCCCCGAGCGCGAGGCGCTCTTCGACTACCTCACCGGCCGGGAGTTCGTCGTCGCCAACGCCGAGCTCCAGGGGCTGCCCGACCCGGGCGCCGCGTCCCAGCGCGCCATCGCGATGATCGAGATGACCGACGCCCAGGACCGGGAGATCTCGACCTACTCCAAGGGGATGCGGCAGCGGATCAAGATGGCCTCGGCGCTGGTCCACGACCCCGGGGTGCTGCTGCTCGACGAGCCGTTCAACGGGATGGACCCGCGGCAGCGGATCCACCTGATGGAGCTGATCCGGACCATGGGCGCCGAGGGCCGCACGGTGCTCTTCAGCTCCCACATCCTCGAGGAGGTCGAGCAGGTCGCCCGCCAGATCGAGGTCGTGGTCGCCGGCCGGCACGCGGCCTCGGGCGACTTCGGCGCGATCCGGCGGCTGATGACCGACCGGCCGAACCGCTTCGTGCTGCGCACCGCGGACGACCGGCTGATGGCGTCCGTGCTGCTCGCCGACCGCTCGGTGCGGGGCGCCCGGCTGCGGGCCGAGGGCGGCATCGAGCTCGAGGCCTCCGACTTCGGCCGGTTCAGCGAGGTGCTGCCGCGGCTGGCCCGCGACCACGGCGTACGCCTGCACGAGGTGACCCCGGCCGACGAGTCGCTCGAGAGCGTCTTCTCCTACCTGGTGGCGCCGTGATCGTGTCGCGGACCATCGTGCGGCTGGGCGTGCGCAGCATCTTCGGCCGCTGGCGCGGGGTGCTGCTGTTCGTGCTGCCGCTGATCCTGCTCGGGCTCTCGGTGCTCGCCCGGGCGCTGGTCGGGCAGGACGACGAGGGCGCCCGGCACACGCTCTACGGGCTCGGCCTGGTCGTGGTGGTGCCGCTCGTGGCGCTGCTCGCGACCTCCGGGCTGCTCGCTCCGGAGATCGACGACGGCTCGATCTCCTACCTGCTCGCCAAGCCGGTGCCCCGCTCCACGATCGTCGTCAGCAAGCTCGTGGTCGCGGTCGCGTGCGTGCTCGCCTTCGGGACGCTGCCGCTCCTGGTCGCCGGGCTCGTGGTGCGGACCTCCGAGCCGTCCCTGGCGATCGGCTTCGCGCTCGGCTCGGCGCTCGGCGGCGCGGCGTACTGCGCGCTGTTCGCGCTGCTGTCGGTGCTCACCCGGCATGCCGTCGTGATCGGGCTGGTCTACCTGCTGGTGTGGGAGGGGCTCCTCGGCGGGCTGCTCGACGGCGTGCGCTGGCTCAGCGTCACCCGCTGGTCGGCCGAGGTCGTCGACCGGGTCGCCGGCACCTCGCTGGTCTCCGGGCTGCCGCTGACCTACGCGCTGGTCGCCGGCCTGGTCGCTATCGTCGGTGGCACCTGGCTCACCGGCCACCGGCTGCGGTCGTTCAACCTCACCGGCGACGAGTAGGAGCCTCGGCGGACCTGTCGCGGCAGACCATCGCCGAAGCTGCCCGGGCGAACCCGCAGGACACGCCGGTGTGCTGCGGCGAGTCGTGCGGGAGTCACCGGTCAGCCGGTGAGACCCGGCGTGTCTCAGGCAGCCGCGGCCGCCGCCTGCCGACGGGCCTGCTGCTGCAGCCGTGCCTGGGCGGCCCGGCGGACCTTGGGGCCCTTGGTCGACATCGCCCAGAGCAGCTTGGTCTGCGAGGGCAGGTTCTTGACGGTGGTCGTCGGGAGCCAGCCGTTGGGGAGCGAGAGCCGGACCACCTTGTGCCAGGCCGAGTAGACCTGCTGCGGCAGCGGGGCCGAGTGGTAGTTCAGGTCGTACTTCTCGAACAGCGCCTGGACGCGCGGGGCGACCTCGGCGTACCGGTTCGACGGGAGGTCCGGGAACAGGTGGTGCTCGATCTGGTGCGACAGGTTGCCGCTCATCAGGTGCATCGCCTTCGAGCCGGAGATGTTCGCCGAGCCGAGCATCTGGCGCAGGTACCACTCGCCGCGGGTCTCCTTCTCCGGGATCGCCCGCTTCTCGAAGGTCTCGACGCCCTCGGGGAAGTGGCCGCACATGATCACCGAGTGCGACCAGACGTTGCGCACCAGGTTGGCGGTGAAGTTCGCGGCGAGCGTCGGCAGGAACCCGCCGAAGGGGATCGCGAGCGCCGGGTTGACGACGTAGTCCTTGGTGGCCTGCTTGCGGATCTTGCCGAGCGTCTTGCGCACCGAGGACTTGAACTCCTCCGAGCGCTTCTCCTTCGGCAGCCGCAGGTTGCGGCCGAGCTCGAGGTCGTACGCCGCGATGCCGTACTCGAAGAAGCAGGCGTTGATGAAGTTCCAGACCGGCTGCAGCAGGTAGGCGGGGACCCAGCGCTGGTCCTCGTCGACGCGCATGATGCCGTAGCCGAGGTCGTTGTCCTTGCCGACGATGTTCGTATAGGTGTGGTGGATCTCGTTGTGCGCGTGCTTCCAGCCCTCGGCCGTCGACGCGTTGTCCCACTCCCAGGTGGTCGAGTGGATCTTGGGGTCGCGCATCCAGTCCCACTGGCCGTGCATGACGTTGTGGCCGATCTCCATGTTCTCGAGGATCTTGGCCACGGACAGGCCGACGGTGCCGAGCACCCACAGCGGCGGCAGCGCGGAGCCGAGCAGCACCGCGCGGGAGGCCAGGTCGAGGCGGCGCTGCACGTCGACGACGCGGCGGATGTAGGCGGCGTCGCGCTCGCCGCGGTCGTCGAGGACGTCCTGGCGGATCGCGTCCAGCTCGATGCCGAGCTGCTCGACGTCCTCGGGGGTCAGGTGGGCGGTCGGGTTCTCGGGCTTCTTGGTGATGGCGGTCATGGTGTCTCCTCGCGGTCAGTGATCGAGGTGGCACGGCCCGGCGGCCGCGTTGATGCAGGTCTGGATCGGTACGCCGCTGGGGCCGGTCTCGCCCGGCACGGCGACGGTGAGCGCGCCGTTGCGGAGGTCGCGCACGGCGCCCTCCTTCATCGGCAGCACGCAGCTCATGCAGATGCCCATCCGGCAGCCGCTGGGCATGAGGACGCCGGCGTTCTCCGCGGCGTCCAGGATCGGGGTCGCGCCGTCGCCCTCGACGACGGTGCCGTCCGCGAACGTGACGGTCCCCCCCTCGCCGGCGACGACGGGGGCGGCCGGGCGGAAGCGCTCGGTCGTGAGCACCAGCCCGAGCTCGTCGTAGTGGTCCTGGAGGGCGTCGAGCAGGCCGGCCGGCCCGCAGGCGTACGCCGTGCGCTCGTCGAGGTCGGGGACCACGGCGTCGAGCTCGGCGACGTCGAGCAGGCCGTGGGTGTCGGTGTGCATCTCGACCAGCCGGAGCAGGCCGCGGGCGGCGTAGGAGCGCAGCTCGGGGCCGAAGATCACCGCGTCTCGGGTCATCGCGGAGTGCAGCAGCACGATGTCGCCGGCGTACGGCGTGGCGCGGGAGAACAGGTTGCGCAGCATCCCGATCACCGGGGTGATGCCGGAGCCGGCGGTCACCAGCAGCAGCTTCTGCGGGATCGGCTGCGGGAGCACGAACTCGCCCTGGGCCTGCGCGAGCTGCAGCATCTGGCCCGGGCGGGCGCGGTGCACGAGGTGGTTCGAGACGACGCCGTCCGGGATCGCCTTGACGGTCACGCTGATACAGCCGTCGGCGCGCGGGCCGTGGGTCAGGGAGTAGGTGCGCCAGAGCCGGACGCCCTCGACGTCGACACCCATCCGGACGTACTGGCCCGGCACGTGGCCCGCCCAGTCACGCCCGGGCTTGACGACGAGCGTGGTCGCCTCGACCGTCTCGGGCCGCACGTCGACGATCCGGCCGCGGAGCTCGGCGCCGCGGCGCAGCGGGTGGAAGACGTCGAGCACGTCGTCGAGCTGGAGCGGCGTGACGGCCGCGTCGGCGAACCGGCGCAGGCTCTGCCGCAGGTTGTGCCCGAGGCCGGGGCCACGGGCGGGGGCCCGGCGGGACGGAACAGCGATGCTCATGCTTCCAGTGTGCTGCTCCCCGGGGGTGACATCATGACCAGGGGACGTGAAGATCAGCGCTACCTTTGTTCGCAACGCACAAAAGGAGTCGGCATGGCCCGCAGCACCACCCGCCGGACCACCCGCCGGACCGCCGGTCACGGCGTCCGGCTGCCCGCCGGCGCCTTCTCGCAGATGCGCGACCAGCTGCCCCAGGTCGCCGACGACGTCGTCACCGCGATCATCGCCGAGGTGCCCTCCTACGAGGACGCACTGGCCGGCCCCATGGGCGAGACCATCCGCAACGCCGTGCAGCTCGCCCTCGGCGGGTTCCTCGCGCTGGCCAGCGGGCGCCGCGGCTCCGACCCCGGGACGCCGACCGCCCCGGCCGTCGAGGGCGCCTACCAGCTCGGCCGGGGCGAGGCCCGCAGCGGCCGGACGACCGAGGCGCTGCTGGCGGCGTACCGCATCGGTGCCCGCGTCGCGTGGCGCGACATGTCGACGACCGCGGTCGCCGCGGGGGTGGAGGCGGAGACGCTGGTCGGCTTCGCGGAGCTGGTCTTCGCCTACATCGACGAGCTCTCCGCGGCCAGCGTCGCGGGGCACACCGACGAGCTGACGACGACCGGCCGGGTGCGGCAGCGGCTGCTCGAACGGGTCACCCAGCACCTGCTGACCGGGTCGCCGGCGGACGCGGTGCTCGCGGCGACCGAGCGCGCCGGCTGGGAGCCGCCTCGCACCCTGACCGCGGTCATCGTCCCGGAGTCCCAGGTCCGCCCGGTGCTGGCCGCGGTGTCGCCGCGGACGCTGCAGGCCGCGGACCCGCCCGAGCTCGACGAGGGGGTGCTGCTGCTGGTCCCGGACGCGCACGGGCACCGCCGGGCCCCGCTGCTCCGCGTGCTCGCGGACCGGGGGTCGACCGCGGGACCTCCCCGGCCGTGGCTGGAGGTGCGGGCGTCGTACGACCGGGCGCTCCGCGCCCGCGCGGCCGGCCTCGAGCTGGACACCGAGGCCCACCTGGTCGAGCTGGTGCTGGACGCGGACGAGGACGCCCGCGCCGACCTGCGGGCCCAGGTGCTCGCGCCGCTCGACGGCCTGCGACCGGCGACGGTCGAGAAGCTCACCGACACGCTGCGCTGCTGGCTCCTGCACCAGGGCCGGCGCGACGACGTCGCGGCCGCGCTCTTCGTGCACCCGCAGACGGTGCGCTACCGGATGGGCCAGCTGCGCGAGCGGTACGGCGACGCGCTCGACGACCCCGACACGGTGCTCGCCCTGACGGTCGCCCTGGGCTGAACCGCGCCCGGTGGGTTCGATTGACCCACTGGTCCAGACGGTTGAATGTTCCACCAATCCCTCGGCCGCCGTGGTCCGAACGGCTGGCGTCCACATGTCCACGACGTGCCCGCGTCGCGAACGATCCCTGGGAGGGAACACCACCATGAGCACGACCACGCGCAGCATCGCCGTACTCGCCACGACCACGCTCCTCGCCGCTGGAGGACTCATCGGCGCCACGACCTCGGCCGACGCCGCGCCAGCCCCCCACCGCGGGAACACCAGTCTCGCGGACGTGCTGGCGGCGGACGGGCACGACTACGACGACAACTGGAAGGACTTCGACATCCTCGACGCGGCGGTCACCACGGTGCTGACCGCCAAGCCGGACAGCCCGGTGGCCGTCCTCGCGGACGGGAGCGTCCGCCTCACGGCGTTCGCCCCGACCGACCGGGCCTTCCAGAGGCTCGCGAAGGCGCTCACCGGTTCGACGCCGGCGACCGAGGAGGACACGTTCAACGCCATCGCCGGCGCGGCCGGCGTCGACACGGTCGAGACCGTGCTGCTCTACCACGTGGTCCCGGGCAAGACGCTCGGCAGCGCCAAGGTGCTGAAGGCGGACGGGGCCAAGCTGACGACCGCCCAGGGCGGGAAGGTGACCGTGCAGGTGAAGAAGAAGCAGGTCACGCTCGTCGACAAGGACCCCGACCTGCGCAACCCGCGGGTGATCGCCGTCGACATCAACAAGGGGAACCCGCAGATCGCGCACGCGATCGACCGGGTGCTGCTGCCCGTCGACCTCTGACCGGCACCTGACCGGCACGGCACCGGCACCGACCGACCGGCGCCCCTGGGTCGCAGCTGCGGCCCGGGGGCGTCGGCGCGGGTGGGCCGCGCGTCGCCCCCAGCCTCGCCCCCTCGGCCGGCCCCGGTCAGCGGTCCAGCAGGACCAGCTGCCGGGTCGCGCGGGTCATCGCGACGTAGCGGTCCACCGCCGACCACCGCTCGGGCTCGACGAGCACGACGAGGTCGAACTCGAGGCCCTTCACCAGCTCCGGCGCCAGCGACCGCACCCGCGGGCGCTCCGCGAACCCGGGAGCGCCGACGACGCAGGCGGTCCCTTCCGACTCCTGCGCCAGCCAGGTCGCGACCAGGTGCTCGAGGTCGGCGACCGACCCGCGGCCGACCGGGATCCCGCTGCTGCGGACCGACGTCGGCACGTTCGCGTCCGGGACGGCCGCGCGGATGACCGGCTCCGCGGCGGCCATCACCTCCTCCGGCGTGCGGTAGTTGACGGTCAGGGTCCGCTCGCGGACCTCGTCGACCCCGACCCGTCGCAGCCGCTCCTGCCAGGACTCGCGGAAGCCGTGCCGGGCCTGGGCCCGGTCGCCCACGACGGTGAGGCTGCGCGACGGGCAGCGCACCAGCAGCATCTGCCACTCGGCGTCCGTGAGCTCCTGCGCCTCGTCGACCACGACGTGGGCGAACGGCCCGGCGAGCACGTCGACGTCCGCGACCTCGACGCCGGCGTCGTCGACCAGCGCCGCCCCCAGGTCGTCGCGCCGCAGCATCGACATCACCATCATCTCGGAGTCGTCGGTCGCGACCAGGTGGTCCACGACCGCCGCCATCTCCTCGCGCTGCGCGGCGAGCGCCGCCTCCCGCCGGCGCCGGCGGCCCGACGCCTCGGGGTCGCCGAGCCGCAGCCGGGCCGCGTCGAGCAGCGGCAGGTCCGACACCGTCCACGCCTGCGGGTCGTCGCGCTGCAGCCGGCGCACCTCCTCCGGCACCAGCCAGGGCGCGCACCGGCGCAGGTACGCCGGCACCGACCACAGGTCCCCGACCAGGTCGCTCGCGTGGATCCGCGGCCACGCGCCGCCGAAGGCGTCGACCAGCGCCGCGTTGCCGGCGAGCGAGCGGGCGAGCTGGTCGCGCGGGACGTCGGCCTCGCACCGGTCGACCAGGATCGCCACGAGCGCCTCCCACACCTCATCCCGGGCCTCGTTGTGCGGGGTGCCCGGGTCCGCGGCCGCGAACGCCTCGGCCCAGTCCTCGGCGCCGAGCCAGAGGTCGGCCCACGGGGTCTCGACCACCAGCCCCCGGGTCGGCGGCTCCTCGTAGAGCGCGACCGCGGGCTCGATCGCGCCGACCATCGCGGCGCTCGACTTCAGCCGCGCCACCTCGGGGTCCGGCTCGGGGCCGGCCGTCGCGCCCTCCGGGAGCAGGTCGCGCAGCGTGCACGTCTGCACCCCCTCCTCGCCCAGGCTCGGGAGGACGTCGGCGACGTAGGACAGGTAGGGCCGGTGCGGTCCGACGAACAGGACGCCGCCGCGGCCCCCGGACAACCGCGGGTCGGCGTGCAGGAGGTACGCCGCGCGGTGCAGCGCCACGACCGTCTTGCCCGTCCCCGGCCCGCCGTCGACGACCAGCGCGCCGCGGGACCCGGCGCGGATGATCGCGTCCTGGTCGGCCTGGAGGGTGCCGAGCACGTCGCGCATCCGCGGCGACCGGCTGCTCGCCAGGCCGGCCAGGAACGCGGTGTCGTCGTCCAGTGCGAGGTGCCCGTCGCCCGCGTCCTCGGTGAACGCCTCGTCCCAGTAGTCGGTGATCCGCCCGCCGGTCCACCGGTACCGGCGCCGGCTGGCCAGCCCGTGCGGGTCGGCGTGGGTCGCGGCGAAGAACGGCTCGGCCGCCGGTGAGCGCCAGTCGACGAGGAGCCGGTGCCCGCTGCGGTCGGCGAGACCGAGGCGACCGACGTACACCGGGCCCGACCCGTCGGCCGGCACCATCCGGCCCAGGCAGAGGTCGAGCTCGTAGCGCTGCAGCGTCCGCAGCCGCGCCGAGAGCCGGTGCACCTCCTGGTCCCTCTCGAGCGCCTGCTGCCACTGCCCGCCCGGCGCCCGGCGGGCCGCGGCGAGCCGCTCGGTGAGGTCGGTGACCGCGTCGTCGAGGGTCTCCGCCAGCGCCGCGAAGTGCCGCTCGTCCTCGGCAAGGCGGGCGGGCCCGGCCTTGGCCGGGTGCGCGGACAGGTCGAAGACGGTGGGGTCGCGGGGGGCGTTCCGTGGGGCGTTCCGAGGGGTCACGACGGGCCATGGTGAGGCAGGACCGGGGTCTTGCCGCAAGCCCCCCGGTCGGCTATACGTTGTAGGTGCCGGGGAAGGTTCCCGGAGCGGGGTCCTCGCCGACGAGTCCGTCGACGGACTCGCGGAGCAGGTCGGCATGGCCGACGTGCCGCCCGTACTCCTCGATGATGTCGAGGACGACCCGGCGCAGGCTGGGGTGCCGGCCCTCCTCGTCCTGCACCTCGGCGACGAAGTCGAGGCCGCCGGTCGCGAGCGCCTCGTCGACGAGCGCCTGGCCCTGCGCCACCGACGCGACGAAGAGCGCCTCCAGCGACCCCGGGGTGTCGTCGGCCTCGACCCGGAGGTGCCAGCCCTCGTCGTCCCAGTCGGCGTCCTCGAAGGGCGCGAACGGCCGCCGGCCGTGCAGCTTCCAGGCGAAGGTCGTCGCCTCGACGACCGCCAGGTGCTTGAGCAGGCCGCCGAGGGTCAGGGCCGAGGGGCCGAGGGTCGCCCGGATGCCGTCGGCGTCGAGGCCGCCGCACTTCCACAGCAGGTAGCCGCGCATCCGGTTCAGCGAGCCGACGAGGGCCTCGACCTCGGTGCCGGCGAGCGGGGGTTCGTGTCCGATCCTGATCTCCATGTGCGCGACACTAGGAGCATTCCCGGACGATCTGCTTCCCCGACCGCTCGAGCGCTGACCGCTCTCGAGCTGATCCAGGCACGTCCGGGCATCACCGCCGACGAGCTCGGCGCCGCGCTCGGCGTCACCGGCCGGGCGGCGCGGCGCTACGTCGCGATCCTCCGCGAGGCCGAGCTGCCGATCGAGTCGGTCAGCGGGCCGTACGGCGGCTACCGGATCGGCCGCGGGCTCCGGCTGCCGCCGCTGATGTTCACCGCGGCCGAGGCGGCGGGCCTGGTGATGGCCACGCTCGAGGGGCACGGCGGCGCCGCCGACCCGGCCGACGTGGTCGGCGGCGCGCTCGCCAAGATCCTGCGGGTGCTGCCGGACCGGGTCGCGCCGCGGCTGCCCCCCGCCGCCGCGGAGGTCACGACACACCAGCACCTGGACCGGCTGCTGGCGGCGTGCGCCTCGGGCCGGCTGCTCCGGCTGTCCTACCGGGCCGGCGAGCACACCTCGGAGATGGACGTCGAGCCGTGGGCGGTCGTGCTGCGGCACAGCCGGTGGTACCTGCTGTGCTGGTCACGCAGCCGGGACGCCCGGCGGGTGCTGCGCGTCGACCGGGTCGTCGACGTCTGGTCGCTGCCGGAGACCTTCGCGCCCCCCGCCGACCTCGACGCCCGCAGCGTGCTCGAGGAGCACCTCTCCCAGGGCTGGCGGTTCCCGGTCGAGGTGCTCGTGGACGCGCCGCCGGGCTGGGTGCGCCGCTGGGTGCCACCGAGCCTGGCCCGGCTCGAGGCGGTGCCGGTCGATCGCACCCGGATGGTCGCGTCCACCGAGGACCCGGACTGGTACGCCCGCCGGCTCGCTGCCATCCCCGTCCCCTTCCAGGTCGTCGACTCCCCCGAGCTGGCCGCGGCGGTGACCGACCTCGCGCGGCGCCTCCGGGACGCGGCCGGACCGGCACGCATGCCGACGGACGAGGCGGGTACGGGCGGGCCATGACATCGAACACATATTCGAACGACGAGGCCGTCGAGGTCCTCGGTGCCCCGACGCCCGAGCAGCCCGACCAGGCGGCCGGGACCGCCAAGGACCCCGAGGACTGGGTCACCGGCGACGAGCCGATGACCGGCGCCCAGCGCAGCTACCTCGACACCCTGGCCCGCGAGGCCGGCGAGCAGCTGCCCGCCGACCTCAGCAAGGCCGAGGCCTCCGAGCACATCGACCGGCTCCAGCAGGCGACCGGCCGTGGCGCCTGAGTCGTCGGCCGGTGCCGCACTGGAGAGCCAGCGGCAGCCGACCCCACGGGCCGACGACGGGGAGCTCGCGACGGCGCTGGCCTTCCTCGACTTCGCCCGGGCCTGCCTGCTGAAGAAGGTCGAGGGGCTCGACGAGGAGCAGCTGCGCCGCCGGCTGGTGGTCTCGGAGACGACCCTGCTCGGGCTGGTGCAGCACTGCGCCGCCGGCGAGCGCTGGTGGTTCGCCCACCACGTCGGCGGCGACCCGGCGTACGCCGACGTCGACTTCTCGATGGTGGTGCCGCCCGAGCGCAGCGCGGCCGAGGTGGTCGCCGACTACCGCGCGGCGGTCGAGGAGGCGGACCGGTACATCGCGGCCGCCGGCTCCCCCGAGACGCTGACGGTCGTCCCGGTCGACGGCGAGCGGAAGACGCTGCGCTGGGTCCTGGCGCACAAGACCAGCGAGCTGGCCCGCCACGTCGGGCACGCCGACATCCTGCGCGAGCAGGTCGACGGCGTGACCGGCCGCTGACCCCCGGTCAGGTCGGCGCGCCGGCCGGTCCGGCGCGGCGTCCGGCGACCGACCCGACCAGGGCGGCCAGGAGCGCGGTGCAGACCGCGCCGATGGCGGCCAACGGGAGCCACGGCACCGTCATCGCGACGTCGGCGACGTCGCGGGTGGTCGCGTAGCGGATCAGCCAGGCCACGGACCCGGTCACCACGCCGCCGACCAGCAGCGCCGCGGCCCCGACGAGGCCCGCCTCCCAGAGCGCGGTGCGCCGCAGCTGGTCGTCGGTCGCGCCGAGCAGGGCGATCGTGCGCAGCTGGGTGCGTCGTTGGGAGACGCCGATGAGCACCGCGTTCACGATGGCGATCGCGGCGTAGAGACCGGCGGGACCGAGCAGCACCCACAGGCCGAGCCGGTTGTTGGCCCGGGTCTGCTCGTCGACCCCGTCGATCCAGGCGTCGGCGGTGAGGACGGTCGCGTCGGTGCCGGCCAGCAGCGCGTCCAGGTCGACGCCGCCGGGGTCGACGAAGACCACGTCGGGCACCGCGCGGTCGGCACGGTGACCGGCCAGGGCGCGGGGCACCAGCACGTCGGCGTACAGGTCCGGCGCGTCGCTCACGACGGCGGCGACCTCGGCCCGCACCCGCTGGCCGTCGACGTGCAGCGGGACCACGTCGCCCAGGCCGCGCCCCGAGTCCGACGCGTAGGTCTCGGTGACGGCGACCCGGTCGTCGCCGAGGTCGCCGAGGTCGCCGCGGACGGCGGTGAGGCCGCGCGACTGCTCCGCGAGCCGCACGTCGACGACCTCGTGCTCACCCACACCGACCCGCGGGTCGGCGTACCGGACGTCGGAGGCGGTCAGGCGCTGCGCGACTGCGCGGTCGCCTCCGGTCTCGACGACCAGCGGCGCCTGGAGGTGGGCGCGGTCGAGCGCCGTGGTCCAGTCGGCGGTGAAGCTCAGCGTCACGATCATCGACCCCGCGATCGCCGAGATCGCGAGGATCGGGGCCGCCAGCGCGGCCGGGACCCGCGCGCCGGTCCGGACGTGGTCGCCCGCGAGCCGGGCGGCGACGTCGCGGCGCGCGAACGGCCGCGCGAGCTGGCCGGCCAGCCACGGGAAGACCACGCGGCCGAAGCAGACGACGCCGACGACGACGACCTCGGGCAGCAGGATGCCGGTGACGAGCGCGAACAGCGGGCTGATCTCGTCGGCGAGGGCGAACAGCACGACCGGGCCGGCCAGGCACACGGTGCCGACGACCATCGCGAGCACCGACGGACGGCGCCGCTCCAGGCCCGCCTCGCGGAGGGCGGCGACCGGCGACACCCGGGCCGCCCGTCGGGACGCCCGCCAGGAGCCGAGCAGCGCGACGCCCCCACCGCACCCGGCGGCCACGCCCCACGCGAGCCACGGCGTCGGCATGGTCAGGTCGACCGCGAGCAGGCCCTTCGCGTTCAGGAAGGCGACGAACGCGGGGGTCGCGAGGGTGCCCAGGAGCGATCCGGCGACCACCGCGATCGCGGCCACCACGCCCGCCTCGCCGAGCACCATCCGCCGGACCTGGCGCGGGGTGGCGCCGACCAGCCGGAGCAGCCCGAGCTCGCGCTGGCGAGCGGCGACCACGAACCCGAAGGTGCTGGCGACCACGAAGACCGCCATGAACAGCGAGACGCCGGACATCATCCCGAGCATCGCGGAGAGGTCGTCGAGCTGCAGCCGCTCGGCGGCGGAGACCCCGTCCCGCCGCGACGAGACGTCGACGGCCGCGATGAGCATGACGGTCGTGGTGATGAGGGCGACGCCGCAGGCGAGGGCGACGAACGCTCCGACGTACGGCGGCCAGGAGCGGCGCACCGTCCGGCGGCTGAGCGACAGCATCATCATGACTCGAGCTCGCTCATCGCGGCGGCGATGCTGGTGGCGTCGGCACGGTCGAGGCGGCCGACGACGAGGCCGTCGGCCAGGAACAGCGTGCTGTGGGCGTAGGACGCCGCGAGCGGGTCGTGGGTCACCATCACCACCGTCCGGCCGTGCTCGTCGGCAGCGGCGCGCAGCAGCTCGAGCACCTGGCGTCCCGAGGCGCGGTCGAGCGCCCCGGTCGGCTCGTCGGCGAACAGCACCTCCGGACGCAGGTGCAGCGCCCGCGCGATCGCGACGCGCTGCTGCTGGCCACCGGAGAGCTCGGGCGGCCGCCGCTTCGCCTTGTCCTCGAGGCCGACCCGCTGCAGAGCACCCAGGACCGCCGCGCGGTCGACGCGCTGCCCGGCCAGCCGCGCCGGCAGGGCGACGTTCTCGTACGCCGTGAGCGCGTCGAGCAGGTTGTAGGACTGGAAGACGAAGCCCATCGCCGTGCGCCGCAGCTTCGTGAGGCCGGTCTGGTTCATCGGGCCGAGCGGCAGGCCGCCGATGACGACCTCGCCACGGGTGGGACGGTCGAGGCCGGCCGCGACCTGGAGGAGCGTCGACTTGCCGGAGCCCGAGGGCCCCATGATCGCGGTGAAGCTGCCGCGCGAGAACGCGTGCGTCACCCCGCGCAGGGCGTGCACGTCGCCGGCGCGGGAGGAGTAGGTGCGGGTGATGCCGTCGAGCGCGACCGCGGCGGGTCGGAGGGCGGTGGTGGTCATGCCTCCACTCCAGCCGCTCGCCGCCCGGACCGCAGTGGCCGCTGCGCGACACCGGGGTAGCGCGTGCGCTACCCCGACCCGGGCCCGGCCGTCCTAGGGTCGGTGGCATGACCCGTACGCCGGACGCCTGGGCCGCCCTGCGCGGCCGGCCCCGGCACTACCTCGGGTCGCGGTGGCCGTGGGGAGCCCTCGCCTACCTGCTGACCACGGTGCCGATCGGGCTGGTGACCCTGCTCGTGCTGGGGTTCACGCTCGCCGTCGGCGTCGCGACCCTCGTGGTCGTCGTGGGACTGCTGGTGCTGGCGACCGTGCCGGTGCTCGCGGGCCTGCTCGGCGTCCTGGAGCGGGTGCGGCTGCGGCTGGTGCAGGGCACCGCGCCGTCCGGGATGACCTGGCGGGAGCGGCTGCGGGCCGGTCGCCGGCTGCCGGTGTCGTGGCGGGAGGTCGGCTACGCGTTCCTGGTGTCCGTCGTGCTGTGGCCGGTGGACGCGCTCCTGCTGATGTTCGCCCTCACGGTGCCGGCCGTGCTGCTCCTGGCGCCCTGGATCGCCCGGGTCGACCGGCTGGAGATGCTCGGCTGGCAGATCGACCCCGGGGCCGAGGCCTGGCTCGCGGTGCCCGTCGGGCTCGTCGCGCTGGTGCTCGCGGCCTACCTGCTGGGGATCGCGGCGGTCGCGCAGGCGGCGCTCGCGCGTCTGCTGCTCGACCCGCGCGAGGCCGAGCTGGCCGCCGCCGTGGCGGACCTGCGGCGGTCGCGGGTCGACCTGGTCGACGCCTTCGAGACCGAGCGCCGGCGCATCGAGCGGGACCTCCACGACGGCGTCCAGCAGCAGCTGGTCGCCCTCACGATGACGCTCGGCCGTGCCGAGCTCGACGTCCCCGACGGCCCGGGACTGGTCCTCGTCCGGCAGGCGCACCACCAGGCGGAGGCGGCGCTCGACGACCTGCGGAGCACGGTGCGCGGGATCCACCCGCGGGTGCTCGTCGACCACGGTCTCGCGGCCGCGGTCCACGAGGTCGCGGACCGCTCGCCGGTGCCGGTGACGGTGGACATCCACCTCGACGCCCGGCTGCCGGCGCCGGTCGAGGCGGCGGCGTACTTCGTCGTCAGCGAGGCGCTCACCAACGTCGCCCGGCACGCCCGCGCCCGGCACGCCGAGGTGCACGGCTGGCGGCAGGGGGACACCCTCGTCGTCACGGTCGTCGACGACGGCACCGGCGGCGCGCGCATCGACCGCTCGTCCGGCACCGGCCTCGCCGGCCTGAGCGTGCGGCTCGACGCCCTCGGCGGCGAGCTCACGGTGACCAGCCCGGACGGCGGGCCGACCGAGGTGCGGATGGAGTGCCCGTGCGACGACTGAGGATCGTGCTCGCCGAGGACGCCGCGCTGCTGCGCGAGGGCCTGGTCGGGATCCTCGAGCGCGCCGGGCACGACGTCGTGGCGGCGGTCGGCGACGCCGACGCCCTGCTCGCCTACGTCGACCGCGAGCGCCCCGCCGCGGTGGTCACCGACATCCGGATGCCGCCGACCCAGACCGCCGAGGGCCTGCGAGCCGCCGCCCGGATCCGCGCGGAGCACCCGGAGACCGCGATCATGGTGCTGTCGGCGTACGTCGCCGAGGCGTACGTGCCCGAGCTGCTCGACTCGACCCCGGGCGGCGGCGTCGGCTACCTGCTCAAGGACCGGGTCGGACACGTCCGCGAGTTCCTCGACAGCCTCGACCGGGTCGCCGCCGGCGAGACCGTCGTCGACCCCCAGGTGGTGCGGCAGCTGCTCGGGCGGCGCCGGCACGACGGCCCGCTCGCGTCGCTGTCGGCCCGCGAGCGTGAGGTGCTCGCGCTGATGGCGGAGGGGCGCACCAACGGGTCGATCGCCGAGGAGCTGGTCGTCAGCGAGGCCGCGGTCCGCAAGCACGTGGGCAGCATCTTCGCCAAGCTCCGGCTCGACCCGGGCTCGGACCGCCGGGTGTCCGCTGTGCTGACCTACCTGCGGGGCTGACCAGCGGGTCGGTCCGGGGGACGGGCTACGGCACCAGGGCCGGCTCGTCGGGCAGCGCCAGGGTGAGGACCGCGTCCTCGATGAGGTCGTCCTTCTCGATGTCGGCCTCGACCTGCCGCAGCCGGACGGCGAGGTCGGGCTCGGCGTCGTCCCCGGTCAGGTCGACGGCGGCGACGACGAACAGCCGCTGCGGGCCGACGTACTCGACGTGGAGGTACGTGATCCGGTCGATAGCGTGGTGCTCGAGCAGGTGGGCGACCACGCGCGACTGGAGCTCGGGCGAGAGCCCCTCCCCGAGCAGGTACTCCATGTTGCGGCGCATCAGGTAGACCGCGACGAAGGCGAGCAGGACGCCGATCGCGATGGAGCCGATCGCGTCCCAGGCGGCGTCGCCCGTGAGCTGGTGGAGGCCGATGGCGGCGGCGGCGATCAGGATGCCGAGCAGGGCGCCGAAGTCCTCGAAGAACACCGCACGCAGCGTCGGGTTCGACGTGCGGGCGACGTACCGCAGCGGGTGCAGCCCGAACCGCTGCGCGGCGCCGTGCACCTGGCGGCTCGCCTGGAAGAACGAGCTGCCCTCCAGGACGAGCGCGATGCCGAGGACGACGTAGTTGACCAGGAAGCTCGTCTCCTCCGACGGCTCGGCCAGCAGCTCGGTGATGCCGTGCCAGATCGAGACGATGGCACCGGCGGAGAAGAGCCCGAATGCCGCCACCAGCGACCAGATGTAGGTCTCTCGCCCGTAGCCCCGCGGGTGGTCGGCGTCCCGCGGCCGGCTGCCCTTGCGCTCGGCGACCAGGAGGAACACCTCGTTGCCGGTGTCGGCCCAGGAGTGCGCCGCCTCGGCGACCATCGAGGCCGATCCGGTCAGCAGCGCGGCCACCGACTTCGCCACGGCCAGCAGGCCGTTGGCGACCAGCGCCACGACGACGGTCAGCAGGGACTGGTCCTCGACCGGCTCCTCCGGGATCGGCTCGCTCGCGGTCACGGGGTCACACGTACCCGTACCGGGGTGAGCCACACCACCGACGTACCGTCGACGGCATGTCTCGGCTGCTGCTCGCCGTCCCGGCGCTGGTCCTCGTGCTCGCGGGGTGCTTTTCGGGCTCCGACCGCCCGCAGGCGGCGCCCGCGCACGTCACGGGCTCCCCCACCGGCGCGCCGACGGCCTACGACGAGTACGTCGCCCTCGGTGACTCCTACACGGCTGCGCCCCTCGTCCCGCCGACGGACACCAGCACGATCTGCCTGCGCTCGGGGGTCAACTACCCCGCGCTGGTCGCGGAGGCGATGCCCGGGACGACGCTCACCGACGTCAGCTGCAGCGGTGCGACGACGGGCAACACGACGACGCCGCAGACCGGGCGGACCGGCTCGGTGCCACCCCAGCTCGACGCCCTGGACCGCGGCACCGACCTGGTCACCGTGGGGCTCGGCGGCAACGACGACCGGCTGTTCGGCGGCGTGCTCGGGCGCTGCATGCAGGTGGCGGCGACCGACCCCGCCGGCAGCCCGTGCCGCGACTCGTTCGCGTCGCGCGACGGCGACCGCATCGAGACGACCTTCACCGACATCGCTGCGAACATCGCCGAGGTGGTCCGGGCGGTGCGCGAGCGGTCCCCGCACGCGCGGGTCCTCGTCATCGGCTACCCGCAGATCATCCCCGAGTCCGGCACCTGCGACCTGTTGCCGCTGGCCGCCGGCGACTACCCCTTCGCCCGCGAGATCAACGAGCGGCTGACCGAGGCGGTCCGCACCGGCGCGGAGCGGTCCGACGCCGAGTACGTCGACGTCTGGACGCCGAGCGCCGGCCACGACATCTGCGGCGAGGAGCCCTGGATCAACGGCCGGGTCACCAGCGCCGACACCGCGCTCGCGTACCACCCGCTCGCCGTCGAGCAGCAGGCCGTCGCCGAGCTGGTGCTCGACACCCTCCGCGGCTGACGGCCGGCGCCGCGCCGCGTCATACGAACCGGTCGCCCCCACAGCCACCTCGCATGACGTCCCCAGGGCCCACCGCGCAACGTCATACGACCCGGTCGCCGCCACCGCCACCTCGTATGGCGTCCCCGGGCCCACCGCGCGACGTCATGCGAACCGGTCGCCCCCGCAGCCACCTCGTATGACGCCCCGGGCGGACGGCGGTCAGCGGGCGTCGTGGACCAGCACGCCGTCGACGACGGTGCCAGCGACCGGCATCGCACGCAGCGCGGTGGAGAGGGTCGCGGTGTCGGCCGGGTCGAGGTCGCGGAGCAGCGGGTCGCGGTCGAGCAGCACGAGGTCGCCGCGCGAGCCCGCCCGGACCGTCGGCTGGCCGTCGACCGACGCGGCCAGCGCCTCGCGCACGGTGAGTGCCTGCTCCCCGTGCCACGGGTCGCGGTCGTCCGCGCTGCGGTGCACCGCGGCGGCGATCGCCAGCCACGGGTCCAGCTGCGACACCGGGGCGTCGGAGCCGAGGGCGAGCTCGACGCCGTCCTCGAGCATCCAGCGGAACGCGAAGCACCGCGCGGACCGCTCCCCCCAGATCCGGTCGGTGAGGTCCCGGTCGTCGAGCAGGTGCGCGGGCTGCACGCTGGCCCGGATCCCGAGCTCCGCCATCCGGCGCACGTCCTCGCGCCGCGCCATCTGGGCGTGCTCGACCGACCCGCGCGCACCGGTCTCGGCGTACGCCGCCAGCGCCTCGCGCACCGCAGCGTCGCCGATCGCGTGGGTGGCGACCTCGAGCCCGCCGGCGTGCGCCCGGGCCAGCAGGTCGCGGAGCTCGACGCCGGAGAGGTTGGCCTGGCCGGCGGGGTACTCCAGCCGGTGCGCGTCGCCGTACGGCTCGCAGCACCAGGCGGTCCGGGTGTTGAGCGAGCCGTCGCTGATGATCTTCAGCGGGCCCATCGTCAGCCGCGGGTCGCCGTCCAGCGGGTCGCCGGTCCGCAGGCCGGCGCCGACCACGTCGTCGAGGGTGTCGGCGTAGGTCGCCCACCGCACGCGCAGCAGGTCGCACCCCTGCGCCCACCGCTCGGCCCACTCCTCGCGGCTGGCGCCGAACTCGAAGTCGACCAGCCCGGTGATCCCCTGCGCCGCGGCCACCTCGAGCATCCGGCGGTAGGCCTCCGGCGACGTGCCGTCGTTGCCGACGAGCGTCACCAGGCGCGGGTACGCCGCGAACCACTCGGTCTCGCGCACCACCGAGTCGCGCACCGGCATGGCGAAGTGCATGAGGGCGGTCGTGTTCAGCCACGCGTGGTGGCCGTCCCCGCTGATCAGGACGACCGCCGTGCCGTCGGAGACCGCGTCCAGCTCGGACACGGTCACCTCCCGGTCCCAGCCGCCGGAGCGGTGGCCCCAGCCGATCACCGGCAGGTCGGGGAAGGTGGCGATCCGCTCGGCGACCGCCCGGGTCACGTCCTCCGGTGAGCGCGCGCCGGCCAGGTCGAGGCGCTGCGAGGAGAGCGTCCACTGGGCGAGGTGGGTGTGCTGGTCCCAGAGGCCGGGGATCGTCCAGCGGCCGCCGGCGTCGACCTCGTCGGCACCGGCCGGCCGCTCGAGACCCGGACCGACGGCAGCGACCACCCCGTCGACGACCGCGACGTCGACCGGCGCGTCGGGGACGGCGTCGTCGGTGCGGAGCGGGACGAGCCGGGCGTTCCGGATGAGCAGGTGGGGCACCCGTCGAACGCTAACGGCCGGAGTGGTCCGGTCCACGTCCCGGGGCGGTTTAGCGGCGCCGGAGGCTCGGGAAGGATCGGCCGCGGGGAGGGTGAGGCAGGAAGGGTGGACCATGGCTGACTCGTTCTACGACGCGTTCTCCCCCGAGGAGATCGCCCGGATCAGCGCGGCCGGCACGCGCGTGCACCTGCCGGCGGGCTGGTCACCGATCTGGGAACGGACGCCGGCCGACAAGGCCTACGTCATCCTGGACGGCACCGTCTCCGTGCGGCAGCACGGCGAGGAGATCGCCCAGCTGGGCCCGGGCGAGGTGGTCGGCGAGGCCGCGATCGTGAACCACTCGCTGCGCACGGCGTCCATCGTGGCGCTGACCCCGCTGGAGCTGATCCACTTCACCGACGACGCGGTCCGCCGGTTGTGCGAGGAGATGCCGTCGTTCAAGGCCGCGCTCGAGGCGGTCGCGCTCGAGCGGTTCGGGGCGCACTAGCCCGTGGTCGACCTCGAGCCGCTGCTGCTCGGTGGCGCACCGCACCTCACCCGCATCGAGGTGGCCGAGCGGTCCGGCGTGCCGATCGCGCTCGCGGAGGAGCTGTGGCGGCTGCTGGGCTTCCCGCGGACGGCCGACGAGGACGTCGCGTTCACCGACGCCGACGTCGACGCGCTGCGTCAGGCGCGGGAGCTGATGGAGCTCGGGGTGCTCGGACCCGACTCCCAGGCCGCGCTGGTGCGCACCTGGGGGCGCAGCTACGCGCGCCTCGCCGAGTGGCAGGCGAGCCTGCTCGCCGACGTCGCGCCCGACGAGGACCTCGCGCGGGCCCTCCTCCCGCGGGTCGAGTCGCTGCAGTCCTACGCCTGGCGCCGCCACCTCGCGAGCGCGATCGGGCGGACCGCGGCCACGGACACCGACGGCGGCGCCGGCTCGGTGCTCGGCGTGTGCTTCGTCGACATCGTCGGCTACACCGCGCGCAGCAAGCGGCTCGACGAGCGGGAGCTGGTGGGCTGGCTCGAGCACTTCGAGTCCGAGGCGACCGGGCTGGTCGTCGACCTGGGCGGCCGGATCATCAAGACGATCGGCGACGAGGTGCTCTTCGTCGCCGACCGGGTAGGCGCAGCGGCCGAGGCCGCACTGCTCATGACCGAGCGCGGGGAGGATCCCGACGACCCGTTCCCCGAGGTGCGGGTCGGGCTCGCCCACGGCCCGGTGGTCAGCCGGCTCGGCGACGTGTTCGGCCCGACGGTCAACATCGCGGCCCGCCTCACCTCGGTGGCCCGGCCCGGCACCGTGCTGGTCGACCGCGGCGCCCACGACGAGCTCGTCGAGGACCCGGCGTACCTGCTCCGCGGCGTCCGGCGTACCCCGGTGAAGGGCTACGCGCGGCTCCAGCCGTTCGTGCTGCGCCGGGCCTGAGGTCCGAGAAATAGGGGCTCGGCCGCTGCCGACGGGGGACACGACAACGACCGAGCGCAGCGAATGTACGTGCCCGGCGACGGCGGGCACAACTCCGGCGCGCCGTGACGAACGCGATTCGCGGACCTGGTTCCGCCCGACCTCGGGCCCGGCGGCCGGTCAGCGCAGCGTGACCTGCCGGTTGGCCAACCCGGAGCGCGCCGAGCGCTGCTCGGTGGTGAGGTCCGAGGTGTCGGCCAGCGCGGCGGCGAGGTCGGCGGCGAACCGCTCGGCCGACTCCTCCAGCGCCTCGGGCCCGGTGCCGACGGCGAGGTCCCACACCGGGGCCAGCAGGCCGTGCGCGCGGAACATGCCGACGAACCGGGATCCGTCGACGAGGGCGTCCTGCCCGGCCGCGTGCAGCCGCGCGAGCGCGTCGAGCAGCGGCCCCTCTTCCTCGGGCAGCACCCAGCGCAGGTGCTCCTTGGCGCCGACGTTGGTCCAGTACGCCGCCTCGACGGTCGTCAGCCGCGCGGTCGGCGAGGCCGCGGCGTTGGCCTGCTCCAGGCCGGCCGCGAGCGCCGCCCGGTCCGACTCGGCCGCGTCGGCGATCCAGAACTCGAACCCGTCGTGCACGGTGACGTCGAGGCCGTCGCCGACGACGAGGTCCTGGAGCCGCGGGCCCTCGCCCGGAGGGTCGGTGAGCCCGACGATGCCCGGCTCGGACTCGAGCGCCTTGAGCAGCACCGCGCCCAGGTCGCGCGCCGGGTCCCCGAAGTTGTGCTGGACCTGGAGCCCGAGCCAGACCTCGCCGCTGTCGCGGACCATCGCCGGCGCGGCCATCGGCAGCAGCGTGCAGAGCTGGACGACGCGGTCGGCGTGCCCGGTGCTGTCGGCCAGCGTCAGCGGTGCGGTCGCGGCGGGCACGAGCTCGCGCAGGGCCACCACGTCGCACTCGGAGGGCAGCCCCTCGAACGGGCGGCTGACGAACGGGGCGGGCGCACCGTCGGCGGCGCCGTGGCAGGCCTTGTAGCGCTTCCCGGATCCGCACGGGCACGGCTGCCGGGGCCCGACCTCGCCGGCGGGCTGCTGCTGACGGGCCTTGGTGCGGGACTTCTTCGCCATGGCGGGGACCCTAGCCCGGCGGCCGCTCACGCTGGTCGAGCAGGTCGAGCATGTACGCCGGGCGGTCGGTGATGACGGCCTTCACCCCGAGCTCGAGGCACAGGTCGAGCTCGGTCGGGGTGTTCACCGTCCAGACGTGCAGGTCGTGGCCGGCCTTGGTGATGCGCCGGCCGAGCTTGCGGTGGTCGGTCAGCTCGTCGATGCCCGGCCCGACGACCCAGTCCGGGCCGATCACCTGGCGCAGCATCGGCCAGTGGTGGGCCTTCTCCACCAGCTGCACGAGCGTGACGTCGGGGGCGAGCCGCTCCACGCGCTGCAGCGCGGTCCAGCTGAAGCTCATCACCCGGGCCGGGGAGCCGGCCCGGTCCCAGCCGAACTGGCGCAGCTGCTCGACCAGCCGCCGCTCGACGAGCCCGCCGTACCGCGTCGGGTGCTTGGTCTCGATCGCGACCTCCACCCGCCGGTCGTAGTCCGCGATGGTCTCCAGCAGGGTGCGCAGGGTGAGCACCCGGTCCAGCCGGTCGTCGCGCTCGGGCGCCTCGTCGTCGAGCTCGGCCCACGGGTTCTTCCACGACGCGAAGTCGAGCTGGTCGAGCTCGGCGAGCTCCATCGTCGAGACGATGCCGCGGTTGCTGGCGATCCGGCGCAGGTCGCGGTCGTGCACGCAGACCAGGTGACCGTCGGCGGTGAGCCGGACGTCGCACTCCACGCCGTCGGCGCCGTCGTCGAGTGCCGCGACGTACGCACCCAGGGTGTGCTCGGGCCGGTCGTGGCTCGCGCCGCGATGGGCGACGACCTGAGGTCTCACCCGGCCCATTCTGGGGTCAGGCGCCGGGTCGGTGCTGGACCAGTCCCACCGTGTTGCCCTCCGGGTCGCGGACGAAGGCCTGCCACTCGTCGGTCCCGGCCGGGCCGAGCGTGTCGTCGGCGTGGCTGAAGATGACGTGCGGCTCGGTCTCGATCTCCACGCCGGCCCGGCGGAGCCGGGCGACGGTGGCGTCGATGTCGTCCACCCGGAGGTAGATCAGGGCGCTCGGCGCCACCCGGTCGAGCAGCAGCCGGACACCACCGAGGTCGAAGAAGGCCAGCCCGGGCGGGTCGTACGTCGCGGTGGGAGCGGCACCGAGGAGATCGGCGTAGAACGCTGCCGCGCGCTCCAGGTCCTCGACGCGCTGGGCGACCTGCACCAGGTCCATCACACACCGTCCGATCGATAGCAGCCCTAACTGTTAGGGATGCTATACATCTGGGATGAGCGACGGCAAGGACACCCTGGACTCCGCTGCGCGCGACCTGAACTCCGCCGCGATCCACCTCCTGCGGGGCCTGCGCGCCGTCGACCGCGAGTCCGGCCTCACTGCCGCGCGGCTCAGTGCGCTGTCGGTCCTGGTGTTCGGCGGACCGTGCACGCTGGGACGTCTCGCCCGCGCCGAGGACGTCTCCAGCCCGACCATGACCCGGATCGTCGACGGCCTGGTGGGCCTCGGCCTGGCCGTCCGAGAGCCCCACCCGGGCAGCGCGCGCGAGGTGCTGGTCCGCGCGACGCCGGACGGGACCGACCTGATGACGCGCGCGGCCGACCGACGCGTGGCGGCCATCGCCGCCGCCCTCCGCGCGCTGCCGACCCCGGAGCGGCGCGCGGTGGTGGCTGCGTCGCCCGCGCTGCGCGCGCTCTCCTCGGCCGTCAGCGAGAGCGCAGGAACTGCCCGAAGTGCGGGACCGTGAACGCCACGCTCCCCCGCTCGCCGGAGTAGACCAGGCCCTTCTTGATCAGCCCGTCGCGGGCCGGCGAGAGGGACTGCGGCTTGCGGGCGAGGTGCCGCGCGACCTCCGCCGTCGCGATCGCGCCGTCGCCGTGCTCGGCGCCGAGGTCGGCCATCGCGGTCATGTAGTCGCGCTCGGCGGGGGTCGCGCGGTCGTAGCGGGCGCCGAAGAACCCGACCGCGAGCTCGGCCTGCGCGTCGGGGGCGGCCTCGCGGACGTCGTCGGCGGTGACCGGCGACCCGAGCGCGACGTCCCAGGTGACCTTGCCGTAGGCCTGGACGAAGTAGGGGTAGCCGTCGGTGAGCCGGTACAGCTCGTCGAGGGCCTCCTGCTCGAACTCCACCCCCTCCTCCGCGGCAGGTCGGCGCCACGCCCGGTCGGCCATGTCGCGCGGGAGCCGGTCGACCGAGACGTAGCGGAACAGCCGCTCGGCGTACGACTTGGACGCCGCGAGCGCCACCGGGAGGTGCGGCAGGCCGGCGCCGACCACGACGAGCGGGGCGCCCTGCTGGCTGATCTCGTGGCAGGCGCCGCACAGCGCGCCCAGCTCGTCGGTCGCGATGTCCTGCATCTCGTCGACGAACAGCCCGACGCCGACCCCGAGGTCGCCGGCCAGCGTCGCGACGTCGGTGAACAGCTCGACCAGGTCGAGCTCGAGGTCGCCGGAGTCGGCCCGGCCGCGGGCGGCGGGCACGTCGACGGGCGGGGTCCAGCGCATGCCCTTGCGGTCCGGCGCCGCCGTCCGCAGGGCGAAGCTCTTGAGGACGCCGGCGACGGCGTCCACCCGGTCGGGGTCGCGGTGGCGGTGCGACACCTCGCGCACGGCGGCGTGGACCGCCTGGGCCACCGGGATCCGGATGCTCTGGTCGGGGCGGGCCTCGATCTTGCCGGTGCCCCACGCGCGCTTCACCGCCTGGCTGCGCAGCGCGTTGAGCAGCACCGTCTTGCCCACGCCGCGGAGCCCGGAGAGCACCATGCTGCGCTCCGGCCGGCCGGCCGCCACCCGTTCCAAGGTCACCTCGAACTGCTCGAGCTCGCGGTCACGGCCGGCGAGCTCGGGGGGTCGCTGGCCGGCGCCGGGCGCGTACGGGTTCCGGATCGGGTCCACCTCAGGACGGTATCGGCGTCTCTAGCGGAATCCGTAGACAACGCGCCGGGCGGTGCTGCTGTGCTGTAACGCCGTGTTAGTACCTGTTCCCACGAGGTTCCAGCGGGGTGGGAACACGCCGTAACACGGCGTTACAGGAGCGGCAGGGGCGCGGTCGCCGAGGCGCCGTCAGGCCGACGCCGCGCCCGCGGACCCGGTCGGGTCAACGGCCTCGAGCCGGTCCCGGGCCTGCTCGTAGGAGCGCACCAGGCCGGTGCGGAGCAGGTCGATGAGGGCCGGCACCTCGTCGACGGCCAGCCGGAACGAGCCGGTGCAGACGTTGTCTCGCCACAGCGAGAGCACCACCAGGTCGGACTCCTGGTGCCAGGAGACCCGCAGCGCACGGTCGGCCCCGCGGGCGTCGAGGAAGATCGACCCCGTCTGCGGGAGCGGACGAGCGGCGGGCATGCCACATTCTGCGCCCGACCGGCCACCCCTGTCACCGGTTCGCCGCCGCCTCCTCGCTCCCCTGCTCGCTCCCCTGCCGGCTCCGTCCGCCGCCTAGACTCGCCCCGTGCCCGAGCTGCCCGAGGTGGAAGCGCTGGCCCTCGACCTGAAGGGCCGGCTGGACGGGCACGCGATCGCGAAGATCCACGTCGCGCAGTTCAGCGCCCTCAAGACCTTCGACCCGCCGCTGACGGCGCTCGAGGGCACGCTCGTCGACGACGTCACCCGGCACGGCAAGTTCCTCGACATCGAGGCCTCCGGGATCCACCTGGTGCTGCACCTGGCCCGCGCCGGCTGGGTGCGCTGGCGCGACGAGGTCCCGACGATCCCGCCCAAGCCCAGCCCCAAGTCGACCCTGGCACTGCGCATCGTGCTCGACGACCAGTCCGGCCTCGACGTCACCGAGGCGGGCACCCGCAAGAGCCTGGCGGCGTACGTCGTCCGCGACCCGCTCGACGTGCCCGGCATCGCGAGCCTCGGGCCCGACCCGCTCACCGACGACTTCACCATCGAGCGCTTCCGCGAGATCCTCCAGCGCGAGGGCGGCAAGCAGCTCAAGGGCGTGCTGCGCCACCAGGGCACCATCGCCGGCATCGGCAACGCCTACTCCGACGAGATCCTGCACGCGGCCCGGATGTCGCCGTTCAAGGCCGCCGGCAAGCTCACCGACGACGAGCTGCACGTCCTGTACGACGCCCTGCGGGTCACCCTCGGCGACGCCGTCGACCGGTCCCGGGGGCTGGCGGCCAGCGAGCTCAAGGGCGAGAAGAAGTCGAACCTCGCGGTGCACGGGCGCACCGGTCAGGCCTGCCCGGTCTGCGGCGACACGGTCCGCGAGGTGTCCTTCGCCGACTCCAGCCTGCAGTACTGCCCGACCTGCCAGACCGGCGGCAAGCCGCTGGCCGACCGGCGGATGAGCAGGCTGCTCAAGTGATCCCCACCGTGACGGTCGACGGGGTGCCCGACCCGCTGCCCGAGGGGCTGGTCGTGCTCGACGTGCGCGAGCCGGTCGAGTGGCAGCACGGCCACATCGAGGGCGCGGTCCACGTGCCGCTCGCGCTGCTGCCGCAGCGGCTCGCCGAGCTGCCGACGGCGCAGACGCTCGTCGTGTGCAAGGTCGGCGCCCGCTCCGCGCACGCCGTGACGTGGCTGCAGCAGCAGGGCCACGACGCGGTCAACCTGGCCGGCGGGATGCTCGACTGGGCGGCGGCCGGCCGGCCGATGGTCAGCGAGACCGGCCGGCCGCCCCAGGTCGTCTAGCTGATGTCCGGGCACTCCTCGGACAGGTAGTCGTCGAACGCCTGCGCGTCCTTCTTGTCCGCCTCGCTGAGGGTGGACTCGAGGTTGGTGATGTCGTCGGCCGTCGCGTCGTCGGGCAGGCCCTGGATCGCGGCGAGGGTGACCTCGAGGCCGTGGCGGGCCTCGTCGGAGATGCCGTCGGGCGTCCCGGTCTCGGCCATCTGGTCGGCGGCGTCCTGGAGCGTGCTGATCGCCTCCGACGCGTCGCCGGTCGGGTCGAGCGTGCTCAGGTCGTCGGCGAGGCCCTTGAAGTTCGCGCAGAACTCCTCCTGCGACGCGTCCGTCGGCATCCCGGCATCGCTGCCGCCGTCGCTGCCCCCGCCGCTGTCGCTGCTGCCGCATCCGGCCAGGCCCCCGAGGACGAGGGCGAGTCCGGCGATGCTCAGTGCTGTCCTCTTGGGTGCTGTCCTCATGTCCCCACCCTGCCCTATCCCGGGGGGTTCGCGCTCGCCAGGTCTGGCCCGGGCGCCCGGAGCGCGGCCTCCAGCCGGCGCAGGTACGCCGCCCGGGGCAGCTCCACGGCGCCCAGCGAGGCCAGGTGCGGCGTCAGCCACTGCACGTCGAGGAGCCGGCGCTCGGCGTACCGGTCGTTCAGCAGGTCGACGAGCGCGACCAGCGCCACCTTCGACGCGTCCCGCTCGCGGTGGAACATCGACTCGCCCGCGAACAGCCCGCCGATCGCGACGCCGTACAGGCCGCCGGCGAGGCGTCCGTCGCGCCAGGCCTCGACCGAGTGCGCCCACCCGAGCCGGTGCAGCCGGAGGTACGCCGCCGCGATCTCGTCGTCGATCCAGCCCGACGCCCGGGCGGGGTCGGCGCAGCCGGCCAGGACGTCCTCGAACGCGGTGTCCACCCGCACCTCGAAGTCGCGCCGCGCCCGGCGCAGCGACCGGGACACCCGGAGCCCGTCCAGCGGCACCACCCCGCGGCGCACCGGGCAGAACCAGTACATCGGCTCGCCCGGGGACCCGGCGGGCATCGGGAACAGGCCGTGCCGGTAGGCCTCGAGGAGGGTGCCAGGCTCGAGGTCGGCACCGATCGCGACCAGGTCGTCGAGGGCGTCGTACCGCGCCGGGTCCCCGAACGCCCACCGCGACGGCGGGGGCTCGACAGGCATGCCCCGAACCTAGCCCCCGTACGATCGGACGCATGGGGATGGCGGGCACGACGGGCAAGCTGGTCGGGCAGCACGTGGCGCCGCACGTGCCGCGGCTGGCTCCCGACCTGACCCACTCCTTCGTCCGCGAGGCCCTGCACCGCGCCATCCACGGCGTCGGCCCGCTCCCGCCCGCAGCCGCGGCGGCGGACAAGCAGCTCGCCGAGCAGCACGGGCGCGTGGACCGCGGGGTGCACGAGGTCATCGAGAACCACGTCCGGTACGCCGGCGCGCAGGGTCTGCTCACCGGCCTCGGCGGCGTGGTGACCGCGACCATCACCATCCCGGCGAACCTGGCCGGCCTGGCGCTGGTGCAGGCCCGGATGGTGGCCGGCATCGCGCACCTGCACGGCTACGACCTCGACGACCCCCGGGTGCGCAACGCGATCCTCACCTGCATGCTCGGCCGCGAGCTGGTCGACCAGCGGATCCGGGAGCGCCTGCTGCCCGGCCCCCCGATGGCGGTCGCCACGGCACCCGTGCACGACCCCGACCTCGACCGGCTGCTCGCCAACGAGGTCGCCTCCGACCTCATCGCGCGGGTGGGCGGCAAGCGGCTCGCGATCACGATCGTCCGCCGCACCCCGATCGTCGGCGGCGCCTTCGGCATGGGCGCCGACGGCTGGGCGACCTGGCGGGTCGGCCGCTACGCCGCGCGCGAGCTGCGGCCGCGCACCCTGCGGTAGGCCCGCAGCGCGGCCCGGCCGGACCGCGCGGCCTCGAGCCGCCGCACGACCCGCGACCGCCACCGGTACGCCGGGCGCCCGGTCGCGTCGAGCTCGCGCCGCCACGCCTCCGCGGTCCGGCGCAGCCGGGCGCCTTCGAGCAGCAACGCCTCGACCGCGTCGACGGCGGCCGCGGCCACCTGCTCCTCCGCGGGCCGGTCGGGGTCGGCGTACGGCGCCTCGGGCGGGGCGCCGACGAGGTCTCGGAGGTCGCCGACGACGTCGTAGCCGCGGCGCTCGACCTCCGCGACCCAGGACGCTACGACCTCGCTCGCCCACGGGTGCACGTCGGGAGGCAGCGCCAGCCGGGGCGAGCCGGTCCGGTGGGCCAGGGTCCGCTGCGCCAGCAGCCGGCGGACCAGGGGGCGGTAGTCGGCGAGGTCGAGCCGGCCGTCCACCGCCTCGTTGACGCGGCGCAGCAGCGCGGTCTCCGGCACACCGAGCGAGGGGTTGGAGCGCTCGGCGTGCAGGTCGACGTCGATCTCGTCGAGGCCGAGCGCGCGGCTGAAGCGCTCCCAGAGCTGCGGCTGCGGGCTGCCGGGCGGAGGGACGGTCACCAGGTGGACGTGCCCCGGCGGCAGGTCGTGGCCCCACCGGTCGAGGACGTCGGGGATCTCCTGGACCCGCCAGAACCAGTCGGCCGTCCGGCTCTCCCGCCGCGGGTCGACGAGCTGCTCGACGAACTCGCCGTAGGTGAGGAACCCGCGGTGCTTGAGGTTCTCCTGCCACTCCGCGGGGATCTGGCGGACCAGGTCGCGGACCGTCAGGACCAGGTGGACCTCGGCGCCGGTGCCGTGCCCGAGCGAGGCCAGCGCCCGGTCGGCCTGGTCCCGCGACGCGGACGCGAGGATCTCGTGGCTGACGACCGACGTCCCGCGGTGCTCGCGCACCTGCGCCGCGAGCCGGTCCCAGGCGCCCGCCGACGCGGTCCCGATCCCGCCCCAGGGGTGCTCGACCAGGTCGAGCGCCGCGCGGAAGTGGGCGTCGCGGCGCTCGAGCGGGTAGAGGATGCCGGACCGTAGGAGGGTGCGCCGGTTCCGGAACAGCACCTCCTGGAGGTACGACGTGCCGGTCTTCGGGGTGCCGACGTGCAGCAGGACGCGCTCGCTCACGACGCCCCTCCCCGGCCGCGGCCCATCAGCGCTCGCGCAGCCGTTGCGCCTGGGCCCGGACCCGCTTCGAGAGCTGGCGGTCGGGCTGCGGGCGGCGGGCGGCCTCGCGGGTCATCGCGGCGAGCGAGTCCAGGGCGGTCTCGAGCTGCCGCTTCGCGCCGACCTTGTCGGGGTTCTTCCAGCGCTCCGTCGGGTCCGGCTCGACCGGGCGGAGCTCGGCGACGTCCCCGACGACGTCCACGCCGCTGCCCTCGATCCACTCGATCCAGCGCTCGGCCTGCTCCTGCGCCCAGGGGTAGCGGGCGCGCGGCAGGGTCACCGCCGCGGACCGGCGCTTGACCAGCTCGCCGCGGTCGAGCATGAACCGGATCAGCTGGTCGTACTGCGTCTCGCGGCCCGCCTGCCGGTCGATGCGGCGGTTGAGCTGGCGGATCACCTGGGTCTCGGCGATGCCGAGCGAACGGTTGGAGCGGTCGCTGTCGAGGGCTGCCCAGGCCGGGTCGATGCCGAGCACCTCGCACATCCGGGTCCACAGCAGGCCGCCGTCCTGGTCGGCGCGGCGCTCGTGGGGCACGGTCACGACGTGGACCCGCTCCGGCGGCAGGCCGGCACCCCAGCTGCCGAGGACGCTGGGCAGGTCGAAGGAGCGGGCGAACCAGGTGCGGCCCTTCTGCGACCGGTCCAGGAAGCGCTTGAAGCTCCAGCCCCGGCCCTGCTTGATGCTCTCCTGCCACGCGGCGGGCAGCTGCCGGCCCAGGTCCCGCGCGGTGTAGACGATGTGGATCTCGCTGCCGGCGAGGTCGCGCACGGCCTTGGCGGCCTGCGCCGGCGTCGCGGGCGCGAGGATCTCGTGGCTGATGACGACGGTCCCCGAGCGTCGGCGCACCCGGCGGACGAGCACGTCCCAGCTGCCGTCGGCGTGACCGGGCGCACCGCCCCAGTCCTGGTCGAGCAGGTCGAGCGCGGCCCGGAAGTGCGCCAGGCCGGGGCTGACCAGCGGGGAGGTCGTCGGGAAGTGCACGCCGTGCGCGGCCAGGCTCCTCGCGTTCAGCGAGAGCCGGTCCTGCAGGTAGGTGGTGCCGGTCTTGGGTGCACCCACGTGCAGGTAGACCCTCCGGCTCATGTGGGGGATTGTGCCAGCGCCCGCACGACGGCCGACGGGCTGGGCCGACCGAGCTGCTCCGCCATCCACGCGCTGGTCGCGACCACCTGGCCCAGGTCGACGCCGTGCTCGATGCCGAGACCGGTGAGCATCCAGACCAGGTCCTCGGTGGCGAGGTTGCCGGTCGCGCTCTTCGCGTACGGGCAGCCGCCCAGGCCGCCGGCGCTGGCGTCGTACGTCGTGATGCCGGCCTGGAGGGCGGCGTAGGCGTTCGCGAGCGCCTGCCCGTAGGTGTCGTGGAAGTGCATCGCCAGCTGGTCGGTGCTCATGCCGGCGTCGACGAAGGCGCGCACGAGCGACGTCACGTGGCCGGCGGTGCCGACGCCGATCGTGTCGCCGAGGCTGAGCTGGCTCGCGCCGAGGTCGAAGAGCCGCTTGCCGACCTCGACCACCTGCGCGACGGGGACGCCGCCCTCCCACGGGTCGCCGAAGCACATGCTGACGTAGGCCCGGACGTCCAGGCCGGCGTCGCGTGCGCGACGGACGGTCGGCTCGAACATCGCGAACTGCTCGTCGAGGCTGCGGTTGAGGTTCTTCTGCGCGAAGGTCTCCGTGGCGGAGCCGAAGATCGCGACGTGCCGGCAGCCGAGCTCGAGCGCGCGGTCGAGGCCGCGCTCGTTGGGCACCAGGACCGGGCAGTCGCGGCCCGCCTCGCCGAGGAGCTCCATCAGCTCGGCCGCGTCGGCGAGCTGGGGCACCCACCTCGGGTGCACGAAGCTGGTCGCCTCGACGACCGGCAGCCCGGCGGCGAGCAGCCGCTGGACGAACTCCGCCTTCACCGCGGTCGGCACCAGCGCCTGCTCGTTCTGCAGGCCGTCGCGCGGACCGACCTCGTAGATCGTGACGCGCTCGGGCAGGCCGGCGGCCGGCACGGTCGTGGGCAGGTCACTCATGAGGGGCCACCTCCAGGAGGGTCGTGCCGAGCGCCACCTGGGCGCCGGTGGTGGCGGTCAGGCCGCCGACGACGCCGTCGAACGGCGCCTTGAGCGCCAGCTCCATCTTCATCGCCTCCAGGACCACGAGCACCTGGCCGGTCTCGACGCGGTCGCCGTCACCGACGCGGACGTCGAGCACGGTGCCCGGCATCGGGGCCACGATCGCCCCGTCGCTGATGTCGACCGCGTGGTCGCCGAAGACGTCGGGCCGTTCGAAGACGAACCGCTGGCCCCGGTAGGCGACCTCGGCGACGTGGGGCTGCACGTTGACGACGGCGGACACGAGCTGCCCGTCGATCTCCAGGGTGAGGACGTGATCGGCCGCGGACACCTCCCGCACCGCGAGGTCGTCGACCCGGCCGGCGTACCGGTCGACGACGACCGGCCGGTCGAGCTCGACGATGGTCGGCGCCGGGTCGGCGCCGGAGCGCCAGCCATCGGACTGGAACGGGTGCCCGGTCTCCTCGACGGCGGCCAGCATCGCGCTCACCCAGGCCGCGAAGACCCGGGGGAGCTCGTCGTCCGGCGTGGGCAGCGTGTGGTGGTCGAGCCAGGCCGTGTCGATCGTGGCCTCGGCGAACTCCTCGCTCGCGGCCAGCGCCCGCAGGAACCCGACGTTCGTCGTGATCCCCAGGATCGCCGTGCGGTCGAGGGCGTCGACGAGCAGCCGGCGGGCGGACTCGCGGTCGGGACCGTGCGCGATGATCTTCCCGAGCATCGGGTCGAAGGACGTGCTCACGACCTGCCGCGGCTCGAGGGCGTGGTCGACGCGCACCCGCTCCGGCCACCGGACGATGCTGGTGGTGCCGGCCTGGGGCAGGAAGCCGCCGAAGGAGTCCTCGGCGTAGACCCGCGCCTCGATCGCGTGGCCGTGCGGCCGGACGGTGTCCTGGTCGATCTCCAGCGGGTGGCCGAGCGCGACGAGGAGCTGGTGGAGGACCAGGTCGATGCCGTGGTGGACCAGCTCGGTGACCGGGTGCTCGACCTGGAGGCGGGTGTTCATCTCCAGGAAGTAGGCCTCGCCCGTGGCGTCGTCCAGCAGGAACTCCACGGTGCCGGCGTTGCGGTAGCCGACGTGCTTCGCGAGGGCGACCGCGGACGAGGTGACGAGCTCGCGGACCTCCGGCGTGATCGTCGGGGCAGGCGCCTCCTCGAGCACCTTCTGGTGGCGGCGCTGGGTCGAGCAGTCGCGCTCGCCGAGGTGGACGACGTGGCCGTGGGCGTCGCCGATGACCTGGACCTCGATGTGGCGGCCGCGCTCGACGTACTTCTCGACCAGCAGGGTGTCGTCGCCGAAGGCGCTGCGGGCCTCGCGCGCCGCGGCGGCCCTGGCCTCCTCGAGGTCCGCTTCGTCGCGGACGATGCGCATGCCCTTGCCGCCCCCGCCGGCGGCGGCCTTGACCAGCACCGGCATGCCCGCGTCCTCGCCGCGCGGCACGACCGGCACGCCGGCGGCGACCGCGATCTCCCGGGCGGCGTCCTTGCGGCCCATCGCCTCCATCACATCGGCGCTCGGCCCGACGAAGACGATGCCGGCCGCCTCGACGGCCCGGACGAACGCGGCCCGCTCGGACAGGAAGCCGTAGCCCGGGTGGACGGCGGTGGCCTCGGTGGCGACCGCGGCCGCGACCACGGCGTCGACGTCGAGGTAGCTGGGGACGAGGACCGCGTCGTCGGCCGCGCGCACGTGCGGGGCGGTGCGGTCGGGCTCGGTGTAGATCGCGATCGTGCGGACGCCGTGTGCCCGGCAGGTGCGCATGACGCGCAGCGCGATCTCGCCGCGGTTGGCGACGAGCACGGACTCCAGGGAAGCGGCTAGCGAGACGGGCATCAGATCACATCCGGAAGACGCCGTACGACGGCGCGGGGGTCGGTGCGTTGGCGGCGGCGGCGAGGCCCATGCCGAGGACGCGGCGGGTGTCGGCGGGGTCGATGATCCCGTCGTCCCACAGGCGGGCGGTGGAGTAGTACGGCGAGCCCTGGTGCTCGTACTGCTGGCGGATCGGGGCCTTGACTGCCTCGTCGTCGGGCGTGCCGGCGACGGTCGCGAGCACGCTCGCGGCCTGCTCGCCGCCCATGACCGAGATCCGGGCGTTCGGCCACATCCAGAGGAACCGCGGGTCGTAGGCGCGGCCGCACATCCCGTAGTTGCCGGCGCCGAACGAGCCGCCGATCACGACGGTGAACTTGGGCACGACCGAGCAGGCGACGGCGGTGACGAGCTTGGCGCCGTCCTTCGCGATGCCGCCGTTCTCGTACTCCTTGCCGACCATGAAGCCGGAGATGTTCTGCAGGAACACCAGCGGGATGCCGCGCTGGTTGCACAGCTCGATGAAGTGCGCGCCCTTGAGCGCCGACTCGCTGAACAGGATGCCGTTGTTGGCGACGATCCCGACCGGGTGCCCCCACACGTGGGCGAAGCCGGTCACCAGCGTCTCGCCGTAGAGCTTCTTGAACTCGTGGAACCGGCTGCCGTCGACGACCCGGCGGATCACCTCGCGCACGTCGTAGGGCGTGCGGGTGTCGGCCGGCACCACGTCGTACAGGGTGGCCGGGTCCTCGTGCGGCTCCTCGACCGGCGCGAGCTGGTACGGCGCGCCGTCGGGCCGACGCTCGAGGGTGCCGACGATGCTGCGGACGATCGCCAGCGCGTGCGCGTCGTCCTCGGCGAGGTGGTCGACGACCCCGGACGTGCGGGCGTGCACGTCGCCGCCGCCGAGCTCCTCGGCGGTGACGACCTCGCCGGTCGCGGCCTTCACCAGCGGCGGCCCGCCGAGGAAGATCGTGCCCTGGTTGCGCACGATCACGGTCTCGTCGGACATCGCCGGGACGTAGGCGCCGCCGGCGGTACACGAGCCCATCACGCTGGCGACCTGCGGGATGCCGCGCGCGGAGAGGTTGGCCTGGTTGAAGAAGATCCGGCCGAAGTGCTCGCGATCGGGGAAGACCTCGTCCTGCATCGGCAGGAAGGCGCCGCCGGAGTCGACGAGGTAGACGCACGGGAGGTGGTTGTCGGCGGCGACGGTCTGCGCGCGCAGGTGCTTCTTGACCGTCATCGGGTAGTAGGTACCGCCCTTGACTGTGGCGTCGTTGGCGACGACGACCACCTCGCGGCCGCTCACCCGGCCGACACCGGTCACGACGCCGGCCGAGGGCACGGCGTTCGAGCCCGGGTCGCCGTACATGTCGTAGGCGGCCAGCGGGCTCAGCTCCAGGAACGGGCTGCCTGGGTCGAGAAGCCGGTCCACCCGCTCGCGCACCAGCAGCTTGCCGCGGTCGGTGTGCTTGCGCCGGGCGGCCTCGCTGCCGCCGAGCCGGACCGTCGCCAGCCGCTCCCGCAGCTCCCCGACGAGCTCTCGCATCTCGCTCACCCCGCCAGGTTAGCGATCATTAACCTCCGGCACCACCGGTCGAGTCGAGGGTGGTGACCGGTCCACCTCGGGCACGGGCGCTGGGAATAGGGGCGGGCGGTCCGACGCTGGGACAGGTGGACACCCCCCGGGGTATCCTTCCACCGAGCCACCCAGGAGGACGCATGGGCACCACCACCCTGACCAAGGACACCTTCGAGGCGACGGTCACCGGCGACGACATCGTGCTCGTCGACTTCTGGGCCGCGTGGTGCGGCCCGTGCCGTCAGTTCGCCCCCATCTACGAGGCCGCCTCGGAGACCCACGAGGACGTCGTCTTCGGCAAGGTCGACACCGAGGCCGAGCGCGAGCTCGCCGCCGCCGCGCAGATCACCTCGATCCCGACGCTGATGGTCTTCCGCGAGGGCATCCTCGTCTTCGCGCAGCCCGGGGCCCTCCCGGCGCCGGCGCTCGAGCAGGTCATCGCCGCGGTCAAGGACCTCGACATGGAGGACGTCCGCGCCCAGATCGCCGCCCAGCAGGAGCAGGACGGCCAGCAGGGCCGGCAGGAGGGTCAGGGCTGATGGAGCTCGACCCGCAGGAGATGGGCCCGGTCATCAACCGGATCAAGCGCGCCCGCGGCCAGCTCGACGGCGTGCTGCGGATGCTCGAGGAGGGCCGCGAGTGCGAGGACGTCGTCACGCAGCTCGCCGCGGTCTCCAAGGCGCTGGACCGCGCCGGCTTCGCGATCGTCGCCACCGGGCTCCAGCAGTGCCTGCTGTCGGAGGAGGGCGCCTCCGGGATGGACGTGAAGAAGATGGAGAAGCTCTTCCTCTCCCTCGCCTGACGCGCACGAGGGGTGGTGTCCCAGCCCTCGCGCGTCCCCGCCGCCCGCGGTTAACGCCCGCTAACCTGGGCGCCGTGAGCCGGCCCACGGATCGACGGAGCCAGATCCTCGCGACCGCGGCGGACCTGTTCGCGGCGCGGGGCTTCCACGGCGTCTCGGTCGCCGACCTCGGGGCGGCCTGCGGCATCTCGGGCCCGGCGCTCTACAAGCACTTCTCCTCCAAGCAGGCGATGCTCGCCGAGATGCTGGTCTCGATCAGCGAGGAGCTGCTCCGCGTCGGCCGGGCCCGCGTGGCCGAGGCGGCCGACCCCGGCGCGGCCGTGGCGGCGCTGGTCGACTGGCACGTCGACTTCGCGCTGCGGCACCGACCGCTCATCGTGGTCCAGGACCGCGACTGGGAGTCGTTGCCGGAGGAGGCACGCGAGCAGGTGCGCACGCTCCAGCGGGAGTACGTCGACCTGTGGGCCGAGCAGCTGCGGCTGCTCGACCCCGGGCTGGACGTGCCGACCGCCAGGGCCACGGCGCACGCGGCGTTCGGGCTGATCAACTCCACCCCGCACAGCGGCCTGCTGCCCGACGAGGCGATGCGGAGTGTGCTCACCCGGATGGCGCTGGGGGCGCTGGGTCGTCGCTGACGTCCCCGACGTCCCGGACGTCGTCGACGTCGCCGAGCAGCCGGGCGGCGTAGAGCGCGGCCTCGACCGCGGCGTCGAGGTCGGCGTCGTCGTCCTCCGGCACCGGCCCGGGCCCCGGCTCGGTGCGCGCGTGCAGCCGCGCCAGCAGCTCCTCGCGCGGCAGCCCGCGCAGCTGGAGCAGCACGAACGGGTCGGCCTCCACCAGCCACGCGAGCTGCTGGAGGACGGCGAGCGCGTGCACGCACGGGTCGACCCAGTGCTCGCAGGTGCAGGAGGCACCCAGCTCCCCGCCGTAGGGGAGCAGCTCGACCCCGGCCTCCTCGGCGTGCTCGACCAGGCCGTGCGGCAGCTCGCCGGCCAGCAGCGCGGCGACCCGTCCGGACTCGGCGGCGACGGCCTCGACCAGGGCGTCGACGTCGGTCGGGTCGAGGACGGGGAACGAGCCCTCGACGGTCCACACGCCGTGCTGGTCCTCGACCGCGGCGACGAACCGGCCGGGCTCGGTCGCGACCTGACCGACCCGGCCCCCGCGGGCCAGGACCCGGCCGGCGACCAGGTCGGCGTCGGCGTACGCCGCCTCCTCGACGGCACGCACCCACGCCTTGCCCCACCAGGTGACCGCCCGGACCGACGAGCGCCGCGGCGGGACCCGCGGGTGGAGGACGGCCATCAGTCCGTCCGCAGCGCCACGAGGTCGCGCAGCTCCTCGTCGCTCAACTCGGTCAGCGCCGCCTCGCCGCCACCGAGCACGGCGTCGGCCAGCGCCCGCTTGCGGGTGAGCAGCTCGGCGACCTTCTCCTCGACGGTGCCGCGGGTGATCATCCGGTGCACCTGCACCGGCTTGGTCTGCCCGATCCGGTAGGCGCGGTCGGTGGCCTGCTCCTCGACGGCGGGGTTCCACCAGCGGTCGACGTGCACGACGTGGTCGGCACGGGTGAGGTTCAGCCCGGTGCCGCCGGCCTTGAGCGAGAGCAGGAAGACCGGCACCTCGCCGGCCTGGAACCGCTCGACCATCCGCTCGCGCTCCCGGACCGGCACGCCGCCGTGCAGCAGCTGGTGGGGCACGCCGGCGCGGGCGAGGTGCCCCTCGAGCAGTCGGGCCATCGCGACGTACTGGGTGAAGACCAGGACCGCGCCGTCCTCGGCGAGCACCGTGCCGACCAGCTCGTCGAGGAGGTCGACCTTCTCGGACCGCCCCGACAGCCGCGCCCCGGAGCGCTTGAGGAAGTGGTCGGGGTGGTTGCAGATCTGCTTCAGGCCGGTGAGCAGCATCAGCACCAGGCCGCGGCGGCTGGCCGGGTCGCGCGGGTCGGCACGCTCGATGCGCGCCATCGTGTCGCGCACGAACGACTCGTAGAGCACGACCTGCTCCCGAGTGAGCCGGAGCGGGTGATCGGTCTCGGTCTTCGCCGGCAGCTCGGGCGCGATCCCCGGGTCGGACTTGCGCCGGCGCAGCAGGAAGGGGCCGACGAGCTCGGCGAACTGCCGGGTCTTGGTCGGCTCGCGCCCGGACTCGATCGGCGCGGCCCAGACCTTGCGGAAGGCGTTGCGGCTGCCGAGCAGGCCGGGTGTCGCCCAGTCGAGGATCGCCCACAGCTCGGTGAGGTCGTTCTCGACCGGGGTGCCGGTGAGCGCCACCCGGGCGGCGCTCCCGATGGAGCGCAGCGCGCGGGCGGTCGCCGTCCGCGGGTTCTTGACGTGCTGCGCCTCGTCGGCGACGACGAGGTCCCACGGGACCGTCGCGAGCTCGGTGGCCGAGGTCCGCATCGTGCCGTACGTCGTCAGCACGAACCCGTCGCGGGCGGCGGAGACGTCCCGGGCGCCGCCGTGGAACCGGACGACCGGCGTGCCCGGGGCGAACCGGCGCACCTCCGCCTCCCAGTTGCCGAGCAGGCTCGCCGGGCAGACGACGAGGGTCGGGCCGGTCCGCCCGGCCTCGCGCCGGTGCAGGTGCAGGGCGATCAGCGTCACGGTCTTGCCCAGGCCCATGTCGTCGGCGAGGCAGGCGCCCAGGCCGAGGCCGGTGAGCTCGGTGAGCCAGGTGAGGCCGTGTCGCTGGTAGTCGCGCAGCGTCGCCGTCAGCGCGGCCGGCGGCTCGACGGGCTCGCGGGTGGCGGCGGCGAGCAGCCGCTCGCGGACGCGGAGCAGGCTCGCCCCGACGACCACCTGCTCCTCGCGCTCGCCCTCGGCGTCGGCGACCTGGACCACGCCGGTCAGCGCCGCCGCGACCGCCTCGGCCGGCCGGGCCGTGCGGACCAGCCGCTTGCGCGCCTTCCGGGCGACCGCGGGGTCGACGACCGCCCAGCCGCCGCGCAGCCGCAGCAGCGGGCTCGCCGAGCTGGCGAGCCGGTCCATCTCCTCCTCCGTGAGCGGGTCGCCGTGCACCGCGACCTGCCAGCGGAACGCGAAGAGCGCCTCGGTGCTCAGCACCGGCTCGTTCAGCGGCTCCTCGCGCACCGGCCCCGACCGGTCCGCCGGCTCCTGGACGTGGTCGAGGACGGTGGTCGTGGTCAGGTCGCGACCCAGGCTCCTCGGCCACAGCACGTCGACCCCGGCCTGCCGCAGCGCGCCGACGCCCTCGTCGAGGAGGCTGACCAGGTCGTCGGTGCCGAGGGTGATCTCGTCGGGCACCCGCAGCTCGAGCAACCGGTCGAGCACCGGCCAGGCGTCGGCCGCGGCCCGGAGCGCGATGGTCGCGTGGGTCCGGGCGCGCTCGCCGAAGCCGTGCTCGTCGGAGGTTCCGGTCCACAGCAGGGCCAGGTCGCAGACGTGGAGCGGGTCGCGCTCGTCGTGGGCCTGCGGCACCAGGCGCACCGCGCCGGCGACCAGCTCCTCCTCGTCGGCCTCCACGCGCAGCGACACCGACACCAGCTGCGGCAGCTCCCGCGGGTCGACCCGCTGGTGCCGGGCCAGCCGCGCCTGGAGCCGCTGCTCGAAGGTCGGCCGGTCCGGCCGACGCACCGGCGCCGCGTCGGTGGTCGGGGCACCCCGCGGCATCGCGTCCGTGACGGCGTCGATCAGGTCGCGCACCAGCCGCTCGTCGTCCGGGCCGCCGCGGGCCAGCATCGCGATCCGGTCCTCGTCGTCGGCGTCGAGCCCGGCCGCACGCCAGTGCCCGTCAGCCGGCGCGAACTTGCCGGCCGCGACGATCCGCATCGCGAGCAGCACCGCGCCGGCGAGCAGCCCGACCGTCGGGTGCAGGTCGTCGCGGCTGCGGGCCTTGGCCAGGACGGGGAGCGCCGCGCGGATCGGCAGGCTGACCGACCGCTGCTCGTCGGTGAACTCGACGACACCGGCGCGCGGGGGCGCCGCAGCCCGGAACGTGGCCGGACCGGTCACCGGGACGAAGCTCACGGTGGCGACGCTAGCCGGACGGTGGGACATCGGGCTCCCGGGCCGCCCGTAGCCTGGGCGCATGAGCATCCTCGAGGCGAAGATCGCGCGGCTGGACGGCAGTGCCGCGACCCTGGGCGAGATCACCGGCGGCCGGCCGGCGTTGGTCGTCAACGTGGCGAGCAGGTGCGGGCTCACCCCGCAGTACACCGGGCTCGAGGCGCTCCACGAGCGGTACGCCGACCGCGGGTTCACCGTCGTCGGCGTGCCCTGCAACCAGTTCTACGGGCAGGAGCCCGGGTCGGCCGAGGAGATCGCGGAGTTCTGCTCCGCGACGTACGGCGTCACCTTCCCGATGACCGAGAAGGTCGACGTCAACGGCGAGCATCGCCACGAGATCTACCAGGCCCTCGTCGGGACGCCGAACGACCTGGGCGAGGCCGGCGACGTCTCCTGGAACTTCGAGAAGTTCCTCATCGGCGCCGACGGCGAGGTCGTCGCCCGCTTCCGGCCCCAGGTCGAGCCCGACGACCCGGCGCTCGTGGCCGCGGTCGAGTCGCTGGTGGGCTGACTCAACCCGAGAAGCGTCCGGTCACCGGTGGCAGGTCGGCGAGGGTGACGATCCCCGGAGCCGCAGCGACGACGTACGGCACCGCGTTGGTCACCGGCATCGCGGTGTAGATCATCCCCAGGCCCATGAAGCCGGGCTCGGTCCAGCCCTCCGGCGGCAGGCAGTGCAGCACGGTGCGCATGTTCGGCACCCCGAAGACCTGGATCACGTGGCCGTGCGCGAGCGGCTTGGGCGGTACGACGTGCTGGCCCATCGTCCAGTTGAAGCCGACGCTCACCACGTTGCGGTCACCGACCCACCCGCGGTGGTAGCCCAGGACGCCGCCGACGGTCCCGGCCGGGATCGTCATGAAGCCGAGGTCGCTGTCGCCGGGGGCGGCGGTGAACTCGACGTCGAAGGTCATCCGGTCCAGCCGGGCGCCGATCGCGTCGGCCATCATCGCCGCGGACTCGGCGAACACCTCGCTCTCGCGCCGCACGGTCTCGGCGAGACCCGGGGTGTCCGGCGGCAGCGAGAACCCCATCGCCCGCTGGGTGTCGGCGGACTCGTAGGTCGAGCAGTCGACCGACTCGGTGATCCGGATCTCGTCCACCCGCTCGCACGAGCCGCTGAGCACCATGCCGACGAGGTTCGTCATGCCCGGGTGCGCCCCGCTGCCGAAGATGGTCGACCCGCCGCGCTCGCACGCTGCCCGGACCCGGTCGAGGTCGGCCGGGCTCTGCTTGCCGCCGGTGATCCAGGCCGCGCTCGAGCAGACGTTCACGCCGGCCTCGAGCAGCGCGCAGAGCTCGTCGACGCTGGGCCACAGCGGGTTGTAGCAGCAGGCGTCCGCGCCGAGCGCGAGGAGCGCCCCGACGTCGTCGGTCGCCAGCACGCCGGTCGGCTTCGGCCAGCCGCACAGCTCGGCGGCGTCGGTGCCGACCTTCTCCGCGCCGTGCGCGTAGACGCCCACCAGCTCGAGGTCGGGACGGGCGATGATGGCGTGCAGCGAGCGCCGGCCGATGTTGCCGGTCGTCCACTGGATCACGCGCAGCGGTCTCTCCATGCGACGCAGACTAGAACGTGTTCTCGTTGGGTGACCACCATCGCGTGCCGCGACCCACGGCGCGGCGTCTCCGTTCAATTGCTCGGTCCGGTACGCGTTACCCACCGGTACCTCGGGCCTGGCCCAGCAATTGAACGAGAACGACACCGACCCCGGCGAGAGGGGACGACGACCTCGGCCGGGTGCCGGGCGGGCCGTCAGGCGGTCGTGGCGAGCACGAGCGGCAGCACCGCACCGGCGCCCGCGGACCGGAGCGCCCGCGTCGCGAGGGTGAGGGTCCAGCCGGTCACCACGAGGTCGTCGACGAGCAGGACCCGCCGCCCCGCCAGGGCGGACGGGTCGTCGAGCTGCAGGGCCGAGCGCCGGCCGACGGCCGCCACCCGCTGGGCGGAGTTGGCCGCGCCCTGGCCCGGCGCCACGTCGGGGTCGACGAGCGCCCACCGGCCGATGACCGGCACCTTCAGGTAGCGCGAGAGGCCGTCGGCGAGGTCGGCGGTCAGGGTCGGCCGGCTCGCGGACTCGACGACGACGATGCCGTCGACCGCGGGCCGCCAGTCACCGAGCACCTCGATCACCGCCCGCACCAGCGGCAGCGGCACCGGGCCGTCCGGCGTTCCGGGCGCGAACAGCTCGCGCAGAGCGTTGCCGTAGCCGAGGTCGGTGAGCCGCGCGACCGCCCGGCCCTCCTCGGCCGGCTCGGCGATCTTGCCGCGCAGGTCGATGCCGAGGTTGGCGAGCGCGGTGGGCCACATCCGGCGCGGCTCGACGGGGACGCCGGGCCGGGCCAGCCGGGCACCCGCCTCCTCGACGGCCGCCGCGGACACGTCGGTCGCCAGGGTGAGGCCGCCGCAGTTGTCGCAGCGGCCGCAGTCGGCGGCCTCGGGGTCGTCGAGCTGCTCGCGCAGGAAGCGCATCCGGCACCGGTCGGTCCCGAGGTAGTCGAGCATCGCCCGCTGCTCGCGCTCGCGCGCCTCGGTGACGCGGCGGTAGCGCTCCTCGTCGTAGGCCCACGGCTGCCCGGTCGCCTCCCAGCCGCCGCGGACCCGCCGGACCGCACCGTCGACGTCGAGGACCTTGAGCATCGTCTCGAGGCGGTTGCGGCTGAGGTCGACGTACGTCTCGAGGGCGGCGGTGCTCATCGGCCGGCCCTCGCCGGCGAGCACCTCGAGGGTGCGGCGGACCTGCTCCTCGCGCGGGAACGCGAGCGAGGCGAAGTAGGCCCAGATGTCGCGGTCCTCGATCGCCGGGAGCAGCACGACGGTGGCTCCCTCGGGCGGCAGGCCGCTGCCGCGGCCGGCGCGGCCGACCTGCTGGTAGTAGGCCACGGGGGACGCCGGCGCCCCCATGTTGACGACGAACCCGAGGGTCGCGTCGAACCCCATGCCCAGCGCGCTGGTCGCGACCAGCGCCTTCACCCGGCCGGCGAGGAGGTCCTGCTCGAGGGCCTGCCGCTCGGTGGTCTCGGTCTGACCGGAGTACGCCGCCACGGCGTGCCCGCGCGAGCGGAGGTAGTCGGCGATCTCCTGGGTGGCCGCCACCGTCAGGCAGTAGACGATGCCGGACCCGGGCTGCTCGGCGAGGTGGTCGGCCAGCCAGGCCAGCCGCTGCTCGGGCGTCCTCAGGCGGACCACCCCGAGCCGCAGCGACTCCCGGTCCAGCGAGCCGCGCAGCACCAGCACGTCCTGGAGGGAGCCGGTGCTGCCGAGCTGCTCGGCGACGTCCTGGGTCACCCGCGCGTTCGCGGTGGCCGTGGTGGCGAGCACCGGGATCCCGTCCGGGAGGTCGCCGAGGAGGGTGCGGATCCGGCGGTAGTCGGGGCGGAAGTCGTGGCCCCAATCGGAGATGCAGTGCGCCTCGTCGACCACCAGGAGCCCGCAGGTCGCGGCCAGCCGCGGGAGCACCTCGTCGCGGAACCCGGGGTTGTTGAGCCGCTCCGGGCTGACGAGGAGCACGTCGACCTCGCCGGCGCGGATCGCCTCCTGGATCGGCTCCCACTCCTCGGCGTTGGTGGAGTTGATGGTCACGGCCCGGATGCCGGCCCGCTCGGCGGCGGCGACCTGGTTGCGCATCAGGGCCAGCAGCGGCGAGACGATGACGGTGGGGCCGGCGCCCTGCTCGCGCAGCAGCAGCGTCGCGACGAAGTAGACCGCCGACTTGCCCCAGCCGGTGCGCTGCACGACGAGCGCGCGCCGCCGGTCGACGGCCAGCGCCTCGATCGCGCTCCACTGGTCCTCGCGGAGGACGGCGTCGTCGCTGCCCACCAGCGCCCGGAGGTGGGCCTCCGCGCTGCGGCGTACGTCGGTCTGCGGAGCGGTGGGCATGGCCACTGTCTACCAGCGGCACCCGACAGTGCGACCGTCGCCCGATCGCGGCCTCCGCCCCGAAGGGCGTGCGGACCCGGGCCCGGCAGGGCAGGCTACGGAGGGTGAACCGACCGAACGTCCTGCGCACCGCCCTGGTCGGTCCCACCGTCCTGCTGCTCGGCACGGCCCTGGCGGCCTGCGGCGGGTCGGACGAGCGGACGGTGACCCGGGAGCCGCGGGCACCTCGTCGGCCGCCGGGAGCACCGGCGCCGGCCTGGAGGTCACCGACGGCACCGGCCCCGACGACCTCCTCGGCTGCCTGACCGACGCCGGCCTTCCGGCCGGCATGAACGACGCGACGCCGATGGGGGTCGAGGACCCCACCCAGGGCATCGAGGTGAAGCCGCTCGACGGCTGGGACGGCACCCAGGGCGTCGAGCTGTGGGTCTTCGCCGACCCGACGGCCGCCGCGGCGAACCGGGCGATGATCACGCTCTCCGACGAGGACACCCCCACCACGCGGATCGCCGGCAACGTCGTCGTGCGCTACTTCGCCGTGCCCGAGCCGGGCGACCAGCAGCTCGCCGACGTGGACGCCTGCCTGCCGTCCTGACGCGGCCACCCCCTCCGGACACGGGGGCGTGACCCCAGCGCTCGGAGGGACGTCCGGGCTACGGGAATCCCGTCCCCACGGGACGCCGTGCGGCCTGTTCCGGCCATGGCCGGTCCAGATTCCGCCGCTCTAGCGTCGGAGGATGAATCGAATCCCCCGTTCAGCACCCGTGCTCCTCGTCGCCGCCGTCGTCCTGGCCCTGTCGTTCTCGGGCGGTGCCATGGCCGCCAAGATGATCACCGGCAAGCAGATCAAGGACAACACGGTCACCACCAAGGACATCAAGAACGGGTCGTTGTTGACCCAGGACCTGTCCGGCGCCACCATCGACGAGCTCCAGAGCGGTGCCGCCGGCCCTGCCGGCCCCGAGGGCCCCGCCGGCCCTGCCGGCCCCGAGGGCCCTGCCGGGCCCCAGGGCGACGTCGGACCCGCCGGTCCCAAGGGCGACGCCGGCCCGCAGGGCAATCCCGGCGTGGACGGCGTCAGCGGGCTCGAGCAGGTGTCGAGCTCGACGCCCATCGCCAACGGGGCCCAGGGCTTCACGTCGGCGGGCTGCCCCGCCGGCAAGAAGATCGTCGGCGCGGCGGCGGACTGGGCCTCCAGCTATGCGGGGACGGCCACCCGCTTCATCAACGCGACCACCGCCAACGCCTATGGCAAGAACACCTCGGGCGCGAACGACACGTTGCGCCTCGTCATCACCTGCGTCATCGCCAACTGACACCTGCTGAGACCTGCTGGCCCGCCCTGTGGGCGGGCCGGCACGGTATCTGGGGTCGGGCATCGGGCTCCTCGTGGTCAGTGCGGTCCACTCGGGGTCGCCGGTCACCAGGAGCAGCCATGATCACGTCCACCCCTGCCGCACTCGCCGGGCTCGCCACCCTCGCCCTCGTCGGTGGCGCCGCGCTCACCTGGGCGCCCTCCGACGCCGCCACCGGTCACCGCCCGCCGGCCCAGCGCACGGTCCCCGCCAAGGCGGCGACCGGCCCCGTCACCTGCGTCGGAGGAACGGCGAAGGGCCTGGTCAGCAAGCTCTCCGCCGAGCCCTTCTCCTTCTCCGGGACGACCGGGAACGACGTGCCGGTGACCGGGGCCCGGGTCAACGTCAAGGGCCCGCAGCGCGGCACCGACACCGTGCTGGTCACCTTCAGCGCCGAGTCCTACTACTCCGGCAGCGGCTGGATGGGCATCGAGGTCCACAAGGACGGCGTCCCGATCGCCCCGTTCGCCGACAACGGCAGCCCGCTCGCCTTCACCTCGAACTCCTCCTACGTCAGCGCCAGCGCCCAGTTCTGCACCAAGGTCGGTCGCGGCACCCACGTGCTGACCGTCGAGGCGAGCACGACCGGCGACGCCACCACCGACTCCGGCTGGCTCGACGACTGGACGATGAGCGTGCAGCGCTACGAGTGACCCGGCCTCCGGCCCAGCCGGCCGGCCGCCCGGTCAGCCGGCCACGAACGCGTCCCCGACGAGCACCGGCACGACGTCGGTCGCGTCCAGCTCGGCGGCGACGTCGACGTCGGCACCGAAGCCGGCGTCGACCAGCTCCTGCCCGCTGGCGCAGCCGACCAGGTCGTCGGGGAGCACCGCCGCGCGGTACGCCCGCTCGGCGACGCGGGCCTCCGGGCTGAGGCTGGTCGCGCCGAGGTCCACCAGACCGGCCAGCACCGCGCCCGCGCCCCACAGGTCCTCCACCGCCGGGCGCAGGGAGCCGTCCGGCCACCGCTCCCCAGCCGCGACGACCGCGACCGGCCCGTCCCGGTCCGCGAGCCACCGGGCGACGGCGCGGGCGTTGCGCAGCGACGCGCCGACGACCGTGGCACCCGAACCGGCGAGGGCGAAGGCGATCGCCGACCCGTTCGGGGAGGGCAGCACCAGCCGCTCGACCCCGACCGCAGCGCGCACCGAGGCCGGCGAGAGGCTCACCCCGTCGCGCCGCGACCGGCCGGTGGCCAGCACCGCGTCGCGCTCCGCGGCGTACGCCGCCGCGCGCTCGTCCTTCCAGCGGAACGGGTGCACGGTGATGCCGCGCTCGACCGCCACCGTCAGCGTCGTCGTGAACGACAGCACGTCGACCACGACCGCCACGCCGCCGTCGCCGGCGACCGCCCCCGCACCCACCGGGCCCCACTCGAAGCGGACCCGGTGGTCCGGCTGGCGGTGGGCTGGCGCGGCTGTGATCACCAGATGCGGACCCGGTCGGCCGGGTCGAGCCAGAGCCCGTCGCCCTCGCTCGTCCCGAAGACCTCGTGGAACTCGTCCAGGTTGCGCACGATGTTGGCCCGGAACTCCGGCGGGCTGTGCGGGTCGATCGTGAGGTACTGCTGCTCCTGCTCCTTGCGCCGCTTGGTCCGCCAGCAGTACGCCCAGTTGAGGAACAGCTTCTGCCGGTCCTCGGCCGGCGCCGTGCCGCCGCAGGCGATGAGGTACGCCGTGTGGCCGATCGTCAGGCCCCCGAGGTCGCCGATGTTCTCGCCGACGGTGAGCGCGCCGTTGACGTGCTCGCCGGGCAGGGCGCGCGGCTCGAACCCGTCGTACTGCTCCACCAGCGCGCGGGACTTGACCTGGAAGGCCTCCTTGTCGGCCGGCGTCCACCAGTCGTGCAGGTTGCCGGCGCCGTCGTACTGGGCGCCCTGGTCGTCGAAGCCGTGGCCGATCTCGTGGCCGATGACCGCGCCGATGCCGCCGTAGTTCTCGGCCGGGTCCGCCTCGGGCGAGAAGAACGGCTTCTGCAGGATGCCCGCCGGGAAGCAGATCTCGTTGGTGCCGGGGTTGTAGTAGGCGTTGACCGTCTGCGGCAGCATGAACCACTCGTCGCGGTCGACCGGCGACCCGATCTTCGCCAGCTGCCGGTCGGTCTCGAACGCCGAGGCCGCGGCGACGTTGCCAAGCAGGTCGTCGCGGGTCACCTGGAGGCGGGAGTAGTCGCGGAACTTCTCGGGGTAGCCGATCTTCGGCCGGAACGTGTCCAGCTTCTCGAACGCCCGCTGCTTGGTCTCCTCGGTCATCCAGTCCAGCCGCGAGATCGACTGCCGGTAGGCCGCGAGCAGGTTGGCCACCAGCTCGTCCATCATCGCCTTGGAGTGCGGCGGGAAGTGCCGGCTGACGTACTCCTTGCCGACCGCCTCGCCCATCGCGCCCTCGACCAGCGCGACGCCGCGCTTCCAGCGCGCGCGCAGCTCGGGGGTGCCGTTGAGGGTGCGGCCGTAGAAGTCGAAGTTCGTCTCGACGAAGTCGTCGGTGAGGTACGCCGCGCTCGCCCGCAGCACGTGCGCGAGCAGCCACTGCCGCCAGGCGTCGAGGCCGACCTCGTCCAGGACGCCGGAGAGGTGGGAGAAGTACGACGGCTGGCGGACGCACACCTCGGCGAGGGTCTCGTCGGAGCCACCGAGGTTGGTGACGTAGGCGTCCCAGTCGAAGGCCGGGCAGAGCTCGACCAGGTCGGCCTTGGTCATCAGGTTGTAGGTCTTCTGCACGTCCCGGGTCTCGGCCCGCTCCCAGTGCCCGGCCGCCATCTTGGTGTCGATCTCGAGGACGGTCGCCGCCGCACCCGCGGGGTCGGCGTGCCCGGCGAGCGTGAAGAGGCGCGAGAGGTAGGCGACGTACGCCTCCCGGATCTCGGCGAACTTCTCGTCGCGGTAGTAGGACTCGTCTGGGAGCCCGAGGCCGCCCTGCACCAGGTTGAACAGGTAGCGGTCGGAGTTCTTGGAGTCGGTGTCGACGTAGGAGCCGAACAGGCCGTGGCCGCCGATCCGCTCGAACTCGCCGAGGAAGGCGGCGAGGTCGCGCACGTCGCGCAGCCCCTCGACCGCCGCGAGCAGCGGCTGGATCGGCCGGGTGCCCTTGGCGGCGATCGCGGCCTCGTCCATGAAGGACGCGAACAGGTCGCCGATCTTGCGCTCGTCCTCGTCGACCTCCTCGCCGGCCGCCACGCGCCGGGCGAGGTCCTCGATGATCGCGTGCACCTGCTCCTCGGCGGTGTCGGCGAGCTGCACGAAGGGGCCCCAGCTCGACCGGTCGGAGGGGATCTCCGTCTCGTCGAGCCAGCGGCCGTTCACGTGGCCGAACAGGTCGTCCTGCGGCCGGATGTCGGGGTTCATGCCCTCGCGGGCGTCGTCGAGCGTGGTCACCCGGCGACCCTAGCCGCCGACCCGAGCGACGTCGCCCCTCCTTCGCGCAGGGCGAACGTGGGGGGCGCTCGCGCGCGTCCGGGTTTCACCGGCCGACCGGTGAAACCCGCACGGCGCGCCGGGGAGGGCCGCTAGGTTGCGACCCATGACCGACGCCTCCGCGGACGCCCTGCGCGTCGTCGCCACCATCCCCACCGACCCCGCGAAGTCGCGCGAGGTGGCCGCAGCGCTCTCGACGCTCGCGAGCGCGTCGCTCGCGGAGGAGGGCTGCCACCAGTACGACGTCTTCGAGTCGGGGGCCGTCCCGGGCCTGTTCGTCACGATCGAGGCCTGGCGCTCGCAGGCCGACATGGACGCCCACATGAGCACCCCGCACATCGCCGAGGCGTTCACCGTGCTCGGCCCGGCCATCGTCGGGGACGTCGCGATCCACCCGCTCCGCGCCCTCTGAGCCCTCGATGACCTGGTACGTCGGCCTGGGCGTCTTCGCGGTCGTGGCGATCGGCCTCGTGGTCGCCGTGCTCTACCGCCGCCGCCACCGCCCGCCCACGGTGAAGCGCACGGCCCACCCGCGCCGGAACACCGGCACCGAGCACGCCTCGCAGACCCGGCACGGCAGCCGGGAGCGCCGGGAGCGGAAGCGGCGGCGGGCGCACGGGCGCCAGGTCCGCCGCAAGCGGCACTGAGGCCGGGGCGCCCGAGGTCCCGCCACGACCGGGCCGATGTGCTGGTCTACGCCGGGGACCTAGGACCATGGCGCCGCGGGTCGGCCGGTGCCAGATTCCGACCCATGCGAACGTCCCGCGCCCTCCTCGCCGCCGTCTCCGTCGTCGCGATCGTGGTGCCCGCCCTGGCCGTGGCGCCGAGCACCGCCGGCGCGCCACCCACCTCGGGGCGTGGTGGACCGGGCACCTGGACCAAGGTGACCTCGGGCCCGGTGACCAACACCGTCGAGCCCGGCCTGTTGCGGACCTCGGACGGCGTCCTGCACGTCCTCTACCGCCGCGAGCAGCCGTCGATCGACACCCTCGCCTACACCAACATCTCCGCGACCGGCCGCACCGTGGCGACCGGGACCGTGGTCACGGGCTGGTCGGCGCTGACCACCGACCCGAAGGTCGTCCCCGCCCCCGGAGGCGGGTTGCGTGTCGTCTTCGGCGGCATCCGGACGACGGACCCCTCCGACCCCTACGGGACCGGCCAGATGTTCCAGGCGACGGCACCGGCCGCCGGCACCACCTGGACCCTGGCCGACGCGCTGACCGCCAGCCACTATGCCGTCGACAGCTACGGCACCGGCGCGACCGCGCTCGCCGACGGCACGCCGATGGTGTCGTTCCCGCTGAGCGGCATCCTCACCTGGAACTCCGGCGCCGGCGACACGACCTACGACTTCGGCACCTGCTGCCTCTACGACTCGACGCTGGCCCGCTCCGGTGGCGATGTCTGGGTGTCCTTCGCCGCCAACGGCCCCACCCCCGTGACCGCCGGACTGTTCGTCAAGCAGCTGGTGCCGGCGACCGGACCGACCACGAAGGTGCCGCAGTCCAGCCAGGGCACGAACACGCTGACGCCGCTGCAGTCGACCGCGTTCGTGCCGCGGCACGGCGGCGGCCAGTACCTGGCGTACTGCATCGGCTACCCGACCTGCTCGAGGATCGGTCTGTGGCGGGTCGGCACCGCGCACCCGACGACCGTGCCCGGGTCACGGGAGGCGCGCGACATCGCCATCGCGGCCGCACCGCACGGCCGCCTGTGGATCGCCTGGACGACGTACGACCGGGTCAAGGTGGTCGCGACCTCGGCCCGCGGCGTGTCCTTCGGCCCGGTCCGGTCGCTGCGCCCGCCCCGGGCTGCTCCGGACCTCTACGGCGTCAGCATCGCGGGCACCGACCGCTCGGCCGACATCGTGATCAACAACGGCCAGGCGCTCTACCACCAGCAGGTGCGGCTCCCCCGGCGGCACTGAGCCCCGGCCTCGTCGCGGCCGGGGACCGGGTCAGCGGACGTGGACGACCGACTTGCCCAGGGTCCGGCGCGCGTCCATGTCGGCCAGCGCCCGGCCGAAGCCGTCGAAGTCGTACGTCGCGCCGATCGGTGGCTTGACCACGCCGGACTCCAGCATCGGCAGCAGCTCGGCCCACTGCTCCTGCATGAACCCGGGGCGGAACATCGCGAACGCGCCCCAGCCGACACCGCGCACGTCGACGTTGTTGAGCAGCAACCGGTTGACCTTCACCTCGGGGATGCCCTGGCCGGCGGCGAAGCCGACCACGAGCAGGCGGCCCTGGGTCGCAAGCACCCGCAGCGAGTCGGTGAAGACGTCACCGCCGACGACGTCGAGGACGACGTCGACGCCGCGGTTGTCGGTCAGCTCCTGGACGGCGGCGCGGAAGCCGTCGAGCAGCACGACCTCGTCCGCGCCGGCAGCGCGGGCGACGGCACCCTTCTCCTCGGTGCTGACCACCGCGATGGTGCGGGCGCCGTACCCCTTCGCGACCTGGATGGTCGCCGTCCCCACGCCGCCGGCGGCGCCGTGCACGAGGACGGTCTCGCCCGCCCGCAGCTGGCCGCGCTCGGCGAGCGCGAACTGCGCGGTCAGGTAGTTCATCGGCAGCGCCGCGCCCTCGTCGTACGACACGTCGTCGGGCAGCAGGAACGTCGACTGCGCGGGGTTGGCCACCAGCTCGGCGGCACCGCCCCACCCGCCGACGCCGGCGACCCGCTGGCCGGGCTCGTAGCCGTCGGGCCCGGAGACGACCGTCCCGGCGAAGTCGACCCCGAGCGTGAAGGGCAGGTCGGGCTTGAGCTGGTACTCGCCCTTGCTCAGCAGCAGGTCGGGGAACGAGACGCCGACGCTGTGCACCTCGACGAGCACGTCGTCGGGGCCGGGCGTCGGGTCGGGGACGTCCTGGACGACGACGTCGGCGGGACCGGTGGTGGTGACGACCTGGGCGGCGCGCATGGAGGTGACGCTAGCGGTCCCTCACTGCGGCCGGACCAGGTGGTTCATCTCGAAGTGCATCGGGTCGGTGTAGGCCCAGTCGCCGCCCCAGGTGAAGCCCCAGTGCTTGAAGATCGCGACCACGCCGCGGTCGATCTCGCCGGCGGTGCCGCGCTGGTTGCCGGGGACGTTCAGGTCGAGGGCGAGCCCGAAGGCGTGGTTGGAGAGCGTGGTGGTGCCGGCGATGAACCGCGGGTAGTAGCAGCCGGCGTACTCGCTCGGGTGGATCTTGTCGGCGAGGCCCTGGGCGATCACGTCCTCGAGCGCCGCCCGCAGCTGCGGGAAGATCAGCTTGTTGCAGGTGACGTTCCCCAGCAGCGGCACCGGCTCGGTCGCGATGTGGGCCGACACCCAGTCCGCGGCCGGGGCGATGTGGCCGCCGGCGAGCACCGTGTAGCGGAACGTCCCGACCGCGTCGGCGATGGTGCCGACGACCACCGCGGTCTGCACGGCGCCCGGGTCGAGACCCTCGCGGGCGACCACGTCGGTCATCTGCACCGACGCCTCGGTGCCCCGCAGGATCCGCTCGATCGGCTTGCGCAGCCGCTCCGGCGAGGTGCCGCCGGTGCGGATGAGCAGCGCGTTGCCCGGGGTCATGTCCAGGGTCGGGATCCAGGTGTCGTTGACGACCGCGTCGACCAGCCACGACTGCTGCGCGTAGGCACCGACGTGCACGCGGTCGGCGTCCTCGGTGCTGCCCAGCGCGAGGAACCCGTCGTCCGCGATCGGCGTCCGCTTCCGCAGCGCCGGGCGGAGGGCGAGCTCGCCGCCGGCGACGCGGTCCCAGACCGCGGCGGTCTGGGCGCTGTTCGCGTCGGTCACCCAGTTGCGGTAGGTCGCCGGGTCCACCGCGGCGACGCTGAGCGCGCGGTTCTCGATCGGCACCGACGCGAGCGCGATCTGCTCGACGCCGAGCACGCCGTCGAGGTGCCGGATCGCGGCGACCTTGTCGTCGGGGATGGTCGCCGAGCCGTTGGCGACGATGTCGGCGGGCGCGATCAGGCCGGTACGCCGGCCCGGCGGGTCGACCGCGTGCTCCGGGTCGAGGCCGGTCGGGGTGGCGCCACCCGAGGGCGAGGTGGGCGCGGAGGTGGACCCGCTCGACCTGCCCGAGCCGGTGCTCGCGCTGCTGCCCGATCCGGCGGGGTCGCCGGCGTGGGCGCTGCCGTCGTCGCAGCCGGACGCGGCCAGACCGACAGCGGCGGCCAGTGCCGCCGTCACGAGCGCACGCCCCAGTCGCATGCTTTCCCTCCCCGCTCAGGGTACGTCTACCCCGTTCGCGGCCGGCCACGCGTGCGACCTCGCACGCGGCCTCCCGGGAGCCGGGTTGGGCACGCCGGGCGCGGCGGTGCGAGGCTGACCCCGTGTCCTCCCTCGCGCCGCCGACGATCGCTGCCGGCGACTTCGTCCTGATCCTGTCCTGCCCGGACCGACCCGGCATCGTGCACGCCGTGTCCGGCTTCCTGGTGGCGCACGGCGGCAACATCCTCGAGAGCCAGCAGTTCGGCGACCGGCTCAGCGGCCGGTTCTTCATGCGCATCGACGTCGCCGTCCCGGGGCCGGTGACCGCCGAGGAGCTGCGCGCCGAGTTCGCCGGCATCGCCGCCGAGTTCGACATGCGGTTCGAGCTCTGGGACGCCCGGGCGCCGTACCGGACCCTGGTCCTGGTCTCCAAGCAGCTGCACTGCCTCAACGACCTGCTGTTCCGCACCAGCACCGGGTCGCTGCGCATCGAGGTCCCGGCGGTGGTCTCGAACCACCCCGACGCGGCCGACATGGCGGCGTCGTACGGCGTGCCGTTCGTGCACGTCCCGGTCACCCCCGACACCAAGCCACAGGCGGAGGCGCGGCTGCTGGAGCTGGTGCGGGACCTCGACGTGCAGCTCGTGGTGCTGGCCCGCTACATGCAGGTGCTCTCCGACGACCTGTGCCGTGAGCTGTCGGGGCGGGCGATCAACATCCACCACTCGTTCCTGCCGAGCTTCAAGGGTGCCAAGCCCTACCACCAGGCCTTCGACCGGGGCGTGAAGCTGGTCGGCGCGACCGCGCACTACGTGACCGCCGAGCTCGACGAGGGTCCGATCATCGAGCAGGACGTGATCCGCGTGGACCACGGCTACGACCAGGACGAGCTGGTGGCCGCCGGGCGCGACGTCGAGGCGCAGGTGCTCTCGCGGGCGGTGCGCTGGCACTCGCAGTCGCGGGTGCTGCTCAACGGGTCGCGGACGGTCGTCTTCCGCTAGCTGTACCCGGCCATCAGGTTGGTAGCCGGCTGATCGGTGGGAGTCCGCCGAGTGCGCTGTGGCGGCGTTGAGTGTTGTAGTGCTCGAGCCAGGGCGCAAGTGCTGCTGCGCGCTCGAGGTTGCTGGTGAATGGTTGTCGGTAGGCCCATTCGGTGGCGATGGTGCGGTTGTAGCGCTCGACCTTCCCGTTCTGCCAGGGGCAGTGGGGCTTGATGAACAGGTGGCGGGCGCCGATCGCGGCGATCGCCTCGCGCATGTCGCGCGAGAGCTTGTAGGACATGTGGTTGTCGGTGATGACCTGCTCGATTCGGGTGATCCCGGCAGCGGCGAATGCTTCGGCGGCCCGGAGCAGGAACGCCGCACAGGTCGCGCCCTTCTCATCGGGCAGGATCTCTGAATGGGCGTAGCGGGAGTGGTCGTCGATCAGTGAGTGGACGTAGTCGTAGCCGATCTTGGCGCGCTTCTGCTTCGCGGTCTGTCGGTGCGCGGGGCCTGCCTTCCATCCGCCGCCGTCGTGAATTCGCCCGAGCTTCTTGACGTCCATGTGGGCTAGGTCGCCGGGCCGGGGCCGCTCGTAACGGACCGCGGTGACCTTGGAGGCCCGGATCACTTCGCCGGTCATCGGGTCGCACTCACGTAGGTAGGGCACCTGGTGGCGGCGCAGGATGCGCGAGACCGTGCGTGGCGGCAGACCCAGCTCCGGGCCGAGCCAGTCCTGGCCGCGCCGCTCCCGGTGGCGCAGCACGAGCACTCGCTGCTCGACCTCGTGCGAGGTTCGAGTTGGCGAGGAGTGTGGTCGTGAGGACCGGGTCTGCAGACCTGCCTCGCCTTCGGCGGCATAGCGATCGAGCCAGGTCTTCACGCATTTGCGGGAGACCCCCATCGCGGCCGCGATGTGGGCCTGGCGCCAGCCCTGTTGGTGGCGTTGAACGATCAGCAGCCGGCCGTAGACGGTCAGCCGCGCACTACCGTGAGACATGGAACCTCCGGGTGGATGTGGGCCTTAGACAAGCCACACCCCACCCGGAGGTTCTCTTTCACGTCAACGGCCAGGACCGCTACCAACGTCCCGGCCGGGTACAGCTAGCCGTCGGGTCAGGCGGACCAGAGCACGGAGTCGGCGGCGACGTCGGCGAGCTTCGAGACGCCGTAGAGGTCGGGACGGCGGACCATCAGGTCGGCTGGGTGGTTGGCGCGCGGCAACGGGTAGAACTCGTAGCGGCTCGAGCGGTCGGCGAGGTGGTGCTCGTCGACGCGGGGCTCACCCTGCAAGGTCGTCATGGGGTCTCCTCCTCCGGGGTCCGAGGCGACTGCTCGTCGAGGCCCCACACCCACCAGGCGGCCGCGTAGGCCACCACCGCCGCCGGCAGCACCGAGAAGCTCTCGGTGAGGGCGAGGGTCCCGACCACGACGGTTCCCGTCGCGGCGAGCACGACACCTGGCGGGCCGACCGGTCCAGACCTCCTCATGGTTAAAGTCTATCAACTTTGTGTAGATACCTTCGCGGTCCCGGCGCCGGTCCAGACCGGGCCGGTTCCGTCGTACCGTCGGGTGGTGACCGACCGACACCCCTTCGTCGCCCAGACGGTGCTCGACTGCCCGCACCCGCGTCGGCTCGCGGAGTTCTACCGGGAGCTCCTCGGCTACGCCTACCGGCCCGGCGACGAGCCGCCGGACGACGGACCCGACGCGCGCGGCACCGACTGGCTGGTCCTGCGTCCGCAGCCGGACGCCTGGTCCGCCGGCCGCGGCCTCGCGTTCCAGGCCAACGCCGAGTACGTCCCCCCGGTGTGGACCCCGGGGCCGGACCGCCCCGGCGACCAGCAGATGATGCTGCACCTCGACCTGGCTGTCGGCGACCCCGAGAGCCTCGAGCACCAGCGCGCCCGCGTGGTCGGCCTCGGCGGCACGGTCCTGCACGACCGCACCGACGACGCGGAGGAGCCGCTCTACGTCTTCGCGGACCCGGCCGGCCACCCGTTCTGCATCTTCGTGTCCTCCTAGGGCCGCGTCCCCGAGATGCCCTAGCCTCGGCGGGTGGTGGGAGTGGTGGCGGTCGACGATCCGCGCCGGGACGACGTCCGGGCGCTGCTCGAGCGGCACCTGGCGTTCGCGAACGACCACAGCCCGCCCGAGGACGTGCACGCGCTCGACGTCGACGCGCTGGCCGCGCCGTCCATCACGTTCGTGTCCTACCGCGACGACGGCGAGCTCCTCGGCGTCGGCGCCCTCCAGGACCTCGGCGGCGAGCGCGGCGAGCTGAAGTCGATGCACACCGCCGAGCACGCCCGCGGCCGTGGGGTGGGTGCGGCGGTCCTCGACCACCTCGTCGAGCTGGCGCGCGCCCGCGGCCTCGCCCGGCTCAGCCTCGAGACGGGGACGCCGGACGCCTTCGCCGCCGCCCGCGCCCTCTACACCCGGCGCGGCTTCGTCGAGTGCGGGCCGTTCGGCGACTACGCGCCGTCGGGCTACAGCACGTTCTTCACCCTCGAGCTGGGGCGGCCCGCATGACGTCCCGGCTGCACCGCCTGCCCGAGCACGAGGTCACGGAGCGCGCCGCCCTCGACGCGCTCCTCGACTCCCAGTGGGCCGGCGTGCTCTCCACCGTGGTGGACGGCGAGCCGCTCGCGGTCCCGATGCTCTACGCCCGCGACGGCGACCGGCTGCTGCTGCACGGCTCGACCGGCGCCGGTGCGCTGCGCCGGGTCGCGGCCGGGGCACCGGCCGTGCTCACGGTCTTCGTCCTCGACGCCCTCGTCGTCGCCCCGACGACCTTCGAGTCCTCGGTCGGCTACCGGTCCGCGACGGTCAGCGGCCGGCTCGAGCCGCTGCCCGACGACGAGCGCGAGGCCGCCCTCGACCTCTTCAGCGAGGCCCTGCTCCCCGGCCGCACGTCGGAGGTCCGGGCCTCCACACGCAAGGAGCTCGCCAGCACCCTGGCCCTCGCGCTGCCGATCCGGCCGGACGGCTGGCTGCTCAAGGTCTCCGACGAGGGCCCGGCGACGCCGGAGGAGGCCGGCGCCGAGCCGGACGTCTGGAGCGGGGTGGTCCCGGTCCGCACCGTGCTCGACCCACCGGTCGCCGCACCCGCCGCCGAGCACCTCCCGGTGCCGCCGTCGGTCTCCGACCTCGTCCGCCGCCGCGCGGAGGGCCGCTCCTAGAGGCTCGTCGGCCGAGGCGCGGCGACGCCCGGGTCGCGGATGGTGACCCAGGACAGCAGGCCACCGGCGACGAGCAGGACGGCGCAGGCGAGGGTGGCGGCGTCGTACGCCGCGTCGAAGGCGACCGGGTCGGCGTACTCCTCCCCGCCGAGACCGACCGCGACCGGCAGGGCGGCGACCGCGAGCAGCGAGCCGGCGCGCGCGACCGCGTTGTTGACGCCGCTGGCGATGCCGGCGTGCTCGTCCGACGCGGCGGCGAGCACGGTGGCGGTCAGCGGCGCGACCATCAGCGCCAGGCCGAGACCGAAGACGGTCAGCCCCGGCAGCACGTCGGTCCAGTAGCTCGTGTCCGGGCCGACCCGCAGCAGGAGCAGGGTGCCGGCGGCCATGACCAGCGGGCCGACGGTCATCGGGATCCGCGGCCCGATCCGGGCGCCGAGTGCGCCGCCCCGGGGCGCGAGCAGCAGCATGCAGATCGTGATCGGCAGGGTCGCGACGCCGGCCTCGAGGGCGCCGTACCCGCTCACGGTCTGGAGCTGGAGCACCAGGAAGAACAGCACGGCCCCCAGGGCGGCGTACACGAGCAGCGTCATCGCGTTGGCCGCGGTGAAGGTGCGGTCGGCGAAGATCCCGAGCGGCAGCATCGGGTGGTCGCTGCGACGCTCGTCCACGACGTACCCGACGGCGGCGACCACCGCGACGAGGACCGCCCAGGGCGCGAGCGGGGTCCCCCACTCGATGAGGGCGTAGGTCAGGCCGCCGAGCGCCAGCGCGGCCAGCAGCGCCCCGGCGACGTCGAAGCGGCGCGGCGCGCCCGGGTCGAGGGTCTCGGGGACCGCGCGCTGCGCGACGAGGACGGTCACCAGCGCCACCGGCAGGTTGATCAGGAAGATCCAGCGCCAGCTCGCGAACTGCACCAGGCCGCCGCCGACGAACGGGCCGATCGCCGCCGCGACGCTGGTCAGGCCGGTCCAGCTGCCGATCGCCTTCGCGCGGTCGCCGGCGACGAACGCGCCCTGGATCATCGCCAGGCTGCCCGGCACGAGCAGCGCCGCGCCGACCCCCTGGAGCACCCGGGCACCGACCAGCACCTCCGGGCTCGGTGCCAGGCCGCACAGCAGCGAGGCCAGCGCGAACCAGACCGTGCCGACCACGAAGACCCGACGACGCCCGAACCGGTCGCCGAGCGAGCCGCCGAGCAGGATGAAGCTGGACAGCGAGAGCAAGTAGCCGTTGGTGATCCACTGGAGCTGCTCCAGCGAGGCGCCGAGGTCCTCGCCGATCGTGCGCAGCGCGACGTTGACGACGGTGCCGTCGAGCATCGTCATGCCGGACCCGAGCACCGCGGCGAGCACCACGGCCCGGCCCGTGGCCGTCCCGAGGTGGACGCCGACCGATCCGGACGGGGTGCTCACTCCGAAGAGCCTAGAGAACCAGGGAAGTCCCCGATGCCGGACGACCTCCCCCGACCCTAGGATCCCGCGACATGCCACCGTCCAGCACCGCGGCGAGGCTCGCCGAGCACGTCGACCGTCTCGGCCACGAGCACCCGCCGATCGACCTCGCGTCGGTCGACTTCACCGTCCACCGTCCCGGCGAGCTCGAGAACCGCTACGGGCACGTCCTGGACTACATGGCGCGGGTCGAGCTCGAGGTGGACCGCAACGTCCTCGAGCTCACCACGCTGCTGCCCGACCCGCCGGACATCGACCGGCGCTTCTACGCCGAGGTGTGGCGGCCGCAGGAGGTGCAGCACGGGCTGATCCTCGACGAGCTCCAGGTCCGGCTCGGCCGGCCGCCGGCCGAGCCCGACCTCACGACGATCGGCGCGAAGATGCGGGTGCTCGGAGCGCTCGCGCACCTCGACGCGGTCCAGGACGTGTGCCGGATGCTCTACTACCTCACCGGTGCGGCCACCGAGCGCTCCGCCGTGCTCGCCTACAACCTCCTCCACGACGGCCTCGTCGACCTCGGCGAGACCGCGATCGTGCGGACGGTCGTCGCGCCGATCCGGCGCCAGGAGCCGGGCCACTACGCCTTCTACCGACTGTCGGCCGAGGGACTCTGGGCGGAGCTGAGCGGCTGGCAGCGGTGGCTCGTGCGCCGGCTGCGCAGCCTCTCCTTCGCCCCGGTCGGCGCCGGCACCCTCCGCCAGCGGGCCGACTTCGGCGAGGTGATGCGGCGGCTCGAGGTCGACCGCCCCGAGGAGTTCGCCGAGCAGGTCTCCCGCGTCGAGCGCGACCTGCTCTGGGCGCACCGGCAGGGGCTGCGGGTGCCGGCGTACGTCGCCCGCGCGTTCCGCGAGGCCGTGGAGCTGGCCCGGTAGCAGCGGTGGCGGGCGTCAGGGCAGGACGCGGGCCGCGATCCAGGCGATGTCGTCGGCGGTGCGCTCGGGCGCCGCGGAGGGCTGCATCACGTGGCTGAGCACCAGCCGGACGACCATGTCGGTGGCGGCGTCCAGGTGGGCGCGGTCCAGGTCGACGCGGTACGGCGCCACCCGCTCGCCCACGACCAGCTTGGCCGCCGCCAGCAGCGACTCGGCGTGGGTGGTCAGCAGTGGCAGCAGCTCGGTGTCGGCGCCGTGGGTGGCGGACACGACCGCGTGCAGCAGCTTGTTGTCGGGGGCCAGCTCGAGCACGCCGCGCGACGCGGCGCGGATCGCGTCGACCAGGTCGTCGGGGTGGGCGTCGAAGGCCCCGACGACCACGCCGAGGAAGCGGTCGAGCTCGTGCAGGATCATCGCCTCGGCGAGGCCCTGCTTGGTGCCCATCTCGTTGTAGACGGTCTGGCGGCTGACGCCGACCCGGTCGGCGACCGCGGCCATCGTGACGCTCGACCAGCCAGACTCCGAGGTGACCGCGACGGCGGCGTCGATGATCCGCTCGCGCATGGTCGGGGTCGCGGCGGTGGTCACCCGCCCAGTCTAGGAACCACCCCGCGCCGGCCCGACGGTCAGGCCGCCGCCTCGGTGAGCGGCACGAAGTCGACCTTCTCCCGCACGCCGCAGTCGGGGCAGCACCAGTCGTCGGGCACCTCGCTCCACGCCGTCCCGGCCGCGAACCCCTCGAGCTCGTTGCCCTCCTCGACGCGGTAGGTGTAGCCGCAGCCGGGGCACCGGGCGGCGAGCACCTCGTCGACCGCCGGGGTCGCGGCCGCGCCGGCGTCGCCGGCCCCCCGTGGGGTGGCCTCCGCGGCCACCGGGACGGGGTAGCGGGCGAGGATCTTGGCGCGCTTGCGCGGGCTCAGGTTGGCCCGGGACAGGTCCCCGTCGAAGTGCGCGAGGACCCGCGGGTCCATCACCCGGCGCCACACCGCGGGCACGATGGCGAGCACGATCATCCCGGCGTACCCGGTCGGCAGCACCGGGGACTCCTCGTAGTCGCGCAGGGTCTGGTAGCGCCGCGTCGGGTTCGCGTGGTGGTCGCTGTGCCGCTGCAGGTGGTAGAGCAGCACGTTCGTGGCGATGTTGTTGGAGTTCCACGAGTGGGACGGGTCGACCCGCTCGTAGCGCTGCCGCTCACCGACGCCGACCTTCTGGCGCAGCATCCCGTAGTGCTCCATGTAGTTGACGACCTCGAGCAGCGAGAAGCCGACGACCGCCTGGATGACCAGGTAGGGCAGGATCCCGACCCCGAGCCACGCGACCAGCGCGCCCCAGAGCACCGCCGACATCAGCCAGGCGTTGAGGACGTCGTTCGAGAGCCGGAACGGGTGCTGCTTGCGCCGGGCCAGCCGCCGCTTCTCGAGGTTCCATGCCGAGCGCAGCGACCCGGCGACCGTGCGCGGCCAGAACTGGTAGAAGTTCTCGCCCACCCGACTGCTCGCCGGGTCCTCCGGGGTCGCGACCCGGACGTGGTGGCCGCGGTTGTGCTCGATGTAGAAGTGCCCGTAGAAGCTCTGGGCCAGCGCGATCTTCGAGAGCCAGCGCTCGTTCTCCTCGCGCTTGTGGCCGAGCTCGTGGGCGGTGTTGATGCCGATGCCGCCGATGCAGCCGATCGAGACCGCGAGGCCGACCTGGTCGAGGGTCGTCAGGTCGGCACCGCCGGCGATCAGCCACATCGCGCCGACGAAGCCGACGTACTGGATCGGCAGGAACAGGTAGGTGATCCACCGGTAGTACCGGTCCTGCTCGAGCGCCTCGATGACGTCGTCGGGCGGGTTCGACCGGTCCAGGCCCGCGACCAGGTCGATGGCCGGGACCACGCCGAGGATGACGATCGGCCCGATCCAGAACCAGACGCCCCAGCCGGTCAGCTCCCAGGCGCCGTACCCGATAAATGCCAGGGACGGCACCACCAGGCCGATCAGCCACAGGTAGCGCTTCTTGTCGGTCCAGGTCGCGGTGGACCCGGACGGGACGGTGCTGTGCGCGATCTCCGACATGCCCCATGCCTTCCGTCGGTGACGTCACCGGCGGGGCCGGTGACGGCGGTCACGTGATTGACAGGACGGTAGGCGATGTCAAGCAACTTGACAAGAGGGGCGGGAATGTAAAGTCAGGCGTTCTCCCGCCGGAACGTCGCGGTGCCCCACCAGGTCGCCAGCACGCCGAGCAGCAGGGCCCAGAAGGTGCCCCACAGGACCGCGCCGCTGCCGAAGCTGCCGGCGAACGCGTCGCGCACCCCGGTGACGACGTACTTGAACGGCATCAGGTCGCTGAGGTCCTGCAGCCACTGCGGGCCGATCGTCATCGGCAGCAGGATCCCGCTGAGCAGCAGGACCGGCATCATCACGATGTTGATGACGGGGGCCATCACGTCCTCGCTCTTCGTGGTCAGCGCGAGCGCGTTGGACGCCGCCGCGCAGGCGCCGCCGATGATCAGCGTGATGACGATGCCGAGCACGGCGCCGGCGGCCGAGCCGCGCATCCCCATGACGTAGCCGAGCGCGACCAGGATCAGGGCCTGGACGAAGAGCTGGAGCACGTCGCGCATCAGCCGGCCGGCCAGCAGCGCCGACCGGTTCGCCGGGGTGACCCGCTCGGCCTCGATCACGCCCTCGCGCCACTCCCCGATCAGGCCGAAGCCGGCGAAGAAGGCGCCGAACATCCCCAGCTGCACCAGCAGCCCGGGGACCAGGAACGTGTAGGCGTTGTCGGTGCTGGAGTCGAAGGAGCCGACCAGCGGCTCGAGCAGCGGCCCGAACAGCAGCAGGTAGAGGACCGGCTGCATGATCCCGATCAGCACCCAGGCCGGGTTGCGCAGGTTCATCCGGATCTGGCGCCGGAAGACGATGGAGCTCTCGCGTGCGAAGGCCATCAGGCCACCTCCTGCCGCTCGTCCACGCTCGTCGCGTCGCCGGTCTCACCGGTCTCCGCGTCGCGCAGGCTGCGCCCGGTCAGGGTGAGGAAGACGTCGTCGAGGGTGGGGCGCGCCACCTCGATCGACTCGAGCACGACGTCGGCGCCGACGAGGTCGCGCAGGAGGACCGGGACGACGCGCCCGGCCCGGCCGACCCGTCCGCTGACCCGCCGGCCGTCGACCTCGACGCCCTCGGCGACCGCGGCCAGCCGCTCGGCCACCCGGCCGACCTGGTCGGTCTCGGCGACCTCGAGGTCCACCAGGTCGCCGGCGACCTGCGCCTTGAGGTTGTCGGCCGTGTCGGCCGCGACGATCCGGCCCTGGTCGATGATGAGGATGCGGTCGGCGAGCGCGTCGGCCTCGTCGAGGTAGTGCGTGGTGAGGAAGACCGTGGCGCCGTGCTCGGAGCGCAGCCCCTCGATGTGCTCCCACAGGTTGGCCCGAGCCTGCGGGTCGAGCCCGGTGGTCGGCTCGTCGAGGAAGACCAGCGTGGGGTCGTGGATCAGCCCCATCACGACGTCGAGCCGGCGCTTCTGGCCGCCGGACATGTTCTTGGGCATCCGCTTCCACAGCCCGTCGAGCTGGAGCCGCTCGAAGAGCTCCTGCCCGCGGCGTACGGCGTCGGCGCGACCCATCCCGTAGAGCATCCCGTGGTCGACGACCTCGTCTCCGGCGTAGGCGCCGGAGAACGTCGACCCGACCTGGGACACGTAGCCGATGCTGCGGCGTACCTGGACCGACTCCTCGACGACGTCGTAGCCGGCGACGGTGGCGGTCCCCGCGGTGGGCCGCAGCAAGGTGGTGAGCATGCGCAGCGTCGTCGTCTTGCCGGCACCGTTGGGGCCGAGGAAGGCGACCACCTCGCCCGCGCCGACGTGGAGGTCGACGCCGTCCACGGCCCGGACCTCCTTCACCTTCTTGCCCCGCCCCGTGCGGAACGTCTGCACGAGCCCTCGTGCGTCGATCATCCGAGCTCCTCTCGTCCGAGTCCGTGTGAGATCCCAGCGCGCCAGGGCAGACCCGGCGGCGGCCGCGCAGTCATCGGTGCCCGGCTCACGACCAGGTGATGGCGGCCCGCTCCCGCCAGCCGTCCCCGAGGACCGGGCTGCCGGTGCGGTTCCACAGCGACAGGTAGAGGTCGACGGCCGACCCGCCGAGCACCCAGTCCGCGTCGTCCAGGCCGTGGCGCGGCCCGGTCAGCCGCTCGGTCACGGCCGGCCGCGGTCCCAGCCGGACCCGCCACCAGTCGACCGCGTCGTCCGGCGCGACCACGAGGACGGCGTCGTCGTCGCACCGCAGCTGCGAGCGCGGGCGGGTCAGGAAGCCGCCGAGCAGCTCGTCGATCCCGTCCACCGCCACGTCGTCGTCGATCCAGGTGTCGGCCGGGACCGGCAGCCGGCCGAGCGCCGCGGACAGCGCGTCCGCGGCGTGCACCGTGGTCTCGTGGCACTGCCGCCGGGCCCAGAACTCCCGGGGCGCGGGTGCGTCCCGGAGGAAGACCGGTGCCCGCGTGTCGGGCGCGGCCCGGTCGAGCACCCCGGCGAGGTCGGCAGCGCCGGCCAGCAGCCACGCGAGCGGGTCCGGCTCCGCCCGGCCCTGCGCCTCGAGCGCGTCCGCGTCCACGTCCTGCTGCCCGCGCAGGAGGGCCGCCGCCCACCGGTGCACCATCCCCTGGTGCGCGACCAGGTCGAGCACGGTCCAGTCCGGGCAGGTCGGCACCGGCGCGGTCGGGCCGGCGCGGTCGGCGTACCGCACGAACGCGACCATCGCGCAGCGCAGACCGTCGAGGTGACGGTCCAGGGGAAGCTCGGTGGGCACCCGGCGAGCGTGGCACCTCCGTCGGCGTGGGGCATCCCGATTACGCGTCGACCGGGGTCGGCAGTGGTAGGAGTGGGAGGTGACCGAGCCCGCCACCGTCCGTCTCGCCGTCCTCATCGACGCTGACAACGTCTCCTCCTCGCACTCCGCGGCGCTGCTCGCCGAGCTCGCCCGGTACGGCGTGCCGACCGTCAAGCGCGCCTACGGCGACTGGACGACACAGCAGCTCAGCGGCTGGAAGGGCGAGCTGGCGCGGCACGCGATCCAGCCGATCCAGCAGTTCGCCAACACCGTCGGCAAGAACTCGACCGACTCGGCCCTCATCATCGACGCGATGGACCTGCTCTACTCCGGCAGCCTCGACGCGTTCGCGCTGGTCTCCAGCGACTCCGACTTCACCCGGCTCGCGACCCGGCTGCGCGAGTCCGGCAAGACGGTCTACGGCCTCGGCCAGCGCAAGACGCCGGCCTCGCTCCAGGCGGCCTGCGACAAGTTCATCTTCCTCGAGGTGCTGCGCGACGAGGACGAGGCCGACGGCGAGCGGGACGCGGACGCCGAGGGCGACTCGCTCCCGGACCTGCGCACGATCCTCGAGGCGGCGGTGCGCAGCACCGCCCAGGACGACGGGTGGGCGCCGCTGGGAGCCGTCGGCACCTACCTGGGGAAGACCCATGCCGCCTTCGACCCGCGCCACTACGGGTTCCCCCGGCTCGGCGCGCTCGCCGGTGCGCAGGACTACCTCGACCTCGACCACCCCGAGGGCGGCCAGCCGCGGGTCCGGCTGCGGACCCAGCGGCAGCCGCGCAAGCGGACGTCCTCCGCGAAGCGCGCGACGGCGGGTGGGGAGGGCGCTCCCGCGAAGGCCGCTCCCGCGGAGGGAGCGAAGCGGGCCGCGAGGAAGACGGCCAAGAAGTCCGCCGCGAAGGGCTCGGCTGCGAGCAGCCCCGCCGACTAAGGTCGCGCAATGACCACCACGGAGCAGCCGTTCGGGATCGACTTCGGCGGGACGGGCATCAAGGGGGCGCCCGTCGACCTCGACACCGGTGAGTTCGCGGCGGAGCGGGTGCGCATCCGCACGCCGGAGAAGTCGACGCCGAAGAACGTCGCCGAGGTCTTCGCCGACCTGCTGGCGCAGTTCCCCGACTGCCACGGCGCCGTCGGCGTGACGGTCCCCGGCGTCGTGCGCCACGGGGTCGTGCACTCGGCCGCGAACATCGACAAGTCGTGGGTGGGAACCGACGCCGACCGGGTCTTCACCGACGCCACCGGCCGCGAGGTGCACGTGGTGAACGACGCGGACGCGGCCGGCCTCGCCGAGGTCCGGTACGGCGCCGCGAAGGGCCGGTCCGGCCTGGTGATCGTGACCACCCTCGGCACCGGGATCGGCTCGGCGATGGTGTACGACGGCGTCCTGGTGCCGAACTCCGAGCTCGGCCACCTCGAGATCGACGGGCACGACGCCGAGTCGCGCGCGGCCAACAGCGCCCGCGAGCGCGACGACCTCTCCTGGCACCACTGGGCCAAGCGGCTGACCACCTACTACCGCACGCTCGAGCGACTGTTCTCCCCCGAGCTGTTCGTCGTCGGCGGCGGGGTGAGCAAGGAGAGCGACCAGTTCCTCCCGCTCGTCGACATCGACACCGAGATCGTCCCCGCCACCTTGCTCAACAAGGCCGGGGTCGTCGGCGCCGCGCTCTACGCCAGCGAGGGCGGCGGGGTGCTGCACGACGACTGAGGGGAGCGGGGCGGGTCCCGGTCATCCGCGCGGCTGCGCCTCGACAGCGGCGAACGCGTCGATCGCACCGCGGAGGTAGCGCTCGACCACCGCGCGCTCGTCGTCGGTGAAGGAGGCGTCCAGCCGGTCGAGCGCCACGAACATCGGCAGCAGGTGCGCGAGCACCTCCTCGCGCCCCGACGCGGTCACCTCGACCGTCGTCCGGCGCCGGTCCCGGTCGTGCGGGCGCCGCTCGGCGTGGCCGCGGCCGACGAGCCGGTCCACCAGGCCGGTCGCGGCCGCGGTCGTCACGTCGAGGTGACGGGCGAGCTCGCCGGGGCCGGCCGGCTCGCGCAGCAGGTGCTCCATGGCGAGCAGGTCGGTCTCGGTCAGACCCGCGCGCCGGGCGATCAGGTGCCGCACCCGGTTGGCCGCCTCGACGACCTCGCGCAGCGCGAGCAGGCTGCCCGTCTGCTGCCAGGAGTCGGCGAACTCGCTGGCCGGTCCGGCCGGCACGGAGGGGTCCGCCATTTTGATTCACCCACTTGATGTCTAATCTAGTTAGCAATAGTACGTCGTCTCCCCCGGAGGTTCTCATGCCCGCGACGCCGGACCGCTCATTCGTGGGCAGGGTCGTCGGTCTCATCACCGGACGCCGCACGGCCTGGGCGGTCGCCCTCGTCCCGCTGCTGGTGGCCATCGCCGTGATGACCGGGGCCGGCGAGGGGAAGCACACCCAGCTGAGCACCGACAGCCTGCCGGCGGGTTACGACAGCACGGCGGGCACGGCGCTGCTCGACGAGCTCCCCGACGAGACCACCACCGCGGCGGTCGTCCTCTTCACCGCCGACCAGGGCACGCTCGACCGCGCCCAGCTGCGCGGCCTCCAGCAGGCCGCCGGCGAGCTCGGCGCCGCCGGGCAGCAGGTGCTGCCCTCCGAGGACGGCACCGCCGCGATCGCGGTGGTCGCGGTGCCCGACGCCGGCGCGACCGAGGTCAGCGCCGAGGTCGGCGACCTCCGCGCCCAGGCCGACGAGCTCGCGCCCGACGGCGTCACCGCGCAGGTCACCGGACCCGCGGCGATCGAGGCCGACCTCGCGGCGGTCTTCGACGGCGCCAACACCCGGTTGCTGCTCGCGACCGCCCTGGTGGTGGCGTTCCTGCTCGTCATCACCTACCGCAGCCCGGTGCTGTGGGTGATCCCGCTCGTCGTCGTCGGCGTCGCCGACCGGTTCGCGGCCGTCGCCGCCACCCAGCTGATGGCCGGCCTGGACATGGCCTGGGACGAGTCGACGACCGGCATCCTCTCCGTGCTGGTCTTCGGTGCGGGCACCGACTACGCCCTGCTGCTCATCTCGCGCTACCGCGACGAGCTGCGCCGCGAGGAGTCCCGGTACGTCGCCATGGCGGCCGCGCTGCGTCGTACCGCCGAGGCGGTGCTGGCGAGCGCGACCACCGTCGTGCTCGGCCTGCTGACGCTCCTGCTCTCGGTCTTCCCGAGCACGCGGGGACTGGGCTTCGCGTGTGCCGTCGGGATCGTGGTGGCCGCCGCGTTCGCCCTGGTCGTCCTGCCGGCGACGCTGGTGCTCTTCGGCCGCTGGGTGTTCTGGCCGCGGGTGCCGCACGTGGGCGAGCCGGCCGCGAGCGAGTCCGACACCATCTGGCACCGCATCGGCGACCGGGTCGCGCGCCGGCCCGGCGGGGTCGTCGCCGGCACCCTCGTGCTGCTCGCCCTGCTCGCCTCCGGCGTGGGGTTCATCAACCTGGGGCTGGACCAGTCCGACCAGTTCCTCGACACCCCCGAGGCGATCACCGCCTCCACGCGGCTGGCCGAGTCGTTCCCCGCCGGTGTCGCCGACCCGACCCAGGTCGTCACCACCGACGACGCCGACCAGGTGGTCGCCACCATCGAGGCCACCCCGGGCGTGGAGTCGGCGACCGTCAGCCAGTCCGGTGGCGGCGTGACCGTGATCGACACCGTGTTCACCGGCTCCGGGACCTCGTCGGGCTCGATCGAGGACCTGCGCGACGCGCTGGCGTCCTACGACGACACCCACGTCACGGGCTCGGCGGCGCAGTCGATCGACGAGGAGGCCGCCAACGCCCGCGACCTGCGCGTGATCGTGCCGCTGATCCTGGTCCTGGTGCTCGGCGCCCTGCTCCTGCTGCTCCGCTCGGTGGTCGCCCCCGTCCTGCTGGTGCTGACGGTGGTGGCGACCTACGTCGCCGCGATGGGCGCGTCCTGGTGGGTCTTCACCGGCCTGCTCGGCTTCGACGCGATGGACAGCGGGGTGCCGCTGCTGGCGTTCCTGTTCCTGGTCGCGCTCGGCGTCGACTACAACATCTTCCTCGTGACCCGGGCCCGGGAGGAGACGCCGGCCGCCGGCTCGCGCCAGGGGATGCTGCGCGCCCTGGCCGCCACCGGCGGGGTGATCACGAGCGCCGGCATCCTGCTCGCCGCCGTGTTCGCGGTGCTCGGCGTGCTGCCGCTCGTCGTCCTGGCGCAGCTGGGCACCGTCATCTGCATCGGCGTGCTGCTCGACACCCTGGTGGTGCGGACGCTGCTGGTGCCGGCCCTGGCCCTGAAGCTCGGCGACCGGTTCTGGTGGCCGTCGGTGCCCGGGGGGGCACCGGTCAGCGAGTCGGGTGCTCCGACCCTCGGATCGCCGCAGCGACCGCGTGCGGCACATCGGGGTGGAACACCGTCGGGATGATGAAGTTGGGGTTGAGCTCGTCGTCCTTGACGACGAGCGCGATCGCCTCGGCCGCCCGCAGCAGCATGTCGACCGTGACCTCGTGGGCACGGGCGTCGAGCAGGCCACGGAACACCCCGGGGAACGCCAGCACGTTGTTGATCTGGTTGGGGTAGTCCGAGCGGCCGCTGGCGACCACCGCGGCGTACTTGTCCGCCTCGGCCGGGTCGACCTCGGGGTCGGGGTTGGCCAGGGCGAACACCACGGCGTCCTGCGCCATGTCCGGGATCCACTCGGCCCGCAGCACCCCGGGTGCACTGACCCCGATGAATACGTCGGCGCCGGTGAGGACGGTGTGCAGGTCGCCGCGGACCCGGCGCGGGTTGGTCACGGACGCGAGCTGGCGGTGGGCCGGCGAGAGCGACTCGTCGTCGGCGGCCAGCGCGCCCTCGCGGTCGACGACCACGACGTCGGTGACGCCGGCGGCGAGCAGCAGGGTGACGATGGCGGTGCCGGCCGCGCCACCGCCGGAGACGACGATCCGCACGGCGGTCAGCTCCTTGCCGACCACGCGCAGCGCGTTGGTGAGCGCGGCGAGCACGACGATCGCGGTGCCGTGCTGGTCGTCGTGGAAGACCGGGATGTCGAGGCTCGCCCGCAGCCGGCGCTCGATCTCGAAGCAGCGCGGCGCTGCGATGTCCTCGAGGTTGATGCCCCCGAAGCCGGGCGCGATCATCTCGACCGCCCGGACGATCTCGTCGGTGTCCTGCGAGGCGAGGCAGATCGGCCAGGCGTCGATGCCGGCGAACCGCTTGAACAGCGCGGCCTTGCCCTCCATCACCGGCAGCGCGGCCCCGGGGCCGATGTTGCCGAGGCCGAGCACGGCCGAGCCGTCGGTGACCACCGCGACCGAGTTGCCCTTCACCGTCAGCCGCGCGATGTCCTCGGGGCTGTCGGCGAGCGCCTGGCTGACCCGGCCCACCCCGGGGGTGTAGGCCATCGAGAGGTCGTCGCGGGTGCGCAGCGGGACCTTGGAGCTCACCTCGATCTTGCCGCCGAGGTGCAGCAGGAAGGTCCGGTCGCTGACGCGATGCACCTCGACGCCGTCCAGCGCGTCGACGACCACCCGCAGCTCGTCCGCGTGCTCGGCGTCGCTCGCCGAGCAGGTCACGTCGACGACGAGGCGCACGTGGCTGGACTCCGCCACGTCGATCGCGGTCACGATCCCGCCGGCCGCCGAGATCGCCGTGGCCACGTGACCGACCACGCCGTGGTCCGGTGCGGTGTGCAGGCGCATGGTGATGGAGTACGACGAGGTGGTGGCGGGCATGGTCGGCAGCCTCTCCCCGCTGCGCGGTTACTACCAAGTCGCAGCGGGACCCGCGCCGGCGGGCAGCCGGTGTGGACCAGTTCCGACGTACCTGTGGAAAACCTGCACGCGCCGCGCGTCCGCTTGACACGATGACCGCTGGCCCCCCGCTCGGGGGAGCGGGCTGACCACTTCCTCACCGCCGTCCTGGACGGCACAACGACCGCTGGGGGGCCGTCATGGGTCGCAGTCGCGCGCACCGGACGACAGGGATCGGATCGCTTCACCGAGTGCCCGGGCTGGCACAGACCGTCGTGCTCGGCCTGGTCGCCGCGACGCTCGGCCTGCTCGGTGTCGCCCTCGCGGCCGCGCCGGCCCAGGCGGCCGGCACACCGGACCTCGACCTCAGCGGCGGACCCGCCGCGTCGGTCCTCTACGGGCGCACCGTGCCGGTCGACCTGACGGCAGCGCTCGGCGCCGGCCAGCCGAAGGGCTACAACCTCGCCTACCGGGTCGTCCTGCCCGCCGGGACGACGTACGTCGCCGGGTCGGCCGGCAACGACGGCGAGCCCACGATCCTGACCAACGCCCCCACCGCGGGCAAGACCACGCTGATCTGGCCCAACGTCGACGACCTCGTCGCGAGCTCCTCGCACACGCTGAGCTTCCAGGTGGACTACAACGACACGAGCGCGGCCGGCACGCCGAGGTACGACGTGGGCGACACGCTCGCGATCGACTCGGGCGCCTACATCTCCACCGACCCGCGCGACGAGACCGACTTCGACGCGCTCGGCAACGCGACGGCCGGGCCCGACTCCTACACCGGTTCCGACACCCTGAGCTCGACCACCGCGCTGACCGCGATCCAGATCCGCAAGAGCGAGCCCAGCCCCGAGGGCGAGATCCCGCGCGGCGTCCACGACCAGCAGGTCGTGTACACGCTGAAGCTCACCAACAACGAGGTCAACCCGACCAACGGCGTCCAGGTCGACGACTGGCTCCCGGCCGGGCTGGAGTTCCTGGGCTGCGCGGGCACCACGGACCACACGACCGACGCCCCGACCAACCCGGGCTCGGCGCAGGAGTACCCCGGCTCCGGGCCGATCGTCGTGACCCACCCGACCGCCGCGGAGGACTGCGTCGTGCCGGACCTGGTCGAGACCGTGAACGCCGACCCCGACGGGTCCGGCCCGCTCACCGCCGGCGTCTACACCCACGTGCGCTGGAACAACGTGGGGAACTTCGCCGCCAGCCAGGAGCGGCTCCTCACCTACGCGGCCGCCATTCCGATCCGCGAGAACACGATGACGTGGAGCGGCGCGACCCCCGCGACGACAGGTGCGCAGGCCTCGAACCTGGACAACAACTCCGGCCCGGAGACCTACGACGAGCAGCCGCTGCTCAACGGGGCCGTCGCGACCGGCACCTACCAGTCACCGGTGAAGCCGCCCTTCTCGGTGTCCGACGAGGGCACGCTGCTGCGGACGGCCGAGGACATCGCGATCCAGAAGTCGAACAACCTGCCCAGCCTCGACCAGGGTGACGTCACCCAGTGGACGATCGACGTGCAGGTCTCCGAGTACCGCTACGTCACCGACCTCGTGATCCACGACGTGTCGCCCGACGGGCTGTGCCCGCTGAGCGCGACGCTGAACCTGACCCACAACCCGAACGCCCAGGACGCCGAGTGCGCCGCGGCCCCGGGCAAGGGCCCCAGCGCGCCGTACACGACGGTCGAGGAGCAGGGCAACGGCACCTTCGACATGACGTGGACCAAGGCGACCTTCCCGACCCTGGCGAAGATCCAGCCGAACGGCACCCGCCAGCTCACCTTCTGGACCCGCACCCGGGCCAACTACCAGGAGAACTTCACCAACAGCACCCCCGTGCTGTCGCGCGACGCGGTCCACAACGACATCGACACCCACGGCGAGGACTGGATCCGCTGCGCACCGGCGGACCCGGACTGCACCGGCGCCGGCGCCCCGATCGACGCCGACGAGACCGACGGCACCACGGACTACGACGTCTCCGGCTCGGGCAAGGCCGCCACCGGTCCCACGATCCTCAAGACCGTCGGCGCGAACTACCCCGCCTCGGGCAACTGCAACAACCTCGCGGCGGCGGACTACGGCAAGACGGTGCCGCTCTACGGCCCCGGCGACTTCGTCTGCTGGAAGCTCCGGCTGGACTTCCCGGCCGACCTGGACACGCTCAGCCAGGACGTCTTCGACATCCTGCCGTCGGGCATCGACTACGTGGCCGGCTCCTGGCAGGCCACGAGCAACAACACGGTGTACGTCGGTCCGATCGACACCAGCACCGCGGGGCGCCTCAGCTGGCCCATCGGCACCGGCGCCGGCAACGACGACGTCGACACCGGCCACCAGGTCTTCGAGGTCACGATCAAGACGACCGTCGGTCCGCCGGCCGGCCACCACTCCGGCGACGTCGAGGGCAACCTCCAGAAGTTCTCCTACGAGAACACCCCCCGCAGCGCCTTCACCCTGCGCGACCGCACGGACTTCCAGCTCAAGATGCCGCAGCTGGCGCTAGTCAAGGGCGTGCAGCAGGTCGACAGCGGCCCGACGTACGGCCCCGACCACGACCACGTCGAGGTCCAGGGCAGCGACGTCGTCACCTACCGCATCGACGTCACGAACAACGGGCTGGCCAAGGCCTGGGACGCGAAGGTATGGGACGTCCTGCCCGCTGGCATCACCTGCGCCGACCTGGTCGGGGGCAGCATCTCCGACGGCGGGACCTGCAGCGCCGGACGGCTCCAGTGGACCGGCATCGACATCGCGAAGGCCGCGAGCAAGACGCTCACCTACCAGGTGACCGTGCCCGCCGGCGTGAGCCCGGCCCAGACCTTCGTGAACCGGGCCGGCGTCATCGAGTACACCTACATCGGCAACCACGACCAGCACGTCCTGCTGGTGCCGGACAACCCGATCGTCAAGGACCCGACCCTGACGCCGAACACGGTCAAGGCCGAGGACCCCTCCGACATCTACACCCCCGGTGCCGCCGTGGTGAAGATCCGGGCCACGTCGGTCGACGAGACCGGCAACACCGCGGCCGACCAGGCCACCATCGGTGAGCGGATCGACTACACGGTCACCACGACCATCCCGAAGGGCACCACGATCTACGGGATCCCGACGGTCGTCGACACGATCAACAGCCAGCAGCAGCTGGTGCCCGGCAGCATCTGCCAGGTCGCCTGCACCCTCGACGGCGCCGCGCTGCCCGGCACCATCACGGTCGCCGAGTCCCCGGCCGGCACCGTGAAGGCGACGTTCCCGGCGCAGTGGAGCAACACCACGGGCCACCCGGTGGACCTGGTGCTGCACTTCAGCACCACCGTGCTCGACGTCGGCGCCAACGTCCGCGGGGCGTCGATCCCGAACACCGCGGTCCTCACCTTCACCGACCAGGACGGTCACGTCCTGACGCCGTCGGGGTCGGTCTCGACGAAGGTGGTCGAGCCGAAGATCTCCCTGAGCAAGACCCACACGCCGGGTGGTCGCGTCTCCGCCGACCAGATCCTGAGCTTCGGGCTGACGGTGTCGGCGGCCGCGGACAGCAGCTCGACGTTCTTCTCGCCGGCGCACGACGTCGTCGTGGTCGACACCCTGCCCGCCGGGACCGACCCGGTCGACGGCGGCGGCAACCCGGTCGCCGACGGCGGCACGGTGCCGGGCGACGGCGGCATCTGGAACGCCACGACGCGCACGATCACCTGGACCAAGGCCACGACCCCGGCCCTGGCGAAGCTCGACCCCGGCACGTCGAAGACCCTCGGCTACCAGGTGCGCGTCGAGCACAACCCGGTCGGCGGACGGTCCTACACCAACACCGCCGACGCGACGACGAGCAGCCTGGACGGCTCGGTGCCGGGTGTCCGGACCTCGACGTCCGCGACGAACCCCGGTGACTACAAGGCACACGCGACCGACACCGTGAGCGTCCTCCTGCCGTCGATCACCAAGACGGTCACGCCCGACCCGACCACGATCGGCACCGCCGTCACCTGGCACGTGCTCGTCACCGTCCCGAAGCTGGTGCGGTACTACGACACCACCGTCGTCGACACCGTCCCCGACGGCATGGTCGTCGACGGCTACGGCCCCGCGACGTGCACCGCCGGCTGCCCGGGCACCGACCCGGCGATCGCGACGCTGCCCGTGGCGAACGGGAGCGCCGGGACGCTGGTCGCCGCGTGGTACCTCGGCGACCTCGCCCCGTCCGCCGCCAACCGCACCTACGACCTGGTGCTGCACGGCCACGTGGCCGACACCTACCGCAACGGTGGCGCCCAGGTGCTCGACGGCCAGTCGCTGACGAACTCGGCCTCGGTCAAGACCAACCGCACCGACAAGGTCACGACCGACCCGACGACGGTGCCCGGGTCCAACGACGACACGGCCGGCCCGGCGACCGCCGTCACCCACGTCCGTGAGCCGAGGCTCACCATCGACAAGTCGGCCGACAAGGGCCCGACGGTCAAGCCGGGCGAGGTCGTCACCTACACGGTGACCTTCCGCAACACCGGCACCTGGCCGGCGTACGACGTCGTCGTCACCGACCAGCCGGACTCCGAGCTGACCAACGTCGTGCAGACGGGTGGCGCGTCGTTCCTGGTCGACGGCTGGACCGACGCCGACCCGGACCTGCGCTGGGTCGTCCCCGGCCCGGTCGCCCCGGGGGCGACGGTGACCTTCACCTACACCGCGCAGGTCAAGGCGGCGGGAGTCGTGCAGCCGGACGCCCAGATCACGAACACGGCCTCGATCCCGGACTACTTCGGTGCCCCCTCCTCGGAGCGCACCGCAGCGCCGGGCACGACGTGGCGGGACTACCACGGGCCGAACGACACGGTCACCCTGACCGTGATCAAGTACGCCGACCTGGAGATCACCAAGCACGCCGACCGCACCACGGCCGTCGGTGGCGACGTGATCACCTGGACGATCGTCGTGATTAACCACGGGCTGTCGCCGGCGCAGAACGCCGTCGTGACCGACCACCTGCCCGACCACGCGACCTTCCTGTCGGTCACCCCGGGTGCACCGACGTGCACGAAGGCGGGCCAGACCCTCACCTGCACCTACGCGTCGATCCCGTCCGGGGAGACGCGGACCATCACGGTGCGCACCGAGGTCGGCGGGCTGCCGCCGTCGAACACGACGGTCCCCGAGCACACCCACCAGCTGACCGTGTCCAAGGTCGAGCAGGTCCTGTCCCTCCAGGACGGTGACTTCGCGACGTCCGACCTGACCTGCCCCAACGGCGGCTACCTCGCCGACGGGTCGGTCGAGGTGATGCACGTCGACCAGGACGCCGGCACCGCGGCGGACGTCCACGTCCTCCAGGCGAGCTCGATCAGCCCGAGCACCTACCGGTTCCGGGTGTGGAACGACACCATCGGCCAGGCCCAGGTCAAGCTGTTCGGGACCTGCCTGCCGCACGACACCGAGGTCACGGCCGGGCACTCGCACGGCCTCGACGTCGGCGGTCTCCTCACCCAGGACACGGGCCTGATGACGCCGGGCCGGCACAGCTTCGTGATCCCGGTCAGCAGCGGCCACCACGCCATCGACCCCGGCATCTCGCTGGTGTCCGGCGACGCGCGGCTGGTCGCGTCCGAGCCGGTCTCCGGCGGGTGGAAGTTCGTGGTCGAGAACGACGAGCCGGCCCAGGCCACCCTGAGCCTGCGTGAGCTCGGCGACAGCACGCTGCCGGCGCCGCCGTCCCAGCACCGCCACGCGCTCGACTTCCGGCACGTGGTCCGCACGGTCTCGCTGCCGCAGGGCGAGAGCGTCCAGCGGGTCACCTGCCCGGACGGCTACAAGGGTGTCGTCGGGACCTACGACCTGCCGCCGGGCGTCTACAGCCTCGGCAACGAGCCGCAGCCGATCAACCGCGACTTCCGCCTGCTGAACACCACCGGCGGGCACGTGGACGTCACCTTGGACCTCGAGTGCATCGGGATCCGGACCGGCCCCGCGCTCGACGAGGACGTCACGATCACCAACGCCGCCTCGGTGGCGTCGGCGACCTACGACCCCGACCCGAGCAACAACAGCGACTCCGACACGGTGCAGGCCACCATCAGCGCGGGGACCGGGGACCAGCTGGTGCCGCTGCCCGCGACGCTCCAGGTGGCCCCCAGCGGCGCCCGGGCGTCGGTGACGGTGCGGTGCGGCGACAGCTCCTGCCGGGGCACGCTGCAGCTCACCGCGCAGTCCTCGGGACGCCGCGTGGTCATCGGCACGGCGTCGTACCGGGTGCGCGCCGGGGACCGCGAACGGGTGCACATCCGGATCGCGCCGCGCTACCGGGACGCGGTCCGGCACCACCGGCTGCACGGGTTCCGGGTGCGCGCGGTCTGAGGCAGCACTGCCGACTCGGCGTGTCTTGCACCCGCAGGACCGCCGAGTCGGCGCGTCAGACGGCGATCTCCTCGGCGCCCAGGTGGTCGAGCAGGTTGCGGGCGAACCGGTCGCCCATCTGGTCGATCACGCTGCTCATCGTCCGGCGGACCGCCCGCCGCGAGGCGCGGGGCAGCGGCAGGTCGAGGGTGATCTCGAGCGAGGTCGTCAGCCGGGTGCCCGCCTCGACCTCCTCGAGCGCGTACCAGCCCTCGACCGACGACCGCTCCGTGGCGCCCGCGGGCGGGTCGTGGCGGAAGTCGATCCGGCTCGGCTCGTCGTAGGACATCCGCTCGGTGAACGCGGGCGCGACGCCCACCCCGAGCACCTTGAGCCCGGACATCTCCCAGCGCCAGTGGTCGCCGTCCTCGGTGATGCGGCGGACGAACGGCGTGAGCTCGGCGACCAGGGACGGGTCGGTCAGCGCCGCCCAGATCTCGGCGCGCGGCGCGGCCACGACGGCCTCGGCCCGGGTGTCGGCGGAGAAGCGGGTCATGCAGGTGCACTACCCACCCACGCCGGTTTCGATGTGCGCAGCGTCGACGAGGGAGTGTTGCGGAGGACACGCCGGCCCCGGGGTTTCGGCCGCCCGCCGGGCGGAAACGTCAGGACTGCACGCCCCAGCCCGATCCCGAGGAGGACGAGATGTCGATCGCCGAGCTCATCCAGGTGCTGCTGATGGCCTTCGTGCTCCTCGCCCCCACGCTCATGGTCGCGGTGCTCGTGTCCGGGCTGTCCCGACGCGCCGACGACCCGGCCGACCCGGTCGAGGCGTTCGAGACGTTCGAGACGTTCGAGGTCGCGGAGCCGGTCGGCGTCAGTCGATGAGCCGCACGCGCACCTGCGCCGGCTGCTGGTAGCCGACCGGGTTGTGGTGCCCGTCCAGGTCGACCCGCAGGGTGCGGTCGCCGAGGTCGAGCACCACGACCCCCTCGCCGAGCTCCAGCACGTCGCCGCGCACGAGGTAGTCCTCGCCGCCGATCCGCTCGAGGACCACCGCCGGCGGGCACCGCTCGACGTCCCCGAGGGCGACCGCGCGCAGCGTGGCGCGCCGGCGGCCGCCGTACCGGAACAGGAGCACCGCGACCACGACCAGCAGGCCGTCGGCGACGAGCGTGACGACGAGCGGCACCGCGCTGTCGACCTGCCCCTCGACGCGGTACGCCGACGGCTGGCTCTCGAGGACCCGCACCTGGAGCTCGCCGGCGGCGACCGCGTCGTCGTACGCCTCCTCGTCGACCTGGACCTGCCAGGTCTGCTGGTCGGGGTCGACGTCGGTGGGGAACGTGAAGGACAGCCAGTTCTCCTCGCCCCCGACGACGCGGTCGTCGACGACCGTGGCCGTGACGTCGGTGCCCGAGGCCTCGACGCGCTGGTCGGTCCAGGCGCTGTGGGCCACCGGCAGGTTGATCACCACCGCGAGCAGGATGACGAGCAGCGCACCCCGGCGGCGGGACCGGGTCACCTCGGGACTCCCATGCCGGCCAGTATCGGCCACGGCGCACAGCGCCGCGCCGTCACTGGAGCGTGGCGGTCAGCCGCATCAGGTTGTCGAGGTAGCGCTGGCCGCGGCTGCGGCCGACCCAGGCGTCGAGCGTCAGCTCCGTGGACAGCGAGCGGTAGACGTCCTGCACCTCCGACATCCGCGCCACCACGTCCGAGCCGGTCATCATCATGACGACCTCGTAGTTGAGGGCGAAGGAGCGCATGTCCATGTTGCTCGACCCGATGACGGCCACCCGGTCGTCGACGGTGAAGTGCTTGGCGTGCAGCACGAACGGCTCGGGGTAGAGCCAGATCCGCACCCCGGCCCGGAGCAGCACCTCGTAGTAGGAGCGCTGGGCGTGGGAGACCATGAACTGGTCGGCGGTCGCGCCGACGAAGAGCTCGACGTCGACCCCCCGCTGGGCCGCGGTGGTGACCGCGTAGAGGAGGGAGTCGTCCGGGACGAAGTAGGGGCTCGTCAGCGACAGCCGGCGCTCGGCGGAGTAGAGCATGCTGTTGAAGAGCCGCAGGTTGTTCTCGGTCACGAAGCCCGGCCCGCTCGGGACGACCTGCACCCCGACGTCCCTCAGGGCACCGGGCCGGTCGCTCGGCGGAGGCGGCAGCGCCGAGACGATGTCCTGCAGCCGCTCGCCGGTCTCGCTGTACCAGTCCGTCGCGAAGACGACGTTCAGCTCCTGGACCACCGGACCCTCGACCCGGGCCATCAGCTCGACCCACGCGCGGCCCAGCTTCTGGTTCTTCGGCTTGTTGTAGCAGGCCTCCGTCAGGTTCTGGGACCCGCTGAACGCGACCCGGCCGTCGACGACCAGGATCTTGCGGTGGTTGCGCAGGTCCGGCCGGCGGAACTCCCCCTTCAGCGGCATGATCGGCAGCATCGGGGACCACTGGATCTTGGTCGCCTTCAGCTTCTTGACGAAGTCCTTGTAGCCCGGGATGCCGCGCGAGCCGAGGTGGTCGAAGAGGAACCGCACGTCGACGCCGCGCTCGGTCGCGCGGACCAGCTCCTCGAAGAACGGGGTGGTCACCTCGTCCCAGGCGGAGATGTAGAACTGGACGTGGACGTAGTGCTCGGCGGCCGCGACCTCCTGGCGCATCGCCTCGATGGAGCCGTTGTAGTCGGCGATCAGCTCCACCGTGTTGCCGAACGACAGCGGGAGCACGCCGAGCTCGCTGTTGAGGTGGGCGAAGGACTGCACGAGCGGCGGGAGGGCCGCGCGCGCGACGTCGTCCCCGATCCGGTCGAGCTGGGCGGCGCCGAGGATCGCCGCGTTCACCTCCTCCTGCTCCTCGCGGCGCTTGCGGCCGACGGAGGTCCTGCCGATGAGCAGGAACAGCAGGAACCCGCCCCACGGGATCATGAAGATCAGCAGCAGCCAGGCCATCGCCGTCTGCGGCCGCCGGTTCCCGGGCAGCACGCCCAGCGCGATGACGTAGATCGCGATGGTGGCCACAGCCAGGACCACGGCGATGATGCCCCCGAGGGCGGACGCCACGCTCGCCCAGTCAGACATGCCGCCACGCTAGGGATCCCGGAGCGGCATCAGGTCACCCGAGTCGGGTGAGCCCGGCGGCCGGACGCAGGCCGGACGATGAGGCAATGTCGACGATGATCGAGCCGGCGCCTCGGTCCGGGCTGCCCCGGGCCCTGCTGCTGCTGCTCGGCATGGCCGCCGCGGTGATCGTCGTCGCCGGCATGAAGGCCGTGTCCGGCCTCCTCGCCCCGCTGTTCCTCGCGCTGATCCTCACCGTGCTCGCGCACCCGATCCGGCGCTGGCTGGACCACTGGATGCCGTCGTGGGCGGCCTCGGCGATCTGCATCGTCGTGGTCTACGTCGGGATCGTGCTCCTCGCGCTCGCCATGCTCGTGTCGATCGCGCGCTTCGCCGAGCTGCTGCCGACGTACGCCGACAAGTTCGGCGAGCAGCTGAGCAACCTCACGGCGTGGCTCGACAAGATGGGTGTCTCGCAGTCCGACATCAAGAAGGCCGAGTCGTCCTTCGACCTCGGCTCGCTGGGCGGGTTCCTCACCGGGCTGCTCGGACAGCTGCTCGGCATGGTCTCCAACCTCTTCTTCATCTTCGCCCTGATCCTCTTCATGACCTTCGACGCGAGCTCGTTCCCCCGCCAGCTCGAGCGGGCGCGTGCCGCCCGACCGCTGATGGTCGGCTCGCTCGAGGACTTCGCCCACCAGACCCGGCGCTACCTCGGCGTCTCGACCGTCTTCGGCCTGATCGTGGCGGTCCTCGACACGATCGCGCTCGCCATGCTCGGCGTCCCGCTCCCGATGACCTGGGGCCTGCTGGCGTTCATCACCAACTACATCCCCAACATCGGCTTCGTCATCGGCCTGATCCCGCCCGCGATCCTCGCGCTCCTCGAGGGCGGCCCGGGGCTGATGCTCGCGGTGATCGCGGTCTACTGCGTGCTCAACGTGATCATCCAGTCGGTGATCCAGCCGAAGGTCGTCGGCGACACCGTCGGTCTGTCCACGACGCTGAGCTTCTTCTCCCTGGTCTTCTGGACCTGGGTCGTGGGTCCCCTCGGCGCGATCCTCGCGATCCCGCTGACGCTGTTCGGCAAGGCCCTGCTGGTCGACTCCGACCCGACCGCGCGGTGGTTGCGTCCCCTCATCTCGAACCGGGACGAGCAGCCACCGCCCGACGAGGCGGACGACGAGACCGAGGCGGACGACGACACCGACGGGACCGACACCGCGGGCGACCGGCCCGGTGCGCCGGCCGCAGCACCGGAGGTCAGTCCGGGATCGTGAGCACCTCGACGACCTCGATGCCGAGGGAGTTGAGGAGGTTGAGCACGCCCTGGAGCTCCTGCTGGTCGGTCATCTCGCCGGTCAGCGTGGTGGTCGCGCGCTGGGTCCGCGCGGTCAGGTGGGGGAACGCTCCCGAGAGCTCGTCGGAGATCTCCGCATCGACGCGGATCATCATCCTGGTCATCGCCCTCGGTCCCTCCGATCGTCGCTCGGTGTGGACCAGACGGTAGGCGGCAGCGGCGCACGGACGCCTCACCGGAAACGGGCGAGACCTCCGCAGGAGCGTCGGATCCGGCGCGGATCACGCGGAACGGGTGAGCCCCGGGTCCTCCCGGCCGGGGCACCCTGACCGCGTGGCCACGTTGACGGTGTGGAGGTTCGACACCACCGCCGGTGCCGGGGAGGCGGCGGACATCCTCGCCGACCTCGAGCGCGCGGACGTCGTCGTGATCCAGGACGCGGCGACGGTCGAGTGGGAGGTCGGCAAGCGGAAGCCGAAGACCCGCCAGCTGACGAACACGACGGTCGCGGGCGCTCTCGGTGGCGGCTTCTGGGGGCTGCTGTTCGGGCTGATCTTCTTCGTGCCCCTGCTCGGTGCGGCGATCGGCGCGGCCACCGGTGCGATCACCGGCTCGCTCACCGACGTCGGCATCGACGACCGCTTCATCAACCTGGTCCGCGACCAGGTGACGCCCGGGACCTCGGCCCTGTTCGTCCTCACCAGCGACGCCGACGTCGACCGGATCGCGGAGGCCTTCGTCGGTGGACCGCAGGGCGAGCTGATCCACACCGACCTCACCCCGGAGCAGGAGGCGGCACTCCGCGAGATCTTCTCGGAGTGACGGCGACCAGGAGCCGAGGAGCATGCGATGCCCAACCTGACCATCTGGCGCTTCGACACCCCCCTCGGCGTCGACTCCGGCGAGCTGCGGCTCAAGCGGCTGGAGCAGCAGGGCGCGATCACGGTGCACGACGCGACCGCCGTGATCTGGATGCCGCGGGCCGAGAAGCCCGTGGTCCGGCACCTGCGCCACCGCAAGGCCAGCGCGACCGGGCAGGGCGCACTCTGGGGCGCCGTGCTCGGGACGCTCGTGCTCGCGCCCGTCGCCGGCGCGGCCGTCGGCGCGACCGCGGGAGCGGTCATCGAGCGGCTCCGCAACGCCGGCGTCGACGAGCAGACCATCGCGAACCTGTGCACCGCCCTGACGCCTGGGACCTCGGCGCTCGTCCTCGTGGCGAGCGGCGCGAAGCCCGAGGTCGTCGGCCCCGAGATCACCGCCAGCGGGGCCACCTTGATCCACGCCGAGGTCGACGACGCGACCTCCGATGAGCTGCGCCGGCTGTTCGAGGACTGAGCGGCGCTCGTCGGTTTCGGGTGACCCGCGGCCGTGCCCGACGCCCTAGCGTGCTGGCATGAGCACGACCTCCCGGAAGCAGGAGTACGACGTCTCCACCCGCGGCCTGTGGGCGTGGGGCATCGGGGCGTTCGCCGGGGTCGTCATGGTGACCGTCGGGCTGTTCCAGCTCCTCGAGGGCATCTCGGCCGTGCTCGAGGACGACGTCCTCGTCGTCACCCACGACTACCTGTACTCGATCAGCCTCACCGGCTGGGGCTGGATCCACCTCGGCGTCGGAGCCGTGATGATGGTGGTCGGCATCTGCGTGCTCTACGGGCAGACCTGGGCCCGGGCGGTCGGGCTCCTGATCGCGGTGCTGTCGGCCGTCTCGAGCTTCGCGTTCCTGCCCCACTTCCCGATCTGGTCGCTGCTCGTCATCACCCTCGACGTCCTCGTCATCTGGGCCCTGAGCTCCCTGCTCTCCAACAGCTGAACACCGACCTCCCTCCATTCGCTGCGGCTGTAGCGGATCCATGAGAGCCTGCCCTAGATTCGGACTCGAGGGGCCGGGCGCTCGGGGTCTGCCCCCGCAGGTGGAGGAGGCGCGATGTCGTCGCGACCCCAGGGACAGGCGGTGGCCGGCCACCTGCCCCGGTTGCCGCGCGCCTACGTCCCCCGCCACCGGCTCTGGCAGCGGCTCGAGGACGCGACCCAGGGTGCCGCCACGCTGCTGGTCGGCCCGGGTGGTGCGGGCAAGACCCTCGGCGTCGCCGGCTGGCTGCGCGAGACGGGACGCACCGAGACCTCGACCTGGGTGCGCGCCGACGCCGCCTGGACCCCGGCCCGGCTGCTCGACCTCCTGCACCCGGACCGGCTGGTGGTCGTCGACGACGCCCACGACCTGCCCATCGCCACCGTCCGCGCGCTCGACGACCGCCTGGAGCGTGATCCGGACTCGCTGCGCCTGCTGCTGATCTCCCGCTGGGACCTGCCGTTCACCCGGCTCTCCTCGGAGCTGCTCGGCCAGTACTCCGTGCTGCGCGGTGAGCTGCTCCGGCTCGACGAGGAGGAGTCCGCCGCCCTGGTCGCGGCGCACGTGCCCGTGGACGCCGCCGAGGTGTCCCGTGCGATCGCCGAGCGGACCCAGGGCTGGTGCGCCGCGGTCGTGATGACCGCGCGCGCCGTGGCCTCCTCGGCCGACCCGGTCACGGTCGCCCGGCGGTACGCCGCCGAGGGGGCCACCGTCGCCGACCGGGTCGCCAGCGAGGTGTTCGCGACCCTCCAGCCCCGGCAGCGCCACCTGCTGCTGTGCGTGGCCTCCGAGCCCGAGGTCACCCCCGACCTGGCCGTCCACCTCACCCACGACCCGCGCGCCGCCGAGGCGCTGGCCGACCTCGAGGGCATGGGCCTGCTGGTCACCCGCCTGCCGGACTCCGACGAGGGCGAGGGCGGTGCCCGCTACGCCATCCACCCCCTGCTCGCCGAGGTGGTCCGCCGTCGTACGACCGCCGGCGGCGTGGACGTCCTGCGGGCGGCGGCCACCGTCCAGCGCGCGGTCCGGCTCGACGTGGCGCGCGGTGCGACCGCCGATGCGTTCCGGCGGCTGGTCGCGATCGGTGACCAGCTCGGAGCGGCCGACCTGCTGGCGACCGTCGGACCCACCCTGCTGCTGCGCGGCCACGGGGAGGGCATCCACGCCTGGGCGCTCACCAACCCGTCCGCGGTCGACGTCACGCCGGCGTCCTGGTTCACCCTCGCGCTCGAGCGCTGGTTCACGGCTGCGGTGCACGACTCGCGGCACTGGCTGGACCGGATCGTCAGCGACCCGATGCCCGACACCCGGGACACCCGGATCCAGGTGGCGTGTGCCCGGGTGATGCGGGCCCGGCTGCGGCTGGAGCCGATGGCGGCCGCGGTCGAGCACGCGGACGCGGTGCTCGCCTCCGACGAGGCGGAGCCCGACGACGCGCTCGTGCCGATCCTCTGCTGCGAGCTCGCCGTCACGCTCAACTGGACCGGCGACCTCGACCGGGCCGGTGACCTGCTGAGCGCCGCGCTGCAGCTGGCGCGGTCGCGCGACCTCCCCGCGATGGTCGCCGTCGCGCTCTCGCACCTCGCCTTCACCCGCTACCTCAGCGGCAACGAGGCCGCCGCGGCCGAGATCGCCGACGAGGTGCTGACGGTCAGCGCCGGCCGGCCGTGGCAGGCGACCTTCTCCTGCGGCCGGGCCGCTCTGGTCAAGGACCTGGTGGCGCTCGCGGACCTGCCGGCCCTCGAGCTGGGCCGCGAGGTGCTCGCCGCCGAGCACGTGCCCGAGCACGCCGCCGACCCGGTGACCCGGTTCTGGGCCCGGCTGCGCCGGTCGCGGCTCGAGCTGGCCGCGGGGTCGCTCTCCGGCGCCGAGCGTGCCCTCGACCTCCCCATCGAGACGCCCGACCTGCCCGACGACGTGTGGGCCGTCCTCCAGCTCGAGCGGGTCTTCCTCGCCGGACTGGCCGCCGACCAGAGTCCGCTGACCCGGGTGCGGGACGAGCTGGACGAGCGGGGGTACGCCGGCGAGGCGGCGCTGGTCGACGGGCTGCGCGCGGACCTGCGCGGCGACCGGCGGGCCGCGGCCGCGCGCTACGAGCGGGCCGCGGACGGAGTGCGGCTCCGACAGCCGCCGGTCGGGCCGATCGCCCTCGTGGCGGCCGCCCAGCTGCGCGACGAGCTCGGCGAGCGCGACACCGGCCGCGAGCTGATGCACCAGGCGCTGGTCGCGACCGAGGTGCGGCGCAACGCGGTGCCGTTCCTCGGCTGGACCCGGCACGGCACCGGGGTGCACGAGCTGCTCGACCGCCAGGGCCGCGCCCGGCCGACCCCGTGGGTCCGGGAGCTCACCGCCGCGACGGCCGAGCTGGCCAGCATCGCCACCCACTTCGGACCGACGACCGCGGCCCCGAACGAGCGGGTCGACCTGCCCGACGGCGTCGTCGTCCCGGTGCTCAGCCCGCGCGAGCGCGACGTCCTCTACGAGCTGGCGCGCGGGTCGACGTACGCCGACATCGCGACCAACCTGTTCGTGTCCGAGAACACCGTGAAGACCCACGTCTCGAGCCTGTACGGCAAGCTGTCGGTCAACCGGCGCAGTGCGGCCCTCGCCGCCGCGCGCAGCATGCACCTGCTCTGAGCGAGTGCGCCAGCACGACATCGTGAGTCCACCCGAATCGGGCGACCCTCGGCCGTGCGCACGAGCACGACGATGGGGCGCATGAGCACCACTGCGCCCGACACCCGGACCGCTCCGGTCCCGCCCGCCCTCCGGGCGCTGGCCGACCACTGGGGCCTGGTCCTCACCTACGGCCTCATCACGCTCGGTCTCGGCGTCGCGCTCCTCGTGTGGCCGGACGCGTCCGTCACCGTCTTCGCCGTGCTGCTCGCGATCCAGCTGGTGGTCGTCGGGATCGTCCGGATCGTCCAGGCGCTGTCGACCGACCGGCTCGACGGCGCGGCCCGTGCGCTCGTCGGCCTGCTCGGCGGGGTCGCCCTCGTCGTCGGCCTCCTCATCCTGCGGGACCCGCTCCAGTCGGTGCTCGTGCTCACGATGGTCCTGGGTGCCTTCTGGGTGATCTCCGGAGTGATCGACCTGCTCCAGGCCGGTCTCGGCGTCGAGCGCGAGGGCCGCGGCTGGGACGTCCTGACCGGGGTGCTGAGCATCCTGTTCGGCGGGTTTCTCATCGTCGACACCGAGATCTCGCTGAAGCTGCTGGTGGTGCTCGTCGGGATCTGGTTGGTCGTCGTGGGCGTGGTGGCCACGGTCGCCGCGCTGCGGCTGCGCAGTGCGCGGCCCGAGCTGGCGGGAGGTGCAGCATGAGCGACGTCGAGCCGACCAAGGAGCCCACGCCGGAGCCCACGCCGGAGCCCACGCCGGAGCCCACGCCGGAGTCCACGCCGGAGGACACGCAGGAGGTCACGGAGCAGACCCGCGAGCTCTCGGAGGTCGAGGAGCTGCGGGCCGAGGTCGCGCGCCTCCGCGAGGAGCAGGCCGCCGCCCGCGTCGAGACCGCGGCGACCCCGGTGGTCGCCGCGCCGGCCGAGAGCCGGTCGGGCTGGTGGCGACCCGTCGTCGTCACGGTCCTGATCGCGATGATCGCCGTGCTCACCCCGCTCGGTGTGGTGGCCCGGTGGGCCAACAACGAGGTGGCCGACACCGACCGCTACGTCCAGTCGGTGGCTCCGCTGGCCAGCGACCCGGCCGTCCAGAACGCCATCACGAACCGGATCACCGACGAGATCTCCTCCCGGCTCGAGATCCAGGCCGTCACCGACCAGGCCGTCCAGGCGCTGGCCGACCGTGGGCTGCCGCCGCTCGCGGTGACCAGCCTCGAGGCGCTGGGCACCCCGCTGGCCAACGCCATCACCGGCTTCATCCACGACGCCGTCGCCAAGTTCGTCTCCTCCGACACGTTCAAGAGCGCGTGGGAGGAGGCCAACCGCCAGGCCCACACCCAGATGGTCGCGGTGCTCACCGGCAAGGACAGCGACACCGTCCAGGTCGACGGCAACACGGTGAGCGTCAACCTGGCCACGATCATCGACACCATCCAGCAGGACCTCGTCAACCGCGGCTTCAGCCTCGCCGGCAAGCTGCCGACGGTGAACGCCCAGTTCACGATCTTCCAGTCCGCCGACATCACCAAGGCCCAGAACGCCTTCCGGATCCTCAGCGCCATCAACACCTGGCTGCCGATCCTGGCGCTGGTGCTGCTCGGTGCGGCGATCGGCATCGCGCGGCAGCGGCGGCGCACGCTGATCGCGGCGATGCTCGTGATCGCCGGGTCGATGCTCGCGCTCGGCGTCGGCCTCAACGCGTTCCGCATCGTCTACCTCGACGCACTGCCCACGGACGTGGACACGGCCGCGGCCGGCGCCATCTACGACACGCTGGTCTGGTTCATCCGGCTCAACCTGCGCGCGATCCTCGTGCTCAGCCTCGCGATCGCGTTCATCGCCTGGGTCAGCGGCTCGGGCGGTGCCGCGACCCGGGTGCGGGGCGGCACGAGCCGGCTGATCGGCTCGGTCCGGGAGGGCGGCGAACGGGTCGGCCTCGACACCGGCCGCTTCGGCACGTTCCTCTACGTCAACAAGGCCGTCATCCGCGGCACCGTGCTGGGCCTGGCCCTGCTGGGCTACATCATGGCCGACCACCCGACGGGGGCGTTCACCTTCACTCTCCTCGTGGTCGCCGCGGTGGTGCTCCTGGTGGTGGAGCTGTTGTCCCGTCCCCCGGCCGCAGCCGCTGCCAGCTCGAGCGAGCAGCTGCCTCCGACGACCTGACGATGTGCAGGACCGTCGGGTCCTCCGACACCACCCGGCCCACGAGCGCGCAGCCGACCAGGATCGCGCCGAACCCGATCATCCAGGTGGAGATCGCGAGGATCACGCCCAGCGTCCCGAACTGCTCCGCGTTCTGGCGGACGTACGGCTCCATCACGAACCCCGAGCTCCGGGTGTACAGCACCTGGACCACGCCGGTGAGGACGGCGCCGAGGAGCAGCCGCTGCCAGGCCACCCGGCCGAACAGCAGCACCCAGGAGGTGACCAGCCAGGTGGCGGCCACCAGCACGACCTGCAGCCCGAACCGGGCCATCACCGGCAGCAGCCCGTCGGGGCCGTCGAGCAGGTGGAGCACGCCGCTGACGGTCTGGATGCTGACCAGCCACCCCATCAGCCAGAAGAAGCAGCGCCGGGTGCCGCTGACGCCGCCGATGTGCGGCTCCTCCCAGATCCGCTCGTACATCCGCTGGATCGCCCGCGCGAAGCTGGTCGCCGAGAACAGCGTGATCACGATGCCGATGACCCCGGTCTGGGCCCGGACCTGGTCGACGGTGACCTCGCCGGCGATCGTGCCGTCGCCGGTCGAGCCGAGCCCGGTGGCGTCGGAGAACTGGCCGATCCCGTCGTGCACCAGGCCCGGGAAGAACGCCACCAGCACCACGAACGTGGGGATCAGGGCCAGCAGTCCCTGCGCGGCGATGAGCATGCACCGGTCGATGAACTCGATGCGGACGAACTCGGTGAGCAGCCGACCGAGGATCGGGATCCGCTCCACCAGGTCCTTCGCCTGGTCGCTGCGAGCGCGGACCGCGGCGACCAGCCGGTGGCGGCGCGAGCCGACGTCCATGCGTGCCTGGCCTCCCGTCGTCGCCGCATCCGGCAGGATGGCCCCAGCGTGGGCGGGGACGGGGCCGCACCGCTCACCCGTAGCGGGTGAAAGCGAAGGAGGCTCGCCGTGACCGGATGGCGCCGGTTCCTGCGTCTCGGGATCGGCGTCGCGCTCGCGGTGACGGCGTACTTCGTCGTCCCCGTCGAGGTGAACGCCGAGGACGTGGCGATGCGGCTGGTGGTCAGCGTCCTCATCGTCTCCGTGCTCACCGCGGGCGTGATCTGGCAGGTGGTGCGGCACCTCGAGCACCCGCAGATGCGGGTCGACGGGCTGGTGTTCGCCGTGGTGCTGGCGGTGCTGGCGTTCGCACTGGGCTTCTACCGGCTGGAGATGGCCAACCCGGGGGAGATCTACGGGTTGAACACCCGGCTGGACTCGCTCTACTTCACCGTCTCCACCCTGCTCACCGTGGGCTTCGGCGACATCCATGCGCAGGGCCAGACCGCGCGGGCGATGGTCCTGGTGGCGATGATCTTCAACGTGCTGGTGGTCGCCACCGCCGTGACGACGCTCAGCAACGCCGTGCGGCGCCGGGCGCAGGAGCGGGTCGAGGAGCGCCGGCAGAACCCGGCGGCCGATCACCCGCCGGCGCGCACCCGCCGCACGCACCGGAACCCGAGGTGAGAGGTGCTGTCGTTGGCGCCGTTGCCCTGGCGGGCGCCGGGCCGGTAGCGCTGACAGTACTGCGGTGAGCACAGGTGCGAGCCGCCCTTGCTGACCATCCGGTCGGACTCCCCCAGCCGCATCGATCCGCCGCAGCAGGGCGAGACCTCCTCGGCCGGTCCGGCGTGCGAGCCGCTCCAGCGGGTCCGCGTCCACTCCCAGACGTTGCCGATCATGTCGTGCAGGCCGAAGCCGTTGGCGGGGTAGCTCCCGACCGGTGACGTGCGGTCGTGGCCGTCGGGGTCCTCGCTGCGCCACGGGAACGGCCCGTGCCAGGTGTTGGCCAGGACCGCACCGTCGGGCCACAGCTCGTCGGGCCACTCCTCGGCCCAGCCGAAGTCCCGGCCCACCAGCCCGCCGCGGGCGGCGTGCTCCCACTCCACCTCGGTGGGCAGCTCCTTGCCCGCCCAGCGCGCGTACGCCGCCGCGTCACCCCACGCGACGTGCACGACCGGGTGGTCGGCGACGGCGGTGCTGCCCGGGCCCAGCGGCGTCCGCCAGGTCGCCCCCGGCTGCCAGCGCCACCACTGGGTCCAGTCCCCGAGGTGGACCGGCCCGGGGGTCGGCGTGAAGACCTGCGAGCCGGCCACGAGCAGCGCCGGGTCGGCGCCCGGGAAGTCCTCCGGGTCCGGCGCGACCTCGGCCACGGTGACGTGCCCGGTCTCCTCGACGAAGCGCGCGAACTCGGCGGTGGTGACCGGGTGCACGTCGAACCACACGTCGCCGACCGGCGCCTCGCGGACCGGCTGCTCCTCGGCGTACCAGCCCGCACTGCCGATCGTGGCGGTCCCACCCGGCACCAGCACCATGCCCTCGTCCACGGGCCGCTCGCTCATGAACCAGTCCTACCAGCAATTCGGCTGTGCGCTCTTCCCCGGTGGCCGCGCTGGACGTACCTTGAGCTGTACAAGTGGGGTTGGTGGGGGTTCCTGCCGGGGGTGAGCAGGATGGCCGTGGATCTCGGCACGGTCGTCCTCGCGGTCGGCTGCGCGCTGGTCGTGGGGATGGCCGTCTGGTGCGTCAGACGCGTCGCGTACTGGCGCGACGTGGCGGAGCGTGCCCGCGCGGGTGGGCGCTGCCAGGTCGTCGACCTGCGCCCGGGCGACGTCGTCTTCGTGTGGGCCTACGTCCTCGAGCACGGCGAGTGGAAGCACGGCACGGTCGCGGACGTGGAGCACGACCAGCTCGACACGAACGAGGTGCAGCTCGTGCGGATCCGGCTCTCCGAGGGCGCCGCGTTCACGGCCAAGCCGTTCGCCCCCGCCTGGGTGCTCGAGGCGTCCTGAGGGCCGAGCCCCGGCGTCGGCCGCGGGCCGTGGAAGACTGACCGCATGGCCGACCAGCTCGTGGACGTCGACACCGCCTCGGTCCGCACGGACCTCGGATCCACCCTCGAGGAGTGCATCCGCGCCCTCGCGGCCCGGCTCGCCGGGACCGGCCGGCTGGCCGACCCCGAGGTGTACGTCGCCGACGTGCTCGCCCGCGAGGCCCAGGGGGCGACCGCGCTCCCCGGCGGCGTCGCCCTGCCGCACGCCCGCAGCACGGCCGTCCTCGTCCCCACGGTCGCCGTGGCGAGCCTGCCGACCGAGGTCACGGCCCCGAACGGCGAGACCTTCGACCTCGTCTTCCTGCTCGGCGTCCCCGCGGACGCGGCCGACCAGTACCTCCAGCTCCTGCGCAAGGTCACGACCGCGGTCGTGCGGCCCGGCTTCCGCGAGGACTGCCGCGGCGCCGAGACCCCCGAGCGCCTGGCCGCGCTCGCGGCGGGCGCCGTCGCCGGCCGCTGACCCGCGACCTCACAGCGACAGCTCGGCCCGCCGCTCCTCCAGCACCAGGCGGCCCGCGGCCTGGATCAGCGCGAGGTGGGAGAAGGCCTGCGGGAAGTTGCCCAGGTGCCGGGCCCGCTCGACCTCGAACTCCTCGGCGTAGAGGCCCAGCGGCGAGCGGATGCGCAGCAGCCGCTCCATCAGGTTGCGGGCGCGCTCGAGCTCGCCGACGTGGGTGAGCGCCGAGACCAGCCAGAACGAGCAGATCAAGAAGGTGCCCTCCTTGCCCGAGAGCCCGTCGTCGGTCTCGTCGGTCCGGTAGCGCAGCACGAACCCGTGGTCGGTGAGGTCCTGCTCGATCGCGTCGACGGTACGACGCATCACCTCGTCGGTCCCCGGCAGGAACCCGAAGAGCGAGGCGAGGAGCGTCGAGGCGTCCAGCGCGTCGGTGCCGTAGTGCTGCCGCAGCACGCCGGCCTCGCTCACCCCGTGCTCGAGGATGTCGGCCCGGACCTCCGCAGCGGCCGCCGCCCAGCGGGCCTCGAGCCGTTCGTCGTCCCGGATGGCGGCCAGCCGGGCGGCCCGGTCGAGGGCGACCCAGCACATCAGCTTCGACGACACGTAGTGCTGCGGCTCGCCGCGGGCCTCCCAGATGCCCTGGTCGGGCTGGCGCCAGACGGCGAGCGCGCACTCGGCCTGCTTCTCCACCAGCGGCCAGAGCCGCCGCGGCAGGTGCTTGCTACGGCTGGTGTGCAGCAGGATCGAGTCGAGGACGGCGCCGTACACGTCGTTCTGCCGCTGGTCGAAGGCCCCGTTGCCGATCCGGACGGGGCGGGCGCCCTCGTAGCCCGTCAGGTCGTCGCGGGTCGACTCGGTCAGGTCCCGGCGGCCGTCGATGCCGTACATGATCTGCAGGCTGCCGTCCTCGTTGGGCTCGAGGTCGGCCACGAACTGGATGAACTCGTCGGCCTCCCAGTCCAGGTTGAGGTAGTGCAGGGCCTGGAGGGTGAAGGTGCTGTCGCGCATCCACGCGTAGCGGTAGTCCCAGTTGCGCTCCCCGCCCGGGGTCTCCGGGAGCGAGGTGGTCAGCGCCGCGACCGTCGCCCCGGTCGGCATGTAGGTGAGGCCCTTGATCGTCAGCGCGGAGCGCTCGAGCGGGTGCCGCAGCGGGTGGTCGGGGATCCGCGCCCGGGCCAGCCAGCGGCGCCAGAACCGGATGGTGGTGTCGATGCGGCCCATCGCGTCGTCGACGCCGCTCGGGAGCACCAGCCCGTCCGCCCAGGAGAGCGCGCACCAGGCCCGCTCCCCCAGCTCGAGCACGTGCCGGCCCCGCACCGAGCTGCCCTCGACGCCGAGGAGCAGGCTGGTGCCCAGGCGCAGGCCCTGGCCCGCGCCGGTGGCGTCGGCGATGCCGCCGTGCTCGCCCTGGAGCTCCCAGACCGCCGGGTGCCGCCCGTAGTCGAACGCCGGCTCGCAGACCAGCTCGACCTCGACCGCGCCGTCCACGCACTCGACGACGCGGACCAGCATGTGGTCGGCGTCGTCGTCGGCCGGTGGGCGGGTGTGCGGGGTGACGGTGTCCGGGCTGGTGCGCGGCCCCATCGTGAGGGCGTCGTGCACGACCACCCAGCCGCTGGGCGTGTGCCAGGTCGTCGTCAGGACGTTCGTGCCGGGCACGTAGGTCCGCGCCGTCGGCTGGGTGATGCCGTAGGGACCGAAGCGGAACGAGCCCGCGCCGCGGTCCAGCAGGTTGCCGAACGCGCTGGGCGCGTCGAAGGCCGGCGGGCACAACCAGTCCACGGACCCGTCCGGTGCGACGAGCGCCCCGGTGTGGCAGTCGGACAGGAAGGCGTAGTCCGCGATCGGCGGGAACGGCGAGTCGGACAGTCCCATCGGTCCACCGTCGTCGACGCGGCCCGTGCTGGCATCACCCGATAGTGGTGAGGCGGTCGGTCACCCGGGCAGCCAGGGCTCGCGCCAGCCGCCCACGTCGGCGGCCAGCGCGTCCGCCGCGGCCGGGCCCCAGGTGCCCGGGACGTAGGGCTGCACCGGCGGCGGGTCGTCGAGCAGCGGCTGCATCACCCGCCAGGTCTCGTCGATCGCGTCCTGCCGGGTGAACCGGGTGCTGTCACCCCGCATCGCCGCCCTCAGCAGCACCTCGTACGGCGTGGGGCCCTCGCCGCCCTCGTTCGCGAACTCCATGTCCAGCTCGATCGGCGCGGTGCCGCCGACGTCCGCGCGGCGCGCGTCGACGACCAGGCGCACGCCGGTCCCGGGGTCGAAGCGCACCACGAGCTCGTTGCGGTCCGGGCGCCGGTCGCGCGGCAGGAACCCGAGGTAGGGCACCTGCTTGAAGATCAGCCGGACCTCGGTCTGGGAGGTCGCGAGCCGCTTCCCGGCCCGGATGAGGAACGGGACCCCCTCCCAGCGCCAGTTCTGGATCTCCAGGCGCAGGGCGGCGTACGTCTCGGTCGTCGAGTCGGGAGCCACCCCGGCGATCGAGCGGTAGCCGTCGTACTGACCGCGCACGTAGTGCGCCGGGTCGGCCTCGACGACCGCGTGGAAGAGCGCGACCTGGGCGTCCTTGAGCGAGCCGAGGTCGCCGCGCGAGGGCGGCTCCATCGCGGTCGCCGCGACCACCTGCATCAGGTGGTTCTGCACGACGTCGCGCAGCGCGCCGACCGGGTCGTAGAAGTGGCCGCGGTCCTCGACGCCGAACCGCTCGGCCATGGTGATCTGCACGTGGCTGACGTGGTCGCGGTTCCACAGCGGCCACATCATCTGGTTGGCGAAGCGCAGGTGCAGGATCTCCTCGAGGCCCATCTTCCCGAGGTAGTGGTCGATCCGGTACAGCTGCGACTCGTCGACGTGCTGGTGCAGCTCGTCGGCCAGGGCGCGGGCCGACTCCGCGTCGTGGCCGAAGGGCTTCTCGACCACGATCCGCGCGTGCTGCGCGAGACCCGCGTCCGCGAGCCGGCCGACGACGGTCCCGAACAGCGACGGCGGGATCTCCAGGTAGAAGACCGGCAGCGCCGCCGTACCGATGGCCCGGCCGACGCGGTCGTAGGTCGCCGGGTCGGTGAAGTCGCCGCTCACGTAGGAGAACCGGGCCGCGAGGCGCGCGAAGACCTCCTCGTCCAGCGGCTCGCCGGTCTTCTCGATCGAGTCGCGGGCGCGGGCGACCAGCTGGTCGACGCTCCAGTCGTCGACGGCGACCCCGACGACCGGGCAGTCGAGCACCCCGCGCCGCTCCAGGCGGTAGAGCGAGCGGAAGGTCATCACCCGCGCCAGGTCGCCGGTGATGCCGAAGACGACGAGGACGTCGGCCGGGGCGTGGGCGTCGGTTCCGGCCGCAGGGGCCATGGCTGCCTCCGAGGAGTGGGTGACGGTCCAGCCCGCCCACCATGGCTTGCCCGGCGGCGGCGGGATTCACCCGTACGGGGTGAAGTCACCCCCGGAGGGCGGTGCCAGCCTCGACATGGCCGACTGCGGCCGGAACCGGAGGTCACACCATGAGCAGTCACCAGCTGGACCCGCGGAGCATGGCGGATGCCCAGAGCGTCAGCAACTTCCGCACCGGCGAGGCGCCCGCCAACTACGTCCGTGAGTCGGCGTGGGTCGTCTGGGTGCAGTTCGCAGCCGTGATGCTGATGCTCACCGGCTCGGTCCACCTGATCCAGGGCTTCGTCGCGCTGTTCAACAAGGAGGTGTACGCCGTCGGCAGCAGCGGGCTGACCGTCAGCGTCGGCTACACCACGTGGGGCTGGGTGCACGTGATCTGGGGCGCCCTGGCCATCCTCGTCGGCTGCTGCCTGCTCGCCGGTCAGTGGTGGGCGCGCTTCGTCGGCGTCGTCATCGCGTTCTTCAGCGCGATCGGCCACATCGCCTTCCTCCAGGCCAGCCCGGTGCTGGGCGCGGTCGCCATCGGCATCGACATCGTCATCATCTGGGCGATCATGGTCCACGGCGGCGAGCTCAAGAAGCCGAAGATCTGACCCAACAGAGCACCGCCGAGTCCGGGCGTGCATGACGCGCCGACTCGGCGGTGCTGCCGGCGTCACGCCAGCGCGTCGAGCAGCTGCCGGGTCGTCACCACGGTGGCGAACTCACCGTGCAGGTTGGTCGCCGTGGCCCGGGCCAGCTCGTCGGCCGTCATGACCGACCCGTCCGGTCCCGCCCGGTCGAAGGTGTGGGTCGCGTCGAGGACGAACGCCACGTCGTACCCGAGGTTGCCGCCCACCCGAGCCGTGGTCTCGCAGCAGTGGTTGGTGGTGATGCCCACGACCACGATGCCGGTCAGCCCCTGACCGCGCAGCCAGGCATCGAGGTCGGGCTCGCCGTGGAAGCTCGAGTTGACGCTCTTGGTGACGACGAGGTCGGGATCGAACCGGTCGAGGTAGGGCTTGAGCCGGTTGCCGGGCTGCTGCGGGTGCAGCGGACTCTCCGGGTTCGCCGACTCGTGCCGGACGTGGACGACCGGCCGCCCGCTCCCGGCGAACGCGGCGACGAGCGCCTCGATGTTGGCGTCGCAGGCGGGGTTGTTGCGCGGGCCCCACCACGGGCTGTCGAAGCCCTGCTGCACGTCGACGACCACCAGGGCTGTCCGGTCCATGGCTCGCTCCATGGCCCCATCGTCCGGCCGCAACCCGACCGCTGCCAAGCGGGGACCTAGCCCAAAGTCACCGTACGACGAGACTCTGGTCGGTGTTCCCCACCGCGGGAGGTTCCTAGCCTCGAGCCATGACGAGCTCCAGGTCGCCGGGCGAGGCAGCCGAGACCATCGGGGGGTTCGGCCGGCAGGACCGGCTCTGGGTGATCGGACTGTTCGGTCTCGGGGGCGCCGTCGTGGGCGCCATCCTGCCGTACGCCGCCCGGCTGGCGGCGGACCTGCCGTGGATGCCGTTCGAGGGCCCGGTCAGGCTGCTCGGGGACTCCGACCAGCAGTGGCTGCTCGTGGGCAGGCCGCTCCTCGGGCTGGTGGCGGGTGTCGTGTTCTCCGCCTGGGTCATCATCAACACCCCCGTGCTGCACCTCTCGGGCGAGGGCATTCGGGTCGAGCGACGCGGTGCGGTCGAGCGCGTCATCGACCGGTCGACGGTCGCTGCCGTGTACCGGCGACGGTCGCACACCGTGATCGAGACGAGGGAGGGCCGGCGCCTCTTCGACGACGAGGTCGAGGGCGACAAGACCGCGATCCGCGACGCGTTCGTCCGTCTCGGCTACCCCTGGGAGGGCCCACCGCCGGGCGCCTGAGCCAAGGCGCACATGACAAAGGCCCCGGATCCCAGGATCCGGGGCCTGTCACGTGCGCGAGGGGGGAGTTGAACCCCCACGCCCTTTCGGGCACACGGACCTGAACCGTGCGCGTCTGCCTATTCCGCCACTCGCGCGTGAAGCGGGGGCAAGGCTATCCCAGCGCGTCGCCTCCGCCCAAACCGGGCCGTCTGCGCCGGTCCCGTTACGATCGTGGCAACCCGGCACCGCCGGGCCTGCGACCTGCCGTGACGAGCCCGACACCTCGGGGACCGGTCCGCGCGGTTTGGGGGGCGCAGGAGCGGGCACGACGACCGGGACCGAGGAAGGGAGGCGGCGTGAGCGGACTCCAGCGACTCGAGCAACGGCTCGAGCAGATGATCTCCGGCGCGTTCGCCAAGGCGTTCCGCTCGGCGGTCCAGCCCGTGGAGATCTCCGCCGCGCTCCAGCGCGAGTGCGACAACAACGCCCAGATCCTCTCCCGCGACCGCCGGCTGGTCCCCAACGACTTCCACGTCGAGCTCGCCCAGACCGACCTGGACCGGCTCTCGCCGTACGACACGGCGCTGGCCGAGGAGATGCGCACCCAGCTGACGGCGTACGCCGACCAGCAGAGCTACACCTTCCCGGGCCCGGTGGCGATCGCGTTCGAGGCCGCGGAGGACCTCACCACCGGCCGGTTCCGCATCCGCAGCCGGGCGCAGGCCAAGGTCACCAGCCAGGCGACGCACACGCAGGTCGGCCGGGCCCGCGCCATCCTCGAGGTCAACGGGACGCGGCACCCGCTGCAACCGCCCGGCCTCGTCGTCGGCCGCGGCACCGAGGCGGACGTCCGCATCAACGACCCGGGGGTGAGCCGGCGGCACGCCGAGTTCAGCGTCGCGGGCGCACCGGCCGGCGCCGGCCTGAGCATCTCGGTCACCGACCTCGGCTCGACCAACGGCCTGCTCGTCGACGGCCACCGGACCACGTCCACCCAGCTGCACGACGGGTCCCAGGTGCGCATCGGCAACACCACGATGACCGTCCGGGTCCTCGAGGAGGGCTGAGGTTGTCCGAGCTCACGCTGTTCCTGATCCGCATCGCCTACCTGGCGATCCTCTGGATCTTCGTGCTGTCGGCGATCTCGGTGATCCGCTCCGACATGTTCGGCGCCCGGGTCCCCGAGGCAGCGCGCGGCGGTCGAGGCGAGCGCGCCGGCAAGGCCCCGAAGCCGCCGAAGCCGACGAGCAAGCGGCGCGGCGCCCCGACCCACGTCGCCGTGACGGCCGGGTCGAACGTCGGTGCCCGCGCCGACCTGGCGCAGGCGCCGATCCTCATCGGCCGCGGGTCCGACGCGGCGATCCGGCTCGACGACGACTACGTCTCCACCCGGCACGCCCGGATCGCGGCGTCCGGCGAGCAGTGGTTCGTCGAGGACCTCGGCTCGACCAACGGCACCTACGTCGGCACGGTGCGGATCACCCAGCCCACCACGATCACGCTCGGCACCCAGGTCCGCATCGGGAAGACCGTCCTGGAGCTCAGGAAGTAACCGGGCATGACGGCCAGCCCCGAGGGCACCCCTGAGCCCACCGCGACCCTCCGCCTGCGGTTCGCGGCGGTCTCCGACGTCGGCCGGGTCCGCAAGGACAACCAGGACTCCGGGTACGTCGGCCCGTGGCTGCTCGCGGTGTGCGACGGCGTCGGGGGCGCTGCCCGTGGCGACATCGCCTCGGCGACCGCGATCTCCCAGCTGCGCAAGATCGACGTGCCGCCCACCGACGACCCCGACCACGACCTGCTCGGCCGGGTCGCGGGAGCGCTGCACCGTGCGCACGACCGGATCGGCGAGCTGGTCGACGAGGACCCGGCGCTCAACGGCACCAGCACGACCGCCACGCTGGCGCTCTTCGACGGCGCCCGGGTCGGCCTCGGCCACGTGGGCGACAGCCGCGCCTACCTCTACCGCAGCGGCGAGATCACCCAGCTCACCGCCGACCACACCTTCGTCCAGACGCTCATCGACGAGGGCCGGATCACCGCCGACGAGGCGCGGGTCCACCCCAACCGCAACCTGATCCTCAAGGCCCTCGACGGCGTCCACGAGGCCGAGCCGGACCTGTTCGTCATCGAGCTCGCCGCCGGTGACCGCCTGCTGCTGTGCAGCGACGGCGCGAGCGGGGTGCTGCCGGACGGCCGGCTCGCGGACATCCTCAGCAGCGGCAGCCCCGAGTACGCCGCCGTCGAGCTGGTCCGCGCCAGCCTGGAGGCGGGCAGCTCCGACAACGTCACCTGCCTGGTCGCCGACGCGGTCCCCGCCGAGACCCCGGCCGGGCCGGGCGAGGCGACCGAGCCGCTCGTGGTCGGGGCCGCCGCCGAGCGCCGGCTCCAGCGCCGCGGCGGCATGGGCGGGCTGTTCCGCGGCCACCGCTCCGGCGACACCGGCGAGCTCGAGCCGGTCCTGGCCGACATCCCCGACGACGTGCGCGACCACGCGATCACCGCCGACCCGATCGACCCCGAGGAGGCGCGCTACGCGCCCCGGGCGCCGCGTCGCTTCGTGTGGCTCAAGCGGATCCTCGCCACCCTCGTCCTCGTGGGCCTGGTCTGGATCGGCCTCGCCTGGGCGTGGTCGTGGACCCAGCAGCAGTACTACGTCGGCGAGCAGGACGGCAGCGTCGTCATCTTCCGTGGCATCAACACCGAGCTCGCCGGCCTCGCGCTCTCCGACCCCTACGAGACCACCGACGTCTCGCTGGACCGGCTCAGCGAGATCGAGGCCGACCGGGTCCGCGAGGGCATCGCCTACGACAACCTCGCCGACGCCGAGGCCAAGGTCCGCGACCTCGCGGCCCGGCAGACCCCGGACGAGACCGCCACCGGGACCACCGACACGGGGGCGTCGGGCTGATGCCCCAGCAGAGCACCCTGATGGGCTTCGTGCACCGGCGCCGCCGGGGCGCGGAGCTGTTCCTGCTCGTCCTCTCCCTCGCCGTCGGGATCGGCGCCTACGTCGCCGTCGGCCTCGGTGTCGACCAGGAGGTCCCCGCCAACCTGTTCGCGTACGGCGGGTGGCTGGCCGCGCTGCTGATCGGCTCCCACGTGGTGATCCGCCTGGTGGCGCCGTACGCCGACCCGGTGCTGCTGCCCGTCGTCGGTGCACTGAACGGGCTCGGCCTCGCCGTCATCCACCGCCTCGACCTGGCCGCGGAGGACGCCGGCAAGCCGCACGGCTTCGCCCAGCAACAGCTGATCTGGATGACCCTCGGGGTCGGGCTGTTCATCGCCACCTTGGTCCTGCTCCGCGACCACCGCGTGCTCCAGCGCTTCACCTACACCAGCGGGCTGGCCGCGATCGTGCTGCTGCTCCTGCCGATGCTGCCCGGCATCGGCCGCACCATCAACGGGGCCCGGATCTGGATCCACCTGGGCCCGTTCAGCTTCCAGCCCGGCGAGGTCGCCAAGGTGCTGCTGGTCATCGCCTTCGCCGGCTACCTCGTCCTGCACCGCGACGCGCTGGCGCTCGCCGGGCGCCGGGTGCTCTTCATCGACCTGCCCCGCGGGCGCGACCTCGGCCCGATCCTGGCGATGTGGCTGGTCAGCCTCGGCATCCTGGTGTTCCAGCACGACCTCGGCTCGAGCCTGCTGTTCTTCGGGGTCTTCCTGATCATGCTGTACGTCGCCACGGAGCGACCCGGCTGGCTGGTCGTCGGGAGCCTGCTGTTCGTGGGCGGCGCGACGCTCGCCTACTACCTGTTCGGGCACGTGCGGATCCGGTTCGACATCTGGCTGCACCCGTTCGACTACTACAACACCAACGGGGACCTCTCCTACCAGCCGGTGGAGGCGATGTTCGGCCTCGGCTGGGGCGGTCTGATCGGCCGCGGCTTCGGCGACGGCGACCCGTTCCGGATCCCCTACGCCAACTCCGACTTCATCCTCGCCGCGATCGGCGAGGAGCTCGGGCTCACCGCGGTCATCGCCGTGATCATGATGTACGGCCTGATCGTCGAGCGGGCGCTGCGCACCGCGCTCATCTGCCGCGACGGCTTCGGCAAGCTGCTCGCGACCGGCCTCGGGAGCGTGTTCGCGCTCCAGGTGTTCGTCGTCGTGGGCGGCGTCACCGGGCTGATCCCGCTCACCGGCCTCACCACCCCCTTCCTCTCCTACGGCGGCTCCTCGCTGATCGCGAACTGGGTGATCATCGCGCTGCTGCTGCGCATCTCCGACCAGGCCCGCCGCCCCGCTCCGCAGCTGTCCGACGACACCGCGGCCATCGACTCAGACGCCACTCAGGTCGTGAAGCTGTGATGGACGACGTGATGACGGTGATGCCGCGATGAACAAGCCGATCCGGACGATCTCGATCTTCTGCCTGCTGCTGTTCCTGGCGCTGATGGTGAACGCGACCTACCTGCAGTACTGGAAGGCCGGCAAGCTGGACGACGACCCGCGCAACCGGCGCGAGCTGGTGGCGTCGTACTCCCGCGAGCGCGGCGCGATCCTCGTGGGCCGCAACGACGCGGTCGCGAAGAGCGTGAAGTCGCACGACGAGTACCAGTACCAGCGCACCTACCCGGCGCCGCTGCAGTACGCCCCGATCACCGGCTGGTTCTCCTACTACAGCTCCACCGGGATCGAGCGGACCCAGAACGACGTCCTGTCGGGCGAGGACTCGCGGCTGTTCGTCACCAAGCTCGTCGACCTGATCAGCAACGACCCGCCGCAGGGCGGCAACGTGCTGCTGACCGTCGACCCCGACGCGCAGGCGGCGGCGTACAACGGGCTCAAGGGCCTCGGTGCCGGCGTGCAGGGGGCGGTCGTGGCGATCGAGCCTGACACCGGCAAGATCCTGGCGATGGTGTCGCTGCCGACCTACGACCCCAACAAGCTCGCCTCGCACGACCTGGCGCAGGTCACCGAGGACTTCAAGACGCTCAACGCCGACCCGGCCGAGCCGCTGCTCAACCGGGCGATCCAGACCCGGCTGCCCCCCGGCTCGACCTTCAAGGTCGTCACCGCCGCGGCCGCGATCGAGAAGGGCCTCTACAAGGCCGACGACCTGGTCCCCGGCGGCGTGACCTACCAGCTGCCGCTCACCCGGGGAGAGACCGGCCTGATCGACAACGAGGGCCGCTCCTGCGGCGCGAACGGGTCGAAGATCCCCTTCACCCAGGCGATGGAGCAGTCCTGCAACACCTCCTTCGCCCAGATCGCCGGGCAGGTCGGGGCCGACGACATGGCCGAGACCGCCGAGGGCTTCGGGTTCAACAGCCACTACTTCGACGAGCTGACCCCGCAGGCGGAGTCGGTCTTCCCGACCGACATCGACGACGCGCAGCTCGGGCAGACCGGGTTCGGCCAGTTCGACGTCTCCGCCACACCGCTCCAGATGGCGATGGTGGCGGCCGGGCTCGCCAACGGCGGCACCGTGATGCGCCCCTACATCGTCGACGAGGAGCAGTCCGCCGACCTCGACGTGCTCGACAAGACCGAGCCGCAGGAGCTGTCGAAGGCGGTCTCCTCGACCACGGCGAGCGAGGTCACCAAGCTGATGGTGGCGACCGTCGACAACGGCACCGCCTCGCCCGCGGCGATCCCGGGCGTCCAGGTCGCCGGCAAGACCGGCACCGCCCAGACCGGGCAGACCGACCGGTCGCCGTACGCGTGGTTCATCTCGTACGCACCGGCCGACGACCCCCAGGTCGCGGTGGCGGTGATGATCCAGAACGCCGACATCCCTCGCAGCGAGATCGCGGGCGGCCTGCTCGGCGGACCGATCGCCAAGGCAGTGATGGAGGCGGTGATCAAGTGAGCGACCAGCCCGGAGAGACCTTCGCGGACGGCGAACGGCGGTACCGCCTCGAGGCGCGGCTCGCGACCGGCGGCATGGGCGAGGTGTGGCGGGCGACCGACACCACGCTCGGCCGTGCGGTGGCGATCAAGCTGCTCAAGCCCGAGTACGCCGACGACCCGTCGTTCCGCACCCGGTTCGAGGTCGAGGCGCGTCATGCCGCGTCCCTGCACCACCCGAACATCGCGGCTGTCTACGACTTCGGCGAGACGCCGGCGACCGACGGCTCGGGCGCGCACCGCCCCTACCTCGTGATGGAGCTGGTCGACGGGCAGCCGCTCTCCGCGCTGCTGCGCCCCGAGACCCCGCTCGACCCCGACGCGGTCCGCGACCTGCTCGCCCAGGCGGCCGACGGGCTCGCGGCGGCGCACGCCGCCGGGATCGTGCACCGCGACGTGAAGCCGGCGAACCTGCTGGTCACCCCAGAGCGCCAGGTCAAGGTGACCGACTTCGGGATCGCCCGGGCCGCCGAGGGCATCGGGCTGACCCAGACCGGCGAGGTGATGGGCACCCCGCAGTACCTCTCGCCGGAGCAGGCGCAGGGCCAGACCTCGACCCCGGCCTCGGACGTCTACTCCCTCGGCGTCGTGGCGTTCGAGTGCCTCGCCGGTCACCGCCCCTACGTCGCCGACACCGCCGTCGCCACCGCGCTGGCCCACCTGCGCGAGCCGGTCCCCGAGCTGCCCCCGTCGGTCCCGGCCGACCTCGCGGTCGTCGTCCGGCGCGCGATGGCGAAGCTCCCCCAGGACCGGTACGCCGACGGCGCGGCCCTCGCCGCGGCGCTGCGCGACCCCGCGACGGCGGCGACCCAGGTCGCCGCCGTGCCTTCGGTGGAGAGCACCCAGGTGATGCCTCCGGTCGTCCCTCCGGTGCCCCCCACCCACGCCGGGCCCACCGCCGGCCACCAGCCCGAGGACGACGAGCAGGTCAAGCGCAAGAACGCGCTCTGGCCGGTGCTGGCGGTGATCGCCGTGGTCCTCGTCGCGGTCCTGGCGATCTACCTCGTCGCCCACGCCAACGGCGACGACGAGCCGACCGACCAGCCGAGCCGGACGCCGTCGTCGAGCGACACCTCGAGCAGCCCGTCCGAGCCGACCAGCGAGCCGCCGACGACGAGCTCCCCGACCCCGACCCCCACCCCGACGCCGACGCCGACCCCGACGGACACGCCGACGCCGACGCCGACCCCGACGCCGACCCCCACACCCACCCCGACGGACACCCCCACGCCCACCCCGACGGACACCGCCTCCCCGAGCCCGAGCGCGGCGGCGTCCGCACCGGCCTCCGGCGCGGCGGTGTCGCCTCCCGCCAGCACCACGCCCAGTCAGGCAGGCTGATCCCCGATGACGAACCAACAGCCGACCGTCGTCGGCGGCCGCTACGAGCTCGGTGAGCTGCTGGGCCGCGGCGGCATGGCCGAGGTGCGCAAGGGCACCGACACCCGGCTGGGCCGGGTGGTCGCGGTGAAGCGGCTGCGCACCGACCTCGCGAGCGACGCGACCTTCCAGGCGCGGTTCCGCCGCGAGGCCCAGTCAGCGGCCTCGCTCAACCACCCGGCGATCGTCGCGGTCTACGACACCGGCGAGGAGCCGGCCGCCGACGGCTCGGGCGTGTCCCAGCCCTACATCGTGATGGAGTACGTCGCCGGGCGGACCCTGCGCGACATCCTGCGCGAGGGCCGCAAGATCCTCCCCGAGCGCGCCCTCGAGATCACCAGCGGCGTGCTGTCGGCGCTGGACTACAGCCACCGCGCGGGGATCATCCACCGCGACATCAAGCCCGGCAACGTGATGCTCACCCCCACCGGCGACGTCAAGGTGATGGACTTCGGCATCGCCCGTGCCGTCAGCGACGCGGCGTCCACGATGACCCAGACCGCCGCGGTCGTCGGCACCGCGCAGTACCTCTCGCCGGAGCAGGCGCGCGGCGAGACCGTCGACTCGCGCTCGGACGTCTACTCCGCCGGCTGCCTGCTCTACGAGCTCCTCACCGGGCGGCCGCCGTTCGTCGGCGACAGCCCGGTGGCGGTCGCCTACCAGCACGTCCGCGAGCCCGCCGTACCCCCGTCGGACCACGACACCGCGCTGCCGCCGGAGGTCGACGCGATCGTGATGAAGGCGCTGGCCAAGCGGGTCGAGGACCGCTACCAGTCGGCCGCCGCGATGCGGGCCGACATCGAGCGCTACCTCGCCGGCCGTCCCGTGCAGGCGCCGATCCCCCCGCCGGTGCCGGCGCCGCCGCCCCCGACCTACCCCACCGCGGTCACCACGCTCCCGCCGCCGCCCGAGGAGGACGAGGAGCCGCGCAGCCGCACCGGCCTGCTCGTCGCGCTCGGCCTGCTGCTGGTCGTGCTGATCGCCGGCGCGGCGTACCTGATGCCGCGGCTCTTCGAGTCCGCACCCGAGCAGGTCCCCGCCCCCAACGTCATCGGCAAGACCGAGAACCAGGCGCGCGCCGCGATCGGCGACGCCGGGCTGGCGGTCGGCACCATCGACCGCAAGAACAGCGACACCGTCGAGGCGGGCAAGGTCATCAGCCAGGACCCCGAGGCCGACACCTACGTCGACCCCGACTCGGTGGTCGACCTCGTCGTCTCTCTCGGTGAGGCCCAGGTCGCCATGCCGTCGGTCGTCGGCCTCGACAAGGACGACGCGCAGCGCCAGCTGGAGAGCGACCCGTACCGCTTCTCGGTCACGCTGAAGGAGGAGGACTCCGACGAGCCGGCCGACCAGGTGCTGCGCACCGACCCGGGCGCCAACACCCAGCTCGACCCCGGCAGCGACGTCACCGTCTTCTACTCCGACGGTCCCGAGGAGGTCCCGAACGTGGTCGGCCTGCTCGAGGGGCAGGCGAAGAACCGGATCCGCGCCGCCGGCTTCGAGCCGCGGGTGATCCCCGACAGCAGCTCCACCGAGCCGAAGGGGACCGTCACCGACCAGAGCCCGGCCGCCGGGGAGACGCCCGCCCAGGGATCCACGGTGACGATCCTGGTGTCCACGTTCGTGGAGCCGTCGGGGTCGCCGAGCCCCACCGACTCGACCTCGCCCAGCCCGTCGGAGAGCCCGACCGAGAGCCCCACGCTGCTGCCCCGCCAGCAGCCGGCAGCCGTGCCGGGGCGGGCCGCGGACCGGGTCAGCCGGACGACGACGCGTCGTCGATCGGGACGGCGTAGCTGAGGTCCAGCAGGCCGTCGTACGCCGGGGCGACGACCGTCGACTCCAGCTGGAGGTCCCAGCCGACCGAGATCGCGGGGTCGGCCGCCTGCTCGCGGTAGGCCTGGAGGTAGTCGTCCTCCTCGATGGAGGTCAGCAGCTCGCCCTGGTCGCCGACGGCCGAGATCACGTAGGGCTGGGGGTAGGGCACGCCCTGGAGCTGGACCGCGTTGCCCTCGCACTTGATGCCGGTCGTCGAGACGATCCGCTGACCCTGGACGGTGACGGCGGTGGCGCCGCCGCGCCAGAGGGCGTTCACGACCGCCTGGATGTCCTGCTGGTGCACCAGGAGCAGGTTGACGTCGCCGGTCGTGGAGTTGATGACGTCCTCGGGGGCGTCGGAGAGCGTGATGGTGACGCCGGGTCCGGTGCGCGGCACCAGCCCGGCCGGGTCCTTGAGCTCGGCGACCCGCTGGTGGAAGCGCCGCACGTCCTTGTCGCTCAGGGAGGCGCTCAGGGTCTGCACCTGGGAGTCGAGGTCCGCGACCCGCTCGCGGAGGGCGTCGTACTGGTCGGACTCGTCCTTCACCAGGGAGGCGAGATCGGTGTAGCGGCCCGGTCGCAGGTCGGTGCCGTCGCTGTTGGCGGCACTGACCACGAAGAGCCCGCCGCAGAGCAGCACCACGACCGGTGTCCCGATCCGCCAGGCTCCACGGGGGCGGCGCGGCTGCGGCCGGGAGGGCAGCCGGAGGCGGCGACGTCGCGACGACCCGGAGCCGACGTCGTCGGACTCCGGCCCCCGCGCATGCGATCCCCCGGTCACGCCGACTAAGGTAGCGCGGAGCCAATGCACCATCACGATCGAGGAGCACCCGTGGCCAAGGCCAAGCTCGACCCGCTCGCCCCCGCCCGGGGTCCCGTCCTCTCCCCGCGTTTCATCGTCGCCCTCGTCCTCATGCTCGGCGGCATCGCCTGGATGGCCTACTACTACGTCGTGGTCCGGGTCGACCCGACGACGATCCCGGCGCCGGACCCGGGCAAGCCCGCCTTCATGGCCGACCTCGGCAACTGGAACTACCTGATCGGCTTCGGGCTGCTGTTCGTGGGCCTGATCGTCTCCGCCCACCCCTCCACCCCGCTGGGCCGCGGCCGCGGCGTGGTCGTCGGCATGCTCGGCTGCTTCCTCATCGGCCTGCTGTGGATCTGCACCTACTACGTCTTCAGCAACGACCTCTCGAACATCCCGGTCATCAACGACCTGGGCCAGAAGAACCTGTTCGTCGGCATCGGCTTCATGGCCGTCGGCTTCACCTTCGCCACCCGCTGGGAGTGAGGACGCGCCAGCGCGCGCGACGTCCGATCGCACCCGACGCCGGTCGGTCCCCCTGGGGGCCGGCCGGCGTCCGGCATTTCCACATCTGGGGACAACCTGTGGAGAACTACATACGTGTAGTTCTCCACAGGTGATTCCACAGCTGTGCACTCAGCGGGCCCCGGCCGGCGCGCCTCGGGACGTCATCCGAACCGGTCCCCCGAACAGCCACCTCGCATGACGTCCGCGCGCGGCCGTCGGCACGTCATACGAACCGGTCGCCCGAGCAGCCACCCCGTATGACGTCCGCGCGCGGCCACTGGGACGTCATACGAACCGGTCCCCCCGACCACCACCCCGCATGACGCCCGGCCGCCGCCGCAGGGACGTCATACGAACCGGTCCCCCGAACAGCCACCACGTATGACGTCCGCGCGCTGCCACCGGAACGTCATACGAACCGGTCGCCCGAGCAGCCACCCCGTATGACGTCCGGGCCGCGACGCCGGGGCGGGTCAGGTCAGCGCGGCGGTGCGCAGCGCGATCACGACGACGAGCACGGCGGAGAGGGCGACCAGGCCAGCCACCTGGACCGTCGTCCGGCGCGGGCCGCGGGGTGCGTAGACCAGCACCGCGGCCGCGGCGACACCGCCGAGGAAGCCGCCGAGGTGGCCCTGCCACGAGATGCCGCTGACGGTGAAGGTCAGCAGGAAGTTGATGCCGATCCACACCAGGATGCCCTGCGGGTTGACCCGCATCTTGAGCAGGACCACGAGCAGCGCACCCATGAGGCCGAAGATCGCTCCGGACGCACCCACCGTCGGCGTGTAGATCGGGCCGACGGCGTAGACGAGCGCCGAGCCGGCGAGCGCCGAGATCAGGTAGACCGCCAGGAACCGGGCCCGACCGACGACCATCTCCAGCTGGGGCCCGAGGACGTAGAGCGCGAACATGTTGAAGGCGATGTGCATCACCTGGACGTGGGTGAACTCGCTGGTGACCAGCTGCCACCAGGCGCCGTCCGCGACGCCCGGCATCCAGGTCGCGCCGTGGCTGGTGCAGGTCGCCTGGCCGACCTGGATGTTGATCAGGCCCTGCCCGAGGTCGCAGAAGCCCCGGGGGCGCAGCTCGAGGTAGTCGAGCAGCCGGCTGCCGGAGCCGCCGGTGACCAGGATCGAGAGCCACACGGCGACGTTGATCCCGATGATCACCATCGAGGTCAGGGCCGCGTTGGTCGGGCGCAGCCCGCCGTACGTCGTCCGCGCGCTGCGCGTGGTCCGCTTCGCCTCGGCCACGCAGTCGGGGCAGTGGAACCCGACCGCCGCGTCCCGCATGCAGTCCGGGCAGATCGGTCGCCCGCACCGTTGGCAGCGGATGTGCGACTCCCGGCCGGGGTGCCGGTAGCAGACCGGCACCCCGGTCTCAGGGGTCGGAGAGGAGGTCACGGACAGGTGGGGTCAGCCGCGGACGATCTGGACCGACTCGATGACCACCGGCTCGACCGGCCGGTCGCCGGGTCCGGTCGCGGTGCCGGCGATCGCGTCGACGACGTCGCGCGAGGCCTGGTCGGCGACCTCGCCGAAGATCGTGTGCTTGAAGTTCAGCCAGGTGGTCGCGCCCACGGTGATGAAGAACTGCGAGCCGTTGGTGCCCGGGCCGGCGTTGGCCATGGCCAGCAGGTAGGGCTTGTCGAAGACCAGCTCGGGGTGCGGCTCGTCCTTGAAGGTGTAGCCCGGGCCGCCGGTGCCGCTGCCCAGCGGGCAGCCGCCCTGGATCATGAAGCCCGGGATCACCCGGTGGAAGGTGAGGCCGTCGTAGAAGGGGCCGCTGCGACCGTTGCCGGCGTCGTAGGGCTTGGTGTCCTCCGCCAGGCCGGTGAAGTTCGCGACCGTCTCGGGAGCGTGGTCGGGGAACAGGTTGAGGGTGATGTCACCCCGGTTGGTCTTGAGGACCGCCTGCAGGTCAGCCATGAGTGCCTCTCGCGTCCGGTGGGTACACCTCGGGCGTACCGCGCTGTCTGTGCCGTCCGATCCTCGCACGGGTACCAAGGCGGACCAGCAGTCAGTCCTGCGACCAGACCAGTCCGGCGACCAAGGTCCCTGGGACCGGGCGCGGGTGTCATGATCGAATGGAGCAGGACACGACGAGAGGAAGTGCCACCGATATGGGTCTCCGCAAGAACAAGTCTTTCCTCGACCAGGCGAGCGACACGGTCAACCAGTACGTCGACCAGGTGAAGCCCCAGGTCGAGTCGGCCGTGGCCACGGCGAAGGACAAGGCGGGCCCGGCGCTCGCGGACGCGCGGGCCAAGGCCGCCCCCGTCCTCGCGGACGCCAAGGCCAAGGCCGGCCCCGCGGTGGCGTCCGGCGCAGCGATCGCGGCCGAGAAGATCGCCGCCGGCGCGGCGATCGCAGCCGAGAAGGCCGCCGACGCCGCCCTCGCCGCGGCCGACAAGGTCGAGGAGGTGGCCGCCCCCGAGAAGAAGAAGGGCGGCAAGGTCAAGAAGCTGCTCGTCCTCACCGGTCTCGTGGCGCTCGCGGCCGTGGTCATCAAGAAGGTGCGCGGTGGCGGCGAGAGTGAGAACTGGCAGTCGTCGTACACCCCGACCCCGGCTCCGCGCCCGACCGCTGTCCCCGACGAGGCGGCCGGCGCGTCGCCCGACGAGGCGATCGCCGACCAGGCCGAGGCGCCCCACCCCGTGACGACGCCGGACGACCCGGCCGAGGTCGTCGACGTGGCGGACGAGCCGAAGAAGTAGCAGCACCCAGCAGCGCCGACGGCGCGTCCTGCCCACCACCGTGGGCGGGACGCGCCGTTCGCGTTCCTCGCCTAGGTGCGGTTGACGTCGATCCAGGCGTCGATGCGCTCCCACCAGCCGAACAGCCAGTCGATGCGCTCCTCGCGGCCGGCCGGGATCTCGTCGCGCGGCACCTGCCACCAGCGCATCACGATCCGCTTGTCCATCGGCAGCTCGCGCCACACGTCGCCGACGGTGACCAGGTGGTCGAGGCCGGTGTGGGCGACCAGCACCACGTCCGCCGCCGGGGCGGCGTCGAGGGCGGCGAGGAAGCCGCCCGGGCGCGGCGCCAGGACGTTCATCATCTTCTCCGCGCGCTGGGCCATCCGGTCCAGCCCGAGGCGGGTGAGCCGGTCGATCGCGCGCTGCCGGCGGTGCGGGGTGAAGTTGCCGCCCTCGGGGAAGATCACGAAGGCGTCGTTCTCGTCCAGCCCCGCGGCCAGCGACGCGATCTGGTCCTCCAGTTGCTCGCTCGCGCCCGGGTTGGGGGTGATGAACCGCGCCGGGATCCGGTGCAGCAGCACGTCGATGGCCGGGTCCCACGACAGCGTGTCCTTGAGCACGACCCGCGGCTCGCGGTCGTACCAGGCCATCAGGGTGTGGATCAGCACGAACGAGTCACCCGGCCCGGCGTGCCGGCAGCACACCAGGATCGGGCGGCCCGGGTAGGCGTCCGGCGCCGGTCCCTCGGTCTCGATCCGCAGCCGCAGCACGCGGCGCGCCTCGCGGAAGAACACCCACATCGTGCCCTGCACCAGGTCGTAGTGGATGCCCTCGAAGTACGGCGTGCGCAGCCGCCACCCGAAGCCGGAGGACACCCAGAGCCCGAACATGACCACGAGGAGCAGCGCCTCGCAGGTCAGGTAGACGATCGCGATCCACAGGATCCGCAGCGGGCGCAGCCGGCCGGGCACCAGCGGCGACAGCGCGGCCGCGGCCAGCAGCCACACCGGCAGGGTCAGCCAGAGCAGCGTCACGAGGCCGACCGTCACCGGGGCGAGCACCAGCCGGCGCAGCACCCAGCTCCCGGGCGTCCGTCGCAGGTGCGTGCGCGCGGGTGCGGTCACAGGTGCTCGTCGAGGTAGGCCACCGACGCGGCGTAGGTCTCGTCGATGCGCTGCTGGACGCCGGCGAAGTCGCGGCTCCCGAGGAGGGTGTCGTCCTTCGACGACGTCCCGCGGGCCGGGAGCACGTGCGCCTCGACCCCGTCGGGCAGCTCCGCGAGCTCCCGGTTGAAGCGGTGCCGCCGGGCGATCTCGAAGGAGACCCGGGCGACCTCCCACGGTCGGCGCGGGACGGTGAGCGGCCGGTCGATCCTGCCCACCTGCAGCACGAAGACCCGGGTCGCCCCGAGCTGGACCGCCCGGCCCAGCGGGATCGAGTTGACGATGCCGCCGTCGAGGAAGTGCTCGTCCCCCACGGCGGCCGGCGGCAGCAGGCCCGGTACGGCGGCGCTCGCGACGACCGCGTCGACGACCCGGCCGCTGGTGAACCAGTGCTCGGCGGCCCGCTCGATGCTCGCCGCACAGACCTGGAACCGGACCGGCAGCTCCTCGAAGGTGACGTCGCCGAGCTCCTCGTCGAGGGCCTGGCGCAGCGGCTCGGACGACCACAGGTGGGTCCCGGTCGACATGGCCCGCCGCACGGTGCGCAGCGCGCTGTCGCCGTACACCGGGGTGGACGGCGACTCCCCAGCCCGGCGCCAGAGCGAGGTGAGGGTCTCGACGACGGTCGGCTCCGGGTCGCGGGCGACCAGCGCGCCGTTGAGGGCACCGACGCTGGTGCCGAGCACCAGGTCGGGGCGCACGTCGCGCTCGAGCAGCGCGCGGAGCATGCCGACCTCGACGGCGCCGAGGACCCCGCCCCCGCCGAGCACGAACGCCGTGGTCACGCGGCGTCCCGGACGCAGGTCTCGCGGGCGCAGCTCACACGGGAGAGGGTCCCACGAGCTCGGGGTGCTCGGCACGGACCTTGAGGTTGACCTGGTGCTCCATCCAGAAGATCAGCAGTGGGATCAGGCCGGCCGCGAGGTTGAGCACGGTGAAGCCGATCGACCAGCGCAGCCGTCGGGCCAGCAGGAAGGTGACGACCACGTAGGCCATGAACGCCCAGCCGTGCGCCACCCACATCACGCTGATCGTCTCGCCGAGCTGCTGGAGGTCGCTGCCCTCGGCCGGGATGTAGCGCAGCGGCAGGGCGACGAAGGAGCAGAAGGCGAGCAGCACGCCGACGACGAACGCGAGCACCCGGTAGGTCTGGAACAGCTTCACGCCGACAGCCTACGGAGTCACGCCCGAGGGGTCGGCGGCCTCCTGCTCGGCGGCCTCCTCCGGTGTCGTCTCGGTCACCCACCGCCACCAGATGAACGCGGCGAAGGCGCCGAAGAACCACCACTCGACGGCGTAGAGCAGGTTGCGGATGCTGGTGAGGGCACCGACGTCCGGGAGCTGCTCGAGGGTCGCCGCGTCGAGCCCCGGCTCCGGCTGCTCGGCCACCCCGTAGGCGCCGTACAGGTCCTGGTCGACGTGCTGGATGACGTCGGCGATCCGCAGCTGGGGGAGGACGTCGTCGGTGGGGTCGTCGTCGACCTGGCCGGTGCCCTCCGGCGGCTGGAGCCAGGCCTCGAGCTCGACGCTGCCGGTCGGAGGCGCCGGGGCCCGGTCCGGCTCGGCGACCCAGCCGCGCACGACGGGCAGCGCGGAGCCGTCCGCGCCGTCGACCGCCAGCGGGGTGACCACCCAGTAGCCGTCGACCCCGGCCCGCTCCCGGCCGGAGACGTAGACGGTGCCGTCGGGCACCCAGGTCCCGGAGACGGTGACCGGCTGGCCGACCCGGTTGCCCGGGAACGGGTCGTCGGGACCGATCGCGTCCGCCAGCGGCACCGGGGCGGAGCTGGTGAGGTCGACGGCCTGGGCGTCGCGGTGCGCCTGCCAGGCGCCGAACTGCCACAGGCCGAGCCAGACCGCGATGGCGACGGCGACCAGCGCCAGCAGGTGGCCGCCCCAGTACCGCGGGGCGAGCTTGCTGGTCACGCCTGCCAGGGTACGGTGCCGGTATCTGGTCAGACCACTTGACCAGCGACCTCCCCGCTGCTTACGGTCCTCGACATGCCGCTCCAGCCCGTGACCCGCCGCTCGGTCCCCGACGAGGTCTTCGACCAGGTGCTCGGCGAGGTCGTCGACGGCGGCCTGGCCGCGGGCGACCCGCTGCCCAGCGAGCGTCGCCTGGCGGAGGTGCTCGGCGTCTCCCGGCCGGCGGTGCGCGAGGCGCTGCAGCGGATGACCCAGACCCGGCTCCTCGACGTGCGCCACGGCGGCGCGACCACCGTCCGCGACTTCCGTCGGTACGGCGGCCTGGACCTGCTGCCGCGGCTGCTGGTGCGCGGCGGGCACCTGGACGCGGCGGTCGCCCGGAGCGTCCTGGAGGCCCGGCTGGTCGTCGGACCGGGGGTCGCGGCCCTTGCCGCCGAGCGCGGCGGGCCGGAGCTCGAGGCCACGTTGACCGCCACGGTCGACGCCCTGGCGGCCGCCGACGGCCCGGACGCCGGCATCGAGCGGCAGCGGCACGCCCTGGCGTTCTGGGACCAGGTGGTCGACGCCGCCGACTCGATGGTCTTCCGGCTGATGTTCAACAGCCTGCGGGCGGCCTACGAGCCCGCGCTGGAGGCGCTCGCGCCGGTGATGGCCGAGGAGGTCGGCCAGGTCGGCGCCTACCGGGTGCTCACCGCGGCGCTCGGCGCGGGCGACCCGGAGACGGCCCGGGCGGCCGCCGACCGGGTGCTCCGGCCCGCCACCAGCAGCATCCTGACCGCCCTCGAGGCCCTGGAGGACGCATGACCGAGTCGCAGCGCCGGATGTCGCCGGCCGAGGTGGAGGCGCTGGCCGCCCGCCGGCTCGCCGCCGACGAGCAGCGGATCACCGGAGCCCGCCGCACGAACGTCTCGCTCGGCACGGCCTGGCGCTCGTTCTGGCGGGCGCCGAGCCCCTGGATGATCTCGACGTTCCTCGTCGCCGCGGTCGCCGGCCGGGTGCTGACCGGACCGGGCTCGTGGTGGGAGCTGCTCGTCCCGGTCGGGCTGGTCGCGCTCTTCCCGGTGATCGAGTGGGTGATCCACGTGTGCATCCTGCACTGGCGCCCCCGGCGGCTCGGCCCGGTCGAGATCGACTCGCTGCTGGCCCGCAAGCACCGGGCGCACCACGCCGACCCGCGTGACATCCCGCTGGTGTTCATCCCGTGGCCCGCGTTGGTGTGGCTGCTGCCGTCGTACGTCGTGGTGGCGTGGCTGGCCACCCCGTCGACCACGAGCATGTTCACGCTGCTGGTGTCGGTCTACGGCATCAAGCTCGGCTACGAGTGGACCCACTACCTGGTCCACAGCGACTACCGGCCGCGGACCCGGTGGTTCCGGGCCGTGTGGCGCAACCACCGGCTGCACCACTACAAGAACGAGCACTACTGGTTCACCGTGACCACGGCGGGCACCGCGGACCGGCTCTTCGGCACCTACCCCGACCCGGCGACGGTCGCGACCTCACCGACCGTGCGCGCACTTCACGCCCGCGCGGAGGGCTGAGCACGGCAGGATGCGCGCATGACGGTCCGGCACCTCAACTGCGCGACGATGCGCCCGCTCGCGACGGCTCCGATGGTGGCGCACTGCCTGCTGGTCGAGCGGCCGGGAGGCCTGCTGCTCGTCGACACCGGCTTCGGGGCCGCCGACTGCGCCGACCCGAAGCGCCTGGGCCGACCGTTCCGCGCCGTGGTGCGTCCGGTGCTCGACCCGGCCGAGACCGCGGTCGCCCAGGTCCGCGCGCTCGGTCACGACCCGGCCGACGTCACCGACATCGCACTGACCCACCTCGACCTTGACCACGTCGGCGGCCTCGCCGACTTCCCGGACGCCCGCGTGCACGTCTTCACCGACGAGCTCGAGGCGGCGTTGCACCCGACCGCGCGCGAGCGCGCCCGCTACCTCGCGGTGCAGCGCGCCCACGGGCCGCGCTGGGTCCGGCACGACGTCCCCGGAGACGCCTGGTTCGGCTTCGACTCGGTCACGGCGCTCGCCGACGACATGCTCCTGGTGCCCCTCCGGGGTCACACCCGGGGGCACTGCGGCGTCGCGGTCCGCCGAGCCGACGGCGGCTGGCTCCTCCACGCCGGCGACTCCTACTTCCACGGCGCGGAGAAGCTGACCCCGCCCACGCCGCCGTTCGCCCTCAAGGCGTTCCAGGCCACGATGGCCGTCGACGACAAGCGCCGGCGGGCCAACCAGGAGCGGCTCCGCGAGCTGCAGCGCACCCACGCCGACGAGGTCACGATCTTCTCGGCGCACGACCCGGAGGAGTACGCCGCCCTGCGCGGGCCGGCCTGAGGCGTCGAGCGACGCCGTTCGGCCCCGGATCAGCGCACGTAGTTGCCGGCCCGGTCCTTGACGACGTACGCCATGATCAGCGCCAGCGGGAAGAAGAACAGGCTGAGCACGAAGTAGCCGAAGAAGCTGTGCCCCTTGCGGCTCGCCACCCGCGCCGGCCAGAAGGCGATCGCGATCCAGATGATCAGTCCGATGATGCCCAGGCCCAGCCAGCCTGCGTCGCTCATGAGCACGTACACGGGGATCCTCCGATCCGTCACGACCGACGGCGAGGCCGGTCAGGCCCTGACGCCCCCGAGGTGCGTCCACACCCACCCACGGTCGGGCCACCCGCGCCCGGCGACCAGGGTCGAAGGGCCCGGGTCGAGGATCGGTGGTGGAACGGCCGACGATCGGCGGAGGAGCGGTGGAGGATCGGTGGTGGAGCCTAGGGGACTCGAACCCCTAACCCCCTGCTTGCAAAGCAGGTGCAGAACCTTCGTCAACTAGGCTCCTGAGCGTGTAAGTGCAGGTCAGAAGTAGTCGTTCGAGGACACGCTTCGTCACAACTTCCCCCGCCAGTCCCCCACGGCGTACCGTGTGACTGCTGAAGCAGCATGGGAGTCGGAGGTCTCGGGTGGCAGGTGTCGGCGGCGCTCGAAAACTGAACAGTTTCGGCGGTGAAAAGTGAGCACTCAACGATTGGAGTGTGATCACTTTGGAGGACTGGGCGCTGATCAGGAGGCTGGCGGCTGAGGGTGTGCCGAAGGCGCGGATCGCGGCGCGGCTGGGGATCTCGCGGACCACAGTCATCAAGGCGGTGAACTCAGATGCCCCGCCGAGGTATGTGCGGTCGCCGGGGCCGACGTCGTTCACCGAGTTCGAGCCCCACGTACGGGCGCTGCTGGCAGAGGTCCCGGACATGCCGGCGACGGTGCTGGCCGAGCGGGTGGGGTGGACCGGGTCGATCCGCTGGTTCAGCGAGAACGTGAAGCGGCTGCGGCCCGAGCACCGGCCGGTCGACCCGGCCGACCGGATCGTGTGGGCACCTGGTGATGCGGCGCAGTGCGACCTATGGTTCCCGCCGCGCAAGATCCCGCTCGAGGACGGCACCACGAAGTTGTTGCCGGTACTGGTGATCACCGCCGCGCACTCGCGCTTCATGGTCGCCCGGATGATCCCGACCAGGAAGACCGAGGACCTGCTGCTCGGGTCGTGGGAGCTGATCCAGCAGCTGGGGCGGGTCCCGCGGCGGCTGATCTGGGACAACGAGCCCGGCATCGGGCGGGGTCAGCGGCGCGCCGAGGGAGTCGCGGCGTTCATGGGGACCCTGGCGACCAAGTTGGTGCTGCTGCCACCGAACGATCCGGAGTCCAAGGGCGTGGTGGAGCGACGCAACGGCTGGTTCGAGACCTCCTTCATGCCCGGGCGCGACTTCGAGTCGCCTGCCGACTTCAACGTCCAGTTCGCTGACTGGCTGACCCGCGCGAACGCGCGGGTGGTTCGGACGATCAAGGCCACGCCGATCAGCCGGCTCGATGCCGACAGGGCGGCGATGCTGCCGCTGCCACCGATCCCGCTGCACCTGGGCTGGCGCAACAAGATCCGGCTCGGCCGCGACTACTACGTGCGCCTGGACACCAACGACTACTCCGTGGACCCGCACGTGATCGGCCGGATGGTCGACGTGGCAGCCGACCTCGACCGCGTCAGGGTCCGCGTCGAAGGCCGGGTCGTGGCCGAACACGCTCGCGTGTGGGCCAGAGGCACCACCGTCACCGATCCGGCGCACGTCGAGGCAGCAGCGCGGTTGCGTCACCAGTTCCAACACCAGTTCCAACACCCTCGTGCTGTCGCTGCTGGCGATGACGAGCTGGTGCGGGACCTGGCCGACTACGACCGAGCCTTCGGGCTTGAAGACCGACTGGCCGATCCCGTTGGCGAGCAGGAGATCGGCTGATGGCGACGAAGAGCACCGCGACCGGAACTGGCAAGCCGACCGAGGCGGTCAAGCAGATCACCTATCTGGCGACTGCGTTGAAGGCACCGCGGATCACCGAGGCCGCCGCCCGGTTGGCCGACCAAGCCCGCGACGCCGGCTGGACCCATGAGGACTACCTCGCAGCGGTCCTGGAACGCGAGGTGTCCGCCCGCAACGCTTCCGGTGCCCAGTTACGGATCCGTGCCGCTGGCTTCCCCGGCGTGAAGACGCTCGAGGACTTCGACTTCGACGCCCAACCGGCCGTCCGTCAGCAGGTCGCCGCACTCGCATCAGGTGGGTTCTTGGCCGAGGCCCGCAACGTCGTCCTCCTCGGCCCACCGGGCACCGGGAAGACCCACCTGGCCACCGCCCTGGGCGTAGCCGCCGCACGGACAGGACACCGCGTGCTGTTCGCGACCGCGACCGAGTGGGTCACCCGGCTCACTGAGGCCCACCGCGCCGGCCGGCTCCCCAACGAGCTCACACGACTGCGCCGCTACGGGCTGATCGTCGTCGACGAGGTCGGCTACCTGCCCTTTGAGCAAGACGCGGCGAACCTGTTCTTCCAGCTCGTGTCCTCCCGCTACGAGCACGCCTCGCTGATCCTCACCAGCAACCTGCCATTCAGCAGCTGGGGCGGCGTGTTCGGCGACCAAGCAGTCGCCGCGGCGATGATCGACCGAATCGTCCACCACGCCGACGTCCTGACCCTCAAAGGCGCCAGCTACCGACTCCGCGGGCGGGGCATCGACAGCCTGCCCAGCATCCGCACCACCGCCGACCAAGGCGAGTCCTAGACTCCCGACAACCGCTCACTTTTCAACTGCCGCATTCGACCAGTCTTCGAGCGCCGTCCACAGCAGGGCGGCGCGGTTTCGGTGAGGTCGAGCGACGCGTCAGCAAGTCCGGCCAGGTGAGCTATCGGGCTCGCTACGCCAGACCTGACGGGACTCGGTTCTCGCGGACGCTCGCAACCAAGATGGATGCGGAAGCGTGGCTCACGTCAGAGCGGGCCCTGATCGACCGCGACGAGTGGACGCCGCCCAGGGCTCGCCGAGAAGCGGAGGAACGCCGACTACGGGAGGCCGCGTTCAACACCCTTCCGAGCTTCGCCGAGCGCTATCTGACGGAGCGGGGGCTGCGGCCGAACACCGTGAAGGGCTACCGCGCACTGCTCAGGTCGCGGATTCTCCCCTACTTCGGTGAGACGGCCCTGCGTGACATCACGCTGTCAGCGATCAAGGCGTGGCGGACATCGTTAAACCCGTCGACCGATTCGACCAACGCGGCCGCTTACCGCCTGCTGCGATCGATCCTTCAAGCCGCGGAGGAGGAAGAGCTGATCGACCGGGTTCCGCCGAAGGTCCGCGGCGCATCCACGGCTAGGGTACGACGGGTGGCCGTGCCGGCGACGCTCGACGAACTGGCGACCATCACCGACCACATGCCCGACCGGTTGAAGCTGCTCATCGTCCTTGCGGCGTACGTCGGTCTGCGGCAGGGCGAGCTGCTCGAGCTGCGGCGCTCCGACGTCGACGGCGTAACCGGACGAATCTCGGTGACGCGCAAGATCGACAAGGACGCTATTCCGGGTGCGGCGGGCGCCTGTTCGAACTGTGGCCGCGTGATTGGCGCCCCAAAGACGGCGAGCGGCGTTCGCACAGTCCACGTGCCGCCGCCATTCCTGCCGATGTTGCAGCAGCACCTGCTCGAGCACACCACCGCGGGACCGGCCGGCCTACTCTTCCCCGGCGACCGCACCGACCACATGAGCGTTCGGTACGTCATGGACCGCTACCGTCCGGCTCGCGAGGCGGCTGGCCGTCCCGACCTGACCATCCACCACCTGCGCCACACCGCCTTGACTCTGGCAGGTCAGCACGGCGCCACCGCCGCCGAACTTCAGGCCCGCGCCGGGCACGCCTCCCAATCGGCGATGGCGATCTACCAGCACGCAACCCTCGACCGCGACCAGTCGTTGGCCGAGAAGATCGGGGCCACGTATCTGGCGTGGCGTGACCGCGCATGACTTCGTTCAGTGTCACGGCGCGGAATCGAATCCCCCGTCAGGCGTCTGCACCGACTGGCGCCGATGCTGACGATAGGAAGACGTCCGCCAAGCGGAGGTAGAGATCAGCGCCCCCCGGAAGTCGGTCTAGTAGCGACTCGGCGGTCGGGACGTCGACCTTGATCCTCATGTTCACAAATTCGGGGTTGTCCAAGCTCACAAGGTTGCGGACGACAGCACCTCGAACGGCCTCGCTGATAACCGGGCTGTCGTGGTGGAACTGGTCCAAGAACACCCAGAATCGAACGTCGAGGTCGTGTTCGGTTGCTTCGCGCTGCAACTCGTCGAAACCGGCCTTCATGCCGCGGTAGAAGCGCTCATCTCGCATCGAGATCGACTGGTAACCCTTGGCTTTACAAGCGGCGATCACGCCAGTCATGAAGTCATCTACCGTGATATCAGTGCTCATGAGCTCATCCTGCCTTCCAGCTCCGACACTCTGACACGATTTGGCGCCTCCCGTCTCCGTCCACAACCTCGTGCGGGCGTAGTGCCTTCCCAGAGCAGACTGTACGACCTATCACACCTCGCGGAATCCCCGCCACGCGAGACCTCATCGCTTCGTCCGCCTCGGCATGAGCGGCACCCAGCCTGCGCCGTCAGCCCACAGGATGGTGGTCGCCGCGGTCGGGGTGTTGAACGCACTCGTCAGCAACAGGCCACGGTTGCCGTAGCCTAGCGATCGTTCGGTGCGCCACTCGTCGTCGCGCTCCTCGCCATTGAGCATCGCCGTCGCCTCGTACCCCTTCTTACGTGCGAACTCGATGAACGCGACCCGGTGGGGGTGACCGTTCAACACACTGTCCAGGCTCGGGATCTCGCTCGTATGGACGTACGCGGTTGCGTCGATTCCGAGTTCGGCGGCCTTCTCCTCGAGCTTCATGCGGCCCGCCTCAGTTCCCGTGGCGAATACGAAGGCTACCGGCCGCGTCGTCAGCAGGGCCCGTCCGTCGTCAGGGAGCGTCTCCCGCTCCTCGTCTAGTGGATCGTCGCGTTCGACGCCCATGTAGACCTGGAGGATGTCAACGGCTTGGCGACCTGTGCCGATGAAGTCGTCCACCAGAACAATCGGCTCTGGGTAGATCAGCGCCTGGTCCAAGGACCGGATGTTGAGTTCGTACTCTTCGGCGAGGTCGCCCACGAAATATGTCAAGACTGCGCTGGAGTCCTTCGGAGAACCTAACGGGGCGATCGAAGCACCACGGAACGTTTCGTTCGAGTCGAGGAATGCCCGTAGAGACGACACAACGGCATCCCTATCGATCACCCGAACCTGTGCCAACACGTCTAGGGCAGCGTTCACCACGTCGTCCCCGCCCTCAGCGAATTGCCGTACATAGGAGAGGACCTGAGCCCGTCCTACGCTGCCTGCCCCACCAGCCTTCGATCCGGCGTCATCAGCTCGCGCTGGCCCCTGGTAGTTGGTGAGCGCGTCGACGACCTTCTGAAGCCGATCCTCGATGTCGCCTGCACGCAGCGCCTCGGGGATGGGACGCAACTCCAACGGACGGTCGTCGTACCAGCCGGCTTCTTGGAGCTTTCGGCGCACTGTGTCCACCTCGGACGGCACCTGTTTCGCGTAGTGCTGCATCGACGACGGAAGCCGGAGCCCAAATCTCTCGAAGACAACGTTCTCCGCGGCGACGTAGACAAGGTGGGCGAGTTGCCGCGGGCAGAAGATATGACCCAGGTCTCGAGTCGCGATGTACGCATCTGCCCACGGGCTTGTCTCCGCAGCGTCAACCGAGGCCTGCGTCGCCTTTCCATCCGCCTCGATCAGGTGCGCCCTACCCGTATCCGACCCGTCAAGCCGAGGCGCGGGCTTCGGCCGCGATAGGCACACGTAGTGAGCAAGCTGCGAAGGGTCAACCGGCAAGGGTTGATCCAGGATGTCCGCGATACCGACGAGCAGTTGGATGACCTCGCCCATGAACTCGGCCGCCGCCGCGGGCATGGTGCATGCATCCAGGAACGCCCTCAGCGCATCTTTCTGATCCGGATCGTCTCGGTAGTCGTCGCCGGTCATTACCGATGCGAACGCGAAGCCGCGTACGAAGAGGTCACGGTCACGAAGACAACGCGAGAGGTCGCGGACGACCGGGGCCCAGGACGCATCGTCGTCGACGAGCTGCCGGCCGAGGGCTTGCTCGAGGGCGTCGTCGTTGAGTTCCAGAAGCTGATCGTCCGAGAGCCGGAACGGGATGTCGGAGGCGTGGCCGGCCCCGTGCTCGGCCAAGAGGATGACGATCTGCGTCACCATCGACTCCACAGCACGTACCTTCTGGTGCCGATACACCTTGTCGAACAACAACGTTCGTGCCAGCGCAATCTCATCCAGCGTCCGACCGCCAGAAGCGGCCACGCCGGTCACAACGTATGCCGCGCGCTGAGCCTTCACGGCCCGCCGTAGCCCATCGGGCAACTGCTCCTTGCTGCGTTCGGTAGCTCGTAGCTTCTGCACTAAGCGAGGAATGTCAGTGATATTTGGTACGCCGCACATCATCGCGTCGCGCGCCAGGTAGTCCATCTTGTCGGCGTCGAATGGACCGCTGATGAACTCGTGAAGAAGAAGGACCTTCTCGTCAATCGGTCGGCCAAGGATGAGTTGGCCCATGCGCTCGGTCAGATCCTCAGGTGGGTGCCTCGGGGTGGTGGAATACGCGATGTCAATGAGTTCCGCAAACGCTGGGCTCTTGACCAAGAAGTGTGCGGTCATCTCGGAGAGCTGACTCTTCTGCGGCCGTTGGATGAACTGCTGGAACTGGAGCCGTAGGTCCTCGCAATCCCGGTTTGAGTCCAATGCGTATTCGCTGACGTGCGACATGAAACCGTGGCCGACGTCGTGGCAGAGCGCAGCCATGCGAAGGACGCGCAGCAAGTCCTCGTCGATTACGTCACCAGGGGTCGTTTGTCCGTTCTCTCCGCTGATCGCGCCGCGGTCGTTGATGCTCGATACCATCCGCTGGACCTGATGGACCACACCAAGGCTGTGCTCCAGACGCGTGTGCGTGGCTGCCGGATAGACGTAGTGCCCCACGCCCAGTTGCCGGATGCGACGAAGACGCTGCAGGACGGGGCTGTCGAGGACGACGATCTCCTCCGAGTGCAGGTACAGCGTTCCCCAGATCGGGTCGTTGAACTCCTTCGCCTGCTTCGACGACGGTCGCCCGCTCAATGCACTTAAGTACGGACGCAAGAGCCTTTCGGCCAACGCATTGACCCGCTCCTCATGAGCGCGGACGAGATCATCCGGCCGTCCCGCTGCAGCGTCGTTCATACCGAGACGCTAAAGGACGCGGGTCGTTTGCGCGCTCGAAGACACACTCGACAACTCAAGTCCCGCCTGACTGACCATACGGCGCCTCAGGTGACTTGAACCGAACAAACATCATTCAGCGCATTGCGCGGCAGACACCGACGGAGTGGAGTCGCTGACGCTCATCAGAGTCACCACCGCGCTGTCGGAATCTGCCGAGGGGCGGCCTCGAGGTCCTCGAGCCGGATCCGGATTGCTCGCTTGCCACATCGGTACGCCGGGAGAGCGCCGCTTGCGATCCACCGTCGGATGGTCTTGACGGAGACCGACATGGCGTCGGCCGCCTCGCCGAGACTGACATACACCGGGACGGCGCGTCGCTCAGCCATCGGAACGCACCTCCGCCCGCGTGACGGTGGCTGAGGCGAGGAAGCGTCGGGCCTCCGCGACGGTGATGTACAGCCGGCCGACGCCTTGGAAGCGGGCCCATCGCGGCCCGACGCCTCGCCGGCGCCAGTCACGGACGGTTCGCTGCGGTGTGCGGATGAGCTCGCAGAACTCCCCGAACAAGATCAGGGAGTCGTCGTCCCAGTCGTCCGGGATGCCGATGGGTGTCACCATCACTTCGCCTCTCGCCACGGTCGCCGAGCTGATTGGGCGACTCCTACCGGGAGAAGCAAGGCGCGTCCTGCATCTCGGACGCTTGTATCCGTTGTTGTCGAGACTCGGGCCCGTCCTGGCCATCGACGTCCTGGCCCCGCGCGATTGTTCGATACGAGGAACCGGTCAGCGGTCAACCCCGCGAGAGCTCGGTCGGGGACGCGGTATTGGTCGGGGCGCCGGACGGGGCACGTTGCGCGGAACCGCGGCCCGACGGCCTATAACGCCGGTCTGGGCGTTCGGTCCGTACCGGTCAATGTCGACTGCGGCCCTCGCCGCTGCGTGCCAGGGCCCCAGATCGGCGCGGTCACGGTTGAAGACGTCCACCCATTGGCTGCGGGCATCCTCGATGGACTCAGCAACGAGGTGTGCCACGTTCCGGTGGCGGCCGCGGGTCATGCCGACATATGCCGAGGCGGCGCCGGTGGCATCCCCTAGCGCGAGGTGGGCGGAGTTGACGGTCTCTCCCTGCGCTCCGTAGACGGTAGTGGCGAACGCGAGCTCGACGTGCTCGCGCACGTACGCGGCGGGGAGGATGCGTTGGCCCGGGTGGCCCGTGACCAGCAGGCTGCCGTCGCAACCAACCTCGGTCACGGTCCAGATGTCCCGGTTCGCGACTGCGAGAAAGCGGTCGTTGCGCCGGGTGCTGACCCTGTCGCCGAGCCCGATGCGCTCACCACGACGGGTGACATGCTCACCAGCATCCTCACCAGCGGCGCGGCGACGGTCGCGGATGGCCGAGTTGAGCGCGCCGACCTGATCGCGCGTGTCGGTGATGACAAGTTGGTCGCGGTCGGCGCCGATCCCGGCTAGGGCCGTTGTGCGTTCGACCTCACTGGCATGGACGACGACCTCGCCGCGCTCGAGGAGAGCGTCGAAAACCTCACCAGAACGCTCACCAGAACGCATCTGCAGGCTGAGGTCGGCGTACGCAGGATCGCTGAACCGATGGACGGAGTCGAGCTCGTGGTGAGCGTCGGGTCGCACCCAGCGCGCGGCGAGGTCGAGAACGCCGCCGCGGCCGACGGCCGGCAACTGGTGCCGATCGCCGAGGAGCGCGACGGTCGCGTGTGCTCGGTCGGCGATGGCGAACAGAGCACGGGCGGTGTCCTGGTCGAGCATGCCGGCCTCGTCGACGAGGAGGACGTCGCCGGGGAGCAGGCGTGCGCGTTCCTCGGGCGAGGCGTCGATCTGCGACCAGTGGCCGTCGTCGTCCCAGCGGTAGCCGTGCTGATGGATGAGCCAGGCCGCGGAGAAGGCGTCGTAGCCGACCTGCTGTCGCGCTGCTTGGGCTGCCTTGAGGGTGGGTATGACGACCACGAGTCGGCGATAGGCATCGTCGAGTACGTGGCGTGCGGCGGCCAGCGTGGTGGTCTTGCCGGTGCCTGCGGCCCCTTCGATCACTAGCAGGCCGGAGTCGCCGGCGAGCGCCGCGACGACCCGTCGTTGGGCAGGGTCGAGGTGGTCGATGCCAGAGAGCCGGCTCGCGTGGGTGACCGGACCCGCGGAGCGTGCGGCGATGCTCTCGACCAGGTCGGCTTCCACGGTGAGGACACGTTCGGACGTCAGGCTGCGGACGTGCGCGGGGACGTCGTCGCGTTCCAGCAACGGCACGCACCGCGATCTGGCACGGTCGACGACATCCCCGACCAGTTCGTGCCGCACGGGTCGTTCGGCGACCACGCCAACGGAGGCGATCAGTCGTTCGGCCTCGCCGCGAATGTCCGCGCCATTCCACGCCGAGCGTTTGGCGCCGAGCCGGGTGAGCACGAGGTCGGCGGCGACGTCACGGTTGATCCGACCGATCTGGAGGCCCGGGCCCGGCACCGGGTTGGTCGGTGGCGTGAAGCCGAGGTCGCGCAGCTCGCTGTTCCATGCGGCGACGAGGTCGGCGCCACCCTGGGGCACAACCTTGTCGGGTCGAGCGTCCGCCCACGCGCGTCGGTCCCAGGTACGACGCAGTCGCGGCCCCGGCTCCTGGTCGGGGTGCTCGGCTCGCCATCCCGCCTCGTACCGGTCGACGTTGCGGCTCATCTGAGCCGCGCGCTGGCTGAACCCACCGGCGTACCGAGCGAGCTGCTGGATCTCACCCTCGTCGTCGAGGGTGTAGCCACGGCCCGCGAGCGCGGCGCGGAACCCGGGGTCGCACATCACGGCGGCGTGACCGATCCCGTTGAGCGCCTCGATGTTGTCGACGACGCCAACTGAGTGCAGTCCGCGCCACGCCCCGCGCGCGAAGACGCGCGCGTTGATCTGGACGTGGAGGTGACGGTGCGGGTCGCCGGCTCGCGAGGTGTAGTGACGGACAACGGCGGCCTCGATCATCTCCACCGGCACCTGCACCTGACGGCCACGCGGCCCAACCCGAGTGGTGGCGTGCTCAGCCACCCACCCGATCAACTCACTAGACGCCCGATCCATCGCCGCGTCGTACGCCGCGGCGATGTCGGGGTGGAGCGCGGCGGCGAGCGACCAGGACTTTGGCCCGTTGATGACGACCTCGACGAACCGCAGCGCGCGTGCGTCGTTGCGCAGGCGCCCCTTAGCAGCACCAGTCAGCACGTCGTACCCGCCGACCCAGCGCTCGTACGTCGGACCGTCGAGGTAGCCGACGCGCTGCACAGCTCCGGGGCCGGCGATGCAGTGCTCGGCCAAGCCGCTGCCTTCGGCCAGGTAGTAATCGTCGGCGCGTGAGGGGTCGGCCTCCACGTAGGAACGCGCGGCAGCGGCACAGCCGCGGTAGAACTTCACTCCCCCGTGCATCAGCCTCGTCACTGCCCATAAGTACTCGTCATCTAGCCTTGAAATGACGCTCGGTCCGCCCCTGAGGGCGGACCGATCTACGGACCTTCGTAGCATGCGTGCCGCTCGGTTTCGAGGCTTCGGATTCGCTTACGGAGAGCGGGTTATCGGACTCGTCAAAGTTCGTCAGTAATCGTCGCAAGAGTTGGAGTCGGTCGACCGTCTCCGGTCGCTGCCGATGGGTCCAGGATCTGGTGGTTCATCCACTCGTCCACGCGTCCGACTGCGGCGCATCAGACCTGGTCCCCGGGGTTCAGCGACTGCAATCTCGTCGGCAAAAGGCTCAGAAAGAGTGAATCAGGACCAGGTCCCCAGGGTGGAGCGCGCAACTAGGATCGGCACCCAGCAGCCGGAATGAGCGGAGCAGTCGTGTCAGTGATCGACTTCAACCCCGAGAAGAAGTCCATCGAGGATCTGTTAGTCGGAGCCGACTATTACGTCATCCCACGCTTCCAGCGCCCTTACAGCTGGGAGGCAGCGAACCTCGAGGATTTCTGGACCGACGTCGTCTTCGACAACGACGTCGGCTACTTCATCGGTCCTATGGTCGCCTGGCGGGACAAGGACAACCCGATCCGACGTATCGTCGATGGGCAGCAACGCCTGACCACCATCGCCATCATGTTCGCCGTCTTGCGTGACCAGCTGCAGGAACTCAGTGAGAGCAAGCTCGCCAGTGGCGTGCACCGCTACCTCGAGAAGGCTGACCGGAACAACGAGCTGCAGTTCACCTTGCAGACCGAGGTCAGTTCGGTCTTCCTCAGCAACGCGATCCTGAAGTCGCCGCCCGACTCCACCATCGAGCCGGCGTCCGAGGAGGAGTCGGCGCTGTCGAACGCACTCCAGCAGATCCGCCAGCTGATCGGTGCCGAGGTTGCCAGGCGTCAGCATCCGCAGAAGTGGCTGATCGAGTTGCGCGATCGACTGCTCGGCCTGAAGGTGATCTGGGTTGAGCACGGCAACGAAGACGACGCCTACATCATTTTCGAGACGCTCAACAGCCGCGGCAAGGACCTTGAGGTCGTCGACCTGCTGAAGAACCACCTCCTGAACCGACTTCGCGGCACCCGCAACGCGCGCGCAGACACAGTCAGGCTGAAGTGGGACAAGATGCGCGATCAACTCGAAGCATCCGACGGGCGAGCCCGGATCGATGCCAATCGTTTCATCCTGCACTGGTGGCAGTCCCGGACTGACTACGTCGCCCAGCGCAAGCTCTTCTCCGAGATCAAGAAGACGATCAAGTCGAAGCCAGCGGCTCAGGCTTGCTTGGAGCAACTCACGCTGGACGGTCCGCTGTACCGGGCTGTAGTCGAGCCCGGGACTCGTACGTGGCCCCTGGAGGAGGCCGCTGCCCGCGACAGCCTCGAAGCTCTCGCACTATTTGGTGTCGTGCAGCCGGCCCCTCTGTTGGGGCTGCTGCACGGTCAGGTGACAGGTTGGGTCACGCAGCCTGAGTGGCTGGCGCGGTCATGATGGTCTCGAACTCGATGGGGGTCAATCGGCCGAGGGCTGCCTGTCGACGGCGGCGGTGGTAGGTCCTCTCGATCCAGGTCACGACCTCGATCCGGAGCTCCTCGCGAGTGGCCCAGGAGCGACGATCGAGGACATTCCTCTGGAGCAAGCTGAAGAAGCTCTCCATGGCGGCGTTGTCGCCCGCAGCACCGACGCGACCCATCGATCCGACCATGCCGTGACGGTTGAGCGCGTGTACGAACTTGCGACTGCGAAATTGCGATCCTCTATCGGTGTGAACCACGCAGCCGGCCACGTCACCACGTCGGGCCACGGCGTTGTTGAGTGCGGCGACGGCCAGCCGGGACTTCATCCTCGAGTCGATCGAGTAGCCCACGATCCGGTTGGAGTAGACATCCTTGATCGCGCAAACGTAGAGCTTGCCCTCACCGGTCCAGTGCTCGGTGATGTCGCTGAGCCACAGCTGGTTCGGACCCTCAGCGGCGAAGACATGGCGGATCACGCCGTGCCTGTCGGTCACGGCACACAGGTCGTCGTGGACCGGAGGGCCGGGCTTCTTGGGCTTGCCGCGCTTGGGCTTGCCGAACGTCGACCACCAGCCCTGCTGTGAGCAGATCCGCCACGCGGTCCGCTCGGCCATCGCCTCGCCCGCTTCACGGGCCTCGTCGACGAGGAACCGGTAGCCGAACTCCGGATCGTCGCGGTGGGCGTCGAACAGAGCATTGGCGCGGTAGGCCTGCTCGAGCTCGGCATCGGTGACCGGGGCAGCCAGCCAGCGGTAGTAGGGCTGGCGAGCGATCTTGAGCACCCGGCACGTCACCGTCACGGGCACCCGGATCGGGGCGTCCTTGGCGGCCAGCTCGCGGACGAGCGGGTACATCATTTTCCCGGCAGGTTGGCCTGCGACAGATAGGCAGCCGCCCGGCGCAGGACCTCGTTCTCCTGCTCCAGCAGCCGGATCCGCTTCTTCAACTCGCGGTTCTCGGCGTTCTCAGCCGATGTCGTGCCGGGCTTCACGCCGTCCTCGACGTCGGCGGTCTTCATCCAGTTCGTCAGGCACGACTCGCTGATGCCGAAGTCGGCAGCGATCTGCTTCAAGTGGACGCCCGGCTCACGATTCCTGGCAACCCGAACGACGTCCTCGCGGAACTCCTTGGGATACGGCTTCGGCACAGTGCACATCCTTCCAGTGGCACCTCTCGGCACCACAGATCAGATGTCACCTACTCGTGCAGCAGCCCCGTTGCTCTCGCTCATGCGTGCACGGAGCAGCACACCAAAGCTGAAGGCGGTGCACTTCAACAAGACGCTGCAGTCGATCGAGCGCTACCACTTCCAGCACACGGTCGTGAGCCAGCTGAGCAGTAGCGGTGGCCTGTCACAGATGTATGCGAAGGCGGCGCGCGATCTCTACGGCGCCGGCTCGGATCAGCAGGCACGCGCGAGCGTGCTCAAGGACATTCGGGAGAAGCTGGAAAAGCGGCGTCCAGATCGCGACCAGTTCATCCTGGCTTTCAAGGAGAGATTCCTCTTCACTAACAGTCACACGCGCGACAAGAAGCTTGTGCAGTACGTCCTACGGCGCCTGCTCCAACACGCCAATCCGACCACCGGACTCGCCGATCTCACCATCGAGCACCTAATGCCACAGGACCAGATCGCCGCCGGGGTGGCTGTCGAGACGGTGGGCTCAATTGGCAACCTGCTGCTTGTGAGCGAGAAGGTCAACGGCAAGCTCGACAATGCAGACTTCGCCAGCAAGAAGAAGATCTTGGGGGCGGCCGGCCTGGCGTTCGATATCGGCGGCGTTCTCGACAAGTCGGTCTGGACCGCTCGCGAGATCGAGCTGCGTTGTGAACTCCTTGCCGGCAGGGCCTATGACGGGGTTTGGAAACTTCCGGTCTGATCGGGCCGCCGTTTGGGCACCAACTGGCAATGGCTTGTCGATGGTTCCACGCGGGCAACAATGGACCGATGGAGCGTTACGTGAGTTGGGCGAGCAGCCCCGCCTCCCGGAAGGTCATGCAAGGAAACCGGTCACGGGACACTTCGCCCGAGTTAGCGGTTCGCCGACGGTTGCACGCCGCCGGCCTTCGGTTTCGGGTCGCCCATCGTCCCGAACCATCCCTCCGTCGTACCGCGGACATCGTCTTCACCAAGCAGCGCATCGCCGTCTTCATCGACGGCTGCTACTGGCATGCCTGTCCACAGCATCGGACCATCGCGCGTTCGAACGCGCCCTACTGGGCTGAGAAGCTGCGCCGAAACGTCGCTCGAGACGCTGATACGACGGCACAGCTGTGCGCTGCCGGCTGGACGGTGCTCCGATTCTGGGAACACGAGGAACCTGACCAGGTCGCCGCCGCCGTAGTGGTCGCTGTCCGTCGGCAGTACCCACGGTAGCTGCGTCGCCGCCTGTCGAGCGGGCGGAGCTACCGACCAGCCCGGCAGACATCGAAAGACCAGCGAGTGCGGCATACCTAAGGTGGACATCGTGACGGTCGGTTCCGCCATGTTGAGTACCACGCCGGACAACGATCGGTATGCGGATTAGTCAGTAGCCAACGAGGAGCAGGCCCTCAAACGGGAGGGGCAGACGCTGGCTGGCGTAGATCGCTTCGAGCAGATTGACCGTGTTCACGTAGGCGTGCTCCGTGCCTTCCCGAGTGCCGGACTTGAATCGATACGCGAGCGGCTGCGCAAGAACAAGAAAGTTCGCGTCCAGGATCAGGCTCGTCCTCACGAGGTCGCGGTACTCGGCGTTTCCTCGCGCTCCTCTACCCGCTTCGATCTCCACGACGATTCCGTGCTCTTGGTGAGCGGCATCGACCTCGTATGTGAGGGTTGGGACGCCGTTCTCACCGAACAGGACGGGGCGGCGAACCTTCCCCAAACGTCCCTTGCCGTCCTCGACTTGGTAGCCGAGCCCGACGAGACCGGGGGCGAGGACCGCGAGTACCTCATCGCTGCTTAACCCCGTGCGGGCTGTCTCCGTGGAGATTGTGGACTCAGCGGAGCCGATGGCCCCGATGAGCGGGCCGACCCACTCGGGTGGCGCAGAGTTCGATGGAAAGTAGCGCCAGCTCGGGTAGGGCATGCTCGCAGCTTGTCAGACCACTTTGTGCTCCGCTCGACTTCACCACACGCCACTGCGGAAGGTCGCGGGCGCTATCCGAGTGCGATGGCGCGAGCCCTGCTCTCCGGCTTGAGGATTCCCAGCTGAGCCACCAGCGAGCGCACGACAGCCTTCCCAAGTTCCACTGGAACGGCGTTTCCAAGTTGGCGCTGGACGTCTGCCCGCGTCCCGTCGATTGCAAAGTCGTCTGGGAAAGACATCAGGCGAAGCATCTCGTTGACTCGCAGGCGACGGGCGCGGTCGGCGCCGCGAGAGGTAGGAACGTTCTCCCAATGGAACGGACCGACCCACGGTCCGGGCTGGGCCTGCAGCGTCGACGCCGGACGGTTGGGATCGAGTCTAAGCAGGAAGGTCCAGTACCGACTGCGCCACTCGAAGACGTTGCGACCGCCGTAACGGTCGGTGTGCCAGAGGTAATTCTGACCGGGTGGGATCTCGGCTGCGAGCGATCCGTACTGACCATCGACGATCTCATCGTCAGAAGCGATCGCGAGCGTCGGGAGATCAGCGAACGCCTCGCCGGCAGTGACGTGCGGAAGCTTTGAGTGATCGACCTTGCGATCACGCTCGCTCCATCCTGAGTGGGTCGGATCCGGGAACCGGAACTTCTCGCCATCTCGGCGGCCGACCACGAACACCCGGCGACGCAACTGCGGGACTCCGTAGTCGGCGGCAAGCAGCACCTTCCACTGGGGGTTGTAGCCCAGCTCACCAAGGCCGCGGAGAAGTCGCTCGAACTGCGCACGGTGTGTCTTGTAGGTCAGTCCTTGAACGTTCTCGAGAACAAACGCTTGTGGTCGTGCCTCGCGGACGACGCGGACGTACTCGTCGAGCAGCGATGCGTTCGGATCGCTGCTGGTGCGCTTCTGCTCGAGCCAGAAGCCCGACTTGCTGAAGGGAGTGCAGGGAGGGCCGCCGACCACGAGGGCGGGTTCGCCTGCCGAAACTCCTGCTTGGTCCAGGAGTCTGGCAGTCGACATGTCACGAATGTCGCCGACCACAGTCGGGGTGTGGGGGAAGTTCTTGGCAAGCGTCGCGAGCGCTGGCTCGTTGTAGTCAGTTGCCACGGCCACCGACAGGAGCCCCCGACCGCGATCAAAGGTGTCGAGCGGCTCTGCATCGGCGCGCTCAACGGCGAGGTCCAAGCCGCCCGCGCCGGAGAACAGGCTCAGTACAGGTCGTTCCTCACGCATCCACTACCTCGTTACCCCGCATGCCAGGCCGCCCGTCGTCCTACGAACGAGCTACCGAATCAGTATCGTCGCCACCACTCTTCCCGTAGCCACCGACATGCCGTACGGCAGTCCCGAAGGGAGCACCGCGGTGAGCGAGCATCTGGTCGCGGGCCGAGACGTCGGCGAGGTCTATCGCGTGACTGGCCGCCGCGATCTCCACACATTCCTGCTTGATGCGGTGGGTTCGTCAGGCGGGCGGGTGCTCTACGCGAGTGATCCGAACCGAGCTCCCGTTTACCTGGGTATCCAGGCAAGCTCCGACGAGCGCATCGGTGTGCTTGTCTATCCATTCAGGATCACCAGAAACACCATTCGGAACCGTCCCGCCGATGAAGTTCGTGGTCAGCTACGCTACGGCTCCGAAACCAGCTGGGAGCGCCCTCACCCCATCGCGCGAGACATCGCCGGAGTGGACGTCAGTCTCATCGTAGGAATCGACCTTGAGGACGAGGTGTTCGTCGGGCTCGACGCCCAGCTCTGGGACCCGCTGCCCATGGGGATCTCCTTCTACGCCAAGGCAGCCGAGATCGAACTCGCCCAGACACAGTCCTGGCACGTGTGGGAGAAGGTCAACCGAAGCGGCACACGACGACAAGCGCCGAGGTCACCGTCGAGTCTGGAGACTGTCGTCGCATTCCAGCCGCATCGGTTCATCGACTATCTCCGCCTGGAGCGCCGCTCGTCTTCGTTGCGACTGGATCCTGCGCTGAGGTTCTCTGCAGCAGAAGCCATCGTCCACGAAGCACCCGGTGCGCCCGAACGACGTCATGTCCTCGAGCAGCAGTTCGCACTGACGAGCGAGCAGATCCTGGACATCATCGGCGGACGGAATCGCCTATCCGTTGCCGTGCGCGGCGGAGTCGCCGAACATCACCTGGAGAGCCGGCTGCGCGAGGATCCCGGCGTCGCAGAGGTACGCCGGCTGGACGTTGATGCCATGCACGACTTCGATGTCACCACCGTCGCGGGCGAGGTCTTGCGAGTCGAGTGCAAGAACGCCAGCCCCAAGCTGAACGCCGCAGGCGAGTTCCGAGTCGAGGTGCAGAAGACCCGTTCATCGAGGTCTGACCCCGCCTCACGCTTCTACCCAGTCGATGCCTTCGACGTGGTTGCCGCCTGTGTGTTCTCTGCGACCGGGCAATGGGACTTCTGGTTCGGTCGCACCGCCGGAATGCCGCGGCACGGCAGCTTTCCCGATCGATTGGCGCCGATTCAGGTCGTTGACGGCACCTGGACCCCGAGCCTCGATCCCGGCGCTACCGATTCGGGCGGTGAACATCAGGACGTGCCCAAGACCGACGTGGTCTTTCCGGAATCGGCGGCAGCCTTCGCAGACCCGATACTCGACGATGCGTCGGCCGAGGCGACCCAGGATCCAGTCACCCGGTCCGGATCGCCGACCTAGTCGGCACGCCGCGAACGACCCCTACCCAGGCACGCGATGCCCCGTGATCAGGCAAGTCGTCGAACGCCGACAGGTCGACTCAATCCTGCAACCAGCATCTTGTTGCTGCTGACCTCGACCTTCGGCCGATAGAAATAGCGGTACTCGTACCGGTATTCGACCTGCTTCCAAACGGATCCATCGGTCAGCTCGACGATAGTTTCGCCGGACCATCCACTCCAACTGCCGTTGACGTGAAGCGTCACGTGTGCCTCCCGGGGCTACTTGGAGTTCAAAGACTGCACCGCGCCACCGACATTGATCCGCGTGTACCTGACCCAGTACTGCCCGGGCATTCCCCCCATCAGTCCCCCACAGGGCGGATCCCTGGACCATGGGATGGTCGTCGAAATGACAGAAACCGCAGGATGACCTGCGGTTTCTCCGAGTGGAGCCTAGGGGACTCGAACCCCTAACCCCCTGCTTGCAAAGCAGGTGCGCTACCAATTGCGCCAAGGCCCCTGGGTACGCCGGGCCCGGCCGGCGTGGGAGCGGAGTCGGTCAGGCCCGCTCGACCGGGTCGGTGGCCTCGGCCCAGAGCGCCTGCTCCTTCTTGCCCTCGTCGAGCTTGCGCTTGACGACGACGGCGGCACCGGCGATGAGGGCGAGGAGCAGGACCTTCTTCATGCGGACTCCCACAGAGGTAGGGGCGGGGGCGTCCAAGGGGGGCGGAGCCTCCCTTGCGGTGGGCCTAACAGGACTTGAACCTGTGACCTCTTCCTTATCAGGGAAGCGCTCTAACCGTCTGAGCTATAGGCCCGTGAACCGAGAGGGGAGACTACCGGATGCCCGGAGAGGGCGACAAAACGGGACCCCGTGGTCGAGGCTACGTCAGCGCTCGTCCTCGGCCAGCGTCAGCTCGACGCCCCCGAGCAGCGCGGCGGCCATGTTGTAGAGGAACGCACCGAGCGTCGCGATCGCGGTGATCAGGACGACGTCGACGACGGCCACCAGGATCGTGAAGCCCATGACCCGGGACATGCCGACGTAGGTCTCGACGTCGAAGCCCTCGGCGTCCTGGCCCCCCACGACGTCCTGGACGGTCTGGTTGATCGAGTCCCACACCCCGGCGGCGGCGAGCACCGACCAGATGATGAAGACCGAGACCACGGTGACCACCCCGAAGGCGACCGCCAGCAGGAACGAGGTCTTCATCACCGACCACGGGTCGATGCGGGTCAGGCGGAGCCGGGCGCGGCGGGGCGGGCGTGCGCCCGCCGCCACCTTCTTGGTCGCCTTGGTCGACTCCGGCTGGGCGTTCGCGCGGTGTTCGTCGGCGGCCTTGCTCAGCTTGGCCGAGATCCGCTCGCCCAGGGGCGCACGTACGGCGGTGTCCTGGCGGTCGGTCATCAGCCGTCACTTTCTCCGTCGGGGTCGGCGTCGATCACGTCGATTGTTGCATCCGTACCCTCGTCAGACGATTTCACGACCACTTCGGTTGCCTCGTCGGCAGGTTCTCCGGTGACCTCGACGGCAGCCTCGTCCGCCGCCTCGTCGTCCTCCCGGGCCTCCACGGACCTGGCCACCACGGCCACGGCGTCGCCGGACTTGGGGGTCACGAAACGCACGCCCATGGTGGAGCGGCCGGTCGGCCGGAAGTCGGCGTTGATCGGGCTGCGCACGACCTGGCCGTTCTGGGTGATCGAGAGGATCTCGTCGCCCTCCTCGACGATGAAGGCGCCGACCAGCTGGCCGCGCTCCTCGTTGGCGAGCGCCATCGCCTTGATCCCGAGGCCGCCCCGGTTGGTGGTGCGGTACTCCGAGATCCGGCTGCGCTTGGCGAACCCGCCGTCGGTGATCGTGAAGACGTACTGCTCCTTCACGTCCGGGAGGTCCCCGGCCGCGGTTGACGCGCCGGCCGCCTCGGCGCGGGCCTCGGCGGCCTGCTCGGCCGCCACCTGCTCGGCGCGGATCACCGACATCGAGAGCACCTTGTCGTCGGGCGTCCGGAACTTCATGCCGGTCACGCCGGACGTGGCCCGGCCCATCGGACGCAGCTGGTCGTCCTCGGCACGGAACCGGATCGCCGAGCCCTTGCGGGAGACGAGCAGGATGTCGTCCTCGGCGTTGACCAGCTCGGCACCGATCAGCTCGTCGTCGTCCTCACGGAAGTTGATCGCGATGACGCCGGCCTGGCGCGGGCTGTTGTAGTCCCCGAGCCGGGTCTTCTTCACGAGGCCGTTGCGGGTGGCGAGCACGAGGTACGGCGCCTGCTCGTAGTCCCGGATCGCCAGCACCTGGGCGATGCTCTCGTCGGGCTGGAAGGACAGCAGCCCGGCGACGTGTCCGCCCTTCGCGTCGCGCAGCGCCTCGGGCAGGTTGTAGGCCTTGGTGCGGTAGACCCGGCCGGCGGTGGTGAAGAACAGCAGCCAGTGGTGGTTGGTGGTCGCGATGAAGTGCTCGACGACGTCGTCGCCGCGCAGGGTCGCGCCGCGCACGCCCTTGCCGCCGCGCTTCTGGGTGCGGTACTGGTCCGCACGGGTGCGCTTGGCGTAGCCGCCGCGGGTGATCGAGACGACGAGGTCCTCGTCGGGGATCAGGTCCTCCATCGAGAGGTCGCCGTCGGCCGCGATGATCTGGGTGCGGCGCTCGTTGCCGTACTTCTCGACGATCTCGGTGAGCTCGTCGGCGACGATCTGCCGCTGCCGCGCGACGTTCGCGAGGATGTCCTCGAGGTCGGCGATCTCGATCTCGATCTTCGCGAGGTCGTCGATGATCCGCTGCCGCTCCAGCGCGGCGAGGCGGCGCAGCTGCATGTCCAGGATCGCGTTGGCCTGGATCTCGTCGATCTCGAGCAGCGCGATCAGGCCCTGGCGGGCGTCGTCGACCTCGGGCGAACGCCGGATCAGGGCGATCACCTCGTCGAGCTGGTCGAGCGCCTTCACCAGGCCACGCAGCACGTGGGCCCGCTTCTCCGCCTCGCGGAGCCGGAACTCGGTGCGCCTGCGGATCACCTCGACCTGGTGGTTGACCCAGTTGCTGATGAACTGGTCGATCGACAGGGTGCGCGGCACACCGTCGACGAGCGCCAGCATGTTGGCGCTGAAGTTGGTCTGCAGCTCGGTGTGCTTGAGCAGGTTGTTGAGCACCACCCGGGCGACGGCGTCCCGCTTGAGGACGACCACCAGGCGCTGGCCGGTGCGGTCGGAGGTGTCGTCGCGGACGTCGGCGATGCCCTGGACCTTGCCGGAGTCGGCGAGCTCGGCGATCTTGAGCGCCAGGTTGTCGGGGTTGACCATGTAGGGCAGCTCGGTGATCACCAGGCAGGTGCGGCCCTTGGTGTCCTCGTCGACCTCGATCACCGCGCGCTGGGTGACCGAGCCGCGGCCGGTGCGGTAGGCCTGCTCGATGCCCTGGTGGCCCACGATCAGCGCACCGTTGGGGAAGTCGGGGCCCTTGATCCGCTCGAGCAGCGCGTCCTGCAGCTCCTCGCGGGTGGCGTCGGGGTGCTCGAGCGCCCACTTCGCGCCGGCGGCGACCTCGCCGAGGTTGTGCGGCGGGATGTTGGTGGCCATGCCGACCGCAATGCCCGCGGAGCCGTTGACCAGCAGGTTCGGGAACCGCGAGGGGAGCACGACCGGCTCCTCGGAGCGACCGTCGTAGTTGGGCTGGAAGTCGACGGTCTCCTGCTCGATGTCGCGGACCATCTCCATGGCCAGCGGCGCCATCCGGCACTCGGTGTACCGCATCGCCGCGGCCGAGTCGTTGCCCGGCGAGCCGAAGTTGCCCTGCCCGTTGACCAGCGGCGCCCGCATCACCCAGGGCTGGGCGAGCCGGACCAGGGTGTCGTAGATCGCGGTGTCGCCGTGCGGGTGGTACTGACCCATGACGTCGCCGACGACGCGCGAGCACTTCGAGAACCCGCGGTCGGGGCGGTAGCCGCCGTCGTACATCGCGTAGAGCACCCGGCGGTGCACCGGCTTCAGCCCGTCGCGGACGTCGGGCAGCGCCCGGCCGACGATGACGGCCATCGCGTAGTCGATGTACGCGCGCTGCATCGAGGTCTGCAGCTCGACGGGCTCGATCCGGCCGCCCGGGCCCAGGGGAGGAGTGCCACCGTCGGTGGGGGTCTCAGTCACAGGTCTTCGTCTCTCTCGTCGGCTCTACTGGAATCTAGTGATCTCGCTAGAGATCTAGATATCCAGGAATCGGACGTCCTTGGCGTTGCGCTGGATGAAGGAGCGGCGCTGCTCGACGTCCTCGCCCATGAGGATCGAGAAGATCTCGTCCGCATGCGCGGCGTCGTCGAGGGTGACCTGCAGCATCAGCCGCTGGTCGGGATCCATCGTGGTCTCCCACAGCTCCTTGGCGTTCATCTCGCCCAGACCCTTGTAGCGCTGGACGGGGTTCTCCTTGGGCAGCTTCTTGCCGGCCTCCTGGCCGGCGCGCAGCAGGGCGTCGCGCTCGAAGTCGGAGTACACGAACTCGTGCTCGGCGGGCTTGTTCCAACGCAGCCGGTACAGCGGCGGCTGGGCCATGTAGACGTAGCCGCCCTCGATCAGCGGCTTCATGAAGCGGAACAGCAGCGTCAGCAGCAAGGTGTTGATGTGGTGGCCGTCGACGTCGGCGTCGGCCATCAGCACCACCTTGTGGTAGCGCAGCTTGTCGATGTCGAACTCCTCCTGGATGCCGGTGCCCAGGGCGGAGATGATCGACTGGACCTCCTGGTTGCCCAGGACCTTGTCGATGCGCGCCTTCTCGACGTTGAGGATCTTGCCGCGGATCGGCAGGATCGCCTGGATCCGCGGGTCGCGGCCCTGGCGGGCCGAGCCGCCCGCCGAGTCGCCCTCCACGATGAAGACCTCGCACTCCGCGGGGTTGGTCGACTGGCAGTCCGAGAGCTTGCCCGGGAGGCTGCCGCTGCCGAGCAGACCCTTGCGGCTGCGGGCCAGGTCGCGCGCCTTGCGCGCGGCGAGCCGGGCGGACGCGGCGGCCTGGGCCTTGCGGACGATGTCCTTGCCCTCGGCGGGGTTCTGCTCCAGCCAGGCGCCGAGCTGGTCGTTGACCACGCGCTGCACGAAGCCCTTGGCCTCGGTGTTGCCGAGCTTGGTCTTGGTCTGGCCCTCGAACTGGGGCTCGCCCATCTTGATCGAGATGATCGCGGTGAGCCCCTCCCGGATGTCGTCGCCCGACACCCGGTCCTCCGGCTTCTTCATCAGGCCCCACTCGAAGCCCCAGTTGTTGACCAGCGAGGTCAGCGCCGCACGGAAGCCCTCCTCGTGGGTGCCGCCCTCGTGGGTGTTGATCGTGTTGGCGAAGGTGTGCACCGACTCCGAGAACGAGGTGTTCCACTGCATCGCGACCTCGAGGCTCATGTGGCTCTCGACCGTCGTCGGGGTCTCGGCCTCGAACGCGATGACCGTCGGGTTCGCCGCCTGCTTGCGCCGGTTGAGGTGCTCGACGTAGTCGACGAGCCCCCGCTCGTACTTGAAGACCTGCTCGAGGCCGCCACGCTCGCCCCGCTTGATCGCGTCGTGGCCGGCGTCGTCGATCTGGTTGTCGACGGTGTCGTCCTCGACCGCGTCGACCAGCTCGGAGGCGGTGGGCCGCTCGTCGCGCACGACGATCTCGAGGCCCTTGTTGAGGAACGCCATCTCGCGGATCCGCGAGGTGATCGTCTCCAGGGAGTACGACGTGGTCTCGAAGATGTCGGAGGAGGCCCAGTAGGTGACCGTGGTGCCGGTCTGCTCGCCCGGCTCCATCGGCCGGACCTGCTCGAGCTCGCCGTCGGGGACGCCGAGGCTGAAGGACTGGCGCCAGAGGTGACCGCGGTTCTTCACCTCGACGACGAGGTGGCTCGACAGCGCGTTGACGACCGAGACGCCCACGCCGTGCAGACCACCGGAGACCTTGTAGCCGCCGCCGCCGAACTTGCCGCCGGCGTGCAGCATCGTGAGCGCCATCGTCACCGCCGGCATGTCCTGGCCGGGCGCGGTGTCGGTCGGGATGCCACGGCCGTTGTCCTCGACCCGGATCGCGCCGTCGTCGGTGAGGGTCACGACGATCCGGTCGCAGAAGCCGGCGAGGGCCTCGTCCACGGCGTTGTCGATGATCTCCCAGATCAGGTGGTGGAGGCCGCGCTCGCCGGTCGACCCGATGTACATGCCGGGCCGCTTGCGGACCGCCTCGAGGCCCTCGAGGACCTGGATCGCGGAGGCGTCGTACGTGGTCTCGACCCGGTCGCTCGGTGCCGGCGGGGCAACGGGGGTCTCGTCCGGCTCGACGGGGTTGACGTCGCTCACGCGCACCTCTTCTTCGGCTGTCCTGACATGGAGACGGCCGCGCGCCTGGGGCACCGCGACCGACTCCCATGATAGCCGTCTGAGGCCCGTATTCCACGTGTCGACCCCCGCCGGAGGGGTGTCTGTGGACGAAAACCGGCCCTGAGCGCCCCGGGGGCGCCGATCGACGGGCCTCGCAGGGGGTCGGACAGGGCCCTGTACGTCGGGGAGCCCGTCAGATCGCCAGCGGCGGGCACCGGACGCCGGGCCCCTCAGCCGTAGGTGTCGCGGGGTCCGCGGCCGTCCCGGACCGACCGCCGGCCCTTCGACCAGGACGGCAGGTGCGGGCCGACGACCTCGATCACGGTCACCGTCCCGTGCCCCAGCTCCTCGTTGAGCCGCCGGACCACGGTGGGGGCGAGCAGCCGCAGCTGGGTGGCCCAGGCGGTGGAGTCGGTGCGGACCACGAGCCGGCCCTCGGCGAAGGACTCCGGCGTCGTGTGCTGGGCGACCTCGGCGCCGACCAACTCCACCCACCGGCCGAAGACGCCGTGCACGCGCAGGTCGAGCTCCCACCCGTGGTCGTCGACCAGACGGCTGAGCGTGGTGTCCAGGAGCTGGGGGTCACGGTCGTCGGGGTGGGCGCCCGACACCCGACCGCGGCGCGGTGGGTCGGTACGACGGCGCTTGGTCCGCGCCGCCGGCGTGGAGCGGGCGGTGGCCCGGGTCAGTGCCCGGGCCAGGTCCAGGCCGTCGTCGTGGTGCTCGGTCTCCTCCGGGACCTCCGGGACCTCCGGGGCCGGGGCGGCACCGGCCGGGTCGGGGGCCTGCCCGTCACTGCTCACGGACGACCTCGCCGTTCCCGACGGCGTACCGGACGCCGGCCAGCGCGGCGGGCACGTCCGCCGCCACCGCGGCGGTCACGAGCACCTGCTCGGCGCCGGCGACCAGGTCGGCGAGCTGGGCGCGACGCTCCGTGTCGAGCTCGGCGAAGACGTCGTCGAGGATGAGGATCGGGTCGTCGCCGTCGGCGCGCAGCAGGTCGTAGGAGGCCAGGCGCAGCGCGAGCGCGAAGGACCACGACTCCCCGTGCGAGGCGTAGCCCTTCACCGGCAACCGCTGCTCGGCCGGTCCGTGGCCCAGGCTGAGCAGCAGCTCGTCGCGGTGCGGCCCGACCAGCGAGAGCCCGCGGTCGAGCTCCTCACCGCGCCGGCGCTCCACCTCGGCGAGCAGCGCCTCGGTGATGTCGTCACGCTGGGTGCGGCCCTCGAGGTCGAACGACGGGCGGTACTCGATGTCGGCGTCGTCGCGGGTCGCGCCGCGCGCCACGGTCTCGTAGGCCTTGCCGACGTAGGGGCGCAGCGCGTCGACCAGCGCGAGCCGCTCGGCCAGCAGCTCGGCGCCGGTCCGCGCCAGGTGGGCGTCCCAGACCCCCAGCGTCGACAGGGCCGACTCCTGGGAGGAGCTGCCGCGCCGCGCCGCGCCGGCGGTCTTCAGGAGGGAGTTGCGCTGCCGCAGGATCCGGTCGTAGTCGGAGCGGACCCCGGCCAGCCGGGGCGCGCGGAGCACCAGCAGGTCGTCGAGGAGCTTGCGTCGGTCGCTCGGGTCGCCCTTGACCAGCGTGAGGTCCTCGGGGGAGAAGACGACCGTGCGGACCAGGCCGACCAGCTCGCGGGCCCGGGGGAGGGGCGACCCGTTGACCCGGGCCCGGTTCGACCGGCCCGGGTTGACCTCGACCTCGAGCACGGCGGTGCGCCCGTCGCGGACGACCGCGGCGCGGACGACCGCGCGGTCGGCGCCGCTGCGGACCAGCGGGGCGTCGCTGGCCACCCGGTGCGAGGAGAGCCGGGAGAGGTAGTCGATCGCCTCGACCAGGTTGGTCTTGCCCTGCCCGTTGCGCCCGATGAAGGCGGTGGCCCCCGGTTCGAGCGCGACCTCGACCGACGCGTAGGAGCGGAAGTCGTGGAGGGTCAGGTGGGAGACGTGCACGGGACCGGCGCCGCCTACGGCGCGGCGTCGCCGCCCTTGGGCGGCTCGGTGTGGATGGCGTGGCCGCCGAACTGGTTGCGCATCGCGGCGATCGCCTTCATCGCCGGGCTGTCGTCCTGGCGGGAGGCGAACCGGGCGAACAGCGAGGCGGCGATGACGTTCATTGGCACCGCGTTGTCGATCGCGGCCTCGACGGTCCAGCGTCCCTCGCCGGAGTCGTCGGCGTAGCCCGCGATCTTGTCGAGGTGGGTGTCGGCCTCGAGCGCGGCGACCAGCAGGTCGAGGAGCCAGGAGCGGATCACGGTGCCCGAGCGCCAGGAGTCGAAGACCTCGGTCACGTTGTCGACGAGGTCGACCTTCTCCAGCAGCTCCCACCCCTCGGCGTACGCCTGCATCACGGCGTACTCGATGCCGTTGTGGACCATCTTCGCGAAGTGGCCCGCCCCCGGCGTCTGGCCGGCGTGGACGAACCCGCCCTCCTCGGGCTTGAGCGCGTCGAAGGCCGGCTGGACCTTGGCCACCTCCTCGTCGGTCCCGCCACACATCAGGGCGTAGCCGTTCTTGAGGCCCCAGACGCCGCCGGAGACGCCGCAGTCGACGAAGCCGATGCCCTTCTCGGCGAGCATCGCGGCGTTCTGCTGGTCGTCGGTCCACTTGGAGTTGCCGCCGTCGACCACCAGGTCGCCCGGACCGAGCAGGTCGCCGAGCTCGTGGATGGTCGCCCGGGTCGGCTCGCCGGCCGGCACCATCACCCACACCACCTTGGGGGAGGGGAGCTGCTCCACCATCGCGGCCAGGCTGTCCGCGTCGGCGAGGTCGGGGTCGCGGTCGTAGCCGACGACCGTGTGCCCGGCGTCGCGCAGCCGGGTGCGCATGTTGCCGCCCATCTTGCCCAGTCCCACCAGTCCGATGTCCATGTCACGACACTAGCGGGACGCGACGGAGTCGCGTACCGCCTGTGGCGGGAGGTCGAGCAGGCGTGCGACCGGGCCTGCGAGGTCGCAACCGCGCGTCGAGACCCGGTCGAGCCGCGAACGAGTGCTACGAGAGCAGGCGGCGCGGCATCAGCAGGTAGCGGAACGACGGGTCGTCCTCGCCGTCGGCACGACCGCTGATCACCACCGGCTTGGAGGCCAGGGTGAAGGCGAGCTCGACCGTGGGCTGGTCGATCGCGGTCAGGCCGTCGAGGAGGAACTGCGGGTTGAACCCGGTGGTGATGTCCGCGCCGTCCACGGTCGCCTCGATCGACTCCGACGCCTGGGCCTCGTCACCGGAGCCCGCGTCGAGGGTCAGGACGCCGTCGCCGAAGGCGAGCTGGACGGCCGTGTTGCGCTCGGCGACGAGCGAGACCCGCTTCACCGACTCGACGAGGGCGGCCTTGTCCACCAGCGCGGTGGTCTGGTGCTCGTTCGGGAACAGGCTGCGGACCTTCGGGAACTCGCCGTCGAGCAGCCGGGTGGTGGTCCGGCGCACGCCGCCGGGGGCCTGGCCCTCGAAGCCGATGATCCCCTCGCCGGACCCGGTGGTCGCGAGGGCGATCGTCACCTCGCTGCCGGCGGTGAGGGACTTCGCGGTGTCGCCGAGCACCCGGGCCGGGACGAGCGCGGCCGCCGACTCGTCGGGCGTGCGCGGCGACCAGGCGAGCTCGCGGTGGGAGAGCCGGAACCGGTCGGTGGCTAGCAGCGAGATCGTGCTGCCGTCGATCTCGATGCGGACGCCGGTGAGGACGGGCAGCATGTCGTCACGGCCGGCGGCGGTGACCGCCTGGGCGACGGCGTGGGCGAACGCCTCCGCGTCGACGGTGCCGGTGGCAGCTGGCATCTCGGGCAGCGACGGGTAGTCCTCGACCGGCATCGTCTGGAGGCTGAAGCGCGCGGAGCCGCACGTCAGCGAGACGCGGGACCCGTCGAGCACCATGTCGACCGGCTTGGCCGGGAGGCTGCGGCAGATGTCGGCGAGCAGGCGGCCGCTGACCAGCGCGCGGCCCTCGTCGCTGACCTCGGCGCTCAAGGTGGCCCGGGCCGACGTCTCGTAGTCGAAGGTCGAGAGGACCAGGCCGTCGTCGGTGGCCTCGATGAGCAGTCCGGCGAGGACCGGGACGCTGGGTCGGACCGGGAGGCTGCGGGCAGCCCACGCGACGGCATCGGCAAGCACGTCACGCTCGACGCGGAACTTCACGGTGGTTCCTTCGGGTCGGCTGGATGGGGATCGGGCCGGGATGACACGAGTTCTGGGATGCGAATCCTGCCATGCAGCGCCCACACGTGGGCGTTGTCCCCAGGAAGGGGCCCGGGTGGACGTTGACGGGTGGTCGTGATGTCTGGAGGTACGGAGTAGTCATAGCGTCGGTGGAAACTGTGGAGGAACAGTGTTTCCGCAGGTCACCGCGCTGGATGGTCGTGCACAGGCCCTGTGGAACGACAAATGAGGTTCTCGGCGGGTGGTGTGGAGCGGCGCGACCCCGTCGGTGACCTGGGGAGGGTCGTCCACAGGTCGTCCCGTCGCCGGCGACCGCGGCACACATGTCGTCCACAGGTGGCGACGGCCCGGCTCTCAGGCCTGGCGGGCCTGCATCTTGATCCGGTTGGTGAGCTCGGAGACCTGGTTGAAGACCGCCCGGCGCTCGGCGAGGAGCTGGTTGATCTTCCGGTCGGCGTACATGACCGTGGTGTGGTCGCGGTTGCCGAACTGCGCGCCGATCTTGGGCAGCGACAAGTCGGTGAGCTCGCGGCAGAGGTACATGGCGATCTGGCGAGCCATCACCAGGTGCCGGCCCCGGCTGGGACCGGTGAGCTCCTCGATCGACAGACCGAAGTAGGCCGCGGTCTGGGCGATGATGAGGGCCGCGGTGATCTCGGGCTCGCCGCCCTCGGGGATCAGGTCCTTGAGCACGATCTCGGCCAGGGTCATGTCGACCTCCTGGCGGTTGAGGTTGGCGAACGCCGTGACCCGGATCAGGGCACCCTCGAGCTCGCGGATGTTGGTCTGGATCTTGCTGGCGATGAACTCGAGGACGTCCGGGGGCGCCGTGAGCCGGTCCATCGCCGCCTTCTTGCGCAAGATGGCGATGCGGGTCTCGAGGTCCGGCGGCTGGACGTCGGTGATCAGGCCCCACTCGAACCGGTTCCGCAGCCGGTCCTCGAGCGCCTCGAGCCGCTTCGGTGCCCGGTCGGAGGTCAGCACGATCTGCTTGTTCGCGTTGTGCAGCGTGTTGAACGTGTGGAAGAACTCCTCCTGGGTCTGGGTCTTGCCCTCCAGGAACTGGATGTCGTCGATGAGGAGCACGTCGACGTCGCGGTAGCGGCGCTTGAACCGGTCCTGGCGGTCGTCACGGATCGCGTTGATGAACTCGTTGGTGAACTCCTCGCTCGACACGTAGCGCACCTTGGCGCCGGTGTAGAGGGAGCGGACGTAGTGGCCGATCGCATGCAGCAGGTGGGTCTTGCCCAGTCCGGAGTCGCCGTAGACCAGCAGCGGGTTGTAGGCGCGGCCGGGTGCCTCCGCGACCGCGACCGCGGCGGCGTGGGGGAACCGGTTCGAGGAGCCGATGACGAAGGTCTCGAACGTGTACTTCGGGTTGAGCCGGGTCTCCAGCGCCGTCGTCGACCGGGACGTGCCGTCGGAGAGCGGGTCGATCCCGGTCGGCGGCGCGCTGACGACCGGCTCGTGGGAGATTGTCGACATATCGACTGGGCGACTTGTCGGTTCGTCGATGACGTGCGGGGCGGCGGGCGGCGGCGGGGCCTGGTCCTCCAGCTGCGGGTTGACCGTCACCGCGATCCGGATCTCGCGCCCGAACCGCAGGGTGAGCGCGTCCTCGAGCTGGGCGCGCAGCCGGCCCTCGAGCTGGTTGCGCGTGAAGTCGTTGGGGACCGCGACGATCGCGGTGCTCTCGTGGAGCGTGACCGGCTCGCTCGCGGCGAGCCAGGCGCGCTGGTTGGGCTGGAGGTCGTCGACGACGCCGCGCCAGGCCACCCGGAGGTCCGGGCTGAGATCCGAGGTGCTCTGCTCCACCGTTCCCGCTTTCTGGTCTGCTGGACTGCTTCCACAACTTTGTCCACAGGCTGTGAACCCGACGTCCCCGCGCAGGGGCCGGTCGGAGCGAGACCACCGCAAGGCCGGTCGGTTCCGCCGTTTTCGCAGGTCAGACGCTGTGTGGCAGGGCGTGTGACGTGCGTCACGCGGAGGCTGGAACCGGTCCGTCCCCCGGTGGCGGGGAACCTCGTTGCTCTCGAACGTAACAAGCGGCAGCGGGCAGCGGCAACCCGTCATCCACAGGTTGACCGGCCCCGGTCCAGCGCCGGCCCGGCGCCGGTTTGACCCTGTGGATTGCGAGCGCGTACCGTTGCTCGGTCACCCGGTGTCGACGGGTGCCGCATGTCCACGTCGGTGGTGTCGGGGTCGGTCCCGTTGGGACCGCACCTGCGCCGGCCGCCGTGGGTGCGCGGTGCCGGCCGAAGAGCGTCCGACCCAGCACGTCCAGGACGTCGAGCTGTGCACTGCTCCGGCCCGGGGTGACCGCCCTGACCAACCGATGGAGAGAAGCTCGTGAGCAAGCGTACGTACCAGCCGAACAACCGCCGCCGCCACAAGGTGCACGGGTTCCGCCTGCGCATGCGTACCCGCGCCGGTCGCTCGATCCTGTCCTCGCGTCGCCGCAAGGGCCGCAAGAGTCTCGCCGTCTGACGGCGCTGCGGCCCGACCAGGCAGCCGCGTGCTGTCCTCGGCTCACCGCCTCACCGACGGTGCCTCGTTCCGCGAGGCGGTCCGCAGCGGCCGCCGCAGTGGATCGCGCACCGTCGTCGTGCATCTGGCTCTCGGCGCGCCGGACACGCAGGCGGTGCCGGGGCCACGGGTGGGCTTCGTGGTCAGCAAGGCCGTGGGCAACGCCGTCGTCCGCAACCGCGTGAAGCGCCGACTCCGCCACCTCGCCCGGGAGCTCGTCACCTCGCTCCCGGGCAGCGCTGTGCTCGTGGTGCGGGCGCTCCCGGCCGCGGCCGACGCCTCCTCGGCGGAACTCGGCGCCGACCTCGTACGTTGCCTCCGTCGGGCGCGCACCGCGCTGGAGCCGGAGGTGAGCGCATGAAGTACGACCCGCTGCGCTGGCTGCTGATCGGCTTCCTGCGCGCCTACCGACTGCTCATCAGCCCGCTCTACGGGCAGGTCTGCCGCTACCACCCCACCTGCTCGGCCTACGCACTGCAGGCGGTGACCGAGCGCGGGAGCATCATCGGCAGCTGGCTGACCGTGCGCCGGCTGCTGCGCTGCCACCCCTGGGCCGCCGGTGGCTACGACCCGGTGCCGTCCGGCCGGTCCCCAGAGTCTTCCCGCCTGAGCGCGGGCTCATCTCCCTCACCCCAGCAAGGAGCCTGATCCGTGGGATTCCTCGGCGACATCGGCCACTTCATCATGACGCCGCTGTACTACGCCATCTCCGCCGTCCTGGTCGCGTGGCACTGGGTGTTCACCAACGTCCTGCACATGAACCCGGACGGCGGTGCGACCTGGGTCCTCTCGATCATCGGCCTCACGGTCACGGTCCGGGCCGCGCTGATCCCGCTGTTCGTCAAGCAGATCAACTCCAGCCGGAACATGCAGCTGATCCAGCCCAAGGTCAAGGAGCTGCAGAAGAAGTACGGCCACGACCGGGAGCGCCTCGCCCAGGAGACGATGAAGCTGTACAAGGAGAGCGGGACCAACCCGTTCGCCTCGTGCCTGCCGATCCTGATCCAGATGCCGATCTTCCTGGCGCTGTTCCGTTTGCTCGACCACCACGCGGCGAACGGATCGGGGATCGCGTTCCTCACCGAGCCGCTCGCGGAGAGCTTCGGCAACGCCGAGCTGTTCGGCGTCGTCCCGCTCAAGGCGACCTTCCTCGACAACGGTGGTTCGCTGGCCGTGCAGGTCGTGGCGGCCATCTTGGTCATCGCGATGACGGCGACGACCTTCACCACGCAGCGTCAGCTGATGAGCAAGAACATGCCGGCGGACGCGCTCTCCGGTCCCTACGCCCAGCAGCAGAAGCTGCTGCTCTACGTCCTCCCGGTCGTCTTCGCCGTGGGTGGTATCGCGTTCCCGATCGGCGTGCTCTTCTACTGGACCACCTCCAACCTGTGGACGATGGGCCAGCAGTTCTACGTGATCCGGAACAACCCGGCGCCCGGCACCGAGGCCGCGAAGGCGAAGGCGGAGCGCGACCGGATCAAGGCCGAGAAGCACGACCAGAAGCACGGCACGACGAGCGGCACGGCGCTGGAGGCCACGGTGGTCGAGGAGCCGACCGTCGACCGTCGTCCCCAGCAGCGCCAGCAGCCCAAGAAGCAGTCGCGCGAGCAGCGCAAGAAGTCCGGCGGCCCCAGCGGGTCCCCGAAGCCGAAGCCTGAGGGAGGCAACCAGTGAGTGACCAGTCGTCGACCGACCTGACCGAGGTGACCGAGGTGACCGAGGTCGCGGAGGAGGCCGACCAGGCCACCGACCCCGCAGCCGTGGAGGCCTCGCGGCTCGAGCGTCTCGAGCAGGAGGGCGACATCGCCGCCGACTACCTCGAGGAGCTGCTGGACATCGCCGACCTCGACGGTGACCTGGACATGGACGTCGAGGGCGACCGGGCCGCCGTGTCGATCGTCGGAGCCGACCTGGCCCAGCTCGTCGGCACCCGCGGGGAGGTCCTCGACGCGTTGCAGGAGCTGACCCGGCTGGCGGTCTACCGGGAGACCGGCGAGCGGTCCCGGCTGATGCTGGACATCTCCGGCTACCGCGCCCAGAAGCGCGCCGAGCTGGTCGCGCTGGCCGAGGAGACCGTGGCGCGGGTCAAGGAGAGCGGGGAGGCCGCCTCGCTCGACCCGATGACGCCGTTCGAGCGCAAGGTCGTCCACGACACGGTCGCCGCGGCCGGGCTCTCCTCGGAGTCCGAGGGCGTCGAGCCGCGCCGCTACGTGGTGGTCCTGCCCGCGTGATCGCAGCGCCGCATGCCTGATGTTTCACGTGAAACACCCTCCGCGCCCGAGGTGGCCCGGAGGGTGTTTCCGTCCGGGCGGATGGAGCTGGCCGAGCGTTACGCCGGTCTGCTCGCGACCGACGGTGTCGTCCGTGGCCTGATCGGCCCCCGCGAGGTCCCGCGGCTGTGGGACCGTCACCTGGTCAACTGCGCGCTGCTGGCCGAGCTGCTGCCGGAGGGGGTCACGGTGTGCGACATCGGGTCCGGTGCCGGGCTGCCGGGCCTGGTGCTCACGATCGCGCGCCCCGACCTGAAGGTGACCCTGGTCGAGCCGCTCCTGCGGCGGACCACCTTCTTGGAGGAGGTGGTCGCCGGGCTCGGCCTCTCCGACGTCGAGGTGCTGCGGGGTCGCGCGGAGGTGCTGCACGGGCAGCGCCGCTTCGCCGTGGTCACCTCGCGGGCGGTCGCCCCGCTGGACCGGCTCCTGCGCTGGTCGATGCCGCTGGTCGAGCCCACGGGCGCGCTGGTCGCGATGAAGGGGTCCAGCGTGGTGGAGGAGATCGCGGCGGCAGCACCGGTGCTGAGCGAGCTGGGCTGCTCGGATCCGGAGGTCGTGGAGCTCGGCGGCGGGCTGCGCGAGGGCGCGGGGCCCGGGTTCTCCACCACCCTGGCGGTCCGGGTGGCCTGGGCAGATCCGGGGCGGGTATCTTGGCCGCTTGTGGCTCCGTCGCACGGCGGACGACCAGACCAGCGTTCCGGCCGTCGGAGCAGCCGGTCCCCCAGCCAGTCGAACCCAGGACAGTCGAACCGGAGGCGTCGGGCGTGAGTGAGTTTTCCACCGGTGACGCACCGTCCGGTGAGCGTAGTTCTCCACAGGAACTCGGTAGTTCTCCACAGGGTGACGCTCCGGCGCACGAGGCCGATGATTCACGTGAAACACCGGCGGCGCCGGCCCAGGAACGGCCGTCCGGCTTCGCGGTCCGGACCGCTGCCGACATCGCCGGCGCGGCGCCCGACTTCGACCACGACCACGCGACGCCGCTGGCCCGCGCCGCCGAGCACGTCGTCCTCGCTCGGCACGGCGCCCGGATGCGCCCGCCCCTCGGTCGACCGTCGTCGACCCGGGTGTTCGTGGTCGCCAACCAGAAGGGCGGCGTCGGCAAGACGACGTCGACCGTGAACATCGCGGCGGCGCTCGCCCAGCTCGGGCAGCGGGTCCTGGTCGTCGACCTCGACCCGCAGGGCAACGCGTCGACCGCGCTCGGGGTCGAGCACCACCGTGGCGTGCCCTCGACCTACGACGCGCTCGTGGACGGCGTACCGCTCGCGGAGGTGGTGGCGACCAGCCCCGAGGTGGAGGACCTCCAGGTGGTCCCGGCGACGATCGACCTGGCCGGCGCGGAGATCGAGCTGGTGTCGGTCGTGGCCCGGGAGGGCCGGCTGCGCCGGGCGATCCTCGGACACCCCCAGGTGGGCAGCGCGGCCGAGCTCGGCGACGAGCGGCTGGACTACGTGCTCATCGACTGCCCGCCGTCCCTGGGCCTGCTCACCCTCAACGCGCTGGTCGCCGGCAACGAGATGCTGATCCCGATCCAGGCGGAGTACTACGCCCTCGAGGGCCTCGGTCAGCTGCTGGAGACCGTGGACATGGTCAAGGCCCACCTCAACCCCGCGCTGTCGGTGTCCACCATCCTGGTCACGATGTACGACGCGCGGACCCGGCTCGCCGCCGGCGTGGCCGAGGAGGTGCGGGAGCACTTCGGCGACCAGGTCCTCAAGACCACGATCCCCCGGTCGGTGCGTGTCTCGGAGGCGCCCTCCTACGGCCAGACCGTGATGACCTACGATCCGGGATCGCCGGGCGCGCTCTCCTACCTCGAGGCGGCGCGCGAGATCGCGACCCAGGGGGCCAACGCATGAGCACCACCAACCGACCGCCGCAGCGCCGTGGTCTCGGTCGGGGGCTCGGCTCGCTGATCCCGACCTCCCCGAGCGCGGAACCCGCGGTCCCGGGCGACGAGGAGTCGGCGCCGCCGACCGCGGGCGCCGACTCCGGGCTGGCCCCGGTCGCGGGCGCCTATTTCGCCGAGATCCCGGTCGGGCAGATCGCGCCGAACCGCGCCCAGCCGCGCCAGGTCTTCGACGAGGACGCGATGGCCGAGCTGGTGCACTCGATCCGGGAGATCGGCGTGCTCCAGCCCGTGGTCGTCCGCCGGTCCGGGCCCGACGACTTCGAGCTGGTGATGGGCGAGCGGCGCTGGCGCGCCGCCCAGGAGGCCGGCCTCGACACGGTCCCGGCGATCGTCCGGGAGACCGACGACGTCGACATGCTGCGCGACGCGCTGCTGGAGAACCTGCACCGTTCGCAGCTCAACCCGCTGGAGGAGGCGGCGGCCTACCAGCAGATGCTCGACGACTTCGGGTGCACCCACGAGGAGCTCGCCGCCCGGATCGGGCGGTCGCGGCCCCAGATCAGCAACACCCTCCGGCTGCTCCGGCTCTCACCGGCGGTCCAGCGCCGCGTGGCCGCCGGCGTCCTCTCCGCGGGCCACGCCCGGGCGCTGCTCGCCGTCGAGGACCCCGAGGTGCAGGACCGGCTCGCGCAGCGGGTGGTCGCCGAGGGGATCAGCGTGCGCGGCCTCGAGGAGATCGTCGCGACCCGCGACACCGACGCCCCCTCCGCGCGGGTGGTCCGACGCAAGCCCGTCGCCCCCGGCCTCGCCGACCTGGCCGAGCGCCTGTCGGACCGCTTCGAGACCCGGGTCAAGGTCGACCTCGGTCGCACCAAGGGCCGGATCAGCGTCGAGTTCGCCTCGCTCGACGACCTCCAGCGCATCGTCGACATCATGGACCCGCGCAACCGGCACGACCGGCCGATCTAGCCCGGGGCATCAATCGACCGATCTACAGGGCGACAACTCGGTAGCGATTAGTCGCTTTGTCGACTAATTGCCTTTCCGGGCCTTCTCGGCCTTCCGCCGGGCTCGCTCGGCCTTCTCCTCGGCGTCGAGGCGGGCCGCCTCCTCGAGGGTGGGCGCGCTGCCACCGTACGACGCCGGCAGCCACCAGGAGCCGGGCGGCTGCTCGTCGGCGGGGTACTCGCGGATGGTGGCGTCGAGCAGGTCGGCCATCACGGCCCGGAGCTCGGCGGTCTCCGCCGCCGGGTCCGCGCCGGTGGGGAACAGCGGCTCCCCGACGCGGATGGCGATCGTCTTGCCCCGGGAGAAGTCGCGCGGGTGGTCCTTGGTCATCATCCGCTGGGTGCCCCAGAGGATGACCGGCACCAGCGGCACCCCGGCCTCGGCCGCGATCCGGACGGCACCCGTCTTGAACTCCTTGAGCTCCATCGCGCGCGAGATGGTCGCCTCCGGGAAGATGCCGACGGCCTCGCCGGCCCGCAGGTGCTCGACGGCAGCCCGGAACGAGGCCTCGCCGGCTCCGCGGTCGACCTCGATGTGGTGCAACGAGCGCATCAGCGGCCCGACGTACCGGTGGGTGAACAGCTCGCGCTTGGACATGAAGCGCACCAGCCGTCCGGACGGGTTGGCGGCGAGCCCCCCGTAGACGAAGTCGACGTAGCCGATGTGGTTGTAGGCCAGCAGCACACCCCCGGACCGCGGCACGTGCTCGGTGCCGGTCATCAGGAACCGCTGGCCGAGCGCCCGGAAGGCGACCTTGGCGGTGACGATGATCGGCGGGTAGGTCAGGTCGCGCACGCGGTCACCTTCTCGTCTCGAGGAACTCGGCGATCCGCCCGATCGCCTCTTCCAGCACCTGGACGTCGGGGAGGGTGACCAGGCGCAGGTGGTCGGGGCGCGGCCAGTTGAAGCCCGTGCCGTGGGTGACCAGGATCTTCTTCGCCCGCAGGAGGTCGATGACGAACGTCTCGTCGTCCTCGATCGGGTAGACCTCCGGGTCCAGCCGCGGGAAGCAGTAGAGCGCGCCGCGCGGTGCGACGTTCGTGACGCCCGGGATCTCGTTGAGCAGCCGGTCGGCGAGCTTGTTCTGCTCGTAGAACCGGCCGCCGGGGACGATCAGCTCCTCCACCGACTGGTAGCCGCCGAGCGCGGTCTGGATCGCGTGCTGGGCGGGCACGTTGGCGCACATCCGCATGTTGGCGATCAGGGTGAGGCCCTCGAGGAAGTCCTCGGCGACCTCCTTGGGCCCGGAGACCATCACCCAGCCGGCGCGGTAGCCGCAGACCCGGTACGCCTTGGACAGGCCGCTGAAGGTCAGGCACAGCACGTCGTGGCCGGCGTAGGTCGCGGCGTGGTGGTGCACCGCGTCGTCGAAGATGATCTTCTCGTAGATCTCGTCGGCGAAGACCACGAGGTCGTGCCGCCGGGCGATGTCGACCAGGCCGCGGACCGTCTCGGCGCTGTAGACCGCACCGGTCGGGTTGTTGGGGTTGATGATCACCAGCCCGTGGGTGTTCTCGGTGACCTTGGACTCGACCTCGGCGAGGTCGGGGTTCCAGCCGTTGGTCTCGTCGCACTCGTAGTGCACCGCGGTGCCGCCCGACAGCGTGATCGCGCCGGTCCACAGCGGGTAGTCCGGCGCCGGCACCAGGATCTCGTTGCCGTCGTCCAGGAACGCCTGGAGGACCATGGTGATCAGCTCGGAGACCCCGTTGCCGATGTAGACGTCGTCGACCAGGACGTCGCGCAGCCCGTGGCTCTGGTAGTACTGCGCGACCGCGGTGCGCGCCGAGTAGATGCCCTGGCTGTCGCTGTAGCCCTGGGAGTCGGGTAGGTGGTGCACCATGTCGGCCACGATCGCCTCGGGGGCCTCGAAGCCGAACGGGGCGGTGTTGCCGATGTTGAGCTTGAGGATGTGGTGGCCCTCGGCCTCGAGGCGCTGGGCCTCGACCAGGATCGGTCCGCGTACGTCGTAGCGGACGTTCTGGAGCTTGCGGCTCTGCCGGATCTTGCGCACGCGGCCATCCTGACAGGCGCAGCCCTAGGATGGCCCCGGGGTATCACCGACGGAGGTGTGATGTCGCGCAAGATCGTCCGGCTCACCCTGGACCACCTCGACATGTTCCGGGCGCCGTGCCGCACCTGCCTGTTCTGGGAGCTCGACCCGGTCCGCCGCGAGCGGGTCGAGGACGCCGCCGCCGAGAAGGACGCCTGGGTCTCGGAGGTGCTGCGCGAGTGGGGCTCGTGCGGTCGCGTGGCGCTCGTCGACGACCGGCCGGTCGGCTACCTCGTCTATGCCCCCGAGGCGTTCGTCCCGGGCGCCGCCGGCTTCCCGACCGCGCCCATCTCCCCGGACGCGGTGCTGCTGACCATGGCGTACGTCGAGCCGGCGTACCGCGGTGGCGGGCTGGGCCGGATGCTGGTGCAGGGGATGGCGCGCGACCTGATCCGGCGCGGCGGGGTCGGCGCGGTCGAGGCCTTCGGTGACCCGCGGGGCCGGGCGGGCCGGTGCGTGGTGCCGGTCGACTTCCTCGGCGGCGTCGGGTTCAAGACCCACCGCCCGCACCCGACCAGCCCGCGGATGCGGATGGACCTGCGCACGGCGGTGACCTGGCGCGACGAGGTCGAGGCCGCGATCGAGCGGCTGGTGGGCGCGATGCGTCCGGCCCCGAAGTCGGCGCGAGGCCCGGCGCCGAAGGCGACGCGGGCCTCGCGAGGAGCCCGGTGACGGAGCGGTCGTGCCGCTGGCGCGTCCGGACGGGCGACGGACCTAGGCGATGAACTCCGAGAGCTCGTTGAGGATCGCGGCCTTCGGGCGGGCGCCGACGATGCTCTTGACGACCTCACCACCCTGGTAGACGTTGATCGTGGGGATGCCCGTGACCCGGTAGTTCGAGGGGGTGACCGGGTTCTCGTCGACGTTCATCTTCAGGAACGTGATCTTGTCGCCGTGCGTGGTCGCGATCTCGTCGAGGATCGGGGCGACCTGGCGGCACGGGCCGCACCACTCCGCCCAGAAGTCCACGAGGACCGGCTTGTCGGACTTGAGGACCGTGGCGTCGAACTCGGCGTCGGTCACGGCGTTGATGTTGCCCACAGGGGAATCCCTTCTTCGGATGAACACAGAGGTCTGATCACAGTCAACACCGACGTCCCGACCGTTGTTCCGCGGCGCGCGGTCACGCCGAGGTCGACCGAGCACGACCGGGTCTCGACACGCCGGTCGCGGCTTCGTGCCCCAGCCGCGCGGCTCGCTCGACCACCATCAGTCGGTCCGCTGCCGCGTCCTGACTAGGCGCCGGCGGCCGGGGCGGTGCCGGTGAGCATCTCGGCGTCCGCCCGGCTCTGCGCGTCCCGGCCGTCCTTGGCGACGTGGTCGAGCTCGGCGAGGTAGCGCTCGGCGTCCAGCGCCGCGGCGCAGCCGGTCCCGGCCGCGGTGATCGCCTGCCGGTAGTGGTGGTCGACCAGGTCGCCGGCGGCGAAGACGCCCGGCAGGTTGGTGCCGGTCGAGGGGTGGCTGGCGATGACGTAGCCGTTCTCGTCGAGGTCGACCTGGCCGGGCAGCAGCTCCGAGCGGGGGTCGTGGCCGATCGCGATGAACAGCCCGGTCGCCGGCAGGTTCCGGGTCTCGCCGGTGACGGTGTCCTTGAGGGTGACCGACTCGAGCCGGTCCGCGCCGTTGATCTCCTCGACGACCGAGTTCCACTCGATCTCCAGCTTCGGGTCGGCGAACGCCCGCTCCTGCATGATCTTGGAGGCGCGGAGCTCGTCGCGGCGCACGATGAGCGAGACCTTCGACCCGAACCGGGTCAGGAACGTCGCCTCCTCGATGGCCGAGTCGCCGCCGCCGACGACCGCGATGTGCTGGTCGCGGAAGAAGAACCCGTCGCAGGTGGCGCACCAGGACACGCCGCGGCCGGAGAGCTCGTCCTCACGAGGCAGGCCGAGCTTGCGGTAGCCGGAGCCCATCGCGAGGATCACCGAGCGCGCGTGGAAGGTGTCGGTGGCGGTCTTCACGGTCTTCACGTCACCGGTCAGCTCGACCTCGACGACGTCGTCGGCCACCAGCTCGGCGCCGAACCGCTCGGCCTGCGCGCGCATCTCGTCCATCAGGGCCGGACCCATGATGCCGTCGCGGAAACCGGGGAAGTTCTCCACCTCGGTGGTGTTCATCAAGGCGCCGCCCGCGGTCACCGAGCCCTCGAAGACGAGCGGCTTGAGGTTCGCCCGCGCGGTGTAGAGCGCGGCGGTGTAGCCGGAGGGACCGGACCCGATGACGATGACATCGCGGACGTCGGACATGGCGACAGGTTCTCCTCGCAGGTGGGGGGCCGCGCAGTGAACAGCGCGGCGACCGGTAGAACCGATCGTAGGCGAGGAAACTTCCCGGGCCGTCCCGGGGCCACCGCCGCCCTGCTACGGGGCCGGCAAGGTGATCGAGCGGTACGCCCCCGGGCGACCGCACAGGTAGAGGTCGACCACCTGCGTGTCGCCGCGCACGGGCCGGTAGACGAGCAGGCCGGGGCTGCCGTCGTACCGGACGGCGACCACCCGGCCCCGCCCGGGCGCGGTGCACCCCTGCGCCTGCGGCTGGGCCGCCAGGCTGTCGCCGTCGTTGCGCTGGCCGTCGGCCTCGGCGCCGTCCTCGGTGGTGCGCAGGGAGGCGTCCGCCCGGAGCCCGCGGACCTGCTGGGCGAACCGGTCGGGGTCGAGCCGGACGGCCTCGGAGAAGTCCTGGGGTGACTGCCCCGCGAGCGGGGCGCTGTCGCCGCCGGCCGACCCCTCCTGGGAGCTGGCGCTGTCGGCGCTGCTGCTGCCGGCGCCGTCGTCGGCGCCGGTGCCGAGACCGCGCAGCTGGTCGATGCCGACCCCGGCCACGACCACCACGGCCGCCGCCGCGAGCAGGGTGCGCACCCGGCGCCGGCGGCGGGCGGCGGCGAGGTCGGCGACGGGGGCCGGGACCGGCCGGTCGGCCCGGAGGTCGGCGAGCACCCGGTCCATCCGACCGGCGACGTCGGAGGGCATCGGATCGGTGTGCCGGGCGTCGGCCAGCAGCCGGCGGACCTGCTCGTCGTCGGACACGGGTGTCACCTCCTCAGGAGATCGTGGGGGTCGTGGGGTCGTCGGGGGCCGCCGGTCAGGCGGGTGGACCGCGGGGGGCGTCCTGTGATCCGACGTCCCCGGCCGGGCCGTGGTTCCGGCCCGGGGGGTGGGCGTCGTCACCCGGCGGGTCCGTCAGCAGCGGGGCGAGGAGCACGGCGAGCCTCGAGCGGCCGCGCGAGCAGCGCGACTTCACGGTGCCCACGGCGCAGTCCAGGATCGCGGCGGCCTCCGCCACGGGGTAGCCCTCCATGTCGACGAGCACCAGCGCCGCCCGCTGCTCCTCCGGCAGCTCGCGGAGCGCGGCGAGCACCTGGGACCGGCGCTCGTCGCTGACCGACTGCTCGGCGGGGTCCTCGGTGCCGGCGGTGTCGAGGGAGCCACGACCGCGGTACTCCTCGAGGTCGTCGGGCAGCGGCTCGGCCCGGCGCACCCGCGCGGCCCGCATCCGGTCCAGGCAGGCGTTGACCACGACCCGGTGCAGCCAGGTGGTGACCGCGGCGTCGCCGCGGAAGGACCCCGCCCGACGGTACGCCGCCACCAGCCCGTCCTGCAGGCCGTCGGCGGCGTCCTCGCGGTTGCCGGTGGTGCGCAGCGCGACCGCCCACAACCGGTCGCGGTGCCGGTGGAACAGCGTCGCGAACGCGTCCGGGTCGCCGTCGACGTGCGCGCGCAGCAGCTCGGCGTCGGTTGCGCTCCCGAGGTCCTCCGGCGTCATGCGCGGGGCGCTCATCCCCGGACCGTCACCTCGGCCACCCCGCCGCGGAACCCGTCGGAGACGGCCGGGATCGAGGTCAGCCACACGGTGACGTAGCGGCCCGTGGCCGGTGCGTCGAGGTCGACCCGGGTACGCGGACCGTCGGCAGTACCGGTGGCGACCGCGGTCAGTCCCTTGACGGCCGTCGGCGCGGTGTCGGTGACGTAGAGGGAGTAGCCGGTCGGGGCGCCGACGAAGGCCAGGTCGATCGAGCTCACGTCGTACGAGCGGCCGAGGTCGAGGACCAGCCCGACGCCGGTCTTGAGCCCGCCGGGGCCGAAGTTCTGGTCGTAGGTCATCGTCGACCAGGCGGTCTCGGGCTTGCCGTCGACGGCGAGCGGGGTGAGCTCGGGGTGCTCGTCGTAGGGCGGCGAGCCCTGCGGGTCGAGGTCGCTGGCGGTGACGCCGGAGATCGGCTGGGCGGGAGGCCGGGTGCTCGGGGAGGCACTGGGGGTCTTGTCGCCGCTGTCGGTGCCCGGCAGCGCGAGCGGCGTGCGTCCGCGGCCGAGGTTGTAGGCGACCACGATCGCGAGCAGCAGCAGCAGGCAGCCGGCGATGGCTGCGGCCAGGCGGAGCCAGCGCCGGCCCGGGACCGGCTCGTCCTCGTCGGGCTCGTCCTCCACGATCGGCCCGGCGCCGGTGCCGGCCCCGGTGTCCCATGGCCAGTACCCGGCGGAGGCGGCTGCGGGCACGGGGTGCCGCGGACGGCGCACCGGCCCCTGGGCCGGCTCCGGCGCGAACAGCGGCCGCTCCGGCGGCTCCTCGAAGGCCGGCGGCGGGGGCGGCGGCTCGGACCGGGCGGACAGCCACGAGACGTCGTCGTGCTCGTCGTGGAAGATCGGCAGGCCGGCCTCGGTCGGCAGCTCGGTCGAGGGCTTGACGGCCGGTTCTGCGGCCGGTTCTGCGGCCGGTCCGGACACCGGCTTCGTGGCGGGTCCGGCCACGGGCGCGGGGTCGGCGTCGACCTCGGGCTCGGGCGTGGGGTCCGGCGCGGGCTCGGGCTCCCGTGCGGGCTCCGGGGCGGGCGCGGGCTCCGGGGCTGCCTCGGGCTCGGGCTCCGGCGGGGGAGGCTGCGCGGGGACCGGCGCTGGGACCGGCGCGGGCTCCGGGGCGACGTCGCGCGCCGGTGGGTCCGGGATCGCCGGCAGCGAGATGGTGTCGGTCGTGTCGCGGTGCCCGGCCGCCGCCTCGGCCGCGGCCAGCCCGGTCGGGTCGCCGACGAACGCCGCGAGGTAGTCGGCGATGCCCTGGGCGCTCGCGAGGTCGTGCACCTCGCGCAGCCGGGAGCCGTGCCCGGACCAGGGGTTGACGACCTCGTCGCAGAGCTGGTCCAGCGGGCGCGGGATGCCGGCGCGCACCTGGCGCGGGCGCAGCACCCGCCCCTGCACGACCGGGGCCGCCGGGACCTGCGACGGCGAGGGCCCGGGCCACTTCCCGGTCAGGGCGGCGTACAGGACCCCGCCAAGGTCGGTCACGTCCTGGGACGGCCGGCCCGGGCCGAGGCCGAAGAGCGCGGCGTCGACGGCGAACCCGATCACCCGCACGGACCCGGCGTGGTCGACAAGCACGTTCTCCGGGACCAGGCGGCCGTGGGCGACCCCCGCCTCGTGCCCGACCGCGATCGCGGCCGCGACCTCGGACACCAGCCAGGCGGCCCGGCGCGGCGAGAGCGGTCCCTCGTTCGCCAGCATGATGTCGAGGGAGTCGCCCGAGCCCCACTCGTTGACGACGAAGACGAGTCCGTCGGTGCGGTCGGCGTCGAGGACGCGCAGCAGCCGGCGGTCGTGGGCGGCTGCCGAGCGGCGCGCGGCCTCGAGCATCTGCTCGGCGCGCTCGTCGTCGGCCGCCACGACGTGCAGGGCGACGAACCGCTCGAGCACCTTGTCGTGGGCTCGCCAGAAACGGCCGCCGCTGCTCTCGGTCAGCAGGTCGACCAGGCGGTACCGGTCGGCGAGCACGTCGCCGGGCCGGATCGAGCTCGGCACGCAGCTCCCCTCGTCGTGTCCCGGACAGGGCCCATCGTAGGGCGCCACCGGATCAGGGACGACGCAGGACGGGCAGGCGGCGGGTGAACGCGTCGACCACGGCGGTCACCTCGCGCAGGCGGAGGGTGCGGGCCATGACGACGAGCACCAGCAGGTCGACCGATCCGATGAGCAGCAGCCAGATGGCGGCGACCCACCAGGCGGGCGTGGCCGACACCTGGTGCAGCAGGTAGGCCACCACGCCGGCCGCCACCGTCGCCACCACCGTGGCGATCGCCAGGCGGACCAGGAAGCGCACGAGCGTCGGCGTGCGCAGCCCGCCGAGGAAGCGGCGCAGCACCGTGTAGGACACGACCGACCCGACGACGTACGACGAGGTGTAGGCCAGCACCAGCGCCGGCGAGGTCTGCTGGGCGGTCGCGGCACGGACCAGCACCAGGGCCGCGACGACGTTGGTGCCCGCGACCGCGCACTGGATCCAGAACACCGTGCGGGTGCGCTCGAAGGCGTAGAAGCCGCGGAGCATCAGGTAGTGCACCGTGAAGAAGACCAGGCCGGCGCCGAAGAGCGCGAGCGAGGGCACGTAGTTCTCGGTGGCGTCGGCGGCCGCGCCGTACCCCCACATCAGCCGCGACAGGTCGCCGGCGATCACCGGCAGCAGCACCGCGAACGGGACGACGACGGCCAGCGCGCTGCGCAGCGTCTCGTTGAGGGAGCCGGCGACGCCGGCACGGTCGTCCTCGGCCGCGCGGCGCGACAGGCGGGGCAGGATCGCGGTCGCGAGGGACACCGTCACGATCGAGTGCGGCACCATCATGATGAGGAAGGTCGAGGAGTACACCGAGTAGCCCGTGCCGTCCGCGGCGTCGGCGGTGCCCGACGACGCCAGCTTCACGACCACCGTGTAGGCGACCTGGTTGACGATGACGAACAGCACCGTCCAGACGGCGAGCCGGAGCGTGTGCCCGAGGCCGGTGTGGAGGAAGTCGAAGCGCGGGCGGTAGAAGAAGCCCGTGGCACGCAGGTAGGGCACGAGGATCGCGAACTGGGCCACGATCCCCAGGGTCGACCCGAGCCCGAGCAGCAGCTCCTGGCTGGGGGTGTAGGGCCCGGTGATCTCGGCGCCCTGGGCCGGTCCGAAGACGAACAGGTAGACGACGAGGACCGCGACCGAGATGACGTTGTTGGCGATCGGCGCCCACATCATCGGCCCGAACCGGCCGCGGGCGTTGAGGATCTGCCCGACCAGGACGTACATGCCGTAGAAGAAGACCTGCGGCAGGCAGAAGCGGGCGAACGCGATGACCGATTCCTTCTCCTCGGCCATCGACGCGGCGTCGTACTTCGAGGAGAGGAAGACGTCCATCACCCACGGTGCCGCGATCACCAGCAGCACCGTCACCGCGCCCAGGAACAGCGCCGCCAGGGTGATGATCCGGTTGGTGTAGGCGTCGCCGCCGTCGGGGTCGTGCCCGATCGAGCGGACCAGCTGGGGGACGAGTACCGCGTTCACGACGCCGCCGGCCAGCAGGATGTAGAGCATGTTCGGGATCGTGTTCGAGATGTTGAACAGGTCCGCGTGCAGCGCGTTGCCCAGGGCGGCGGCCAGCAGGGCCGAGCGGACGAACCCGCTCATCCGGGAGATGGCCGTGCCGACCGCCATGACGGCGCTGTTGGCCAGGACCCGCTGCTGCTCGGTGCCGCCGGCGTCCACCTCCCCGGTGACCGGTTCGGCGTCGGCGGGCTGGGCTCCGGGCTGGGCTCCGGGCTGGGCTCCGGGCTGGGCGGCGGGCCGGTCGGTGCCGTGCTGGTCGGTCACGAGGCCCGCCTCGCGCTGCGGAGCCGGCGGAACAGGCGGACCACGATCGCCCCGAACAGCAGGGCCACGCCGGTGCCGACGATCAGCCAGATCACGTTGCTGACCCGGTTCGAGCGGATCGGGACGTCGTCGGAGGAGCCGATCGGGACGTCGTCGACGTCGGTGAGCAGCAGGGTCACGTTCCGGATGCCGACGGCCGACGAGGACGCGTTGAGCAGCACCGTCGTCTTGCTGTCGGGGCCGAGCTCGATGGTCTCCGAGGGCACCGCCACCTTCAGCGGCGGGTCGGAGAGGGCCTGCACCCGGACGCTCACGGGCTCGTCGAGCCCGTTGGTCACCGTCGCCGCGAACCGGCCGCTGCCGCTGGAGAGGATGACCGCCTTCGGGGCGTCCACGCGGACCGAACGGAGCTGGGTCTCGATCCAGGTCCGGGACTGGTCCGCCGAGGCCTGCGCGCTGTCGGGCCGCAGCCGGGTGGAGTACGACAGGTCGGTGTAGGACTCGTCGCGGACGTCCGCCGCCACCGTGTCGTTCCGCGTGAGCAGGTTCTGGAGCGTCTCACCGGAGCCGGCCAGGGCGTCGGCCGCGGCGAACGCCGACGGGTCGAGCTCGAAGCGGCGCTGGGTCTCCGGGTAGTCGAGCCGGTCGACCGGCACGTCCACCCCGGCGCGGTCCATCGCGTCCGACACCGTGGTCAGGTGCAGCCAGGGCAGGTCGAGCCCCTCCCAGAAGTCGATCGTCGACTCCGGCGCCCAGGTCGACGGGAAGACCGCGATCAGCGGCTTGCGGCCGGGGTTCAGCAGGCGGAGCGCTGCCTCGCTGACGACGCGCTGCCGCACGGCGACCGCCGACATCCGCTCGCCCGGGCCGGGACCGCCGACGGTCACGCTCGAGGAGGTCACGCCGACGGTGCGGTCGGCGGTGTGGACCACCGCGGGCGCGTTGGCGCCGAACATCCGGTCGGTCATGAGCACGGTGGCGTCCGGCTCGGTCATCGCCAGGCCCTCGGCGTCGAGGTAGCCGGCCGGCGAGGACACCGCGGGCCGGGTGGGCAGCCCCCAGGGCTCGAGCGACCCGAGCGACCTCTTGCGCGCCTGGCGGTAGGCCGCCGGGTCGTGGGCCGCCGCGGCGGCGACGTCCACGTCGCCGTACGGCAGGGACAGGATCTCGCTGCCCTCGAGCCCCTCGTGCAGCCGGTCGAGCCACGCGGTGGCGGCCTCGGTCGCCCGGACCTGGTCCGGGGTCTGCTCGTCGGCGGCGCCGGGGTCGGCGGTCGGGCTCGGCGAGGCGCTGCTGCCGTCAGCGGTGTCCCCGTCACCGCCCTCTCCCTCGCCGTCGCCTCCGTCGGCCGTCGGCCCGAGGTCGCGGGGCGGGTTGCCCGCGGCGAGCCGGCGGGCCGCGTCGATCACGGACGGGTCGACGAGCCAGGTGACCGGCCGGGAGCCGGCCGCGGTGCCGAGCTCGACCAGCGAGCGGAGCGAGCCGCCCGGCGCCAGGTCGTCGGCCCAGTCGGCGATGTCGGCGATCGAGCCGTCGGGGGCGTGGCTGACCAGGTTGCGCACCGGGACGACCAAGGCCGTGTCGACGGTGTGCCGGGTCCGCGGGACGAGGGGGAGGAAGGTGCGGGCCCGTCCGTCGGCGAGGTCGTCGCCCCCGTCGACGTTCTCACCGAGGGCGTGCACGCCGAACCAGTAGACGCCGGGTTCGTCGGGGAGGTCGTCCCGGGCGACCGTCACCGAGTACTGCACCGTCTCGCCGGGCTGGAGCTCGTCGACGGAGTCGTAGCCCTCCGTCAGGATCCGGTCGCCGACGGGCTGGTCCGCCGGGACCTCCACCGCCGCGGCGAGCTCGGCCGTGGTCGTCATCGGGGTCGCCCCCGAGAACGCGTAGAGCTTCACGTTGCTCCACGTCTCGTCGTCGCGGTTGGTGACCGAGCCGGTCACCCGGACCTCGCCGGACCGCGGGACCACCGAGGGCGTGAGGGTCTCGATGGTGACGGCGAGCGGGGTCTGCTCGACGGCCGCCTTCCCGGTGCTGCGGGCCGCCGTCGCCGGGCCGCTGCCGAGACCGACCAGGGTCGCCACCACCAGCAGGGCAGGCAGCAGCGACACCGGGCGAAGCACGCCCGCGACTCTACTGGCCGTACCTGTGCCGGCTCGGGGTGCCGCCCCGGCCGCCACTAGACTGCTCGCCCGTGCCCGAAGCCCCCCTCCCGCCGCTCCAGATGGCCGACGCCCAGCGGGCCGTCGGCGCCGAGCTCGACCGGATCGCACCGGTGATCGACGAGCTCGGGCGGCGCTTCGCCGGAGCCGGGCACGAGCTGGCCCTGGTCGGCGGGCCGGTGCGGGACGCGATGCTCGGACGCCAGCACAACGACCTCGACCTCACCACCTCGGCACGGCCCGAGGAGACCGAGCGGCTGCTCGCGGGGTGGGCGGACGCGATCTGGGACATGGGCCGGGCGTTCGGCACGATCGGCTGCCGCCGCGGGCCGTGGCAGGTCGAGATCACGACGTACCGGTCCGAGGCCTACGACCCGACCTCGCGCAAGCCCGACGTCGACTTCGGCGACTCCCTCCCCGGCGACCTCGGCCGCCGCGACTTCACGGTCAACGCGATGGCGGTCCGGCTCCCCGGCCGCGAGCTCGAGGACCCGTACGGCGGCGTGGTCGACCTCGCGCACCGGGTGCTGCGGACCCCGGGCCGGCCGGAGGACTCCTTCTCCGACGACCCGCTGCGGATGATGCGTGCCGCACGGTTCGCCGCCCAGCTCGGCTTCACCGTCGCGCCCGAGGTGGTCGCGGCGATGACCGCCATGGCCGCCCGGATCGAGATCATCTCCGCGGAGCGGGTCCGCGACGAGCTGGTGAAGCTGGTGTGCGCGCCGTTCCCCCGCCAGGGGCTGGCCCTGCTGGTAGAGACCGGGCTGGCCGAGCTGGTGCTGCCCGAGCTGCCGGCGCTCAAGCTCGAGCGCGACGAGCACCACCGGCACAAGGACGTCTACGAGCACACGCTGACGGTGCTCGAGCAGGCCATCGACCTCGAGCCGCGGCTGCCCGGCGGCGGACCGGACTTCGTGTCGCGCTTCGCCGCCCTGATGCACGACGTCGGGAAGCCGCGCACCCGGCGGTTCCTCGACGACGGCACGGTGACCTTCCACCACCACGACGTGGTGGGCGCCAAGATGACCCGCAAGCGGATGAAGGCGCTGCGCTTCTCCAACGACGAGATCGACGCGGTCAGCCAGCTCGTCGAGCTGCACCTGCGCTTCCACGGCTACGGCACCGGCGAGTGGACCGATTCCGCGGTGCGGCGCTACGTCCGCGACGCCGGTGACCAGCTCGAGCGGCTCCACGTGCTCACCCGCGCCGACTCGACGACCCGGAACCGGCGCAAGGCCGAGCGGCTCCAGCGCACCTACGATGACCTCGAGGAGCGGATCGCCCGGCTCTCGGAGCAGGAGGAGCTCGCCTCGATCCGGCCCGACCTCGACGGGAACCAGATCATGACCGCGCTCGGCATCGGTCCCGGGCGCGAGGTGGGGGCGGCGTACCGCTTCCTGCTCGAGCTGCGGATGGACCAGGGTCCGATGAGCGAGGAGGACGCCACCGCCGCGCTGCTGGCGTGGTGGGCGGAGCGCGACGAGCGATGACCCGGCTCGCGGACCTGGTCGACCTGCCCCACGTCCGCCTGGGTGCCGTGCCGACGCCGGTCCGGCGGCTCGAGCTCGGCCACCGCGCGGAGGTGTGGGTGAAGGACGAGTCCGCCTTCGGCGACGGCGGCTGGGGCGGCAACAAGGTCCGCAAGCTCGAGTGGATCATCGCCGAGGCACACCGGCGCGGGTCGACGACGCTGCTGACGGTCGGCGGCATCGGCACCCACTGGGGCCTGGCCTGCGCGCTGTACGGCCGGGAGCACGGGCTGCGCACCGTGCTCGGCCTGGTCGACCAGCCCCTCGACGACCACGTCCGTGACCAGCTGCGTCGCCTGGAGGCGTCCGGCGCGGTGCTGCACCGCTACCGCTCGAGCAACCGGCTGCGACTGGCCGCGCCGTACCTGATGGCGCGGTACCGGCCCTGGTACGTCCCCGCCGGCGGCTCCCACCCGGTCGGCGCCCTCGCGTACGTCGACGTGGCGCTCGAGATCGCCGACCAGGTCGCGGCCGGCGCGCTGCCCGAGCCGGCCACGCTGGTCGTGCCGGTCGGCTCGGGGGGCACCGTGGCCGGGCTGGCGCTCGGGCTCCGGCTCGCCGGCTTGGACCGCACCCGGCTGCTCGGGGTCGTCGTCAACGACCTGCTCCGGCTGGACCGGCCGAGCATCGCCCGGCTGGCCGGGCGCACGGGCGCCCTGCTCGCGCGGGCCGGCCTCGCCAGGGTGCCGACGGCGGTCGAGGCGGACCTGCCGCGGGACTGGCTCGGCGAGGGGTACGGCGTGCCGACCCCGGCCGGGTCGGCCGAGGTCGCCCGGGCCACCGAGGCCGGCATCCCGGTCGAGCCCGTCTACACCGGCAAGGCGCTCGCCGCCGTACGGGAGCTGGACGCCCGTGGCGAGCTGGCCGGGCCGGTGCTCTGGCTGGCGACCCACGGCCCGCGCTGAGGGGTTCCTCGCCGTCGAGACACCGAAAGAAGTGGCCCCCAGGAACCAGTCCTCGGGGCCACTTCCTGTGTCTCGACGGTCTCGGCGTCAGCCGAGGACCACCTCAGGTGAGGTCAGCAGGGAAGGAGGTCACTCCTCGCCGGCGATGAAGGCCTCGACGCGGCGGCGACCTTCGTCGTCGGGGAGCTGCACCGGCGGGGACTTCATCAGGTACGACGACGCCGAGATGATCGGGCCACCGATGCCGCGGTCCTTGGCGATCTTCGCCGCGCGGATCGCGTCGATGATGATGCCGGCCGAGTTCGGGGAGTCCCAGACCTCGAGCTTGTACTCCAGGTTCAGCGGGACGTCACCGAAGGTCGTGCCCTCGAGCCGGACGTAGGCCCACTTGCGGTCGTCGAGCCACGCGACGTAGTCGGACGGGCCGATGTGGACGTTGCGGTCGTCCTTCAGCCCGGCCAGCGGGCCGGTCAGGTTCGAGGTGACGGCCTGGGTCTTGGAGACCTTCTTGGACTCCAGGCGCTCGCGCTCGAGCATGTTCTTGAAGTCCATGTTGCCGCCGACGTTGAGCTGGTAGGTGCGGTCCAGCCGCACGCCACGGTCCTCGAACAGCTTCGCCATCACGCGGTGGGTGATGGTGGCGCCGACCTGGGACTTGATGTCGTCGCCGACGATCGGGACGCCGGCGTCCTCGAACTTCTTGGCCCAGACCGGGTCGGAGGCGATGAAGACGGGGAGCGCGTTGACGAAGGCCACGCCGGCGTCGATCGCGCACTGGGCGTAGAACTTGTCGGCCTCCTCCGAGCCCACCGGGAGGTAGGAGACGAGGACGTCGGCCTGCGTCTCACGCAGCACCTGCACGACGTCGACGGGGTCCGCGCCGGACTCCTCGATGGTCTGGCGGTAGTACTTGCCCAGGCCGTCGAGGGTGTGGCCGCGCTGGACGTCGATGCCCATCGTGGGGACGTCGCAGATCTTGATGGTGTTGTTCTGCGAGGCGTTGATGGCCTCGGACAGGTCCTTGCCGACCTTCATGTCGTCGACGTCGAACGCCGCGACGAACTCGACGTCGGAGACGTGGTAGTCGCCGAACGTGACGTGCATCAGGCCGGGCACCGTTCCCGCAGGGTCGGCGTCCCGGTAGAAGTGGACGCCCTGGACGAGGGAGGAGGCGCAGTTGCCGACTCCCACGATTGCTACTCGTACCGAACCCATGGGGATTCCTTCCTGTCCTTACTTCTGGGGCGTGGCCTGGTGGCCGCTGCTGGTGGTGCCGGGGGCGTCGGACGACGTCCCGGCTCTGTCCGGGTGCTGCTCTCCGCTGCGCTCGGCGTTGATGAGGTCCGAGAGCCACCGGACCTCGCGCTCGACCGACTCGACGCCGTGACGCTGGAGCTCGGCCGCGTAGCGGTCGACCTCCTGCTGCGTCATGTCGAGCTGGCCCTGGACGCGCTCGAGACGCTCCTGGAGCCGGGTACGACGACCCTCGAGGACCCGGAGACGGATCTCCATGTCGGTCGACGAGAAGAACGCGAAGCGGATGTCGAAGTTGTCGTCCTCCCACGCGGTGGGACCGACCTCCGACATCAGCCGCTCGAACTCCCGCGTGCCGGCCTCGGTCACCTGGTAGGTGATGCGGGGCCGCTTGGAGACCGGGGCCCCCGGGGTGCGCGTCGACATCGTCTCCTCGATGAGCGAGGAGCGGAGCATCTTCTTCAGGGTGGGGTAGAGCGATCCGTAGGAGAGCACCCGACCCCATCCGAGCATGAGGTTGAGCCGCTTGCGGAGCTCGTAGCCGTGCATGGGTCCCTCGTGCAGCAGCCCGAGGACTGCCAGCTCGATGGTCTCTGCGCGACGTGCCACGGGACCTATCGTAGCGATATATCCGTCCGTTGCGAATCCGGGACCTGTCACGACGTGCGGGGTTGCTCCGCAGGGGGGTCGTGCGGGCGACGTGGCACAGCGCACGCCGGCCGCGTCTTGGGCCCGCTCGGTGCCGCCCCGTACCCTGACGAGGATCTCGACCCCGACCCGCGGAGCCCCCGACGTGAGTGGTAAGCGCAGGGCCGCTGGCGGCCCCGCCAAGAAGAAGAGCGCGCCGAAGCGACCCCGCACCCGGAAGCAGAAGGTGCTGCGGGTCCTGATGTGGTTCGGGATCGCATTCCTGGCGCTCTCGCTCGTCGCGGTCGCGGGGTTCGTGTACCTCTACAAGACGACCGACATCCCCGACCCGAACAAGGACTTCCAGACCCAGACGTCCTTCGTCTACTACGCCGACGGCAAGACCGAGGTCGGCAGCTTCGCCAAGCAGAACCGCGAGTCGATCCCGCTCAAGGAGATGCCGGAGAACCTCCAGGACGCCGTGGTCGCCGCGGAGAACCGGAGCTTCTGGACCGACAAGGGCATCGACCCCAAGGGCATCATCCGCGCCGCGTTCAGCAACGCCTCGGGCAACGCCACGCAGGGTGCGTCGACGATCACCCAGCAGTACGTGAAGATCCTCTACCTCAGCCAGGAGCGCTCCTACCAGCGCAAGGTGAAGGAAGCGATCCTGTCGCTGAAGATCCAGCGCACGCAGAGCAAGTCCGAGATCCTCGAGGGCTACCTCAACACCATCTACTTCGGCCGCGGTGCGTACGGCGTCCAGGCCGCCGCCCAGGCCTTCTTCGACAAGGACGCGGCCGACCTCACGCTCCAGGAGTCCGCGGTCCTCGCCAGCGTGCTCAACAACCCGACGCACTTCGACCCGGCCAACGGTGCCGACTCGCGGCGCGCCCTGCACGAGCGCTACGACTACGTGCTCGACGGGATGGCGTCGGCGGGCAACATCACCCAGGAGGAGGCCGACAAGGCCAAGAAGCACCTCCCGGACTTCCCCGAGATCAAGGCCGAGAGCCGGTACGGCGGCCAGCGCGGCCACATGCTGACCCTGGTCCGCGACGAGCTGCACGCCCTCGACTACCGCGACCAGGAGATCGACGGCGGCGGCCTCCGGGTCACGACCACCTTCGACCCGAAGGTGATGAAGGCGGCCGAGGAGGGCGTGCTGTCCCAGCGCCCCGAGGGGTTCAAGGACAAGCAGCTGCACATCGGTGTCGCCAGCGTCGAGCCCGGCACCGGTGCGCTGCGCGGCTTCTACGGCGGCCAGGACTTCCTGGACTCCCAGATCAACTGGGCCACCGCCGGCGGCATGGTCGGCTCGACCATCAAGCCGCTGACCGTGGCGACCGCGCTCGAGAACGGCTACTCCCTCAAGGACACCTTCGACGGCAACTCGCCCTACGAGTTCCCCGACGGCCTGACCGTCAACAACGAGGGTCCCGGCGACGGCATCTCCTACGGCTCGGCGGTCAGCCTCACCTACGCCACCGAGCAGTCGATCAACACCGCGTTCGTCGACCTGTCGAACTCGATGGAGGGCGGCCCCGAGAAGATCGTCGAGACCGCCAACAAGGCGGGCATCCCGCCGACGAAGGCCGACCCGAAGTACCCCGGCATCCCCTCGACGAGCCGCGACCTCGAGCCGGACGCGCTCGTGACGCTCGGCAAGGCCCGGATCAGCGCGGTCAACATGGCCAACGCCTACGCCACCGTCGACAACGGCGGCGAGCGGGCCGACGTCCACGTCATCGACAAGGTCACGCTGGCCGACGGCACCGTCGACTACCAGTACAAACAGCACACGACGCCGGCCTTCGACGACGAGGACTCCCAGCGCAACGAGGACATCGCCGCGGACACCTCCTACGCGATGCAGCAGGTCGTCCTCAACGGCACCGGCCAGAACGCGCTCGCGCTGGGCCGCCACGCGGCCGGCAAGACCGGTACCGCGACCAACGACGACGGCGACGTCTCGTCCTCCTGGTTCGTCGGCTACACCCCGCAGCTGGCGACCGCCGTGATGTACGTCCGCGGTGACGGCGACGACGCGCTCAACGACTGGCTGCCGTCGTACTTCGGTGCCGACTACCCGACCCGCACGTGGACCGCGGTGATGAACGCTGCGCTGGAGGGCGAGCCGGACGAGGAGTTCCCGCCGCCGGCCAACCTCGACGGCGAGGCGCCCGAGACCGGCCACGACCCGTACACCCCGCCGCCGAGCACCTCCACGCCCAAGCCGAGCAAGACCCCCTCGGCGACGCCCACCGAGACGCCGTCGGAGACCCAGACGCCGACCCCGACGCCCACCCCGACGCCCACGCCGTCGGAGACCTGCACCCTGCTCGGCGGCTGCGGGACCCCCTCCGACACCCCGTCGCCGTCCGACACGGCCAGCACGCCGCCCGCCCAGAGCGGCGGTCCGGGCGGTCCGGGCGGCCGAGGCGAGGGGCGCGGCCGCCGGCGCCAGCGGGCGGCCTGATGCCCCCGGCGCGGGGTGACTGGGTCGATCCCACCACCGACGACCCAGTCGTCACCGCGCTCAGCGAGGGGGTCGGTGGACCCGTCGGCACCCGCGCCGGCCGGCACCCGTGGTGGACCCCGGTCCGCGTGGTCCTCGCGCTCACCGCGATCTGCCTCTCGCTCGGCATGTGGCAGAAGACGAACTGCTACGAGGACACCTGGCAGGACGGCGACGCGCGCTACAGCCACATGTGCTACTCCGACCTGCCCTACCTCTACACCGGCCGCGGGTTCGCCGAGCTGAGCTGGCCCTACAGCGACGACGCGCAGACCCGCGCGCGCTACGAGGTCATGGAGTACCCCGTCGGCATCGCCTACTGGGCGTACGGCGCCGCGTGGGTCACCCACTGGCTCAACGGGTCCCCGGACCTCGAGTCGCGCTACGGCCAGTCGGTCGGCGAGATGTCGGCGACCGACAGCGTGCACCGCGAGATGCGGATCTTCGTGGCGGTCAACGCGATCGGCTTCGCCGTGCTCGCGCTGCTCGCCGCCTGGTTCCTCAGCGGGGTGAACCCACGCCGGCCGTGGGACGCCGCGGCCTTCGCCCTCTCACCGGCGCTGTTGCTGACCGGGCTGGTGAACTGGGACCTGGTGGCCGTCGTCTGCGTGGCCGGTGCCTTGTGGGCGTGGGCCCGCGGCCGGCCCCTGCTGACGGGGGTGCTGATCGGCCTCGGCACGGCCGCGAAGCTCTACCCCCTCTTCCTGCTGGGCGGCGTGCTGATCATCTGCCTGCGCCGCCGCCGCCCGCGCGACCTCGGGCTCGTCACCCTGGGGGCGGCCGGCGCGTGGGTGCTGGCCAACCTGCCGGCGTACCTGTCGGGACCCGCGGAGTGGAAGGTGTTCTGGACCTTCAACTCCGAGCGCGGCGCCGACCTCGGGTCGGTGTGGCTGGTCGTGCAGCAGGCGCTGGAGAGGACCGGCGACCCGTTCTCGTTCGCCCCCCACACGATCAACGTCGGCTCGTGGCTGTTCTTCGGGGTGTGGTGCGTGGGGGTGCTGCTGCTCGGACTGGCCTCGCCGTCGACGCCGCGCCTGGCGCAGCTCGGGTTCCTGGTCGTGGCCGGGTTCCTGCTCGTCAACAAGGTCTACTCGCCGCAGTACGTCCTGTGGCTGCTGCCGCTGGCGGTGCTGGCCCGGCCCCGCTGGCGCGACCTGGTCATCTGGCAGGCCGGCGAGGTCCTCTACTTCGCCGCGGTCTGGTGGTACCTCGGCAACTTCCTCGCCCCCGGCGGTGGCGGCGACTCGGGCTTCTACTGGGTCGCGATCCTGGTGCGCATGGCCGCCGAGCTGTGGCTGGTCGCGATGGTGGTGCGCGACATCCTGCTCCCGCGCCACGACCCGGTGCGGGCCGCGGCGCTGGAACCTCAGCTCAGGACGATCCGGTCGAAGGCCGTCGCGGTGTAGCGCACCCGGACGTCGACCTGCTCGCCCACGTCGGGCACCCGCGCGCCGTGCGGCAGGAAGAGCATCGACGCCTGCATGTGCGGCGGCTCCGCGAAGAGCCGCTGCTTGCCGTCGATCGAGAACGGCGAGCGCACGAACCCGGCCGCGTCGAGGCCGCCCCGGGCCAGCGTCGCCGCCCGCGCCCGGAGCGAGGCGTCACCGGTCGGCGCCTCGAGGCCGATGCCGTGGGCGGTCCCGCCGCTGACGACCAGGATGTGCCCGGCCTTCGGGGCGGTGCGGTGCCGGTATCCGTAGAGGTCGCCGCGCTCGACCTCGTGGACGTCGAGCACCGTGGAGGTCACGTGCAGGGCGCCCCGGTCGCCGAGCCACAGGTCGGTGCCGACCCGCGGCCGGAAGGTCAGGTCGGGGTACGACGCGCGCAGCTCGGCCAGCTCGTCCGCGCTGAGGTGGCTGACCCAGATCGTGCCCAGCTCCAGCTCGGCGGCGACGACGTCGTTGACGAGCCGGCGCACCTCGGTCAGGTGCACGCCGTGGGCGAGCGGGAGGTGCAGCGCCACGCCCTCGACCCGCGCACCCGGCCGGGCCGCGACCTCGCGCGCCGCCGCCCACAGGCCGCGCGCGGTCATCCCGTGCCGCAGCATGCTGGTCGCCCGCTCGAGCACGAACCGCGCGTCCGGCTGCCGGTCGAGCAGGTCGGTGAGGTCCTCGGTGCGGCTGACGGTGTGGACGACCCGCTTCCCGAGCGCGGGGTCGACCTCGAGGGCGGCGCCGAAGGGCCGCCACGGCGTCAGGACGAGCAGGCTGCCGTCGTACCGGCTCGCGACCGCGGGCAGCTCGTCGTAGGTGCCGACGGCGATGGTGTCGAGCCCCAGCCACTGGGTCTTGCGGGCCAGCCGGCCGACCGTGAAGCCGTAGCCGTTGCCCTTCGCGACCGGGACCAGTCCCGGGGTGACCTCGGTGAAGGCGCGCAGGTGGGCCCGCCAGCGGTCGCCGTCGACCGTGAGGGTGAGGCTCATCGACCGCTCACCCGCGCCGCTTCATGTAGACGTCGAAGGCCTTGTAGAGCGGCTTGCTCAGCGGCAGGTCCCACTCCCCGACGTACTCGACGGCCTCGCCGCCGGTGCCGACCTTGAACTGGATCAGCCCGAGGTGGGGGTCGTCGGAGGCGAGGGTCTCGGTGATCCCGCGCAGGTCGTAGACGTCGGCGCCGGCCGCGATCGCGTCGCGGATCATCGCCCACTGCACGGCGTTCGACCCGCGCACCTCGCGCTTCTCGGTGGACGAGGCGCCGTAGGAGTACCAGGCGTGGGCACCGACCCGGATCGCGATCGTCGCCGCGACCAGCGTCCCCTCGTGCCGCGCGGTGTGCAGCCGGATCCGGTCGGGGTCCTCGGCCGAGAGGGCGTCGACCATGGTCGTGAAGTACGACAGCGGCCGCGGGGTGAAGTGGTCGCGCTCGGCGGTGTGGACGTAGAGGTCGTGGAAGGACTTCAGCTCGGGGTCGATCGCCGCGCCGGCGTACGCCGCGGTCTCGACGCCCTCCTTGGCGGCCTTCTTGATGTTGCGGCGCCACAGCTGGTTCATGCCGGCCAGCACCTCGTCCTCGGTGCGGCCGGCGAGCGGGACCTGGAAGACGTGCTGCGGCTGCCCGGCGGCGAACCCGCCCTCGACGGCCTGCGGTCGCCAGCCGAGCTCGGTCAGCTGCGAGACGACGCGCGCGCCGGTGTGGGTGCGCTCGGTGGGCGGGAGGTCCCCGAGGCGGCGGACCGCGTCGTCGGCGATGCCGGCCTTGACGGTGGCCGCGTCCCAGCGCCGGGTGACGACGGGCGGGCCCATCCGGACCCCGAACGCGCCCTGCTCGCGCAGGTGGGCGGCCATCGGCGTCAGCCAGGACGCGAGGTCCTCGTCGGCCCAGTCCAGGTCGGGGCCCTCGGGCAGGTAGGCGAGGTAGCGCTTGAGGCGCGGCAGCTGGCGGTAGAGGACCAGCCCGGCACCGACGAGCTCCTCGCCGCGGAAGAAGCCGATCGACTCGTGGCGCCACTCCGCCTTCACCCGGCCCCAGGCCGGGGTCTGCAGGAAGCTCACCGAGCGGCGACCGCGGATGAACCCGAGGTGGTCGTCAGCGGGGATCGCGCGGACGATCAGCTCTGTGGGGGGCACCGTCCGAGGCTACCGAACGGTTCCACGGGCGCTCGGGTCACCCGGGCTCACCCGGCTCGGGCGAGGACGGCGGGCGGGCGACGGGTGACGATGGCGGGAGAAATAGTCGTGACGGTCGCGTATCAGGGTGCGATCCTCGAACTCCTGCAGGACGTGATCCTGATCGAGCGACACACGAGACACCGGGGAGCGGCGCGACCAGTGAGCGGGCACGGCTCGGGACGGCCGTCCGGGGGAGGACACCCCGGCGGCGTCACGGCACGCTCCGGTGAGGTCTGGGCGGAGGCCACCGCCGGCTTCAACCGCTGGGCCGCGGGCGACCCTGCCGGGCTCGACGACCTGGTGGCGGTGATGACCCCGGTGCTGTGGCACGTGGTGCGCTCCTACCGGCTCTCGGAGTCGGCCGCCGAGGACGTCATCCAGACCACCTGGCTGGCGCTGGTACGCCGGCGCGCGGCCATCCTCGACTCCGTGGCCATCGGCGGGTGGCTCACGACCACGGCGCGCCGCGAGGCCTGGCGGGTCGCGCAGGGCGACGGCCGCGCGCTCCCGGTCGCCGTGGAGGACCTCGAGCCCCGCATCCCGGCGGAGCACTCGGCCGAGGAGGCCGCCCTGGAGCACGACCAGGACGACCGGCTGTGGGCCGCGGTCGACGGGCTGCCCGAGCGCTGCCGCCGGCTGCTGCGGATCGTCGCCTTCGAGAACCGCCCGGACTACCGTGAGCTCGCGAGCGACCTCGGGATGCCGGTCGGCAGCATCGGCCCCACCCGGGGCCGCTGCCTGGCGAAGCTGCGCGTCGCCCTGATGCAGACCGGTCCCGCTGAGTGGGGGGAGCACTGAGATGAGCGAGCTGAGCAGGGACGCGCTCCTGGGCATCGTCCGCGACGTGTGGGAGCGCCAGGACCCGGTGCCGGACCACCTCGTCGCCGCGATGCAGGCGGCCGCCGCGGCCGCCGCCTCCGACCTCGATGTCGAGCTGATGGAGCTGGTCGAGCAGGCCACCGCGCTCGTCGGCGCGCGCGGCACGACGTCGTACACGCTGCGCTTCGTGCACGGTGACACCGACCTGCTGCTGCGGGTCGCGGTCGACGGCAGCAGCTCCCGCGTCGACGGCTGGGTGGTGCCGCCCGAGCCGATGACCGTGCGGGCACTGCCCGGCGACGACGTCACGCCGTACGCCGCCGTGGTGACCGACACCGGCCGCTTCGAGCTCACCGACCTGCCGCTCGGGCTGCTGCGCCTGCGGCTCGAGCCCCACGACACCACCCGCCCGGCGTTCGCGACGCCGACCTTCGAGATCTGAGGTCCCCATGGAGGAGCAGCCCGACCCGAAGCGCCCCACCCGCAAGCCGCTCGACCGGGACCCAGCGCCGCCACCGCGGGACAGCATCGCCCCCGTGCAGGGCCGGGTGCTGGACCCCGCGACGGCGCTCGTCGTCGACGGGGTGGTGCCCCGCCCGACCGTCTATGTCGGGCCGCGGCTGACGATCTCGAAGTCCGTGGACCTCGCCGGGGCGCTCGAGGTGCTCGGTCTCGTCGCCGAGCGGCTCGGCTGGAAGGTGACGCTGGAGCCCGAGGACCGGCGCACGGCCCGGCTGCGGTTCGGCCTGCGCACGGTCACCATCGGCGTGGCCTCCGACCGGGCCGCGATCGCCCCGGACGCCTGGACGCTCCTCCAGCAGACCCGCGCGCAGTTCGGGGTCGAGGCGGTCCGCGGGGTCGGTCTCGACCACGTGCTCTTCCCGGGAGACATCGAGCCGAACCCGTTCCACATCCCGAGCCCCTTCCACATCCCGAGCCCGTTCCACATCCCGTCGGGCGCCGGCGGCGCCCCCTCGGCCCCGATCGCCACCTACGCGGCGCCGGGCTCCGGTGGTCGCCAGCCGGTGGCGTACGTCGGTCCGGAGCCCGTGCGGCACGACGCCGTCGAGGGCCGCCGCCCGGTCGTGGCGATCCTGGACACCGGGTGCGGACGGCACCCCTGGCTCGACCGTGCGGTCACCACCGGTGTCACCCTCGACGGCGAGCCGATCGGCTACACCAACCCCCTGACGGACGCCGAGGTCCGCGGCGGCGACCTGCAGGGCCAGCTCGACGGCGTCATCGACCCGTTGGCCGGCCACGGCACCTTCATCGCCGGCCTGGTCCACCAGGGCTGCCCGGACGCCGACCTGCTCGTGTGGCGGATCGTCCCCTCCGAGGGGCCGATCGTCGAGTCCGACCTCGTGGCGGCGCTCGCCCAGGTCGCCGAGCTCGCCCGGCGGCACCGCGCCGGCGAGGAGGGTGGCCGCGCCATCGACGTGCTGAGCCTGTCGATCGGTTACTACCACGAGACCCCGGAGGATGCCCTCTTCGACCCGACGATGTCGTCGATCCTCGAGGACCTCACGGCCGGTGGCACCGTCGTCGTCTGCTCGGCCGGGAACGACGCGACCAGCCGCCCCAGCTTCCCGGCGGCGTTCGGCCCGTGGTCCGACGGCACCGGTCCGATCCCGCCCGACCCGGCCCGGCTGCCGATCGTGTCGGTCGGCGCCCAGAACCCCAACGGGTCGACCGACGCGCTGTTCAGCAACGCGGGTCCCTGGGTGCGGGTCTTCGCCCCCGGAGCTGCGCTCGTGAGCACGATGCCGAAGTTCCAAGGTGGCCTGCAGCCGGTCGCCCGGACCCGGGCCTTCGACCGGGTCCGCGAGTCGATCGACCCGGACGACTTCCGCAGCGGCTTCGGTGTGTGGAGCGGCACCTCCTTCGCCGCCCCGGTGGTCGCGGGGCGGATCGCCGCCGGCCTGCTCGGGCGCATCGACGGGGAGGAACCGGCCCAGGCCGTCGCCCGCTGCTGGCAGGTGGTGGAGAAGGTCACCGGCATCAGGCCAGACTGACGCCGTGCTGACTGCCCGGGAGCTCCACGCGCGCGGGGTCGCGCAGATGCAGGCCGGGAGGGTGGCCGCGGCGCGCGAGCCGCTGCGACGTGCCCTGGACCGCACCGACGACGAGGCGTTCCTCGGCTCGGTCGAGGCGAGCCTGGCCTACGTCGAGGCCGAGCTCGGCGATCGGGACGAGGCGATGCGGCTGTGCCAACGAGCACTCGCCCGGCCGGGCCTCGACGAGGTGACGCGGGGGACGATCCACGGCCAGCGCGCGCTGCTGCTGATGCTGGGTGGTCGGACCGCCGAGGCGCTCGACGAGTTCGCCACGGCGATCGGGCTGCTGCAAGGCTCTCCGGTCGTCCTCGGGAGGGCGCACGTCAACCGGGGCAACGTGCGGCTCCAGCTCGGTGACCTGGGCCGGGCCCGTGACGACTTCACCGTGGGTGCGGGGCACCTCGCGGGTGCTGGGCTGCCGGTCGAGGCGGCCATGGCGGAGCACAACCTCGGCTACACCCACTTCCTCGCCGGTGACCTGCCGGACGCGCTCCGGCTGATGGACACGGCTCGACCGGTCCTCGCGCCGTTGAGCCCGGTCTCCGCCGCCACCTGCGACCAGGACCGGGCGGAGGTGCTGCTGGCCGCCGGCCTCGTGCGCGAGGGCAGGGAGGCGCTCGACGGGGCGGCGCGCGCCTACGGCGCCCGCCGGCTCCGCCGGCGCCAGGCCGAGGCCGAGCTCGCGCTGGCCCGGGCCACCCTGCACGTCGACCCGGCGGGGGCGCGCCGCTCGGCCCGGTCGGCGGCGCGGCACTTCGCCCGGGCAGGGGCCGAGGCGATGCGCCGCCGGGCCGAGGTCGCCGCCCTCGTGGCCGAGGCCGAGCTCGGCACCGCGTCTCCCCGACGGCTGCGCGCGGAGAGCGAGCGGCTCGCCGAGGAGATGGAGAAGCAGGGTCTGGACTGGCCGGCGGCCGGGGCCCGGTTGGTCGCCGCCCGGGCGGGAGGCGGACCGGTCGGCCCCCGCGTGGCGGCCGACGCCCCCCTGGAGATCCGGCTGCTCGACCACGGCGTCCGCGCCGACGTCGCCACGGTCGCGGGCCGGACCGACGTCGCCCTCGACGAGCTGCGGTCGGGGCTCTCGGACCTGCACGCCTGGCAGAGCTCCTTCGGCTCCCTCGACCTGCAGACCGGCGTCACCGGCCAAGGGGTGCGTCTGGCCGCCTCGGGTCTCGCGCTCGCCGTGGGGTCGCGAGACCCCGAGGTGCTGTTCGAGTGGTCCGAGCGGGCCCGGATGCTGGCCAGCCGGGTGCAGCCGGTCCGGGCGCCGGAGGACCCGCAGATCGTCGCGGACCTCACCGAGCTGCGCGGGATGGCCACCGGTGACGGGATGCGGGACGCCGCGCGCGAGGCCGAGCTGCGGCAGCGGGTGCGCGAGCGGGCCTGGCAGCACCGCGGCTCCGGCGCGGTCGCCGACCCGCTCACCCTCCCCGAGCTGCGGTCCGCCCTCGACGACGGGACCGCGCTGACGGCGTACGTCGTCGCGGCCGGCCACGTGGTGGCGCTCGTCGTCACCGCCGAGGACGTGACCTGGGTCGACCTCGGCGAGCGGTCCCGGGTCGACGCCCTGCTCGGTGGGCTGCTGCCGGACCTCGACGTCGCCGCGTCGGACCTGGCCGAGCCGATGGCCGGGTTCGTGCGCGCGGAGCTGGCCGACCGGCTCGCGTCGATCGCGGACGTGCTCGTGACGCCGGTCCTGGCCGCGGTCGGCGACCGGGCGGTCGTGCTCACGCCGTCGGGGGTGCTGGCCGGTGTGCCCTGGACCCTCCTGCCCGGGTTCACCGGCCGGCCGGTCACCGTCGCGCAGTCGGCGACCAGCTGGCGTGCCCGCCGGACGACGCCGCTGCGCTCGGCCACCGCCGGCTTCGTCGCCGGTCCGCGCGTCGCCCGCGCCGAGGACGAGGTGACTGCTGCGGCGAAGGAGTGGCCGGCCGCGCGGGTGCTGACCGGCGGCGACGCGACCGCCGCCGCGGTCTCCGAGCTCGCGGGCTCGGTCGACGTGCTGCACGTGGCGGCCCACGGGCGACACAGCGCGGAGAACGCGATGTTCTCCGGCCTCCAGCTCGCCGACGGCCCGTGGTTCGGCTACGACGTCGACCAGCTCCGGCAGGTGCCGGACGTCGTCCTGCTCTCGGCGTGCGAGGTCGGCCGCTCGACCGTGCGCTGGGGCGACGAGCTGATCGGCATGACGACCGCCTGGCTGCACGCCGGTGCCCGCTGCGTCATCGCGTCGCCGGCCGCGGTGAACGACCGCGCGGCGTACGACGTCCTCGTGGCCGTCCACCAGCAGCTGGCCGCCGGGGTCGGTCCCGCCGCGGCGCTGGCCGCGGCGGTGCCGGCGGTCTCGGCCGGCACCGCCCCCGTGCCGCTGGTCTGCTTCGGGTAGGTATCTGGCCCGCCGGACGCTGCTCCTCGGGGGCATGGCGACCACCACGGCGACCCCCCACCGCATCCTGCGTGACCCCAAGCCCGGCGAGCTCGTCCGGATCCCGCCGGGCGGCCGGCTGGAGGTGCGGTTCCGCCGCCGGGGCCTCGGCCTCAGCCGGTGGCAGGTCGAGCTCCGGCCCGCCCACCTGGTGCCGCTCGAGGTCGGCGACCACGGCTTCCACTTCCTCGCCTTCCGCGGCGCTGCCGACGACCCGCAGCCGTTGCGGCTGGTGCGCAGTCGAGTCGACCGGCCCGGCTCAGGCGAGGTCCGCGACCTGCTGGTGCAGGTCGGCTGAGCGCCGTCGGCGGACGAAGACCCAGCTGCGCATCGCCACGAACCGCATCACGGTCACGACCAGGTTGGCGACCGTCAGCACCACCACCTCGACGGTGCGGGTGCTCGAGCCCGTGGCCTGCACCAACCACAGCGACCCGCTGGTGACGCCGAGGCCGACCGCGAACACGAGCAGTCCGCGCAGCTGGTGCCGCAGGGCTCCCTCCCGGCCGCGCAGCCCGAAGGTCAACCGGCGGTTGGCCGCGGTGTTCGCGACCGCGGTGAGCAGCAGGGCCAGCAGGTTCGCCGTGAACGGCGGGAACGGGCCGCGCAGCAGCAGGTAGAGCACGGCGTACGCGAGGGTCGAGCCGATGCCGACGAGCGCGAACATCGCCAGCTGCATCCCGAGGCGGCCGCTCCCGGCGTCCGCCGACGCGCGACCGAGCCGCTGCGCCACGTCGCTGACCGGGATCCGGCCGGACAGCAGCCCGCGTCCGAGCCGTGCGATGCCGCGCAGGTCGTCGACCGCCGTACGGACGAGGTCGACCCGGCTGTCCGGGTCGTCGACCCAGTCCACCGGCACCTCGTGGATCCGGAGCCCCGCGCGCTCGGCGAGCACGAGCAGCTCGGTGTCGAAGAACCAGGCGTCGTCCTCGACGAGCGGGAGCACCTCCTGGGCGACGTCGGCCCGGATCGCCTTGAATCCGCACTGCGCGTCGGAGAACCGGGCGCGCAGCGTGCCGCGGAGCAGCAGGTTGTAGCAGCGGGAGATCAGCTCGCGCTTGGGGCCGCGGTGGACCCGCGACCCGTGCCCGAGGCGGGTGCCGATCGCCAGGTCGGAGTGGCCGCTGATCAGCGGCGCCACCAGCGGGAGCAGCGCGTTGAGGTCGGTCGACAGGTCGACGTCCATGTAGACGAGCACCGTGGCGTCCGACGCGGTCCACACCCGCTTGAGCGCCCGCCCGCGTCCCTTCTCGGCGAGGTGCACGACCTCGACGTTCGCGCGGGTGTGCGCCAGCCGGCGGGCGATGATCGCGGTGGCGTCGGTGCTCGCGTTGTCCGCGATCGTGACCCGGGAGGTCCACGGCATCGTCGCGAGGTGGTCGAGCACCCGGTCGACGGACGCGGCCAGGTCGCGCTCCTCGTTGTAGACCGGGATGACCACGTCGAGGGTGACCACGGCGGTGTCGGCGTCGGTGTCGGCGCGCTGGACGGCGGTCACGACGCGGCGCCCGTCGAGAGGTCGTAGACGGTCACGCCGTCGACCGTGGTGGCCTCGAAGGTGGACTCGACCCACGACGCGATCGCGCTGCTGGCGCTGCTGCCGCCCATCGACTGGCCGAAGCCGCCGCCGCCGATGAACCAGTGGATCTGCCCGTCCGCGACGTACTCCTGGAACTGCGCCAGGGTCGGGCTCGGGTCGGAGCCGTTGAACCCGCCGATCGCCATCACCGGGTCCTCGGTGGCGAGCTGGTAGCCCGCCGCGGAGTTGGAGCCCACGGCCGCCGCGACCCAGGTGTAGGAGCCCGCGTCCTGCTCGAGCAGCGCGGTGAGCTCCGCGCTCGGCTCGCTGCCCTGGAGCAGGCCGCCGATGCCACCGGTCATGCCACCGGTCATGCCCTGCGGTCCACCCGGGAGCATCCCCGGGGTGGTGGTCCCCTGAGGTGGCGTCATCCCCTGCGGAGGCGTGCCCGGCATGCCCTGCGGCGGGGTGCCGCCCGGTCCGCCGCCCGGCATGCCGCCGGGTCCGCCACCGGGTCCGCCGGTGGCGGAGCTGACCGCGGGACCGGCGGTGGGGATCGACCCGGTGTGCGGCGTCGCGGCCGTCTGCACGGCGTACGCCGCGGGGCCGGCCAGCGCCGCGAGGACCGCGACCCCGGCCGCGGCGAGCGCGACCCGGCGCGGCAGCCACCGCAGGGTGGCGAGGACGACGGCCGAGCCGAGGCCGGCGACGAGGACCACCCAGCGCAGCCAGGGCACGAAGTCGGGGCTGCGGCTGAGCAGCACGAACCCGGTGACGGCGGCCGCGGCGACGGCGAGGAGCGCGGCACCGGCCGCGACCGGTGAGCGGCGCTGCTGCCACACGAGGGCCGCGCCGATGCCGACGAGCGCCGCGATCGCGGGGGCCAGGGCGACGGTGTAGTAGGCGTGGAAGATGCCGGCCATGAAGCTGAAGGTCAGCCCGGTGACGAGCAGCCAGCCGCCCCAGACGACCAGCCCGGCGCGGGCGAGGTCGGTGCGCGGTGCGCGGCGGGTCAGCCAGAGGCCGGCGACGAGGAGCAGCAGGGCGGAGGGCAGCAGCCAGGCGACCTGGCCGCCGACCTCACCGTCGAGCAGCCGGGTGATGCCGGTCTGGCCCCACATCGACCCGCCGGCGCCACCGCCGGCCGGACCACCGCCGCCGACCGACCCGGTCTCGTCGCCGGTCAGCCGGCCGAAGCCGTTGTAGCCGAGGGTGAGCTCGAGGATCGAGTTGTCCTGGGAGCCGCCGATGTAGGGGCGGCTCGCAGCCGGCCAGAGCGACACGATCGCGATCCACCAGCCACCGGCCAGGAGCATCGCGCCGAAGGCGACCAGCAGGTGGCCGATCCGCTTCAGCACCCGGGGCTGGCCGGCGAGGAGGTAGACCAGCGCGAGCGCGGGGAGGACTAGGAACGCCTGGAGCATCTTGGTGAGGAAGGCCAGCCCGACCAGCGCGCCGGCCAGCGCGAGCCACCGGGCAGGGTGCCGGACGCCGGACTCGATCGCGCGCAGGGTCGCGTAGACGGAGCCGACCAGGAGCAGCACGAGCAGTGCGTCGGGGTTGTCGAACCGGAACATGAGGACGGCGACCGGCGTCAGCGCCAGGACGGCTCCGGCGAGCAGCCCGGCCGCGGACGACCGGGTCGTGCGCCGTACGGTCGCGACCAGCAGCCAGACCGCGAGCACGCCCTCGACCGCCTGCGGCGCGAGGATCGACCAGGACGAGAGCCCGAAGACCCGCACCGAGAGCGCCATCGGCCACAGCGCCAGCGGCGTCTTGTCGACGGTGATGCTGTTGGCGGCGTCGGAGGACCCGAAGAAGAACGCCTTCCACGACTCCGAGCCGGCCTGGGCGGCGGCGCTGTAGAAGCTGTTCGCCCACCCGGACTCGCCGAGCCCCCACAGGTAGAGGACGGCGGTGCCGACGAGCAGGGCCGCCAGGGTCGGGCGGTACCACCGCTCCGCGCCCGACGGGGGCGGGGTCGCGGGTGGCGCGGGGGCTGGGCGCTCGGTGAGGGTCGCAGTGGTCATGACCTCACGCTCGCTCCGCCCCTTGGCTCCGCGGTGTGGTCGCTCTGTGGGTCACCTGTGAGGGCCGAGGCCCCGGGACGTCATACGAGGTGGCGGCGGGGCGACCGGTTCGGACGACGTTGCGGGCGGGCCGGACGACGTTGCGCGCGCGACCCGCGGGGACTAGAGGCGCTCGCGCAGCCAGTCGGCGTCGGCGGTGTGCTCGGCGGCGCCGCCGGGGGTCTCGAGGACGACGGGCGCGCCGGCGTCGCGGACGATCGCGGCCAGCAGGTCGGGGTCGACCTTGCCGGCGCCGAGGTTGGCGTGCCGGTCGGCGCCGGAGTCGAACTCGTCGCGGCTGTCGTTGCAGTGCACCAGGTCGATGCGGCCGGTGATCTTCCGGACGTCCTCGACGACGGTCTCGAGCGCGTTGCCGCCGGCGTGGGCGTGGCAGGTGTCGAGGCAGAAGCCGACCCGGTCGAACTGCTCGGTGGAGGAGATCGCGTCCCACACCCGGCCGATCCGGTCGAGGTAGCGCGTCATCGCGTTGTCGCCGCCGGCGGTGTTCTCGATGAGCAGCGGCAGCTTCAGGTCGACCGCCTCGACCGCCTTGCGCCAGTTGTCGAAGCCCTTCTCCGGGTCGTCGGCCTTGTTGACGTGGCCGCCGTGCACGATCAGCCCGCGGGCCCCGATCGCGGCCGCGGCGTCGACGTGCTGCTGAGCAGCTTGCGGCTCGGGATCCGGATCCGGTTGTTCGTGGTCGCGACGTTGACGATGTACGGCGCGTGCACGTAGAGCCCGACGCCCGCGGCCTCGGCATCGGCGCGCAGGCCGTCGGCGCCGCCGGCGTACCGGACCTCCGGCCCCTGGTAGCCCTGCGGGTCGCCGAGGAAGAACTGCACGTGGGTGAAGCCGCGCGCCTGCGCCTCGGCGATCGGGTCGGTCTGCTCGACGTGGGCTCCGATCGCGATCATGGGATCCACCCTAGGGTCACGCTCCGACGTACCCCGGCACGTCCTCCAGGCGGTGCCAGACCGGCAGCCCACGCTCCTCCGCGATGCGCACGTCCTGGTCGGCGCCGGTCGACTCGCCGGGCAGCCGCAGCACGCCGTCGCAGTGCTGGAGCAGCCGCTCGGCGGTCGGGTACATCACCTGCTCCGCGAGCGGGTCGGTCGGGCCGCTGGCGCCGGCGCTGCTCAGCACGGGCAGCGCCACCCACTCGCCGATCATCGGGACGTGGCCGGCGGCGAAGAGCGGCCAGGCCGCGGTCTCCAGCGCGGCCAGGTTGGCCGCCATCCGGTCGGGGTCGTCGTCGGTGCCGGACCGGTAGGGGCCGGCGATCAGGATCATCAGGGGCTTGGTCATGCCACGACGGTAGCGTGCAGATTCGTGCAGAATCAAGACGATTCGTGCAGAACCGCTAGGGTGACGCCATGCTGGCCGCCCAACGCCGGGAGCTGATCCTCGCCACCCTCCGCGACGAGGGCCGGGTGGTGGCCAAGGACCTCGCCGCCGAGCTCGACCTCTCCGAGGACACCATCCGCCGCGACCTCCGAGAGCTCGCCGGGGAGGGGCTGCTCCACCGCGTGCACGGAGGCGCGCTCCCGGCGTCCCCGGCGGTCGCCGACTTCACCGCGCGCACCGCCATCGGCACCGGCGCCAAGGCCGAGGTCGCCCGCACCGCGGCCGCCCTGGTGCGGCCGGGGCAGACGGTCGCGATCGACGGCGGTACGACGGCCCGCGAGCTCGCCCGCCGGCTCCCGCGCGACCTCCGGGCGACCGTGATCACGCACAGCCCGACGATCGCGGTCGAGCTCGCCACGCACCCGACCGTCGAGGTGATCATCGTGGGCGGACGGCTCTTCAAGCACTCGGTGATCGCCGGGGGAGCGCTGGCGCACGAGGCGATCGGTCGGGTCAGCGCCGACCTGTTCTTCCTCGGGGTCACCGGGGTGCACCCGTCCGCGGGACTGACCACCGGCGACGCCGACGAGGCCGCGATCAAGCGAGCCTGGACCGAGCGGTCCGCCGAGACCTACGTCCTCGGCAGCGCCGAGAAGATCGGTGCGGCCTCGGCGTTCGAGGTCGTCCCGCTGGCCGGGGTGACGGCGGTGATCACCGACGCCGGCGCCCCCGAGCGCGGGGTGGCGGAGCTGCGCGCGGCCGGGGTCCGGATCCTGGGGGTGTAGGCCCGACCGCGGGGGCGTCCACGGGTCCGCCCTGCGATTCGGCGCGGCTCCGGGGGCGCTGATAGCCTGAGGCGTTCCTCGCGCCCGGCACCCACCGACGGGTGCCCCGTGAGGAGCCCGTCCGGTCCGCCGGACGGCGAAACGCATCGCCCTCCTGCCACGGAGAGTCCGTGGCCGCCTGAGTCCAGAGGAGGTGGGGACCACCGTGCGTGCCTACGAAGTGATGGTCATCCTCGACCCGAGCATCGAAGAGCGGACCGTCGAAGGGTCGCTCGACAAGTACCTCAACGTCGTCCGCAAGGACGGCGGCAGCGTCGAGTCCGTCGACGTGTGGGGCCGGCGTCGCCTGGCCTACGAGGTCAAGAAGAACGCCGAGGGCATCTACGCCGTCATCACGCTGAACGCCGAGCCGGCCACGGTCAAGGAGCTCGACCGCCAGCTCACCCTCAACGAGTCGATCCTGCGCACCAAGGTCATCCGACCCGACGCGCGCTGACCACCGGGCCACGCGCCCTGTGGACCACCACTTCCGCCTGTCGGTGCGAGACGCAACGATGTGCGGACGTGGTCGGACGACTCTGATCAGAACCAACGCTTAGGGAGCCCTTCATGGCAGGCGAGACCGTCATCACGGTGGTCGGCAACCTCGTCGACGACCCGGAGCTGCGCTTCACCCCGTCGGGTGCGGCCGTGGCGAACTTCCGGATCGCGTCGACGCCGCGCACCTTCGACCGGCAGACCAACGAGTGGAAGGACGGGGACGCGCTGTTCCTCTCCTGCTCGGTCTGGCGGCAGGCCGCGGAGAACGTCGCCGAGTCCCTGCAGCGCGGCATGCGCGTCGTCGTGCAGGGCCGCCTGAAGTCCCGCACCTACGAGACCCGCGAGGGCGAGAAGCGCACCGTCTTCGAGATCGAGGTCGAGGAGGTCGGCCCGTCGCTGAAGTACGCCACCGCGAAGGTCACCCGCACCACCCGTCAGGGCGGTGGGGGCGGCTACTCCGGCGGCGGCGGTGGCGGCGGCCAGCAGGGCGGCGGCGGGGACGACCCGTGGGCCACCCCGGCGCAGCCGCAGGGCGGCCAGGGCGCACCTGCCCAGGGCGGTTCGTACGGCGGTGGCGGCCAGTCCGCCCCGGCCAACGACCCGTGGGGTGCTCCCGGCGCCGGCTCCGACGAGCCTCCGTTCTGATCCACCCGAAATCCCGAACACCCTCAACCATTCCGGCACTCAACCCACTCGTGGGGCCGGGCTTCTAGGAAGGAAGCACCACAATGGCCAAGGCAGTGATTCGCAAGCCCAAGAAGAAGGTTTGCCAGTTCTGCAAGGAGAAGGCGACCGGTGTCGACTACAAGGACACCGCCCTGCTCCGCAAGTTCATCTCCGACCGCGGCAAGATCCGTGCCCGTCGGGTGACCGGCAACTGCGTCCAGCACCAGCGCGACGTGGCCATCGCGGTCAAGAACGCCCGTGAGGTGGCTCTGCTGCCCTACACGTCGACCGGTCGCTGAGAGGAGGCACGCAGATGAAGCTCATCCTGACCCAGGAAGTCACCGGTCTCGGTGCCCCCGGCGACGTCGTCGAGGTGAAGGACGGCTACGGCCGCAACTACCTCGTCCCGCGTGGCCTCGCGCTGCGCTGGACGCGCGGTGCGGAGAAGACGGTCGAGTCGATCAAGGCCGCGCGCGCCACGCGTGCGGTGCGCGACCTCGACCACGCCGCCCAGATCAAGTCCAAGCTCGAGGCCGAGCCGGTCAGCGTCAAGGTGCGCGCCGGTTCCGGCGGTCGCCTCTTCGGCGCCGTCACCGTCTCGGAGATCGCCGGAGCCCTCGCGGAGGCCTCCGGTGAGCAGGTCGACAAGCGCACGATCGTGGTGACCAACCCGATCAAGTCGCTCGGCGCCCACGAGGTGTCGGTCAAGCTGCACGACGACGTGTCGGCCACGGTGGCCCTCAACGTCATCCCGGCCTGACCCAGCAGCGCAGCGGCAACGTCGCGACGGCCCGCCAGCACCCGCTGGCGGGCCGTC
>NZ_JBGAHF010000008.1:0-219977 GCF_044226305.1 Nocardioides sp. | reverse complement strand
GCATCGACCGCGCGTCGACAACGACACGCTGCGACAGGCACCACCGCGACGCCAGGCCAAGAGAGGCGCCGCCGACACACCCAGTGCCGACGGCGCCTCACCCTGCCCCTTGACACACCGGGGGTACATATCAGCCGAAGGGCCCGACCGTCGCGACCCGCGTGAGGTCCGGCAGCTCCGGGTCGCCGTCGGCCTCGCCGGCGGTCCACCACATGCGCAGGCCCTCGGGGTCGAGCTCGAGGACCGCGAGGTTGTTGTCGTACCAGGGTCCGGACGTGACCGCCCAGCGCACGGGCTCCAGCGGCACCCGGCCGGACAGGGAGAGCAGCCGGCCGACCAGGCCGGTCGTCCGCTTCGCCGCACCCGCGGTGAAGCCCCGCATCACCTTCGGCAGGGGGTTGCGGATCGGCGAGCACACCGCCTGGAGGATGCGGCTGGCGACCTCGCCCTCGCGCGGCCACGCCTCGGCGACGTAGCTGTGGTGCACGTCGCCGGAGAGGAACGTGATCGTCCGCGGCGCTCGGCCGCGACGCCCCGAGGCCACCTCGAGGACCATCTCGGAGAGGTCGCGGAAGCCCTGCTGGAACGCCGCCCAGTGCTCGAGGTCGGCCATCTGGCGCGACTTCTCCCCCAGCCACATCCCCGGCCGTCCCCAGGCGCCCTCGGCGATCGACTCGCTGAAGGACTCGATGTGGTGCAGCCCGGGCGCCAGGAGGTAGGGCAGCGAGGTGCCGACCAGCAGGTGGTCGACGTCGCCCTGCAGGTGCTCGTCGACCCAGGCGAGCTCCTCGGGGTCGAGCATCGACCGGCGGTCCGGCTCGAGCACCCGGGCGGCGCGGGAGTCGATGACGACCAGGCGGGCCTGGGTGTCGAAGTCGCGCGCGTAGCTCCACCGGTAGGTGTCGGGGTGCTGGTCGGCGCGCTCGGCCAGGGCGTCGAGGTCCGCGGTGAGGTCGAGCTCGCCCGGACCGTCGTACGACGCCACCCGCTGCCACAGCTCGTCATCGGCGCGGGCCTTCGGGCCCAGGTTCCCCAGGTGCTGGTAGACCCAGTACGACCCCAGCCCGCCGACCACCCGGTCGCGCCACCAGTCGGTCGCGTCCATCCGCTGCTTCCAGCTCCAGCTCGTGTTCCAGTCGTCGCGGATGTCGTGGTCGTCGAAGATCATCGCGCTGGGCAGCGTCGACAGCAGCCACCGGTTGGCCGGGTCGCACCAGGCCAGCGAGTAGAGGTGGGCGTACTCCTCGAAGTCCTTCAGCTCGTACCACGGCGCCTGCTCGGGGTCGCGACGCCGCTCGATGAACTCGCGCATCCTGGGGCTGGTCTCGTCGGCGTACACCTGGTCGCCGAGGAACAGCACCAGGTCCGGCCAGCGCTCGTCGTCGTCCGAGCCGCTCTCGGTGAGCCCGGCCATGAACAGCGCGTAGGCACGCAGGGCATCGACGCCGAAGTCGGCGGTGCCCTCGGCGTCGTGGGAGCGGCTCACGCGGCACGAGCCGAACGCCAGCCGGAGCGGCTTGCCCGGCTGCAGGGTCGGGATCACCGACGGCGGGAGCTGCGCGAGCTCGGGATCGTCGGACGGCCAGACCTGCGTGCCGTCGACGGCGACCGTGTACGGCGGCTTGCTGCCGGGCTCGAGCCCGGTCACCTCGACGAGCGCGAAGTGGTGCCCGTGGGCGGCGAAGGTGCGCGCCGACCCGGTCCGCTCCCCCGCCGTCACCGTGACGGTCGCCGCGTCCGCGGTCTCCACCCAGATGGTGGCGGAGTCGGCGTCGACGTACCGGAGGAGAGGTCCGAGGAGAAGCATGGTGAGAACCTAATACTCTTCTCCCATGTCGACTCCCGTGAAGCGTCCCGACGGCACCCCGGCCGTCCCGGTCGCACCCGCCACGCCGCTCGAGCCGGTCCCGGTCGTCGCGCCGCTGGGGCTGGTCCTGATCGTCCTCGCCTCGGTGGGGATCATCATCGCGACCTGGACGCTCTACCCGATCGACGCGACCGGCATGTGGGCCGGCTACCGCGACGGTTTCATGGCCACGATCGCGCTCGTCTGCGCGATGGCGCTGCCCACGACGCTGCCGGCGAAGCCGTTCCTCGGCGTCATCGCCCTGTGCGGTGCGCTGATGGTGTTCCTCGCCGTGTTCCTCGACGACCCGACGACGATCTTCGTGACCGAGCTGGTCGGCGGCGGGGTCCTGATCGCCGGCGCCCTGCTGTACGGCGCCGGCAGCCGCCGCTGACCTGCGACCGCCCCTCGGACGAGCCTCAGGGCTCGACGAGCACCTTGACCGCCCGGCGCTCGTCCATCGCCCGGTAGCCCTCGGCCACGTCGTCGAGCGGCACCGTGCTGTCGAAGACCCGGCCGGGCTCGATCGTCCCGTCCAGGACCAGGGCGAGCAGCTCGGGCATGTAGCGGCGGGTCGGCGCCATGCCGCCGGCCAGCCCGATGTTCTTCTGGAACATCCGGCGCACCGGCAGCTCGACCCCGTGTGGGACACCGACGAAGCCCACCGTCGAGCCGGGCCGGGCGATCGAGAAGGCGGTCTCGATCGACTGGCCGGTGCCGACGCACTCGAGCACCGCGTCGGCCCCCACTCCCCCGGTGATCTCCATGATCGCCTCGACCCCCTCGTCGCCACGCTCGGCGACCACGTGGGTGGCGCCGAAGGCGCGGGCGATCTCCTGGCGCGGCTCGTGACGCGACATCGCGACGATCTTCTCGGCGCCGAGCACCCGGGCGGCCAGCACGCCGCACAGCCCGACGGCGCCGTCACCGACCACGACCGCCGTACCGCCCTCGCGGACGCCGGCGGACACGGCCGCGTGCCAGCCGGTCGGCATCACGTCGGAGATCGAGAGCACCGACGGCAGCAGTGCGGCGTCCGGGACGCCCCCGGTCGTCACCATGCTGCCCTCGGCCTGGGTCACCCGGGTGTACTCGGCCTGCCCGCTGGCGGTGAAGCCGAGGTTGACGCAGGCGTTGTGGGCGCCGGCCAGGCAGTGGGGACAGGTGTTGTCGCAGTGGTCGAACGGCACCACGACGAAGTCGCCGGGCCGGAAGGAGCGCACGTCCGCCCCGACCTCCTCGACGATCCCGACGCACTCGTGGCCGATCGTGTCGCCCGCCGTGATCGGGTTCTCGCCGCGGTACGGCCACAGGTCGGAGCCGCAGATGCAGCCGGCGACGACGCGGACCACCGCGTCCGTGGGGGCCTCGATGGCCGGGTCGGGGACGTTGCTCACGCGGATGTCACGGGTACCGTGGATCGTGGTTGCTCGCATGGCCGCCATCCTCCCAGGCGGGGCCAGCCCGCTCCCCCGGCAGTCCTCCCGCGGTGCGACGCGCCGGACCGGGCTGAGTTGCGTTATCTCATATATGAGTTACCGTGGCGGACATGAGCGAGGGCTACAAGAACCGCATCGGGAACCTGATCCGCGACGCACGCAAGCACCGTGGTCTGACCCAGCACCAGCTCGCCGACCTCCTCGGGACCAGCCAGAGCGCCATCAACCGGATCGAGAAGGGGCACCAGAACCTGTCCCTGGAGATGCTCGCCCGGATCGGCGCCGCGCTCGACTCGGAGATCGTGGCGCTCGGTGCCGGTCCGACGCACCTGCGCATCTCCGGCCCGACCACCCTGTCGGGCGAGATCGACGTCAAGACCTCCAAGAACGCCGGCGTCGCGCTGCTGTGCGCCACGCTGCTCAACCGCGGCCGGACGACGCTGCGCAAGGTCGCCCGGATCGAGGAGGTCAACCGCCTCATCGAGGTGCTGACCAGCCTGGGCGTCCAGTGCCGCTGGCTCAACGACGACAACGACCTCGAGATCGTCCCGCCCCGAGAGCTCGACCTCGACCACGTCGACGCCGAGGCGGCCCGACGGACCCGGTCGATCATCATGTTCCTCGGCCCGCTGCTGCACCGCGCCGACGTCTTCGAGCTGCCGTACGCCGGCGGCTGCGACCTCGGCACCCGCACGGTCGAGCCGCACATGGCGGCCCTGCGTCCGTTCGGCCTCGAGGTGAAGGCGACCGACGGCAGCTACCACGCCGCCGTCAACCGGGCGATCGAGCCGGTCCGCCCGATCGTGCTGACCGAGCGCGGCGACACCGTCACCGAGAACGCGCTGATGGCGGCCGCCCTGCACCCCGGGACCACCGTGATCCGCAACGCGTCCTCGAACTACATGGTCCAGGACCTGTGCTTCTACCTGCAGCTCCTCGGCGTCCAGGTCGAGGGCGTCGGCACCACCACGCTGACCGTGACCGGGCAGGCCGACATCGACGTGGACGTCGACTACGCCCCCAGCGAGGACCCGATCGAGGCGATGTCGCTGCTCGCGGCCGCGATCGTGACGAAGTCGTCGATCACGATCCGCCGGGTGCCGATCGAGTTCCTCGAGATCGAGCTGGCGCTGCTGGAGGAGATGGGCTTCCGCTACGAGCGGTCCGAGGAGTACGTCGCCAGCAACGGCCGCACCCGGCTGGTGGACCTCACGACCAAGCCGTCGGAGCTGCACGCGCCGCTGGACAAGATCCACCCGATGCCGTTCCCCGGCCTCAACATCGACAACCTGCCGTTCTTCGCGGTGATCGCCGCGGTCGCCGAGGGCCAGACCCTGCTGCACGACTGGGTCTACGAGAACCGGGCGATCTACCTCACCGACCTCAACAAGCTCGGCGCCAAGGTGAAGCTCCTCGACCCGCACCGGGTGATGATCGAGGGCCCCACCAGCTTCACCGGGACCGAGCTGGTCTGCCCTCCCGCGCTGCGCCCGGCCGTGGTCATCCTGCTCGCGATGCTCGCCTCGAAGGGCACCTCGGTGCTGCGGTCGACCTACGTCATCCACCGCGGCTACGAGGACCTCGCCGAGCGCCTCAACCAGCTCGGCGCGACGATCGAGACGTTCCGAGACATCTGACGCGCCGGCGGCCCGCCGGAGCGCCTACTCGAACAGCGTCTCCACCCACGCGCGGGCCGGCGCCTTGCCGGCCGGCGGGGCGGTCATGTCGGCGGTGATGCGCGGCATCGGGGCGGTGTGCTGGCCGGCGTGCCGGTGCCAGTCGTTCTCGGACTCGATCAGCGCACCGAGGTCCGCCCGGGCCAGGAAGACCCCGTGGCCGTCCGGGCACTGGCTGAGCTCGCCGTCGCCCAGCGAGGCGCTCAGCGCCCGGGTGACCATCTCGGATCCACAACGAGGGCAGGTCAGAGTCTCCATGCGACGACGCTACCGCCCGGCCGGTGCGGGCGGTCGGACGACCGGCGGGAATACTGCACCCGTGGTCACGCCGCGCACCGGGTTCGCCTACCTCGACGACCCCGGCCCCGTCCTGGCCTTCGCCCACCGCGGTGGCGCCTACCACCCGGAGGTCGAGGGCCTGGAGAACACCCTCGCCGCGTTCCGGCACGCCGCCTCGCTCGGCTACCGCTACCTGGAGACCGACGTCCACGTCACGCGCGACGGCGTGCTGCTCGCCTTCCACGACACGGTGCTCGACCGGGTGACCGACCGGCGCGGCGAGATCGCCGCCCTGACCCTCGCCGAGGTCCGGGAGGCCCTGGTCGGCGGCCGCGAGTCCGTGCCGACCCTCGCCGAGCTCTTCGACGCCTTCCCCGAGGCCCGCTTCAACATCGACCTCAAGGCCGAGGGCGCGGTGCCGGTGCTCGCCGACTTCATCTCCGCCCGTGAGGCGTGGGACCGGGTGCTGGTGGGCTCGTTCTCCCGGCGGCGTACGGCGCGGTTCCGGTCGCTGACCGGCGGCCGGGTGCCGACCTGCGCGACGCCCGTGGAGATCGCCGCCTTCCGGCTGCTCCCGAGCGCCCGGTTGGCCGCCCTGGTCGCGGGACGCGGGTTCGCCGCGTTCCAGGTGCCGCACCGGCGGTCCCGGGTGCGCATCGTCACCCCCGGCTTCGTCCGCCGCGCCCACGCGGCCGGCCGGCAGGTGCACGTGTGGACCATCGACGAGGCCGAGGAGATCGGCGAGCTGCTGGACCGGGGCGTCGACGGGATCTTCACCGACCGGACCGACATACTCAGGGACGTCCTGGTCCGGCGTGGACTGTGGCGGGTCCCGGGGAGGTAGCCGATGAGCGTCGAGGGCGTCGCCGACCTGGGCCCCCTGCGCCGGGCGCAGGAGCAGAAGGCCTGGTACTGGTACGACTGGGCCAACAGCGCCTTCGTCACGACCACCGCGGCGGTGCTGTTCTCGCCGTACCTGACCTCCGTCGCGGAGAAGGCCGCCTGCGGCCGGGCGACCGACGAGGACGCCGGCTACAAGTGCACGACCGACCTGCACGTGCTCGGGCTCGGCGTGTCCGCCGGCTCGCTGGTGTTCTACATCGTCACCGTCAGCACGATCCTGTCGGCGATCGTGCTCCCGGTGGTCGGCGCGATCGCCGACCGCAGCTCCGACAAGCCGCGGCTGCTCGGCGGGTTCGCCTGGGCCGGCAGCGCGATGGCGATGGCGATGTTCTTCGTCGCCGGCTCGAGCTGGCAGCTCGGGGCCGTCCTGCTGCTGCTCGCCACCCTCTTCCTCGGCGCGAGCCTGGTCGTCTACGACTCGCTGCTCGTCGACCTCGCGGACCCCGACGACCGGGACCGGGTCTCCTCGCGGGGCTGGGCGCTCGGCTACCTCGGCGGCGGCATCCTGCTCGCGCTCAACTTCGTGCTACTGACCGTGATGAGCGACCACACCGAGCTGGCCGTGCGGATCTGCCTGCTCAGCGCCGGCGTGTGGTGGGCGGTGTTCACGATCATCCCGGTCCGCGGCATCCGTGCTCGCCCGCCGGTCGCCCCGGACGTCGAGAGCGGTGGCCTGCTCCAGGCGAGCTTCGGCCAGCTCTGGCACACCTTGCGCGACCTGCGCCGCTACCCGGTCACGCTGACGTTCCTGGTCGCCTACCTGTTCTACAACGACGGCATCCAGACGGTGATCTACGCCGCGTCGGTGTACGGCGAGAAGCAGCTCGGGTTCGAGAAGAGCACCGTGCTGCTGGCGTTCCTCGTCGTCCAGTTCGTCGGGATCGGCGGCGCGCTGTGGTTCGGGCGGGTCGCCCGGCGTCGGGGCGCCTACCGGGTGATCCTGGTCGGTCTGTTCGTCTGGCTGCTCGTCGTGGTGGCGGGTTGGCTCACCCCCGAGGGCAGCCTTCCGCTCTTCCTGCTGCTGGCGATCGGGATCGGGGTCGTGCTCGGCGGCACGCAGGCGCTGTCCCGGTCGTTCTACAGCCAGCTCATCCCCCGCGGGCGGGAGGCGGAGTACTTCTCGCTCTACCAGGCCTGCGAGCGCGGCACGAGCTGGATCGGCACCCTGGTCTTCGGCCTGGTCCACCAGTGGACCGACTCCTACCGACCCGCCCTCCTCGCGCTGGTGGTGCTCTTCGTGATCGGCATCGGCTTCCTGGTGCGGGTCGACCCGCGACGTGGGATCGAGGAGGCCGGCAACCAGGTCCCGGCGGTGGTCTGAACCAGCTCAGCTCCTGAGAGCATGCTGTGAAGTGGGACGGTCCGGGGATTCTCGGAATCTTCGACCGGTCCCTACCGTTGGAGGGATTGAGACGCCGGCGATCCGGGTACGACCCGTACCGGGATGCGGTGTCGTGACGCGCAGGAAGGCCGTCACGAAGGCCGTGCGAGTCCGTCTCGGACAGGCACACGGGGGAACACAAGATCGGGAGGTGGCTCATGGCGGAGCGCACGCTGCGTGGAGCGAGGCTCGGGGGCCAGAGTTTCGAGGACGAGCGCGGGATCGAGTTCGCGGCTCGTCAGCAGGTCGGATACCGGTGCCCGCAGGGGCACGAGTTCGAGATCACGATGTCGGTCGAGGCCGACGTGCCGGCGATCTGGGAGTGCCCGCGCTGCGGCGCGGAGTCGCTCAGCGTCTCCGGCATCGTCCCCGAGGTGAAGGCCGAGAAGCCGGCCCGCACCCACTGGGACATGCTGCTCGAGCGGCGCTCGGAGAAGGAGCTCGAGGACATCCTCAAGGAGCGGCTCCAGCTCCTGCGCGACGGTGAGATCGGCCCGGCGCACCTGCACCGGGTCAACCAGAAGAAGCGCAAGGCCTCGGCCTGAGGCTCTGACGACCGCCGACGACCTCAGTCGTCGACCACCTCGCCCCGGACGACCGGACCCTGCGGCCCGGCTCCGGGGCGAGTCACGTCCACGAGCAGCCGGCGGGCGACCGCACCGGCCAGCACCCCCCGGAAGACCGGCCGGGTGAGCGGCAGGATCAGCAGGATGCCGAGCACGTCGGTGATGAAGCCCGGCGCCAGCATGAGCGTCCCGCCGACCAGGATGAGTCCGCCGTCGGCGATCTCCGTCGAGGGCACCCGGCCGTCCTGCAGCGAGTCGCGCAGGTTGCGCCACGCCCGGCCGCCCTCGTGCTTGAGCAGCCACGCACCGAACAGGCTGTCGGCGACGAGCAGCAGGATCGTCCACCAGGCGCCGATGACCTGCCCGACCTGGACGATCACGTAGATCTCGAGCAGGGGCAGCAGGACGAAGACCGTGAACAGCACGGCCGGGACGGCCCGTCGTCGGGTGCTCATCGACGGCTCCGCCAGGCGCGGCGCACCTGCGCCCGCCGCTCGCTCAGGCCCCACGCGGTGATCCGCTTGAGCGACTCGGTGGCCACCGCTCCGCTCATCTTGGAGTCACCCCGGACCCGCTCGACGAACTCGATCGGGACCTCGCGCACGACCAGGCCCGCCGCGAGGGTGCGCGCGACCATGTCGGTCTGGAAGACGTAGCCGGTCGACCGCACCGCGTCCAGGTCGATCTTCTCCAGGGTCGCGCGACGGAACAGCCGGAACCCGGCGGTGGCGTCGCGGACGGGGATGCCGAGCAGCAGCCGCACGTAGAGGTTGCCGCCCCGCGAGAGCAGCTCGCGGCGCAGCGGCCAGTTCACGACCGACCCGCCCGGCACCCAGCGCGACCCGATCACCAGGTCCGCGTCCTGCAGGGCGGCCAGCAGCAGTCCGAGCTGCTCGGGGCGGTGGGAGCCGTCGGCGTCCATCTCGCCGACCACGTCGTAGCCCTCGGCGAGCGCGACCCGGAACCCGTGGAGGTACGCCGCGCCGAGCCCGGCCTTGCTCGTGCGGTGCAGCACCGACACCGCGGGGTCGGCGGCCGCGAGCCGGTCGGCGATCGCCCCGGTGCCGTCCGGGGAGGCGTCGTCGACGACGAGCACGTCGATGTCCGGCTGCGCCGCGCGCAGACGCCCGACGATCCACTCGAGGTTGTTCGCCTCGTTGTAGGTCGGGATGACCACGACCACGCGCCCGAGCCCGTCGACGCGGTGCTCGGTGCCTGGGAGCTCACTCACCGGGGTTCCGTCCTTCGCTCGCTGACCTGGCGGGGACGGCGAGGTCGGAGCCGGCCGAGCCGTCCTCGGCCTGCTGCCGCTCCCGGGACCGACGATACGGGAGCCCGGAGGCCCGCAGGGCGACAACGAGGCCGACAGCGGTCAGCCCGACGAGGAACCAGCCGGACCACGGCCCGATGCGGACCGCGGGGGTGATGCTCGAGTCGAGCCCGACCCGCTCCACGAGCGCGGCCTGGCTGCGCGGCGCGGCGCTGGCCACCACCGACCCGTCGGGGGCGATCACGCCGGTGACGCCGTTCGTGGAGGCGACCACGACCCAGCGACCGGTCTCCAGGGCCCGCAACCGGGTGATCGCGAACTGCTGCTGGATCTGGTCGGTGTGGATGAACGTGGCGTTGCTGGTCTGCACGGTCACCAGCTGGGCTCCGCGCGAGACCTGGTCGAAGAGCCCGTCGTCGTAGGCGACGTCGAAGCAGATCGCGTCGGCGACCGGGACGCCGGCGACCTGGAGCGGCTCCTTGCGCGTGCCGCTGGACATGTCGCGCGCGATCTCGGCGAGCCGACCGAACTGCCGGGTGAAGATCGCCCGTGCCGGGATGTACTCGCCGAACGCGACCGGGTGGCGCTTGGTGTAGCGGTCCCCCGCGCCAGTGACGGGGTCCCAGACGATGCCCTGGTTGAGCACGTGCTCAGGACCGGCGTCGACGATCGCCCCCACCAGGATCGGGACGCCGATCGCCTCGCTGGCCGCCCAGATCGCACTGTTGGTCTGCACGTCGCGGAACGGGTCGATGGCGGTGGAGTTCTCCGGCCAGACCACGAAGTCCGGCTCCAGCTCGCGCCCGGCCGCGACGTCGGCCGCCAGGCGGGTGGTCACGTCCACCTGGTTCTGCGTCACCTGCCGGAAGTCGTAGAGGATGTCGTCGCCGTTGCCGGGGACGTCGCCCTGGATCGCGGCGACCGTCACCTCCGACTCCGGACTCGGCTGCCAGGGCACCGCCAGCGGGATCACCGACACCACGACGAGGGCGGCCAAGGCACCGGCGGCCACCAGCCGTTCCCTCCCCCGGGCCACCACGGTCCAGGCCAGCAGCGTGCCGCTGAGCGCCAGCAGGAAGCTGACCCCGACGACGCCGATCCACGGCAGCGCACCGGCGACCGGCGTGTCCACCAGGGCGAACGCGAGCCGGCCCCACGGCATGCCGCTGAACGGCCAGCCGCTGCGCCAGACCTCGACCGTCGTCCAGGCGGCCGCGACCCACAGCGGCCACCACCGGTGCCGGGTGAGCACCGCGACGAGGGAGCCGAGGACACCCAGGAACATCGCCTCGCCGGTGGCCAACGCCAACCAGGCGTCGGTGCCGACGGCGCGCATCCAGTACAGCAGGACGAACTGGAACCCGACGCCGAACGCCAGCCCCGGGATCCACCCGGTGCGCGCGCTCAGCCCGCGGCAGGTCAGCACCAGGCCGGCCACCGCGAACGGGATGAGCACCGGCAGGGCCACGGGCTCGAACGCGAGCGACAGTGCCACCCCGGAGGTGAAGGCGAAGAGCACACGCAGCGGCACACGTCGAAAATACCGGGCGCCACCTACGGGCGAGGCAGGACTGCGGTGTTCGGGAGGGAACCGCACCCTTCGGACCAACCCTCCCACGGCCGGCTGCCGGGACCGGGCTGTTGTCTAGGGGACGCGGTTCCCTCCCGAGTCCACCCTCGGGGGCGGACCGACCTCCGCGAACCAGGTCGGACGGATGGCTGGCACTCCCACCCTCCGACACGGCCACTCGGACGTCGGTTCGCCGACCACGATCTGCATGGGCGAACGGCGCACAGACTGGATCCGGCCGACCGCTGTCGTCAAGCCCCTCATGACCTGCGAGAACGCGAGAAAGTGCAGGTCAGGTCGCCCGTCCCGGGGCCGAAAAGTCCCGAGATTTTCCCGACGGCACCGGCGTGTCGCGCCCGACGCGCCGCCGGTGGTCTGGAAGGGAGGCCGTCAGCCGGGGACGACGACGGTCCCGGTGGCGGTCGTGGCCAGGACCGGCTCCGCCAGCACCTCCGCGGCGCCCGGCCGGTCGGCGGTCGCAGCGCCCCGCGCGACCACCCGCACCTCGAAGTCCATCACCCGTGACCGGGTCCCGACCCGGACCAGCTCGCAGCTGACCTCGAGCACGTCGCCGGCGCGCACCGGGGCGCGGAACTGGACGTCGGAGTAGGACGCGAACAGTCCCTCGTCCCCGTCGGTGCGGATGCACATCTCCGTGGCCACGTCGCCGAAGAGGCCCAGGCTGTAGGCGCCGTCGACGAGGTTGCCGGCGTAGTGCGCGTGCGAGTACGGGACGTACCGGCGGTGCAGCACGGTGAGGCCCACCTCGGCCGTCGACTGCGGTGCGGATCCTGCGGCTGGGGTCATCGTGCTGCTCCCGTCGGTGCGAGTCGGTGGACCAGGAAGGAGGCGACCTCGCCGGGCGTCGTCCCCCGGGTGAAGACCCGGTCGACGCCGAGCTCGGACGCCATCGTCTCGTCGAAGCGTGGGCCGCCCACGACCAGCAGCGGACGCCGGTCGGAGGGGTAGGACTCGCGGAAGGCGGCCGACATCTCACGGGTGTTGAGCAGGTGGGCGTCGCGCTGGGTCACGACCTGCGAGACGAGGACGGCGTCGGCCTTCTCGGCCCGGGCCCGCTCGACCAGCTGGGGCACCGAGACCTGGGCCCCCAGGTTCACGACCTTCAGCTCCCGGTAGTACTCCAGGCCCTTCTCCCCCGCGAACCCCTTGACGTTGAGGATCGCGTCGATGCCGACGGTGTGGGCGTCGCTGCCGATGCAGGCACCGACGACGACGAGGCGGCGGCGCAGCGCCCGCTTGACGGCCGCGTTCACCTCCTTCGGCGTCAGCAGCGGGAAGTCGCGCTCGACGACCTCGACCTTGTCCAGCTCGACGAGGTGGTTGACCCGCCCGTAGACGACGAAGAAGGTGAAGTCCGGCCCCATCGGCTTGGCGTGCACCACCAGCGCCGGGTCGATCCCCATCTTGTTGGCGAGCTGGGCGGCGGCCCCCTCGGCCACCTTGGAGTGCGGCACCGGCAGGGTGAAGCTCACCTGCACCATGCCGTCACCGGTGGTGTCGCCGTACGGGCGCACGATCGAGCTCATCGCGCCTCCAGGATCTCGCTGGCCGGGTTGTAGTAGGCGCGCGACTTCCGGGCCACGCCGTCCAGGCCGCGGCCGCCGTCGGGCGGGCGCTTCATCAGCCCGAACGTGCCGTCGGCGATCGCCGCGAGCAGCGGCGGGTCGCCGGCCTCGTCGCTGTCGTGCACGATCTGGTCCAGCAGCTCGATGGTCTCGGCCAGGACCTGTCGCGCCCGTTGGGCGATCACGCCGTCCGGCGCCGGTCGGAAGTCCTCGTGCAGGCTGCCGGCCGCGTTCAGGACGTAGCGCACGTTCTGGAGCGCGAGGTCGCGGTCGGAGAGCCACGGCGTGACGACGGCCTCCGTCATCATCCCCACGAGCAGGATGCCCTGCCCGGTCAGTGCGCCGGCCAGGTTGAAGAAGCCGTCGAGGAGGAAGCCCCGGAAGACGTCACCGGTCATGTGCCGCGTGGGCGGCATCCACTTCAGCGGCGCGTCGGGGAACAGCTCGCGGGCGAGCAGGGCGTGCGCGAGCTCGAGCCGGAAGGAGTCCGGGACGTCGGGGTCGATCTCGAAGGCGTGCCCCAGGCCCAGCTGCCAGTCCTCGAGACCGGCCTCCTTGGCGAAGTACTCGTTGAGCAGCTGGCTGGTGGTGACCGTGTGCGCCGCGTCGAGCGCGTCGGCCGTCGTCAGGTAGTTGTCCTCGCCGGTGTTGATGATGATCCCCGCCCGGGCGTGCACCTGGCGGCTGAAGCGCTGGTCGACGAAGGTGCGCACCGGGTTGATGTCGCGGAAGAGGATCCCGTACATCGAGTCGTTCAGCATCATGTCGAGCCGCTCGAGCCCGGCCAGCGCCGCGATCTCCGGCATGCACAGGCCGGAGGCGTAGTTGGTCAGCCGCACGTAGCGGCCGAGCTCGCGGCTGGTGTCGTCGAGCGCCGCCCGCATCAGCCGGAAGTTCTCCTGGGTGGCGTAGGTGCCGGCGAAGCCCTCCCGGGTGGGTCCCTCGGGCACGAAGTCCAGCAGGCTCTGGCCGGTGGACCGGATCACCGCGATCACGTCCGCGCCCTCGCGGGCGGCCGCCTGCGCCTGCGGGATGTCCTCGTAGATGTCGCCGGTGGCGACGATCAGGTAGATCCACGGCTTGCTCGGGGCGTCGCCGATGCGCTTGACCAGCCGCTCCCGCTCCGCACGGCGGGCGTCGATGAGCCGGATGCCCTGACCGACCTGCCGCTTCGCGGCGCGGCGGGCCCGCTCGGCGTCCTTGCCCTCGGGCAGCCGGAAGTGCACCGAGCCGCTGGACGCCTTCTGGGCCAGGGTCGCGAGGTCGTCGGCCTCGCCGCGGACCAGCGCGTCCCAGACCGGCAGCGACACACCGTGCGCGAGGCCGCCGTCCTGGGCGAGGTCGGCACGGACGACGTCGAGGAGCCGGTTCACCCAGGGGGTCCCCTCGGCGTCCGCGCCCTCGAGCCCGGCCAGCCGGAGCGTGGCCCGCTCGACGGCGACCGTCGTGTGCCGCTTGGCCATGGTGACGATCGGGCGTCCGGCCTTGCGGGCCAGCGAGCGCGCGTGCCGGACGGTGGCGGGGTCGAGGTCGAGCTTGCCCCGGTCGCGCGCCATCAGAGCCTCCGCTCGAAGAGCCGACGGACGCCCGCGGACTCCCGCAGGAGCTCGATGGCGTACGCCGCGTGGCCGGGTGCGTAGCCGTTGCCGACCAGCATGGTGACGTCCGCGGCGAGGCCCTCGGCCCCCAGGGCGGCAGCCGAGAACGAGGTCGCCATCGAGAAGAACACGACCGTGCCCCGGTCGGCGGTCGCCAGGATCGCGCCACCCTCGCAGCCGGGGACGTCGACGCAGACGACGGTGACGTCGGCGGGTCCCCCTGCGGCCACCACGGCGTCGCGCAGCGCGATCGGGTTGCGGGCGTCGGCGACGACCACCTCGTCGGCCAGCCCGGACGCACGGAGCAGCTCCGCCTCGGCGTCGTGCGGGACGACCCCGACGGTGTGCTTGGCACCGGCCCGCCGGGCCGCGGCCAGGCTCAACGACCCCGACTTGCCGGCTCCGCCGACGACGGCGACCACCGGGTCGGCGTACTGCTCGACGACGCGGGCGGTCAGCGCGGGCGCGCCGCAGACGTCCATGACGGCCAGGCTGAGCTCGGCGGGCAGGTCGTCGGGGAGCACCGCGGCCACCGAGCGACCGAACAGCACGGCGTACCCGTCGCAGGGGACCTGCTCCCCCCGGCCGTCCCAGTGCGCCAGGTCGTCCTCGACGACCAGCGGCGTGAGCGTGAGGGAGACCAGCGTGGCGACCCGGTCGCCGACGGCGAGGCCGAGCGGCGAGTCCGGCCCGACCTCCTCGACGGTGCCGACGAGCATGCCGCCCGAGCCGGTCTCGGGGTTCTGCATCTTGCCGCGGGTCCGGACGATCTCCAGGACCTCGGCGCGGACGGCGTCGCCGTCGCCGTCGTGCTTGCGCTCGAGCTGGCGGAACGAGGCGGCGTCGAGGTTGAGCCGCTCCACCCGGACCCGGACCTCGTCGGGCCACAGCTCGCGGCGCGTGTCGAGGCGCTCGGCGGCCTGGGGCAGCCGGACCACACCGTCGAGCACGCGGTGCAGGCCGGTGGGATCGCTGGGGGTGTGCACAGTTCGTCCTCCGAGGAAAGGTGACCTTTGCCGAAAATGATGCGGTGTGGCATTCGACAGGCCGGATTATCTTCTCTTACTCTGGCAGAACCGTCGGGACCCACACAACCGGCGCGCCCTGAGAGGACCACACCATGAGCATCGAGACGTCCATCGCCTCGCTGGTCGAAGGCGAGACCGGCCAGCCCTATCCCTACCGCCAGGTCGAGCTGGTCGAGCCCGACTGGACCCGGTTCCCGGGGTGGAAGCACGTGACCACCGCCGAGTGGGAGTCGGTGCAGTGGCAGCGCGCCCACTGCGTGAAGAACGTCAAGCAGCTGCGCGACCTCCTGGGCGACCTGGTTGACGAGCGGTTCTACGCCGACCTCGAGCGCGACCAGGCCGAGCGGGCGACCATGTCGATGCTCGTGCCGCCCCAGATGATGAACACGATGGTCCCGCACGCGGTCCCGGCCGGCCCGGGCTCGCTGACCGAGGCGCTGTACGCCGACCCGGTGCGCCACTACATGATCCCGGTCTTCAGCGACCGGCGCACCGACTGGCCCTCCCACCCGCACGCCACCCGCGACTCGCTGCACGAGCACGACATGTGGGTGGCCGAGGGGCTGACCCACCGGTACCCGACCAAGGTGCTGGCCGAGCTGCTCCCGACCTGCCCGCAGTACTGCGGGCACTGCACCCGCATGGACCTGGTCGGCAACTCGACCCCGACCGTCGACAAGCTCAAGTTCGTCGGCAAGCCCAACGACCGGCTCGGGGCGATGCTCGACTACCTGCGGCGCACCCCGTCGGTGCGCGACGTCGTCGTCTCCGGTGGCGACGTGGCGAACATGCCCTGGCCGCGGCTCGAGGACTTCCTGACGCGACTGCTGGAGATCGACAACATCCGCGACATCCGCCTGGCCACCAAGGCGCTCGTGGGTCTCCCCCACCACTGGCTCCAGGACGAGGTCCGCGCCGGCATGGAGCGGGTCGCCGGCACGGCACGCTCGCGCGGCGTCTCGATCGCGATCCACACCCACGCCAACCACGCGAACTCGATCACCCCGCTGGTGGCCCGCGCCTCGAGCGCGATGCTCGAGGCCGGCGTGCGGGACGTGCGCAACCAGGGCGTGCTGCTCAACGGCGTCAACGCCGACCCGCACGCGCTGCTGGACCTGTGCTTCCGGCTGCTCGACGGCGCGCAGATCATGCCCTACTACTTCTACATGTGCGACATGATCCCGTTCTCGGAGCACTGGCGGGTCTCGGTCGCCGATGCCCAGCGGCTCCAGCACCACATCATGGGCTACCTCCCCGGCTTCGCGACGCCGCGCATCGTCTGCGACGTGCCGTTCGTCGGGAAGCGCTGGGTGCACCAGGTGGCGGGCTACGACACCGAGCGCGGCATCTCGTACTGGACCAAGAACTACCGCACCTCGATCGAGGCCGCGGACGCCGAGGCCCTCTCGCGGACCTACGAGTACTACGACCCGATCCACACCCTCCCCGCCGCCGGGCAGGAGTGGTGGGCCGCCCACTCCGACCTCGACGACGTCGCCCTGAAGGCGGCCGAGGTCGCGGAGGCGTCGCGGCGCACGGCGGCCCTGCAGGCCTGGTGACGCAGTCGGGCCCACCCCGTCGGGTGGGCCCGAGTGCCGACTGGCACCGACGGGCTGCCCCGGATGCGCCTCGAACCTGGCCCGTCCGGACCATCCCGCTGCCCGCCCGGTGCGGTCAGAATCCGAGGAGCGGACATACCCCGAGCGTCCGACTCCGAAAGGTTCGAGCATGCGCAAGAAGATCGTGGTGGCCATCACCGTGGTGCTGGCCGCCGTCCTCCTGTCGACCACACCTGTCGCCGCCGAGGCCGGCAAGCTCATCACCGGCAAGCAGATCAAGGACAACACCGTCACCGGGAAGGACGTCAAGGAGAGCAGCCTCGGCACCGTCCCGTCGGCAGCGAAGCTCGCGACGCTCGGCTCCGGCCAGACCCAGTCCGGCGCGTTCAGCGCCGCAGCCGGCGACTCCGCCGCCGGCGGCTGGCTCGGGTTCGCCATCAACTTCCCCCGGCCGCTCGCCACGGCGATCGACGAGAGCAACATCATCGACACCGCGGACACCGCCGACCCGGCGCACTGCCCGAGTCCCGGCCAGGCGGCCCCGGGCTACCTGTGCCTCTACTCGAACGCCCGCTCCAACGTGGGTGAGATCTACGGCTACAGCACCGGCAGCCCGTACGCCGACCTCCCGGTCTCGGTGGGCATCGGCCTCTACGTCCCGGTGACCGGCAACCAGCCGTACGTCGACGGCATCTGGACGGTGACGGCGCCCTGAGACGGACTCAGTCGGGTCGTCCGTCCTCGGGGCGCGGACGGCCCGGTCGGGGCATGGCCGGCGCTGCATCGGGTAGTGGACTCCTTGTGACGTGACGCACGTCACCCCGTCAGGGAGGCGGGCAAGGGAGGGAGCTTCGATGAGCGACAGCCGAGGAGGAGTGGTCGCGACGCTCGCCGGCGGGATGAAGGACATCCCCCGCAACGCGTCGTGGCTGATCGGCCGGGCCCTGGCACCAGGGTCGAACCACGAGGGACCGGACGGCAGCCCGCCCGGCTCCGGACTGCGTGACACCCTGCGTGGCGCGCGCGTCACGGTCCAGGACGCGCTGCCCGGGCAGGACTCGGTGGAGGCCCGGCTGGCACGCGCCGACGCGGCCGCAGCCCGGGCGCAGGAGTCCGAGCGGACGGCGCTCGAGGCCGCCCGAGGGGCCCACGAGCTCGCCGAGGCCGCCGACGGGGTCGCCGAGGCCGAGCGCGCCCGGCTCGAGCAGGTGCGCGACGAGCAGGACCGTGCGGTCCGCGACCAGGTCGAGGAGGCCCGCCGCGAGGCCGATGCCCGCGTCGCGCGTGCGCAGGACGCGGCGCAGCAGCGCGCTGACGCCGCCGTGGCGAAGGAGCAGCAGACGGCCGAGGCCCGCGTCGCCGAGGCCCGGCAGGCCGCCGAGCGCGCCCAGCAGGACGCGCAGCAGCGCTACGCCGACGCCACCCAGGAGCTCGCCGAGGCCCGCCACCGTGCGGACGAGGCGGCCGCGGCGGCCGCGGAGGCGGCCGAGCGCGCTCGCGCGCAGGCCGACCGGATCGCCCTGGACGCCCGACGGAGCGCCGAGAGCGCCGAGACGGCGGTCCAGCGTGCCGAGGCCGTGCAGGCGACGACGGCGCGGACGGCGGCCGAGGTCGCGGCGAGCACGGGCGAGCGCCCGGGCGTGGACCGGCTGACCGACCTGACCAAGGCCGAGCTGCTCGACCTGGCGGCGGCCGAGGGGGTCGCGGGGCGGACGTCGATGACGAAGAAGGAGCTGACGACCGCGATCAACCGCAACGGCCGCAAGCACCGTCAGGAGCAGTCATGAGCACGATGAGCAAGGCGACCGCGCTGTTCCGCAAGGCGCCGGTCCCGGCGCCGACTCCGGTGGCCCCGCTGGCGGGTGTGCCGGTACGCCGGATCGCGGCGACCGGGGTGACCGCGGCGGCCACCGTGGTGGCGATGTCCGCGGCGAGCGCTGCGACCTCCGCCCTCCGACGGCGGGCGGAGCGGCGATGAAGCTCACCACCCTGGGCGCCATCGGGGTCGCGTACGTGCTCGGTGCCCGGGCGGGAAGGGAACGCTATGAGCAGATCCGGACGGTGGCCCAGGCGGCCGCGAAGCGAATGGAGTCGTACGGCGCGGACGGATCACTGGCGGCGCAGGTCGACCACGGGTGGACCCGCCCCGCTGCGCAGCGATCCCGGGAGTGACCTCTCCGACGGCGTCGTCGTGCAGGCCCAGCTCCTCGGGCGCGTGCTGGGGCTCCGGGTGCTGAGGGTCGACGGCACCGTGCTGGTCGCGCCGGCGCGGCTCGAGGGGCCGGCGCCGGCGGTCCCCCGCCCGCCCTCGGTCCCGGACCGGGCACCCGCCGCACGCGCGGGCGGGCCGCCGGGGTCCGGGCTGGCCGAGGCGGCGCGGCTGCTGGCGGCGAGCGACGCCGTGCTGCACCGCGCGGCTGGGCTCAGCTGACCGGGCGCCCCTCGAAGGGCGTGGACAGCACGATCGTGGTGCGGGTCGAGACGTTCGCGGCGGCCCGGATCCGGGCGAGCAGGTCCTCGAGGGCACTCGGGCTCGCTACTCGTACCTTGAGGATGTACGACTCGTCGCCGGCGACCGACCAGCAGGACTCGATCTCCGGGATGCCGCGCACCCGCTCCGGTGAGTCGTCGGGCTGGGAGGGGTCGATCGCGCGGATCGAGATGAACGCGGTGAGCGGCAGCCCGAGCTCCTCGTGGTCGACCGTGGCGACGTAGCCCGTGATCAGGCCGCGCGACTCCAGCCGCTTGACCCGCTGGTGCACGGCCGACGTCGAGAGCCCGGTCGCCTTGCCGAGGTCGGTGAACGACATCCGTCCGTCGCGGGCGAGCAGCTCGATGATCCGGCGATCGGTGCCTTCGAGCTCTGACGGGGTCACGCGCACAGGCTAGGGCATGTCCGCCCGTGCGAGGATCGGGTTTGTGACCGAACGTCCCGGACGACTCATGCTCCTCGACACCGCCTCGCTCTACTTCCGGGCGTTCTTCGGCGTCCCCGAGATCACGGCGCCGGACGGGACGCCCGTCAACGCGGTCCGGGGCCTGCTGGACTTCATCTCCCGGCTCGTGGGCGACTACCGCCCCAGCGACCTGGTCTGCTGCTGGGACGACGACTGGCGGCCGCAGTGGCGGGTCGACCTGCTGCCCACCTACAAGGCCCACCGGGTGGTCGCCGAGCGCGCCGGCGCGCCGGACGTCGAGGAGGTGCCCGACCCGCTCGAGGTGCAGGTGCCGATCATCCGCGAGGTGCTCGACGCGTTCGGCATCTGCGTCGTGGGGGCGCCCGGCTACGAGGCCGACGACGTCATCGGGAGCCTCGCCACCCAGGCGCGCCAGCCGGTCGACGTGGTCACCGGCGACCGGGACCTGTTCCAGCTCGTCGACGACGACCGCGACGTGCGCGTCCTCTACATCGCGCGCGGGGTCGGCAACCACGAGCGCGTCACGAACGACTGGGTGCGCACCAAGTACGGCATCGACGCCCGCCAGTACGCCGACTTCGCGACCCTGCGCGGCGACGCCTCCGACGGCCTCCCCGGCGTCGCGGGCATCGGCGAGAAGACCGCGGCGACGCTGCTCGGCCGGTTCCCCGACATGGACGCGATCATCGCAGCGGCCGCCGACCCGGACGCCGACATGGGGCCGGGCCCACGCGGCAAGATCAAGGCCGCCGCGGCGTACCTCGAGGTCGCACCGCAGGTCGTGGCGGTCGCCCGGGACCTGGACCTCGGGTCCCCCGACACGCGGCTGCCTGCGGAGCCGCGCGACCTCGCCCGGGTCGCCGAGCTCGGGACCCGGTGGGGCATCGAGAGCCCGGTGCAGCGGCTGACCGACGTGCTCTGCGCCGGCTGACGACGGCGGTCAGCGCAGCATCTCGTCGACCACGATCCGGGCCGCCGACGGGCACCCCTTGGTGAAGCCGTAGAACGGGCCGAAGTCGCGGGTGGCCAGGAAGCCGACCGTGTAGAGGCCGGGCAGGCTCGTCTCGAAGCCCTCGGACAGGTCGGGGAACCCGTCGGTCGCGTCGATGCGGTCGCGCACCCCGGCGAGGTAGGGCACCCGCGCCACGTCAGGTCGGTACCCGGAGGCGAACACGACGTGGTCGACGTCGAGGACCTCACCGTCCGAGAGCGTCAGCGTGACCGGACCGTCCCCGGCGACGTCGACGACCTCCGTCTCCGGGTGCCGGTGGACCACCTCCGGCCGCAGCCGCGGCACCAGCCAGTGCTCGAGGGTGAGTCGCCCGACCTCCCAGAACTCGCGGGCGATGCCGGCGCGCTGGTCCGCGGTGAGGGCGCGCCACCAGCCGCGCTGGGCGAGGGTCTGGTCGACGTACGCGTCGACGAACCGCCAGCTCACCTTGTCGAACGCCGGCACCGGGTGCCGGTGCACGACGTCGACCCGCTCGGCGCCGTGGTCGCACAGCAGCGCGGCCCACTCGTAGGCGCTCTGGCGGCCGCCGATGACGGCCACCCGGGCGCCGGCGAGGTCGTCGAAGGAGACCAGGTCCACGGTGTGCGCCCGCCGGTCCTCGGGGACCCGGTCGTGCCACGGCGGGAGCTGGGCGAAGTAACCGACCCCCGGGGCGGCGAGCACCGAGGTCGCCTCGATGGTCGTGCCGTCCGCCATGCTCGCCACGAACACGCCGTCGGGCTTGGTCAGGTCCTCGACCATCCGCTCGTCGACGGCGAGACCGGTCCGCTCGGCGAACCAGTCGGTGTGGTCGAGGAACAGCCCGATGGGGATCGGGTCGTGGTCGGCCGGGTCGAGACCGCGGTCCTCGAAGAACGCGGCGAACGTGTGCTCGCCGGTGGCGTCGAGGTGCCAGTCCGGTCCCGAGCGCAGGTACATGTCCTGCGGCATCTGGTCGCGCCAGAACGACATCGGCCGGCCCACCATGGTGGTGTCGAGGCCGCGGTCGCGGGCGTACGCCGCCGCGGAGTACGCGTAGGGCCCGGCGCCGATGACGAGCAGATCCTTCCGAGCGGTGCTCATGGGGCACGCTAACCCGCCGGTCGGCGCTCCCGCGGCGGATCGCGGCACTCGGGCGCTGCAGCCGATCCAGCCGCAACGGCCGGCCCTGTGGGTTCCGGCCGGTCCGTACGGTGGAGGCATGAGCACCCCCATCACCCGGATCGCGATCGTCGGCGGCCACGGCCAGATCGCCCGCCATCTCATCCACGTCCTCCGCCGCTCCGACCACGACGTGGTCGCGCTGGTGCGCCGGGAGACCCACCGCGCCGAGCTCGAGGAGCGCGGCGCCGAGGTGCGGATGCTCGACATCGAGCGGGACGACGCCGCGGCCTTCGCCGCCGCGTTCGCCGGCTGCGAGGCGGTCGTCTTCGCCGCCGGCGGCGGGCCGGACGGCAACATCGAGCGCAAGCGCACCGTCGACCTCGAGGGCTCGCTGAAGTCGATCGAGGGTGCACGCGCGGCCGGCATCGAGCGGTTCGTCCAGGTGTCGGCGATCGGCGTCGACGACCCGCTGCCGCCCGACACGGGCGACGTGTGGCGGGCCTACGTCGAGGCCAAGCGGGACGCCGACGCCGCGCTGCGGGCCAGCGACCTGGCGTGGACGATCATCCGCCCGGGCCGGCTCACCGACGAGCCGGCGACCGGCCGGGTCGCGCTCGCAGTGGAACCTCGTCAACGGCGAGGTGCCCGTCGACGAGGCCGTGCGCGCGCTCGCGTAGGCGTCCTACTCGTCGTCGGCGAGGGAGGAGTAGGCGACCACGCCGCGACGCAGCCGCCGGACGGCCTCGCGCGCGGTCTCGCGCAGCGGCGTCGCGCCGGCGGCGTCCGCGACCTGCCCACAGAGGTCGATCAGCTGCTTGACCCACCGGACGAAGTCGCCTGCGGCCAGGTCGCTGACCATCAGCACGTCGTCGAGCTCGTCGCCCTCGGCCCAGCGGTAGGCGACCCAGGCGAAGCCGAGGTCGGGCTGGCGGAGGAAGTCGAGGCGGTGCTCGCGCTCGAGGGCGTCGAGGGTCCCCCACAGGCGGACCATCTCGGCGATCACCTCGCGGACGGCACCGCCCGGGATCCGCGGGGACGACGCGTCGTCGGGCCGGCGGGCCTCGAAGACCAGCACCGACAGCGCCGCGGCCAGGCCGGAGGCGTCCAGGTCGTCCCACAGGCCGACCCGGATGCACTCGGCCGCCACCAGGTCGAGCTCGGAGTAGAGCCGCATCAGGTGGGCGCCGCGGTCGGTGACCTGCTCGCCGTCGAGGTAGTCCAGCGCGGTCAGCACCTCGCAGACCCGGTCGAACTGCCGGGCCACGGTGTTGGTGCGCTGCTCGACCCGTCGCTGCAGGGTGCGCGCGTCGCGGTCGAGCTTGGCGTGCCGCTCGGCCCAGCGGGCGTGGTCCTCGCGGTCGGGACAGTCGTGGCAGGGGTGCGCCCGGAGGGCGGCGCGCAGCCGGGAGATCTCCTCGTCGACGTGGCCGCGGCTCCGGTCGCCGCGGTCCGACGCTCCCGGGGGCACCACCGGGTCCAGGTCGCGGGTGCGGGTGCGCAGCGCCGAGGCCAGGTCACGGCGCATCTGCGGGTTGCGGCCGTTGAAGGTCTTCGGGATCTTCAGCCGCGCCTGCGCCGCCACCGGTGTCGGGAAGTCGATCATCGCGAGCCGACGGGCCTGGCGGTCGGCCGTGACGACGTACGGGCGCGGTCCCTCGGGGGACCAACCGGGGTCGACCACCACGGCCCAGCCGGCGAACTTGCCCGTCGGCACCGAGATGACGTCGCCGGGCCGGAGCGCGCGGAGCGACTCCACCGCCTCCTCGCGCCGGTCCGCCTTCCGCGCGCGGCTGGCTCCCTTCTCGGCCTCGTTGATCCGTCGGCGCAGGTCGGCGTACTCCATGAAGTCGCCGCGGTCGCACGTGGCCGCCTCCCGGTAGCCGGCGAGCGCGTCCTCGGCCTTGCGCAGCTGGCGGGCCAGGCCGACGACGGCCTTGTCGGCTTGGAACTGCGCGAACGACTGCTCGAGGAGCTCCCGGGACCGGGCGCGCCCGAACTGGTGCACGAGGTTGACGGCCATGTTGTAGGACGGCCGGAACGACGAGCGCAGCGGGTAGGTCCGCGTGGAGGCGAGCCCGGCGACCTGGCGCGGGTCCATGCCGGCCTGCCACAGCACGACGGCGTGGCCCTCGACGTCGAGCCCGCGGCGGCCGGCGCGTCCCGTGAGCTGGGTGTACTCCCCCGGCGTGATGTCGGCGTGGTTCTCGCCGTTCCACTTCGAGAGCTTCTCGATGACGACGGTGCGGGCCGGCATGTTGATGCCGAGTGCCAGGGTCTCGGTGGCGAACACGACCTTGCACAGGCCCCGGACGAACAGCTCCTCGACGACCTGCTTGAACGCCGGCAGCATGCCGGCGTGGTGGGCGGCGACGCCGCGGGTGAGCCCGTCGAGGAAGTCGTGGTAGCCCAGCACGTGCAGGTCCTCGGACGGCAGGTGGGCGCAGGCCGCCTCGACGTGCTCGTAGATCGCGTCCCGCTCCTCCGGGGACGTGAGCCGGATCCCGGCGCTCAGGCACTGCGTGACCGCCGCGTCGCAGCCCACCCGGCTGAAGATGAAGTCGATCGCGGGCAGCAGCCCCTGGCGGTCGAGCTGGGCGACCAGGTCGGGACGGCTCGGGACCCAGACCCGACGGCCGTTGCCGACGGCGTGCTTGCTGGTCCCGCGGCGGTTGCGGTCGCGCGGCGAGCGCCGGTCCCGCACCCGGGTGCTCGCCCAGTCGTCGCGGGCGACCTTGATCAGCTCGTCGTTGACGGGCGCGCCCTCCTTGACGAAGCCGGCGGCCGCGTCGACGTCGGAGGACGCGAAGAGGTCGAGCACGCGCCGCCCGACCATGACGTGCTGGTAGAGCGGCACCGGTCGCCGCTCCTCGACGATGGTGGCGGTGTCGCCGCGCACCGTCTCGAGCCACTCACCGAACTCCTCGGCGTTCGAGACGGTGGCCGACAGGGAGACGAGGGAGACCGACTCGGGCAGGTGGATGATGACCTCCTCCCAGACCGCGCCGCGCGAGCGGTCGGCGAGGTAGTGCACCTCGTCCATCACCACGAAGCCCAGGCCCAGGAGCGTCCGTGAGCCGGCGTACAGCATGTTGCGCAGCACCTCGGTGGTCATCACCACGACCGGCGCCTCGCCGTTGACGACGTTGTCGCCGGTGAGCAGGCCCACCTGCTCCGGTCCGTAGCGGGCCACCAGGTCGTTGTACTTCTGGTTCGAGAGCGCCTTGATCGGCGTGGTGTAGAAGCACTTGCGGCCGGTCTGCATCGCCAGGTGGACGGCGAACTCGCCGACGACCGTCTTGCCGGACCCGGTGGGCGCGGCGACGAGCACGCCGCGACCCTCCTCGATGGCGCGGCAGCCCTCGAGCTGGAACTCGTCGAGCGGGAAGTCGTAGAGAGCCGCGAAGTCGCGGAGGACCGGGTGCTGGCGGTGCCGCCGGTAGTCGGCGTACCGCTCGGACGGGCTCAGGTCGTCCGAGGTCGTCATGCTCCCAACCTACGCGAGGACGGTCAGCGCTCCTGCCGCACACTCCACCGTCAGCGGGAGCGGCCCGAAGCGCTCGCCGTCGGCGTAGGAGACGATGCCCGGCGCCGCGACGGTGACCGTGCGGACGCGGTGGTGCTCGTAGGCCGGGTGGGTGACGTGGGTGCCCTTGAAGAGCTTCGGATAGGTGCGGACCAGGCCCATCTTCGACATCGGCTTGATGATCACCACGTCGAGGAGGCCGTCGTCCAGGATCGCGCCCTCGGTGATCCGCAGGCCACCTCCGAAGGAGGGCCCGTTGCCGACCGCGACGAGCATCGCGTCCAGGGTGTGCGTCACCCCGTCGAGCTCGAGGGTGTACGGGAGCGGCTCGAAGGTGCGCAGCTCGGCGAGGGTGGCGATGTTGTAGCGCATCTGGCCCTTGGGCCAGGTCATCCGGTTCGCGCGCTCGTTGACGATCGCGTCGAAGCCGGCAGCGAGCACCGTGACGAAGTAGGTGGACCCGCTGCGCGCCAGGTCGACGGTCCGGCCGGTGCCGGCGAGGAGCTGCTCGGCGGCGGCCACCGGGTCCTTGCGCGGGATGTCGAAGTAGCGCGCCACGTCGTTGCCGGTGCCGGCCGGGATGATGCCGATCGGCGTGCTGGTGCCACCCGCCGCCTGGATGCCGAGGTGGACCAGGCCGTCTCCCCCGCACAGGACCAGGGCGTCGGTGCCGTCGGCGACGGCCGAGCGGGCCAGGTCGAGCGCCTCGTCGGCGTCGCGGCCCTCGATGGTGCGGACCCGGACGCCGGCCGCCTGCAACCTCGCGGAGGCCGCGTCGCGGGCGCGGGCACCACGGCCCTTCCCTGCGGTCGGGTTGGTGAGCAGCACGATCTCGCGGACGTCCACGGCGCGAGACTAGCCGGGTCTCAGCGGGTGTCGGCGCCGATCCGCAGCAGGACGGAGTAGTGGTCCGGCGACGCGCCCACGGCCTTGGCCAGCCGGGACATCGCGTCGAGGACCAGGTCGGCGGTGAACCGGGTGCCCGGGACCGCCAGGGTGAGCCGGTCACCGGGCCCGACGAGCAGGACCTGGCCGTGCCGCCACGCCTGGTGGGCGTCGTGACGGACGTCCTGCTCCGCGACCGGCACCGGGTAGGCCTCGTCGACGGCGAGGAGGTCGCACGGGACCGGGTCGTGGGCCCCGCCGGTCAGCCGGCCCGGGACGGCGTGACCGCCGCGCAGGCCGCTCTCGGCGGCCCAGGTCACCTGCTCCTCACCGAGCCACTCGGGCAGGTCGAACGGGTCGACCCGCCGCATCGCTCCGGCCGTCACAGGGGCGACACCTCGTCGTCCCCGATCTCCTCGAGCCGGCCGCTGCGGCCGCGGGAGCGGTCGACCAGCCGGGCGATCACCTCGGCGACCAGGAAGAGCAGCAGCATCGGGGCGGCGAGGAAGCACATCGAGAACGGGTCGGTCGAGGGGGTGGCGACCGCGGCGAAGACGAACGTCCCGAGGATGATCCACGGCCGGTAGCGGCCGAGCTGCTTGCCCGTGACGACGCCGGCGAGGTTGAGCATGATGACGAAGAGCGGGATCTCGAAGGCGATCCCGAAGACCAGCAGCATCCGGGTGAGGAAGCTGAAGTAGTCGTTGAACTCGACGAGGTTCTCCAGCTGGGCCGGGGTGAACCCGATGAGGACCTCGAGCCCGCGGGGCAGCACGTAGTAGCCGGTGAGCACGCCGACGATGAACAGCGGCCCGGCGATCGCGGTGAAGATCCGGGTCCACTTCTTCTCGTTCGAGTGCAGGCCGGGCACCACGAACGCCCAGATCTGGTAGAGCCAGTACGGGCTCGACACGACGATCGCCGCGATGCCGCAGAGCTTGAGCTGCAGCATCAGGGCGCCGGTCGCTCCCGCGACGTACGCCTTGGTCTCGGTGGACTCCCCCAGCATCTCCCGCGCGTCGTTGTAGGGAGCCATCACCAGGTCGAAGAGCTGGTCGTAGAAGGCCAGCGCCACGAAGAACGCCACGACCAGGCACAGCACGGACTTCAGCAGGCGGGCACGCAGCTCGCGGACGTGGTCGGAGAGCGCCATCCGCCCGTCGGGCCCGACCGGGTGCTGGGGTCGGCCGGAGAAGTAGTCGAAGACGCCGCTGAGGGACAAGGCTGCCGAGCGGGTGCGGGCGCGTCAGGCGCCGTCGGGGCGGTTCAACCGCTCGCGCTCGGCGTCGATCTCGGCCTGCCGGCGCTCGAGGTCGGCCTGCCGCGCCTCGAGCTCGCGCTGCTCGACGGTCTTGGTGGCCTCGGGGGTCTCCTCGTCGTCCATGAGCCCCTTGGTCTCGGCCTTGAAGATCCGCAGCGCACGACCACTCCCCCGAGCGAGGTCGGGGAGCTTGGTCGCGCCGAAGAGCAGGATGACGATGCCGAGGATGATGAGCAGCTCGGTGGTGCCGAGGCTGCCGATGAGCGGGAGCATGGTGTTCCTCACGGGCGAGTGGGTGACGTGGCCATCGTACGCGCTCAGGTGTAGAGACCGAGGGTGGACCGGGCCGAGTCGACGAAGGCCTGTTCCAGGTCGGCCGGGCTGCCGACGCGGGCATGGGGGGCGAGCCGGAGCAGCAGCCGCTGGAGCCAGCGCTGGTCGGCGATGAGGAGGTCGACCTCCAGGCGGCCGCCCGGACGCTGGCGGACCGCCTCGACGGGGTAGTACTCGACGACCCAGCGCGCCTCCCGGTCGAGGAGCAGGGTGACCGGCGTCGTGTCGTCGGACCGGGTGAACAGGCCGTCGCCGAGGTCGCGCGGGGGCTCCGGGGCGGTCGCGATCGGCTGGTCGAGGACCTCGGCGGCCTGGATCCGGTCCAGCCGGAACAGACGCGGCGCCTCGGCGCTGTGGCACCAGGCGTCGAGGTAGCGGAAGCCGTGGGCGGTGACGACGCCCCGGGGGTCCACGGTGCGCTCGGAGACCTCGTCGCGCGAGGGGACGAAGTAGGTGAGCAGCACCTGCCGGCGGCGGGCCACGGCGTCGCGCAGGGTGTCCTCCAGCCGCACCTGGTCCAGGCGCTGCGGCGACTCCTCCCCGGGGTCGATCTGCGGGACGGCCGAGCCCTCGGCCGCGGCGGCCTCGAGCTTGGCGAGCGCCCGGTCGACCACCTCCCGGGTGTCCTCGGTGGCGCTGCCGCGCAGGGCGCGGAGCGCGACGATGATGGCGGTCGCCTCGGTCGGGGTCAGGCGCAGCGGCCGGGCCAGGTAGTCGGCGTTCGAGACCCGGACGACGCCATCGGCCTCGGGACCCTCGAGCGCGTCCAGGTCGACGTCGATGAGGTCGTCGGGGTAGCCACCGGGCAGCCCGCACATCAGCAGCACCTTGAGGTCGCCGAGGAGCTGCTCGGGCGTCACGCCGAGGACGGCCGCCGCGTCGTCGAGCCGGACCTGCCCGTGGGCGTGGAGGTAGGGCACCAGGGTGAGCAGCCGCGCGACCTGGTCCTTGGCCCCGGAGAGGGAGGTCCCGGAGCCCCCGGCGACGGTGGACGCCGGTGCCGGGGTCGAAGGACGTCGTGGGGGGCTCATGCCGAACGCTCCACGACCGCGGTCAGCCGACGCACGATCTCCTCGCGCCAGGCGACCGGCTGCTCGACGTACACGTCGTCGGCGTAGCCGAGCAGCTCGTCGGCGGCGTCGCTGCGGCGGTCGAGGACCAGCCGGTCCCAGGCGGTGCGGTCGTCCGGCCCGGAGACGCCGGTCTCGACCGACTCCGCGTCGCGGCGCAGCGCGAGCCCCGCGCCCTCGCGGACGAGCACCACGACCCTCGTGGTCGTCGGCACCGGCGCGAGCCGGACGGTGGTCGCGCGCACGTCGGTGCCGGGGGGCACCTCGTAGGAGCCGGGACGGCCCACCTTGCGCGCGTCGCCCTGGACCCGCGAGAGCCGGAACACCCGTTCCTCGCCGCGGTCGGTGTCGAAGCCGACGACGTACCAGCGTCCGGAGTAGCGCACCACGCCCCAGGGCTGGAGGTGCCGCGTCGCGGACCTCGTGGCGCCGGAGCGCCGGTAGCCGAACTCGACCGGGGTGCGCTCCTGGACGGCCTCCCAGAAGACGTCGAACGACGGCTCGTCGGCGCTCAGCCGGGGCTGGGCGATGTCGAGCGCGCTGACGTCGGTGGGCACCCCGAGCGCGGTCAGCTTGCGGACCGCCTCGGTGGTCGCCTCGGCCAGCCGGGCGTGCTCCCACACCCGGGTGGCCAGGCCGATCACGGCCGCCTCGTCGGAGGTCAGGGCGATGTCGGGCAGCGCGAGCTCGTCGGGACGGATCCGGTAGCCGGGCTCGTCGTCGAAGTAGGCGTCCATGTTGCCCACCTCGATCGGGACGCCGAGGCTGCGCAGCTCCTCCTTGTCCCGCTCGAACATCTTCTCGAAGGCGTCCGTGCTGGAGTCCGGGTAGAGGATCGCCCGGATCCGGTCCTTCGAGACGTAGTGCCGCTGCACAAGCAGCATGATGAGCAGGTTGAGCAGTCGCTCGCTCTTCTGCACCGCCATGCCGCCTCCCTCGTCCCGAGTGCTCTGGAGGAGGCTACTGTGCCGCCTTCTCCGCCTTGAGGACGTCCACCACGAAGTACAGCGTGCTGTTCGCCGGGATGCCCGACTGCTCGCTCGAGCCGTAGCCCAGGTCCGGCGGGATCGCCAGCACCACGCGGCTGCCGACCTTGACGCCGGTGAGGCCGTAGGTCCAGCCCTTGACCACCTGTGAGAGCGAGAAGGTCGCCGGCTTCTTCGAGTAGCTCTCGTCGAACGGCTTGGGCGCGTCGTAGACCTGACCGAGGTAGTTGACGGTCAGGGTCATGTCCGAGGTGACGGTCTCGCCGTCACCCTGCTTGAGGATCGCCCGCTCCAGGTCACCGTCGGCCTGCGGCTTCGGTACCCCGGTGAAGTCGAGGGCCGTGGGGACGCCACCCTTCTCGATCACCGACGGCAGCTGCGAGGACGGCACGGTCTTCGGCTTGGGCGTCTCGTAGGGACCCATCAGGTCGACGATGATGAGCACGCTGTCGCCGTTGCTGATCCCGAGCTGGGGGTTGCCGGACTCGCCGAACGCCTCCTGGGCGGTCGTGGTCACGGCCACCCGGGAGCCGAGCTTCTGCCCGAGCACCGCGGCCTTGAACACCGGCGCGAGGCTGTCGCTCGCCGTGACCGCTTCCGGCTCGCCGCCGTCGAAGTCGCTGTAGGCCTTCTTCTGGTCGTAGCCGTTGCCGATCCACAGGAAGGCCGAGACCTGGTCGCCGTTCTTGATCTCGGCGCCGTCGCCCTCCTCCACGACCGTGGTCTCGGTCTTGTCGACCTCGAGCTTGCCGTTCCAGTCGACCTCGGGCTCCTTGCCCAGGTCGCCGCTGATCGTGATGCCGTGCAGTGCGTCGCTGCTGTCGCTCGCGTCGCTCGAGGATCCTCCGTCACTGCTGCCGCACGCGACGAGCGAGGTCGCCAGCGCGATCGGGAGGAGGAGGAGCGGGAGGCGTCGGAGACGTCGGGACACGGAGGACTCACCTGTTCGTCGAGGGTTCGTGTTCAGCGCCGTCACCATAACCGGCGTGCCTGAGGGGACCCTGATCGCGGGGTGGGCAGGGCCGGCTACATGCCGTCGATGAGCCGCTGCACCCGCTCGTCGTACGCCCGGAAGGGGTCCTTGCACAGCACGGTCCGCTGCGCCTGGTCGTTCAGCTTCAGGTGCACCCAGTCGACGGTGAAGTCGCGTCGGCGCTCCTGGGCCCGCCGGATGAACTCGCCGCGCAGCCGGGCCCGGGTGCTCTGCGGGGGCACCGACTTGGCCTCGAAGATCTTCAGGTCCGTGGTGACGCGCGCGACGGCGCCACGCTTCTCGAGCAGGTAGTAGAGGCCACGGCCACGGTGGATGTCGTGGTAGGCCAGGTCGAGCTGGGCGATCCGCGGGTGGCCGAGCGGCAGGCCGTGCTTGGCGCGGTAGCGCTCGATCAGCTTCCACTTGATCACCCAGTCGATCTCGCGGTCGACCAGACCGAGGTCGTCCGACTCGACCGCCTTGAGGCCCCGCTCCCACAGGTCGAGCGCCTGCTCGATCACCGGGGTGCTGATCTCGCGGCGGTCCACGAAGTCGCGCGCCTTCGAGAGGTACTCCTGCTGGATGTCGAGGGCACTCGCCTCCCGGCCGTTGGCCAGGCGCACCTTGCGGCGGCCGGTGACGTCGTGGGAGATCTCGCGGATCGCCCGGATCGGGTTCTCCATCGTGAGGTCGCGCATCACCACGCCCTCCTCGATCATCCGCAGCACCAGGTCGCAGCTGGCGACCTTCAGCATCGTGGTGGTCTCGCTCATGTTGCTGTCGCCCACGATGACGTGCAGGCGCCGGTACTTCTCCGCGTCCGCGTGCGGCTCGTCCCGGGTGTTGATGATCGGCCGCGAACGGGTGGTGGCGCTGCTGACGCCCTCCCAGATGTGCTCGGCACGCTGCGAGACGCTGTACGACGCCCCCCGCGGCGTCTGGGTGATCTTGCCAGCCCCCACGATGATCTGCCGGGTCACCAGGAACGGGATCAGCACGTCGGCCAGGCGCGAGAACTCCCCCGCGCGGCTCACCAGGTAGTTCTCGTGGCAGCCGTAGGAGTTGCCGGCCGAGTCGGTGTTGTTCTTGAAGAGGTAGATCTCGCCGGCGATGCCCTCGTCGTGCAGCCGCTGCTCGGCGTCGAGCAGGAGGCCCTCGAGCACCCGCTCCCCCGCCTTGTCGTGGGTGACGAGCTCCACGACGTCGTCACACTCGGGGGTGGCGTACTCGGGGTGGCTGCCGACGTCGAGGTAGAGCCGCGCGCCGTTGCGCAGGAACACGTTGCTGCTGCGTCCCCAGCTGACGACCTTGCGGAACAGGTAGCGGGCGACCTCGTCGGGGCTCAACCGGCGCTGGCCCTTGAACGTGCACGTGACGCCGTACTCGTTCTCGATGCCGAAGATCCGCCGGTCCACAGCCTCAGCCTAGGCGCAGCACGGTTGCCTGCGCCTCATCAGCGACCGATGTGGCCCGAGAATCTCACGATTCGTCGGGGAGGTACGACGTCAGCCGAGCGGCGGGGCGACCGGCGGCTCGTCGCCCGGCGGACCGGCGAGTCCGTCGCCGGGGGCCGGTGCGGGCCCCAGACCGTCGCGCTCGGCAGGCTCCTGCGACTCCTCGACGGCGGACACCTCGGCATCGGACGCCGCGGGCGACCCGTCCGCCTCGGAGGTGCCCGGGGCATCGGGCGCCGGCTGGTCCGCCGCAGATCCGCCCCGGTCGCCGAGCAGCTGCTCCAGCCGCGCCGGGCGCAGCCGCAGGAACTTGCGCGGCTGGGTCCGGGTGCGGTCGAGCACGGCGACCTCGAGGTCGTCGGTGGCGATCACCCGGTCCTCGCTGGCCCCCTTCTCGTCGGCGGAGTGACCGAGGGCCCCCACCGCCAGCGCGAGCGCGTCCGCGAGCTCCAGGCCGGGTGAGTACCGCTCGGCCAGGTAGGACGCCACCACGTCCGCGGCGCCGCCCATCACGGCGTAGCCGTGCTCGTCGGCGACCTGCCCGTCGTACGTCAGCCGGTAGAGCTGGTCGTCGTCGGCGACGTCGCCGATCTCGGCAACGAAGATCTCGACCTCGTAGGGCTTCTCGCCGCCGGAGGAGAAGATCGTGCCGAGGGTCTGCGCGTAGGCGTTCGCCAGGCCCCGGCCGGTGACGTCGCGCCGGTCGTAGGCGTAGCCGCGCATGTCGGCGAGCCGGACGCCGGCGATCCGCAGGTTCTCGAACTCGTTGTAACGGCCGACCGCGGCGAACGCGATCCGGTCGTAGATCTCGGAGACCTTGTGCAGCGCCTGCGAGGGGTTCTCGGAGACGAACAGGATGCCGTGGGCGTACTGCACCGCCACCACGGACCGGCCGCGGGCGATGCCCTTGCGGGCGAAGTCCGCCCGGTCCTTCATCAGCTGCTCGGGCGAGACGTAGAACGGCATGCTCATCGGCTGCTCCCTCCCGTCAGCGGCGCGGAGGGGCCGTCGGGCCGCGTCATCCGGCCGGCGATCACGTCATCGGCGATGGCCGCGACCTCCTCGTCCGGCAGCCGTCGGCCGCCGTCGCCGGTGATCACCTGCACGACGGGGAAGATCCGCCGCGTCAGGTCGGGTCCGCCGGTGGCGGAGTCGTCGTCCGCGGCGTCGTACAGCGCCTGGACGACCGCGGTGACGCAGCCGATCTGGTCGAGGTCGTCGCGGTAGAGCTTCTTCAGCGCTCCGCGCGCGAACAGCGACCCGGAGCCGACCGAGTGGAACGCGGTCTCCTCGTAGCGGCCGCCGGTCACGTCGTAGCTGAAGATCCGGCCCCGGTCGGAGGTCAGGTCGTAGCCGGCGAACAGCGGGACGACGGCGAGCCCCTGCATCGCCATGGCGAGGTTGGAGCGGATCAGGGCGGCGAGCCGGTTGGCCTTGCCGTCGACCGAGAGCGTGGTGCCCTCGATCTTCTCGTAGTGCTCGAGCTCGGTCTGGAACAGCCGGACCATCTCGACCGCGATCCCGGCCGAGCCGGCGATGCCGACGGCCGAGAACTCGTCGGCCGGGAACACCTTCTCGATGTCGCGCTGGGCGATGATGTTGCCCATCGTCGCGCGGCGGTCACCGGCCATCACGACGCCGCCGGGGTAGGTCGCGGCGACGATCGTGGTCCCGTGCGGGGCGAGGTCGCCGGCGTGGCCCTGCGGCACCGCGCGGCGCGCCGGGAGCAGGTCGGGAGCCTGCTCGGCGAGGAAGTCGCTGAACGACGAGGTGCCCGGCTGCAGGAACGCAGCCGGGAGACGGGGATCGCTCACTGGCCGCCCTTCTGGATGAACGACTTCACGAAGTCCTCGGCGTTGGTCTCGAGCACGTCGTCGATCTCGTCGAGGATGTCGTCGACGTCGGAGTCCAGGGACTCCTTGCGGTCGGCGACGTCGCTCTCCGGGGCGGACTGGACGGCCTCGTCGGCCTCGGAGGACTTCCGCGGCTGCTTCTGCTCCTGTGCCATGCCTCGACCCTATCCACTCGGCGGGAGCCGCAGGAGCCCACTCACGAGGTGAGCGCCGTGAAGAGCGCCTCAGCGGTCTCGCAACGGTCCAGGAGATCGCCCACGTGGGCCTTGCTGCCGCGCAGCGGGTCGATCGTCGGCACCCGCTGCAGCGACTCACGCCCGGGCAGGTCGAAGATCACCGAGTCCCAGGACGCGGCAGCGACGTGGTCGGCGTACTTCTCCAGGCAGCGACCGCGGAAGTAGGCCCGGGTGTCCTCCGGCGGGTCGTGCATCGCCGCGTCCACGGCGGCGTCGTCGAGCAGCCGCTCGATCCGTCCGCCGGCGACCAGCCGGTGGTAGAGGCCCTTCTCGGGGCGGATGTCGGAGTACTGGTAGTCGATGAGCTGGAGCTTGGCGTCGTCCCACTCCAGGCCGTCGCGCTGACGGTACTGCTCGAGCAGCTTGAGCTTGGCCACCCAGTCCAGCTCCGTGGCGCACAGCATCGGGTCGCGCTCGAGCCGGGCGAGCACCGACTCCCAGCGCTCGAGGACGTCGACGGTCTGCGGGTCCGCGTCGGCGCCGTACCGGTCCTCGACGAACTTCTTCGCCAGGTCGAGGTACTCCAGCTGGAGCTGGATCCCGGTCAGCTTCCGGCCGTCGGTGAGCGTCACGGTCTGCCGCAGGGTCGGGTCGTGGGAGATCGCCCGCAGTCCCGACACCGGACCGTCGACGGTCAGGTCCACGGAGATGAACCGGTCCTCGATCATCGCCAGCACCAGGGCCGTCGTGCCGACCTTGAGGTACGTCGACACCTCGGCCAGGTTGGCGTCGCCGATGATCACGTGCAGCCGCCGGTAGCGCTCGGGGTCCGCGTGCGGCTCGTCGCGGGTGTTGATGATCGGGCGCTTCAGCGTCGTCTCGAGGCCGACCTCGACCTCGAAGAAGTCGGCGCGCTGGCTGACCTGGAAGCCGTGCTCGCGCCCGTCCTGCCCCTTGCCGACCCGCCCGGCGCCGCAGATCACCTGGCGGCTCACGAAGAACGGCGTCAGGTGCCGCACGATGTCACCGAACGGGGTCGACCGCCGCATCAGGTAGTTCTCGTGGGCGCCGTAGGAGGCGCCCTTGTTGTCGGTGTTGTTCTTGTAGAGCACGATCGGCGTGCCCCCGGGCAGCTGCCCGGCCCGGCGCGAGGCGTCGAGCATCACCTGCTCCCCCGCCTTGTCCCACCGCACGATGTCGAGGGGCGTGGTCACCTCGGGGGTGGAGTACTCCGGGTGGGCGTGGTCGACGTACAGCCGGGCGCCGTTGGTGAGGATGACGTTGGCCAGCCCCATGTCCTCGTCGGTGAGCTGGCTGGGGTCGGCCACCTGCCGCGACATGTCGAACCCGCGGGCGTCGCGCAGCGGCGACTCCTCCTCGAAGTCCCAGCGTGCCCGCCGGGCCTTCACCGTTGCCGAGGCGTAGGCGTTGACCACCTGCGAGGAGGCCACCATCGGGTTGGCCAGCGGCTGGCCCTGCACGGCGATGCCGTACTCCACCTCGGTCCCCATGACCCGCCGCACGCTCATGTGCCGAGCGTACGCGAGCCGGACACGCTCTACCCTCGGGTCATGGGCATGTGGACCGATCGCGTCGTCCCGCGGCTCGCCGACAAGTCCCTCTCGTCCGGGCCGGTGATGCGGCTGCGCGGCGAGGCGGTGGCCGGGCTGTCCGGGCGCGTCCTCGAGATCGGGTTCGGCAGCGGCCTGAACGCCGCGCTCTACCCCGCCGAGGTCGAGCGCGTCGACGCGGTCGAGCCCTCGGACGTCGGCTGGCGGATGTCGCAGGAGCGCCGCGACCGCGCGCCGCTCGAGGTCGAGCGGGTCGGGCTGGACGGCCAGCGCCTGGAGGCCGACGACGACACCTACGACGCCGCCCTGACGACGTTCACCCTGTGCACGATCCCCGACCCCCTCCGGGCCCTCGCGGAGGTACGACGGGTGCTGCGGCCGGGTGCCGCGCTGCACTTCCTCGAGCACGGCCTCTCCCCCGAGCCCCGGGTGGCGGGCTGGCAGCGGCGGCTCGACCCGGTGCAGCGCCGGGTCGCGGGCGGGTGCCACCTCAGCCGCGACGTGCCGGCCCTGGTCGCCGCTGCGGGCCTGGACGTGGTCGAGGTGTCGGCGTCGTACCTGCCGGGCCCGTCCGCAGGGCGCCCCTGGACCTACGTGTACGTCGGCCGCGCGGCATGAGCACGGGCACCGAGGCGGGCCCCGGCGGCGACGCCGACGGGGCGGCCCGCGTCCTCGCGGCCGCCGAGGCGCTCGGTCTCGCCGTCGAGGTGACCCGGCACGGTCCAGTGCGCTCGCTCGAGGAGGCGGCGGCCGCCCGCGGCATCGAGCCCCACCAGCTGCTCAAGACGATGGTCGTGCGGGTGCGCGAGGGCGACCACCGCTTCGTCCTGGTGCCGGGCGACCGGGAGATCGCCTGGCCCAAGCTGCGCGCGCTGCTGGGCGTGAACCGGCTGTCGATGCCGGACGCCGACGCCGCCCACGCGGTGACGGGCTACCGGCGCGGCACCATCACGCCGCTGGGCAGCAGCACGCCGCTCGCGGTGGTGGCGGACTCCTCGATCTCGGGTCTGGTCAGCATCGGCGGCGGCAGCCAGGGCGTGGCCCTGACCGTCGACGCGGCCGAGCTCCTGGCAGCGCTGGGTGCGACGGTCGCCGACGTCACCGAAGGGCGCGACGTGTCGCCCGCCAGCTGATCGCAGCGCACACGACACCGACCACGACGACTCCGAGCCAGAACATGGGTCCACGGTGCCCGCGCGGTCGCGCGGGCAAACGTGACGTGCTCGGCGCCCCGGGGGCCTAGAGGTACTGGCCGGTGTTGGAGACCGTGTCGATGGAGCGGCCCGGCTCGGTGCCCTGCTTGCCGGTGATGAGCGTGCGGATGAACACGATCCGCTCGCCCTTCTTGCCCGAGATCCGCGCCCAGTCGTCGGGGTTGGTCGTGTTGGGCAGGTCCTCGTTCTCCTTGAACTCGTCCACGCACGCCTGGAGCAGGTGGGAGATCCGCAGACCGCGCTGGTCGTGGTCGAGGAAGTCCTTGATCGCCATCTTCTTGGCGCGGTCGACGATGTTCTGGATCATCGCCCCGGAGTTGAAGTCCTTGAAGTAGAGGACCTCCTTGTCGCCGTTGGCGTAGGTGACCTCCAGGAACCGGTTCTCCTCGGTCTCGGCGTACATCCGCTCGACGGTGGCGCGGATCATCCCACCGACCGTGGCGTCGCGGTCGTTGCCGAACTCGGCGAGGTCGTCGGCGTGCAGCGGCAGGCTCGGGGTGAGGTACTTGCTGAAGATGTCGCGAGCCGACTCCGCGTCCGGCCGCTCGATCTTGATCTTCACGTCGAGGCGGCCGGGGCGCAGGATCGCCGGGTCGATCATGTCCTCGCGGTTCGAGGCACCGATGACCAGGACGTTCTCGAGGAGCTCGACACCGTCGATCTCGCTCAGCAGCTGCGGGACGATCGTGTTCTCGACGTCGGAGGAGACCCCGGAGCCGCGGGTGCGGAACAGCGAGTCCATCTCGTCGAAGAAGACGATGACCGGCGTGCCCCCGCTCGCCTTCTCACGGGCGCGCTGGAAGACCAGGCGGATGTGCCGCTCGGTCTCGCCGACGTACTTGTTGAGCAGCTCGGGGCCCTTGATGTTGAGGAAGTAGGACTTCCCCTCCTGGCCGGTCTTCGCGGCGACCTTCTTGGCGAGGCTGTTCGCGACGGCCTTGGCGATCAGGGTCTTGCCGCAGCCCGGCGGTCCGTAGAGCAGCACGCCCTTGGGCGGCTTGAGCTCGTGCTCCTTGAACAGCTCGGGGTGCAGGTAGGGCAGCTCGACGGCGTCCCGGATCGCCTCGATCTGGTTGCCGAGGCCACCGATCGACTCGTAGGCGATGTCCGGGACCTCCTCGAGGACCAGCTCCTCGACCTCGGACTTCGGGACCTTCTCGTAGACGTAGCCGGCGCGGGCGTCGAGCAGCAGCGAGTCGCCGGCCCGGATGGTCTCGTGGTGCAGCGGGTCGGCCAGCCGGACGACCCGCTCCTCGTCGGCGTTGGCGATGACCAGGGCCCGCTCGCCGTCGGCGAGCAGCTCCTTGAACATCACCACCTCGCCGACCTCCTCGAACTCGAGGGCGGCGACGACGTTGAGGGCCTCGTTGAGCATGACCTCCTGGCCGCGGCGCAGGTCGTCGAGGTCGACGCTCGGGCTGACGTTGACCCGCAGCTTGCGGCCGCCGGTGAACACGTCGATCGAGTCGTCGTCGTTGCGGTTGAGGAAGGTGCCGAAGCCGGCGGGCGGCTGCGCGAGCCGGTCGACCTCCTCCTTCAGCTTCATGATCTGGTCGCGTGCCTCGCGCAGCGTCTGGGCGAGCCGCTCGTTCTGCGAGTTCAGCCCGGCGAGGCTGCGGTGTGCGTCCGCGAGCCGCAGCTCGAGGGTGCGCGAGCTGGTGGGGCCCTCGGCCAGCCGACGGCGAAGGTCGGTGACCTCGGACTCCAGGAGCCGGACCTGGTCCGCGAGCTCTTCCGGGCTCGACCCGCCCGTGCTGGGAACGCTCTCCGATGTCGACATCAGCGCCACCTCCTGTGCGGTCGACCCTACCCGCGAGTGCCCCCGAGGGAAGGGCTCATCTCGCGGTGTTGGTCACGATTTGGCAGCACGCGAGGACGCGGGACGGTCACCGACGGCGGCTTCCCGGTCCGTCGGCCCGCCGGTCGGGCGGTCGGGCGGCCGGTCAGTCGACCGGCGCGTCGACCGGGACGCCGGGCGGCCGGGGCCCGGCGTAGTCCGGGCCGTAGGCGCCGGGGGCGGGGCGGCGCTTCTTCAGCGGCGCCCGCTGGCCGGGCGCCATCCGGCGGGCGGTGACGAGGAAGGCCGTGTGGCCGATCATCTTGTGCCCGGGCCGGACGGCGAGCCCCTCGACGTGCCAGTCGCGCACGAGCGACTCCCACGCCTGTGGCTCGGTGAAGCCTCCGTGCACGCGGACCGTCTCGACGAACCGGGACAGCTGGGTGGTGGTCGCGACGTAGGCGCACACGATCCCCCCGGGCCGCAGCGCGTCGGCGGTGGCCTCGAGGCAGTCCCACGGCGCGAGCATGTCGAGGATGACCCGGTCGGCGCGCTCCCCGGAGGCGGGCAGCGCCTCGGCGAGGTCCCCGACCGTCAGCTCCCAGGCGGGGTGCGTCTGCCCCTCCGGGGCGCCGAAGAACTGGTGGACGTTCTTGCGCGCCACCTCGGCGAACTCCTCGCGGCGCTCGTAGGACGACACCCTCCCGAACGGGCCGACGGCCCGCAGCAGCGAGCAGGTCAGCGCACCGGAGCCGACGCCGGCCTCGACGACGTGCGCGCCCGGGAAGATGTCGGCGAACGCCACGATCTGGGCGGCGTCCTTCGGGTAGACGACCGCGGCGCCGCGCGGCATCGAGACGACGAACTCCGAGAGCAGGGGACGGAAGACGAGGTACTCGCCGCCCGACGACGAGACGATCGTGAAGCCCTCCTCGCGCCCGATCAGGTCGTCGTGGGACATCCCGCCGCGGTTGGTGTGGAAGGTCTTGCCGGGCTCCAGGCAGATGTTGTGCCGACGGCCCTTCCCGTCCAGCAGGCGCACCCACTCCCCCGCCCGCAGCGGCCCGCGGTGGACACCTGACCAGGCCTGCGGCGGTACGTCGGGGGCGTCGGTGGTGGCGCTGGCGTCGGGGACTTCGGGGGTGTCGGGCACGGCGGGAGAGCCTAGGGCCTAGTGGGCGGCTTCGCGGAACGCCCGGTCGACGTCGGCGGTCGCGAGCACGCCGAAGACGGCGCCGTCGGTCTCGACCAGGAGGTACTCCGCGGCCGGTGTCCGGCTGATCGCCATCACCAGCTCCTCGCCGGTGATGTCGGCGGGGAGCTGGAGCCCGCGGTCGAGGGTGCGGGCGACCGTCGACGTGGCGACCCACGGCCGGCGCTCCGGCGGGGTGGCCTCGACGGCGGCCTCGCTGACGATGCCGACCGGGACGCCCGAGCTGGTGACGGTGACGATCCCGCCGGCCTCGGCGTCCTGCGCGCGGCGTACCGCCTCGGCGAGCGGGAGGTCGCTGGGGACCGCCAGGGTCCGCCGGGCGAGGTTGCGCGCGACCAGCTGCGGGATCCGGCGGCGCATCCGCGCCGTCGACATCGCCGAGGTCGAGCCCGCCCAGAGGAACGCGGCCACGATGAACGCCAGCGCGAAGTCGAGGAGGTCGGGCTCGGTCCCGAAGATCGACTCCTGGAGCAGCGGCCAGAAGACGACCCCGACCGCGGCGAGCCGGCCGCCCCAGCCGGCGACGATGGTCCCGGTGTGCACGTCGCCGCTGAGCTGCCAGACCAGGGCCTTGAGGACCCGGCCGCCGTCGAGCGGCAGGCCCGGGACCAGGTTGAGCAGGCCGACCAGCAGGTTGGCACCCGCCAGGCCGCCGACCGCCATGAGGAGCAGGCCGTCGGGGGTGAACGGGCGGACGACGAAGGCGACGGCGCCGACCGCGAGCGAGGTCAGCGGCCCGACGACGGCGATGAGGAACTCCTGGCGCGGCGTGCGCGCCTCACCCTCGATGGCGGTCATCCCGCCGAGGAAGTGGAGCGTGATCGAGGTGACCGGGAACCCCAGCCGGCGGGCGACGATCGCGTGGGACGCCTCGTGCAGCAGCACCGAGAGGTAGAGGATCACGGCGAACGCGAGCCCCGCGACGTACTTCCACGGTCCGAGGCCGGGCTGGGCGACCTCGGCGACCGGTGCGACGATGATCGCGATCAGGGCCGCGACGACGAACCACGACGACGAGACGAGGACGTCGCTGCCCGCGATCGAGCCGACCCGGAGCGTCCCGGGCGGCCGGGATGGTCGGGGCGGGCTGTCGGACACTCCTCGAGGCTATCCGACCGGCGTGCGCCGGGAGTGGCGGCGGCACTGTCGGCGGGCTGTCCTAGGGTCGGCCCTGTGAGTGTGGAGCAGGAGTCACCGGCGACCCGGGTCGGCACCCCGGTCGACGGGGTCGACGTCCTCGGTGCGCTCTCCCCCAGCCGGGCCGGCGACTTCCTGAGCTGCCCGCTGCTCTACCGGTTCCGCACCATCGACAGGCTGCCCGAGCCGTTCTCGCCGGCCGCCGTCCGCGGCACCCTGGTGCACAAGGTCCTCGAGGACCTCTTCGACCTGCCCGCCGAGCGCCGTACCCCCGAGCAGGCCGACGGGATGCTCGAGCCGACGTGGGACGCGCTGGTGGCCGAGGAGCCGGAGCTCGGCGCCATGTTCGGCCCCGACGAGGGAGCCGCGGCGACCGAGTGGCTGACGTCGTGCCGCACCGTCCTCGAGCGCTACTTCACCCTCGAGGACCCGCGGCGGCTCGAGCCGGCGGAGCGCGAGCTGTACGTCGAGGCTCTGCTGGAGTCGCGGCTGCTGCTGCGCGGGTTCATCGACCGTCTCGACGTCGCGCCCGACGGTGCCATCCGCGTCGTCGACTACAAGTCGGGCGCGAGCCCCAGCGAGATGTTCGAGGCCAAGGCGCTGTTCCAGATGAAGTTCTACGCGCTGGTCATCTGGCGGACCCGCGGGGTGGTGCCGGCGATGCTGCAGCTGGTCTACCTCGGCAACGGCGAGATGCTGCGCTACGTGCCCGACGAGGCCGACCTGCGGGCCACCGAGCGCAAGGTCGAGGCGATCTGGCGGGCCATCCGGCAGGCGGAGGAGTCGGGTGACTGGCAGCCGAGCCCGGGGCGGCTGTGCGACTGGTGCGCCCACCAGGCGCTGTGCCCCGCGTTCGGCGGCACTCCCCCGCCGCTGCCGCAGCCCGCCGGCGACGCGTCAGAGCCCGTTGCGCTCGGCCCAGAGGGCGGCCTGGGTCCGGTCCGCGACGCCGATCCGGGCGAACGCTGACGTCAGGTGCGCCTTGACGGTGCGCTCGCTGATGTCGAGGCGCCGGGCGATCTGCTTGTTGGCCAGCCCCTCCCGGACCAGCCCGAGCACCTCGGTCTCGCGCGAGGTCAGCTGGACCTGGTGGTTGGAGGTGGCCCGGACACCGAGGAGGGCACGGGCGGCCTTGGGGTGGATCGGTGACTCCCCGCGGCTGACCGCCCGGATGCCCTGGAGCACGTCCTCGGGGTCGGCGTCCTTGAGCAGGTAGCCGACGGCGCCGGCGTCCAGGGCGGCCACGATCCGCTCGCTGTCGGAGAACGACGTCAGCACGAGCACGTCGACCCCCAGCTGCTGGGCCATGATGTTGCGGGTCGCGGTGACGCCGTCCACGTCGGGCATCTGCAGGTCCATGAGGACCACGTCGGGGCGGATCCGGCGCACCACCTCGAGCGCCTCCGCGCCGTTGGCCGCCGTGCCCACGACCTCGATGTCGTCGGTCCCGCTGAGGAGCTGCTGCAGGCCGGCGCGGATGACGGCGTGGTCGTCGACCAGGACCACTCTCACGGGCGCGGTCATCGGGCCCCCACCTCCATGCGCACGGTCGTGCCCTCCCCCGGGGCGGAGCGCACCTCGAGCACGCCCCCGTTGTCGGCCACCAGGCTACGCAGGCCGCGCAGCCCGAAGCTCTCCGGCCGGGCGACCTTGGGGTCGAACCCGACCCCGTCGTCGACGACCTCGAGGGTCAGCCGGTCACCGTCGCCGCGCACGGTGACGGCCAGCGTCGAGGCCTCGGAGTGGCGGATGGTGTTGCGCACGGCCTCCTGGGCCACCCGCCACACCAGCGCCGCCTGCTCGTCGGTCGCCCCCTCGGTGCCGTGGACGCTGACGGAGGCCTGGATGCCGACGGTGCCGGCTGGGGCGATCAGGTCGCCGAGCGCCGCCGCGAGCCCGTCCGCCCGCAGGTCCGGCGGGTGGATCTCCGCCAGGAGCGACCGCAGCGACTTGAGGCTGCCGCGCAGCGAGGTCCCCGCCCCGGACAACGGCTCCCGGGCCTCCTCGGGCAGGTCGGGCATGCGCGAGACGGCCCCCACGGAGAACGCGGTGCCGGCCAGGTCCTGGACCACGCCGTCGTGCAGGTCGCGGGCGATCCGCCGGCGCTCGGCGTCGGAGGCGTCCATCGCGGACTGGAGCAGCCGCTCCCGCTCGCGAGCGCCGCGGCGGACCTGACGGGTCAGCGCCACGAGCAGGCCGGTGGCGACCATCATCAGCAGCACGAGGCCGCCGACCGTGATCCATCGGAACGAGTCGAAGATCTGGGCCCTCCGCGCACCCAGCTCGGTGCTGGGGAAGTAGGCCTCCACGAGAACGTGCTTGGGCTTCGTCAGTGTGTTCTCGAGCGCGAGCTTTCCTCGTGGTCCCGACGGGACGGCCGTGGCGTAGATGCGCACCATGCCCTTGGTGCCTGCCGCGGCACGGTCCACGGGACGGGCGGGGTCGGCGCGCTCGTAGCCCGTTCCGCCCTCGCGCAGGACGCGCCGCTGGTCCTCGTCGAGGTTCAGGTGGATCTGGTCCTGGCCCAGCAGGATGGGGAGCTTGGAGGAGTAGATGAGCCGGCCATCACGGGACCAGACGTTGATGAGGAACGGTCGGTCCGTGTAGTGAAGGCTGGCCTGGATCTCGCGGTCGGCCTCGTCGAGCATGCCGTAGTAGTCGTCCGCGCTCTCCGAGCGTGCGTCCGCCATCGCCGGCGGGATCGCGGGCCCGACGACCGATTGCGCGATGATCTTGGTCGTCGCCTGCGCCTCCGCGATCGCCTCGTCGGAGGCCGCACGGTCGGCCAGGATGTTGGTCCCGGCGAGGATCGCTGCGGCCGTGATGAGACCGATGACCAGGAAGACCGTGACCGGGCTTCTCAGGAATCTCAACCGTGGGACCTTTCGACGAGGTCCCGCCAGGATAGGGCTCAATAGGAGACGGTCGTGCGGCAGACCTCACCGGTCCGCTGGTTCTCGGCGCGGAACACGATGTCGTCCGTGCCGTTGAAGTTGATCATCGACCTGATGACCCGGAAGCTGAGGTCGGTGTCCTCGTCGCCACGGGCCTTCCCGTCGTCCGACAGGTCGCCGTTGTGCTTGAGGCGCCAGGCCCACACGTCACTGTCGTCGCTCCAGACGGTCCCGACGACCATGAGGCGCGAGGAGTTGTCGTCGAGGGTGTCGACTCGGAGCTTGGCGTGGCTTGCCGATCCCGGATCGCAGGTGTCGCGGTCGACGTCCTTCGCAGTCCCGCCATCCTTTGCCAGGGCCGGAGCACCTGACAGGGCCGCTGCGCTCAACGCGAGGATGAGCACGATGGCGGGACTGCGCCGGACGATCATCGAACCTGCTTCCTGAAGAACCAGGGACGACTTGCCCCCCTGATGACTCGATCCTTCTCCACCTGCGTGTGGACCGCCATTGTCCGTTGGTACTAGGACCATGACTAGTCCGGCTGCACTACTGCTGGGACCACACCCAGGCGAGGTCGATCCCCTCGAGCGTGTCGGCCATGACGCGCCGCTCGCCGGGCAGGACGGGCACGTGGTTCTCGACGACGAGGACCAGGCAGCCGGCGCTCTCGGCCGACTTCGTCCCGGTGTTGGAGTCCTCGATCGCGAGGCAGTCGGCCGGGTGCAGGCCCAGGGCGGCCGCGGCCGTCAGGTAGGGCTCTGGGTGCGGCTTGCCCTGCTCGACCCGGTCGCCGGTGACCACCACCCGGAAGGTCTCGGGCGGCAGGTGACCGACGATCGGGGCGACGAACCGGTCGTGGGACGACGTCACCAGCCCGCACGGGACGCCGTCCTCCCGGAGTCTTGCGAGCAGGTCGAGGGCGCCCGCGCACCACGGGACCTCCTCCGCCACCCGGCGCACGACGCCGTCCAGGAGCTCGTCGACGATCTGGTCGACGCCGACGTCGATCCCCATGTGCTCCTGGATGTAGACAGCGGAGGACCGCAGGTCGTTGCCCACCAGGGTGAGGGCGTCCGCGTCGTTCCACCGCCCGCCGTGGCGCTCGGCGAGCTCGTACTCGGTGCTGACCCAGTACGGCTCGGTGTCGACGAGGGTCCCGTCCATGTCCCAGAGGACCGCGCGGGGCAGCTCCGGCGACGTGGCGGCCGGCCCGGTCGCCGGGTCGGTCATCGGGTCAGTCATCGGGGTCGTAGCCGAGGTTGGGCGAGAGCCACCTCTCGGCCTCGGCGAGGGTCCAGCCCTTGCGCTCGGCGTACGCCGCGACCTGGTCCCGGCCGAGGCGTCCGACGACGAAGTACTGCGCCTGCGGGTGGCTGTAGTACACCCCCGACACCGACGCGCCCGGCCACATCGCCATCGACTCGGTGAGCCGGATCCCGGTGCTGGCCTCGACGTCGAGCAGCTCCCAGAGCGTCAGCTTCTCGGTGTGGTCGGGGCAGGCCGGGTAGCCCGGCGCTGGCCGGATCCCGGTGTAGCGCTCGGCCAGCAGGTCGTCCTGGGTCAGCTCCTCGTCCGCCGCGTGCCCCCAGAACTCGGTGCGGACCCGCTGGTGGAGGCGCTCGGCGAACGCCTCGGCGAGCCGGTCGGCCAGCGCCTCGAGCAGGATCGCCGAGTAGTCGTCGAGGTCGTCCTTGAACTGCTGGACCCGCTCCGGGAGGCCGATCCCGGCGGTGACGGCGAAGCCGCCGACGTGGTCGCGCAACCCGGTGCCGACCGGCGCGACGTAGTCCGACAGCGCCCGGTTCGGCACGCCGGGCCGGTGCTCGCCCTGCTGGCGCAGCTGGTGCAGCACCGCCCGCGTCTCCGAGCGCGAGTCGTCGGCGTACACCACGACGTCATCGCCGTCGGCGTTCGCCGGGAACAGGCCGAGGACGCCGCGCGCGGTGAGCCACCGCTCCTCGATGATCCGGTCGAGCATCGCCTGCGCGTCGTCGTAGAGCCGGCGGGCGGCCTCGCCGGTGGAGGGGTTGTTGAGGATGTCGGGGAAGCGCCCCTTCATCTCCCACGCGTTGAAGAACGGCTGCCAGTCGATGTACTCACGCAGCTCGGCGATGTCGTAGTCCTCGAGGACGTGGACCCCGGGCCGCCGCGGGGCCGGCGGCTCGTAGCCGGTCCAGTCGATCGGGGTGGCCTTGGCCCGGGCGTCCTCGTAGGACAGCTGCGGGCGGTCGGACTTGGCGGCGTGCCGGGCCCGCAGCGCGTCGTAGTCCTCCTGGACGTCGGCGAGCAGCTTCTCCCGGCGACCCGGGTGCAGGAGCGCGGCCGTGGTCGGCACCGAGCGCGAGGCGTCCTTCACCCACACGACCGGGCCGTCGTACTTCGGGTCGACCTTGACGGCGGTGTGCGCGCGCGAGGTGGTCGCGCCGCCGATCAGCAGCGGGATCTCCAGCCCGAGCCGCTGCATCTCGGTCGCGAACCCGACCATCTCGTCGAGCGACGGCGTGATCAGGCCGGAGAGACCGATCAGGTCGGCGCCCACCTCGGCGGCGGTGTCGAGGATCTTCTGGGCCGGCACCATCACGCCGAGGTCGATGACCTCGTAGTTGTTGCACTGAAGCACGACGCCGACGATGTTCTTGCCGATGTCGTGCACGTCGCCCTTGACCGTGGCCATGACGATCGTGCCGTTGGTCTCCTTGGCCGTCGCGAGCTCGGGGTTGTCGAGCTTCTCCTGCTCGATGAACGGGATCAGGTAGGCGACCGCCTTCTTCATGACACGGGCCGACTTCACCACCTGCGGGAGGAACATCTTCCCGGAGCCGAACAGGTCGCCGACGACGTCCATCCCGGCCATCAGCGGTCCCTCGATCACCTCGATGGGCCGCCCGCCGCGCGCGGCGATCTCCTGGCGCAGCTCCTCGGTGTCGAGCTCGACGTGGGCGTCGATGCCCTTCACGAGCGCGTGCGTGATCCGCTCGGACACGGGCAGCGCGCGCCACTCCTCGGCGGTCGCCTCCACGGCCTCGCCGGTCCGGTTGTGCTCCTCGGCGATCTCGAGCAGCCGCTCGGCGGCGTCCGGCCGCCGGTTCAGCACGACGTCCTCGATCCGGTCGCGCAGCTCGGGCTCGACCTCGGAGTACGGGACCAGGGCGCCGGCGTTCACGATGCCCATGTCCAGGCCGGCCCGGATCGCGTGGTAGAGGAAGACCGCGTGGATCGCCTCGCGCACCGGGTTGTTGCCGCGGAACGAGAAGCTGACGTTGGAGATGCCGCCGGAGACCTTCGCGCCGGGCAGGTTCTCCTTGATCCAGCGCGTCGCCTCGATGAAGTCGAGCCCGTACGACGCGTGCTCCTCGATGCCGGTGGCCACCGCGAACACGTTCGGGTCGAAGATGATGTCGTCGGCGGGGAACCCGACCTGGTCCACGAGGATCCGGTACGCGCGTTCGCAGATCGCCTTGCGGCGCTCGAGGTTGTCGGCCTGGCCGTCCTCGTCGAAGGCCATGACGACCGCGGCCGCGCCGTACCGCCGGCAGAGCCGCGCCTGCTGGAGGAACTTCTCCTCGCCCTCCTTGAGCGAGATCGAGTTCACGATCGGCTTGCCCTGGATCGTGCGCAGGCCCGCCTCGATGACCTCCCACTTGGACGAGTCGACCATCAGCGGGACCCGGCTGATGTCGGGCTCGCTGGCGACCAGCTTGAGGAAGCGGTCCATCGCGGCGACGCCGTCGATCATGCCCTCGTCCATGTTGACGTCGATGACCTGCGCGCCGTTCTCGACCTGCTGGGCGGCGACGGCCAGACCGCTGTCGTAGTCACCGGCCTTGATCAGGTTGCGGAACTTCGCCGAGCCGGTGATGTTGGTGCGCTCGCCGACGTTGACGAACAGGCTCGACCCGTCGAGCGTGAAGGGCTCGAGACCGGCCAGCCGCATCGCCGGGGCGACCTCGGGCACGGTCCGCGGCGCCTGGTCCCGGACGGCACGGGCGATCGCCGCGACGTGCGCGGGCGTCGTGCCGCAGCAGCCGCCGACCAGGTTCACGAACCCGCTGCGGGCGAACTCGCCGACGACCGCCGCGGTCTCCTCGGCGGCCTCGTCGTACTCACCGAAGGCGTTGGGCAGGCCGGCGTTCGGGTAGCAGGACACGAACGTGTCCGCGACCCGCGACATCTCGGCGATGTAGGGACGCATCTCCTTCGCGCCGAGCGCGCAGTTGAGGCCCACCGCGAGCGGCCGGACGTGCCGCACCGAGTTCCAGAACGCCTCGGTCGTCTGCCCCGACAGGGTGCGGCCGGAGGCGTCGGTGATCGTCCCGGACACGATGACCGGCCAGCGGCGACCGGTCTCCTCGAAGAGCTGCTCGACGGCGAAGATCGCCGCCTTGGCGTTGAGGGTGTCGAAGACGGTCTCGATGACCAACAGGTCGGCGCCGCCGTCGAGCAGGCCACGGGAGGCCTCGAGGTACGCCGCCACCAGCTGCTCGAACGAGACGTTGCGAGCGCCGGGATCGTTGACGTCCGGCGAGATCGAGGCGGTCCGCGTCGTCGGGCCGAGGGCCCCGGCGACGTACCGCGGCCGGTCGGCGGTCGCGACGGCGTCGGCCTCGTGGCGCGCCAGGCGCGCGGACTCGAGGTTGAGCTCGTAGGAGAGGTCCTGCATGCCGTAGTCGGCCAGCGACACCGCGGTCGCGTTGAAGGTGTTCGTCTCGATGAGGTCCGCGCCGGCCTCGAGGTACTCGCGGTGGATGCCGGCGATGATGTCCGGCCGGGTGAGCGTGAGGAGGTCGTTGTTGCCGACCAGGTCCTGGTGCCAGTCCCGGAACCGGTCCCCGCGGTAGCCGGCCTCGTCGGGCCGGTCCCGCTGGATCGCGGTGCCCATCGCTCCGTCGATGACGAGGATCCGCTCGCGCAGGGCGCGCGTGAGCTCCTCGGTGGCGTCGGGACGCCACCCGGTCGATGACGACGGCCTCTGGGACAACGGGTCTCCTCTCGGTGGTTCCCAGCCTAGGAACCCGTTCCACGTACCGGACCTGCTTCCCAGATCGTGACACCGGCGATCCCGGCCGCGGAAATCGCGGAGCCGACTACGCTGGGTGAGGTGATCGAGCTGGAGGACGTCCCGGACCTGGTGGACCCGATCGTCATCGCGGCGTTCGAGGGCTGGAACGACGCGGCGGACGCCGCGTCCGCGGTCGTCGACCACCTCATGCTGGTCTGGGGCGCTCGCACGATCGGTGCCGTGGACCCCGAGGACTTCTACGACTTCCAGGTCAACCGGCCCGTCGTCGGGACCGACGCCCTGGGTCACCGCCGGATCACCTGGCCGACCACGAGCATCGCGATCGCCTCGCCTCCGGAGCTGGACCGCGACGTCGTCCTGATCCGCGGGATCGAGCCGAACATGCGCTGGCGCCAGTTCTGCGCCGAGCTGCTGGCGGCCTGCGAGGAGCTCGGCGGCACCCTGGTCGTCACCATCGGCGCCCTGCTGGCCGACACCCCCCACACCCGCCCGATCCCGGTCACCGGGACCGCGACCGAGCCCGAGCTGGTCGACCGGCTCAAGCTCGAGCAGTCCACCTACGAGGGTCCGACCGGCATCGTCGGCGTGTTCCAGGAGTCCTGCATCCAGATCGACGTGCCGGCGGTGTCCTACTGGGCGGCGGTCCCCCACTACGTCGCGCAGCCGCCGTGCCCGAAGGCGACGCTCGCGCTCCTCGGACAGCTCGAGGACCTGCTCGAGGCCTCCATCCCGCTCGGCGACCTGCCCGAGGACGCCCGCGCCTGGGAGCGCGGCGTCGACGAGCTCGCCGAGGAGGACGAGGACGTCGCCGACTACGTCCGCGCGCTCGAGGAGACCCGCGACACCACCGACCTCCCCGAGGCCTCCGGCGAGGCCATCGCCCGCGAGTTCGAGCGCTATCTCAAGCGCCGCCAGGACGAGGACTGACCGACGGGCTGACTGACGGGGTGCGTCCCTGGTGTGCCGCGTTGTCCGACCTCGGTCGCTGAGACACTCGTTGCGTGAGTCCGGTGCGACAAGCGACGAGTGCGGATGCCGGGGAGTGGCTCCTCTCGGCCCCGGCTGCCTGGCGGGACCTGGTTCGCTACGGTCCCCCGGGCTTCGAGGCGTACGTGCGCATCGCCTTCACCGCGCAGCCGGACGACCCTGAGGTCGACGGGGAGCACCTTGTCATGCGGCGGGTCCTCGAGGTCCTCGCCGTCCACACGGCCACGCCTTCGGCCGGGTACGCGGCGATCTGGGAGGGCTGGACCGCCTGGACCCCGGCTCCGGTTGCGCCACGCCTCGAGATCCCTCACCGGCCGATGCTGGTGTTCACGGGTCCTGTCAGTGTCCTCAGAGACGCCCCGGCCCTGGCGTGGTTCGGGACGGCCCGGGGCCACTTCCAGGAACCGCACCTGGTGTGGCCCGAGGATCGGGCCTGGTGCCTGGCGTGCGAGGCCGATGAGGAGATCGAGTTCACCGTGGGCTGCTCGGCAGCCGTGTCCGAGGCGCTCTTCGACGCGCTGCCCGGAGCCGTGCGGCAGGTCGGGTACGGCGATCCCGCCCCGCTGCACCGGGACCCCGCCTAGCCAGCGAGCGCTGCCCAGGCCCCGCCTTGCACGATCGCGCCCGGCTAGCGCCCGGCTCGCGGCAGATCGCTGGGTGTGGTCGTATCGTCGCGCTCGGTCATCCCAGCAGGTAAGAGACAGCGACGGGTTCCACCGGAAGGTGGGAGAAGCGCTGGGAGGTAGACCCCGCCTGTCCGCCGCACGCGCAACACGCCCGCTCTGCGGCAGATCCGGATCTCAGGCGGCGGTGCGCTGTCCACCTTCTCGCGGAGTAGATCGGTGGACAGCTCACCGGCGGTCGGCGCCGACCCGGGGCAGCGGTGAGTGTTCCACCAAACCCAACGCTTGAAAGGTGGCTCACCGACCGCTGCGTTGCGACATCCGCAACTCAGCAGATCCGGCAGCTGGCGGCACCGCCCGGGTGGCCCCGCGGGACGTCATACGTCCCGGTCGCCCGGGCAGCCGGGCGTACGACGTGCCCCCGGCCGTGAGCGCCGATCCGTCCGGCTAGAGCAGGATGCCGAGGGCCGCGTCGGCCAGCCTGAGGACCGTCGCTCCGGCGTCCGGGTCGCTGGTGTCCGCGAGCCCGTCGGTGCCGAGGGTCGCCGCCACCCAGCGGTCGACCGCGGCCAGCGCGCGCGGCGCGTCCAGGTCGTCGGCGAGCGCGGCCAGGACCTCCTCGACGACCGGCCCCGCGGGGGCACCGGCGCCCAGCGACAGCGCCCGCCGCCAGCGGTCGACGTCGTCGACGGCGGTCCACAGCTCGTCGTCGGTCCACTCCCAGTCGGAGCGGTAGTGGTGCCGCATCAGCGCCATCCGGATCGCCATCGGGTCGACGTCGCTGTTGCGCAGCGCCGAGACGAAGACCAGGTTGCCCCGCGACTTCGACATCTTCTCGCCGTCGTAGGCGACCATCCCGCCGTGGCTGTAGACCTGCGCGAACGGGGTCCCGGGCACCGCCACCTGGGCGTGGCCGGCGCACATCTCGTGGTGCGGGAAGACCAGGTCGCTGCCCCCGCCCTGGACGTCGAAGGCGCCGCCGAGGTGCTCCTGCGCGATCGCGGTGCACTCGACGTGCCAGCCCGGTCGGCCCGGACCCCACGGGCTCTCCCACGACGGCTCGCCCTCGCGCCGGCCGCGCCACACGACGCAGTCGAGCGGGTCCTTCTTGCCCGGACGCTCCGGGTCGCCGCCGCGCTCCGGGTAGACCTCGAGCATCCGCTCGCGGGTCCAGCCCGACTCCGCCCCGAACGCCGGGTCGGCAGTGACCGAGAAGTAGAGGTCGTCCTCGACCCGGTAGATCGCCCCCACGGCCTCGAGCCGGCCGATCAGGTCGATGACCAGCGGGATCGACTCGACCGCGCCGACGTAGTGGTCGGGCGGGAGGACCCGCAGCGCGGCCATGTCCTGCCGGAACAGCTCGGTCTCGCGCTCGGCGAGCTCGACCCAGTCGACGTGCACCTTCGCGGCCCGCTCCAGGAGCGGGTCGTCGACGTCGGTGACGTTCTGGACGTAGGTGACCCCGTGGCCGGCGTTGCGCCAGGCCCGGTTGAGCAGGTCGAAGGCGACGTACGTCGCGGCATGGCCCAGGTGCGTGGCGTCGTACGGCGTGATGCCGCAGACGTAGAGCCGGGCCGGGCCGTCCGGGGTGGTCGTGACCCGGTCCCCCGATGGGGTGTCGTGCAGCGCCACCGGCGGACCGGCGACGGACAGGGTGGGGATGTCCGGGGACGGCCACGAGCGCATGCGCGAAGACTATCCAGTGGGGTCAGAAAGGCGGCCACGGGATGGCCGGCCACTCCCCGCGCGGCGACGGCATCACCCCACGCGCGACGAACCGCTCGCAGCGTCGGGCGAGCGCCTCGATCTCCAGGTCACTGAGGTGCGCGGCGAGCACGTCGCCGAGCGTGCCGTGGGCCTGCGCGCCGACCGTCTCGACGGCGAGCACCTCCTCGGCGGTGAGGGGCTCGCCGAGCCAGCCCCACAGCACGGTCCGGAGCTTGTGCTCGGAGTGGAAGGTGACCCCGTGGTCGACGCCGTAGCGGTGGCCGTCGCTCATCTCGAGGACGTGGCCGCCCTTGCGGTCGGCGTTGTTGATGATCACGTCGAGCACCGCCATCCGCCGCAACGGCGCGGTGTCCTCGTGGATCAGCGAGATCGGCCGGTCGTGGCCGTCCAGCCCGTCGAACACGTGCCGCCAGCCCTCGGGCACCTCGCCCTCCGGCACCAGGGTCACCGCGACCTGCTCCTCGTCGGGCTCCTGCCAGCGCTGCACCATCCCCCGCCCGTGCGGACCGTCGCGCAGCCAGGTCTCCGGGACGACGTTCCAGCCGAGCTCCTCGGAGACCAGGTACGCCGCGCGCTCGCGGTCGGCGAGCGTGCCGGTCGGGAAGTCCCACAGCGGCCGCTCTCCGGCGACCGGCTTGTAGACGACGCGGACGCCCTCGATCTCCCCGACGAAGGTGGCGTTGGACGCCGGCATCACCCGTCCGTGGAGCACGAGCTCGCCCTCCGCCAGGTCGGGCCCCCGCACCGGCTGGGTCACGGGTCCCGTCGCCGGAAGCCGTTGGCCCGGACGCAGAGGTGGCCGTCCGGGTCGATGGGGTTGCCGCAGAACGGGCAGCTGGGTCGGCCGGCCTCGAGGACCTGCTCGGCGCGCTTCACGAACGCCCGCGCGGGCCCGGGCTCCAGGCGGACGAGCAGGACCTCGTCGGGCTCGGGCTCCTCGAAGTCCTCGTCGAGCTGGTCGGGGGTGATCACGGCCGCCTCGGTGAACGGGAAGACCTCGATCACGACCCGTTGGTCGTCGGGGTCCCAGGACAGGGTCATGGTGCCGGCCCGGAACTCCTCCTCGATCGGCTGCTCCAGCGGGGCCGAGTCGTCGAGGCCGAGCGGCGCGACCGCGGGGATCAGGGCGTCGTTGCGCTCGTTGGTCATCACCTCGTCGAGGAGCTCGTCGATGCGCTCGGCCAGCGCCTGCACCTGCTGCTTCTCGAGGGCGACGCTCACGACCCGCGTGCCGGCCCGTGCCTGCAGGAAGAACGTGCGCTGGCCCGGCGGGCCGACGGTGCCGGTGACGAACCGCTCCGGCGGGTCGAATCCGTGGACGAGAGGTGGCATGCCGTTCACCCTAGGCCGTCGCCGAAGGGCCGGCTCCCCCACCGACCACCGCGTCCGAGCTCCGGGATCCGCGTCCCTTGCGGCGCGGCGGCGGGGCCAGCCAGGACAGGTCGCCGGCGTGGGTGTTGGTCGCGAGCACGTAGGGCCGGGTGGCGGTGTAGCGGATGATCGAGACCGACGCCGGGTCCACGTGCAGCCGCTGGAAGAGGTCGAGGTGCATGCCCAGCGCGTCGGCCAGCACGGACTTGATGACGTCGCCGTGGCTGACCGCCACCCAGGTCGCGCCGGGGCCGTGCTCGGCCTCGAACGCCGCGTCGAGCCGGCGTACGGCGGCCACGGCTCGCGCCTGCATCGCCGTCATCGCCTCGCCCCCGGGGAACGCGGCTGCGGACGGCTGCGTCTGCACCAGGGACCACAGCTTCTCCTTCGCGAGCTCCTTGATCGGCCGCCCGGCCCAGTCGCCGTAGTCGCACTCGGTGATGCCCCGCTCGCTCGTGAGCGGGGGCGAGCCGCCCTGCGCTGCGCGGACCGCCTTGGCGGTCTGCCGGCACCGCTCCAGCGGGCTGGTGACCACGCCGACCAGCGGGACCGGTGCGAGCCGTTCGGCGGTGCGCTCCGCCTGCGCGGTGCCGACCTCGTCCAGGCGGACGCCCGGCAGCCGGCCCGCGAGGGTGCCCGACGCGTTGGCCGTCGTACGCCCGTGCCGGACGAGGATCAGGGTTGCCATGCCGGCGACTGTAGTGGGGCTAGGTTGGCCCCGTGATCGTGGACTGCGCCCTGTACCGCGACGGCGCCCGCATCGAGGACAGCCCCGACTGGCGGGAGCTGCGCACCCGCACCACGGAGCCCGGCGACTTCGTCTGGATCGGCATGTACGAGCCGACCGAGGCGGAGATCTCGGAGGTCGCCGAGGTCTTCTGCCTGCACCGCCTGGCGGTCGAGGACGCGGTCAAGGCACACCAGCGCCCGAAGCTCGAGCGCTTCGACGAGCTCGTGTTCGTGATCCTCAAGACGCTCTGGTACGTCGACGAGAAGGACGCCGTCGAGACCGGCGAGATCGCGATGTTCATCGGGGACACCTTCGTCGTGACCGTCCGGCACGGGGAGGGCAGCGAGCTGCACACGGCCCGGGAGCAGCTCGAGGCCAGCCGGCACGTCCTGCGGCACGGCTCCGGCGGGGTCCTCTACGCGATCGTCGACCGCGTCGTCGACGAGTACCTCGACGTCGTCGACGAGCTGGTCGTCGACGTCGACGAGATCGAGAGCTCGGTGTTCTCCGACCGGCGCACGAACGACTCGGCGCGGATCTACGTCCTGAAGCGCGAGCTGGCCGAGGTACGCCGGGCGGTGCTGCCGCTGCGCGAGCCGCTCGGCCGTTTGGCGACCGGCTCGGTGGCCGGCGTCCCCGACAAGGCGGCGCCGTTCTTCCGGGACGTGGCCGACCACCTCGCGCGGGTCGCGGAGACCGTCGACTCGCTCGACGGGCTGCTGTCGACCGCGTTCGACGCGCACCTGGCGCAGATCTCGGTCCAGCAGAACAACGACATGCGCAAGATCTCCGCCTGGGTCGGGCTGATCGCACCGCCGACGCTCATCGCCGGGATCTACGGGATGAACTTCCGCCACATGCCCGAGCTCGGCTGGCACGCGGGCTACCCGTTCGCGCTGTTCCTCATGGTGGCCATCTCGGGCTTCCTCTGGGTGATGTTCAAGCGCTCCGGCTGGCTCTAGGCCGGGCCGCGGGTCGAGCGGCTCAGGTCGGGGCCATCACGCCGGTCGCGAGGAGGCCGATGAGCAGCAGGCCGAGGGCGACGCGGTACGGGATGAACCAGGTGATCGGGTGCCCGGCGACGAAGCGCAGCAGCCAGGCGATCGTGGCGTAGGCGACGACGAACGCGACGCCGATCCCGACCAGGGCGACGCCGAGCCCGATGTCGCCGTCCATGGCGTCGGGCAGCTCGAAGAGGCCGGCGGCGACCAGGGCGGGGATCGAGAAGAAGAAGCTGACCCGGGTCGCGGTCACCCGGTCGAGCCCGAGGAACAGGCCGCCGGAGATGGTGGCCCCGGACCGGGAGACCCCGGGGATCAGGGCGAGCACCTGGATCAGGCCGATGCCGACGGCGTCGCGGAGCCGCAGGTCCTTCTCGGAACGGTCCTGGCGGGCCACCCGCTCGGCCGCCCACATCACGACGCTCCAGCCGATCAGGGCGGCGGCGACCACCCACAGCGACCTGAGCGGACCGGTGATGACGCCCTTGAGGAGCAGCCCGGCGATGCCCACCGGGATGGTGCCGACGATGACGTACCAGCCCATCCGGTGGTCGAGGTGGCCGCGGTACTCGGGCTTGAACAGGCCGAGGAACCACGCCTTCGCGATCCGCCCGATGTCCTTCGCGAAGTAGACGATCACCGCCGCGATCGCCCCCATCTGGATGACCGCGGTGTAGGCGGTGACCGCCGGGTCGGCGAGGTCGAGACCGAGCGCCTTCTCGGCGATCGTGAGGTGACCGGTGCTGGAGATGGGGAGGAACTCGGTGAGCCCCTCGACGATGCCAAGGACGACGGCGTCGAAGTAGTCCATCGACTCGCTTTCGGGTGGGTGCGGGAAGGCGGGCGCCAGCCTACGGGTCGGCACCTGTGCGGAACATGAACGGCGAGCCGGGGCCGCCGGACGGCGGCTGCTTGGCTACCTTCTCTCCCATGCAGCAGCGGCGTGTCGGCTCGACCGGCCTGACGGTGTCCCGGCTCGGCCTGGGCACGATGACCTGGGGGCGCGACACCGACGAGCACGAGGCGCGCGACCAGCTGATCGCGTTCGCGGAGGCCGGGGGCACCCTCCTCGACACCGCCGCGGGCTACGGCAACGGCGCCTCGGAGGAGCTGATCGGCACCCTGGTCGGCGACGTGGTCGCCCGCGACGAGGTGGTGCTCGCGACCAAGGCCGGCATCAACGCCGGGCGTGGCGGAGGCCGGGAGTACAACACCTCCCGGGGCCACCTGCTCACGACCCTGGACGCCTCGCTGCGGCGGCTCGGGACCGACCACGTCGACCTCTGGCAGGTGCACATCTGGTCCGACGAGACCCCGGTCGAGGAGACGCTCGCCGCGCTCGACGCCGCCGTGAGCAGCGGGCGCACGTCATACGTCGGCGTGTCGAACTACTCCGGGTGGCAGACCGCACAGGCGGCCACCTGGCAGCGGGCGGTGCCGGGGCGCACCCCCCTGGCGTCGACCCAGGTCGAGTACTCCCTGCTCAACCGGGCGGTCGAGCACGAGGTGCTGCCCGCCGCGGCCGCGCTCGGGCTCGGGGTGCTGCCCTGGTCGCCGCTGGGCCGCGGCGTGCTGACCGGCAAGTACCGCAGTGGCACGCCGTCGGACTCGCGAGCGGCGTCCACGCACTTCGCGGACTTCGTCAACGCCTACCTCGACGAGCAGTCGGCGAGCATCGTCGAGGCGGTCGCCCGGGCCGCCGACGGATTGGGCTGGACGCCGCTGGAGGTCGCCCTCGCGTGGGTGCGCGACCGGCCGGGCGTGACCGCGCCGATCATCGGCGCCCGCACGGCCGCCCAGCTGCGTGGGGCGCTCGGTGTGGAGGAGCTCACCCTCCCCGACGAGATCGTGCGCGCGCTCGACGACGTTTCGGCAGACTGACACCAGGAGCTGACGGCAGGAGCCAGGACCCGAGGAGGCCCGATGACCCGTGCGTGGCACCGCCCACCCACCCGCGGGGTGGAGTGGGAGTTCGAGAAGGTCACCTTCTCCCGCGAGTTCCCGCGCAACGTCGTCACCAAGGCGCTGGTCGAGCGCGCCGAGCACGGCGGCTGGGAGCTGGACCGGGTCCGGATCGGCGCCGACGGCACCCGCCGGGTGATCCTGCGGCGCAAGATCATCCGGGCCGTCCGCACCGCCTGACCCGACCGACGCCGAGCCGGCGCAGATGACCGCACGCGCAACAGCAGCGCCGACTCGCGGTCAGACGTCGTCGAGGAACCGGTCGAGCACGCGTGCCCCGAACTCGAGGGCGTCGACCGGGACCCGCTCGTCGACCCCGTGGAACAGCGCGGTGAAGTCCAGGTCGGCCGGCAGCCGCAGTGGCGCGAAGCCGTAGGAGCGCATCCCGAGCTTGCGGAAGTGCTTCGCGTCGGTGCCGCCGCTCATCAGGTACGGCGCCACGATCGCGTCCGGGTCCTCGGCGAGCAGCGAGCGGGTCATCGCGTCGACCAGGTCGCCGTCGTACGGCGTCTCCCAGGGCTGCTGGTGGGACAGCGCCTCGATCTCGATCCCGTCGCCGACGAGCTCGGCGAGGGTCGCGAAGAACTCGTCCTCGTAGCCGGGCAGGAAGCGGCCGTCGACGTGGGCCGTGGCCTCGGACGGGACGACGTTCACCTTGTAGCCGGCCCCGAGCATCGTCGGGTTGCAGGTGTTGCGGATGACCGCGCCGAGCATCCGGGCGGCGCTGCCGAACTCCTCGACGAGCGCCTCGGCGTTCTCGGGGGTGGCCTCCTCGCCGGCGAGCTCGCCGACCGCGGCGAGCAGGGTCCTCATCGCCGGGGTGAGCCGGACCGGCCACTCGTGGGCACCGATCCGGGCGACCGCCGCGGCGATCGTCGTCACCGGGTTGTCGCGGTTGATCATCGACCCGTGGCCGGCGGTCCCGTGGGCGGTGAGGCGCAGCCAGGCCATGCCCTTCTCGGCCGCCTCGACGAGGTAGACCCGGCGCCCCCGGACGGTGGCGCTGAAGCCACCGACCTCGCCGACCGCCTCGGTGCACCCCTCGAGCTCCTCCGCGTGCTGCTCGACGAGCACCTGGGCGCCGTGGTGGCCGCCCGCCTCCTCGTCGGCCGTGAAGCACAGCGTGATCGGTCGCGACGGCACCCGCCCGGAGCGCTGCCGCGCCCGCACCACGGAGAGCAGCATCGCGTCGAAGTCCTTCATGTCGACCGCACCCCGGCCCCAGACGTAGCCGTCCTGGACCTCCCCGGAGAACGGGTCGACCTGCCAGTCCTCGGCCCGCGCCGGTACGACGTCGAGGTGGCCGTGCAGGAGCAGCCCGCCCTGTCCCGTCGTGGACGTCCCGCCCCACTGGGCGACCACCGAGGTCCGGCCCGAGTCGACCTCGAAGAGCCGGGACTCGATCCCGACCTCGTCGAGCAGCGCGGCGACGTGCTCGGCCGCCTTCCGCTCCCCCGGGCCGTCCTCGTCGCCGTAGTTCGAGGTGTCGATGCGGATCAGGTCGCGGCAGAGCTCGACGACCTCGCCGGCGGGGTCCACATCGGGGTCCACGTGAGCGTCCGTCATGCCTCCAGCATGTCATCGGATCCGGGTCCGGCAACCGGGTCGTGCCGATGCGTGGGTTCGGCTGCCCCTTTGCTAATGTTCCACCCGCACTCGTCCGGGTGGCGGAATTGGCAGACGCGCTAGCTTGAGGTGCTAGTGCCCGTATTAGGGCGTGGGGGTTCAAGTCCCCCCTCGGACACTGGAAAGGCCCCGGCTCCACGGGGTCTTTTCTTCATTTCGGGCGACATCCCCGGCGACCTCGTTCCTCTCACGGGAACAGTTCTTGAATGATTCAAGAAAGTGCGCCAGAGTGCTGCCATGCACGCGCCGGCCGACTACGAGCAGGCGCTGCGCGACGCGGGGCTGCGGGTCACCCGACCCCGCACGGCCGTCCTCGACGCCGTGCACCGGCACCCGCACGCCGACACCGAGACCGTCATCGACGCGACCCGCGAGGTCCTCGGGGACGTCTCCCACCAGGCGGTGTACGACGTGCTGCGAGCCCTGTCGGCCGCCGGGCTGGTGCGCCGCATCCAGCCCTCGGGGGCCCTGGCCCGCTACGAGGCGCGGGTGGGCGACAACCACCACCACGTCGTGTGCCGCTCCTGCGGCGTCATCGCCGACGTCGACTGCGCCGTCGGCGACATCCCCTGCCTGACCGCGTCGGACGACCACGGCTTCACGATCGACGAGGCCGAGGTCGTCTACTGGGGCACCTGCCCCGACTGCTCGGCGTCATCTCCGGCGTCATCTCCGGCGTCATCTCCCGCCACCGAACCCAGCCCGAAAGGTTGACTATGACCGACAGCCAGGACAACGTGACCGCCCCCACCGAGGGCGCGAGCCCGCAGGGGGTCGACCGCAAGGCGGAGGAGGGTTGCCCGGTCATGCACGACTCGGCGACCGCCCAGGGCAGCGAGAGCGAGAACCCGGCGATCGACCCGCCGACCGTCAAGGCGAACCGCCCCCGCACCAACAAGGACTGGTGGCCCGAGCAGGTCGACCTGTCGGTGCTCCACGCGCACTCGCCGCGCGCCAACCCGCTGGGTGAGGACTTCGACTACGCGGCGGCGTTCGCCGAGCTCGACCTGGCCGAGCTCCGGCGCGACATCGTCGAGGTCCTCAACACCTCGCAGGACTGGTGGCCCGCCGACTTCGGCCACTACGGCGGGCTGATGATCCGGATGAGCTGGCACGCCGCCGGCACCTACCGCATCCACGACGGCCGCGGGGGCGCCGGCGACGGCGCCCAGCGCTTCGCCCCCCTCAACAGCTGGCCCGACAACGCCAACCTCGACAAGGCCCGCCGCCTCCTGTGGCCGGTCAAGCAGAAGCACGGGCAGAAGATCTCCTGGGCCGACCTGCTGGTGTACGCCGGCAACGTGGCCCTGGAGGACATGGGCTTCCAGACCTTCGGCTTCGGCTTCGGCCGGCCCGACGTCTGGGAGCCGGAGGAGATCTACTGGGGTCCGGAGGACACCTGGCTCGGCGACGAGCGCTACAGCGGCGAGCGGGACCTCTCCGACCCGCTGGGCGCGGTCCAGATGGGCCTGATCTACGTCAACCCCGAGGGCCCGAACGGCAACCCCGACCCGGTGGCCTCGGCGCGCGACATCCGCGACACGTTCGCACGGATGGCGATGAACGACGAGGAGACCGTCGCCCTCATCGCCGGCGGCCACACGTTCGGCAAGACCCACGGCGCCGGCGACGCCGCGCTGGTCGGCCCCGAGCCGGAGGCGGCCCCGGTCGAGGACCAGGGCCTGGGCTGGCGCAGCTCGTTCGGCTCCGGCAAGGGCGCCGACGCGATCACCTCGGGCCTCGAGGTCACCTGGACCACGACGCCGACGCGCTGGAGCAACGACTTCTTCAAGCTGCTCTTCGCCTACGAGTGGGAGCTGGCGAAGAGCCCGGCCGGCGCCCACCAGTGGGTCGCGAAGGACGCCGAGGACATCATCCCCGGCCCGACGCCGGACTCGCCGAAGCGCAAGCCCACGATGCTGACCAGCGACCTCGCGCTGCGGTTCGACCCGGCGTACGAGAAGATCTCGCGGCGGTTCCTCGAGAACCCGAACGAGTTCGCGCTGGCCTTCGCCAAGGCCTGGTACAAGCTGCTCCACCGCGACATGGGTCCGGTCGAGCGCTACCTCGGCCCCTGGGTGCCCGAGGCGCAGCCCTGGCAGGACCCGGTGCCGGCCGTCGACCACGAGCTGGTCGGCGCCGAGGACGTGGCGGCGCTGAAGGCGAAGGTGCTCGGGTCCGGGCTCTCGGTCGCGCAGCTCGTCTCGACGGCCTGGTCGTCCGCGGCGACCTTCCGCTCCACCGACAAGCGCGGCGGGGCGAACGGCGCCCGGATCCGCCTCGAGCCCCAGCGCGGCTGGGAGTCCAACGAGCCCGAGCAGCTCGCGCACGTCCTCGAGACGCTCGAGGGCATCCGGAGCGAGTTCAACGCCGCCGGCGGCGCGCAGATCTCCGTCGCGGACCTGGTCGTGCTCGCCGGCTCGGCCGCTGTCGAGAAGGCCGCCGCAGACGCGGGCGTCGCGATCGAGGTGCCCTTCCACCCCGGCCGGACCGACGCGACCCAGGAGCAGACCGACGTCGAGTCGTTCGCCGTCCTGGAGCCACGCGCCGACGGGTTCCGCAACTACCTGCGGGCCGGCGTGAAGCTGCAGCCGGAGGTCCTCCTGGTCGACCGTGCCTACATGCTCGACCTCAGCGCTCCCGAGATGACGGTCCTGGTCGGGGGCCTGCGCGCCCTCGGCGCCAACGTCGGCGGCTCGCAGCACGGCGTGCTCACCGAGCGTCCGGGCGTGCTGACCAACGACTTCTTCGCCAACCTCCTGGCCCCCGGCACGCAGTGGAAGGCCTCGGAGTCGGAGGAGAACGTCTACGAGATCCGCGACCTGGCCGGCGGCGACGTCCGGTGGACCGCGACGGCCGTGGACCTGGCGTTCGGGTCGCACTCGCAGCTGCGGGCGCTGTCGGAGGTCTACGCGAGCGCCGACGCCCACGAGAAGTTCGTCGCCGACTTCGTCTCCGCCTGGGTGAAGGTCATGGAGCTGGACCGCTTCGACCTCGCCTGAGTCGGGGCGACCGCACCGCCGCCGAGGGCCCGGCCGCACCACGCGGCCGGGCCCTCGCGCGTCCGGAACGCGCGGCGAGCACGAATGACACGGTTGTGATTTAACCGGACACGCCGGACAAGATCCTTGACAATTTGCGTCACACTGTTCCCACGAGTCCGCATCTGTCCCTAGACTCCCAGGCGTGTCGCTGCGCAACCGGCTGCTCACGCCTCTGTCTGCGCCCCTGGTCGCTGCCCTCGTCGGGGCACTGGTCGCGGGGCTGCTCGTGCTCGCCCCGAGCACGGCGCAGGCGGCCACGGTGGGCGACCACGGCAGCCGCACGCGCGGCCCGGACGCGGTCTTCAAGCGCAGCTCCTACCTCTGCTACGGCTACCAGGACTGCCGCGAGAAGGGGATGGGCAACGCCGGCTACGCCCAGGCGAACGACAAGATGTACTGGCGCATGTACAGCGGCCACAACTGCACGAACTACGCCGCCTACCGGATGGTGCGCAGCGGGATGCCCAACACCCGGCCCTGGTCGGGCGGCGGCAACGCGATGTACTGGGGCACCTCGATGCCGGACATCACCGACGACGTGCCGCGCGTCGGCGCCGTCGCCTGGTGGAAGGCCAACGCCGGTCCGGCCGGCTCGGTCGGCCACGTCGCGTACGTCGAGAAGGTGGTCTCCGACGACGAGGTGATCATCTCCCAGGACAGCTGGGGCGGTGACTTCTCGTGGGCGGTCGTCACCCGCGCGAGCGGCAACTGGCCCAGCGGCTTCATCCACTTCAACGACCGCCCCCTGGCCAACCAGGCGGCCCCGGTGATCGACGGCGTGGCCAAGGTGGGATCGGTCCTCAGCAGCACCCCGGGCAGCTGGACGCCGTCCGACGTGAAGGTCTCCTACCAGTGGTTCGCCGACGGGCACCGGATCGCCCGCGCCACCCGGAGCACCCTCCGCCTGACTCAGGCCCGCATCGACCAGACCATCACGGTCGCGACCACCGCCTCCAAGCTCGGGTTCCCCTCCCGCACCGCCAGGTCCGCAGCGACCGAGCCGGTGCTGCCCGGCACGTTGAAGAACGTCACCGCGCCGACCATCTCCGGCCGGGCGCAGGTGGACTCCGAGCTCACCCTGGACACCGGCGTGTGGTCGCCGACTCCCGACGCGCTCGACGTGGTGTGGCTGGCCGACGGGCAGCCGATCGAGGGGGTCTCGGGAGCCGCCACGCTCGCCCTCACCCCCGACCTGGTCGGCACCTCCATCTCCGCGACCGTCACGGCGACCCGAGCCGGCTACGAGCCGGTGAGCGCCGCGGCCGCGGCCACCGAGCCGGTGGCGCCGGGCACGTTCACCGTCACCGCTCCTCCGACGATCCACGGGCTCGTCACCTTCGGCCAGGTCCTGACCGTCGACACCGGCGCCTTCCGGCCCGCCGACGCCGCCGTCGACGTGCGCTGGCTGCGCGACGGTGTCCCGATCGAGGGTGCCACCGGGACGTCGTACCAGATCCAGAACGTGGACCTGGGCAGCCGGCTCTCGGCGAGGATCACCCTCACCCGCCCCGGCTACACCGCCACGGTCGTCGACTCCGACCCGACCGTCGCCGTGCGGTCCGACCCCCGGATGCGGACCCAGGTCGAGCGCCTGACGGCCCGTCATGGGCTGCGCATCACGATGAGCCTCGTCGCGCCGGGCGTCGACGTCGTGACCGGCCCGGTGGTGGTGCGCGTCGCGGGTGTCGCCCGGACGGCGACGCTGCGCAACGGCGCGGCCACGGTCGTGCTCACCGACCTCCCGCCCGGCCCGCGCACGCTGACCGTGCGGTACGGCGGCAGCAACACCGTCCACCGCCTCGTGGTCACCCGGGACGTCCGCGTCCCCTGACGACCGGCGGCTCGTGGCTGGCCGCCTCAGCCCACCGGGTGGTAGCCGCAGGCGTCCTCGGTGCGGACCGCCCGACCCGGGTCGTCCTTCGCGCCGCCGCGACCGTGGTGCGGCGCGAGCGCCTTGGCCACCACCGACTGCATCCAGGTGAAGTCCGGGTCGCCGGAGTAGAACTTGTCGGAGCTGACGAACGGCACCGACCGGACGTGGGTGCCCTTCACCTTCAGCGCGAGGTTGACGAAGGCCGGCATCAGCTCGCGGGGGACGTCGGTGCGCAGGATCTCCTCCCCCGCCTTCGCCAGCGCCTGGTAGCGGCGCAGCACGTTGAGCGGGTCGGCCTCCTCGATGATGGCGTCGACCATGCACCGCTGGCGGAGCATCCGCTCGTAGTCGTCGGAGCCCCAGCGGCCCCGGGAGTACCAGAGGGCGTGGAAGCCGTCGAGGTGCTGGTCCGGCCCGGGCTGGAGGTAGCCGGTCGGCGGGATGCCGGCGTCGGTGTTGCCGTTGATCGCGATCGGCTCGTTGATGTTGACGGTGACCCCGCCGATGGCGTCGACCAGCTGCTGGAAGCCGAGCAGGTTGATGAGGACGTAGTAGTCGACGTGGGTGCCGAGGCTGCCGGCGACCGCCTGCTTGACCGCGTCGGCACCCTCGTTCTCGGAGTCGCCGAGGATGTGCGGGTAGAGCGCCGGGACCTGGCTGTAGACGGCGTTCAGCATCCAGTTGCCGGGGTCCGCGGCCGGGTCGGAGGAGCGGAAGCCGTCGGGGAACACCTGGTGCAGCGGGCTGTCGGCCGGGAACTGGGCGTTCATCATGTTGCGCGGCAGGCTGAACATCACCGACTTGCCGGTGTGGGTGTCCATGCTCAGCAGGATCACCGAGTCGGTGCGGATGCCGGTGCGGCCGACGCCGCCGTCGCCGCCGAGGAGCAGCACGTTGACCCGGTCCCGGCCGCCCCACGGGTCGGCGACGGTGGCGTCGTGGGGGACGGTCGCGGTCTTCTCCCCCTTGAAGACGGTGGCCACGAAGTGGGCCTGGGTGTTCGCGATCCGCACGCCCTGCACGGCGGGGATGGCCACCAGCACGCACAGCAGCGACACCACGACGGCCCCGAGGGTCTTCTCCAGTCGGTTCAGGTGCAGCGGCCGGACCATCACGTAGGTCGTGACCACGGTGAACGCCCAGCCGAGGAACAGCACGCCCAGCACGACCGCGGCGACCCGCAGCCGGGTGGGGTCGAACGCCATGTCGATGAAGCGGTGCCAGTCCTGCGCGTAGTAGGCGAGGACGCCGAGGCCGGCGACGAAGACCGCCAGCACGGCCCAGCCCAGACGGCGACGGGTCCAGAGGTAGCCGGCCCCGGGGACGGCGGCTCCGAGCACGGTCACGCCGAGGGCACCGCCGAGGGTCCGCGCCCGCCGGAACGACCGTCGGGGCTGCGGCGCCCGGTGTCGAGGGCGCGCTGGAGGCTCGACCGTGTCCGTCGACGTCGACATGTGCACCCTCCCGCGGCGTCCGCCGACGAGGGTAGCGGAGCGATCCGGCTCGTCAGGCGGGAACACCCGCGTCGGCGACGTACGCCGTCCCGCGAGCCTCGCGGGTCCACAGCACGCCGTCGCCCGCGGTCGGGCCCTGCGCGGCGAGCTCGCGCTTGAGCACCTTGTTGGTGGCCGTGCTGGGCAGGTCGGGCGCCACCCGCACGAACCGGGGCCAGGCCTTGGCCGAGAGGTCGGGCTGGGCGGCGAGGAACTCCTCGAGCTCGGCCGGCGAGAGCGTCGCCTCGTCCTGGAGCACGATCGCCGCCATCACCTGGTCGCCGACGTGCTCGTCCGGGACCGCGTAGACCGCGACCCGGTTGACCACGGGCAGCCGCTGGAGGATCCGCTCGATCGGCGCCGCGGCGAGGTTCTCGCCGTCCACCCGCATCCAGTCGGCGGTGCGTCCGGCGAGGTAGATCCACCCGTCGGCGTCGCGGTAGGCCAGGTCGCCGGACCAGTACATCCCGTGGCGCATCCGGTCGGCGTCGGCGTCGGGGTCGTTGTAGTAGCCCCCGAAGTAGCCCCCGCCGGTGGTGTTCACCAGCTCCCCCACCGCCGCGGGCGCGTTGAGGAGCTTGCCGTGCTCGTCGAACTCGGCGACCGCGCACTCCGTGACCGTCTCCGGGTCGTAGATCGCGACGCCCTCGAAGCCCTTGCCGATCGAGCCCGGCGGCGTCCCGGGCTCCCGGGTGATGATCACCGCCAGCTCCGTGGAGCCGAACCCGTCCCACACGTCGCAGCCGAACCGGCGGGCGAACTCCTCGATGTCGCGGTCGCTGGCCTCGTTGCCGAACGCCACCCGCAGGGTGTTGTCGGCGTCGTCGGGGCGCTCGGGGGTCGCCAGCACGTAGGCGAGCGGCTTCCCGACGTAGTTCATGTAGGTGACGCCGTACCGGCGGACGTCGTCGAGGAAGCCCGAGGCGCTGAATCGGGCCGGCACGATCGTGGCGCCCGCGCACAGGGCCGGGCTCCACCCGGCCACGACGGCGTTGGAGTGGAACAGCGGCATCGCCACGTAGCAGACGTCATCGGGCCCGAGCTCGAAGCGGCCCTGCAGGTTGAGCCCGGAGAACAGCACCATCAGGTGGCTGACCTGGACGGCCTTGGGGTCCCCGCTGGTGCCGGAGGTGAAGATCATCATGAAGGTGTCCATCGCCTCGACCTCGCGGTACGGCGTCAGCGGACTCGCCCCGGCGACCAGCTGTCGCCACTCGTCGGTGCCGGTGACCAGCACGCGGACGTCGCCGAGGTCCAGGCCGTCGAGCAGCGGTCGGTGCTCCTCGTCGGTCACCAGGACCTGGCACTCCGCGCGACGGAGGTCCGTCAGGAGCCCGTCGCCACGGCGGGTGTTGTTGATCCCGCAGAGGGTGAAGCCGCCGAGCCCCGCGGCCGCCATCATCCGGAGCATGTCCGGGGTGTTGCCCAGCAGCGTCCCGACGTGCATCGGCCGGTCCGGCGCCGCCACCCCGATCAGGGCCGACGCCACCGCCGACGCCTCGGCCACGTGCTCGCGCCAGGTCCAGGAGTCCTCGCCGTGGCGCACGGCGGTGCCGTCGTCGTCGGCCCGCTCGCGCAGCAGCTGCTGGATCGTCTCGGCCATGCCGTGCCCTCCCCCTGTCCGGCGGTCCCACCGGCCCGTTGTCGACGCGTGTCAACGTAGGCGACCACCGGCCATTTCTGCAACGCGTTCTAGTTGCTGGTCGCGGTCGGGTTCCGGTGGGTCGCGGGCGTCTCCGCGGCGGGGACGTTTCCGTTCAATTGCTCGGTCCGGCCCGCCTTACCGACCGGTAACCGGGACTTCTCCCAGCAATTGAACGGAAACGGACGACCTCACGGCACCGATCGGGTTGCGACCGGAGCCATACTGGTCCGGTGCCTGTCACCCGTGGCTTCCTCGGCAAGCGCCGACCCTCCCGTCCGGACCGGCTCCCGCCCGGCCAGTACGACACCGGCAGCTCCTGGCCCACCCTGACCGCGGAGGCCACGCCCCGCATCGACCTCGACCGCTGGACGATGAGCGTCGACGGCCTCGTCGGGCGACCGCAGAGCTGGACGTGGTCCGACCTGCACGCCCTGGAGGGCTCGACGTACGTCGGCGACATCCACTGCGTGACGACCTGGTCGAAGTTCGACATGACGTTCGCCGGGGTCAGCGTGGACACCCTGCTCGAGGCGGCGATGCCGCTGCCCGAGGCGCGGTTCGTGATGGCGCACTCGACCACCGGCTACACGACGAACCTGCCGCTCGAGGACGTCACCGGCGGCAAGGCCTGGGTCGTCTGGGAGGTCGACGGCAAGCCGCTGCCGACCGGCCACGGCGGCCCGGTGCGCCTGCTGGTGCCACACCTCTACTTCTGGAAGTCGGCGAAGTGGGTCACCCGGCTGGAGCTGATGGAGCGCGACCGGCCCGGGTTCTGGGAGCAGAACGGCTACCACGACCGCGGCGACCCGTGGCTGGAGCAGCGCTACCAGGGCGACCCGTGAGGACGGTGCCCTAGGTGCCCGCGCCCGCCGGTGGCTGGACGACCGGCACCATCATCGAGCTCGACCACCCGACCGACCGGCTGGTGCGCCTGCGTCTCCACGTCGACGACCGGGTCGACCACCTCGCCGGCCAGCACTACGTCGTCCGGTTGCGGGCGCCCGACGGGTACACCGCCCAGCGCTCGTACTCCGTCGCCTCCGACCCCGACGACCCGCTGCTGGAGCTGATGGTGGAGTGCCTGCCGGGCGGTGAGGTCTCGGGGTTCCTCCACGACGCGGCGGAGGTGGGCGACGTGCTCGAGCTGCGCGGCCCGATCGGCGGCTGGTTCGTCTGGGAGGGCGACGTCACCGCGGTCTGCGTCGCCGGCGGTTCCGGGGTGGTCCCGGTCGTGGCGATGACCCGGGTGGTGAGGCGGCTCGGCCTCCAGGACCGCCTCCGCGTGGTCGTCGTCGCCCGCACCTGGGAGGACCTCCCCTACGCCGCCGAGCTCCAGCGGTACGGCGCGTTCATCGCGCTGACCCGCGAGAACCTCGGCGACCGGGTCGCGGCGCCGCCGTACCCCGACGAGCTGGCGACGCACGTCGGCGGTGCCGAGCGCGCCTACGTCTGCGGCTCGGTCGGGTTCGCGTCGTACGCCACCCGGCTGCTCGAGGACACGGGCGTGGACCCCGACGTGATCCGCGTGGAGCAGTTCGGTGAAACCGGGTGAGCGAGCCCCGGACGGGCGACCCTAGGATCACCGCATGTACATGATTCTGGGCCTGATCCTGTTCGGCATGGTGGTCGGTGCCATCGCTCAGTTCATCCTGGGCCGCGAGGAAGGCGGCGTGAACTGGACGATGGCGATCGTGGCCGGCATCGCGGGCTCGTTCGTCGGTGGTCTCCTGGTCAGCCTGCTCTCCGGCGACGGCCTCGACCTCAAGCCCAGCGGGATCATCGGCTCGATCATCGGGGCCCTGATCGTCACCGCGGCCTGGCGCTACTTCGCCGCGCCCACCCCCGACAAGTCGTGACCCGTACCCCGGGCGCGAGCGGGTGAGCGCCGCCTTCGGGCACTTCCGCGTCGGGTTCGTCACCGGTGCGACGCCGGACAAGTGGGCGCGCACCTGGCGCGAGCGCTACGCCCGCGACCCGCTCGAGCTGGTCCCCCTGACCGAGGAGGACCAGGAGGTCCGGGTGCGCGAGGGCACGCTCGACATGGCGCTGGTGCGGCTGCCGGTCGACCGGGACGGGCTGCACCTGATCCCGCTGTACGAGGAGCTGCCGGTCGCGGTCATGGGCGCCGAGCACCTGCTCACGCTCACCGAGGAGGTCACCACCGCCGACCTCGCCGACGAGCAGCTGGTCCTGCCCGAGCGCTCGGGGTGGACACCGGACGCCGAGCAGCTCACCTGGCCGCCGATGTCGGTCGCCGAGGCCGTCGAGGTGGTCGCCTCGGGCACCGGTGTGGTCGTCGTGCCGATGTCGGTCGCGCGGCTCCACCACCGCCGCGACACCACCTACCGCGTGGTCACCGACCTGGCCCCGACCAGCGTCGGGCTGGCCTGGCTGGTGGAGAACGACGACCCGTGGGTCCAACGGTTCATCGGCATCGTCCGCGGCCGGACCGAGCGCAGCTCGCGCGGGTGAGCCGCCGCACCCGAGGGTGAGGGTGCTCACGTCGCCGTTTCACCCCGCGGGGTGGGTGGTACGTGAAGTGGCGTGACTACCGACCAGTACGCCCGTAGCCGCCCGGTCGCCGACACTGTCAGGACCCCCGTCGACGACCCGGTCCCCCACCCTGCCCTCGACCACCACCCGGTGGACGAGGCGGCTCCCGAGGGGGGCCTGGACAAGGTCGTGTTCGGCGTCACCGCCGCGCTGGCCGTCGCCTTCCTGGTCTGGGGATTCGTCAGCACCGGGTCGCTGGCGAGCGCGTCCGGCACCGCCCTGTCGTGGGTGATGCGCGACACGGGCTGGCTGTTCGTGACCACGTCCAGCGCGTTCGTGGTGTTCGTGATCTGGCTGGCCGCGAGCCGCTACGGCACCATCCCGCTCGGCCGCGACGACGAGGAGCCGGAGTTCCGGACCGTCTCGTGGGTGGCGATGATGTTCAGCGCCGGCATGGGCATCGGGCTGATGTTCTACGGCGTCAGCGAGCCGATCACGCACTTCGCCACGCCCCCGCCGGGCACCGGTGACGCCGGGAACCCGGCCGCCACGCAGCACGCGATGGCCACCACCCTCTTCCACTGGACCCTGCATCCCTGGGCGATCTACGCCGTCGTCGGTCTCGCGATCGCGTACGGCGTCTACCGCAAGGGTCGCCTGCAGTTGATCTCGGCGGCCTTCGAGCCGCTGCTCGGCAGCCGCGCCCACGGCGGGTGGGGCAAGGTCATCGACATGCTGGCGATCTTCGCCACGCTCTTCGGCTCCGCCGCCTCGCTCGGTCTCGGCGCCCTGCAGATCCGCAGCGGCCTGGAGATCGTCGCCGGCATCGGCCGCGTCGGCAACGGCGTCCTGGTCGCGATCATCGCCGTGCTGACCGTCGCGTTCATCCTCTCGGCCGTCTCGGGCGTCGCCAAGGGCATCCAGTGGCTCTCGAACATCAACATGGTGCTGGCGATCGCGCTGGCGGCGTTCGTGTTCGTCCTCGGCCCGACGGTGTTCATCCTCAACCTGGTGCCCACCTCCATCGGCAGCTACCTGCAGGACCTCGCGATGATGTCGGCACGGACCGGCGCCGAGGGCACCGCGACCAGCACCTGGTTGCAGTCCTGGACCGTCTTCTACTGGGCCTGGTGGATCTCCTGGACCCCCTTCGTGGGGATGTTCATCGCCCGGATCTCCCGCGGCCGGACGGTGCGCCAGTTCGTCACCGGCGTGCTCCTGGTGCCGAGCCTGGTCAGCCTGGTCTGGTTCTGCATCTTCGGTGGTGCCGCGATCGACCTGCAGAAGTCCGGCACCGACATCGCCGGGGCCGGCGGCATCGAGTCGCAGCTGTTCAGCACCCTCGAGGCCTACCCGCTCGCCACCGTCGCGAGCATCGTGGTGATGGTCCTGGTCGCGATCTTCTTCGTCTCCGGCGCCGACGCCGCCTCGATCGTCATGGGCACGCTCTCCGAGCGGGGAACGATGGAGCCGAGCCGCCGTACGGTCGTGTTCTGGGGCGTCGCGACAGGCGCCGTCGCCGCGGTCATGCTCCTCGCGGGCGGCACCGACGCCCTCACCGGGCTGCAGACGATCACGATCGTCGCGGCGCTGCCCTTCGTGGTGGTGATGATCGGGCTGGCCGTCTCACTGGTGAAGGACCTGCGCAGCGACCCGATGATGGTCCGCCGCCGGTACGCCGAGGAGGCGGTCGAGGCCGCGGTCATCACCGGCGTCACCGAGCACGGCGACGACTTCGTGATCGCCGTCGACCGCGACCCGGAGGCCTGAGCCGGAGGCGCGGCTCGGCCTACCAGCTCGTGTCGAGCGGGCGGCCCTCGTGGAACCCGGCCGCCGACTGCACGCCGACGACCGCCCGCTCGTGGAGCTCCGCGAGCGAGGCGGCGCCGGCGTACGTGCAGGCCGAGCGGACGCCGGAGCAGATCTGGTCGACCAGGTCCTCCACGCCCGGGCGCGCCGGGTCGAGGTACATCCGCGACGAGGAGATGCCCTCCTCGTAGAGCCCCTTGCGGGCCCGGTCGAAGGCGGACTCACCGGACGTCCGGTTGGCGACCGCCCGGGCGGAGGCCATGCCGAAGGAGACCTTGTAGGCCCGGCCGTCGGAGTCGAGCATGAGGTCGCCCGGCGACTCGTGGGTGCCGGCGAACCAGGACCCGATCATCACCGCGGAGGCACCGGCCGCGAGGGCGAGGGCGACGTCGCGCGGGTGTCGGACGCCGCCGTCGGCCCAGACGTGCCGGCCGAGCTCGCGCGCCGCCTCGGCACACTCGAGGACCGCGGAGAACTGGGGCCGTCCGACACCGGTCATCATCCGGGTCGTGCACATCGCACCGGGCCCGACGCCGACCTTGACGATGTCGGCGCCGGCCTCGACCAGGGCCCGGGTGCCCTCGGCGGAGACCACGTTGCCCGCGGCGATCGGCACCTGCGGGTCCAGGGCTCGTACGACGGCGAGCGCCTCGAGCATCCGCTCCTGGTGCCCGTGCGCCGTGTCGACGACCAGGCAGTCCACGCCGGCGGCGAGGAGCGCCTCGGCCTTCTGCGGCAGGTCGCCGTTGACCCCGACGGCGGCGGCCACGCGCAGGTCGCCGCGGCCGTCGACGGCGGGCTGGTAGAGGGTCGCGCGCAGCGCACCGGTGCGGGTGAGGACCCCGAGCAGCCGGCCGTCGTCGTCGACCGCCACCGCGAGCGACGCGTGGGCGGCGTCCAGGCGGTCGAAGGCGTCGCGAGGGTCGGCGTCGGCGGCCAGGAGCACGGCGATCGGCTGCATCACGTGCCGGACCTGGGCGAACCGGTCGACCTCCACGCAGTCGGCCTCCGAGACCACCCCCAGCGGGCGTCCCTCGGCCACGACCACCGCGGCCCGGTGCGCCCGCTTGGGGATCAGCGCCAGGGCCTCCGCGACGGTCTGGTGCGGCGCCAGCTCGATCGGGGTGTCGAAGACCAGGTGCCGCGACTTCACGAACTCGACCACGTCCGCGACCACCGCGGCCGGGATGTCCTGGGGGATGACGGCGAGCCCGCCGCGGCGGGCCACGGTCTCGGCCATCCGCTTGCCGGCGATCGCGGTCATGTTGGCGACGACGAGGGGCAGCGTAGCGCCGGTCCCGTCGCTGGTGGCCAGGTCGACGTCGTACCGGCTGGCGACCGCGGAGTGCCGCGGGACCATGAAGACGTCGTCGTAGGTCAGGTCGTGGGGCGGCGGGGTCGCGTCGAGGAAGCGCACGTCGCACCAGTCTAGGTTGACCCCGTGCCCTTCGTGCCCCCAGGACAGCCCGCAGCGCTCAGCACCGTCGTGTCCGACGCGTTCGTGTCGGCCTACGGCGGCCCGCCCGCCGTCGTCGCCCGGGCCCCGGGGCGGGTGAACCTGATCGGCGAGCACACCGACTACAACGCGGGCCTGGTGCTCCCGGTGGCGCTCCCCCACGCGACGTACGCGGCGGTCTCGCCGCGCTCGGACGACACGGTGCGGATCGGCAGCCTGGAGCAGCCGGAGCCGTGGACGGGCACCCTCGCGACCCTCGCGGACGCAGAGGGCTGGGGTGCGTACGCCGCCGGCGTGCTGTGGGCGCTGCGGGAGGCCGGTGTCGCCCTACCCGGGGCGGACGTCCTGGTCAGCGGCACGGTGCCGCTCGGGGCGGGGCTGTCGAGCTCGGCGGCGCTGGAGTGCTCGGTCGCCGTCGCCGCCTGCGCCGCGTCGGAGGTCGAGCTGGACCGGTCGCTGGTCGTCGCGGCCTGCATCCGGGCGGAGGCCGAGGTGGCCGGCGCACCAACGGGCGGGATGGACCAGACGGTCTCGATGCTGGCCGAGGTGGGGTCCGCACTGCTCATCGACTTCGACCTGCACACCTCCGAGCCGGTCGCGCTCCCCCTCGACGTGGCCGGCCTCGCGCTGCTCGTCACCGACACCCGCGTCTCGCACGCCCTGGTCGACGGCGGGTACGCCGAGCGCCGGGCCGACTGCGAGGAGGCGGCCCGCGCGCTCGGCGTCCCGTCCCTGCGGCACGCCACGCTCGAGGCGGTCGAGGCGTTGGCGGACGACCGGGTCCGGCGCCGCGCCCGGCACGTGGTCACCGAGATCGACCGCGTCCGCGCGGTCGTGGCGGCCCTGGAAGCCCGCGACTGGACCGCCGTCGGAGCCCGGCTCGCGGAGTCCCACGTCTCCATGCGCGACGACTTCGAGATCTCCTGCCCCGAGCTCGACCTCGCGGTCGACACCGCGGTCGAGGCCGGCGCCGTCGGCGCCCGGATGACCGGCGGCGGCTTCGGCGGGTCGTCGCTCGCGCTGGTGCCGGCAGCCCGGCTCGACGCCGTCGTCCGCGCGATCGACACCGCGTTCGCCGCCGCCGGCTTCGCCGCCCCCCAGCACCTGCTCGCCGAGCCCGCCGGCCGGGCCGGCCTGGTGGACTGACCGGCACCCTCAGGTCGCGGACACCCCGATCCGGCCCTCGCGGAACGCGGTGACGAACCGGGAGTGGTCCTCGCGCACCTGCTCGGCGTAGGTCATGCCGAAGTCGGTCACCCAGGCGACCAGCTCCTTGCGGCGTCGGTGCACGCACTCGGCGATGGCGTCCTCGACCTGGAAGTCGACGAGGTCCTGGTCGCTGTCCTCGTCGGAGGCGCAGTGGATCTTGGCGGTCGCGCGGCCGAGCAGGTCGATGACGGCGGCGATCTCGTCGGGCTCGGTCAGGTTGCTCCAGTCGAGGTCGACCTCGTAGGGAGACAGCTCGGAGACGACGTACCCCACGCCCTCCATCTCGGTGTGGCCGAGCAGCGGGTCGGTGTGCACCTGGAGCGCCCGCTGGCTGACCACGGTCCGCTGCCCCTCGTGGTCGAAGTACCGCTCGACCGCCGCACTGTCGACGAACCGGCTGACGGCCGGCACGTTGGCCTGCTTCATCGACAGCACGACGTCGTTGTCGAGCGCCTGGCTGAACCCCTCCACGAGCAGGTTGTACGCCGGCAGGCCGGCGCTGCCGATGCCGAACCCGGTCTTCCCCACGACGTCGCGCAGCTCGTAGAACAGCGCCCGGTCGAACCGCTTGGTCGACGGGATCGAGTCCAGATAGCCCTCGAAGGCCGCCACCACCCGCGCCCGCTCACGCTTCCCCAGCCGGCGGACGGAGTCGTCGTGCCGGAACACCCGGGTGCCGCCCTCGAGGACGGTCAGGGAGTCGAGCAGGTCGGCCCGGCGCTCCTGCCGGGCCACGACGAGCGCGGCGTGGATCGGCCCGTCCGTGTTGTCCAGGTGCAGTGCGAAGTCGTCGTCCTCGGACCGCCGGTACTCGTCGACCTGGGCCAGGTAGGCGCGCAGGTAGCGGCCGACCAGGCGGCGCACGTCCTGCTCGGGCAGGGCCTTCTGCCACCCGACCAGGGCCAGGGACGCCGCGAACCGCTGCAGGTCCCAGGTGAACCGCCCCAGGTAGGCCTCGTCGAAGTCGTTGATGTCGAAGACCAGCCGGCCGTCGGAGTTCAGGTAGGTGCCGAAGTTCTCGACGTGCAGGTCGCCGTGCACCCAGATCCGCCCGCTGCGCTCGTCGCAGAACGGGTCCTCCTCCGCCGTCACGTCGGCGTAGAACAGGCAGGCCGTGCCGCGGTAGAACGCGTGCGGGTCGGTGGCCATGGTCCGGTACTTCCGCCGGAAGGCGACCGGGTCCGCCTCCATCAGCGGGGCGAACGCGTCGTCGAGGACCGAGACGATCAGGTCGGTCCGGTCGCTCGGGGAGTGGCGCATGCCACGCAGCATGCCCAGGGCGACCGGGTACATGCTTCAATCCAGGACAGGACCGAGGAACGCGACCGAAGGGAAGCCCCGTGGCCAGCAAGAGCGCTCTGCAGAAGCTCCAGGAGACCGTCGTCGGGACGGTCAAGGGGGCGATCACGCACCCCGTCGGCACCGCCGAGAAGGCGGTCGGTCACGCACGCGGCACGATCACCCTCGGCCGGACGGTCGCCGGCCAGGTCGCCAAGGACGCGGCGGGTGCCGTGACCAGCCGGCTCCCCGGTCGCCACGGCGGCGCGGCGGCGGCTCCGCACGCCCGGACGCCCGAGGTGGCCGTCCCGGCGCCCGCGGACAGGGCCCCCGCGGACAAGGCCCCCGCGAAGAAGGCTCCCGCGAAGAAGGCGCCCGCGAAGAAGGCGCCCGCGAAGAAGGCGCCCGCGAAGAAGGCCCCGGTCAAGGCCCCGGTGACCGACGTCGCCACCGAGCTGGTGAAGGAGCAGGCCGCCCAGCGGGCCGAGCAGGCCGAGCAGGCCGCCACGACGCCGGCGCCGCCCGCCCCGGAGAACGCCATCGACGCGGCCGCCGACGCCAGCCACGTCGACGCGACCCCCGCGGACCTCGCCAAGAAGGCCGCGACCCGCAAGCCCGCCGCGAAGAAGGCGCCGGCCACCAAGGCCCCCGCCACGAAGTCCGCCGCGAAGAAGGCGCCCACCAAGAAGTCCACGCCGAGCGCGAAGCTGCCCGCACGCAAGGCGGCACCGGCCGCGGAGACCAGCCCGTCGCCGGCCCCAGCGGCGACGCAGGCCTCGACGCCGGCCCCGGCGCCCGCCCCCAAGACCGCGGCCGACCTGCTCGAGGACGCGGAGCTCCCCAGCCCGATCGACGCGATCGGCACCAGCGCGGCCTCCGACCCCGAGAAGGGCTGACGACGGCCGACCGGCTGCCCGACCCGGCCCTGGTCGTCCTGGTCGGTGCCTCGGGTTCCGGCAAGTCGACCTGGGCGCGGGAGCGGTACCGCCGCGACGAGATCGTCTCCTCCGACGACCTCCGCGGCGTCGTCGGCAGCGGACCGCACGACCTGGGCGCGTCCGACGACGCGTTCGCGATCCTGGAGCAGGTCGTCGACGCGCGGCTGGGGCGCGGCCTCACCACCGTCGTCGACACGCTCGGCCTCGACGACGTACGACGCGCGCGCTGGCTCGCTGCCGCCCGCGCCGCCGGGCTCCCGGCCGTGGCCGTGCTCCTGGAGACCCCCGACGAGGTCTGCCGGGCCCGCAACCGCGAGCGCGACCGGCCGGTCCCGGCGCCGGCCCTGGCCGGCCAGCTGAGGAAGGTCCGGGCCCTCGACCTGGCCGGCTGGGACGTGGTCCACCGGGTGGCACCGACCGGTCGTGGGCCCGACGTCGCCTCGGAGCGCGTCCTCGCGGATCCGACGCCGCCCGCGGACCGCCGCAGCTCGCAGGGGCTGCGGTTCGTGCTCCAGGTGGGCCGGTTCCCGTGGGGCGAGGACCCGGCAGCCTGGCTGGCCGGCGTCGCCCGGGCCGCGGACGACGCGGGGTTCGCCGGCCTGGCCCTGATGGACCACCTCGTCCAGATCCCCCAGGTCGCCCGGGCCTGGGAGCCGATCCCGGAGCCCTGGGTCACGCTCGGGCTCCTGGCGGGGCTCGACACCGGGCTCGAGCTCGGCACCCTGGTCACCCCGGTGACCTTCCGCCCGGCCGGCGTCACGGCCAAGGCGGCGGCCACCCTCGACGTGCTGACCGGCGGCCGGGCGTTCGTCGGGATCGGAGCCGGGTGGTGGGAGCGCGAGCACGCGGCGTACGGCCTGCCGTTCCCGGCACCGCGCGAACGGGTCCGCGACGTGGCCGCCGCGATCGAGACGATGCGCGCGCTGTGGGCCCCCGGGACGGGGGCGTACGACGGCAGCTCGGTCTCGCTGCCCGAGACCACCTGCTACCCGCGGCCGGTGCACGACATCCCGGTCGTGGTGGGCGGGTCCGGACCGCAGCTGCTGCGCACCGCCGCCCGGCTGGCGGATGCCGTCAACGTCCGGACCGAGCACGTCGAGCGGGCCCGGGCCGCGGTCGAGGGCACGGACGTGCGGATCACGGTGCTGGACCTCCCGGTCGTCGGCAGGGACCGCGAGGACACCTGGGCGCGCGTCGAGAGGCTGCGCGGCGGCACCGCCGCGTCGGCGTACGCCCGGAGGACGAACGCCGGCACCCCGGTCGAGCAGCGCGACCGCTACGGCGCGCTGGCCGACCGGGGTGTCGACACCGTCTTCCTCGCCGTCGGCGACCTCGAGGGTCCCGACGACGTGGAGCGGCTCGCTCCCCTGCTGGCCTGACGGGACCTGGCGGCTACCTCAGCTCGGCGCTGCTGAGCCCGAGCACCCGCCGCGCCACGATCAGCTGCTGGATCTGCTGGGTGCCCTCGAAGATGTCGAGGATCTTGGAGTCGCGCGCCCACTTCTCGAGCAGCTCGGACTCGCTGTACCCCACCGACCCGGCCAGCTCGACGCACGAGAGCGTGATGTCGGAGCCGACCCGCCCCGCCTTCGCCTTGGCCATCGAGGCCTCGAGCGAGTTGGGCCGGCGGTTGTCGGCCATCCACGCGGCCTGGAGCATCAGCAGGTACGCCGCCTCCCAGTCCGCCTCCATCTGGAGCAGCTTCGCGGCGGCCGCGTGCTGGAGGTGCCCCGGTCGATCGTGGTCGACGGTCACGCCGGCCTGCTCGAGCAGCTCGCGGGTGAGGTCGAGGGACGCCCGGGCACAGCCGACGGCCATCGAGGCGACGAGCGGACGGGTGTTGTCGAAGGTCGCCATCGCGCCGGCGAAGCCCTGCTTGGTGTCGACCTCGGGCGAGCCGAGCAGGTTCTCCTTCGGCACCCGGCAGTCCTCGAAGATGATCGCGGCGGTGTCGGATGCCTTGATGCCGAGCTTGTGCTCGAGCCGCTCGACCCGCATCCCGGGGGTGCCCTTCGGCACGACGAAGGACTTGATCGCGGCGCGGCCCAGCGACCGGTCGAGGGTCGCCCAGACCACGACGGCGTCGGCCCGCTCCCCGGAGGTGACGTAGATCTTCTCGCCGTTGATGACGTACTCGTCGCCGTCCAGCACGGCGGTCGTCTGGATGTTGGCGGAGTCCGACCCGGTCCCGGGCTCGGTGATCGCCATCGCGGCCCACACGCCGGCGAAGCGCTCCTGCTGCTCCGCGTCGGCGACCGAGGCGATCGCGGAGTTGCCGAGCCCTTGGCGGGGCATCGACAGCAGCAGCCCGACGTCGCCCCAGCACATCTCGGCGATCGACATCACCGAGGCCAGGTTCGTGCCGTTGCGCACGCCGCCCTGCTCGGCGGGCGTCTCCTCGCGGCGCACGCCCGCGGCGCCCGCCCCCTCGCTCGCCCCGGACTCCGAGAGCCCGTCGATCATCGCGGCGAGCAGGTCCAGCTCCTGGGGGTAGGCGTGCTCGGCCTTGTCGTACTTGCGCGAGATCGGCCGGAGCATGTTCATCGCGACCTGGTGCGCCTGGCCGACGAGCGGCCGGAGCTTCTTGGGGTCATCCAGGTTGATCGCCATCAGTGTTTGGGCCCCTTTCGGGTTGTTGCGGAGGAGCGGAGCGGGGGAGCAAGAACCTGGAAGGGCATCTAGACCAACACCGCACCTTCCACGACGCCGACGGCCCGGAGATCGCGGTACCACCGCTCCACCGGGTGCTCCTTCACGAACCCGTGCCCGCCGAGCAGCTGCACGCCGTCGAGCCCGATCCGCATGCCCTTGTCCGCGCACAGCTGCCGGGCCAGGCCGACCTCGCGCGCGAAGTCCTTGCCGGCGGCCGCGCGCGAGGCGGCCTTCCAGGTCAGCAGCCGCATCGCCTGCAGCTCGATGGCGATGTCGGCGACCATGAACGCCACGGACTGCCGGTGCGCGATCGGCTCGCCGAACGCCTCGCGCTCCTTGACGTACGGCGTCACGTAGTCGAGCACCGCCTGGCCGGCGCCCACGGCGAGGGCGCACCAGGCGAGCCGCGAGAGGCGGACGCACTCGGCGTACGTCGTCCCGTCGGTCTCCCCCAGCACCGCGTCGGCCGGGACCTGGACGTCGTGGAGCTCGAGGCGCGTGAACCCGGCCGCCCGCACGCCCATGCCCGGGTCGGCGACGACCTCGAGGCCCGGGGTCGACGACTCGACGAGGAAGAGCACCGGCGCCCCGTCGAGGGAGGCGCCGACGACGAAGAGCTCGGCGTCGGCGCCGCGCGGGACGGCCGACTTGACCCCCTCGAGCACGAAGCCGTCCTCGGTGCGGGTCGCCGTCGTGGCCGGCGCGAGCACGTCGAAGAGCACGGTGGGCTCCCCGAGGGCGAGCGCGGCGGCGGGCACCGAGTCGTCGGTGAACGCCGGCAGGTAAGTCTGCTGCTGCGCCTCGGTGCCCCACAGCCCGATCGCGGTCGCGACCGACCCGGGGGCGAGCGAGGCCACCGCCAGGCCCATGTCCCCGCGGGCCAGCGCCTCGGCGACCAGGACGCCGGCGACCGCGGACCGCTCCTCGGAGACACCGCCGAGGTCCTCGGGCAGGCCGAGGATCGGCAACCCGACGTCGAGACCGGCCTTGAGGACCGCCTCCGGGGCGGCGCAGGCCTCGTCGGCCTCGGCGGCCGCGGGCCGGAGCACCTCGTCGGCGAGCTCGGTGACCACGTCGACGAGCATCTGCTCGTCCTCGGTCGGGGTGAGGTCGAAGACACCGCTGCGCGGGGTGGCCGCTGGGCGGGCACCGGGTCCACCGGACCCGCCGGCCCGGGCGAAGGTCCGGCTCGCTGCGGTGAGCGTGCGGAACCCGCTGCGCGTGGCGGTGTAGACCGCGTGCTCGGTCTGCTTGCGCAGGCCGACGCGGTCGAGGAGGTCGCTCTGGGCGAGCCGGCTCAGGGCGGCGACGGCGTACCCGATCGGGTCGCGCGTCTCCTTCGTCGACAGGCCGTGCTTCCCGCCGGGCCGGAGGCTCTTCGTCATCGAGGTGACCAGGGACATGCGGTCAATGTAACTCGGAGTTACACATCGGGCTACAGCCGCGGTCGTGGGACCGGTCACACGCTGGCTACCCTCCTCTGCATGCCCGCGCCGTCCCCCGAGCCGACCCCCGAGCCGACCACGCCGCACGGTCCGCTGCCCACGGGCGGCACGGCGCGGCCGATCACCCGGTGGGGCACCCCGGTCATGCACCGGCCGCAGCAGCCGGTGACGGCGTACGACGACGCCCTCCGCGCGCTCGCCGCCGACATGGTGGCCACCATGTACGCCGCCGACGGGGTCGGGCTCGCCGCCTGCCAGGTCGGGGAGGACGTCGCGATGTTCGTCTTCGACTGCCCCGACGACAGCGGCCGACACACCGCCGGCGTGGTCTGCAACCCGGTCCTCACCCTCCCCGAGGGTCGCGACCGGCACCTCGACGAGAGCGACGAGGGCTGCCTCTCGTTCCCGGGGGCGTTCGTCGAGTGCGCGCGCCCCGACGTCGCGACCGTGACCGGCACCGGCCTCGACGGCGAACCGGTGGAGTTCACCGGCGACGGCCTGCTGGCCCGCTGCCTGCAGCACGAGACCGACCACACCCAGGGCACCGTCTTCGGCGACCGGCTGGCCACCAAGCAGCGCAAGAAGCTGCAGAAGGCGCACGACAAGGCCGCCGGCGACTTCCCGCCCGACTGGCCCGCCGGCTGAGCAGGCGCCTATCCTGCTCGGGGCCCCCGGTCGCGGGCCCTGCTCCGGGCCGAGCGGAAGGAGGCGTCATGACCGACCGTCCGTTCAAGCCCATCCGATCGCTCACCGGCCGGGTGCGCCGTCCGCCCCGCCCGCCGCTCTCGCCGCCGGGCACCTCGCTCGCCGTCGAGCGGATCGGCGACCGGGTCAGCATGGTCGACAGCGCCGTCTACCTCGCCGGCGACCGCGTCGCCTCCCCCGACACCCTCGCCGACACCTACCGCTCCCTGCGCGAGCACGACGGCTCGATCGCGTGGATCGGGCTCTACCGCCCCGACCAGCACGAGCTGGGCTCGCTCGCCGAGGAGTTCGACCTCCACGAGCTGGCGGTCGAGGACGCGATCGTCGCCCACCAGCGCCCCAAGCTGGAGCGGTACGACGACACGCTGTTCGTCGTGCTCCGCGCGGCCCACTACGACGACGCCCGCGAGGAGGTCTCGTTCGGCGAGGTGCACGTCTTCCTTGGCCCGGACTTCGTGGTCACCGTCCGGCACTCGGAGTCGCCCGACCTCTCCGGCGTGCGGCGTCGCCTCGAGAGCGACCCGGAGCTGCTGGCGCTGGGCCCCGAGGCGATCCTTTACGCCATCCTCGACCGGGTCGTCGACGGCTACCTGCCGGTCGTCGCCGGTCTCGAGAACGACATCGACGAGATCGAGACCGAGGTGTTCGGCAGCGACCCGCACGTCTCCCGGCGCATCTACGAGCTCAGCCGCGAGGTCATCGAGTTCCAGCGCGCCACCCGACCGCTCGCCACGGTGCTCGACGACCTGGTCGCCGGGTTCGAGAAGTACGGCACCGACGAGGAGCTGCAGCGCTACCTGCGTGACGTCGAGGACCACCTCACCCAGGTGATCGAGCGGGTGCACGGGTTCCGCCAGCTGCTCCGCGACATCCTCACCGTGAACGCCACGCTCGTCGCCCAGCGGCAGAACGAGGAGATGCGCGCGCTGTCGGAGGCCAGCATCGAGCAGAACGACGACGTGAAGCGGATCTCCGCCTGGGCCGCGATCCTGTTCGCCCCCACGCTCGTCGGCACCGTCTACGGCATGAACTTCGACCACATGCCCGAGCTGCACTGGGCCGGCGGCTACCCGTTCGCCCTGGTCCTGATGCTCCTCGTCAGCGTGACCCTCTGGGGCGTGTTCAAGAAGCGCCGCTGGATCTGACCCGCGCTAGCGGCGGGCGGTGACGTAGCAGGCGACCGCGGAGGCGGCGGCCACGTTGAGGGAGTCGATCCCGGCGGCCATCGGGATCACGGCGCGTCGGTCGGCGGCGCGCTCCCACCGCGTCGACAGGCCGTGGCCCTCCGAGCCGAGCACGAGGGCGACCCGGTCCAGGCCGGCCACCGCCTCGTCGACGGGTACGGCGTCGGGCGCGAGCGTCAGCGCCACGGTCGTGAACCCCGCCTCGGAGAGCGACGGCAGGGCGTCGTACCAGTCCGGGAGGCGGGTCCACGGCGTCGTGAAGACCGCCCCCATCCCGACCTTGATCGCGCGCCGGTAGAGCGGGTCCGCGCAGCGGGGGGCGAGCAGCACGGCATCGAACCCGAGCGCCGCACCCGACCGGAACACGGCGCCGACGTTGGTGTGGTCGACCAGGTCCTCCAGGACGAGCACCGACCGGGCGCCCTCGAGGACCGACGCCACGCTCGGCAGCGGCCGGCGCGCCAGCGAGGCCAGCGCGCCGCGGTGGACGTGGAAGCCGGTCACCTCCTCGATCAGCGGCTCGGCGAGCACGTAGCAGGGCGCGTCCGTCCCGGCGAGCTGCGCGGCCAGCCCCTCGAGCCAGCGCGGTGCCATCAGGAACGAGCGGGGTGCGTAGCCGGCGTCGACCGCGCGGCGGACCACCTTCTCCCCCTCGGCGAGGAAGAGGCCGTGCTCGACCTCCAGGTTCTTGCGCAGCTCGACGTCGCGCAGGTCCCGGTAGTCGGCGAGGCGCGGGTCGGCAGGATCGTCGATCTCGACGAAGGTGGCCATCAGGAGAAGCCTGCCGGGTGGGCGACCCGGACGACCTCGCCGACCACGATGATCGCGGGCGGCCGCACCGCCTCGGCCTCGAGCCGCTCCCCGAGCGTGCCGAGGGTCGCGAGCACGGTCCGCTCCCCCGGCATGGTGCCCTCGCAGACGACCGCGACGGGCGTCGACGCGGGCCGGCCGCCGGCGACGAGCGCGGTGGCGATGGCGGGGGCGTTCTCGACGGCCATCATCAGCACCACGGTGCCGGACATTCCCGCCACGGCGGGCCAGCTGACCAGCGACTCCGGGTGGTCGGGCGGCAGGTGCCCGGAGACCACGGTGAACTCGTGGGCGACGCCGCGGTGGGTGACCGGGATCCCGGCCACGCCGGGGACGGCGACCGGGCTGCTCAACCCCGGCACGACGGTGACCGGCACGCCGGCCGCCCGGCACGCGAGGACCTCCTCGTAGCCGCGGCCGAAGACGAAGTTGTCGCCGCCCTTGAACCGCACCACCCGCTTGCCGGCCAGTGCGCGCTCCACGATGACGCGGTTGATCTCCTCCTGCAGCGCGGACCGACCGCGCGGGAGCTTGGCGACGTCGATCAGCTCGACGTCGGCCGGGAGCTCGCCGAGCAGCTCGCGCGGGGCGAGCCGGTCGGCGACCACGACGTCGGCCTCCATCAGCGCCTTGCGACCGGCCACGGTCATCAGCTCGGGGTCGCCCGGGCCGCCGCCGACCAGAACGACGCCCGGCGAGCGGTCCCGCTGGTGCCGGGCCACGATCGTGCCCTCGCGCAGACCCTCGAGGATCTCGTCGCGGACGGCCGCGGACCGCTGCGGCTCCCGCTGGCCCAGCACCGCCACCGTGACGCCGGCGTGCCGGCCGACGGCGGGGGTCCACGCGGTCGCCCGGGTCCCGTCGTCGGCCCGGACGCAGAACACCCGTCGGGCCTCGGCCTCGACGGAGACCCGCTCGTTGACCGCACGGTCGTCGGTGGCGGCGATGACGTACCAGGCGCCGTCGACGTCGCCCTCCTCGAACCCGCGCCGGTGCCAGGTGACCTCGCCCGAGCCCACCATGCCCTCGACCGCCGGGGTGACCTCCGGGGAGACCAGGTGCACGTCGGCGCCGACCGCGATCAGCTGCGGGACCCGGCGCTGAGCGACGTGGCCGCCGCCGACCACCAGCACCCGGCGCCCGGCCAGCCGGAGGCCGGAGGGGTAGGTCGGGAAGTCCTCCATCGGACCATCATCGCCGCCACGGCGCCGAGGAGCGTGGCGCGGGCCCACCCACCGGACTACGTTGATCGTGACGCGTCCGGCGCGCTACGTGCGCCAGCAGCCCGGCGCGAGCCCGGACCGTGACCCCGGACAGAAGACCCCGGACAGAGAACCCCGACAGGAGAGCCATGAGCCTCGACCGCCCGGTCGCCCCGAACCCCTACGACCTGCTGCCCGCCGTGCCGTCGTTCACGGTGACCAGCGCCGACGTGAGCGACGGCCGGCCGTTGAAGGACGACCAGGTCGCGGCCGCGGGCAACACCTCGCCCCAGCTCTCCTGGGAGGGCGCGCCGGAGGGCACCAGGAGCTACACCGTCACCTGCTTCGACCCCGACGCACCGACGCCGAGCGGCTTCTGGCACTGGGTCCTGGTCGACCTCCCGGCCGACGTGACCTCGCTGGACACCGGCGCCGGCGCCGAGGGCGCCACGCTCCCCGGCGGCGCCTTCATGTGCCGCAACGACGGCGGGTCGAAGGCGTTCATGGGCGCTGCTCCTCCGGAGGGCGACCAGGTGCACCGCTACTTCTTCGTCGTCCATGCGGTGAAGGAGGAGTCCCTGGGCGTCGACTCCGACGCCTCGCCGGCGGTCGTGTCGTTCAACCTGGCGTTCAAGACCGCGGGCCGCGCGATCCTGCACGGCACCTACCAGCACTAGTCGCGCCACGTGACCTACACGGATGCGGACCTCGCGGGGTACGTCGAGGAGCTGACCGGTCAGGGCGTCCGGCTCGTCGGCGGCTCGGTCGTCGACATGGCCGGCGTCGCGCGGGCGAAGTACGTCCCCGTGGAGCGCCTCGCCACCTTCCACCGCGTCGGCATGGGCGCCTCGCCCTGCTGGAGCGTGTTCTGCGTCGACGGCAACCTGGCGTTCACCCCCGAGCTCAACGTGGTCGGCGACCTGCGGATCCGCATCGACCCGGCCGACCTGCGGGTGGTCGAGGACGGCGTCGCCTGGGCTCCCGGCGAGTTCCACGACCAGGGCGGCGGGAGCGACGACATGTGTGCCAGGTCAGCGCTGCGCCGGGCCGTCGCGACGGCCGCCGACGCCGGCCTCACCGCGCTCGTCGGCGCCGAGCTGGAGTGCCCCCTGCTCGGGCCCGACGGAGGCCACGCGACGACCGGCGCCCGGTCGCCGTATGGGCTGCGGACCTCGTTGGAGCAGGCCGCGTTCCTGGTCGACCTCACCGAGTCCGCCGCCCGGGTCGGGCTCGGGTTGGAGCAGCTCCACATGGAGTACGGCCAGGACCAGCTGGAGGTCTCGCTCTCCCCCGCCGACCCCCTGCGCGCCGCCGACGACGTGGTGCTCGCGCGGCTGCTGCTGGGTCGGGTCGCGGCCCGCCACGGGATGCAGGTGTCCTTCTCGCCGTACCCGTTCGCCGGCGAGGTCGGCAACGGCGCCCACCTGCACCTCTCGCTCGCCACCGAGGACGGGCCGGTCTTCGGCGGCGGCCCCGGGCCGCACGGGCTCACGCCCGTCGGCGAGGCGGCGATCGCGGGGATCCTCGACGCCCTGCCCGGACTGGTCGGCGTGTACGCCGGCTCGGTGCTCTCCACCGTGCGGCTCCAGCCCGGCAACTGGGCCGGCGCGGCGCTCTGCTGGGGCCTGGAGAACCGGGAGGCGGCCGTCCGGCTGGTCGCCGGCGGCCCGGCCAGCGCCCACGGCGCCAACGTCGAGCTCAAGGTCGTCGACCCGAGCGCCAACCCCTACCTGGCCGTGGCCGCCCTGCTCGCCAGCGCGCAGCACGGCATCCGGGCGGGCCTCCTGCTGCCGCCGGAGGTCCCCGACGACCCGGCCGGGTCCGCGGCGTCGCTCCCGGCCCTGCCCGTCGGGCAGGCCGCCGTCCTCGACGCCTTCGAGGCGTCCCCGGTGGCTCGCGCGGTTCTCGGTGCGCCGATCATGAGCGGTCTCCTCTCGGTCCGCCGCTACGAGGTCGAGACGTTCCCGGACCCGGCTGCGCCCGAGGTCGCCGAGGCGCTCCGGCTGTCCTGGAGCTGCTGAGTGGACCCGGTCGAGGAGCACCTGGCCGCGGTCCGGCTCGTCGACCACCACGTCCACGGCTGGTTCACCGAGCCCGGCGACCGGGCCGCGTTCGAGTGCGCGCTCGTCGAGGGCTCGACCAGGTCGGTGCCGCCGTTCATGTCCGGCTTCGACCTGCCCGTGGGGGTGGCCGTGCGCCGGTGGTGCGCGCCCCTGCTCGGACTGCCGCCGCTGGCCACGCCGGACGCGTACTGGGAGGCACGGTCCGCGACGCCGTACGACGACCTGGTGCGGATGTTCCTGGACGCCGCCGGGGTCGACCGGTGGGTCGTCGACACGGGCCTGACGCCCGACCTCGTCACCGATCCGGAGCCCCGGTCGGAGGTGGTGCGGCTGGAGCTGCTCCTGGAGCAGGTGCTCGGGGCCGACGACGTGCCCGGCGCCTTCCGCGAGCGGCTCGACGCCGCGGCCGCGTCACCGGTCGTCGTGGGGGCGAAGACGATCGCGGCGTACCGCTGCGGACTCGACATCGACTGGACCCGACCCGACGACGCCGCCGTCGCGACGCGCGCCCGCGAGTCGGGGCCGCGGGTCGTCGACCCGGTGCTCGTCGCGTTCGGCGCGCACGAGGCGGCCGCCCGGGGGCTGCCGCTGCAGGTCCACACGGGCTTCGGCGACCGCGACCTCGACCTGCGGCGCGCGGACCCGCTGCACCTGCTGCCGCTGCTCCGGGCGGTCTCGACCCCGGTGCTGCTGCTGCACTGCTACCCGTTCCACCGCCACGCCGGCTACCTCGCCCAGGCCTTCGACCACGTCTCCTTCGACGTCGGGCTCGCGGTCAGCCACCTCGGCGCCCGCTCGGCCGAGCTGGTGGCCGAGGCGATGGAGCTGGCGCCGTTCGCGAAGCATCTCTACTCCTCCGACGCCTACGGCCTGCCCGAGCTCCACTTCCTCGGCTCAGTGCTGTGGCGGCGCGCGATGGCCGAGGTCCTCGGCGGGTGGGTACGCCGGGGCGACTGGTCGCTCGACGACGCGCTCCGGGTCGCCGACCTGGTCGGCGGCGAGAACGCGCGGCGCGTCTACGGCCTGTGAGACGGTCGGCCCATGCGGCCCTCTCGGATCCTCCCGCTCACGCTGCTCGCCGTCGCCCTGGTGGTGCCCCCGGCCCACGCCGCGCAGGAGACCTGCCGGGGGCAGACAGCGACGATCGTCGGCGAGCCGGGCGGGACCGTGACCGGCACCGACGGTGACGACGTGATCGTCACCAACGGCGCAACCGAGACCGACGCCGGCGCAGGCGCCGACACGATCTGCGTTACGGGCGGCTACGCCTACCTGGTCGACGCCGGCGACGGGGACGACGTCGTCGACACCACCGCCTTCGACGACCTCCACGACCAGGTACGTGTCGTCCTGGGCACAGGAGCCGACACGTTCGTCGGCGGGTCCGGCCGCGACACCGTCACCACCGGGACGGACCTCGTGGACGCCGACACCGACCGCGTGACGACCGGTCGCGGCCACGACTACGTCTTCACCGGCCAGCGCCTCCTGGCCGACCAGGACGACGTCGACCTCGGCCGTGGCAACGACCACCTCTTCCTGGCGTCGGACCACAACGGCGGCTCGCTCGACGGAGGCCCGGCGAAGAACGACGTGTCGCTCGACCTGTCGGCCGGCACCTGGGTCGTCGACGACGAGGCGGACGAGCTCCGCCGGGCCGGCACGGTCGTCTCCCGCTGGGCCGCCCTGGGTGTCGCGAGCGTCGACGGGAAGCGCGGCGTCGATGTCCGGTACGTCGGCTCGGGCGGTGACGACCACCTGTTCCTCGCCGTGAACCTCCGCAGTGCCGACCTCGGGACCGGTGACGACCTGCTGTTCTTCGATCTCGGCGGGGTCGTCACCCGCCGGATCGCCGGCGGTCCGGGCCACGACTCCCTGAACGCGTTCGCCCGGACATCGGTGGACCTGGACCTGCGTCAGCACCGGCTGGCCCGGTCGACCGACGGCGACGGCTACCGGCTGGCCGGCCTCGAGTACTACCGGGTCGGGGCGGACCGGGTCCGGATGATCGGTGGCCCGCGCGCCGACGAGCTCGGCTACGACGGCTGCACGGTCCACGTCCGCGGCAACGGCGGTGGCGACCGCCTGCACTGGGTCAACGCTGGCCGCGGGTGTGAGGACCGCACCCGCTTCCGGGTGCTGGGCGGGCGCGGAGACGACCGGCTGCGCGGTGGCCCGTACCGGGATCACCTCGACGGTGGCCTCGGCACCGACCTGGCCCGCGGCCAGGGCGACGTCGACTGGTGCCGCGCCGAGACGGTGAGCGGCTGCGAGGAGCCCTGAGGCCCGAGCGGCGGGGGTGAACCGCCCCGGTCAGTCGCCCGACGCCCGCCGGAGCAGCTCGTCGAACGGGGTCGGGTCGGCCAGCTCGTCCTCGACGGTCCGGCGCCGTCGTGCGGCACCACTCGTGTCGACCTTGCCCATCAGCGTGGCCAGCTCGCCCGCGGCGCGCTCGACCCGCTCCTGGAGCCCGCGGTCGCCGAAGTCGTCAGTCGCGGCGAACACGCCGGTCGGGACGGGGACGGCGCGCAGGTAGGCGAACAGCGGCCGCAGCGCGTGCTCGATGACCAGCGAGTGCCGGGCGGTGCCGGCCGTGGCGGCCAGCAGCACCGGCGTGCCGTCGACGGTCCCCGGCTCGAGGACGTCGAAGAAGCTCTTGAACAGCCCCGAGTACGACGCCGCGAAGACCGGGGTCACCACGACCAGCCCGTCGGCGTCCCGGACCGCGTCCGCGGCCGCGCTCAGCGCCGGGCCCGGGAAGCCGGTGAGGAGCCGGTCGGTGATCTCGTGCGCGAGGTCGCGCAGCTCGACGTGGGTCACGTCGACCTCGCCGAGCGCCTCCGCCGTGGCCGCGGTCAGCCGGTCGGCGAGCAGCCGGGTCGAGGACGGCACGCTCAGCCCGGCGCTGACGACGACGAGTCGGGTCATGCGGACACTCCCTCACGGTCGGTCTCACGGTCGGTCCCACGGTCGGTCGTGCCGGTGACGTCGTCGGCCGGGGCGTACACGGTGGAGTCGTGCCCACCGCCGGCGGCCGCGACCAGCGACGCGTGGGTCGGCGCGTCCGGGACGTGCGCCGGCCGGCCCTCGGCGAAGCCGGCCCGCAGGTCGGGCAGGATCTCGCCGAGCAGGTCCAGCTGCTCCAGCACGGTCTTCAGCGGCAGCCCGGCGTGGTCGACCAGGAACAGCTGGCGCTGGTAGTCCCCGACGTACTCGCGGAACGACAGCGTGCGCTCGAGCACCTGCTGCGGCGAGCCCACGGTCAGCGGCGTGGCCTCGGTGAAGTCCTCCAGCGACGGGCCGTGGCCGTAGACCGGGGCGTTGTCGAAGTACGGGCGGAACTCGTCGACCGCGTCCTGGCTGTTGCGGCGCATGAAGAACTGGCCGCCCAGGCCGACGATCGCGGTGTCGGCCGGTCCGTGGCCGTGGTGCTCCCAGCGGCGCCGGTAGAGGTCGACCATCTGCTTCGTGTGCGCGGCCGGCCAGAAGATGTGGTTGTGGAAGAAGCCGTCGCCGTAGTACGCCGCCTGCTCGGCGATCTCGGGGCTGCGGATCGAGCCGTGCCACACGAACGGCGGCACACCGTCCAGCGGGCGCGGCGTCGAGGTGTAGCCCTGCAGCGGGGTCCGGAACCGGCCCTCCCAGTCGACGACGTCCTCGCGCCACAGCCGGCGCAGCAGGGCGTAGTTCTCGATGGCCAGGTTGATGCCCTGCCGGATGTCCTTGCCGAACCAGGGGTACACCGGGCCGGTGTTGCCGCGACCCATCATCAGGTCGACACGGCCGTCGGTGAGGTGCTGGATCTTGGCGTAGTCCTCGGCGATGAGCACCGGGTCGGTCGTGGTGATCAGCGTGGTCGCCGTCGACAGGATGATCCGCTCGGTCTGCGCGCCGATGTAGGCCAGCGTCGCCGTCGGGTTGGAGGCGACGAAGGGCGGGTTGTGGTGCTCGCCGGTCGCGAACACGTCCAGGCCGATCTCCTCGGCCTTCTTCGCGATCTCGACGGTCGCCTTGATCCGCTCGTGCTCCGTGGGGGTCCGGCCCGTCGTCGGGTCCGGCGTGACGTCACCGACGGTGAAGATGCCGATCTGCATGGTCCGCTCTCTGTCCTCTGCGTCGTGGGGTGTAGTTGAATCACGAACTAACCGGTCAACAGGATCCGCCCGCGGCCTATTCCTGCGACCATCCTCCCGTGCCGGAACCTCAGGAACGCCGCTGTCCCATCTGGGTGCCGATCCTCGTCCTGCTGCTGACCGTCGGCCAGCTCGCCGTGGCGGAGTGGGTGCCCGGCATCGAGCGGTTCGAGGGCAAGGCGTTCGGCGCTCGGCTGCTCGCCTACCCGCTGCTCATGCTGGTCGTGCCGGCCATCTGGTGGCTGGTGGACCGCCGACGCGACCCCCGGGGCGTGCCGCCGTACGGCGCGTTCACCCTGGTCATGGCCCCGTTCCTCGTCGACGTCACCGGCAACACCCTCGACCTCTACGACACCGTCGTGTGGTGGGACGACTTCAACCACTTCTTCAACTGGTTCCTGCTGCTCAGCGGTCTGGGCCTGCTCATCTGCGGGGCGGTGCGGCCGCGCTGGGCGGTCGTCCTCGTCGTGTGCGGCCTCGGCGCGATCCTCGCGATCGGCTGGGAGGTGGGTGAGTGGTGGACGTTCATCCGCCACGGCACCGAGCTCGACACGGCGTACGAGGACACCCTCGGCGACGAGGTGCTCGGCACGCTCGGGGCGCTGTGCGCCGGTTTGCTGGTGCTCTGGCTGCGTGTGCGGCGGGAGGGTCGGGTACCCGCGGGGTAGACGACGACCCCGACGCGAGGAGAGCACCATGCCCGACCTGCCCCAGCCGAACGACGGCACGTCCATCGCCACCTCCCCGTCCGACGAGGCACGGCTCGGCTCCACGACCGACACGGGAGCGCCGGCGCCGAGCGACCGCAACAGCCTGACCCTGGGCCCGGACGGGCCGATCCTGCTCCACGACGTGCACTTCCTGAACCAGATGGCGCACTTCAACCGCGAGCGGATCCCGGAGCGCAACGTGCACGCGAAGGGCTCGGGCGCGTTCGGCCGGTTCGAGACCACCGAGGACGTGTCGCACCTGACGAAGGCGGCGCTGTTCCAGCCGGGAGTCACGACCGAGATGCTGGCCCGGTTCTCGACGGTCGCGGGCGAGCAGGGCTCCCCCGACACCTGGCGCGACCCGCGCGGGTTCGCGCTGAAGTTCTACACGACCGAGGGCAACTACGACCTGGTCGGCAACAACACCCCGGTCTTCTTCATCCGCGACACCATGAAGTTCCCGCACTTCATCCGCTCGCAGAAGCGCCGCGGCGGGTCGGGCCTGCGCGACAACAACATGCAGTGGGACTTCTGGACGCTCAACCCGGAGTCGGCGCACCAGGTGACCTACCTGATGGGCGACCGCGGCATCCCGCGGACCTACCGGCACATGAACGGCTACGGCTCCCACACCTACCTGTGGATCAACGCGGCTGGTGAGAAGCACTGGGTCAAGTACCACTTCCACAGCGACCAGGGCGTCGAGGGCCTCACCGACCAGGACGCCACGAAGATCGCCGGCGAGGACGCCGACTTCCACCGTCGCGACCTCTACCAGTCCATCGACCGCGGCGAGTTCCCGAGCTGGACGCTGTCGGTCCAGGCGATGCCGTACGACGATGCGGCGACGTACCGGATCAACCCGTTCGACCTGACGAAGATCTGGCCACACGCCGACTACCCGCTGATCCGGGTCGGCACCATGACCCTGGACCGCAACCCGGAGAACTTCTTCGCCCAGGTCGAGCAGGCGGCCTTCGAGCCGTCGGCGCTCGTGCCCGGGATCGGGTTCTCCCCCGACAAGATGCTCCTGGGCCGCGCGTTCGCCTACTCCGACACGCACCGGCACCGGATCGGGCCCAACTACCTGCAGCTGCCGGTGAACCGGCCGCGCGTCGAGGTGAACACCTACACCCAGGACGGCCCGATGGCCTACGAGCACCGCGGCGACGACCCGGTCTACGCCCCGAACTCCTTCGGGCGCGGGTACGCCGACGAGGTCGGCGAGGTCGACCCGGGCTGGGAGGCCGACGGGGCGATGGTGCGCCAGGCGTACACGCTGCGCCCGGACGACGACGACTGGTCGCAGCCCGGCGCGCTGGTGCGCGACGTGTGGACCGACGAGCAGCGCGAGGTCTTCGTGAAGACCGTCGCGGGGCACCTGCTCGGCGGCGTCGAGGGCGACGTCCTCGAGCGCGCCTTCGAGTACTGGCGTCGGGTCGACGCCGAGTGCGGCAAGCGGATCGAGGAGCTGGTGCGCGCTGAGGCCGACCTGGGCGGACCCGGCGGCCAGGACGACCAGGCCCGCGAGCACGCCCAGGACCCCGTCGTGGAGTCGAACACGCACGCCGGCTCCTGAGGCTGCGGCCGCAGGTTCACGCCGCTGGTTCAGGCCGCAGTTTCACCATGGTCTGTCGATGAACCTGCACTTCCCACGGCCTGCCCGCCGTGGGAAGTGCCGGTTCACCACGGTCCCGGGGCGAGTTCAGCCGACCGGGGTCGCGGTGACGACGACGTTGCTGAGGTACTGCTCGCCGTCCCAGTCCTCACAGGTCACGATGACCAGGCGGCCGGGGACCTGCTGGCTGAACAGCCGGGTCGCGTCGTCGGCGATCCGGCCCTTGTCGTAGACGTGGACCTGCCGGACGACGTAGGTGATCCGGCCGCGGTCGGTGCGGACGACGACCCGGTCCCCCCGTCGGGCGTCCTCGAGGTCGTCCAGGGCCCCGCCGCCCGTGTGGACCGTGTGGCCGGCCACCAGCGCGCTGCCGCGTGCGGCACCGGGCCGCGCCCCGTCCGCCCACCAGCCCAGGGTCGTCGGGTCGCCCGGCGGCACCAGCGTGCGCCCCGGTGCTCGCACCGGTACGACGGGTGCCGACACCCCCAGCGCCGGGATGCTCAGCTGCTCCGGGTCGCCGGGCTCGGGGCGCGTCCGGGGTGGCTCGGCCGGGGCGGAGGCCGGGTCGCTCGCCCCGGTCGCCGGGGCCGCGGACCCGGTGGTCGAGGCCGCAGACCCGGGTGTCGGACCGTTGCTGCTGTTCGCCGACGGCGACCACCAGGCGAACGCCCCGGCGGCGGCGAGCGTCAGGCCCGCCGCCGCCAGCGCGACGTCGCGTCGGTCAGGCACGAGACGATCGACGGGCGATCGCGATTCCGGCGACCACCAGTCCGGCGGCCACCAGCGTGAGGGGCAGCGGCGACCGCGCCCAGTCCGGCAGGGCGCCGTCCTCGCCCGCGTCGACCGAGGTCGGGACGGCGGCGGTGGAGCCGGACGTCGAGCCCGGCGAAGCCGCGTCGGTGGGCGAGGAGCCCGCAGGCGTCGTGACGGCGTGCGAGCCGGTGCCGGTGGAGGACGACGAGCCGCCCCCCGAGCCACCCGAACCGCCCGAGCCGCCCGAGCCACCCGAGCCGCCGGGTCCGCCGGGGGTGTCCGGGGTGTCGGACCCGCCGGCCTCGCACGGCTGGACCCAGAACACCTTCGTCTTGGTGTCGTTGCCGAGCGAGTGCGGCGTGGCCACGGTGAGCTTGACGTGGTAGCCCTGCTTCGGGTGCGGCTCCGCTCCGCTGAACGTCAGCGTGTAGGCCTGGCGACCGTCCAGGTCGGTCCCACCACCGGCGGGGTCGCCGCCGACGAAGACCGACCCCGGCGAGGTGCCGCCGATGGTGGCGTCCGAGGTCGGCGCCTGGGCGGTGAAGGTGACGGTCGAGACGACGTCGTCCCCCTCGTCGTACCCGAACCACTCGACGTCGAAGGTGCAGCCCGGGTGCGGGTTGTTGCTGGGGTGCCCGACGGCGTCCCCGGGGCCGGCGATCTTCACGGTCCCGTTGTTGCCGTTCGGGTCGTCCGACCCATGGCCACCGCCCTGGCCCTGGTGGCCGTGGCTGTCGCCCTGGCCCTGGTGGCCGTGGCCGTCGCCCTGGCCCTGGTGGCCGTGGCTGCCGCCCTGGCCCTGGTGGCCGTGGCTGCCGCCCTGGCCCTGGTGGCCGTGGCTGGCACCCGGGCCCTGGTGGCCGTGGCTGCCGCCCTGGCCCTGGTGGCCGTGGCTGCCGTCCTGGCCCTGGTGCCCGTGACTACCGTCCTGGCCCTGGTGCTGGCCGTGGTCCTGGTGGTCCTTGCCCGGGTCGGCGACGGCGCTGCCGACCAGGGCCCCGCAGGACAGCGAGGCGAGCGTGGCGGCCGAGGCCAGGGCGAGGACAGGCGTGATCCTCCGAGATGTGCGCATGCTGACTCCGTCGTCCGGGTCGCCGCGGCGACCGCTGATGATTCCCCACATCCGACGAGCCCGTCGGGCGTGCTTGAGTAGTTGCCGGTCTGGACCGGTCCGAACCCTGGTCCAGACCGCTGAGGGATCACACGTGACCCGGTCGGGTCCCGCTCGTTGTCATGCCTCGGTGCTGCGCGAGGTCGTGCGAGTGGCCCTGCGGCTCGGTCGCAGCAGGGTCGGTCACGGCCCGAGGGGCGCCTTGAGCGAGCAGCGGACGGCGTACCGCTCCCCCGCCACGTCGACCTCGAACGCGCTCCGCGCGAGCCAGTCCGTCGTCACCGGTCCGTCGTTGCGGAGGTAGCCGAGGCCGACGGCGGCGCCCACGGTCGCACCCCACGCGGCACTGGTGACCTGTCCGGCCGGCTCGCCGTCACGCAGGAGCAGCTCGCCTCCCCACAGCATCGGCTCGGGCGACTCGACGACGAGGGACACGAAGCGCCGCCGCGGTCCCCCCGCGGCCAGCGTGGCACGGTGGGCGGCGAGCGCGGACCGGCCGAGGAAGTCCTTGGTCCCGGACAGCGCCGTGGCGAACACCAGGCCGGCCTCGACCGGGCCGTAGTCGGGCGTCAGCTCGCGCCCGAACGCGCGGTAGCCCTTCTCGAGGCGCAGGGACTCGATCGTCCAGTAGCCAGCGTCACGCGCGCCGGCCGAGGAGATGGCGTCGTACGCCGCCACCGCGTGCTCGACCGGGACGAGCAGCTCCCAGCCCAGCTCGCCGACGTAGGTCATCCGGGTCGCGCGGAGCCGCACGCCGGCCACGGTCACCTCCCGGCTCGTGGCGAACGGGAAGCCCTCGTCGGACCAGTCGTCGTCCGAGAGCCCCTCCAGCAGTGACCGCGAGCGGGGTCCCATCACCCCGAGCACGGCGTACCGCTCGGTGACGTCCTCGGCGGGCACGCCGTGCCGGGCCAGCCAGTCGAGGTCGCGCACGGTGGTCGCCGAGCTCGAGACCAGCAGGAACGAGTCGACGCCGGTCCGGGTGACCGTGAGGTCGGCCTCGTAGGTGCCGCGGTCGTTGAGGAACGGCGTGTAGACGCACCGCCCGACCTCGACGTCGACGTCGGCGGCGCAGACCCACTGCAGGCCGGCCAGGGCGTGCGGCCCGGCCACCTCGTACTTCGAGAACGACGTCTGGTCGAAGACCGCGACGTCGGTCCGGGTGGCCAGCTGCTCCTCGACCGAGTACGGCAGCCAGGACGGCTTGCCCCAGGAGTAGTCGACCGCGGGCGCGAAGACGTTCGGACGCTCCCAGCCCATCCGGGTGCCGAAGACCGCACCGGCCGCGGTCAGGCGCTCGTGCAACGGCGAGGTGCGTTGCGGACGGGCCGACTCGAGCTCGCGGTTCGGCCAGGGCAGCGCGTAGTGCAGGCCGAGCACCTCCGCGACCCGGGCGCGCAGCCACTGGTTGTCGCCGTGGAACGGGGCGAACCGGCGCACGTCGACGGCGACCAGGTCGTCCTGCGGCTCCCCCGCCACGATCCACTCCGCGAGCGCCCGACCGGCGCCGCCGGCCGACGCGATGCCCACGGAGTTGAAGCCGGCACCGACGAAGTAGCCGCGCAGGCCGGGCGCCTCGCCGAGCAGGAACTGGTTGTCGGGGGTGAAGGACTCCGGCCCGTTGTAGAACTTCCGGATGCCGGTCTCCTCGAGGGCCGGGATCCGCAGTAGTGCTTCGTCCATCAGCATCGAGAAGTGGTCCCAGTCCTCCTCCAGGAGCTGGAACTCGAACGGGTACGGGAGGTCGTCCGGCGAGCGCCACGGCTTCGCCTCGGGCTCGAACCCGCCGACCACCAGGCCGCCGGTCTCCTCCTTGAAGTAGGTCCAGCCGTCCGGGTCCCGCATGATCGGCAGGTCGGGGTGGGTGCCCGGCACCGACTCGGTCACGACGTAGAAGTGCTCGGCCGAGTGGAGCGGGACGGTCACGCCGACCAAGTCTCCCAGCGCCTTCGCCCACTGGCCGGCGCAGTTGACGACGACCTCGGTCTCGACGCTCTGGTGTCCGCCGGCGTGGGCGGTGCGGACCCCGGTCACCCGTCCGGCCTCGACCTCGAAGCCCGTGACGCGCACCCGCTCGACGATCCGGACACCCCGCTGGCGGGCACCACGCGCCAACGACTGGGTGACGTCGGCGGGGTTGACCTTGCCGTCGCCGGGCAGCCAGATCGCCCCGAGCAGGTCGTCGACCCGCATCGGCGGCCACAGCTCCTGGGCCTGCTCGGGCGACACCAGCTCGCACGGCAGGTCGTAGGCGACCGCGTTGGCCGCGGTGCGCCGCAGCTGCACCATCCGTTCCTCGGTGCGGGCGACGACGAGGCCGCCGACGTTCCGGTAGCCCGTCGCCAGTCCGGTCTCCGCCTCGAGGGCGTCGTAGAGCTCGGCGGAGTACTGCACGAGCCGGGTGCCGCTCTCGGAGGCACGCAGCGGGCCGACCAGGCCGGCCGCGTGCCAGGTGGTCCCGCACGACAGCGTCCCCTGCTCCAGGAGCAGCACGTCGGTCCAGCCGAGCTTCGCCAGGTGGTAGGCGACCGACGTGCCGACGATGCCGCCGCCGACCACCACCACCCGGGCCCGGGTCGGCAGGTCAGCCACCCGTCGCCACCTCCTCCAGCAGCCGCGGGAGGTCCGGGCCGCGGAACGTGGCGACCGCCTTCTCGTAGCGCTCCATGCCCCATCCGTGGAAGTCGTAGTCGATCGGGCTCGCGGCGGCCTGGATGAAGCCCCACAGCGACCAGCCGTACTCGCTGCAGAGCATCTGCAGGCGCACCCGGGCGAGGTCGGCCCGGGTCGGCCGGCCGAAGTAGCACTCGACGTAGGCCTCGACCTGCTCCGGGTTCAGGCCGCACTCGGTGGCGGTGTTGCCGAGCTCGAAGCACGGGTCGTTGTTGCCGGAGTACTCGTAGTCGATGAGCCAGACCCGCCCCTGCCCGTGCCAGGTGGCGTCGTCGATGAAGTTGCCGGCGAGCAGGTCGTTGTTGCAGGGCACCGTCGGTCGTGGCGCCACGGCAAGCGCCCGGCGCACGTCGGCCCAGGCGGCCGCGTGGTCGTCGTACCCGTCCGGCAGGGCGTAGCCGCGCTCCCGCACCGTCCGCAGGTAGGCCGCCTGCCGGCTGAACATGTCGAAGTCGCCGGCGAACCGCGGTCCCGCGTGCAGCCGGCGGCAGGCGTCCGCCGCCCGGGCCAGGACCGCCGGGTCGGCGAAGGACTCGTCGACCAGCGCCCGCCCCTGCAGGTAGGTGATCACCAGCATCGCCAGGTCGGGGCGGTACTCCACGACCTCCGCCCCCACGCCCGCCTCGGCCGCAGCCGCGGTGTTGTGGGCCTCGTTGTCACGGTCGATACCGAGGAGGCCGGCGTCGCCCTGCGACCATCGCACGACGAGGTCGCGCCCGTCGTCGGTGGTCACGTGGAAGTTGGTGTTGGTCAGGCCACCGGGCAGCTCGCGGACACGCCAGGACCGCCCCGCCAGGCAGGCGAGGCGGTCCAGCGGCGGTGTCGTCACCCGGGAGCGCGCGGGTCAGTCGTCGAACGCGTCGACGACCGCCTGGTCGATCGTCTGGACCGGGCCGGTGAACCAGTTCTTCGCCGACACCGCCCACCAGATCCAGAGGACGACCAGCACGCCGACGGTCATGATCGGCGCGTAGTTGACGCTCGCCCAGGTGAACTCGTCGGTCCAGGGAGCGCCGTACGGCGAGGTCGGGAGCATCAGCATGATGCCGACGAAGAGGATCTCGATCACCGCGATCGGGTTCATCCACTTGTACTTCTTGCCGTTGTTCCAGCTGCCCACCTGGAAGCTGTCTCCGTGCCGCCAACGCAGGTAGATCGGGATCGCGAACGAGAAGTACAGGCCGATCACGGACACCGAGACGACGGCGTAGAACGCGGTCGGGATGCCGTTGACGGACTTCAGCGCCGGCAGCGTGATGAGGCCGCCGATGACCGCCGCGCAGAGGACCGCGTTGACCGGGGTCTTGCGCGCGTTGACCTTCGACCACATCCGCGAGCCGGGGACCGCGCGGTCGCGGCTGAAGGCGAACATCATCCGTGACGTCGAGGTCAGGCAGGCCGTGGCGCAGAAGAGCTGGGCGGAGGCCGAGATGAAGAGCAGCGTGCCCGCCCAGCTCGAGCCCAGGGAGGCGTCGAACACGTAGGCGACGCCGCCGGCCGGGATGCTGGCGTAGTCGGGCTGGCCGTCGACCTGCGGGATCGCGAAGGTGACCGCGAGGAGCAGGACGTAGCCGCCGACCGCCGAGTAGAAGATCGACCGCCACAGCCCCTGGGCGGCGGACTTCGCCGCACCCTGGGTCTCCTCGGAGAGGTGGACCGAGGCGTCGAACCCGGTGATCGTGTACTGGGTCAGGATGAATCCGAACGGGATGATGACGAAGAAGAAGGCCAGGGAGCTGGTCGACCCTCCGTCCCAGCCCGAGCCGTTGTAGGTGTCGGTATACACCTGGGACAGGCTCAGGTGGTCCTCGGGCACGAAGATCAGCACCCCGATCAGCACGGCAGCGCCGACGACGTGCCACCACACGGAGACGTTGTTGAGCAGCGCCAGCAGGTGGCTGGAGAAGATGTTGATCAGGGTGATCAGGACCAGGATGACCACGAAGTAGACGAAGATCCGGTTCAGCGAGAAGGTGTCGTACCAGCCCCACTCCAGGAACGTCAGCTCGAAGAACGTGGCACAGCCGTAGGCCACCGACGCGGTCACCGCGATCAGGCCGATGAGGTTCAGCCAGCCGGTGAAGAACCCGGCCCGTGCGCCGCCGAGCTTGGACGACCAGTAGTAGATCCCGCCCGAGGTCGGCATCGAGGACACGAGCTCGGACATCGTGAAGCCGATGATGAGGATGAACACCGAGATGATCGGCCAGGACCACGAGATCGAGATCGGTCCGCCGTTCGCGATGCCCGCGCCGTACGTCGTCAGACAGCCGGCGAGGATCGAGATGATCGAGAAGGAGATGGCGAAGTTGGAGAAGCCGGACCAGCTGCGGCTGAGCTCCTGCTTGTACCCGAGACGGGCGAGGTGCTGCTCGTCCTCGCTGAGGTGGGGGTGAGGAGCCGAGGCCGGCTCGTACGCTTCGGGCATGCGAAACACCTTCCGGGGGCGGTTCGTGCGAATGTGAACCGGACGGTAGACCCGGCGCGATCTGGGTGTAAAGAGATCCGTGTGAAAATGGTATGAACTCAGACCAATCGGCCATTGACACCCTGCGGCCGCGACCCGAAGGTTGAGCCCGTGACCGCCTCCCCCGACCAGCGTCTGCCGGAAGCGGTGCTGCGGCCGGTGCGGGGCCACCACGCGTTCGAGGCGTGCGTGGAGCAGCTCGCGACCGCGATCCGGCTCGGGGTCTACCCGCTCGGCAGTGCCCTGCCCAGCGAGCGCGAGCTAGCCGCTCGGCTCGCGGTCTCGCGGGCCACGCTGCGCGAGGCGATGGCGGCGCTGCGCGAGGCCGGACTGGTCGAGACCACTCGCGGTCGCGGCGGTGGCACCGTCGTCACCCTCAAGCCGCGCACCCCCGGCGGGCGCGCCGCCGCCCGCGTCAGCCCGGCCCAGCGCCAGGACTGGCTCGACGCGCTGGACTTCCGCCGGGTGGTCGAGCCGGGAGCGGCCTACCTGGCGGCGGGCACCGCACCGACCGGCGTACGCCGGGAGCAGCTCGAGCAGGCGCTCGCCGACGTGGCTGCGGCCCGCAAGCCGGCCCAGCACCGGCAGGCCGACTCCCGGCTGCACCTGACGGTGGCCTCGCTGGCCGAGTCGCGGCGCGTCATCGAGGCGGTGACCGAGGTGCAGGCCACGCTCCACGAGATGCTGCTCGCGATCCCGGTGCTCGGCACCAACATCGCCCACTCCGACCGCCAGCACGCCGCCCTGGTCAGGGCGGTGCTGGCCGGGGACGCCGGGCGGGCGCGCTCGGTCATGGAGGAACACTGCGACGACACGGCCGCGCTGCTGCGCGGCCTCATCGGATAGTCCTGGGAACGGAGCCCGCATGACCGACCTGCGCAACGACCGGCACCTCTCGATGCAGCACCTGCTCGACCGGATCGGGCAGGGCAGCATCGACACCGTCGTCGTCGCCTTCACCGACATGCAGGGGCGCCTCCAGGGCAAGCGGCTGCACGGCCAGTACTTCGCCAAGGTCGCCGTGCCGCACGGCACGGAGGGCTGCAACTACCTGCTCGCCGTGGACGTCGACATGAACACCGTCGACGGCTACTCCATCTCGTCGTGGGACCGCGGGTACGGCGACATGGAGTTCGTGCTGGACGAGCGGACGATCCGGGTGCTGAGCCACCTCCCGGCGACCGCGATGGTCCAGTGCGACCTGGTGTGGCCCGACCACACCCCCGTCGTCCAGTCGCCCCGCTCGATCCTGCAGGCACAGCTCGACAAGGTCGCCGCCGCCGGTTGGCAGGCGCTGGCCGGCACCGAGCTCGAGTTCATCGCCTTCGACACGACCTACGAAGCGGCGCACGAGCAGCGCTACCACGACCTCACGCCGGTCAACCAGTACAACGTCGACTACTCGATCCTGGGCACCACCCGGGTCGAGCCGCTCCTGCGGGCGATCCGGAACACCATGTACGACGCCGGCCTCGACGTCGAGGGCGCGAAGGGCGAGTGCAACTTCGGCCAGCACGAGGTCGGCTTCCTCTACGCGGACGCGCTGACCACGGCCGACAACCACGCCGTCTACAAGACGGTCGCGAAGGAGATCGCCGCCCAGCAGGGCAAGGCCATCACCTTCATGGCGAAGTACGACCAGCGCGAGGGCAGCTCCTGCCACATCCACCTCTCGCTGCGCGGCACGGACGGCGAGCTGGTGTTCTGGAAGGACGGCGCCCGCACCCCGCTCTACGACCACTTCATCGCCGGCGTCCTCGCCACGATGGCCGACTTCACGCTGTTCTTCGCGCCGAACGTCAACTCCTACAAGCGGTTCGCGGACGGCTCGTTCGCCCCGACCACGATCGCGTGGGGGTTGGACAACCGCACCTGCGCCGTACGCCTCGTGGGCAAGGGGGCGGGCGCCCGGATGGAGAACCGGCTGCCCGGCGCCGACACGAACCCGTACCTCGCGCTGGCGGCGATGATCGCCGGTGGTCTGTACGGGATCGAGCACGAGCTCCCCCTCGAGGACGAGCTGGTCGGCAACGCCTACACGTCGGACCACCCGAAGGTCCCGACCACCCTGGCGGCGGCGCGCGAGGCGTTCGCCACGTCCGCGATCGCCCGGGAGACCCTGGGCGACGACGTCGTGGACCACTACACCAACATGGCCGACGTCGAGCTGGCCGCGTTCAACGCCGCCGTGACCGACTGGGAGCTGTTCCGTGGATTCGAGAGGCTGTAGGTGACCGCACCGTGACGACGACCCCCGTGACGCACCTGGTGATCAACCCCGCGACGGGGACCCCGGTGACCGAGCTGCCGCTGGCCTCGCTGGCCGACGCGGACGCCGCGATCGAGGCCGCGCACGCGGCGTTCCCGGCCTGGCGCGCCCTGCCGCCGGGCGAGCGGGCGGCCCTGCTGCGCCGGTTCGCCGCGGTCGTGGACGCCCACGTCGAGGAGCTCGCCGAGCTCGAGGTCCGCAACGCCGGCCACACCTGGGGCAACGCCCGCTGGGAGGCCGGCAACGTCCGGGACTGCCTCAACTACTACGCCGGGGCTCCCGAGCGCCTCTTCGGCCGCCAGATCCCGGTGGCCGGCGGGGTGGACGTCACCTTCCACGAGCCGCTCGGCGTGGTCGGCGTGATCGTGCCGTGGAACTTCCCCATGCCGATCGCCGGCTGGGGCTTCGCCCCGGCCCTGGCGGCCGGCAACACCGTCGTCCTCAAGCCGGCCGAGCTCACCCCGCTGACGGCGATCCGGCTCGGCGAGCTGGCGCTCGAGGCCGGCCTCCCCGAGCACGTCCTGACGATCGTGGCGGGCAAGGGCTCGGTCGTGGGCGAGCGGTTCGTGACGCACCCGCTGGTCCAGAAGGTCTGCTTCACCGGCTCGACCGAGGTCGGCAAGCGGATCATGGCCGGCTGCGCCGAGCAGGTGAAGAAGGTGACCCTCGAGCTGGGCGGCAAGAGCTCCAACATCGTCTTCGCCGACGCGGACATCGACGCCGCGGCGGCGAGCGCGCCGTACGCCGTCTTCGACAACGCCGGCCAGGACTGCTGTGCCCGCTCCCGGATCCTGGTGGAGCGGTCGGCGTACGACGAGTTCCTCACCAAGCTCGAGCCCGCGGTGCGCGGGCTGCGGGTGCTCGACCCCAGCGACGAGTCCAGCGAGATGGGGCCGCTGATCTCCGCGCAGCAGAAGGAGTCCGTGACCGGCTACCTCGACGAGGTCGAGGTCGCCTTCGCCGGCTCCGCCCCCGGCGGCGACGGCTTCTGGGTGCCGCCCTCGGTGGTCACCGTCGACGACCCGGCCACCCGGATCTGGCGCGAGGAGGTGTTCGGCCCGGTGGTCGCGGTGATGCCGTTCGACGACGAGGCGGACGCGGTCGCCAAGGCCAACGACACCGAGTACGGCCTGTCCGGCTCCATCTTCACCTCCGACCTCGGCCGCGGGCTGCGGGTCGCCCGGGCCGTCGAGGCGGGCAACCTCAGCGTGAACTCGCACTCGTCGGTGCGCTACTGGACGCCGTTCGGCGGCTACAAGCAGTCCGGACTCGGCCGGGAGCTCGGCCCGGACGCCCCGATGGCGTTCACCGAGGAGAAGAACGTCTTCTTCGCCCATTGACCGGTCGGTTTCCCCGGCTGGCCGGGGAAACCCTCACTTGTCGGCCGAAGCAACACCCGACAAGTGCAGGGAAAAGCCATCCAGTACTCCAGCAGAGAGGGTTGACCCATGGCAGGACGCATCCAGGACCGGGTCGCGGTCGTGACCGGAGGCTGCTCGGGCATCGGCCTGGCGACGGTGCAGCGGTTCGTCGAGGAGGGCGCGAAGGTCGTCATCGGCGACATCGACGACCAGCGCGGGCACCAGCTCGTCGGCCAGCTCGGCGGGGAGTCGGTGGCCACCTACGTGCACGTCGACGTCACCGACAAGGAGCAGGTCGACGCGCTCTTCCGGACCGCGAAGGACACCTACGGGTCGGTCGACATCGCGTTCAACAACGCCGGCATCAGCCCGCCCGAGGACGACTCGATCCTCGACACCGACCTCGACGCCTGGCGCAAGGTGCAGGAGGTCAACCTGACCAGCGTGTACCTGTGCTGCAAGGCGGCCCTGCCCTACATGATCGAGCAGGGCCGCGGGTCGATCATCAACACCGCGTCGTTCGTGGCCGTGATGGGGGCCGCGACGTCGCAGATCTCCTACTCGGCCTCCAAGGGCGGGGTGCTGTCGATGACCCGCGAGCTCGGCGTGCAGTTCGCGCGCCAGGGCGTCCGGGTGAACGCCCTGTGCCCGGGCCCGGTCAACACCCCGCTCCTCCAGGAGCTGTTCGCCAAGGACGCCGAGCGCGCGGCCCGTCGCCTCGTGCACGTCCCGATGGGACGCTTCGGAGAGCCCGAGGAGATGGCCTCGGCGGTGCTGTTCCTGGCCTCCGACGACTCCTCGTTCATGACCGCCAGCACCTTCCTGGTGGACGGCGGCATCTCCGGGGCGTACGTCACGCCGCTGTGAGCCGGCCGTCATGAGCACCCCGCTGATCGGGCTCACCACCTACCGCGAGGACGCGGCGTGGGGGGTGTGGCACCAGCGTGCCGACCTGCTGCCGACCCAGTACGCCGCGGCCGTCGAGGCGACCGGCGGCGTCCCGGTGCTGCTGCCGGTCGGCCGTCCGGAGTCGGCGGCGGTCGTGGTCGCCCGGCTCGACGGGCTGGTCGTCAGCGGCGGTGCGGACGTCGACCCGACGCGCTACGACCAGGAGGCGCACCCCCGCACGGCGGGGTGGCGGCCCGACCGGGACGCCTGGGAGACCGCCCTGCTCGACGCCGCGGACGCCGCGGGGCTGCCGGTGCTCGGCGTGTGCCGCGGCATGCAGGTGATGGCCGTGCACGCGGGCGGCGTGCTCGACCAGCACGTCCCGGACCTCGTCGACCACGAGCAGCACTCCCCCGGCGGCGACGAGTTCGGCACGGTCGCCGTCTCGACCGTCCCCGGCACCCGGCTGGCCGGGCTGGTCGGCGACGAGCTGTCCGTGAGCTGCCACCACCACCAGTCGGTGCGCACCCACCCGGGCTTCACGGCCGTGGCCCACGCCGCTGACGGCACCCTCGAGGCCATGGAGGCGCCCGGAGAGCGGTTCTGCGTCGGCGTGCAGTGGCACCCCGAGACCGCGGCGGACGTCGGGCTCCTCGCCGGGCTGGTGGAGGCGGCCGCGGCCCGCGCCGCGGCGCGATGAGGGTCGCGACGCTCGTCAGCGCCCACCGCTGCCTCACCCGCCCGGACATCGAGGCGGCGATCGCCCTCGGCGCCGACTACGTCGAGATCGACGTGCAGCGCACCGCGGACGGCTCCCTGGTGCTGCACCACGACCCCGTCGACGTACCCGGTCCGGAGCTGCTCCGTTACGACGAGGCGCTCGGCCTGATCGCCGGACGCGCCCGGGTCCACCTGGACCTGAAGTTCCACGGCGGCGAGGTCGAGGCCGTCGCGATCGCCGTCGAACGGCTCGGGACCGACCACCTGCTCGTGGCCACGGGGTACGACGACGGGGTCCGCTCGGTCCGCGACTGGGCCGACGCCGGGGGCCACCACCTGCTGGTCGGGCTGTCCCTGGGGCGCGGCGTCCCGGGGTTCGCGCTCTGGCAGCTGGTGAAGGTGCGCACCTCGGAGATCTGGCCCGAGCTCCGCTACGACGACTCGCGCGCCAACGTCGCCGTCGCCCACCACTGGCTGGCGCGGATCCGGGTCGCGCGCTTCGCCCGTCGGCACCGGCTCCCGCTGCTGGTGTGGACCGTCGACACGCCGCGGTCGCTGGCGTACTGGATGCGACCCGGTCGCGCCTGGATGGTGACGACCAACGAGCCCGCGCTGGCCCTGCGCCTGCGGGCTGACAGACTTCCGCCATGACCAGTGGTGCCTTCGACGAGCTCGTCCCGGACGTCCTGGGCGAGCCCTACCTGGCCGAGACCATCACCCTGCCGCCGGACCAGGAGGGCCCGGTCGTCACCACCCTCGTCGTCCGCCGCGCCGCCCGGCCCACCGGCCGCGCCGTCCTGCACGTGCACGGGTTCTGCGACTACTTCTTCCACACCGAGTACGCCGAGTGGTGGACCGAGCGCGGCTACGACTTCTACGCGGTCGACCTGCGCAAGTACGGCCGGTCGCTGCGGCCGCACCAGACGCCGAACTTCGTCACCGACCTGCGCGAGCACTTCCCGGACATCGACGCCGCCCTGCACCGCGTCGCCGAGCGCGACGGCCACGACCACGTCGTCGTGAGCGCCCACTCGACCGGCGGCCTGATCGCCTCGCTGTGGGCCAACGAGCGCCGTCCCGCGATCGCCGGCCTGGTGCTCAACTCCCCGTGGCTCGACATGCAGGGCGGCCCGTTGGTGCGCAGCGTCGGCACCTCGGTCGTCAAGCGGGTCGGCGCGCGGACGCCGACCCGGGTCCTCCCCCGCACCGTCGAGGGCCACTACGGGCGCAGCCTGCACGTGGAGCACGACGGCGAGTGGATGTTCAACACCGACTGGAAGCCGCTCGACTCGTTCCCCGTCACCTTCGGCTGGCTGCGCGCGATCCGCCTCGGGCACGAGGAGCTGCAGGGGGGCCTCGAGGTCGGCTGCCCGGTGCTCGTCCTCTCCTCCGCCGGCACCCGCTGGCCGCGGGAGATGGGCGAGGACGCCCATGGCTACGACATCGTGCTCGAGGTGCCGCAGATCCGGCGGTGGGCCACGGCGATCGGCAGCCACGTCACCTACGTCGCGATCGACGGCGCCCGCCACGACGTCGTGCTCTCCCGCAAGGAGCCGCGCGAGAAGGCGTACACCGAGATCGAGCGCTGGCACGCCACCTACGTCCTCCAGCCGTGATCGCGGGCCGACCCGAAGCCCGACGCGGGCGCGGGCGGACGACGCATGATGGTCACATGTCTCGGACCCTCGTCACGGCCGCGCTCGCCGCAGCGCTCCCGCTCGCGCTCACGGTCCCGGCCCACGCCGACGTGCTGCGCGGTCCGGAGCCGGTCGGGGACGAGATCGTCTGGCAGGTCGACGCGGACGACCCGGTCTGTGGCGAGCCGACCCCGGTGCCCGGCCCCGACGCCGCGACCGGGCACGACGTCACCGGCCTCTCGGTGCGGCACAAGCCGCACCTGGTCTCCGTGACGGTGCGCTACGCAGGAGCCGCGGACGCACGCAGCGTCGACCTGCACCTCCGCACGCCGGGCCGCCGGTGGTTCGTCGACGTGACACCCGGCGGCGACGGGCCCGCCGCCGAGCTGATGCCGGAGATCACCTACTCGCAGGTCCCCGTCGACGTCGATGACGACGGCACGCCGGACTGCCAGGCCTGGTACGGCGGCATCGGCTACGCACCGTGCCCCACGCCGCTCGGCGCGCGCGTGTCGGACGACGGCCGGGCGCTCACCGTGCTGGTCCCGCGTCGGTGCCTCGGCGAGCCCCGCTGGGTCCAGGCCGGCGGTGGGTCGTTCGGGCGGGTCGGCGACCTGGCGGTGGTCGACCACTGGGACCCGACCCACCCCGACGACCCGGCCGACCTCCCGTCGTACGACCCGAACGTGCACTTGTACGGCGCCCGCGTGCTCGCCGGACCAGGTGCCCGGGTCGCTCAGAAGGGCTCGCCGTCGAACCGCTCCCGGGTGGCGAGCTCGGAGACCGGGACCCGACGCAGCTTCGTGATCACGCGGACCGGCCTCCCCAGCGGGACGACGGCGGCGACGGCGTACTGATCGGGGATCCCGAGCAGCTCGCGGACGGCCGGCTCCTGCGCGACCGCCATCGTCGTGATGGTGCCCCCCAGGCCCTCGTTGCGGGCGCCCAGCAGCACGTTCCAGACCAGGGGGTAGACCGACGCGCCGGAGACGAGGCCGACCCGGTCGAGGTCCTGGTCCATGGCGGCGACGACCCCCAGGTCCACGCAGAAGACCAGGACCGCGGCGGCCGTCAGGACCGGCCGGGTGAACTGCTCCGGGACCTCGGTCGCCGCGATCTCCTCGGCCGAGGGAGCGGGCGGCTCGAGCGGGTTCCACGGGCTCTGGCCGGCCTTGATCTGGGCGACGTAGCGACGCACCGCGGGCTGGTTGAGCTCGGCGAGCCGCTCCCGCGTCCCCTGGTCGCGGACCACCACGACATGGGTGCCCTGCCGGTTGCCACCGCTCGGCGCGAACCGGGCGTGGTCGAGGATGCGGTGCAGGGTCTCGTCCGGCACCGGATCGTCCGTGAACTCGCGGACGGCGGGGGTCGTGCGCATGACGTCGTACAGATCCATGCCCCGAGCCTGTCACGGGGACGCTAGGTTGCTCGCCATGAACCCTGTGATCGGACTGTCCCTCGGCCGGATCGCGGTCGGGGCGGTGGCCCTGGCCAGCCCCGAGACCGCCGCCCGCATGTTCCAGCTCGACCCGGTGTCGAACCCGCAGGTCCCCTACGTGGCGCGCATCTTCGGCTCCCGCGAGGTGGCCCTCGGCCTGGTCACGCTGGTCGCACGCGGCCGCGCGCAGAAGGGCCTGATCGGCGTCGGCATCCTCGTCGACGCCGCGGACGCCGCCACCGGCTACCTCGCGATGCAGGACGGGACCGTCTCCCGCAAGACCGCAATGACCCTCATCGGGCCGGCGGTCGGCGCCATCGGCGCCGGGCTCGTCGGGATGGTCCGCCGGGGCTGAGGCGCGGCGGTCACATCAGCGGGAAGAACGGGACGACCGCCAGCTCCTCGGTGACGCCGTCGGCGAAGAGCACCCACAGCTCCGGCTCGTCCTCGAGGTGGTCGGCCTCCTCCTGGAGGTGCAGGAGCGCGTCGACCAGGCTGTCGTGCTCGTCGAGCTCGACGCCCTCGAGGACGCAGGCCCACGTCTCGTCGACGCCCTGGGTGATCTGCATCCGCAAGCTCATGGTGTCGACGGTCCCCCGGGGTGCAGGTGCACCGTAGGGACCAAGGTCCCCCGGACGCGGGCACCAACGACACGAGCTGACTGGTGCATCCGGGCGCCCGAGGGACCCTAGCGCTCAGCCGAGCAGGAACACGCCGAGCGCGACGAGACCGACGACGACGATCGTCACCCGCAGAGCCGTGCTCGGCAGCCGCCGGCCCACGGTCGCGCCGAGCTGCCCGCCGATCACCGAGCCGACGCCGATCAGCAGCACGATCCACCAGTCGACGTCCGCGACGAGCGCGAAGATCAGGCCCGCGACGGCGTTGACGATCGCGGCCAGCACGTTCTTCACGGCGTTGAGCCGCTGGAGCGACTCGTCGATGCCGGTGCCCATCACCGCCATCAGCAGCACGCCCTGGGCGGCACCGAAGTAGCCGCCGTACACGCCGGTCAGCAGGACCCCCGGCCACACCCACCAGGTGCCGTGGTGCGGCATCCCGCCGAACGCCTCGTGGCGGCGCGCGACCCACGCCGAGATGCGTGGCTGGAGGACGACGAGCACCAGGCCGAGGACGATGAGCACGGGCACGATCGCCTCGAACGCGCCCGCGGGCAGGACGAGCAGCAGGACCGCGCCGAGGGTGCCGCCGATCAGCGAGCCGACGCCGAGCCGCAGCACCCGCGACCGCTGCCCGGCCAGCTCGCGGCGGTAGCCGACGGCGCCGGAGACGGAGCCGGGGACCAGGCCGATCGTGTTCGACACGTTGGCGGTCACCGGCGGGATGCCGAACGCCAGCAGGGTCGGGAACGTGATCAGCGTTCCCGACCCCACCACGGTGTTGATGGTGCCGGCCGCGACCCCGGCGAGCAGGATCGCGACGACCTCGAACGGACTCACGTCGCGGGGGGCACCTCACCCGGGTCGATCGACGGGTCCGTCGCGGTCGGCTGCGTGGTCGGCGGCGTCGTCGGCGGCGCGGCCGGCGGCGTCGACGGGTCGGCCGGTGCGGCGCGGCCGGAGCGGCCCGGGTTCGCGGCGTTCTCCGCCTCCTTGATCGCGGCCTCCACGGCGGCGTTGGTCTCGTTCAGCGTGGTGTCCGTCTTGGGCAGCTCGGGCTCGGTGGGTCCCATGTCGACGCGCTTGAGCGGACCGGCCACGTCCTGCGGGATGCCCTGGAGGCTGTTCATCGTCGAGCCGAGGCCCTCGAGCGCCTTGCCGATCTCGCTGGGCACGATCCAGACCTTGTTGGCGTCGCCCTCGGCGATCTTGGGCATCATCTGGAGGTACTGGTAGGCAAGCAGCGACTGGTCGGGCTGGCCGTCGTGGATGGCCTGGAAGACGGTCTGGATGGCCTGCCCCTCGCCCTGGGCGCGGAGGATCTGGGACTCACGGTCGGCCTGGGCGCGCAGGATCTGCGACTCCCGGTCGCCCTCGGCGTTGAGGATCGAGGACTGCTTCGCACCCTCGGCGGTGAGGATCGCGGCCTGGCGCTGGCCCTCGGCGGTGAGGATGACCGCGCGCTTCTCGCGGTCGGCGCGCATCTGCTTCTCCATCGAGTCCTTGATCGAGGGCGGCGGGTCGATGCCCTTGAGCTCGACCCGGTTGACCCGGATGCCCCACTTGCCGGTGGCCTCGTCGAGGACCCCGCGCAGCCCGGAGTTGATCTGGTCGCGGCTGGTCAGCGTCTCCTCGAGGTCCATGCCGCCGACGATGTTGCGCAGCGTGGTCATCGTGAGCTGCTCGATCGCCTGGATGTAGTTGGCGATCTCGTAGGTCGCCGCGATCGGGTCGGTGACCTGAAAGTAGATGACCGTGTCGATCGAGACCACGAGGTTGTCCTCGGTGATCACCGGCTGCGGCGGGAAGCTGACGACCTGCTCGCGCAGGTCGATGATGTAGCGCACCTTGTCGACGAACGGCACCACGATGTTGAGGCCGGCCGGCAGGGTCTTGAGGTACTTGCCGAAGCGCTCGACCACGCCGGCGCGCGCCTGCGGGATGATCCGCACCGTCTTGGCCAGCAGCACCACGACGAAGATCAGCAGCAGCAGGAGCACGATCAGGATCGCGAGGGGCACGGGACTCTCCTTCACAGGGTCACTCGCCGAGCTCGGCGACCGGGTGGACGTACGCCGTGGCGCCGCGGATCTCGAAGACCTCCACGGTCGACCCCGGCTCGATGGTGACGTTCTCGTCGTAGGGGGCCGCGGACCAGGTCTCGCCGGCGAGCTTGATCTGGCCGACCGCGAGGCCGGTGATCCGCTGCGTCACGACGCCGCGCTGCCCCACCAGCTTGGTGTGGCCGAGCCGGAGCTCGGGCCCCTGGTGCAGCTTGGAGACGAGGCCGGGACGGACCAGCGCGAGCATCGCGATCGAGGCGATGCCGGCGACCAGGACCTGGGCGACGACGGCGGCTCCGAGGGCGGCGCTGACCCCTCCGGCCAGCGCGCCGACCGCGAGCATGATGAGGACCAGGTCCAGGCTGACGAGCTCGGCGGCGCCGAGCACGGCCGCGATGCCGAGCCACGCGACCCACGCGTGCTCACTCAGCCAGTCCATGTCTCCGACCCTATCCTCAGCGCCTCAACTCCCGACCGGACACGCGGCCTCAGCGGTGCCTGGTCCGGCGACGGGCGCTCCACCGGCCGTCCTCGTGGCCCAGCACCAGCGGCATCCCGAACGTCGCCGCCAGGTGCTCCTCGGTGATCACCTCGTCGATCGGGCCGGAGGCGACCACCCCACCGCCACGCAGCAGGAGCGCGTGGGTGAAGCCGGGCGGGATCTCCTCCACGTGGTGCGAGACGAGCACGGTCGCCGGCGACCCCGGGTCGGCGGCGAGCACCGAGAGCGTCGAGACGAGGTCCTCGCGGCCGCCGAGGTCGAGACCGGCCGCCGGCTCGTCGAGCAGCAGCAGCTCGGGGTCGGCCATCAGCGCCCGGGCGATCTGGACCCGCTTGCGCTCGCCCTCGCTCAGGGTCCCGAACGTGCGGTCGACCAGGTGGGCGGCACCGACCTCGGTGAGCAGCTGCCCGGCGCGGTCGTGGTCGAGGTCGTCGTACGCCTCGCGCCAGCGGCCGACCACGCCGTACGAGGCGGACACGACGACGTCGTGCACCCGCTCGTGCCGCGGGATCCGCTCGGCGAGCGCCGCGCTCGTGAGCCCGATCCGGGGACGCAGCTCGAAGACGTCGACGGTGCCGAGCACCTCGTCCAGGATCCCGGCGACGCCCTCGGTGGGGTGGATCTGCGCGGACGCGACCTGCAGGAGGGTGGTCTTGCCGGCGCCGTTCGGGCCGAGGACGACCCAGCGGTCCTCCTCCTCGACCCGCCAGGACACCCGGTCCAGCAGCGTCGCCCCTCCGCGCCGGATGGTCACCTCGGCGAAGTCGAGAACGGCGGTCATGGGCCTCACCCTATAGAGACACCCCGCGCCGTCCCGCAGCCCGTTCACGCGTATCCTCGGCCGCCGTGACGCACCTGCTCCCCGCCTCCGCCCGGCTCGCCTGGTGGGCCACCGGCTGGCTCCGTGGGTACGTCGTCACCGACCTCGTCATCGACGCCGTGATCGCCGACGACGCGACGCACGTGGTCGCCGGGCTGCCCGACGCGGACGGCACCGCGACCCTCGTCGAGGGGCTGGGCGCACTGCGCCGGCTGGGCGCGACCGGCTTCGGCGCGGCCTTCCCCGCCGAGGGCGACCCGGTCGGCCTGGGCGGGCCGCGGACCTTCAACACCGACGCCCTCGACGCCGGCGAGGCGGTCGTCGTCGCCGGCACCGGTCTCGGGCTGGTGCCGCAGCGCACGGGCGCCGCCGTCGTCTGGACGGCGCAGCCGGCGGACCGCCGCCAGCTGCCGGACGTCGGCGAGGCGGACCGCGGCCTGCGCCGGGCGCTGGTCGAGACCGCCGACGCCCTGGCCGCGCTCGAGGTCGCCCGCTGGCGGCCCGAGGTGGCGGACCGGCTGATGGACCTCCGGCACCGGGAGCCGGTCGCCGCGCCCGACGGCGTGCCGGCCCGCTGCGTGGAGCTCGCCGCCCGCGGGCTCCAGGCCACGGGCATCGTCGGGCTGGCCCTGGAGGACGACGGCGCTGCCGTCACGGCCGAGGAGGCGCGGCGACGGCGGGACGCGCTGGTGCCCCTGGACCGGGCCGGACGGGCCGCCCTGACCGCGGCCTGCTCGCCCGAGGTGTGGCCGCCCGACTGAGCCGGGCGGCGCCGCGGGATAGCCTCCCGGGTGTCATGACTGCCGCCAAGCCCGAGACCCTGCTCATCACGCTGACCGGCCGGGACCGTCCGGGCGTGACCTCGTCGGTCTTCTCGGCGCTCGCCGGCGCCGGTGTGGAGGTGCTCGACATCGAGCAGATCGTGCTGCGCGGCCGGCTGATCCTCGGCGTGCTGGTGACGGCGCCGCGCAACCTGCGCCGGGTGACCGAGGCGGTGCAGTCGACCGCCGCCGAGCTGGGCATGAGCGTGGACCTCGAGACCGGAGCCGGCGACAACCGGTCGCGCGCGTCGGGCCGCTCCCACGTCACCGTGATCGGTGCTCCGCTGCGGGCCGCCGCGATGGGGGCGGTGGCCGGCCGGATCGCCGACGCCGGCGCGAACATCGACCGGATCGAGCGGATGGCGCGCTACCCGGTCACCGCCATCGACCTGCACGTCAGCGGTGTCGACACCGAGGCGCTGCGGACGGTGCTCGCCGCCGAGGCCGCCCGCCAGTCGATCGACATCGCCGTCCAGCCCGCGAACCTGCTCCGGCGCGGCACTCGCCTGATCGTCATGGACGTCGACTCGACGCTGATCCAGGGCGAGGTGATCGAGATGATCGCCGCGCACGCCGGGTGCGAGGCCGAGGTGGCCGCGGTGACCGAGGCCGCCATGCGCGGCGAGATGGACTTCGAGGAGTCGCTGCGGGCCCGGGTCGCGCTGCTCGAGGGGGTGCCGGAGTCCGCGCTCGACGAGGTGTACGACGCCATCGAGCTCGCCCCCGGCGCGCGCACGATGGTGCGCACGCTGCGCCGCCTCGGCTACCGGTTCGCGATCGTCTCCGGTGGGTTCACCCGGATCACCGACCGGCTCGCCGCGGACCTCGGCATCCACTTCTCGCGCGCCAACGAGCTCGAGGTCGTCGACGGGCTCCTCACCGGCCGGATCGTCGGACCGGTCGTCGACCGCGCCGGCAAGGCGGCCGCGCTGCGCGAGTTCGCCGCGGAGATCGGGGTGCCCGAGGCCGCGGTGATCGCCATCGGCGACGGTGCGAACGACCTCGACATGCTCAACGCGGCCGGCCTCGGCATCGCCTACAACGCCAAGCCGGTCCTGCGCGACGCCGCCGACACCGCCGTCAACGTCCCGTACCTCGACACGATCGTCTACCTGCTCGGGATCTCCCGCGAGGAGATCGTGGCGGCCGACGCCGAGGCCGGCATCGTCACCCCCGCTCCCCCGGTCTGACCCCCAGGACGCCGAGTCGGCGTCAGCCGCGACCGACGTGGTAGCCGACCAGGCGGGCGCTGCCCTCGGTGAGACCGCTCCACGGGCCGTCGACGGCGAAGACCGCGAGCGCCGAGGTCGGGAAGCCGGAGAGCAGCTCGCGCTCGAGCTCGGCGGGCGCCGTACCGTCGCCGAGGAGCTGCGCCAGGTAGGCCATCGTCGGGTTGTGACCGATCATCACCAGCCGGCGCACGTCGTCGTCGACGCGGGTGACCAGGTCGACCGCGGTCGCGGGCTCCGCGGTGTAGAGGCCCCGGTCCAGGTCCGGGTCGACGTCCCAGCCGGCCGACTCCGCGACGGTCGTCCAGGTCTCCCGGGTCCGCAGGGCGGCCGAGACGAGCGCGTGGTCCGCGACGAACCCCTGGCCCGCGAGCCAGCTGCCCGCCTCGCGGGCGTCGGTGTGCCCACGGTCGGCCAGGGCGCGGTCGAAGTCGGTCGGCCCGACCTGCTCGGCCTTGGCGTGCCGCATGACGACGAGGAGACGTGCCGGGTTCTCAGCCAGGTCCACCCGCACACTCTGGCACGGCGACGGTCGTCAGGCACCCATCGCGTGGAAGCCGCCGTCGACGTGCACGATCTCGCCGCTGGTGGCCGGGAAGAAGTCCGACAGCAGCGCACAGACCGCCTTCGCCGTCGGCTCCTGGTCGGTGTTGTCCCAGCCCAGGGGCGCCCGGGTGCTCCACATCGCCTCGAGGTCCTCGAACCCCGGGATCGCCTTCGCCGCGAGCGTCTTCAGGGGCCCGGCGGAGACCAGGTTGACCCGGATGCCCTCCGGGCCGAGGTCGCGGGCGAGGTAGCGCGCGCAGGACTCCAGCCCGGCCTTCGCCACGCCCATCCAGTCGTACGCCGGCCACGCGACGGTCGCGTCGAAGGTGAGCCCCACGACGGAGCCCCCGTCGGCCATCAGCGGGCGGCAGGCCTGGGTCAGGGACATCAGGGAGTACGCCGACACCTGCACGGCCTGCGCCACGTCCGGCCACGGGCCGGTGAGGAACTTGCCGCCGAGCAGCGTCTCCGGGTTGCCGTAGGCGATCGAGTGCACGACGCCGTCGAGGCCGTCGACGTGCTCACGCACCTGCGCCTCCAGCCCGGCGAGGTGGTCGTCGTCGGTGACGTCGAGCTCGAGGACCGGCGGCTCGACCGGCAGCCGTCGCGCGATCCTGCGGGTGATGCCGAGCGCGCGGCCGAAGTTCGAGATCAGGACGGTCGCGCCCTGCTCCTGCGCGACCTTCGCGGTCGCGAAGCCGATGGAGCTGTCCATCGTCACGCCCGCGACGAGGATGCGCTTGCCCTCCAGGATGCCTGCCATCGTCAGTGCCCCATTCCGAGTCCACCGTCGACCGGGATGACGGCCCCGGTGACGTACGCCGCGCCGGGGCCGGTCAGCCACAGCACTGTCTGTGCGATCTCCTCCGGTGAGCCGTACCGGCCCAGCGGGACCTGCGTCCTGATCGCGTCCTTCTGCTCGTCGGACAGCACCGCGGTCATGTCGGTCTCGATGAACCCCGGCGCGACGACGTTCGCCGTGATCGACCGGGAGCCCAGCTCGCGGGCGATCGAGCGGGCCATGCCGACCAGGCCGGCCTTCGACGCGGCGTAGTTGACCTGGCCGGCCGACCCGAGAAGGCCGACCACCGACGAGATGAACACGATCCGGCCGCGGCGCATCCGCAGCATGCCCTTCGAGGCGCGCTTGGCGAGCCGGAACGAGCCGGTCAGGTTGGTGTCCAGCACCGTGGACCAGTCGTCCTCCGACATCCGCAGCATCAGGGTGTCGGCCGTGACGCCGGCGTTGGCGACCAGCACCTCGACCGGGCCGTGGGCCTCCTCGATGGTCGCGAAGGCCGCCTCGACCTGGCCGGGGTCGGTGATGTCGCAGCGCACGTCGAGCGTGCCCATCGGGGCACCGCCGCTGCGCGTCGTGACCGCCACCCGGTCGCCGTTCGCCGCGAAGGCCTCGGCGATCGCGCGCCCGATGCCACGGTTGCCACCGGTCACCAGGACCGACCTGGACTCCTGCGTCTCGCTCACGTCACGTGACGCTAGCGACTACCCGTCGGTAGACCGAATGGGGCCGGGTCGGTCGGCGGTACGGCGGCGGCTCAGTCGTCCTCGAGCCGGAAGCCCACCTTCATGCCGACCTGGAAGTGCTCGACGGCCCCGTCCTTGACCTGGCCGCGGACCTGGGTCACCTCGAACCAGTCGAGGTGGCGCAGGGTCCGGCCCGCACGCTCGATGCCGTTGCGGATGGCCTCGTCGATCCCGTTGGGAGAGGTGCCGACGATCTCGGTGACGCGGTAGGTGCGGTTGCTCATGCCCTGAGGGTAGCCACGACGAGACGCTGTGGAGCCCCGACGTACGATGGGGGTCATGGCCCGGGACGTTCGTCGCAGCACCCGACAGGGGGCGGACGAGGCAGTCCGGATCACCACCGCCCCGTCGAACCGCCGGGACGAGATCGCCGCCCGGCAGCGCCGCTACCTGTTCTCGATGACGCTGCGCTCGGTCTGCTTCGTGGGCGCGATCGTCGCCGCCCTGGCCGGCATCGCCTGGTTGTGGCCGATCCTCATCGCGGGAGCGCTGGTCCTGCCGTACGTCGCCGTCGTCATGGCCAACGCGACGTTCTCGAAGTCCGACGGGTTCGAGCTCCTCGACACGCAGTACGGCCGTCAGCAGCTGACCTCGGGAGCGGATCCGGTCGCGGAACCTCGCCAGCCACCCTTGGACTGAAACCGTCCGCATGACACAATCTTGCGCGCGAGCCGGGTCTCCCCCGTCCTGGTTCGCAACGGTGCCGGACGGCTTCCCCCGTGGCTGTCCGGCACCGTTCCTGTTCCCAGGAGGCTTCCGGTGACCAGCGACATCTGCTCCGCGAAGGGCTGCCAGGCGCCCGCCGCCTGGGAGCTGCTGTGGAACAACCCCAAGCTGCACACGCCCGAGCGGCGCAAGACCTGGCTGGCGTGCGACGAGCACCGACAGTCGCTGTCGGAGTTCCTCGAGGCCCGGAGGTTCTTGCGGGACGTCGTCCCGCACTGAGCGGAGGCCGGCGCCGCAGTCAGCCGCCGATGGCGGACATCGGCCGGTCCGGCTGGAGGAACGACGGATCGTCGATCCCGTGGCCGGCCCGCTTGCCGCGCATGGCGACGACCCAGCGCTCGGCGATCTCCTCGTCGGACGCGCCGGCACGGAGCGCACCACGCAGGTCGGACTCCTCCCGGGCGAACAGGCAGTTGCGCACCTGACCGTCCGCGGTCAGTCGGACCCGGTCGCAGTCGCCGCAGAACGGCCGCGTGACGCTCGCGATCACGCCGACCGTGGCAGGACCGCCGTCGACGACGAACAGCTCGGCCGGCGCGCTCCCGCGCGGCTCGGCGGCCGGCGTCAGCACGAACTCCGCCTCCAGCCGCGCCAGGATCTCGTCGGCCGTCACCATGCCCTCACGGCTCCACCCGTGCTGGGCGTCCAGCGGCATCTGCTCGATGAACCGGAGCTGGTAGCCCTCCGCGACCGCCCAGCGGAGCAGCTCGGCAGCCTGGTCGTCGTTGGTCCCGCGCATCAGCACCGCGTTGACCTTGACCGGGCCGAGGCCGGCCTCCTGGGCGGCGGCCAGCCCGGCGAGCACGTCGCCGAGCCGGTCGCGGCGGGTGATCTCGCGGAACGACTCCCGGCGGATGCTGTCCAGGCTGACGTTCACGCGGTCCAGCCCCGCGGCGGCCAGGGCGTGGGCGGTCCGGGAGAGCCCGAGCGCGTTGGTCGTGAGGGACGTCTCGACCCCGAGCGCACTGGTCGCCCGCACGATGTCGACCAGCCCGCGACGGACCAGCGGCTCGCCCCCGGTGAACCGCACCTCGCGCACACCGAGCAGCTCGACGCCGATCCGGACCAGCCGGACCACCTCGTCGTCGGTGAGCACCGACTCGTCGGGGAGCCAGTCCAGGCCCTCGGCGGGCATGCAGTAGGAGCACCGCAGGTTGCACCGATCGGTCAGCGACACGCGGAGGTCGGTGGCGACCCGGCCGAAGCGATCCTCGAGCTTGCTCGTCTGCACCCCTGCAGTCTAGGTCGCAGGTGGGCGGCGGCTAGCCTCGAGCGGTGCGGTCCTTGCGCTTCCTGCTGAGTCGGCGGTGGCTGCTGTTCGCGCTGATCGTGGTCGTGCTGTGCTACGCGACCTGGTGGCTGGGCGAGTGGCAGTTCCACCGTCTCGACGACCGCAAGCAGCGCAACGCCATCGTCCAGGCCAACGAGGACCGGGCACCGGCAGCGGTCGAGGACGTGCTCGCGCCCGGCGGCACGGTCGACGACGCCGACGAGTGGCGGGTGGTCACGGCCACGGGCACGTACGACGTCGAGGACACCGTCATCGTCCGCTACCGCACCCGCGACGGGGACTCGGGAGTGGATGCCGTCGTCCCACTGGTGACGCAGGACGGGACCGCCCTGCTCGTCGACCGGGGCTGGATGGCCTCGGACAACCAGGGCGCCAGCCCGACCGACCTGCCCGAGCCGCCGTCCGGCGAGGTCACCGTCGAGGGGTGGGTCCGCGCGGACGCCACGGGTGACAGCACGGCGGTCGACGACCACTCGACGCGGGCGATCTCGAGCGCCGCGATCGGAGCGGCGCTCGACCGGCCGGTGTACGGCGGCTTCGTCGAGCTGAGGTCGGAGGACGGGCGGCCCGCCGCCGGCCTGGAGCCGGTGGAGCTGCCCGAGCTCGACAACGGACCGCACTTCTTCTACGGCCTCCAGTGGTGGTTCTTCGGGCTGCTCGCGATCGTCGGGTTCGGCTACCTGGCCGTCGACGAGTGGCGCACCCGCAACGGCGGCGTGGAGGCGGGCCAGGAGGAGGCGCTCGCCGAGCGCAAGCGCCGGCGTGCGGCGAAGAACGCCAAGAAGCAGGCCGTGCGGGCCGCCTACCAGCGTGCCTACGAGGCGGAGCGCCGCGAGCGGGAGGACGCTCAGAGCGCGCGCAGCATCCCGCCGTCGACGGGCACCATCGCCCCCGAGACGAACGAGGACGCCGGAGACAGCAGGAACGCCGCCACCCGGCCGAACTCCGCCGGCTCCCCGTAGCGCCCCAGCGGGACCTCGGCAAGGCCGGCCCGGCGCGCCGCCGCCGGGTCTCCGGACGCCTCCTCCAGCTCCTCGAGCCGCTCGGTGTGCACGCGCCCCGGCAGCAGGCCGTTGACCCGGATGCCGGCCGGCCCGAGCTCGTCGGCGAGGGTCTTCGCGACCATCGCCAGCCCGGGCCGCAGCCCGTTGGAGAGCGCCATGTCGGCCTGGGGCGCGCGCGCGGTCGTCGACAGCACGAACGCGATCGAGCCGCCGGGTCCCAGGACCTCCCCGACCTGGCGGGCCAGCCGCACGGCGCCGAGGAACACCGACCCGAAGCTGGCCGTCCACTGCTCGTCGGTCACGGTCGTGACCGGTCCCCGAGGCGGGCCACCCACGCTCACGAGCGCTCCGTCGAGCCGCCCCCAGCGCTCCAGGGCGGCCCCGACCAGCCGGGACGGCGTGTCCGGGTCGGCGTTGTCGGCCACCACCCCCACCGCCTGCTCCCCGAGGTCGTGGGCGGCGCGGGAGACGGACGCGGCGGTGCGGCTCGAGATGACGACCCGCGCCCCCTCGCCGACGAGCTCGTCGGCCGTCGCCCGACCGAGACCCCGGGCACCGCCGGTGACGAGGAAGACCCGGTCTCTCAGGCCGAGGTCCACGCGTCCGCCTGGCCGGAGTCCTGGAACTGGGTGCGGTAGAGGTCCGCGTAGAGCCCGCCCTCGGCGAGCAGCTCCAGGTGGGTCCCGCGCTGCACGACCCGCCCGTCGGCGACGACCAGGATCTGGTCGGCGTCCCGCACGGTCGAGAGCCGGTGGGCGATGACGAGCGACGTCCGGCCGGCCAGCGCGTTGTCCAGCGCCCGCTGGACGGCGGCCTCGGACTCGCTGTCGAGGTGAGCGGTCGCCTCGTCGAGCACGACGATCGCGGGCGCCTTTAGCAGCAGCCGGGCGATCGCCAGGCGCTGTCGCTCGCCACCGGAGAGCCGGTAGCCGCGGTCCCCGACCACGGTGTCGAGCCCGTCGGGCAGGCTCCGGACCAAGGTGGCGATCTGCGCGGCCTCCAGGGCCTGCCAGACCTCCTCGTCGGAGGCCCCCGGACGGGCGTACAGCAGGTTGCCGCGGATGGTGTCGTGGAACATGTGGGCGTCCTGGGTGACGTAGCCGACGACGTCCTCCAGGGACTGGAGCGTCACGTCGCGGACGTCCTGGCCGCCGACCCGGACCTCGCCGGCGCCGACGTCGTAGAGGCGCGCCACCAGGTGGGTGATCGTGGTCTTGCCGGCGCCCGAGGGCCCGACCAGCGCGACCATCTGGCCCGGCTCGGCGGTGAACGTGATGTCGGCGAGCACCTGGCCGCTGTCGCGACTCTCGGTGCGGGCGATCGACTCCAGCGACGCCAGCGAGATGTCCTCGGCCTTCGGGTACCCGAAGGCGACGTGGTCGAACTCCAGGCTGGACGCCGTCGGCGGGAGCACCACGGCGTCGGGCTTCTCCTCGATGAGCGACGGCAGGTCGAGGACCTCGAAGACCCGCTCGAAGCTGACCAGGGCGGTCATCACGTCGATGCGGACGTTGGACAGGCCCTGCAGGGGGCCGAGCAGCCGCACCAGCAGGGTGGCGAGGGCGAGCACGGTCCCGACGGTGAGCGCCCCGCTGATCGCGAGGTGGCCGCCGACGCCGTACACGACCGCCGTCGCCAGCGCCGGCACCGCGAGCATCGTGGCCATGAACACCCGCTGGATGAGCGAGATCCGGACGCCGAGGTCGCGGACCACGGCCGCCTTGGTCGCGAAGCCGCGGTCCTCCTCGTCCCGCCGGCCGAAGAGCTTGAGGAGCATGGCGCCGCCGACGTTGAAGCGCTCGGTCATGGTGTTGCCCATGTCGGCGTTGCCGTTCATCTGGTCGCGGGTGAGGCCGGCCAGCCGGTTGCCGACCCAGCGCGAGCAGAGGTAGAGGATCGGGAACAGCAGCAGGCAGAGCAGGGTGATCTCCCAGCTCAGCGCCAGCATCGCCACACCGACGACGACCACCGAGATCGCGTTCGACACGACGCCCGAGAGGGTGGTGGTGAACGCCCGCTGCGCACCGATGACGTCGTTGTTGAGACGGGAGACGAGCGCGCCGGTCTGGGTGCGGGTGAAGAACGCCAGCGACTGCCGCTGCACGTGGCCGAAGACCTCGGTGCGGAGGTCGTAGATGAGGCCCTCGCCGATCCGCGAGGACAGGTAGCCGGTGAGCACGGTCAGCAGCGCGTCGAAGACCGCCACCGCAGCCATCGCGAGGGCGAGCACCGTCACGAGCTCCGCGTCGTCGCCGAGGATGCCGTCGTCGACGATGCGCTGGACCAGCAACGGGGAGACGACGACGAGGCCCGCGTCGACGACGGTGAAGACCAGGAACAGGGCGATCAGCGCCCGGTGCGGGCTCGCGTAGGCGACGACGCGCCGGAGCGTGCCACGGGCCAGCCGCTGCTGGGTCGCGGTCCGGTCGGTCCGCAACGACCGGAACGCCGGTCCGATGCCCATCCCCGTGTGCGCCACGTGTCCTCCTCGATCACCGGCCCCGGTCGGACCCCATGGCCCGGCTGTCAGGCCCCCATCAACGCGGCCAGCTCCCGGAACCGCCGGGACTGCGCCTCACGCTCGAGCCGCCGCTGCTCGTCGAGGCTGCGGTCGGCCGCTCCTTGCAGCAGCGCCTTGGTCTCCCGGACCGCACCGGCCATCGGGGCGGTCAGGGCGCCCGCGAGGTCTGCGACCGACGCGTCCAGCTCGGCGACCGGAACGGCGGCGATCGCCAGTCCGATGTCCACGGCCTCCGCCGCACCCACCATCCGGGCGGTCGCGCAGATCTCCAGCGCTCTGGCGTACCCAACGCACTCCACGAGCGGCTTTGTTCCCGTCAGGTCCGGGACCAGGCCCAGCGCCGACTCCTTCATGCAGAACTGCGTGTCGTCGGCGACCACCCGCAGGTCGCAGGACAGCGCCAGCTGGAAGCCGGCGCCGATCGCGTAGCCGTGGACCGCCGCGATCGAGACGAACCGCGGGTCACGCAGGAACGTGAAGCCGCGCTGGTAGTCGTCGATCGTCGCGGACAGCTCGGCGTCCGAGAGGGCGAGCAGTCCGGCGACCGACTCCTCGCCGGAGGTGTTCGCCGGGTCGAGCATCGCTCGGTCGAGGCCGGCGGAGAAGGAGTGGCCCGAGCCCTTCACCACGACGACGCGTACGTCGTCGGGGATCTCGGCCCCGAGGGTGGCCAGCGCCCGCCACATCCTGGGGGTCTGGGCGTTGCGCACGTCGGGGCGGTGCAGGGTGATCGTGGCGACCGGCCCGGTCACGTCGTACTGCAGGCCGGCGCGCTCGAGGGTGGAGGCGTCCATGCTCCGCACGATAGAGGTGCCCTCCCCCGGACCCGCGGCCAGGCAGGCCTACGCCAGCGACACCAGGTCGGCGTAGTCGGGGTTCCAGAGGTCCTCGACCCCGTCGGGCAGGATCAGCACCCGGTCCGGCTCCAGGGCCAGGACGGCGCCCTCGTCGTGGGTGACCAGCACGATGGCGCCCTCGTAGGCGCGGATCGCCGCCAGCACCTCCTCGCGCGAGGCGGGGTCGAGGTTGTTGGTCGGCTCGTCGAGCAGCAGCACGTTGGCGCTGGAGACGACCAGCGAGGCGAGCGCCAGCCGGGTCTTCTCACCTCCGGAGAGCACCTTCGCCGGCTTGTAGGCGTCGTCGCCGGAGAACAGGAAGGACCCCAGCACCGAGCGGGCCTCGGTGTCGGTCAGCTGCGGCGCCGCGCTCTGCATGTTCTCCAGGACGGTGCGCTCGACGTCGAGGGTCTCGTGCTCCTGGGCGTAGTAGCCGAGCTTGAGCCCGTGCCCGGGCTCGACGGCGCCGGTGTCGGGACGGTCGATCCCGGCCAGGATCCGCAGCAGCGTCGTCTTGCCCGCGCCGTTGAGCCCGAGGATGACCACGCGCGACCCCCGGTCGATCGCGAGGTCGACGTCGGTGAAGACCTCGAGCGAGCCGTAGGACTTCGACAGCTCGCTCGCCGTCAGGGGCGTCTTGCCGCACGGTGCGGGCTTGGGGAACGCGATCCGGGCGACCTTGTCGGACTGCCGCTCGGTCTCGACACCGGCGAGCAGCTTCTCCGCGCGCTTGAGCATCGACTGCGCGGCCTGCGCCTTGGTCGCCTTCGCGCGCATCTTGTTCGCCTGGTCGGTGAGCGTCCGCGCCTTGTTCTCGGCGTTCATCCGCTCGCGCTTGCGGCGCTTCTCGTCGGTCTCGCGCTGGGTCAGGTACGCCGTCCAGCCCATGTTGTAGACGTCGATCTCGGCCCGGTTCGCGTCGAGGTGCAGCACCTTGTTGACCGTCGCCTCGAGCAGCCCGGTGTCGTGGCTGATCACGATCAGGCCGCCCCGGTGCGCCTTGAGGAAGTCGCGCAGCCAGACGATCGAGTCGGCGTCGAGGTGGTTCGTCGGCTCGTCGAGCAGCAGGGTCTCGGCGCCGGAGAAGAGGATGCGGGCCAGCTCGACGCGCCGGCGCTGACCTCCGGAGAGGGTCTTGAGCGGCTGCGCGAGGACCCGCTCCTCGATGCCGAGGCTCTGGGCGATCTGCGCCGCCTCGGACTCCGCGGCGTACCCGCCCGCGGCGTGCAGCTCGGCATCGGCGCGCTCGTACCGGCGCATCGCGCGCTCCCGGACCTGCGGGTCGTCGCTGGCCATGTCGAGCTCGGACTGCCGCAGCCGGCGTACGGCGGCGTCGAGGCCGCGGGCGGACAGGATCCGGTCGCGGGCCAGGACCTCGGGGTCGCCGGTGCGGGGGTCCTGCGGGAGGTAGCCGACCTCGCCGGTGGCCTGCACGGAGCCGGACGCGGGCAGCGCCTCGCCGGCCAGGATCTTGGTGAGCGTGGTCTTGCCGGCGCCGTTGCGGCCCACGAGGCCCACCTTGTCGCCGGGTCCGACGCGGAAGCTGACGTCCTCCATGAGCAGACGGGCACCGGCCCGGACTTCCAGGCGGTGAGTGGTGATCATCCGGGGTCCCCGCGGAATCGTGCGGTGGAGGAGCGAAGCGGGGGAATCGCGCGACTCCGTGGGGAGGGGATCATGAGGGCAGAGAGTCTAGATGTGGGTACGGTCCTGACTGACATCGGCGCAGCACCCGAGGAGACAGCATGCGGTTCAACCCCAAGGCGCGGCTCGACACCCGCCGGATGGGCGATGCCGGTCGTTCGGGGGCGCGCGCCGGCGGGGGCGGCGGGCTGCCGATCCCCGGCGGCCTCGCCGGCGGCGGCGTGGGCGGGCTGATCATCCTGGTCATCGTCGTCGGCCTGTCGATGTGGCTCGGGGGCGGGCTGCCCGGCGGCGGCTCGTCCGGCGGCGGCTACGACGACAGCCGGATGTCCGACACCGGCCGCTACGACGGCTGCCAGACCGGCGAGGACGCGAACTCCTCGACCGACTGCGCCCGGGTCGCAGTCGAGAACTCGCTCTACGACTACTGGTCCTCGACACTGCCGGACCAGTCGGACGCGTCGTTCCGGCCCGAGCAGAAGGTCGAGACCTTCACCGGCGCGATCTCCACCGGGTGCGGCCAGGCCTCCGCCGACGTGGGCCCGTTCTACTGCCCGAGCGACCAGACCATCTACCTCGACACCACGTTCTTCGAGGACGTCCTCCAGGGCCAGCTCGCCGGGCCGAGCGGCGCGTTCGTGGAGCCGTACGTGCTGGCGCACGAGTACGGCCACCACATCCAGAACCTGCTCGGCACGATGGGGCGGGTGAAGACCCAGCAGGGCCCGCACAGCGACAGCGTCAAGCTGGAGCTCCAGGCCGACTGCTACGCCGGGATGTGGGCGCGGTCGGCCACCTCGACCGAGGACGCGCAGGGCGTCGTGCTCATCTCCGACCTGACCCAGCAGGACGTGCAACAGGCGATCGACGCCGCCACCGCCGTGGGCGACGACCGGATCCAGCAGCAGTCCGGCCGCGGGGTGGACCCCGACTCGTGGACCCACGGCTCGTCGCAGGAGCGGGTGCAGTGGTTCCGCACCGGCTACAGCTCGGGCTCGCTGGAGGCCTATTGCGCCGTCCGGCCCCCTGGGCGCGCTCCCACCGGTCCCTTCCCCAGCAATTGAACGGAAACGCCCGCCCTACCGCCCGACGAGCGCCTCGAGGTGCGGGAACTGCCGCTGGAGGGCACGCAGGTGCGGCGCGACGGCGGGGTGCCGGTACTTCCCCGCCAGCGCTCCCTCACCACCGGCGACCCGGGCGAGGGCCCACTCGGCGCGGTTGAGGACGGTGTAGACGGCGGTGACGCGGGCGCCGAGGGTGACCTCCTCGCGGGTGGCGAGGCCGTCCGGGAGACCCATCAGGTAGGCGTCGAGCAGCGGTTCGAGCTCCTCGCGCGCGGCGAGGGCGTAGAACCCGAGGTCGGAGCCGACCGGCCCGGTCCCGAGCATCGCCCAGTCCACCGCGAGCACGTCGTCGCCCTCGCGCCCGGGCAGGTTGGCCGGGGTGGCGTCACCGTGGACGGGCACCTGGACCAGCGCGTCGGCCGCGGCCAGCAGCTCCGCGCGGCGGGCCCACAGCACGTCGGCGACGTCGGCCACCGTCGTCCGCGCCAGGGTCCGCCAGCCGCCGTTGCGCTCGACCCGGGCCATCCGGTCGTGCAGGTGGTTGCGGGCCAGCCACGGCGCGGGCGTGAGGTGGCAGCCGGCGAACCTGCCCAGCGCGTGCGCGACGAACAGCCCGCTGGTCGCCGCGTCCTCGACCCACTCCTCGGTGAGCGTGACGCCCTCGTCGTCCTCCTCGACCGCGGCCAGCCGCGGCGAGCGCAGCCCCGGGGTGTCCGCGAGGGTGCCCGCCGTGACGACGTCGGCCGCGCGGCGCCAGTAGGCGAAGTGGCGCGGCTCGGACAGCTCGGGCGGGTCGCCCTCGGCCGGAGCGGCGATCCTCTTGACGACCACGGCCTGGTCGCCGAGCACGGTGCGCCACACACCGACCGTGGACCCACCGGACCCGCTCTGGAGCAGGTGCCAGCCGGGCTGGGGCTGCCACATGCCTCGCACGCTAGTGGATGTCGCGCCTCCAGAACGCGAGCTGGCCCGCGACACTCAGGACCAGCGCGAGCGCGCTCAGCGCCAGGAACGGCGCCCAGGCGAAGGGCTCGGCGGGCACGAACGCCAGGTGCTCGAACGGCGAGAGGTCCTGGAACCACTGCGGCAGCCGCAGCACCTCGCCGAAGAGGAGCACCACCGAGGCGAGCAGGAGCAGGAGCCAGGCGGCCTGCGAGGCGCGTGGTACCGCGCCGTGGAGCAGACGGGCGGTGCCGCTCAGCACGAGGCAGGCCGGCAGGTACGACGCCATGCCGGCCGTCATGCGCAGCACGGCGCTCCCGTCGCCGGTGACCAGCGCGTACGTCGTCCCCAGCCCGACGCCGCACAGGAGCAGCACCACGACCGTGCCGACGACCGTGATCGCGACGTGGCCGACCAGCCAGCGGGAGCGCGGCAGGGCCGTGGCGAGCAGAGGTTCGAGGCGGCCCGCCTCCTCCTCGCCGTGCGGCCGCAACGCGGACGAGACCGTGTACCCGCACACCAGGAGGGCGAGCATCGCGAGCATGGTCGCGTAGAAGGCGTCGACGAGGTTCCCACCGCCCTGGAAGACCATCTCCTTGCTGAGGTCGGAGTCGCCGACGAGGTCACCCACGTCGTCGCCCATCACCCCGAACGCGAGGCTGAAGACGAACATCCCGACGGCCCAGCCGAGGAAGGCCGGGCGCTGGAGGTTCCAGGCGAGACCGAGCCCGCTGCGGAGCCCTCGACCCGCGCGGGCCGGGCCCGGTCGCGTCGCCAGCACGCCCGATCCGTAGTCGCGCCGGTCGAAGACGGCGAACGCCACGGCAGCAGCCACCGCCGCGCCGACGACGAGGAGCAGCAGCGGCCACCACCGCAGGCCGGAGAAGGCATGCATGGCCTGGTACCAGCCGATCGGCGACAGCCAGCTCAGCACGGGCGCGCTGACGTCCCCCACCGCTCGGAGGCCGTACGACAGGCCGATGACGGTGCCCGCGAGCCCGTAGGTGCCGCGGGCACTCGAGGACAGCTGCGCCGCCAGCAGCGCCGTACCGGCGAAGAACCACCCACAGCCGGCGACCCCGACCCCCAGCCCGAGCGAGTCAGCGGTGGCGAGCCCGTAGGCGATCAGGCTGGCCGCGACCAGGAGGCCCACCACGACGCTCGCCAGCAGGGCGTCGAGCAGCGCCGCGGCGCTCGTCGCGTACCGCCCGACGGGAGCGGCTCGCAGCAGCTCGTCGCGACCGGTCTCCTCCTCGGCGCGGGTGTGCCGCCCGACGATGAACATCACCATCAGGCCGACGACGACCGCCCCGAAGGCGGACGCCTGCCAGGCGACCTGGCCCCCGGTGGTGTTCAGCGCCCGCGCCGGCCCGGCCATCGCGACGAACGCCGCGTTGTCCCCCATCCCGGCGGCGGCCCGGTCGAACTCGGCCTGGGTGGTGTACAGGCCGTCCACGCTCCAGCCCTGGCTGACGTAGAGCAGAGCCGTGCCGAGGCCGAACCACAGGTAGAACCAGCGGTCCCGCCTCAGGAACACGCGCAGGAAGGTGAGGGTGCCGGTCACGTGTCGGCCTCGGCCCCCGGCTCCACCTGGTCGCCGTAGTGCCGCAGGAACAGGTCCTCCAGCGTCGGCGGCTGGCTGGTCAGCGACTCGACGCCCGCGGCCTGGAGCGCGTCGAGCACCGGGTCGAGCGCCGTGCTGTCCACCTCCAGGTGGACCCGGTGCCCGTCGACCTCGACGTCGTGCACGCCCGGCAGCGCGTCCAGCCCGGTCGCGACGCTGCGGAGGTCGGCCGTGATCGAGGTCCGGGTGAGGTGCCGGAGGTCCGCGAGGGTCCCGGACTCCACGCAGCGGCCGGCGCGGATGATGCTCACCCGGTCGCAGAGCCGCTCGACCTCCTCGAGGATGTGGCTGGACAGCAGGACCGAGTGCCCCTCGTCACGGAGCGCGTCGACCTCGCGGCGGAAGACGGACTCCATCAGCGGGTCGAGCCCCGAGGTCGGTTCGTCGAGGACCAGCAGCTCGACGTCGGTGGCGAGCGCGGCGACGAGCGCGACCTTCTGCCGGTTGCCCTTGGAGTAGCTGCGTCCCTTCTTGGTCGGGTCGAGCTCGAACGCCTCGAGCAGCCGGTCGCGCCGCGACCGGTCCACTCCCCCGCGCAGCCGGCCGAGCAGGTCGATGACCTCCCCGCCGGTGAGGTTCGGCCACAGGTTCACGTCCCCGGGCACGTACGCGAGGCGTCGGTGCAGCTCGGCCGCGTCGGCCCACGGGTCGGCGCCGAAGAGCCGCACCTCCCCCGCGTCCTTGCGCAGCAGGCCCAGGAGGACCCGGATCGTGGTCGACTTGCCGGCGCCGTTCGGGCCGAGGAAGCCGTGCACCTCGCCGGCGCTGACCGTCAGGTCCAGCCCGTCGAGCGCCCGGACCTTGCCGAACGACTTCACCAGGCCGCTGATCTCGATGACAGGTCCGTCGGTCACCCCTCGACGGTAACGCCGGCGACCTCGGGTGCGCAGGGGCAGAGGGTGCAGATCGACGTGCCCGAGGTCCCTGTCCTGGAGCGTCGCGGTCCTGGAGGTCGCGGCCGTCGTGTCCCCACCTGCGCGGGCCGGCAACAAACCGAGCCGGCCGCGCGTCTCCCCCGTGACGCCCGGACCGGCCGGGCCGCTGACGAAGGACGGGACATGTTCTCTCGGGCTCGCACCGCCGCTCTGACCACCACGCTCGCCACCACGCTCGCCGCCGCGATCGCCACCTCACTCGCTGCCGGATCCGCGACCGCGGGCGCTCCGACCGGGCCGCCCGAGGCGGCCCGGGCCGACGTACCCCGCACGCATCTCACGATGAGGTTCACCGGCTGCAACGGCTGCGACATCAGGCTCACCCAGGCGCTCGACGGACGCGAGCAGGTGTGGCAGTCGAAGGGACGCACCGTCCGGCACGGCACGGCCTCCTGGAGCATCCCGACCAGCCGGACCCACGGCCTCAGCGTCACCGTGCTCGCCCCGTGGGACGGTGGCGCGGGCTACGTGCCGACGGTCGCCTTCCGCTACGGCGGCGAGCGGGTCGGCGACGAGGTCACCGACGCGGTCGCCCGGACCAAGAAGCGTGCCTCCGCCTGCTGGGCCGGCACCGCGAAGGACGCGGTCACGTTGCGGATCACCGTCGTCCGCGCGCGCTCCACCAACCCGCCCGGTGACCCGATCCGCACCCCGCGGGCGTTCGCGGCCGTCACGCAGCGGTGGGAGAAGCCGATGGAGCGCGCCTGGCACGGCATCTCCGGCACCCAGGACGCGACCTACTGCGGCTAGGCGTTGTCCACCTCGACGCGGACGGAGCAGGCGTCGCGGACCGCCTGCTCCAGCACGCCCCGCCTCGGGTCCGGGACGGCGAGCCAGGGACCCGCCACGTCCACCTCCCGGAACCGCGGGTCGGCGAGCACCTCCTCGACGGCCGTGTGGTCGCCCCCGGTGACCAGCGGTCCGAGGAGCCCGGCCAGGATCCGCGCTGCGTGGTCGGCGGCCGCCTCGTAGGCCTGGCGGGCCTGGTTGTCCCGGCGCCGGGCGAACCGCTGCTGGCTCTGCCCGCCGGCCTTGGTGCGCCCCTGGACGTGCCGCTGGCCGACCTTGCTGTCGACGACGGCCGCCCCGTGCAGCCGGGCGACCGCGAACCCGCCCTTGCGCACCAGCAGCACGCCCCAGTCGTCAGGCGCCCGGACGGCGGCCGCGAAGGCGCTCGCGTCCGCGCTGCCGCCGTACCCCTCGGCGAAGGGGAGGCGGGCGGTGAAGGTGCTGCCGTCCTCGGCCAGCCCCGTGAACGCTCCGCCGTCGACCGCCAGTTCGGCACCGCCGTGGCGGTCGGTGAAGTTCTCCACCCAGCGGGCCACCCGGTCCGCGGGGACGAGGACGACTGGCATGCGGTGAGACTACGACGGCCGGATTCCGGTCGTCCGGTGCGTGCGCTCGCACGGCGGGGACGCGAAGGCGACCGTGGAGCGAAGCGGGTCGTCGAGCACCCCAACGCCGCGTGCGTGCGTGCCGGGCAGGCGGAATCAGACGTTGAAGCCGAGGGCGCGCAACTGCTCGCGACCGTCGGGGGTGATCTTGTCCGGGCCCCACGGGGGCATCCAGACCCAGTTGATCGCGACGTCGTTGACCAGGCCCTCGAGGGCGGAGTTGGTCTGGTCCTGGATCACGTCGGTCAGCGGGCAGGCCGCCGAGGTCAGCGTCATGTCGATGACGACGTTGGTGCCCTCGTCGAGGTGCACGCCGTAGACCAGGCCGAGGTCGACGACGTTGATGCCGAGCTCGGGGTCGACGACGTCCTTCATCGCCTCGGTGACGTCGTCGACGGACACCGTCGAGACGCCCCCGCCGGTGGCCTCGGGCACCTCGGGCAGGTCGCTGTGGTCAGCCATGGCTTCCTCCATCAGTTCGAGCCCTCCAGGGAGCGCGCGGTGGCGTCCTTCCAGGCCATCCAGGACAGCAGTGCGCACTTCACGCGCGCGGGGAACTTGGCGACACCGGCGAACGCGATGCCGTCCTCCAGGACGTCCTCGTCCGGCTCCACGGTGCCCTTTCCCTGCATCAGGGTCAGGAACGTCTCGTGGATCGACATCGCCTCGTCGACCGGCTTGCCGATGACGAGGTCGGTCAGGACCGACGCGGACGCCTGCGAGATCGAGCAGCCCACGGCGTCGTACGAGACGTCCTCGACGCGGGGCACGCCGTCGGCGCCGGCCGCGACGTGGACGCGCAGCGTCACCTCGTCGCCGCAGGTCGGGTTGACGTGATGCACCTCCGCCTCGAAGGGGTCACGCAGCCCTCGGTGGTGGGGGTTCTTGTAGTGGTCCAGGATGATCTCCTGGTACAGGTTGTCGAGCTCTTGGGTCATCGCCTCAACCCAACTTGAAGTAGGAGCGGGTGTATTCCAGGCCCTCGACGAGCGCGTCGATCTCGGCGGGCGTCGTGTAGAGGTACGACGACATCCGGGTCGAGCTCTGCACGCCGAACCGCGCGTGCGCCGGCTTGGCGCAGTGGTGGCCGGCACGGACCGCGACGCCGCGGGAGTCGAGCACCTGCGCGACGTCGTGCGGGTGCACGCCCTCGATCTCGAACGACACCGCTCCCCCACGCTCGGCGGCGTCGAGCGGGCCGAGGACGGTGAGGCCGGGGATGGTGGCCAGACCCTCCAGGGCGTACGCCGTGATGGTCTGCTCGTGCCGGTGGATCGCCTCCATGCCGACCGCCGAGAGGTAGTCGACCGCCGCGCCGAGACCGACCGCCTCGACGATCGGCGGGGTGCCGGCCTCGAACTTGTGCGGGATCGGGGCGTACGTCGACCGCTCCATGCGCACCGTCTCGATCATCTCGCCGCCCCCGAGGAACGGCGGCAGCTGGTCGAGCACCGCGCGCCGGCCCCAGAGCACGCCGATGCCCGTGGGTCCGACCGTCTTGTGGCCGGTGAAGGCCAGCAGGTCGGCCCCCGAGGCGACGACGTCGACCGGGAGCTGGGGTGTGGCCTGCGAGGCGTCGAGGACGACGATCGCGCCGACCTCGTGCGCCCGACGGGCGATCTCGGCGACCGGGTTGACGGTGCCGAGCATGTTGGAGACCCAGGTCAGCGAGACCACCTTGGTCCGCTCGTTGATCAGCGAGTCGATGTCGCCGAGGTCGAGACGGCCGTCGTCGGTGAGCCCGAACCACCGCAGGGTGGCGCCCTTGCGCTCGGTCAGGAGCTGCCACGGCACGATGTTGGAGTGGTGCTCCATCTCGGTGATGACGACCTCGTCACCGGGACCGATCTCGAGGTCGCCGCGGGCCCAGGCGAGGGTGTTCGCCACCAGGTTGAGCGCCTCGGAGGCGTTCTTGGTGAAGATCACCTCGTCGCGGCTCGGCGCATGGATGAACCCGGCGACCTTGTCGCGCGCGGCCTCGAACGCCTCGGAGGACTCCGCGCCGAGCTGGTGCATCGCCCGGGCGACGTTCGCGTTGTGGCGCTCGAGGTGGTCGACCATCGTGTCGATGACGACCTGCGGCTTCTGCGAGGTGTTCGCGCTGTCGAGGTAGACCAGCGGCAGCCCGCCCGCGAGGGTCCGCTCGAGGATCGGGAAGTCCGCGCGGATCACCTCCAGCTCGGGGAGGAGTCCGGGCAGCTGCGTCGTGGTCATGTCAGACCCCGGCGCCGAGGTACTTCTCGTACCCCTCGGCCTCGAGCTGCTCGGCGAGCTCGGAGCCACCGGACTCCGCGACCTTGCCGTCGACGAAGACGTGAACGTGGTCGGGCTTGATGTAGCGCAGGATCCGCGTGTAGTGCGTGATCAGCAGGACGCCCTTGCCCTCGCGCGTCCGGAAGCGGTTGACGCCCTCCGAGACCACCTTGAGCGCGTCGATGTCGAGGCCGGAGTCGGTCTCGTCGAGGATCGCGACCTTCGGGTCCAGGAGCTCGAGCTGGGCGATCTCGTGGCGCTTCTTCTCGCCGCCGGAGAAGCCCTCGTTGACCGAGCGGGTGCCGAACGTCGGGTCGAGGTTGAGCTGCTCGAGAGCGGCGTTGACGTCCTTGACCCAGGTGCGCAGCTTCGGCGCCTCGCCGTCGATGGCGGTCTTGGCGGTCCGCAGGAAGTTCGAGACCGACACGCCGGGCACCTCGACGGGGTACTGCATCGCGAGGAACAGGCCCGCGCGGGCGCGCTCGTCGACCGACATCGCCAGCACGTCCTCGCCGTCGAGCGTGACCGAGCCGCCGGTGACGGTGTACTTCGGGTGGCCGGCGACCGAGTAGGCCAGCGTGGACTTGCCGGACCCGTTGGGGCCCATGATCGCGTGGGTCTCGCCGTCGCGGATGGTCAGCGTGACGCCCTTGAGGATCTCCTTGGGACCGTCCTCGGTGTCCACGGACACCTGCAGGTCCTTGATGACGAGCTCGCTCATGAGGGGGTGACTCCGTTCAGGGTGGTGGTGGTGTCGACGTAGACGTCGGTGCCGCGGACCTCCACGGGGAAGGTCGCGACGGGTTCGGTGGCCGGCAGGCCGGTGGGCTTGCCGGTGCGGAGGTCGAAGCGGGAGCCGTGCAGCCAGCACTCGACCGTGCAGTCGGCGACCTCGCCCTCGCTGAGAGCGACTGCGGCGTGCGAGCAGAGGTCCTGGATCGCGAAGACCTCGTCGTCGTGGCGGGCCACGGCGACGTCGTAGGCGCCGATGGTGACGCCGAGGGCCTCGTCCTCGGGGACCTCGGCGAGCGCGCACGCGCGCTCGAACGTCATGACGAGGTCTCCTTCAGCACGTTCTTGGCCAGCTCGTCCTCGACGGTGGTGAGCAGCCGCTCCTCGATGGAGGGGACGCCGACCTTGCGGATCAGGTCGTTGAAGAAGCCGTGCACGACGAGGCGCTGGGCCTCCTTCTCCGACACGCCCCGCGAGCGCAGATAGAACAGCTGCTCGTCGTCGAACCGGGCGGTCGCGGACGCGTGGCCGGCGCCCTCGATCTCGCCCGTCTCGATCTCGAGGTTGGGCACCGAGTCGGCCTGGCAGCCGTCGGTGAGCACGAGGTTGCGGTTCTCCTCGTAGGTCTCGATGCCCTCGGCGACCTTGCGGATCAGCACGTTGCCGATCCAGACGGTGTGGGCGCCCTGGCCCTGCAGCGCGCCCTTGTAGACGACGTGGCTGCGGGTCTTCGGCGCGTTGTGGTCGGCGAAGAGGCGGTGCTCGAGGTGCTGGCCCTCGTCGGCGAAGTAGAGGCCGAGCAGCTCGGCCGAGCCGCCCGGGCCGGCGTACTCGACGTTGGCGTGCATCCGGACCAGGTCGCCGCCGAAGGAGATCGAGGTGTGCTGGACGCTGGCGTCGCGGCCGACGCGGATGGCGTCGCGGCCGAGGTGGACCGCGTCGTCGTCCCAGTCCTGCAGGCTGAGCACGTTGACCTTCGCGCCGTCGCCGACCAGGAAGCTCGAGATCGCCGAGTAGCGCGCCGAGCCGGTGTGCACCAGGACGATCGTCACCTCGGCGTGCGCGCCGACGCGGAACAGCAGCCGTCCCCACACCAGGTCGTCGACCGACTCGCCGGTGAGGCGCAGCACGACCGGCTCCGCCACGACCTGGTCGGCCGGGACGTCGAGCAGGACGGCGCCGTCGGCGCGGGCCACGGCCAGCGCGGCTGGGCGGTCGTTCGGCCCCAGCTCGCCCAGGTCACGCGCCTCGTCGGCGGTGATCCTCGAGAGCGTCACGCCCTCGGGGATCGTCGTGTCCCAGGTGAGCGTCGCATCGGAGGCCTCGCCGTCGAGGATCCCCCGCAGGCGCTTGAGCGGCGTGAACCGCCACACCTCCTCGCGCCCGGTCGGGACCGGGTGGTCCTCCAGGTCGTACGACGGCGCCGGGTTCAGATGGCTCTCCACCGGCCCCTGCTCCAGGGCGGCGGTGACGCTCTCACGAGCAGCATCAGTCACAGTCAAGAGTGTTTCTCTTTCTTCCTTCGGGAGGGCAGGGCCGCAACCACGTCACGGTGACCACAGACCGCGGTGGCCCAGGTGGGGGCCCGCGTGGCGGAGCGAAGCGACGACACGCGAGTCTCCGGGGGCCGGCACGGCGAGCGGAGCGAGACGGGTCAGCCCACGGCCCCCTCCATCTGCAGCTCGATGAGGCGGTTGAGCTCGAGGGCGTACTCCATCGGCAGCTCCTTGGCGATCGGCTCGACGAAGCCGCGCACGATCATCGCCATCGCCTCGTCCTGCTCCATGCCCCGGGACATCAGGTAGAAGAGCTGGTCGTCGGAGACCTTGGAGACGCTGGCCTCGTGCCCCATCGACACGTCGTCCTCGCGGATGTCGACGTAGGGGTAAGTGTCCGAGCGCGAGATCTGGTCGACGAGCAGCGCGTCGCACAGCACGTTGGACTTCGAGCCGTGCGCGCCCTCGTTGATCTGGATCAGCCCGCGGTACGACGTCCGCCCGCCGCCCCGCGCGACCGACTTCGACAGGATCGAGGACGAGGTGTGCGGCGCCGCGTGCACCATCTTGGCGCCGGCGTCCTGGTGCTGGCCCTCGCCGGCGAACGCGATCGACAGCGTCTCGCCCTTGGCGTGCTCGCCCATCAGGTAGACGGCCGGGTACTTCATCGTCACCTTGGAGCCGATGTTGCCGTCGACCCACTCCATGGTCGCGCCGGCCTCGCAGGTCGCGCGCTTGGTCACGAGGTTGTAGACGTTGTTCGACCAGTTCTGGATGGTCGTGTAGCGGCAGCGGCCGCCCTTCTTGACGATGATCTCGACGACCGCGGAGTGCAGCGAGTCCGAGCTGTAGATCGGCGCGGTGCAGCCCTCGACGTAGTGCACGTAGGCGTCCTCGTCGACGATGATCAGGGTCCGCTCGAACTGGCCCATGTTCTCGGTGTTGATCCGGAAGTAGGCCTGCAGCGGGATGTCGACGTGCACGCCCTTCGGCACGTAGATGAACGAGCCGCCGGACCAGACCGCGGTGTTGAGCGCGGCGAACTTGTTGTCGCCGACCGGGATCACGGTGCCGAAGTACTCCTGGAACAGCTCAGGCTGCTCCTTGAGCGCGGTGTCGGTGTCGAGGAACAGCACGCCCTGGGCCTCGAGGTCCTCGCGGATCGAGTGGTAGACGACCTCGGACTCGTACTGCGCCGCGACACCCGAGACCAGGCGCTGCTTCTCCGCCTCCGGGATGCCGAGCCGGTCGTAGGTGTTCTTGATCTCCTCGGGGAGGTCGTCCCAGGTCGCGGCCTGCTTCTCGCTGGAGCGCACGAAGTACTTGATGTTGTCGAAGTCGATGCCGGACAGGTCCGAGCCCCAGGAGGGCATCGGCTTGCGACCGAAGAGCTTGAGGCCCTTGAGTCGCAGGTCGAGCATCCACTGCGGCTCGCTCTTCTTGCCGGAGATGTCGCGGACGACGTCCTCGTTCAGACCGCGCTTGGCCGTGGCGCCGGCGTCGTCCTTGTCGGCCCAGCCGAACTCGTAGCGGCCGATGCCCTTGAGCTCCGGGTTGAGTTCCTCGATGGAGGTCATCAGCTGACCCGCTCCTTCTTGTCGGTGGTCGTGGGCATGTCGTGGATCGGCAGGGTGGGGATGCAGGTGGTGCAGACGCCGTCGCCGTGGGCGATGGTCGCCAGGCGCTGCACGTGGCGGCCGAGCACCTGGCTGATCGCCTCGGTCTCGGCCTCGCACAGCTGCGGGAACTCGTGGGCGACGTGGGAGACCGGGCAGTGCTGCTGGCACAGCTGCTCCCCCACCGGCAGCTCGCGGACCGCGGCGGCGTACCCCTCGTCGGTGAAGATCTTGGCCAGCACCTCAGCCGACCCGAGCTCGGGGTGCTCCGCGCGGACGTCCTCGAAGCGGTCCTGGATGAACGAGGCCCGGCGGGTCGCGAACTCCCGGACGGCGTCGTCACCCCCGGTCTCGCGCAGGAACCGGAGCGCCTGCACGGCCAGGTCGTCGTACTGCTGGTCGAACCGGTCGCGTCCGCCCTCGGTCAGGGCGAAGACCTTCGCCGGCCGGCCGCGCCCGCGGACGGCCTGGCTGCGCGGCTCGCGCGCCTCGACGGCACCCTCCTCGAGCAGCTGGTCGAGGTGGCGGCGGACGGCGGCCGGGGTGAGGTCCAGCCGCCCGGCCAGCACGGCCGCGGTCGAGGGTCCGTTGACGAGGATCGACCGGGCCACGCGCTCACGCGTCGGCTGGTCGTGCCCGGTGACGGGCCTCTCGTCCAATTCCACAACGTCAGTGTGCCGTTATTGGTCGTGGCCGTTCAAGTAAGGCATGCCTTACCCGTGGGCCGCAGGGGCCTCCCACCCGCGACATAGGGTCGTCGCGTGCCTGGATCGATCTTGGGGACCATGGTCCGACGCGTCGAGGACCCCGACCTCCTCGTCGGGAGGTCGACCTTCGTCGACAACCAGCAGGAGGACGGCCTGCTGCACGCCGTCTTCGTCCGCAGCCCGTTCGCGCACGCGCGGATCACCGCCGTCGACACGTCCGAGGCGACGGCCGCCCCCGGCGTCGTGGCCGTCCTGACCGGGGCCGACGTCGCCGACCGCGCGTTCCCGCCGTTCGCGGTCGTCGACGAGCGGATCGAGCGCTACCCGCTCGCGCGGGACAAGGTCCGGTACGTCGGTGACCCGGTCGCCCTCGTCGTCGCCGGGTCGCGGGCGGCCGCGGTCGACGCGGCCGAGCTCGTCGACGTCGACTACCACCCGCTCCCCGCGGTGACCGACATGGAGGCCGCCCTGGAGCCCGGCGCTCCGCTCCAGTTCGAGGAGCGGGGCAGCAACATCGCGGGCTCGCGCAAGGACGACGACCAGGCCGAGCCGTGGACCGGCGCCGCGCACGTGGTCCGGGTCCGGATGGAGAACCAGCGGGTCGCCACCGCCCCGATGGAGGGGCACACGATCGTCGTGCGCCCCGGCGAGGACGTGCTGACCGTGCACGTCGCGACCCAGCAGCCGCACGGCGCCCGCGACCAGATCGCCCGGTTCACCGGGCTGCCGCCGGAGCGGGTCCGGGTCGTCGCGCCCCACGTGGGCGGGGCCTTCGGCGGCAAGGCCGGCGTGACCGCCGAGCACGGCGCGGTGGTCGCGGCGGCCCGGATGCTCGGCCGACCCGTGAAGTGGACCGAGACCCGCAGCGAGACGATGCTCTCGATGCACAGCCGCGGCCAGGTGCAGTACGCCGAGATGGGGCTGGACGCCGCCGGGCACATCCTCGGGCTCCGGCTCCGCCTGGTCGGTGACAGCGGCGCGTACGCCGGGTTCGGCGGATCCTTCGTCCTCGGCGGCACCTACCTGATGAGCCAGGGCGTGTACGAGATCCCGGAGATCCGGTACGCCGCCATCGCCGCGCTCACCAACACCACGCCGATGGGCGCGTTCCGTGGCGCCGGCCGGCCGGAGGCGGCGGCGCTCGTCGAGCGGCTGATGGACGTCGCGGCCGACGAGGTCGGCCTCGAGCCCGAGGAGATCCGGCGACGCAACCTGGTGCCGACGGACGCCTTCCCCTACCGCACGCGCACCGGTGCCCGCTACGACGTCGGCGACTTCGACCTGCCGCTGCGGGAGGCGCTGCGCATCGCCGACGTCGACGCGCTCCGCGCCGAGCAGCGCCGGCGTCGCGACGCTGGCGAGACGCGACTGCTCGGCATCGGGCTGTCGACGTACGTCGAGATCACCGGGTTCGGCGGCACCGAGCTGGGGGCGGTCGAGGTGCACGAGGACGGCTCCGCGACGGTCACCGCCGGGACCTCCTCGCACGGGCAGGGACATGCGACGGCGTTCGCGATGATCGTGTCGGACCGCCTCGGGATCCCGATGGACCGGATCTCGTTCGTCCAGTCCGACACGGCGCGGGTGCGCACCGGCGGCGGCACCGGCGGGTCGCGCTCGCTGCAGCTCGGCGGCAGCGCCGTCGGGGGCGCGGCGGACGAGGTCCTGGAGCGGGCCCGCGAGGTCGCTGCCGAGCTCCTGGAGGCGGCGGCGGCCGACGTGGAGGTCGTCGACGGCGGCCTCGGTGTCCGCGGCACCGGCGCGAGCGTCACCTGGGCCGAGGTCGCCGGCCGGGTCGGCGGCCTGTCGAGCACCCACGACTTCACCAGCCGCGGCGCCACCTTCCCGTTCGGGGCGCACGTCTCGGTCGTCGAGGTCGACACCGAGACCGGGCAGGTCACCCCGCTGCGGCACGTCGCGGTCGACGACTGCGGGACGGTCCTGAGCCCGCTGCTCGTCGAGGGCCAGCAGCACGGCGGCGCGCTCCAGGGCATCTCGCAGGCCCTCTGGGAGCACATGCAGTACGACGACGACGGGACGCCGCTCACGTCGTCGTTCGTCGACTACGCGATCCCGACGGCCGCCGACGCGATCCGGCTGGAGGTGTCGACCACCGAGACCCCCACGCCGCTCAACCCGCTGGGTGCCAAGGGGATCGGCGAGTCCGCGACCGTCGGGGCCACGCCCGCCGTGCAGAACGCGGTCGTCGACGCGCTCAGCCACCTCGGCGTCCGCCACCTCGACCTGCCCTGCACGCCGGAGCGGGTCTGGCGCGCGGTCCAGCAGGCCCGCTCCGGGACCCTCCCCGACCTGTGGCGCGAGCCGCCGGCCGCCTTCGACGCCATCGCGCCGGACTCGGCCGGGTCGTCGGTCACCGAGGGCGCCGAGGTGTGACCCGGCGCACGTTCCTAGACTCGGTGCGTGACTGCTGAGACCGCTCCCGCCGTCGAGGTCGACGGCCTGGTGATGCGGTACGGCGACAAGGTCGCCGTCGACGGGCTCTCGCTCGCCGTCGAGCGGGCGACCATCACCGCGGTCCTCGGTCCGAACGGGGCCGGGAAGACCACCACGCTCGAGACCTGCGAGGGCTACCGGAAGCCCCAGCAAGGGTCGGTTCGCGTGCTCGGGCTCGACCCGGTGCACGACCGCCACGCGCTGCTCCCCCGGATCGGCGTGATGCTGCAGGGCGGCGGGGCGTGGAGCGGCGTGCGGGCGATGGAGATGCTCGAGCACGTCGCCCGTCTCCACGCGCACCCGCTCGACACCGCGATGCTCTCCGAGCGGCTGGGCCTGGGCGACTGCGGGCGGACGCCGTACCGCCGGCTGAGCGGGGGCCAGCAGCAGCGCCTCGGTCTCGCGATGGCGATCGTCGGCCGCCCCGAGATCGTGTTCGTCGACGAGCCGACGGCCGGGATGGACCCGCAGGCCCGCCGCACGACGTGGGCGCTGCTCGAGGAGCTGCGCGGCGACGGCGTCACGGTGGTGCTGACCACCCACTACATGGACGAGGCCGAGCGGCTCGCGGACCACATCCACATCATCGACCAGGGCCGGCTGATCGCCTCGGGGTCGCCGCTGGAGCTGACCCGCGGCGGCACGCACGCGACCATCCGGCTGGTGGTCACCCGGCCGTTCCCGCCCGGTGCCCCGGACTCGCTGCGCGCCGCGCTCGGCGCCGGGACCGAGGTGACCCAGCTCGACGAGGTCAGCCTGCTCGTCACCGGGCCGGCCGACGCCTCGACGCTCGCCCGGGTGTCGCGCTGGTGCGAGGCCAACGACGTGCTCCCGGAGTCCCTCACGCTGGGTCAGCGCAACCTCGAGGACGTGTTCCTCCAGCTGACCGGCCGGGGGCTCGCCGTCGGCCCGGACGAGGTGCTCCGCACCACGGCCGAGGACGCGGCCTCGTGACCGGGACCTTCACGCCGCTGCCCGGGGCCGCCCCGCTGGCGCGCCAGGTCCGGGCCCAGGCCCGGATGGAGGCGCGGCTGATGCTGCGCAACGGCGAGCAGCTCCTGCTCGCGGTGGTGATCCCGGTCATCGTGCTGATCGGCGGGGTCACCGGCTCCGAGCACCTCGGGCTCTCCCTCGACCACGACCCGGTCGACGTGTTCACCCCCGGCGTCCTCGCCCTGGCGATCATGTCGACCGCCTTCACCTCGCTGGCGATCGCGACCGGCTTCGAGCGCCGCTACGGCGTGATCAAGCGCCTCGGCGCCTCGCCGCTCCCCCGCTCCGGTCTGCTCATGGGGAAGGTCGGGGCGCTGCTGCTCGTCGAGGCGCTCCAGGTCGTCGTCATCGGCGCGGTCGCCCTGGCGCTGGGCTGGGACCCGACCCCGGACGTGCTGGGCTTCCTGCTCGCGGTGGTGACCGGCACGGCGGCGTTCGCGGCGCTCGGGCTGTTCCTCGCGGGCGTCCTCCGCGCCGAGGCCACCCTGGCCGCGGCCAACCTCGTCTACCTGCTGCTGCTCGCCGGCGGCGCGGTCGTGCTGCCGATCTCGGCGTACGGCGCGTTCGGCGACGTGGTGCGGTGGCTGCCCTCGGGGGCGCTGGGCAGCGCGATGCGCGCTGCGCTCATCGACGGCGTCACCTCGTGGCGCGACCTCCTCGTGCTCTGCGGCTGGGCCGCGGTCGGCACGACCCTCACGGCAAGGACCTTCAAGTGGGAGTGACGGCGCGCCTCAAGCGTCTCGACGACTGGCTGATCGGCTGGGCCTGGGCCTCGATCATCGCGAACTGCGTGATCGTGGTGACCGGCGGGGTGGTCCGCCTCACCGGGTCCGGCCTGGGCTGCCCGACCTGGCCGCGGTGCACCGAAGAGTCCTTCACCCCGCACGGGGCGTACGACGTGCACCAGGCGATCGAGTTCGGCAACCGGATGCTCACCTACGTGCTGGTGGCGGTCGCCGTCGGCACCTTCGTGGCCGCCTGGCAGTCCGGCCGCCGCGACCTGCGCCGCCTGGCGCTGGTGATGGCGCTCGGCATCCCGGCCCAGGCGGTGATCGGCGGGATCACGGTCCTCACCGACCTGAACCCGTGGATCGTCTCGCTCCACCTGATCTGCTCGCTGGTGATCATCGACGTCGCCGTCCTGTTCCTGCAGCGCGTCTCCCACCCGGCGCCCGAGGTCGCACCCCGCGGCGCCGTCGTCGGGCTCGCGTGGGCGACCTTCGCCGCCGCCTGGGCGGTCCTGTACGTCGGCACCGTGGTCACCGGCTCCGGGCCGCACGCCGGCGACGCGAGCTCGGACCGCAACGGCCTCTCGCCCCTGCAGATGAGCCAGCTGCACGCCGACCTGGTGTTCCTCTTCGTCGGCCTCACGCTCGGGCTGCTGTTCGCCGTGCTCGCCGGCGGGTACCCCCGCGCCACCCGGACCGCGGTCGTCTGGCTGCTCGTCGTCGAGGTCGCCCAGGGCGCCGTCGGCTTCGTGCAGTACTTCACCGAGCTGCCGGTCGTGCTGGTCGCGCTCCACATGCTCGGTGCCGCGCTCATCTCCGCGACCGTCACCTGGGCGCTGATCCAGGTCCGCGAGCCCGCGCGCTCGTCCCGGCCGTCCGAGCGGGTGCCGAGCCAGGTCGGCTGAGTCTCGCCGGGCCGCACGTTGGCGACGGCCGGCCGCCCGTCCCCCGTGGCCGGGCAGGCCGCCGTCACTCACCTAGACGAGGTCGCGGCCCGATCGGTTGCCTCGGGTGCAGACATTTTTCGTCGACGAGGGTCAGCGGCTGATCAGCGGGTCGAGCGCGACGGCCACGAACAGCAGCGACAGGTAGAGGTTCGAGGTGTGGAACAGCCGCATCGGCTGGATCACCGCGAGGCTCTCGGTGCCCCGGGCGCGGGCCCACATGCGGTAGGCCTCGAGCAGGAACACGGCGCCCAGCACGGCGGCGGCGACCGGGTAGAACAGCCCGGTGTCCGCGACCGGCCACAGGAGCAGCGAGGTGGCGACCATCAGCCAGCTGTAGATGACGACCTGCCGGCCGACGGTGCGGGCGGAGGCGACCACCGGCAGCATCGGGACGTCGACGTTCGCGTAGTCCTCGCGGTAGCGCAGCGCGAGCGCCCAGGTGTGCGGCGGCGTCCAGAAGAACACCACCAGGAACAGCACGACCGGCGTCCAGGACAGCGACCCGGTGACCGCCGTCCACCCGATCAGGGTCGGGAAGCAGCCGGCGATCCCGCCCCAGACGATGTTCTGGGTGGTGCGCCGCTTGAGCAGCATCGTGTAGCCGAAGACGTAGAACGCGTTGGCCAGCACCGCCAGCAGGGCCGAGAGCGGGTTCACCCAGACGTAGAGGATCACCGTCGAGGCGATGCCGAGCACGAACCCGAAGACCAGCGCGGACCTCGGCGACACGATGTGTCGGGGCAGTGCGCGTCGCCGGGTCCTTCGCATCTGCTCGTCGATGTCGCGGTCGTAGACGCAGTTGAAGACCGACGCCGACCCGGCCGAGAACGTGCCGCCGATCACGGTCGCCACGACCAACCCGAGGTCGGGGACACCGCGCGCGGCGTAGAACATCACCGGCACCGTCGTGAGCAGCAGCAGCTCGATGACCCGGGGCTTGGTGAGGCCGACGTACGCCGCCACGACGTCCTTGACGGTCGCCCGCTCCACCGCTGGCTGCTGAGCAGCGGAGGCCGACTGGCCGACGTACGTCACGAGGTTCCTCGGGCGGGGAATGCGGGTACCGGATCACGGCATTGGACGGGTGGGAGTCTAGCCCCCGTCATGAGTACGCTCGGGGTTGGCCGTAGCCCCCTGAAAGGAACCCTGTGACGCAGACCGCTCGACTCGACTGGACCGACCTCGACGAGAAGGCGGTGGACACGGCTCGGGTGCTCGCGATGGACGCCGTGCAGAAGGTCGGCAACGGCCACCCCGGCACCGCGATGAGCCTCGCGCCGGCGGCCTACCTCCTCTTCCAGAAGGTGATGCGGCACGACCCCGCGGACTCGCGCTGGATCGCCCGGGACCGCTTCGTGCTCTCCTGCGGCCACTCGAGCATCACCCTCTACACCCAGCTCTACCTCGGCGGCTTCGGCCTCGAGCTCGAGGACCTCAAGGCGCTGCGCACCTGGGGCTCCAAGACCCCGGGCCACCCCGAGCTCCACCACACCGCGGGTGTCGAGGTCACGACCGGCCCGCTCGGCCAGGGCGTCGCGAACGCCGTCGGCATGGCGATGTCGGCCCGGCGCGTCCACGGCCTGCTCGACCCCGACGCGGCGCCCGGCAAGAGCCTCTTCGACCACCACGTCTACGCACTCTGCTCCGACGGCGACCTCCAGGAGGGCGTCAGCGGCGAGGCCAGCTCGATCGCCGGCACCCAGCAGCTCGGCAACCTGACCGTCATCTACGACCGCAACCGGATCTCGATCGAGGGCAACACCGACATCGCGTTCACCGAGGACGTGGCGGCCCGCTACGAGGCCTACGGCTGGCACGTGCAGGTCGTCGACTGGACCAACGGCGGCAAGAAGTACGTCGAGGACGTCCCCGCCCTCTACGACGCCATCACCGCCGCGGGCAAGGTGAAGGACCGGCCGTCCCTCATCGTGCTCGACACGATCATCGCGTGGCCGGCCCCGAACGCGCAGGGCACCGAGAAGGCCCACGGCAGCGCCCTGGGCGACGAGGAGGTCGCGGCCACCAAGAAGGTCCTCGGCTGGGACCCGGACCTCACGTTCCAGGTGCCGGAGGACGTGCTCGCCCACACCCGCAGGCTCAGCGAGCGAGGTGCCGCGTGGGGCGCGGCCTGGGACGAGCAGTACGCCGCCTGGGCGGACGCCAACCCCGACAAGGCCACGCTCCTGCACCGGCTGAAGGCCCGCACCCTCCCCGAGGGGCTCGAGGAGGCGCTCCCGACCTTCGAGGCCAGCACCAAGGGTGTCGCCACCCGCGTCGCGTCGAGCGAGGTCATCAACGCCCTCGCGCCGCTGATGCCCGAGCTGTGGGGCGGCTCGGCCGACCTCGCGGGCTCCAACAACACCACGATCAAGTCGGCGCCGTCGTTCCTCCCGGCCGACCGCGGTGTCGAGGAGTGGAAGGCCGACCCCTACCAGGGTCGGGTGCTCCACTTCGGCATCCGCGAGCACGGGATGGGCGCGATCATGAACGGCATCGCCGCCGACGCCCTCACCCGGGTCTTCGGCGGGACGTTCCTCACGTTCTCCGACTACATGCGCGGCGCCGTCCGGGTCGCGGCCCTGAGCCAGCTCCCGGTGACCTACGTCTGGACGCACGACTCGATCGGCCTGGGCGAGGACGGTCCGACCCACCAGCCGATCGAGCACCTCGCCGCCCTGCGCGCGATGCCGGGCCTCGACGTCGTGCGCCCGGCGGACGCCAACGAGACGGCCGCCTGCTGGTTCACGGTCCTGGGCCACACCGACCGGCCCGCCGCCCTCGCCCTGACCCGCCAGAACGTGCCGGTCTTCCCGCGCGGCGAGGACGGGTTCGCCGAGACCAGCGAGGTGCACCGCGGCGGCTACGTCCTGCTCGACGCCGAGGGCGGCACCCCCGACGTCATCCTGATCGGCACCGGCTCGGAGGTGCAGATCGCCGTCGAGGCGCGTGCCAAGCTCGCCGAGGCGGGCGTCCAGGCCCGCGTCGTGTCGATGCCGTGCCTGGAGTGGTTCGAGGACCAGGACCAGTCCTACCGCGACACCGTGCTCCCGCCCATCGTGAAGGCGCGGGTCTCGGTCGAGGCCGGCGTCAAGCAGGGCTGGCGCGAGTACGTCGGCGACCACGGCCGGATCATCTCGATCGACCACTACGGCGCCTCGGCGGACTACGCCCGGATCTACCAGGAGTTCGGCCTCACCGCCGACGCCGTGGTCTCCGCCGCGCACGACTCGATCCTGGCGGCGGGCGTCTGATCGACGCCGGACCAGGTACCCACACCCCAGCGTTCCTAGGAGGAACAATGACCGACCGCCTCAAGGATCTCGCCGACGCGGGAGTATCGATCTGGCTCGACGACCTGTCGCGCGAGCGGATCGAGACCGGCAACCTCGCCGACCTCATCGAGAAGAAGTCCGTGGTCGGCGTGACCACCAACCCGACGATCTTCGCGGCAGCGATCGCCGACGGCGAGCGCTACGACGAGCAGGTCGCGCAGCTGGTCGACAAGGGCGAGCCCGTCGACCGGGTGGTCTTCGAGCTGACCACCGAGGACGTCCGCAACGCCTGCGACATCTTCGCTCCGCTGGCGGGCGAGGAGTCCGCCGACGGTCGGGTGTCGATCGAGGTCGAGCCGGACCTCGCCAACGACACCGAGGGCACCATCGCCTCGGCCCGGGCCTTGTGGGCCGCGGTCGACCGCCCCAACGTGCTGATCAAGATCCCCGCCACCAAGGAGGGCCTGCCGGCGATCACGGCGGCGATCGCCGAGGGCATCAGCGTCAACGTCACCCTGATCTTCGGCGAGCAGCGCTACCGCGAGGTCATGGACGCCTACCTGTCCGGCCTCGAGGCGGCCCGCGACGCGGGGCTCGACCTGCGCCGGATCCAGTCGGTGGCGTCGTTCTTCGTGTCCCGGATCGACACCGAGGTCGACAACCGCCTCGACGAGATCGGGTCCGACGAGGCGAAGGCCCTCCAGGGCACGGTCGCCGTCGCCAACGCACGCGTCGCCTACGCCGCCTACGAGGAGGTCGTGGCGAGCGACCGCTGGAAGGCCCTGGCCGAGGCCGGCGCCAACCCGCAGCGACCGCTGTGGGCGTCGACGGGCGTGAAGAACCCCGAGTACTCGGACACGATGTACGTCACCGACCTCGTGGTCGCGAAGACGGTCAACACGATGCCGGAGAAGACGATGGACGCCTTCGCCGAGCACGGTGAGGTCCAGGGCGACCAGGTCACCGGCAAGGCCGACGAGGCCCGGGCCGTCCTCGACCGGCTGGCTGCCGTCGGCGTCGACTTCGAGGACGTGCTCGTGACGGTCGAGCACGAGGGCGTCGACAAGTTCAAGAAGTCGTGGAACGAGCTCGTCGAGACCGTCTCGGGCCAGATGGAGAAGGCCCGGGCGTGACCGCTCCGGCGGTCGACCCGACCACGACCCCGGCCTGGACGCGGCTGAGCACGGTCGCCGAGACCTTCGAGCCCGACCTGCGCCGGTGGTTCGACGAGGACCCCGGGCGCGTCGAGCGCCTCACGTTCACCGCGGCGGACCTCCACGTCGACCTCTCGAAGGGGCTGGTCGACGACGCGGTGCTCGGCTCGCTCCTGGCGCTCGCCGACGAGGTAGGCCTGTCGGCGCGCCGCGACGCGATGTTCCGTGGTGAGCACGTCAACGCCACCGAGGACCGCGCGGTGCTGCACACCGCCCTCCGGCTGCCCGCCGACGCCCACCTGGAGGTCGACGGGCAGGACGTCGTCGCCGACGTCCACGACGTCCTCCGGCGCGTGTACGACTTCGCGGAGAAGGTCCGGAGCGGGACCTGGACCGGTGTCACGGGCGAGCGGATCCGCACGGTCGTCAACATCGGGATCGGCGGGTCCGACCTCGGACCGGTGATGGCCTACGAGGCGCTCCGTCCCTACCACCAAGACGGCCTCGAGTGCCGGTTCATCAGCAACATCGACCCGACCGACGCCGCGACGACGCTGGCCGGTCTCGACCCCGCGACCACCCTGTTCATCGTCTCCAGCAAGACCTTCGGGACCCTCGAGACGCTGACCAACGCCCGGCTGTGCAAGGCGTGGCTGCTCGAGGGCCTCGCCGGCCTCGACGCCGGCCTGGACGAGCAGACCGCGGTCGCGAAGCACTTCGTCGCCGTCTCGACGGCGTTGGACAAGGTCGCCGCGTTCGGCATCGACCCGGCGAACGCGTTCGGGTTCTGGGACTGGGTCGGCGGTCGGTACTCCGTGGACTCGGCGATCGGCACGTCCCTCGTGGTCGCGATCGGACCGGAGGGCTTCGCCGACCTGCTGGCCGGCATGCACGCCATGGACGAGCACTTCCGCACCGCTCCCCCGGAGCGCAACGTGCCGGTGCTCATGGGTCTGCTGAACGTCTGGTACTCCAACTTCCTGGGCGCCCAGACCCACGCGGTGCTGCCGTACTCCCAGCTGCTGCACCGCTTCCCGGCGTACCTCCAGCAGCTGACGATGGAGTCCAACGGCAAGGGCGTGCGCTGGGACGGCACCCGGGTCGGCTACGACACCGGCGAGGTCTTCTGGGGCGAGCCGGGCACCAACGGCCAGCACGCGTTCTACCAGCTCATCCACCAGGGCACCCGCCTGGTCCCGGCCGACTTCATCGCGTTCGCCGACCCTGCCTATCCCCTGAAGGACGTCCACGACGGGCAGAGCACGGACGTCCACGAGCTGTTCCTCGCGAACTTCTTCGCGCAGACGCGCGCGCTCGCGTTGGGCAAGACGGCCGACGAGGTCCGCGCGGAGGGCACGGCCGAGGAGATCGTCCCGGCGCGGGTGTTCACCGGCAACCGGCCGACGGCCTCGATCATGGCGCCGCGGCTGACGCCGTCCGTGCTCGGTCAGCTGATCGCGCTCTACGAGCACATCACGTTCACACAGGGTGCGGTCTGGGGCATCGACTCCTTCGACCAGTGGGGCGTGGAGCTCGGCAAGCAGCTCGCCCAGCAGATCAGCCCCGCGGTCGCCGGCGACACCGAGGTGGCGGCCCAGCAGGACGCGTCGACCCAGGCGCTCATCGACTACTACCGGAGGCACCGTTCGTGATCGAGAACCCGCTGCGCGACCCGCGCGACCGCCGGCTGCCGCGCATCGCCGGGCCCTGCGGCATGGTGCTCTTCGGCGTAACGGGTGACCTGTCCCGCAAGAAGATCATGCCGGCGATCTACGACCTCGCGAACCGTGGCCTGCTGCCACCCGGGTTCAGCCTCACCGGCTTCGCGCGCCGGGACTGGGCGGACCAGGACTTCGCGCAGATCGTCCACGACTCGGTCAAGGAGCACGCCCGCACCGAGTTCCGCGAGGAGGTCTGGAAGCAGCTCTCCGAGGGCTTCAGGTTCGTCCCCGGCAACTTCGACGACGACCATGCGTTCGAGCACCTGCGCCGCACCATCGAGGAGCTCGACGAGCTCCGCGGCACCGGTGGCAACCACGCGTTCTACCTGGCGATCCCGCCCGGCTTCTTCGGCGACGTGGTCAGCCAGCTCAAGGAGCACGGGCTCGCCGACCCCGAGCCCGGCTCGTGGCGCCGCGTCGTCATCGAGAAGCCGTTCGGGCACGACCTCCAGTCGGCCCGCGAGCTGCAGGCGGTGCTCGGCGACGTCTTCCCGTCGGGATCGATCTTCCGGATCGACCACTACCTCGGCAAGGAGACGGTGCAGAACATCCTGGCGATGCGGTTCGCCAACGAGATGTTCGAGCCGATCTGGAACTCCAACTACGTCGACCACGTCCAGATCACGATGGCCGAGGACGTCGGGATCGGCGGCCGCGCCGGCTACTACGACGGCATCGGCGCGGCCCGCGACGTCATCCAGAACCACCTCCTCCAGCTGATGTGCCTGGTCGCGATGGAGGAGCCGACGTCGTTCGACCCCGACAGCCTGCGGATCGAGAAGCAGAAGGTGCTCTCTAGCGTGACGCTCCCGCGGCGCCTCGACCTCACGACCGCCCGCGGCCAGTACGCGCCGGGCTGGGCCGGCGGCGAGAAGGTCGCCGGCTTCCTCGAGGAGGAGGGCATCAAGAAGTCCTCCACCACCGAGACCTTCGCGGCCGTGAAGCTGAACGTCGAGACCCGCCGCTGGGCCGGCGTGCCCTTCTACCTGCGCACCGGCAAGCGGCTCGGCCGCCGCGTGACCGAGGTCGCGATCGTGTTCAAGCGAGCCCCGCACCTGCCGTTCGCCGCGTCCGCGACCGAGGAGCTGACGCAGAACGCGCTGGTCATCCGGGTCCAGCCCGACGAGGGCGTGACCCTGCGGTTCGGCTCGAAGGTCCCGGGCACCCACATGGAGATCCGCGACGTCAACATGGACTTCGTCTACGGCGGTGCCTTCACGGAGTCCTCGCCGGAGGCCTACGAGCGGCTGATCCTCGACGTCCTGCTCGGCGACCCGCCGCTCTTCCCGCGCCACGAGGAGGTCGAGCTCTCCTGGAAGATCCTCGACCCGATCCTCGAGCACTGGGCCAAGCAGGACGCGAACGGCAAGAGCAAGCCCGAGCAGTACCCCTCCGGCGCCTGGGGCCCGGAGTCGGCGAACGCGATGCTGGCCCGCGACGGCCGCGTCTGGAGGCGTCCCTGATGATCGAGCTCCTCGACACGAACTCGTCCGAGATCGCCGCGGAGTTCATCCGCGCCCGCACCCGGGCCGGGAGCCCGGCCATGGGCATGGTGATGACCCTCGTCATCGTCGTCGACGACGACGACGCGGAGGGCGCGATGGACGCCGCCCGCGCCGCCTCCCACGAGCACCCGGCCCGGGTCCTCGGCGTGATCCTCGGCACCGCCCGCGGCGCCGCCCAGATCAACGCGCAGGTCGGCATCGGCTCCGGCTGGACCGGCGAGACCGCCCTGATCCGGCTCCACGGCGAGGTGGTCAAGCACCCGGAGTCGGTCGTGCTGCCGCTGCTGCTCCCTGACTCGCCGGTCGCCGTGTGGTGGCCCAACCACCCGCCCGACGACCCGGCGTCCGACCCGATCGGGCGCCTCGGCCAGCGCCGGATCACCGACGCCGCCGCCGCGGCGCGCGCCAAGAGGCGGGCGATCCACCGCCAGTGCGAGGCCTACACGGTCGGCAACACCGACCTGGCGTGGACCCGGATCACCTCCTGGCGGGCCCTGCTGGCGGCCGCGCTCGACCAGCAGCCGCTCAAGGTCACCGGTGGCTCGGTGACCGCCGAGCGGATCAGCCCGAGCGCCGACCTCCTCGTCGCCTGGCTGACCGACCGGCTCAAGGTCGACATCACCCGGAAGAACTCGGCCGGGCCGGGGATCACCGAGGTGGTGCTCGACACCAAGGAGGGCCCGATCCGGATCTCGCGGACCGACGGCAAGCTCGCCACCTTCACCTCCCCCGACCGGCCCGACCGGCCGATCGCCCTCAAGCGCCGCGACCTGCCGGAGCTGCTCGCCGAGGAGCTGCGCCGCCTCGACGAGGACGACGTCTATGCCGAGACCGCCCGGAGGCTGCTGAAGATGGAGACGGCGACGTGACCGGCACCCCGCGCATCGAGGTCCACCCCGACCCCGCGACGCTCGCCACCGCCGTCGCCGGGGAGCTGCTCAGCCGGCTGGCCGACGCCCAGGCCGCCGGCGGCGTACCCCAGGTCGCCCTGACCGGCGGCACGATCGCCGAGGAGATCCACCGCGAGATCGCGCGGCTGGCCCCCGGCACCGAGGTCGACTGGTCGCAGGTCGGGTTCTGGTGGGGTGACGAGCGGTTCGTCGCCCCCGACTCCCCCGACCGCAACGCGGCGGGCGCGCGGACCGCGTTCCTCGACGCCGTCGGCGCAGACTCGGCGCGGGTGCACGAGATGCCCTCCACGGCGGACGCGACGGACGTCGACACCGGTGCGGCGGCGTACGCCGACGAGCTGCGCACGCACGGCGGAGGCGAGTTCGACATCGTGATGCTGGGCGTGGGTCCGGACGGCCACGTGGCGTCGCTGTTCCCGGGGTTCCCGCAGCTCGACGACGACGGGATCGCGGTCGGCGTGACCGGCTCCCCCAAGCCGCCGCCCGAGCGGATCAGCCTCACCTTCGCGGCGCTCAACCGGGCCCGGTCGGTCTGGTTCCTGGTCAGCGGCGAGGGGAAGTCCGGGGCAGTCGCCGCCGCCCTGGGGGACGACGCGGACCACCACGACGTCCCCGCCGCCGGCGTCACCGGCCACGAGGAGACCATCTGGTTCCTCGACCGCGGCGCCGCCAGCCAGCTCTGACGGTCGAGTCGAGACCTCTGGCGCTCGAGTCGGGACTTCCGGACACCCGAATCGGGAGTTCCGGCCACCGCGGTGTCCAGAACTCCCGATCGGACGGTCAGAAGTCTCGATCCGACCTAGAAGACGATGTCGCCGGACTTGCGCCGCGAGCGGAGCAGCTCGAGGGCCTCGTCGAGGATGTCCGCCGCCTCCTTGTCGGAGCGGCGCTCCTTCACGTAGGCCAGGTGCGTCTTGTAGGGCTCGATCTTCGGAGCCGGAGGCGGGTTGTCGGAGTCCAGGCTCGCCGGCAGACCGCACTTGGGGCAGTCCCACATGTCCGGCACCTGGGCCTCGGACGAGAACGTGACCACCGACCGGTGCTCGTGAGCACAGAAGTAGGTCACGGACTGACGCGGCGCAGCCTCGCCGCGCTCGGCCTCTCCCATCGGGCCGGCTCCGACCCGGCTCCCGCGAATAGCGTTTCCTCCACCAGCCACGGAATTCGTTCCCTTTCTCGATCTCTCAGTACGCCAGCAGCAGCCCGAGGGCGATGACGCAGGCAAACCAGATGACGGCGATCCCGACCGTGAGGCGGTCGAGGTTTCGCTCCGCGACGGACGACCCGCCGAGTGAGCTGGATACGCCACCACCGAACATGTCCGAGAGTCCGCCACCGCGACCCTTGTGCAGAAGCACGAGCAGGATCAGCAGGCCGCTGGTGATCAGGAGCACGATGGTGAGGAGCAGTTGCACGGTGCAAACCCTACGTCAGGTGTCCGACGATCAGATGATCGGCATGTCGTAGAAGCGGCAGATGCCCCCGAACTCGTCCGCCTGGAGGCTCGCGCCACCGACCAGGCAGCCGTCGACGTCGCCCTGCGCCATGATGCCGCCGACGTTCGAGGCCTTCACGGAGCCGCCGTAGAGGATGCGGACGCCGTCGGCCGCCGCATCGCCGTGCACCTCCCGGATCCGCACCCGGATCGCGGCGCAGACCTCCTGGGCGTCCTCGGGGGTCGCCACCTCGCCGGTCCCGATCGCCCAGACCGGCTCGTAGGCGACGACCAGCCCGGCGACCTGCTCGGCGGTGAAGCCGGCCAGCGAGCCGTCCACCTGGGCGAGGCAGTGCGGCACGTGCTCGCCGGCCTTGCGCACGTCGAGGCCCTCGCCCACGCACACGATCGGCGTCATGCCGGCCGCGAGCGCCTGGTGGGCCTTCGCGCTGACCAGGTCGTCGCCCTCGGCGTGGTACTCGCGGCGCTCGCTGTGACCGACGACGACGTAGGAGCAGCCGAGCTTGGCGAGCATGCCCGCCGAGATCTCGCCGGTGTAGGCCCCGGAGTCGTGCGTCGACACGTCCTGCGCGCCGTACTTCACCAGGAGCCGGTCACCGTCGACCAGCGTCTGCACCGACCGCAGGTCGGTGAACGGCGGCACGACGACCACCTCGACCCGACCGAAGTCGTGCTTCTTGTCGGCGAGGGTCCACGCCAGCTTCTGGACCAGGACCACCGCCTCCTGGTGGTTCAGGTTCATCTTCCAGTTCCCCGCCATCAGCGGGGTGCGCTTGCTCGCCATCAGTCCTCCAGAACCGCGATGCCCGGCAGGGTCTTGCCCTCGAGGTACTCGAGGCTGGCACCCCCACCGGTCGAGATGTGCCCGAACGCCGACTCCGCGAAGCCCAGCTTGCGTACGGCGGCGGCGGAGTCGCCCCCGCCGACCACGGACAGGCCGTCGATGCCGGTCAGCGCCTCGGCGACCGCGCGGGTGCCCTCGGCGAACGCGGCGACCTCGAACACGCCCATCGGGCCGTTCCAGAACACGGTGCGCGCGTCCGACAGGGCCGCCGCGAAGGCACGCGCCGACTCGGGCCCGATGTCGAGCCCGAGGGCGTCGGCCGGGATCGCGTCGGCGGCCACGACCTGCGGGTGCGGCTCCCGGTCCCCGGAGGGGAACTCGGTGTCGACGACGACGTCGGTCGGCAGGACGATGTCGACGCCCGACTCCGCGGCCCGGGAGAGGTAGCCGCGACAGGTGTCGAGCTGGTCCTCCTCGAGCAGGCTCTTCCCGACCTCGTGGCCCTGCGCCTTGAGGAAGGTGAAGACCATCCCGCCGCCGATGAGCAGCCGGTCCGCCTTGCCGAGCAGGTTGTCGATCACGCCGAGCTTGTCGGACACCTTCGAGCCGCCCAGCACGACGACGTAGGGCCGCTCGGGGTCCTCCGTGAGTCGCCGCAGCACGCCCACCTCGGTCGCCACCAGCTGCCCCATCGCGTGCGGGAGTCGCTGCGCCACGTCGTACACGGACGCCTGCTTGCGGTGCACGACCCCGAACCCGTCGGACACGAACGCGTCGGCGAGCCCGGCCAGCTGGTCCGCGAAGGCACCGCGCTCGGTCTCGTCCTTGCTGGTCTCGCCGGCGTTGAAGCGCACGTTCTCGAGGACCGCGACCTGCCCGTCGGCCAGGCCGGCCACCGTCTCCTGGGCACTCTCACCGACCGTGTCGGTCGCGAACGCGACCTCCTGGCCGAGCAGTTCGCCGAGGCGGGCGGCCACGGGCCGCAGCGTGTAGCGCTCGTCCGGCTCACCCTTGGGCCGCCCGAGGTGGGCGACGACCACGACCCGGGCGCCGGCGTCGGCCAGCGCCTTGATGGTCGGGACGCTCGCGCGCACCCGGCCGTCGTCGGTGATGGTGGCCCCGTCGAGCGGGACGTTCAGGTCGGACCTGACAAGGACCCGCTTGCCGGCGACGTCGCCGAGGGAGGAGTAGTCGCCCACGGTCAGAGGCTCGCGCCGACGTAGTCGACGAGGTCGACCAGCCGGTTCGAGTAGCCCCACTCGTTGTCGTACCAGCCGACGACCTTGACCTGGTTGCCGATGACCTTGGTCAGCGGCGCGTCGAAGATGCAGGACGCCGGGTCGGTGGTGATGTCGCTCGAGACGATCGGGTCCTCGCTGTACTTGAGGAACTTGCCGTCGGCGGCGGCCTTCACGGCGGCGTTGACCTCCTCGACCGTGGTCTCGCGACCGGCCTCGAAGGTCAGGTCGGTCGCCGAGCCGGTCGGGACCGGGACGCGCAGCGCGTAGCCGTCGAGCTTGCCCTTGAGGTCGGGCAGCACCAGGGCGATGGCCTTGGCCGCCCCCGTCGAGGTCGGGACGATGTTGGTCGCGGCGGAGCGGGCCCGGCGCAGGTCCTTGTGGGGACCGTCGAGCAGGTTCTGGTCGCCGGTGTAGGCGTGCACGGTGGTCATCAGGCCCTTGACGATGCCGAACTCGTCGTTGAGCACCTTCGCCATGGGGGCGAGGCAGTTGGTCGTGCAGGACGCGTTCGAGATGATCGTGTGCGCGGCCGGGTCGTAGTCCCCCTCGTTGACGCCCATCACGATGGTGACGTCCTCGTTCTTGGCCGGCGCGGAGATGATGACCTTCTTGGCGCCGCCGTCGATGTGGGCCTTGGCCTTGGTCGCGTCGGTGAAGAAGCCGGTGGACTCGATGACGATGTCGGCGCCGACGCCGCTCCAGTCCAGGGCCGCCGGGTCGCGCTCCTCGAAGACCTTGAAGGTGTGGCCGGCCGCGGTGATCTCGGTGTCGGTGTGGGACACGTCGCCGTCGAGGCGTCCGAGGATCGAGTCGTACTTCAGCAGCGTCGCGAGCGTCTTGTTGTCGGTCAGGTCGTTGACGGCGACGATCTCGATGTCGGCGCCGGAGGCGACGACGGCGCGGAAGAAGTTGCGGCCGATCCGGCCGAACCCGTTGATGCCTACTCGAACGGTCACAGCAGGGCTCCTCTGTAGCGGTAGCTGGTGGGGGTTCCGTGGTCAGTGCATGGGTCACGCACGGCGAACCCGCGGTGTCTTGACCCTATCGCCCGGGCCGCCGCCGCCAGTCTCGCGTCCCGCCGTACGTGCGGGTAACGACCGAAGGTCCCGTCGACCTGGGCCTTCAGCCTTCAGGAAACCGAAGTCACGCGGTCCGCAGCCGCTCAGCCCTCGTCGGCGAGCATCTCCGGGGTGAGGGAGGCCTCGGTGTCGGGGATGCCGAGCTCCTCGGCCCGCTTGTCGGCCATCGCCAGCAGCCGCCGGATCCGGCCCGCGATCGCGTCCTTGGTGAGGACCGGGTCGTGCAGCTGGCCCAGCTCCTCGAGCGAGGCCTGCTTGTGCTCCAGGCGCAGCTCGCCGGCCATCCGGAGGTGGTCGGGTACGTCGTCGGCGAGGATCTCCATCGCCCGGCCGACCCGTGCCCCGGCGGCGACGGCGGCCCGGGCCGAGCGTCGCAGGTTGGCGTCGTCGAAGTTGGCGAGCCGGTTGGCCGTCGCGCGCACCTCGCGGCGCATCCGGCGCTCCTCCCAGGCCATCAGCGACTCGTGGGCGCCGAGCCGGGTCAGGAGCTGGCCGATCGCGTCGCCGTCGCGGATCACGACCCGGTCGACGCCCCGCACCTCCCGGGCCTTCGCGTGGATGCCGAGCCGGCGCGCGACTCCCACGAGGGCGAGCGCCGCCTCCGGGCCGGGGCAGGTGACCTCCAGCGCGGAGGACCGGCCCGGCTCGGTCAGCGAGCCGTGCGCGAGGAAGGCCCCGCGCCACGCGGCGACGGCGTCACAGCCGCCGCCGGACACGACCGCGGGCGGCAGGCCGCGCACCGGGCGACCGCGCGAGTCCAGGAGCCCGGTCTGCCGGGCGAGTGCCTCGCCGTCCTTGACGACGCGGACGATGTAGCGGCTGCCCTTGCGGATCCCGTTGCCCTGCACCATCACGACGTCGGACTGGTGGCCGTAGACCTCGGCGATGTTGGTGCGCAGCCGACGCGCCGCGGCCCCCGTGTCGAACTCGGCCTCGACCACGATCCGGCCGCTCACGATGTGCAGCCCGCCGGCGAAGCGGAGCATCGAGGCGACCTCGGCCTTGCGGCAGCACGTCTTCGTGATCTGGGTGCTCGCCAGCTCAGCCTTCACCTGTGCCGTCATCGCCATGGGGCCGATCTTTCCACGCGAGTCAACGACCCGGATCGGCCCCGTCGAAATCGGCTCAGGCCGGCACCGAGGCCATGATCCCGGCGTACGCCGCCGCCAGCTTCGCCGGGTCGTGGCGGGGCGTGCCGTCGTCGCGGGCGAGGTCGGCGACGACCAACGTGGCGCCGGTCGCGCGGACCAGGTCCTCGAGGTCCTCGAGGCCGTCGGCGACGTGCCGTTCGTCGGCGAGGACCGTGTGCAGGCGCAGGTCCGGGGCGTGCTGGGCGAGCACGGCGAGGTGGTCGGACGCCTCGAACCCGGGGGTCTCCCCCTCCTGCTCGGTGAGGTTGAGCGTCACCACCACGCGGGCGTCGCTGCCGATCATCGCCTCGCGCAGGGCGGGGACCATGAGGTGCGGGATGACCGAGGTGAACCAGGACCCCGGACCGAGCACCACCCAGTCCGCGCCGTGCACGGCCTCGATCGCCTCGGGGCAGGGCGTCGGGTCCGGCGGGTCGAGCGCGATCGAGGTGATCACGCCGTCGGTCGTGGCGATCTCCACCTGGCCGCGCACCGTCGTCAGCAGGTCGGGGTCGGCGGGGTCGAGGCCGCGGACGTCGGCGGTGATGTCGAGCGGCGTGAGCGCCATCGGCAGCACCCGGCCCGAGGTGCCGAGCAGCCGACCGACCCAGTCGAGGGCGGCGACCGGGTCGCCGAGCTGCTCCCAGAGGCCGACGATCAGCAGGTTGCCGATCACGTGCCCGCGCATCTCGCCCTGTCCCGCGAACCGGTGCTGGAGGACCTGCGCCCAGGTGTCGCCCCAGCGGTCCGGCGAGCACAGCGCCGCGAGCGCCATCCGCAGGTCGCCCGGCGGGAGCACCCCGAACTCCGAGCGCAGCCGGCCCGAGGAGCCACCGTTGTCGGCGACCGTGACGACGGCGGTGAGGTCGTCGACCACCAGGTCGTCCACGAGCCGACGCAGCGCCTGGAGCGTCGCGGCCAGCCCGTGGCCGCCGCCGAACGCGACGACGGACTGCGCCCGCTGCAGGGCGCGGCCGACCGGGGTCACTCCCGCCCCAGGTCGCGGTGGCTGGCGCGGGTCTCGTAGCCGGCCAGGCTCAGCCGGCGCGCGATCTCCTCGCTCATCGCCACGCTGCGGTGCTTGCCGCCCGTGCAGCCGATCGCCACCGTCATGAACCGCTTGCCCTCCCGGAGGTAGCCGGCGGCGACCCCCTCGAGCACGGGCACGTAGCCGTCGAGGAACTCCGCCGCCCCCGGCTGGGCGAGCACGAAGTCGACGACCTCGCGGTCGCGGCCCGTGCTGAGGCGCAGCTCCGGGACCCAGTACGGGTTGGGCAGGAACCGCATGTCGGCGACGAAGTCGGCGTCGACCGGGATGCCGTACTTGAAGCCGAAGCTGGTGACCGTGACCTTCAGCCGCACCGTGTCGGGGGTGCCGAAGGCCTCGGCGATCCGGTCGGTGAGCTGGTGCACGTTGAGGGTGGTCGTGTCGATGACGAGGTCGGCGTCGCTGCGCAGGTCGGCGAGCACCTCGCGCTCGCGGTGCAGGCCGTCGAGGAGCCGGCCGGCGCCCTGGAGCGGGTGCGGCCGGCGGGCCGCCTCCTGGCGGCGCACGAGCACGTCGTCGGTGGCCTCGAGGAACACCAAGGTGGCGTGCCGACCGGTCGCGCCCTGCGCCAGGTTGGCCTGCACGGACTCGAAGAACGACCCGGACCGTACGTCGACCACGACCGCGATCGGCTGCCCGACCCCGCGGCTCTCGTCGACGAGCCGGACGACGTCGCGGAGCAGGCTGGGGGGCATGTTGTCGACGACGTAGTAGCCGAGGTCCTCGAGCTCCTTGGCCGCCGTGCTCCGTCCGGCGCCGGTCATGCCGGTCACCACGACCAGCTCGCCGGGGTGCTCCTCGTGCTGGGTCACCTCAGCCCTCCTCGATCTCGCCGGTGGCGGTGTTGATGCTCACGGGCCCGCGGGCCGTGGACCCAGTCTTGCTGCTCGCCTGAGCCACCGCACCCTTGATCGCGTCCGCGGTCCGCGGTCCGATCCCCGGGACCAGCGCGATCTCGTCGACCGAGGCCTCGCGCAGCTTCTTCAGCGAGCCGAAGTGCTTGAGCAGCGTCTTGCGGCGTACCTCGCCGAGCCCAGGCACGTCGTCGAGCACGCTCTCCACCATCGACTTGGACCGGCGGGACCGGTGGTGGGTGATCGCGAACCGGTGCGCCTCGTCGCGCACCCGCTGGAGGAGGTACAGGCCCTCGCTGGAGCGCGGCATGATCACCGGGTCCTCCTGGTCGGGGAGCCACACCTCCTCGAGCCGCTTGGCGAGCCCGCAGACTGGGATGTCGACGATCCCGTGCTCGGCGAGCGCCCGCTGGGCGGCGGCCACCTGCGGCGGGCCGCCGTCGACGACCACCAGCCCGGGCGCGTAGGCGAACTTCCGGGGGCGCCCGGTCTCGGGATCGACGAGCATCGGGCCGCTGTCGGTGACCGTCTCGGTCGACGAGGCCTGCTCCTCCAGCAGCCGCCGGAACCGCCGGGTGATGACCTCGTGCATCGACGCGACGTCGTTCTGCCCGTCGACGCCACGGATCACGAAGCGGCGGTACTCGCTCTTGCGCGCCAGGCCGTCCTCGAAGACCACCATCGACGCGACGACCTCGGTGCCCTGGAGGTTGGAGACGTCGTAGCACTCGATCCGCAGCGGCACCTCGTCGAGGCCGAGCGCCTCCTGGATCTCCTCGAGCGCCCGGTTGCGGGTCGTGAGGTCGCTGGCCCGCTTCGTCTTGTGGAGCGCGAGCGACTGCGCGGCGTTCTGCGCGACCGTCTCCTGGAGCGTCTTCTTGTCGCCGCGCTGCGGCACCCGGATCGCGACCCGGGACCCGCGGATGTCGCTCAGCAGCTGCTCGTACGTCGTGTGGTCGGGCGGCAGCGCCGGCACCAGGATCTCGCGGGGGATCGAGTCGGGGTCGCCGCCGGCGTAGAGCTGGAGGAGGAAGTCGTCGACGAGCTCGGCGGTGCCGCCCTCGTCCACCCGGTCGGCGACCCAGCCCCGCTGGCCGCGGATCCGGCCGCCCCGCACGTAGAAGATCTGCACCGCGACCTCGAGCGGGTCCTCGGCGAGCGCGATCACGTCGGCGTCGGTGCCGTCGCCGAGCACGACGGCCTGCTTCTCCAGCGCCTTGTTGAGCGCGCCCAGGTCGTCGCGGAGCCGGGCCGCCTTCTCGAAGTCGAGCGCGTCGGAGGCGGCGTACATCTCCTTCTCCACCCGGCGCACGAAGGCGGCGGTGTGCCCCGCCATGAAGTCGCAGAAGTCGTCGACGATGGCGCGGTGCTCCTCGGCGGTCACGTTGCCGACGCAGGGGGCGACGCACTTGTCGATGTAGCCGAGCAGGCACGGCCGACCGATCTGGCCCGACCTCTTGAACACGCCGTTGCTGCACGAGCGCATCGGGAAGACCCGCAGGAGCAGGTCGACGGTCTCCCGGATCGCCCAGGCGTGGCTGTAGGGGCCGAAGTACCGGGTGCCCTTGCGCTTGGCGCCCCGGCCGACCATCACCCGCGGGAACTCGTCGCCGACGGTGACGGCGAGCCACGGGTAGGACTTGTCGTCGCGGTACTTGACGTTGAACCGCGGGTCGAACTCCTTGATCCAGGAGTACTCGAGCTGGAGCGCCTCGACCTCGGTCTTCACGACCGTCCACTCGACGCTCGCCGCCGTGGTCACCATCGTGGCCGTGCGCGGGTGCAGGTTGCCGATGTCCTGGAAGTACGACGACAGCCGCGCGCGCAGGTTCTTCGCCTTGCCGACGTAGACGACCCGGCCCTTCGGGTCGCGGAAGCGGTAGACGCCCGGCTGGGTCGGGATCGAGCCCGGAGCGGGCCGGTACGACAGGGCGCGTGACACGCCTCCAACCCTACGGTCCGGTGCCGACACCGGCCCCGACACTCCGGTGCTGCCGACCTTATGTCGCGTGTCTTACTCTACTTACATGGTCTGTCGCGATCCCTACGGCTACGCCCTCTCGTGCACGGACGAGGCGGGCGCCGCCTACAGCCGCGGCGTGCTGGACCTTCTTCGGCTCCGGGCGGGCGCCGTGCACGCCATCGCGACCGCGATCGCGCTCGACCCCACCTTCGCGGTCGGCCACGCGACGCTGGCGCTGCTCGGGCACGAGATGTGCGCCGCCGTCGACATCCCCGCCCGGGTCCGCGACGCCGAGCGCCACGCCGCGCGGGCCACCACCCGCGAGCGGAGCCACGTGCACGCGGTGGTCGCCCACCTCCGCGGTGACTCCGGCCCGCTCGTGCGGCACCTCCGGGACCACCCCCGCGACGCCGTGCTGCTCTCGACCGCGGTCCCGACGATCGCCTTCGCCGGCGTCACCGAAGTCCCCGAGGAGGCCTGGGCGCTCGTCGAGGCCGCGATCCCGGCGTACGACGACGACTGGTGGTTCCTCGGCCTCCTCGCGTTCGTGCGGCAGGAGCAGCGCCGCTTCGACGAGGCCATGGACCTGGCCCTGACCTCGCTGGCCGTCGAGCCGGGGGCCGGCCACTCGGCCCACGCCCGGGCGCACGCGCACTACGAGACCGGTGACCACGTGGCCGGGCTGGCCTGGATGGACGCCTGGGTCACCGGCGACGGCGCCTCGATCGACAGCCTGAGCCACTTCTCGTGGCACGCCGCCCTCCACGAGCTCTCGCTCGGCGACCAGGACGCCGTCCGCCGGCGGTACGACGCCCAGCTGCGCCCCGACCACGGTCTCGGCTGCCGCGCGCTGGTCGACAGCGGCTCGCTGCTCTTCCGCTGGGCGCTCACCCCGGACGCGACGGCGGTGCCGGACATCCGGGCGGTCGCCGACGCCGCCGGGCGCGGGACGCTGGAGCGCCCCGCCACGCCGTTCCTCGGCATGCACGCGGCGGTCACGCTGCTCGCCACCGACGACCTGGCCGGACTGCGCCGCCTCGAGGCCTGGGCCGCCGGCCACCGCAACCCGACCCACCGCGAGGTGGTCGCGCCGCTGGCCGCCGCGCTCGCCCGGATGGGTGCCGGCGAGTGCTCGGCCGCGGCGGACGCCCTCGCCGCGCTCACGCCGTCGGTGCCGCGCCTCGGCGGGTCCGACGCCCAGCGCGAGGTGGTCGAGGAGGCGCGGATCGCGGCACTGCTGCGCGCCGACCGCCTCGACGAGGCGCGCGTGCTGCTCGACGAGCGGCTCGACCGGCGTCGCTCACCGCGGGACGAGCGGTGGCGGGAGTCCTGCCGGACCGGCGCTCACGCCGTCGTGATCTGACCCGACTTGTCCTCGACCGGCACCGCCGGGAGAGGCGACGTCGCGGGGCCGTTGACCACCGAGCCGTCCTCGATCGAGAACTTGCTGCCGTGGCAGGTGCAGTTGATGGTGCCGCCCTCGACGTTCGACACCAGGCAGCCCTGGTGGGTGCACACCGCGGAGAAGCCCTTGAAGTCCCCGTCGTTCGGCTGGGTCACGACGACCTTCTGGTCGGCGTAGACGGTGCCGCCGCCGACCGGGACGTCCGAGGCCGCGCCGAGGGTCTCCCCCGCCTGCGCGGTGGGCGCCGTGTCGGTCGCCCCGCTGCCACCGCTGGAGCCGCAGGCGGCGAGCAGCGGCACACCGACGCCGACCACCGTCGCTCCGGTCAGGGTCTGGCGACGGGTCATCCCCGACGGGGGGTGGGGGGTGCTCACGGTGTCGTCCTCTCGGCCGCTGGTGGTTGAATCTTCACCGTACCCACGGCCGGAGACCGCAGGTGGTTCACCTCGATGTGAGTTCGCTGTGAATCCGTCGGGGCTCAGCTCGCCCGCCGGGCGCGCGCGGCCGCCTTCTTGGCGGCGGTCCGCGGCTTCGCCGCCTTCTTCGCGGTGGCGGTCGACGAGCGCGGCGTACGCCGGGTGGTCGGCTGCGAGGCCTCCCGACCGTCGAGCAGCGGCTTGAGGAACTGGCCGGTGTAGCTGCCGGGGTCGGCCGCGACGGTCTCGGGGGTGCCCTCCGCGACCACCATGCCGCCCCGGGACCCACCCTCGGGCCCCATGTCGACCAGCCAGTCCGCGGTCTTGATGACGTCGAGGTTGTGCTCGATGACCAGCACCGTGTTGCCCTGGTCGACGAGCCGGCCGAGGACCAGCAGCAGCTTGCGGATGTCCTCGAAGTGCAGCCCGGTGGTCGGCTCGTCGAGCACGTAGACGGTTCGTCCGGTGGAGCGCTTCTGGAGCTCCGAGGACAGCTTGACCCGCTGCGCCTCGCCGCCGGACAGCGTCGTCGCCGGCTGGCCGAGCCGGACGTAGCCGAGGCCCACCTCGACCAGCGTCTTCATGTGCCGCGCGATCGCCGGCACCGCCGCGAAGAACTCGGCGGCCTCCTCGATCGGCATGTCGAGGACCTCGGCGATGGTCTTGCCCTTGTAGTGCACCTCGAGCGTCTCGCGGTTGTAGCGCGCACCGTGGCAGACCTCGCACGGGACGTAGACGTCCGGCAGGAAGTTCATCTCGATCTTGATCGTGCCGTCGCCGGAGCAGGCCTCGCACCGGCCGCCCTTGACGTTGAACGAGAACCGGCCCTGGAGGTAGCCGCGCATCTTCGCCTCGGGGGTCGACGCGAACAGCTTGCGGATGTGGTCGAAGACCCCGGTGTAGGTGGCCGGGTTGGAGCGCGGGGTGCGCCCGATCGGCGACTGGTCGACGTGGATGACCTTGTCGACGTGCTCGAGCCCGGTGATCTTCTTGTGCCGGCCGGGCACCGCCCGGGCGTTGTAGATCTGCTTGGCCAGCGACGTGTAGAGGATGTCGTTGACCAGGGTGGACTTGCCGGAGCCGGAGACACCGGTGACCGCCACGAACAGGCCGAGCGGGAAGCTCACGTCGACGTCGCGCAGGTTGTGCTCGCGGGCGCCGACGACCGTGAGCTCGCGGCCCTTGGTGCGCGGGCGGCGCACGGCGGGCACCGGGATCTCGCGGCGGCCGGAGAGGTACTGCCCGGTCATCGAGTCCGGGTGCGCCAGCAGCCCCTCGACGCTGCCGCTGTGGACCACCTGACCGCCGTGCTCGCCCGCGCCCGGGCCGATGTCGACGACCCAGTCGGCGACCCGGATGGTGTCCTCGTCGTGCTCGACGACGATCAGGGTGTTGCCGAGGTCCTTGAGCCGCACCAGGGTCTCGATGAGCCGGTGGTTGTCGCGCTGGTGCAGGCCGATCGACGGCTCGTCGAGGACGTAGAGGACGCCGACCAGGCCGGCGCCGATCTGGGTCGCCAGCCGGATCCGCTGCGCCTCGCCGCCCGAGAGCGACCCCGAGGGTCGGTCCAGCGAGAGGTAGTCGAGGCCGACGTCGAGGAGGAAGTTCAGCCGCTCCTGGATCTCCTTGAGCACCCGCTCGCCGATCTGCCGCTCGCGCGGGCTCAGCTCGAGCTTGCGGAGGTAGTCGGCCGTCTCGTTGATCGGCATCGCGCAGACCTCGGCGATGTTCTTGCCGCCGGCCTCCTTCGCGCCGAGGGTGACCGCCACCGACACCGGCTTGAGCCGGCTGCCCCCGCAGGTCGGGCAGGGCACCTCGCGCATGAAGCCCTCGAAGCGCTCCCGGCTGACGTCGGACTCGGCCTCGCGGTGGCGGCGCTCGATGTAGGCGCGCACCCCCTCGAACTCCGCGTAGTAGGCGCGCTGGCGGCCGTAGCGGTTGCGGGTGACGACGTGCACCTTGGTGGGGTGGCCGTCGAGGACCGACCGCTGCTGCTTGGCGGTGAGGTCCTCCCACGGGGTGTTTAGGTCGAAGCCGAGCTCCTCCCCCAGCGCACCCAGGAGCCGCAGGAAGTAGTCGGCGACGTGCGCCTGGCTCCACGGCTGGATCGCGCCCTCGCCGAGGCTGGCCTGCGGGTTCGGCACGACCAGCTCGGGGTCGACCTCCATCCGGGTGCCGAGGCCGTGGCAGGCGGTGCAGGCGCCGAAGGGCGAGTTGAACGAGAACGACCGGGGCTCGAGCTCGTCGGTGTCGAGCGGGTGGTCGTTGGGGCACGACATCTTCTCGCTGAAGCGCACCTCGCGGTGCGGGTCCTGGGCGTCGAGGTCGACGAAGTCCAGCACCACCAGCCCACCCGCGAGCTGGAGGGCGGTCTCCACCGAGTCGGTGAGCCGGCGCTTGGCGGACTCCTTGACCGCGAGCCGGTCGACGACCACCTCGATGGTGTGCTTCTTCTGCTTGTCGAGCTTCGGCGGGTCGTCGAGCGTGGACGTCTCGCCGTTCACCCGGACCCGCGAGAACCCCTGCGTCTGGAGCTGCTTGAACAGCTCGACGTACTCGCCCTTGCGCCCGCGGATCACCGGGGCCAGCACCTGGAACCGCCGACCCTCCTCCATGGCGAGCACCCGGTCGACGATCTGCTGCGGCGTCTGCCGCTCGATCGGCGACCCGCAGACCGGGCAGTGCGGACGGCCGGCGCGCGCGTAGAGCAGGCGGAGGTAGTCGTAGACCTCGGTGATGGTGCCGACGGTCGAGCGCGGGTTCTTCGAGGTCGACTTCTGGTCGATCGAGACCGCGGGCGAGAGCCCCTCGATGAAGTCGACGTCGGGCTTGTCCATCTGGCCGAGGAACTGGCGGGCGTACGCCGACAGCGACTCGACGTAGCGACGCTGCCCCTCCGCGAAGATGGTGTCGAAGGCCAGCGAGGACTTCCCGGAGCCGGACAGCCCGGTGAAGACGATCAGGGAGTCACGTGGCAGGTCGATCGACACGTCCTTGAGGTTGTGCTCCCGGGCTCCCCGGACGATGAGCTGGTCCGCCACTGCCACTTCCCCTCGCTTCGAACACCTGTTCGCCATCCTAACCGGCGCGAACACAGCACAACCATCCAGGACGCGCGGGTGTTCCCCACGATCTCACGGGCCACCGACAGCGCCCGCGCGGCGCCGGGTCCGGCAGGATGGACGCCATGGACGACCCCACCGACCTCGTCGAGGCCACCCACCGGCTGGTCCGGACCGTCGACGCCCTCGACGACGCGCAGTACCCGGATCCGAGCTTCTGCACCGGCTGGAGCCGGGGGCACGTGGTCGCCCACCTGGCGCTCAACGCCGAGGGCCTCGCCGGGGCGCTCCGCGGGACCGTCGACGGCCACCCGGTGCCGATGTACCGGAGCCAGCAGACCCGCGACGCCGACATCGAGGCGCTCGCCCGCGAGCACCCGTCCGAGATCCGGGCCCGGCTGCTCGGTGCGACGAGCGAGCTGCACGACGCGATCGCCGCCGTTCCCGACGACCGGGGCGCGACGCCGATCGAGCGGGTGCTGGGCGGCGGCCCGGTGTTCACGGCTGCGGACGTGCCCTGGATGCGTGTGCGGGAGGTGGAGATCCACCACGCCGACCTCCTCGCGGGCTACGGCCGGGCCGACTGGCCCGCGGACTTCGCGGCGGCCCTCGTCGACGCGATGGTCGACCGTCCCGAGCCCCCGATGACGCTGCACGCCGTCGACCTCGACCGGACCTGGGAGACCGGCCCCGGCGGGCCGACCGTCTCCGGCACCGCCGCCGACCTCGGGTGGTGGCTCAGCGGCCGCGGTGACGGCAGCGACCTGACCAGCGACAGCGGCGTCCTGCCGCGGATCGGAGCATCCTGATGACCTACACCGGGCACGTGACCCCGGGCGGTGACCCCGACGTCCGGGAGCTGGCCGACCTGACGATCACCAAGGTCGCCGTCGACGAGCAGATGTCCAACAACTGCTACCTGCTGCGCTGCCGGTCCACCGGGGACCAGGTGCTGGTCGACGCGGCCGCCGAGCCTGGGCTGCTGATCGAGCTCGTCGGCGACGCCGGGCTGACGACCGTGGTCACCACCCACCAGCACTGGGACCACCACCGCGCCCTCGCCGAGGTCGTGGCGGCGACCGGGGCGGCCGTCGTCGCCGGCACCCCGGACGCCGCGGCGATCACCGAGCAGACCGGCGTCCCCGTCGACCGCCCGGTCGGCCAGGGCGACACGGTGGCCGTCGGCTCCTGCACCCTCGCGGTCATCGCGCTGGCGGGCCACACGCCAGGCTCGATCGCGCTGCTCTACGAGGACCCGGCCGGCACCCCGCACCTGTTCACCGGCGACTCCCTCTTCCCCGGCGGGGTCGGCAACACCTTCGGCGACGAGGCCGCCTTCGTCCGGCTCATCGACGAGGTCGAGACCAAGGTGTTCCAGCGGCTCCCCGACGACACGTGGTTCTACCCCGGCCACGGCGACGACAGCACGCTCGGCGCCGAGCGGCCGGCGCTCCCGGACTGGCGGGCCCGCGGCTGGTGACCGTCGGGCCGGCGTGAGAACGGCCCGCCCTCAGGCGCTCCTGCGCCAGTCGTCCTCGCCCGGGTCCCGGGGGCGGGTCGGGCGGTACGACGAGAGCCCGGGGCCGGCGATCGGCGGCAGGCGGTCGAACTGCTCGAGGTCGACGTCGTCGAGCGACGGCGTCGACCAGCTCTCCAGGTCGCCGGGGAAGGCGAGGTCGTTGGTGGCGGGGACCGCGTCGAGGTCGACGAGCTCGTCGACCGGCATCCCCGCGGGGACGGTGTCGTTCGCCAGCCGGGCGAAGAGGGCCAGCGCCTCCCAGTCCGGCGCACTGCCGGCGTCGAGGTGCTCGAGCAGGGCGTCCTCGGCGACCCCGGCGTCGACGACGGTCACGAGCTGTTGCACCCCGTGAGTGGCCGCCCACCGCCACATCGTGCGCGCGCCCAGCCGACGAGCGGTCGCCCGCTCCAGCACGCGCAGCACCGTGGCCGAGGGGATCGATCCCGAGAGCAGCAGGTTCTCCACGTCGAGGTAGTTGACCCGGTCGGGGTTCCGCACCAGCTGGCGGGAGCGGCGCTGCACGTCGCGTCGGCGGCTGAGGTCGTCGGCCGGCCGGGTCGTCGCGGCGACGGCCGCCCAGCCCGCCAGGGTCACGCAGATCAAGCACAGTCCGAGAAACATGGCTCATCCCTCCGGAAGACCCGAGACCCGCACGGCGCCGGCGCGGCCGGCGTCGGTCGCGACCCGGGGGTGGTCGCTTCATGGACGAGCGTCAAACTTCCCCGGTCGACCGGTCGTTACGCATTCCGGTCGTCCGGTATGGACCCCCGGACTGGACCACGGGTCAGTGGTAGGTCACCTTCACGACGTCCGTGACCGGGACCGACTGGCACCCCAGACGGATGCCGTCGGCGAGGTCCTCGTCGTCCAGGACGTCGTTGTGGAGCATCTTCACCTCGCCCTCGAGCAGCCGGATCGCGCAGGCGGAGCACTCCCCCTCACGGCACGAGTACGGCGCCCGCACCCCCTTGGACTCCAGGTGGTCGAGCAGCTTCGTGCCCGGCGCCCAGTCGTCGAAGGCGTAGTCCTGGCCGTCGAGCTCGACCTCGAGCCGCACCGGTCCCTGCGGCTGCGTCCCGTCGTCGGCGGTCGGCCCGGTGTCGTCCAGGTCCCGGTCGGCGTCCTCGATCTCGTGCTCGGCGACCTCGCGGTCGTGCAGGTCGCCGAACGGGTTGCCGCCGAGCGAGACGAACTTCTCCTGGTGCCGGCGCTCGCGCGGGAAGCCGAGCTCCTTCAGCGCCGCGACGGCGAGCCTCATGAACGGCGCCGGGCCGCACGCGAACGCGTCGTACGACGTGTAGGCGGACGCGAACGCACGGACCTGGTCCTGGCTGGGCAGCCCCTGAACGGTCTCGAGCCAGTGGACGACGAGCAGGCGGTCGGGGTGCTCGGCCGCGAGCCGGGTCAGCTCCCCGGCGAAGATGACCGAGCGCTCGTCGCGGTTGGCGTAGAACAGCACGATCCGGCCGGTGCCCTGCGCGAGCGCGGTCCGGATGATCGACATGACCGGGGTGATGCCGCTGCCGCCGGCGAACATCAGCAGGTCGGCGCTCAGGGAGGCGGGGGTGAAGATGCCGCTCGGCGGCAGCACCCGGATCGAGTCGCCCTCGCGCAGCTGGTCGCAGATCCAGTTGGACGCGTAGCCGTCGGCCGTCCGCTTGACCGTGATCGTGAGCGGTCCGCCGCCGATCGGGCTGCTCGACAACGAGTAGCAGCGCGCGGCGACGCCGGTCCGGTCGCTGGGCACGGCGAGGGTGAGGAACTGTCCGGGTTTGTACGCGAACAGCTCCTCGGCACCGGCCGGGACCTCGAAGGACACCGAGTGCGCGTCGGCCGTCTCCTCGACGACGTCCACGACCTTCAGCTCGAAGGACTCCTCTGTCATCGACTCAGTAACCGTCCTCGGCCCCGATGGTCACGCGCCCCTCGCGCACCGCGGCCTCGATGCTCGCCGCCATCCGGGGGCACGCGGGGTGCGCCTCCCGACCGGTGGTGCGCCGGGACAGCTCCGGGCAGTGCGCCCGGGCCTCGCCCGTCCACTGGATGGAGGTGTGGTGCTCGCTGTTCTTCTTCACGCCGACCGTCGCGAGGCAGTCGAGGCAGGCGACCTCGACCAGGCGGGCACGGGTGTAGAGCCGCTGGTCCTCGAGCGTCTCGTCGCTGGTCGGGACGAAGGAGGCCATCGGCTCAGGTCCCCGTCATGATCTGCGGGGAGTCCGCGGTCGCGGACTCCTCCTCCGCCTTCTTGCGGAGGTTCTCCGCGACCTCGTCCTGCCAGAACTCGTTGGCCTTCGTGGTGTCGACCTCGAACTCGAAGCGGTCGACCATCTCCGGCTGGACGTCGGCGCGGTCGACGTAGAACTGCTCGTACCAGCGGCGCAGCTGGTAGACGGGGCCGTCCTCCTCGCAGAGCAACGGGTTCTGGACCGGCACCTTGTTCTTCCAGATGTGGACGTCCTGGAGGAACCCCTCGCCGAACATCTGGGCGTACTTCTCCGAGATGAGCTGGGCGGTCGCGTCGTCGAGGCCCTCGGGCTTCTTGACCGTGATGCCGTACTGGAGCGTGAACGAGTCCGGCCCGGTCGGGATGTGGCAGTTGATGAGGATGACCTCGGTCTGGAAGCCCTTGTAGTCGACGTCGAGCCAGTTGATCATGTACGCCGGCCCGTAGTAGGTGGCCTCGGACTTGAGGAACAGCTCGGCGCTGCCGTAGCCGCCGGCCTTGTCGGGGCGGCCCTTGGACTCCATGAACTGGGTCGCCTGGGTGCCCTCGAAGACGTTGCGGAAGCTGGTCGGGAACGAGAAGTGCACGTAGTAGAAGTGCGCCATGTCGACGACGTTGTCGATCAGCTCCCGGCAGTGCGAGTCGGTGATCGGCACGACCTCCCACGACCAGTCGGTGTACTCGCCCTCGGCGAGCCCCGGGAGCTCCGGGGGGAGGATGTCGAGGTCGGGCTCGGAGCCCTCGACGTCGTGCCAGACCAGGACCTGGTCGTTGCGCACGACCACCGGGTAGCGCTGGGTGCGGGCCCGCAGCGGCACCCGTCGGGCGTAGGGGATCTGCTTGCACTTGCCGTCGCCGCCCCAGCGCCAGTCGTGGAAGGGGCACGCGACCTCGTCGCCCTTGACCTCGCCCTGGGTCAGGTCACCGCCCATGTGCCGGCAGAAGCCGTCGAGGACGTGGATCTCGCCGTGGGAGTCGGCCCAGACGACGAGCTTGCCGCCGAACGCCTCGATCCCGTGCGGCTTGCCGTCCCGGAACGTCTCCGCGAGGCCCAGGCAGTGCCAACCGCGCGCGAACCGCGTCGGCGGCGTGCCCTGGTCCAGGGCGCGTGCGCCGCCGGGCGCAGGGATGCGGGTGTCGCTCATGGCCGTCCTCCAGACCTGTCGACCGAAACTTAGAACAGGTTATAGTTTTCCGTGCTGCCATGCCAGCACGGGAGAGCCCCGACACCAAGCCCGGGAGAAAGCAGAGTCCCATGCACATCGCCCTGACGCCCGAGCAGGAACGCCTGCGCGAGGAGCTCCGCGAGTACTTCGCCGCGCTGGTGACGCCCGAGGTGCGGGCCGGGCTCTCGTCGGCGACCGGCGAGTTCGGCGACACCCAGGTCTACAAGGACGTCATCCGCCAGCTGGGCACCGACGGCTGGCTGGGCATCGGCTGGCCGACGGAGTACGGCGGCCAGGCCCGGTCGATGACCGACCAACTGATCTTCACCGACGCGGCCGCGGTGGCCGGCGTCCCGGTGCCCTACCTGACGCTCAACACCGTCGGCCCGACGATCATGCGCTACGGCACCGACGAGCAGCGGGAGTACTTCCTCCCCCGCATCCTGCGCGGCGAGCTGCACTTCTCGATCGGCTACTCCGAGCCCGGGTCCGGCACCGACCTCGCCTCGCTGCGGACCCGCGCGGTGCGCGAGGGCGACGAGTGGGTCATCAACGGCCAGAAGATGTGGACCTCGCTGATCCAGTACGCCGACTGGATCTGGCTCGCCTGCCGCACCGACCCGGACCTGCCGCGGCACAAGGGCCTCTCGATGATCCTGGTCCCGGCCGACGCGCCCGGCTTCTCCTACACGCCGGTGCACACGGTCGCGGGGGTGAGCACCAGCGCGACGTACTACGAGGACGTGCGGGTGCCGGCCGGCAACCTGGTCGGCGAGCTCAACGGCGGCTGGTCCCTGATGACCAACCAGCTCAACCACGAGCGGGTGGCACTGACCTCGGCCGCTCCCCTGACCCAGTCGATCGACCTCGTCCGCCGCTGGGCCCAGGAGACGAAGAACCCCGACGGCCAGCGGGTGATCGACGCCGAGTGGGTGCAGATCGCGCTCGGCCGGGCGCACGCCCGCACCGAGGCCCTGCGGCTGATCAACTGGAAGCTCGCCGCCGACGCCGACGCCGGCGTCGACCTGTCCCCCGCCGAGGCGTCGGCCACCAAGATCTACGGCTCCGAGCTCGCGACCGAGGTCTACCGCTCGCTGATGGAGGTCGTCGGCCCGAACGCCGGCGTCACCGGCGACTCCGACGGCGCGGTGCTCCAGGGTCGGCTCGAGCGCTTCTACCGGTCCGCGCTGGTGATGACCTTCGGCGGCGGCACCAACGAGATCCAGCGCGACATCATCGGGTACGTCGGCCTCGGCCTCCCCGCCGCGAAGCGCTGAGAACGAGGAGACGACATGGACTTCCGGTTCACCCAGGAGCAGGACGAGGCCGGCGAGCTCGCGGCCGGCCTCCTGCGCGACCGCGCCACCAACGAGCGGATGAAGGCCGTCGAGGCGGACGGCGACCGCTTCGACCGCGACCTGTGGGCCGCCCTGGGCGAGGCGGGCCTGCTCGGCCTCGCGCTGCCCGAGGAGCACGACGGCGCCGGGCTCGGCCTCGTCGAGCTGTGCCGGGTGCTGGTCGAGGTGGGTCGCACGGTCGCGCCCGTGCCCCTGGCGGCGCACGGCCCGGCCTCCCGGCTGCTCGCCGAGCTCGGCTCCGAGGAGCAACAGCAGCGCTGGCTGTCCGGTGCCGCGACCGGCGCGGTGGTGCTCGCGCCCGCGGTGGCCGAGGAACGTGCCTGGGCGCCCGCGCGGCCGACGACGACCGCGACCCCGGAGGAGTCGGCCGCGGGCGACGCCTACCGGCTGACGGGCAGCAAAGCCGTCGTACCGGCCGGGCCGTACGCCGACGCGTTCCTCGTCCCGGCCGAGACCCCGTCCGGGGTCGGGGTCTTCCTGGTCGAGCCCGGTGACGCCGGCGTCACGGTCGTCGCCCAGCGGTCCTCCGACCGGGACGCCGTCGCGCGCCTCGACCTGGACGGCGCCGTGCTGGGGGCCGACCGGCTGGTCGGGCCCGCCGACGGGTCGGCCGACGACCGGCTGCGCCAGCTGGTGCTGTTGGCGGGGGCCGCCGAGCAGCTCGGGATCACCGAGGGAGCGCTGCGGCTGACGTCGTCGTACGCGAAGACGCGCGAGCAGTTCGGCCGGCCGATCGGGACGTTCCAGGCGGTCTCGCAGCGGCTCGCCGACGGCTACATCGACGTGCTCGGCCAGCGGCTCACGCTGTGGCAGGCCGCCTGGCGGCTCGAGGAGGGACTGCCGGCCGACACCGAGGTCGCGATCGCGAAGCTGTGGGCGGCCGACGCCGGCCACCGGCTCGCCCACACGACCGTCCACGTCCACGGCGGCGTCGGCATCGACCTCGACGGGGAGGCGCACCGCTACTTCACCAGCGCCAAGCGGTTCGAGTTCCTGCACGGCGGGGCGACCGAGCAGGCGCTCACGATCGGACGGGCGCTGGCGGCCGAGCCGGCGTGATGCTTCGCGCGGTGGTCTCGTTGCTCAGGCGCCGGAGCGCCTTCGCACCTCGACCGCCGACACACGGTGGTTGAGGTGCGAGGAGCGTCAGCGACGAGCCTCGAGACCACCCCACCGATGCCGACCGTCCGCGAGCAGCTGCTGGCGCGGCGCGGCGACGACCACCCCGGGCTGGTGTTCGAGGACGAGACCTGGACCTACGACGAGGTCGTGCGGGAGTCCTGCGTGCGCTCGGCCGTGCTGTCGGCGCTGCTCGACCCCGACCTCCCTCCCCACGTCGGGGTGCTGCTCGAGAACGTCCCGGAGTTTCTCTTCCTCCTCGGCGGCGCCGCGCTGGGCGGCCAGGTCGTCGTCGGGCTCAACCCGACCCGGCGCGGACCGGCGCTCGCGGCGGACGTCGCGCGCGCCGACGTCCAGCTCGTCGTGACCGACGCCGCCCATGCCGACCTGCTGGCCGATGTCGACGTGCCGGTCCTGCCGCTGGACTGCCCCGACTGGGCGGCGCTCGTCGAGGAGCACGCCGGCGCCGCCGTCCCGGACGTCGAGGTCGGGCCGGACGACCTGATGATGCTGATCTTCACGTCGGGGACGTCCGGCGACCCGAAGGCGGTCAACGTCACCCAGGCGAAGGTCGCCCACCCGGGCCGGTTCCTCGCGGAGCGGTTCGGGCTCGGCCCCGACGACGTCGCCTACCTGTCGATGCCGCTGTTCCACTCCAACGCGGTCATGGCCGGGTGGGGGCCGGCGCTGGCCGCGGGCGCGACGGTGGCGCTCGCCCGGCGGTTCTCCGCGTCCGGCTTCCTGCCGGACGTGCGCCGGTACGGCGCGACGTACGCCAACTACGTCGGCAAGCCGCTGACCTACGTGATGGCCACGCCGGAGCGGCCCGACGACGCGGACAACCCGCTGCGCCTGGTGTTCGGCAACGAGGCCAACGACCGCGACATCGCGGGGTTCGGCCGGCGGTTCGGGTGCACGGTCGTCGACTCCTACTCCTCCACCGAGAACGCCGTCGTCGTCCAGCGGGTGCCGGACATGCCGCCCGGGAGCCTGGGCCGCCCGCTCGACGGCGTGAAGGTGCTCGACCCCGTCACCGAGGAGGAGACGCCCGACGCCGTGTTCGACGCGGCGGGCGTGCTGCTCAACGCCGAGGAGGCGACCGGCGAGCTCGTCAACACGCTCGGCGCGGGCGCGTTCGCCGGCTACTACCGCGATCCCGACGCCGAGGCCGAGCGGATGCGCGGCGGCAGGTACTGGTCCGGCGACCTGGCCTACCGCGACGCCGCCGGGTTCGTGTACTTCGCCGGGCGCACCGCCGACTGGCTCCGCGTCGACGGCGAGAACCTCGCCGCCGCACCGGTCGAGCGGATCCTGCTGCGCCACCCGGCCGTCGCGGAGGCGGCGGTCTACGCCGTGCCCGACGACTCCGTCGGCGACCAGGTGATGGCGGCGCTGGTCGTCCGGGGCCCGCTGTCGCCGGCCGGCCTCGAGGAGTTCCTCGCCGCCCAGCCGGACCTCTCCCCCAAGGCCTGGCCGCGCTTCGTCCGGGTGGTCGGCACGCTCCCGCGCACGGCGACCAACAAGGTCCTCAAGCGGGAGCTCGCCGCGGAGGGCCCGGTCGCCGGCGACGGCGTGCTCTGGACCCGCGCGGCCCGCGGGACGTCGTACGCCTAGCGCGTCCGCCGGGCCGCTGCTGTTGCCGCTGCTGTTGTCGCTGCCGGCGCGTCGGCTGCTGCGGGTGGTGAACCGGCGACCACCGGCGACGGGGTACGCCGACGTCGCGGGAGCGCGGGACGTCGTCGGCCCTCACCCGTCCGGCGCCGGGGAGTCGGCGGTGTCGGCGTCGGTGAACGGCGTGCCGCCGCCGAAGGAGTCGCTGACCTGCGCCGCGTCCAGGACACGGTACGGCGCGGGCGCGCTCGCCGCGCGCCGGCGGAGGGCGTCGACGGGGACCGGGCCCCGCGACGCGACGACCACGAGGTTGCCCAGGCGCCGGGCCCGCAGCGTCGCCGGCTCGGCGGTCAGCATCACCTGGTCGAAGACCGTGCGCACGCCGGCGACGGCCCGGCGCGCCCAGGGGAACGGCGCCCGGTCGGTGAGGTTGAGGACGAGCAGCCCGTCGTGGTCGAGCACGCGCGCCGCCTCGCGGAAGCACTCGACGGTCACCAGGTCCCCCGGCACCCGGGCGTCGGCGAACGCGTCGACGACGACCACCTCCGCGTGGTCGTCGCGGAGCTCGGCGAGGCCCCGGCGCCCGTCGCGGGGGCGCACCTTGATGCCGCTGCGCGGCGGCAGCGGCAGCTCGACCCGCACCAGCTCGGTCACGGCGGCGTCGGGCTCGAGGACGACCTGGGCCGACCGCGGCCGGGACGCGGCGACGTACCTCGGAAGCGTCATCGCCGCGCCGCCGACGTGGACCACCCGGACCGGTGCGCCACCCGGGGCGCACGCGTCGAGCACGTCGCCGATGCGGCGCACGTACTCGAACTCGAGGTGCAGCGGGTGGCGCAGGTCGACGTGCGACTGGCTCGCGCCGGCCATGCGCAGCACGAACGCCCCGGGCCGCCCGCCCGGCACGATCTCGCAGCCGTCACCACCCGCACCCTCCACCCCGGCACCGTACGATGCCGCGGTGCTCAGCGCCTCCGACCCGCTCCCACGCCGCCCGGAGCGGATCGCCGTCGCCGGCGTCTCGGGGTCGGGCAAGAGCACCCTCGCCCGCCGGATCGGTGCCCTGCTCGACCTGCCCTACACCGAGATGGACGCGCTGCACCACGGCCCGGGCTGGACCCGGCGCCCCGAGTTCGAGGCGGACGTCGCCGCGTTCCTGGCGGTCGGCCGCTGGGTGACCGAGTGGCAGTACGACGACGCCCGGCCGCTGCTGACCGCGCAGGCCGACCTGCTGGTCTGGCTCGACCCCCCGTTCCCGGTGACGCTGGGCCGCGTCGTCCGACGCACCGTCGGCCGGCGGTGGCGCCGCGAGGAGCTCTGGAACGGCAACCGGGAGGCTCCGCTGCACACGGTCCTCACCGACCGCGAGCACATCGTCCGATGGGCGATCAGCACGCGCCACCTCTACGACGAGCGGATCCCGGCGGTGTGCGCCGCCCGACCGGACCTGCCGGTCGTCCACCTGCGCCACCGGCGCGACGTGGAGCGCTGGTTGGACGGAGTCCTCGCGCCGCTGGCCTGAGGCAGCCGGTCAGAGCACCAGGACCCGACCGGCGACCACGAGGTGCACCTCCCCGCAGGCGGCCGCGAAGCGCTGGTTGAGGGTGCCGAGCAGCTCGCGGTACAGCCGCCCGGACCGGTGCTCGGGCACGATCCCCAACCCCACCTCGCTGGTCACCAGGACCCGGTCCTCGGTCGTCCCCTCGAGGGCCGCGAGCGCGGCAGCGGTCTCCTCGTCGACGTACGCCGTCACGTCCTCGACCCGCGCGTCCCAGAGCCCGGCCTCGTCGAGGAGCCGGGTCAGCCAGGTGTCGAGCGAGTCGACCAGCACCGGACCGGGGATCCACAGCGCCTCGGCCAGGTCGCCGGTCTCGTGGGTCGTCCAGGTGACGGGACGCCGGGAGCGCAGCTCGGCCAGCCGGACGGCGAACTCGGCCTCGTCGTGCACCGGCCCGGGCAGGACGTAGGTGAGGTCGTCGCGGGAGGCGAGCAGCTCCTCGGCGTGCAGCGACCTGCCGGACCGGACGCCTCCGGTGACGAGCGTCCTCACGACCGGTCCCCCCACGACGACCCGGGGGCGAGCAGCGGCAGGCCGGGCGGCGCCCCCGCGACGGCCAGCCCGTGCAGCGCCTCGAGGTCGAGGTGCTCCTCGACCAGGTCGGCCAGCAGCTCCAGGCGCCGCTCGCGGGCGGCGGCGAAGCTCACGCCCGAGGGCTCCCAGGTCGTGCCGGCGAGGACGGCGACCTCGGCGAGGAAGGCGGCCCGGAACCCGTCGGACTCGAGGCTGCCGTGCCACATCGTGCCGAGCACGTGCTCGGCGCGGGCCCCGCCGAGGAGCTCCTCGACGCCCGCGCCGCGGGTCACCCGGCCGTGGTGGATCTCGTACCCCGTAGCGGGCGCCCCGAGGGCGGCGCCCCGAGGCAGCCGGAGCACCTTCTCGGGGACGAAGTCGGTGCGGACGTCGAGCAGCCCGAGCCCGTCGACCTCGCCGGGAGGACCCTCGACGCCGGCAGGGTCGGCGATCGTCCGGCCGAGCATCTGGAATCCTCCGCAGATGCCCAGCACCGGGCGTCCGGCCGCGGCGTGCGCCCGCACCGCGCGGTCCAGGCCCCGCTCGCGCAGCCAGGCGAGGTCGGCCCGGGTCGCCCGGGTGCCGGGCAGCACGACGAGGTCGGCGTCGACCAGCGAGCGCGGGTCGGCGGTGAACACGACGTCCACACCGGGCTCGAGGCCCAGCGCGTCGACGTCGGTCAGGTTGCTGATCCGCGGGAGCCGGACGACCACGACCCGCAGCGTCGCCGGCTCGTCGCGGACCCGACGGGCGTCGAGGTCGAGGGCGTCCTCGGAGTCCAGCCAGAGATCGGGGTGCCACGGCAGCACGCCGTGCACCGGCCGGCCGGTCAGGTCCGCGAGCTGGGCCAGGCCCGGCTCGAGGAGCCCCCGGTCGCCCCGGAACTTGTTGACCACGAAGCCCGCGACGAGCCGCTGGTCCGCCGGCTCGAGGAGCGCGAGGGTGCCGTACATCGCGGCGAACAGGCCACCACGGTCGATGTCGCCGACCACGACCGTGGGCAGGCCCGCGTGCCGCGCCAGGCCGAGGTTCACGTAGTCGCTGCTGCGCAGGTTGATCTCGGTCGGGCTGCCCGCCCCCTCGGCGACGACCACGTCGTAGCGCGACGCGAGGTCGTCGAAGGCGTCGTACGCCGCCCGGGCCAGGTGCCGGCGACCGTCGACGAAGTCCGTGGCGGACACGGTGCCCGCCGGCCGACCCATCACCACGACGTGGCTGCGCAGGTCGCTCCCCGGCTTGAGCAGGACCGGGTTCATCGCCGCCTCCGGCTCCGCGCGCGCGGCCAGCGCCTGCACCCACTGCGCGCGACCGATCTCGGCGGTCCCGTGGACCGCGTCTCCGCAGACCATCGAGTTGTTCGACATGTTCTGCGCCTTGAACGGGGCCACCTTCACCCCGGCACGGGCGAGCGCACGGCAGATCCCGGTGGTGACGACGGTCTTGCCGGCGTCCGAGGACGTGCCGGCGACGAGCAGCCCGCTCACGCGGCCGCCCGACGACGAGGGGTACGACGAGGGGTACGGCGAGGGGTACGGCGAGGGGTGTGCCGGGGCGCTCGAGGATCCATCGGGGTCGATGGTGCCAGCCCGGAGGGGTCCCCGTCCCTCGGGTCCTTGGTCCCGCACCTCTCGGGACCCGCGGCCCTGCCGTCGCGCCGGCGCCGGTTGGGACCGTGACGGCAGACCGCCACCAGGCGACGACTCGCCGGACCCGCCGACGGAGGACCCCATGCCCGCCCAGTACGACGGCAACAACTACGTGATGACCCAGACCGACACGATGTGGTGGGTCACGTTCCTCAGCATCGTGATCGTCCTGACCTTCGCGCTGCTCTGCCTCTACCTGTGGCAGGTCTACCGGGCCTGCGAGACCACCCTCGACCACAGCGCGGATAGGGTCGACGCACCGGAAGCGGTCGAGGGGGTCCTGGATGCCGACGTGGCACGCGACGGTGGAGACCGCGAGCTGGCTCACGCCGGTGCTGGTCCGGGTGGTGCTGCGGGGTGATGGCCTGGCGGGCTTCGCGATGCCCGACGCCACCGACGCCTACGTCAACGTCGCGATCCCGCCGCAGGACGCCCCCTACGGCCCGGTCTTCGTGCCGGCCGAGGTGCGCGAGCACCATCCCGAGGAGCTCTGGCCGGCCCGCCGGCGCTACACGGTGCGCCGCTGGGAGCCGGCGTCGGGCCGGCTGACGCTCGACGTCGTCGTCCACGGCGACGAGGGCGTGGGCGGCCCCTGGGCCGCTCGGGCGGAGGCCGGGGACGTCCTCGTGCTCGAGGGTCCCGGGGGCGGGTACCGACCCGACCCCGACGCCGACTGGCATCTCCTCGTCGGTGACGAGTCCGCGCTGCCCGCGATCGCAGCCTCGCTCGAGGCGGTCCCGGCGGGGCGCCGGGCCGTGGTGCGGCTGGTGTGCGACGGCCCCGACCACGAGGTCGACCTGCCCTCCCCCGCCGACCTGGACGTCGGGTGGCTGCACCGCTCGGGAGATCCCGGGACCGACGGCACCCTGCTCCTCCACGCGCTCGAGGAGCTGGACCTGCCCGCGGGCCGGGTGCACGCGTTCGTCCACGGCGAGGCGGACGAGGTCCGGGGGATCCGCCGGCACCTGCTGACCGACCGCGGGATCGCCCGCGCGGACATGTCCTGCTCGCCGTACTGGCGGCGCACGATGACCGACGAGGCGTGGCGCCGGGTCAAGCGCGACTTCGTCGCGCAGATGGACGCCGAGGTCGGCACCGGAGCCGCCTGACCGCGGCCGAAAGTCACCCGCAACGGGCCAACGGCCCACCTCCGCGGGCCGCTAGCGTCGCGGCCATGGTCGGTCCCGCCACGGGGAGACGTCGCCGGTGGCGCTTGCGCCGGGGTGACCTCGGACGTGCCCTGCTCGGTCTCGTCGGCGCCACCGTCGGGTTCCTGCTCTCGTCCTGGTTGCTGCCGGACCTGCCGCTCAGCGGCTGGTTCCAGGCGTTCCTCGCCGCCGTGCTGGTGGCCGTCATCGGCGCGGCCCTGCGGGTGTTCCTGGTCGAGGGGGCGGTGCTGCTCGGCTGGGTGGGCGCCCTCCTGCTCGGCCTGCTCGGCCAGGCCGTCGCGGTCTGGGTGGTCCTCTACGCGCCCTACGGCCTCTCCGCCGCCGACCTGGTGACCGCCGTCCTCACGTCGTGGATCGTCGCGGTCGTCTCCACGTTCTTCGTGTGGATCGGCACCGCCGGGACCGACGACGCCGTGACCGCCACGCTGCTGCGGCGCGCGCACCGGAGGAGGACGACGATCCCCGACCCGGAGGTGCCGGGCATCGTGTTCGTCCAGATGGACGGCGTGCCCTACCCGGTGCTCGACTGGTGCGTGCGGGCCGGCACCCTGCCCACCCTGTCGCGCTGGGTCCGCTCCGGGACCCACCACGCGGTCGAGTGGCGCCCGAAGCTCCCGGCGACCACCCCGGCCAGCCAGATGGGCATCCTGCACGGCACCATCGACGGCATCCCGGCGTTCCGCTGGGTCGACCGGCCCTCCGGCAAGGTGTACGTCGCGAACCGTCCCGGCGACGCCGCCGCGATCGAGGCGATGCACTCCGACGGCCGGGGCCTGCTGGTCGACGACGGGGTCTCGGTGAGCAACCTGTTCACCGGGGACGCGCCGACGGCGTACGCGACGATGAGCGCGGTCGGGCGCAGCCAGGAGACCCGGGAGTCCCGGAGGTCCGTCTCCCGCTTCCTGGGCTCCCCGGCCGGCTTCACCCGCAGCTTCACCCGCGCGCTCAGCGAGATCTTCCGCGAGCGGTTCCAGTCGGCCCGGGCCACGCGGCGCGACATCCGGCCCCGCGTGCACCGCGGATGGGGCTTCACCATGGAGCGCGCCGCACTCACCGGCGTGGTCCGCGACCTCAACACCACCCTCGTCGCCGACGCGATGCTCCAGGGCCGGCGCAGCGTCTACGTCGACTACGTCGACTACGACGCGGTCGCGCACCACTGCGGGATCCTGCAGCCGGAGTCCCTCGACGCGCTCGCCGGCATCGACCGGGTGCTCGCCCAGATCGAGGCCGTCGCGGAGGTGGCGCCGCGGCGCTACCAGATCGTCGTGCTCTCCGACCACGGTCAGTCGCAGGGCGCGATCTTCGTCGACCGGTACGGCGAGGAGCTGGCCGAGCTGGTCGCCCGGCTGTCCCACGCGACGACCGTCGCGTCGCAGGGCAACGCCGAGGCCAGCGGGTCGCTGAACTCGATGGTCGCCGGCAACGCGAGCCACGACACCGTCCTGGGCCGGGCGCTCGGACGCGCCTCGAAGCGGATCACCGACGACAGCTTCGACACCGGGTCGACCTCGGGCGCGGAGCGGACGAGCACCCCCGACCACGAGGAGTTCCTGGTGTTCGGGTCCGGCAACCTCGGCCTGATCTACGTCGCCGGCGAGCACCACCGGCTGAGCAGGGACGAGCTCGACCAGCGGTACCCCGCGCTGCTCCCGGGGCTGGTCGCCCACCCCGGGATCGGCTTCGCGGTCGTCGACACCGCCGAGCACGGACCGGTCGCCTACGGCGCCGGGGGCGAGCACCGGGTCCGCGACGGAGTCGTCGTGGGCGAGGACCCGCTGGCGCCGTACGGCCCGCACGCACCGGAGTTCGTGCTGCGCGCAGCGACCATGGCCGAGGCGCCCGACATCTACGTCAACAGCCTCGTCGACGACCTCGACGAGGTGGCGGCCTTCGAGGGGCTCGTGGCCTGCCACGGCGGCCTCGGCGGGTGGCAGGATCGCGGGATGATCGTCCACCCCGTCGACCTCGAGATGCCCCGGGAGATGGTGGTCGGCGCCGACGCCCTGCACCGGGTGCTCGTCGGCTGGCTCGAGCAGTTCGGGCACCGCACCGGGCTCCCGGACGAGCTGCCCGGGGCGGGCGCCGGGGGCGCCGCGTGAGCGACACCGAGCGGCGGACCCGACGGTTCTTCGTGCAGGGTGGCGGGTTCTCGCGGCGACCCGTCGACGTCGCGATCGGCCTGCTCGGCGTCCTCATCATCGCCGTCAGCGCCCGCGAGGCGTCGAACGGCGTCGGGAGCCTCGACAGCGCCGTCCGTGAGGTCGCCGACGACCTGCCACGCTGGGTCACCGGGATCTTCGACGCCGCCTACTTCCTCGGCTTCGTCTACGCCGCCGCGGCGGTGGTGCTGACCCTCCTCACCTTCCCGCGACGAGGTCGGCTCCCGCTCACCCTGCTGCTCGCCGCGGCGGCCGCGGTCGTCGCCCTGCTCGCCGCCTCGTTCCTCGCCGGGGAGGGCTGGCCCGACGTCGACCCCTCCCCCGTGCGCTCGGCCAGCGAGTCCAGCTTCCCCGTGGTCCGGGTGGCGGTCTCCGCCGCGGTGCTGCTCGTCCTCCGCCCGTGGCTGGTGCTCGCCTACCGCCGGCTGAGCGTGGCCATCGTCGCCGTGCAGTGTGTCGCCGCCTGGGTCATCGGCATCGGCGGCCCCACCGACGTGGCCGGCGCCCTGGGCATCGGGCTGGCCGCCGCGGGGATCGCCCTCGTCGTGCTCGGCTCCCCGGCGGGCTATCCCGACCTGGCCGACGTCGCCCGGGCGCTCGACGGGGTCGGCGTGGCGGCCGGCGAGCTGCGGTTCGCCGAGCGCCAGCCGTGGGGCGTGCGCGAGGTCACGGCCGTCTCGCCCACGGCCGGCCCGCTCGTGGTCAAGGTCTACGGCCGCGACGCCAGCGACGCGCACCGCGCCGCCCGCTGGTGGCGCACGCTCGCCTACCGCGACCAGTCCGCCCCCGACGCGACCCGGCTGCAGCTGGTCGAGCACGAGGCGCTCGTGACCCTGCTGGCGGGGAAGGCGGGCGTCGCCGTCCCGGAGGTGCTGGCCGCGGGCTCGGTCGACGGGGACGCCGTGCTGGCGCTGACCGCCCCACCGCCGCCGCTCGACGAACGCGACGACCTCGACGACGAGACGTTGCGCGAGGTCTGGGCCGCGGTCGGACGTCTCCACCGGGCCGGGCTGGCGCACACGCTGCTCACCCTCCGGCGGGTCGGCCGGGCCGGCGACGGCTCCATCGTGGTCTCCGACTTCGCCGAGGGCCGGATCGCCGCCTCGGCCGCCGACCGCGGCCGTGAGGTCGCCACCCAGCTGACCGCCCAGGCCCTCCTCGTCGGAGCGGACCGGGCCGCGGACGCGGCGATCGCGGGCCTCGGCGCCGACGCCGTCGCCGCGGCCCTGCCCTACCTGCAGCGGGCGGCCCTGCCGCGCTCGCTGCGAGCCGCGGACGGCGTCAAGGCCGTCCTGCCGGAGATCGCCACCGCGATCACCGAGCGCACCGGGGTCGAGGCGCCGGCACCGGCACCGATCGCCCGGGTCAAGCTGCGCGACCTGGCGCAGGCCGGGCTGATCCTCTTCGCGGCCTACGCCCTGCTGTCCACGCTCGTCGGCATCGACTGGGCGACGGTCCTCGACACCTGGAAGAACGCGTCCTGGGGATGGGTGGCCGCGGGCCTCGTCGTCGCCCAGGCGACGTCGGTGGCCGACTCGGTCTCGACGATGTCGGCGGTCCCGAGCCGGCTGCCGCTGTGGCCGCTGGCGCAGATCCAGTACGCCATCAAGACCGTCGGGCTGGCGATCTCCGCCACCGTCGGGCGGGTCGCCCTCACGGCGTCGTTCATCCGTCGGTTCGGGGAGCCGCCCACCGTCGCGGTCAGCGCCGCCGCCCTCGACGCCTTCGCGGCGTCGGTGTGCAACGCGCTCGTCGTCGTGCTGGGGCTGCTGTTCGTCAACCGGGTCCCGAGCGTGTCGCTCACCGGTCCCGACGACCTCGACCAGCTCGTCCTGGTCCTGCTCGTCGTCCTGGTGGTCTCGGCCCTGGTCCTGGCCCTGGTCCGTCCGCTGCGCCGGAAGGTGGCCGAGGGGGTGCGCGCCCAGTGGGCCTCGCTGCGGATCGTCACCGCCAGCCCGTCCCGGGCGCTGCTGATGTTCGGCAGCAACCTGGTGTCGCTGCTGATCACCGGGCTCTGCCTGACCCTCATGGTCGAGGGCCTCTACCCCGGCCCCGGGTTCGCCGACTGCGTGTTCGTCGTCGGCGCGGCGGCCCTGTTCTCGGCGCTCATCCCGGTCCCCGGCAACGTGGGCGTCGCCGAGGCCGCGCTGACCGCCGGCCTGGTCGCGGTCGGCGTGCCGAGCGGGCCGGCGTTCGCGATCGCGGTCACCCAGCGGATCGCGACGTCGTACGGTCCGGACGTCTACGGCATCTGGGCGCTGCGCTGGCTGCGCAAGAAGGACTGGATCAGCTGACCCGGACAGCAGACCGCCCCCGGCGCGGACGCCGGGGGCGGTGCTGTCGGACGGGGTCGGTCACTCGTAGCGGATGACGCCCCGGATGTTCTTGCCGTCGCGCATGTCCTGGTAGCCCTGGTTGATCTCGTCGAGGGTGTACTCGGTGGTCACCATCTCGTCGAGCTTCAGCTTGCCGTCCATGTAGAGGTCGAGGAGCCGCGGGATGTCGTAGCGCGGGTTCGCGTTGCCGAAGATGCAGCCGACGAGCTCCTTGCGCATCATCGACATCTCGAACAGGTTGAGCTTCACGTCGTCGGCCATCATGTTCGCCACCGACGTGACGACGCCGCGACCGGCCTTCTTCACCAGGCTCATCATCGGGGCGATCAGGTCACCGGTCGCGAGGCCGACGGCGAGGATCGCCTTGTCGGCCATCATCCCGCCGGTCAGCTCGCTGATCACGGCCTGGGCGTCGGCCATGGACGCGGCCGTGTGGGTGGCGCCGAGGGTGAGCGCCTTCTCGCGCTTCCAGTCGACCGGGTCGACCGCGACCACGAACCGGGCTCCGGCCATCGAGGCGCCCTGCACCGCGCTCATCCCGATGCCGCCGAGGCCCATGACGGCCACGGTCTCGCCGGACTGCACGTCGGCGGCGTAGGTCGCCGAGCCCCAGCCGGTCGTCACGCCGCAGCCGACGAGGGCGGCCCGCTCGAGCGGGACGTCCTGGCGGATCTTCACCGCGCTGTCGACGTTGACGACGGTGTACGGCGAGAAGGTGCCGAGCCCGACCATGATGCCGAGGTCGCGGCCGTCCTTGGCGTGGTGGCGGTAGGAGAAGTCGCTGAGCTGCAGGCCGCTGAGGAGGAACGCGCCGAGGTCGCACAGGTGCTGGTGCCCGGTCGAGCAGGAGGGACACTTGCCGCACGAGGGGATGAAGCTGAAGACGACGTGGTCGCCGACCTCGAAGCCGGCCGTGTCGGGGCCGACCTCCTGGACGACGCCGGCACCCTCGTGCCCACCGATGATCGGGAACTGCTTGAGGCCGAAGGCCTCGGCGAGCTCCGGGTCGAGGACCATGTCCCCGGTCACCAGGTGCTCGTCGGAGTGGCACAGGCCGGAGGCCGCGAGCTTGACCAGGATCTCGCCCTTCTTGGGCGGGTCCAGGTCGATGTCCTCCACGCTCCAGTCGGTGTGCGGCTCCCACAGGATGGCGGCGCGAGTCTTCATCGGGTCTCCCTCAGGCAAGAAGTAGAACGTGTTCTCGGAGCAAACTAGCCCCCGAGGGGCCCGCCTGTCAGGTCCCTGGGGCAAAGTCGTCAGCCGAGGGCGAGACCGCCCGGCCCGAGCGTGCGCAGGTGGGCGACGAACCCGGGGTTGGTGAGCGCCCACGGCCCCCGGGCGGCCCGCACCAGCCCGATCGCCTCGTCGGGGGTCCGACCCTGGCGCACCAGGGCGGCGGCCACCACCAGGCCCGACCTGTTCAGCCCGCCGGAGCAGCGCACCAGCACCCGCCGGCCGTCCGCGAGCGCGGCCACGACCTGGGCGGCGAGCGCGTCGACCCGCGCGGCCAGGGCTGCGTCGACCCCGGCGTCGGCCATCCGGAGCACGACGTGCTCGACACCGTCCGCCGGCCCCGAGCCCTCGCGCACCGCCAGGCTCACGACCAGGTCGAACTCCGCGCCGACCACCCCCGCCGTACCCGCCTGCGACCGCACGTCGTGGCCGCCCTGCCAGAGCCCGGGCACCACCTCGCTCCAGGCCTCCTCGCACAGCGGCATCCGGGTGGCGCGTCCGGTGCCGCGACAGGCGGTGCAGTCGGCGATCGCGTCCGGCTCGGCGTAGCACGCGTGGCACAGCACGCCGCGATCCTCGCACCCGGGCGGGCCCGAGCGCCGTCGGGCCGCGGCCGGGCGCGCACGGCCGTGTCAGCGCCGGTCGGCCGGTCCCCGCGCGAGCCGCTCGAAGGCGTCGGTGAAGCCGGTCATGATCGTGCTCGCGTCGTGCACGAGCCCGGCGTCGGCGGCGAGCCCGACGAACACCTTGCTGTCGTAGCTGTAGATGGTCAGGCTCATCGCCTGGTCGGCCGCGGTCGGCGCCCAGCCGAGGATCGACTCGACCCGCTGCCCGGCGGCGTACAGCGGCACCTGCGGTCCCGGGACGTTGCTGAGCACGCCGACCGCGCGGTTCGCCAGGAGGTCGATGCTGGTCCGGTACAGACCCGTGCTCAGGCGCGAGATGAGCGCCTGGATGCCGAAGTCGACCATGGCCTCGTGCCCGCGCTTGATCCGCGCCATCCGCCCCCGGACCGTGCGGAGGGCCTCCTCGATGTCGTCGGTGTGGGTCGGCAGCTCCAGCTGCACCAGCGCGAAGCCGTTGCCGAGCACGACCGGCAGGTCGGGGTCGAAGGGCTGCAGGTTGACCGGGACGTCCCAGGTGACGCTGTGGCAGACCGTGCCGTGGGCGTCGAGGTAGGCCCGCAGCGAGTCCGCGACACAGGTGACGAGCACGTCGTTCACGGTCGCGCCGTGCTCGTGCGCGATCCGCTTGGTCTCGGCGAGCGAGAGCGGCTCGGACCACGAGATCACCTTGCGGTCGCCCACGTGCCCCGTCCACGCCGCGTTGTCGTTCCGCGTCCCGAGGACGAGCTTGCGGACCGTGTCCAGGTCGCCCGGTACTGCGGCCACCGCTCGGCCGCCCACCGCACCGACGGCGGCGCTCGTGAGGGAGACGACGCTGTGGGCGGCTCCGACCGGGTTCGTCAACGCGGTCCGCGCGAGCTGCCAGGACGTGCCGACCGCACCGGTGGCGAGCGCCACCACCCCGCTGGGGCGGGTCTCGGTCGGAGCGGCCGCGTCGGGGCGGTCGACCGGGGCGGGTGCAGCGGGCGTGCCGTCCGGGCTGGCGTCGAAGACGCTGAAGGTCAGCTGGACCATCCGGATGCCGTCCGCGATCGCGTGGTGACCGCGGAAGATCACGGCACTCCCTCCGCGGTACCCGTCGACCAGGATCGAGCACCACAGCGGCTCCCCAGGGTCGAGGGGGGCGACGCGCTGCTCGGCGAGGAGCGCCTGGAGCTCGGCGTCGCCACCCGGGGCGGGGAGCTCGACGCGCCGGTACCTCGCCTCGAGCTCGGCGCCCTCCTGCTCCTCCCACCACCACGTGCCGTCGTCGTCGCGCACCGCGACGCTGCGGAACACCGGGTACCGCTCCCACAGGCGCTCCCGCATGACCGCGAGGTAGCGGTCCCAGTCGATCGGCCCGTCGGTCCAGAAGACGCTGTCGACCACCATCAGGTTCCCGGGGGTGTCCATCTCCAGCCAGAGCGCGTCCTGCACGCCCAGTCGTTGCCGCCGGCCCGCGCTCGAGGCGTGCTGCTCCGTCGTCGTGCTCATGGCCTGATCCTGTCGCCGGCCGGACCGCGGCGGCAGGGGCGAACGTCATCTCCCTCCAGTCGAGTGGCCACAGCCCGATCCGGCGAATCGGCCGCAGGGTCCGGTCCGGGCGGGTCAGACTCGGACCACACACCCACGACGGCCTCGGGAGGCCCCATGACGTCGGACGCACCTGCCCCCGCACCGGTCGTGCTCGACACGGCCGCCGGCCCCGTCGAGCACGTCGACGTCGGCTCGGGTCCACCGGTGCTCTTCGTCCACGGGACCCCGGGCGGGTGCGACCAGGGCGCGCTGATGACCCGGTCGCTGGTCGACACCCACCGGGTCGTCGCGCTCTCGCGGCCGGGCTATCGCGGCACGGCGCTGACGGACGGCAACCGGACACCGGAGCAGCAGGCCGACCTGGCGGTGGCCCTGATGGACGCCCTGGGGATCGACCGCTTCCACGTCGCCTGCTGGTCCGGCGGCGGGCCGTCGAGCTACCTCCTCGCCGCCCGGCACGCGGACCGCGTCGCGTCCGTGGTCGCCCTCGCCGCCGTGAGCACGTCGTACCAGGTGGACCTGCGGCGGCGGGTCGCGCTGGCCGAGGAGAAGCTGCTGATGAACCGGTTCGGCAGCTGGCTGAGCGGCCGGCTCACCGACGGGGCGCCGAGGACGGCCGTGAAGATGCTGCTGTCCGGGGAGGGCGACCTGTCCCGCCAGCAGGTCAAGGAGCTCACCGGGCAGGTCCTCGCGGACGAGGAGCAACGCTCCTTCGCGCTCGGCCTGTTCGACACGATCACCGGGCCGCGGCGCGCGGGGTTCACCAACGACCTGGACCGGTACGCGTCGCTCGACCTCCCCCTCGAGGACGTCGCCGCCCCGGTCCTCCTGGTGCACGCCCGCGCCGACGCCGACGTCCCCCACGCGCACAGCGTCCACGCCCACGACCGACTGCCGGACTCACGGCTGGTCGACCTCGAGGGCGGCTCCCACGTCTCGGCCTGGCTCGGCCCGGACGCCGCCGACGTCCAGGCGGCGGTGCTCGAGCACCTCGGCGCACACGGGACCTGAGCCGGTCGGCGCGCGGGCGCCGGAGGACGTGCCAGGTGAGGGCTTTCGACCCGGTTGCCGGGGCGCCGCGAGTGTGAGCATCGGTACGTGAAGCGCCTGCACGGGCACGAGGACGTGCTGTTCTTCGTCGCGTCGACCCTGCTCCTCGCCATCGGCGGCGGCGCCTGGCTGCTCGGCGCCCAGGACCCCGCGACCCAGTGCTGGACGGTCGCCACGGTCCTCGGCCTCGGCGCGTCGGTCGCCTGGACGGTGGCGGCGGTACGACGGCACGAGCTCACGGTCGACGTCATCGCGGTCCTCGCCCTGGTGGGCGCGCTCGCGGTCGGCGAGGCCTTCGCCGGCGCCATGATCACCGTGATGCTCGCCTCGGGTCGGCTGCTCGAGGCCCGGGCCGAGGCCCGGGCCCGCCGGGAGCTCGGTCTGCTGCTCGAGCGGTCACCCCGCACCGCGCTCCGCCGGGTCGCGAGCGGGGTCGTCGAGGTCCCGGTGGACGAGGTCGTGCGCGGCGACCGGCTGCTCGTCGGCACGGGGTCGCTGGTCCCCGTCGACGGTCGGCTCCTCGAGGACGCCCTCCTCGACGAGTCCGCACTGACCGGCGAGCCGCTGCCCGTGGAACGACCCGCCGGCGAGGACGTCCGCAGCGGCGTCGTCAACGCGGGAGCCCCCGTCGACCTGGTCGCCACCGCCGTCGCGGCCGAGTCCACCTACGCCGGGCTGGTGCGCCTGGTGGAGCAGGCCCAGGCGCAGTCGGCGCCGTTCGTCCGGATCGCCGACCGGCTCGCGGTCCTGTTCGTCCCGATGACGCTGCTCCTGGCGGGCGGCGCGTGGGCGCTCAGCGGCGACCCGGTGCGCGCCGTCGCCGTGCTCGTCGTGGCGACGCCGTGCCCCCTGCTGCTCGCTGCCCCGATCGCCTTCATCTCCGGCCTGTCCCGGGCGGCCCGCGTCGGCGTGGTCATCAAGGGCGGCGGTGCGCTGGAGCGGCTGGCCGCCGGCCGGGTGATGCTCTTCGACAAGACCGGCACCCTCACCCAGGGCCGGCCGGTCCTGGTCGACGTGGTCACCGCCGGGCCGGAGGTGGACCCCGACGAGATGCTGCGGCTGGCGGCGTCCCTGGACCAGGTGTCGCCCCACGTGCTCGCCAGCTCGATCGTCACCGCGGCGAGCCGCCAGGGGCTGACGCTGGAGATGCCGGACGACGTGGTCGAGGAGCACGGGTACGGCCTCAGCGGCCGGGTCGGCCCCCACGAGGTCAGGCTCGGGAAGGCGGCCTGGATCGTCCCCGGACCGACACCCGGATGGGTCCGGCAGGCCCGGCGGCGCGCGAGCCTGGACGGTTCGCTCACCGTCTTCGTGGCGGTCGACGGCCGGCCCGCCGGGGTGTTCCTGCTCGAGGACGTGATCCGACCCGACGCGCCGCGGATGGTGCGCGGGCTCCGGAACGCCGGGATCCAGCGCGTGGTGCTGGTGACCGGCGACCGCGCCGACGTGGCGGAGATGGTCGGGCGGGTCGTGGGCACGGACGCGGTCCTGGCCGACTGCGACCCGGCCGACAAGCTGGCCGCGATCCAGACGGAGAGCAGCCGAGCCGCCACGATCATGGTCGGCGACGGCGTGAACGACGCACCGGCGCTGGCCGCCGCGGGGGTCGGTGTCGCCCTCGCGTCGCGGGGCGCGACGGCGTCCTCCGAGGCCGCGGACGTCGTCCTGGTCGTGGACCGGGTGGACGCGCTCGCCGACGCGATCTTGATCGCCCAGCGCTCGCGGCGCATCGCCCGGCAGGCCGTCCTGGTGGGCATGGGCCTCTCGCTGGTGGCGATGGGGGTGGCCGCGGCCGGTCTCCTACCCCCGGCGGCGGGCGCCGTGCTGCAGGAGGTCATCGACGTGCTGGCGATCGGGCTCGCCCTGCGCGCGGTCCTCCCCGGAGCGGAGCACACCGTGACCATGGCGGCCGCCGACGTCGAGCTCGCGCGCCGGCTGAAGGTGGAGCACGACGCCACCCTCGGCGTCGTCGAGCAGCTCCGGGCGGTGGCCGACGGCCTGTCCACGCAGGACCGCGACCTGGCCCCGGTGCGCGAGCTGATGGATCGGCTGGAGCGCGACCTGCTGCCGCACGAGCGCGCCGACGAGGAGCTCCTGGTCCCCCTGGTGTCCCGCGCCCTCGGCGGGGACGCGGCGACCGTGGCGCTCAGCCGCACCCACGCCGAGATCGAGCACCAGGCGAGCCGGCTCCGGCGGCTGCTCGCCGAGCTCGACGACGACGCCCAGCCCGAGGACGTCATCGAGCTGCGGCGGCTCCTCTACGGCCTGTACGGCGTGCTCCGGCTCCACAACGCCCAGGAGGAGGAGGGCGCGTTCAGCCTGCTCCCCACGGTCCCCGACCTCGCCGGGAGCAGCAGAGGCCGCCTGCCGCCGGAGCGGTAGACGGCCTCTGGCCTGCGGTCACTCGGTCGGGCTGACAGGATTTGAACCTGCGACCCCTTGACCCCCAGTCAAGTGCGCTACCAAGCTGCGCCACAGCCCGAGTGGTCCCTCGCGGAACCGCGTGAACCCTACCGCAGCCACGAGGCCCGGACTGAATCGGGTGGGCCGGTCAGCCCATCGACTTCTGGCCGTCGATCGTCTCGCGCAGGATGTCGGCGTGCCCGGCGTGCTGGGAGGTCTCGGCGAGGATGTGCACGAACACGCGCCGGGCCGACCAGCTCGCGCCCGGCTCGAACCAGGGCGCCGCGGGCAGCGGCTGCCGGGCATCGAGGTCCACGGTGCGCACCAGCTCGTCGGTGGCGGCGGCGACCTCGTCGTACGCCGCGAGCAGCCCGGCGAGGGTCTCGTGCTCGAGCATGACGAAGCCCTCCTGGTGCTGGCGGACCGCCTCGGGCGGGTTGCTCCAGTCGATGTCCGCCCAGTCGACGTCGGGCTGGGGCGCCGGCCCGTCGACGACGAAGTCGGCCCAGTTCTTCTCGACCGCCGTCACGTGCTTGATCAACCCGCCCAGCGACAGGGCGCTCACGGTCGGCCGGGACCTGGCGGCGTCGTCGGAGAGGTCCCGGACGGTGAACCGGAACAGGTCGCGGTGGTGGTGGAGGGCGTCGAGCAGGTCCTGGCGCTCGCCGGTGCCCGGCGTGGCCGTCGGTGAGGTGGTCATGGGACCACGCTAGGGGCCGCCGCCGACAGGTCGGCCCTCAGCGCGACCCGACCTGGCCCGAGTCGTCGGAGACCTTGAGGGAGGAGGTGTCGACGGCGACGAACTCCGACGCGGGGATGCTCTTGAGCTCCTCGATGAGCGAAGCGGGCCAGCGCGCGTTCTGCTCACCCTGGAAGTACCACGGCGAGCCGTTGTCGGCGAGCACGAGGCCGTAGGTCTTCATCGCCTCGATGACGGCGACGGCGTGCTGGGAGTAGCCGTCCTCGGAGAACCCGGCGCGCAGCCGGAACCGTGCGCCCATGGGCGGGTAGGCGAGGCCGTCCTGCGAGCCCGCGTCGTGGCGCGCCGGCCAGAGGTGGTGGTTGCTGGTGACGTCCGTGGTGAACCGGATCGCGTGGTCGACGTCCCCGGCCTTGACCTCGTTCCAGCGCAGCAGGCCCGTCAGGATCGCCAGCCCCGCGGCGTCGGCCGACGTCCAGCCGTCGGGGCGCAGGTCGTTCGAGCCCAGCGACCAGACGGCGCCGGACCCGGCGACCCAGTGCCCGCGCCGGACCCGGGTGTTCCACGTCTCGTAGAGCCGGCAGCTGCCCTTGTCGACGACGATCGCGTGCTTGTCGCCCGACGAGCCACGGCCACCCTCGATCCGGGTGTCCGCGCCCAGCGGGTAGCGCACCCGGTCGCTCTCGGAGGCGTAGTCGAAGCGGACCCGCACCTTCGGGTGCGACGACGCCACGACGGTGATCGGGATGCCGTAGTTCGGGCCGTCGCCGAAGGACGGGCCGAAGTCGGGGTGCAGGTCGACGCCGGTCGACATGTGGGAGAGCCACTGCTCACTGCGGTCGTGCACCGGCAGCCCGCTGACGTCGGCATGCCACCAGTTGTCGCTCGGGAAGGTCGGACAGCTGGTGCCGGCGACCGGCTTCGCGCCCTGCTCGGCGCCCGGACCGGCGACCGGACCGGGGAGCTCGGGCACGGTGGCCGCGGAGGGACCGAGCACGGTCGTCCCGAGCACCGCCGCTCCGGCCACGGCCACCAGTCGCCTCATGGCCTGACGGTACTACCGCTTGCGCTTCTCGCGCGGCCGCTGCTGGAGCACGATCGGGGTGCCGACGAACCCGAACTCCTCGCGCAGCCGGCGCTCGATGAACCGCTCGTACGACGCGTCCAGCTTGCCGCTGGTGAACAGGATGAACATCGGCGGCCGGGTGGACGCCTGCGTGCCGAACAGGATCCGGGGCTGCTTGCCCCCGCGCACCGGGTGCGGGTGCTCGGCGACCAGCCGGCCCAGGAAGCCGTTGAGCGCGCCGGTGGAGATCCGGGTCTCCCAGCCCTCGAGGGCCCGGTCCAGCGCCGGCAGCAGCCGGTCGACGTGCCAGCCGGTGCGGGCGGTGATGTTGATCCGCGGCGCCCACTGGACCTGGACGAGCTCGCGCTCGATCTCGCGCTCGAGGTAGTGGCGGCGCTCCTCGTCGACGAGGTCCCACTTGTTGAACGCGATCACCAGGGCGCGTCCGGCCTCGCGGACGGTCTGGATGATGCGGACGTCCTGCTCGGAGATGCTCTGCCCGCCGTCGACGACGAGGACGGCGACCTCGGCGCGGTCGATCGCGGTCGCGGTGCGCAGCGAGGCGTAGTACTCGTGCCCGGAGGCCTCCTTGACCCGCTTGCGGATGCCGGCGGTGTCGATGAACCGCCAGGTACGGCCACCGAGCTCGACGAGCTCGTCGACGGGGTCGACCGTGGTGCCGGCGACGTTGTCGACGACGACCCGCTCCTCCCCCGCCAGCTTGTTCAGCAGCGAGGACTTGCCGACGTTCGGCTTGCCGACGATCGCGATCCGGCGCGGACCGCCGGCCTCCGGCTCCCGCTCGGGCGGCGGCTCGGGCAGCGCGGCCAGGACCGCGTCCAGCAGGTCGCCGGACCCGCGGCCGTGCAGCGCCGAGACCGAGTACGGCTCCCCCAGGCCGAGGTTCCACAGGCCGTACGCCTCCGCCTCGGTGCGCTGGTCGTCGACCTTGTTGGCCGCCAGCACGACGGGCTTGCCGGACTTGCGGAGGATCCGGACCACGGCCTCGTCGGCGTCGGTGATGCCGACCGTGGCGTCGACGACGAAGAGCACCGCGTCGGCGAGGCTGACCGCGATCTCGGCCTGGGCGGCGATCCGCTCGGCGAGCCCGCGGGCGTCGGGGTCCCAACCACCGGTGTCGACGACCGTGAAGGCGCGGCCGCTCCAGAGGGCGTCGTAGGACACCCGGTCCCGGGTGACGCCCGGGACGTCCTCCACGACCGCCTCGCGGCGGCCGATGAAGCGGTTGACGAGCGTGGACTTGCCGACGTTCGGTCGGCCGACGACAGCCAGGACCGGGACGGGGCCGGTGCTCTCGGGCTGCTCGTCGGTGGCAGGCTCGAGCTCGGTCATGGTGCTCCTCGGTCGGTGACCCCGGTGTCGGGGTCGGGGTCTACGTCGGTCGACGGCAGCGGACCGGGAAGCTCTCTCCCCGTCGACGCGCGCGCCCGGTCCAGCTGGACCAGCATGTGCTCTCGTAGCAACAACGAAGTCTTCTCCACTTGTTCCCTGGTGCGGGGCCAGGGCACCGGGTCGGTGCGCCAGACCTCGCCGAACACCAGGTCGATCCGGGCCCCGCGTCGCGGCAGGGACCCGCTCGCGCCCCCCGGCTCGCGGCTCCCCAGCGTCGTGACGGGTACGACGGGCGCCCCGGACACCAGCGCCAGGTAGGCCGCGCCGCGGTGGAACCGGGCGAGGTCGCCCGCGCCGCGGCTGCCCTCGGGGTAGATGCCGATCGCCCGTCCGTCGCGCAGGGCGCGCAGGCAGGTGCGGACCGCGGCCGGATCGGGGTTGTAGCGGTCCAGCGGGATCTGCCCGGAGTGCCAGAGGAACCGGCCCAGGAAGCCCTTGAACATCTCCCGCTTGGTCAGCGCGTGCGCCGGGCGCGGCGCGAAGATCGCCAGCACCGGGCCGTCGATGACGCCCACGTGGTTGGACGCGTAGATCACCGGGCCCGAGGTCGGGACGTGGTGCACGTCGTGCACCCGGACGTCGTACCGGCGCCGGATCACGAAGCGCGCCACCGGTCGCAACGGGTGCAGGAGGTAGCGCGGCGCCGGCTTGACCCGGTCGCTCCGCGGTGGGTCGAGGTGGTGCGCCGGGACGCGGCTCACGTGCGCGCTCCGGCGTCCTCGACGAGGGCGACCACCTGGGCGATCACCTCGGCCAGGGTGTGGTCGGTGGTGTCGATGTGCACCGCGCCGTCGGCCATCGTCAGGGGCGCGGTCGCCCGGCCGGAGTCGATCTGGTCCCGCGCGAGCAGCGAGGCGCGGGTCACCTCGACGTCGCGCCCGCCCTCCTCCGCGGTGCGGCGCTCGGCCCGCGCCGCCGGGTCGGCGCTGAGGTAGACCTTGACCGGTGCGTCCGGGACGACGACCGAACCGATGTCCCGGCCCTCGACGACGATCCCGCCGTCGGCCGCGATGACCTCGCGCTGGAGGGCGAGGAGCCGGGCGCGGACCTCGGGGACGGCGCTCACCGGCGACACGGCGGCGTTCACGTCCTCCTGGCGGATCGCCACGGCGACGTCGGTCCCGTCCACGGCGATCGTCGGGGCGGTCGGGTCGGTCCCGGAGACGATCTCGGGCTCCCCCGCCCGGGCCGCGACGGCGGCGGGGTCGTGGACGTCGACGCCCTGGCGCAGCATCCACCAGGTCATGGCGCGGAACATCGCTCCGGTGTCGAGGTAGCGCAGGCCCAACCGCTCCGCGACACCGCGGGAGGTGCTGGACTTGCCGGAACCCGAGGTCCCGTCGACGGCGACGACGAGGGGGCTGCTCACGGGCGTGAAGCCTACCGGTGCGTCACCCATCCCCGGGACTCCAGAGAGCCCAGGAGGTGCTCGGCCCGGCTCTCCTCGACCAGGAGCTCGACGAGACCGACCGGACGACCGGGGTCGTGGTCGATGTGGACGTCCTCGATGTTGACCCCGCTCGCGCCCGCGTCGGCGAACAGCCGGGCCAGCTCGCCGGGGTGGTCGGGCACCGACACGAACACCGAGCGGGTGGGCGGCAGCGGGGCGCCGTGCTTGCCGGGGATCGCCCGGGTGCCGGCGACACCCTCGCGGAGCAGGGCCTCCAGCCCGCCCCGGTCCGCCGTCGCGACGACGTCGATCAGGGTCTCGAGCTGGGTCCGCACCTCCCCCAGCAGGGCGAGGACCGCGTCCGCGTTGGCGGTGACGATCTGGCCGTAGAGCACCGGGTCGCCGGCCGCCACCCGCGTCACGTCGCGCACGCCCTGGCCGGTGAGCGCGAGGTGCCCGCTCGGCGCCTCCGCGAGCCGCGCCGCGACCAGCGACGCCAGCAGGTGCGGGACGTGGGAGGTGCGGGCGACGGCGCGGTCGTGCTCGGCCGGCGAGAGCCGCACGGGTACGGCGCCGCAGACGGCCACGAGCGCCTCGACCAGCGCGACGGCGTCGGCCGCGGAGCCCTCGTGCGGCGTGATCGCCCACGGTCGCCCGTCGAACAGCGCGGCGCTGCCCGCCAGCGGCCCCGAGCGCTCGCTGCCGGCCATCGGGTGGCTGCCGACGTACCGCTCCGCCCCGGGGCGGCCGACCACGGCGGCCAACGGGCCGGTCTTGACGCTGCCGACGTCGGTCACGACGGCGTCGGTGCCCTCGAGGGCCCGCACGATCTCGGCGCCGAGGTGGTCGGGCGGGACGGCGACGACGACCAGCTGCGGGCGGTCACCGGCCCGCCGGGCGCGGCCGGCGCCGAGGCCGGAGGCCGTGCGCACGTGCTCGGGCGAGGTGTCGGAGAGCAGCACCTCGAGCCCGGCCCGGCGGCAGGCGAGCCCGATCGACGTGCCGAGCAGACCGGCGCCGACCACCTCGACCGGCCCGCTGAGCTCACTCACCGCGGGGCTCACTCATCGTCGGGCACCGCCCGGACCCGGGTCAGGTCCCGGCGCAGCGCCGCGGCACCGTGCAGGTAGACGTGCGTGATGTCGGCGCGGGGCAGCTCGGTCTCGACGTGGGCCATCATCCGGACCACGCGAGGCATCGACCCGTCGATCTCGAGCTCGCGGGCGCAGATGAGCGGCACGTCGCCGAAGCCGAGCCGGCGGGCGGCGTACGCCGGGAACTCCGAGTGCAGGTCGGAGGTGGCGGTGAAGATCACCGAGATGAAGTCGTCGACCTCGAGCCCGTTGGCGCTCATCACGCCGCTGACCATCTCCGCGACCCGCTCCAGCATGTGGTCGCGCACGTCCTCGTCGAGCTGGGTCGCTCCCCGCACTGCCCTGACTGCCACGGACCACAGGCTATCGAGGCGGCGCCGGCCGGACCGGCGGGCGTCCGGTGGTCGAGCTCGTCGAGACCCCAGGAGGTGCGCAGGGCGGCGGCCCCCGACCGCTACGACGGCTGGTAGCTCCCGAACGACCAGTGGTTGCCCTCCGGGTCGATGACGCTGCCCCCGCGGCCGCCGTAGTCCTGGTCCACCATCTCCAGCTGGACGGTCGCGCCCGCCTCGACGGCGCGCCGGAAGACGTCGTCGGGGTCGTCGGTGACCAGGTACGCCGCCGAGCCACCGACGTTCGTCACCGCACCGCCGGGGCGCAGGCTGCCGAACATCAGCCCGCCGCCGCCCGGCCACAGCCACTCGGCATGGACGACGACGCCGGGGTCGGCGTCGTCGCGGTAGGTCGCGTGCTCGACGAAGCCGATCGCCGAGAGCCAGGCGATCATCGCGTCGGCGTCGCGGAAGGACATCGTGTGCCAGAGCCGGATCTGCGCTGCGTCGGTCATGGGGTCACCCTCCCTCGACCGTGGTGCCGAGGTCTTGGAGGAACGGGAACTCCTCGCGCAGCCAGGTCGACGGCGGGCAGCCCGCCAGCGCCACCCACTCGCGGGTCAGGTGCGACTGGTCGGCGTACCCGCACCGGTGGGCGACGTCGGCGAGCGGCACCCGGCCGACCAGGGCACGCGATGCCTGGAAGCGGCCGATCCGCTGCACCTGCTTGGGCGCGATCCCGCACTCCGCGCGCACCAGGGAGCCGAGGTGCCGGCGGCTGTAGCCGACCTCGTCGGCCACCGCGGCCACGGACGCGCCGCGCGTGAGCCGGGCCAGGGCGTGGCCGACCTCCGCGCGCGGCTCCGGGGCGTCGTGCTGCGCGAGCGCCTCGACCAGCGCCTGCTCGACGAGGTCCACCCACCCGGCCCGCGGCGTCGCGTGGAGGCGCTCGGGGAGGTGCCGCAGGGCCGGGGCGACGTCGTCGAGCTCGAGCAGCAGGCCCGCCAGCTCGGCCGCCGGCAGCCCGAGGAGGGCGCGGGCGCCGGTCGTCGTGAGGGCGAGCTGCACGCCGGCCTGGTGGCCGTCGTGGTGGATCTCGGCCGGGTGCGCGTGGAGGCCGGAGAGCGTCGACCAGCGCTGCTCCCGCGACCCCGGCCGGTCCTGCCAGCCGACGTCGAGCGGCTCGCCGACCGGCAGCACGAAGGTGACCGTCGTCGATGGCAGGCCCCGGTGCACGCCGGGCCCACCGAGGTCGACGTCGTAGGCGACCACGGAGGCGACGTACGGCGCCAGCGCTCCCCGCATGCCCCGACGGTACGCCGTCAGGCGGCTGCGGCGTCCAGCACGAAGATCCGCAGCCGGCGGCCGGTGATCCGGCCCTGGTACTTGCGGTAGCCGGCGTACAGCGACTCGGCCCGGGTCAGGATCTCCTCGAACTCCGCGCCCTCAACGGGGCGGGCGACCGCGGTCGCGGTCCGGTCGCGGTAGTGCAGCCGCGCGTGGGGGTCGGCCTCGAGGTTGAGCACCCAGGTCGGGGTCGATGCCTGGCCGAAGTTGGTGCCGAGCAGCGCCAGGGAGCCGTGGTGGGGCACGGCGATCAGGTGCGCGGTGCGCGGCTGGCCGGACTTCCGGCCGGTGGTCGTCACGTCGACGACCGGGAGCCCCGCGAGGACGCTCGGGACCGTGTGGCGCCCCTTCGTCAGCCGCTGCACCACCGTGTCGACCGGCGGCAGGATCTTGGCGAACAACCAGGCCCCGGGACGGCTCGCGCCCAGGGCCTGCATCGCGCGCTGGACGGCGTTGGGCCGCCGGAACTCGTACGACAGCTCGTCGGCGAGGCTCATGGCCGCACGCTAGCGGTGGCCGCGGCAGCAGGCGGCGAAACGGGCGAAGCGGTCGCACCGGTCCGGGCCTGCGGCGAGCGCGGCGGCCTGCGCCGAAAAAGGCCGCGACGTACGCCTGCGCGTGGGAGCAGCATGTCCGTGTGCCGCTCACGATCTCCGTGCTCGCCGACCGGCCCGACCTCGTCGGGCCGCTGTGGGACATGCCCACCTCGTGGCCGGAGTTCATGCGCCACGACCCGATCGGCGGACTGTTCTACAACAACCTCGAGACGCGGTTCCCGGAGTTCGTCCTCGTCGCCCAGGACGAGGCGGGCGAGGTCGTCGCGGCCGCGTACTCCGTCCCGTTCCTCCTGGGCGGCCACCCCCTGCCCGACCACGGGTGGGACTGCGTGATCCGCAACGGACTTCTCACCAGCATCCACGGGGACGCCCCGGACGCGATCTCCGCGGTCGAGATCGCGGTCCGACCCGACCGCCAGGGCACGGGCCTCTCCGGGCGGATGCTCACGGCGATGCGGGAGAACGCCGCCCGGCACGGGTTCGCCGAGCTCGCCGCACCGGTCCGCCCGAACGCGAAGGAGGACCCCCACGAGCCGATGTCGACGTACGCCTTCAGGGTGCGCGCCGACGGGCTCCCGGTCGACCCCTGGCTGCGGGTGCACGTCCGGGCCGGCGGCCGGATCGAGAAGGTGGCCCCGCGCTCGATGGTGGTGCCGGGGACGCTCGAGGAGTGGCGGGAGTGGACCGGGCTGCCGTTCGACGTGACCGGCCCGGTCGTCGTCCCCCGGGCGCTCGCTCCCGTGCACTGCGACGCCGAGCACGGGGTCGCGGTGTACGTCGAGCCGAACGTCTGGGTCGTGCACCGCACCGGAGCCTGAGCGACCGCGGTTAGCTGGTCGGTCAGAGCTGGCTGACGTCGAGCAGCTCGCCGAGCTCGGCGAGCGTGAGGTCGCGCATCTCCCCCACCGCCAGGGTGCCGAGCTGGACCGGGCCGATCGCGGTACGGGTCAGCCGGCGGACCGGGTGCCCCACGTGGTCGAGCAGCCGCCGGACGATGCGGTTGCGGCCCTCGTGGATCACCAGCTCGACGATCGACTTCGTCGGGGTCGCCTGCACGATCCGCGCCCGCCGCACGGTGACCGGACCGTCCTCGAGGGTCACGCCCTCGAGGAGCTGCTTGACGGTGCGCCGGAACACCTCGCCCTCGACCTCGGCGACGTAGGTCTTGTCCACCTCGTACGACGGGTGCGCCATCCGCTGCGCGAAGTCGCCGTCGTTGGTCAGCAGGATGAGCCCGGAGGTGTCGGTGTCGAGGCGGCCGACGTGGAAGAGCCGTTCGGGGCGGTCAGCGACCAGGTCGCCGAGGTTCCTGCGGTCCTCGGGGTCCGACATGGTGGACACGACCCCGCGGGGCTTGTTCAGCACCAGGTAGACCTTCTCCGAGATCGGCGGCAGCCGCTTGCCGTCCACCCGGACCACCGCGGTCCGGGGGTCGACCTTGGTGCCGAGCCGGGTGACGACCTCGCCGTCGACCTCGACCAGCCCGCCGAGCATCAGCTCCTCGCACTTGCGCCGGGAGGCGACGCCCGACTGGGCGAGGAGCTTCTGGAGGCGGACCAGCCCGTCCTCGTCGGTCTCGATCTCCGGGCGGGCGTCCCGCGGGATGCTCACGTGGGCTCGGTCCCGCCGTCGGGCTCGGTGCCGTCGCCGCTGTGCGGCGAGTGCGGGTGCCCCGGATCGGGCGCCGGCTCGGGCCCCGGCTCGGGCGTCGACTCGGTGGCGACCGGGGTGGCCACCATCTCGGCGAGCTCGTCCTCGAGGTCGTCCATGTCCGGGAGGTACGGCGCCAGCTCGGGCAGCTCGTCGAGCGAGGTGACCCCGATCCGCTCGAGGAAGTAGCCGGTGGTGCGGTAGAGGTTGGCCCCGGTGGCGTGGTCGTGGCCCGCCTCCTCCACCAGGCCCCGGTTGAGCAGCGTCCGCATCACGCCGTCGACGTTCACGCCGCGGATCGCCGAGACCCGGGCGCGGGAGACCGGCTGCTTGTAGGCGACCACCGCGAGCGTCTCCAGGGCCGCCTGGGTGAGCCGGGCCTGCTGGCCGTCGAGCACGAAGCCCTCGACGACCGCGGCGTACTCGTCGCGGGTGTAGTAGCGCCAGCCGCCGCCGACGTTGCGCAGGTCGAAGCCCCGGCCCTGCTCGGTGTACTCCGCGGCCAGGGCGTCCAGCGCGGCGGTCACCTCCGGGACCGGGTAACCGACCGCGGTCGCGAGCGTGACCGCCTCCAGCGGCTGGTCCGCGACCATCAGCACCGCCTCGAGCGCGGGTCGCAGCGCCGCCACCGGCACGGCGAGCGTCTCGTCAGCCGTCGGCGTCATCGACTCCGTCATCGGTTCCGTCCTCGACTCGGTCATCGGTCCCTCCCTGCGCAGGTGCGGGCTCCGCCTCGGGCGGGGCGCCGTCGAACTCGTCGGTGATCAGGTCGTCCACGTCCGCGTCCTCCGAGCCGGTCCAGCGGATCGTGAGCTCCCCGAGCGGGCTGACCTGGTCGAATGCGACCGCACCCTCCCGGAACAGCTCGAGCAGCGACAGGAACCGCGCCACCGTCGTGAGCCGGTCCGGCGAGTCGCCGCACAGGGCGCGGAAGGTCATCGTGCCCTGCCGCTGCAGGCGCTCGACCACCAGGGCGGCCTGCTCGCGCACGCTGACCTTCGCCGCGTGGATGTGGTGCAGCGAGACCTCGAGCACCGGCTTGGGCTCGAGCGCCTTGGCCGCGAGCTGGGCGAACTGCTCCAGGCCGATGCCGATGAGCACCTCGGGCAGCAGGCCGGCGTACCGCTCCTCGAGGCCGACGGCCCGCGGGTGCCGCCGCGACTCCGTGGCCAGCCGCTGCTCGAGGAACCCGGCGACGTGCTTGAAGGCCTTGTACTGCAGCAGCCGGGCGAAGAGCAGGTCGCGGGCCTCGAGCAGCGCGAGGTCCTCCTCGTCCTCCACGTCGCCCTGCGGCAGCAGCCGGGCGGCCTTGAGGTCGAGCAGGGTGGAGGCCACGAGGAGGAACGACGTGGTCTGCTCCAGCTCCCAAGTCGGTCCGGCCGCCTTGACGTGCGCGATGAACTCGTCGGTGACCTTCGACAGCGCGATCTCGGTGATGTCCAGCTTGTGCTTGGCGATCAGGTTGAGCAGCAGGTCGAAGGGGCCCTCGAAGTTGTCCAGGCGCACCTCGAACCCCGGGGCGGCGGCCTCCGTCGGCGAGACGTCGGGCTGGGCGGTCATTCCTCGGTCAATCGTCGCACCAGCGCGCTGTCGTCACCGTGGGTCTCGAAGTCCGCGAGCACCATCGCGACCGCCTCGCGCACCAGCCGGCCGCGGTCGACCGCGAGGCCGTGCGACCGGCGCAGCACCAGCCGGGCGTGCTCGAGGTCGAGCAGCTCGTCGGAGGTGACGTAGACCGTCATCTTCTCGTCGTGCCGCACCCGGCCGCTCGGCTTGCGGTCCTTGCCTGGGCCCTGGTCCGGGCCCTGGTCCGGCTCCTCCGCCGCGCTCTCGGGCGCAGGCGCCGGGGCGGCGGCCGGGGCGGTCGGACGGAACAGGTCGTCGGCAGCGGGAAGGCTCACCCGTCGAGACAACGAGCCAGCACCTCCTTGGCCAGCTGGCGGTAGGCCTCGGCCCCGGCCGACGCCGACGCGTACGTCGTGATCGGCTCGCCGGCGACGGTCGAGTCGGAGAACTTCACGGTGCGCCGGATGACGGTGTGGAACACCAGGTCGCCCCACGCCTGGACCAGCCGCTCCATGACCTCGCGGCTGTGCAGCGTGCGGCCGTCGTACATGGTCCCCAGCACGCCGTCGATCTCGAGCCGCGGGTTCAGCCGCTCCTGCACCTTGTCGATGGTCGTCTTCAGCAGGGCCACGCCGCGCAGGGCGAAGTACTCGCACTCCAGCGGCACGATCACGCCGTCGCTGGCGGTGAGCGCGTTCACCGTGAGCAGGCCGAGCGAGGGCTGGCAGTCGATGAGGATGACGTCGTACTCGGCGATCGCCGGGGCGAGCACCCGCTGCAGCGTCTGCTCGCGGGCCACCTCGTGCACGAGCTGCACCTCGGCCGCCGACAGGTCGATGTTGGAGGGCAGCAGGTCCATGCCCGGCACGCCGCTGGGCACCACGACGTCCTCGAGGACCACGTCGCGCTCCATGAGCAGGTTGTAGACGGTCAGGTCCATCTCGTGCGGGTTGAGGCCGAGGCCCACCGACAGCGAGCCCTGCGGGTCGAAGTCGACCAGCAGCACCTTGCGGCCGTACTCGGCCAGCGACGCCCCGAGGTTGATCGTCGTCGTGGTCTTGCCGACGCCGCCCTTCTGGTTGCACATGGCGACCACCCGGGCGGGCCCGTGCTCGGTGAGGACCCGGGGCTCGGGAAGGTCGGGCATCGGGCGACCGGTCGGGCCGAGCGGGCGCTCGGCCGCGGGTCGCTCGACGGGCCGCTCGAAGGGCAGGGCGTCAGCCACGTGGTCTCCGGCTTCGGGGAAGGGTGCGTCGGTGGACGGTCGATCGGGGGACGGGTTGGGTGGGACGGGGGTGCGCACGAAGGGTGGCACCTGGCTCGCGGCGCTCCCGCTGGACGTGGCTCCTCCGTAGGTGCCGCCTGCGCTCATCCCCACGCTCCTCCCGGTAGGTCGTCCACATGTCGACTCGACGACATGTGTCCGACTCGCGGGCGACTCTAGGTGCGGGCCCCGACAGCGACAAGACGGGGGGCGAAACCCCCAGGCCACGGGCCAAATCTGTTGATGACCTGTGCAGTCGCGCGGCTCCGGGTGCACAGGCGACCCCCTGCCTGTGCACTCACCTGTGGAGGACGGATCAGTCCCGCGCCGTGCTCGCGGGGGCGCCGTACACGAGGTCGGCGTAGTCGGGGTGGTGGCCGATCCAGCCCTTGACGAACGGGCACAGCGGCAGCACCCGGCGCGTCCCCTCCCGCCGGACGTCGTCGAGCGCGGCCCGCACGATGGCCGATCCCACGCCCTTGCCCTCGAACCGGTCGTCGACCTCGGTGTGGGTGAAGACCACCAGCTCGTCGGTCAGCTGGTAGGAGGCGAAGCCGGCCAGCTCGCCGTCGACGCGCCCCTCCCAGCGCTGATCCTCAAGGTTGCGTGAAGTCGCGACGTCGGTCATGCCCCCCACCGTAGACTGCGGGTGTGCGACCACGGGGGGCCGCGAAGGCCGTACTGGTGGGGTTGCTCACGGGGGGACTGATCGTTGCCGTGTCGACCCCCGGTCACGCGCGCCCGCACCCCCGGGCCGAGAAGGCGACGCTCGCCGCCCGCCTGGCACCGCCGGTCGTGACGGTCGGCGAGCCCGCGGCCCTCGTGTCCAAGCTGACGCCGGCCCAGGCCGACCGCCCGCTCGCCGTCCAGCGGCTCACCGACGGGGCGTGGACGCCCGTCGCCGACACCACCGCCGACGGCTCGGGGCGCAACGTCCTGCCGCTGGACACCAGCGCCGCCGGGCCGCAGGTCCTCCGCGTGGTGGCCGTGCCGTGGCACGGCAAGCCGCAGGTCACCAGCCCCACGGTCACGCTCAAGGTGTCCTCCCCGACCGCCTGCTCCCCCAAGGTCGCCCTCGTCGACCCCGAGGCGACGGCTGCCGCTCGGTGCCTCGCCGCCCGCCTCGACCGCTGGCAGGGAGCCGGGCTGATGGGCGTCGGCCAGGAGCTCAACATGTCGACGCTGCCCTACCAGGCGCCGCTGACCGCGCTCGGCGACCGCCGCGTCTCGGTCGTCGGGTTCGACCTGATGGAGCTCGGCAAGACCAAGACCTACGAGTTTCCCTTCTTCGACCAGGCCTTCTCCGACCTGGTCGCCTCGGCGCAGTCCGGAGCGGTGCTGACCGCGTCGTGGCACACGCCCAACCCGCACACCGGGGCCGCCGACTCCTACAACGACCGCAGCTGGCACCAGCTCGGTGCGGTGCTGCAGGACACCCCGGAGGCGGCCGCCTTCTGGGCCGACTACGACGAGCAGCTCGCCGTGCTCCACGCCTTCCAGGACGCCGGCGTGGCGGTCGTGTTCCGCCCGCTGCACGAGGCCAACGGTGACTGGTTCTGGTGGGGCCGACCGACCGCGTCGACCTACAAGGCGGTCTGGCGGGAGATGCAGCAGCGCGCCCGGGACGCGGGCGTCCACAACGTGCTGTGGGCCTACTCGTTCGCGGCCAGCAGCCGCAAGGGCATCGCCGCCCCCCAGACCCTGCTCCCGGCCAAGGTCGACGTGGCCGGCATCGACAGCTACTGGCCCTCGACCGGCAGCCACCGCAGCCAGGCGCCGTCGATGGACGGCTACGCCGAGGTGGCGAAGAAGGTGCGCCGGATGGCGTTCACCGAGATCGGCCCGTACGCCGACAAGAAGCAGGTCTGGAGCGCCGCGAACGTCACCGCCACCGCCCGGGCCCAGGCCCGGCCACCGGTCTGGGCGTTGCTCTGGGTCGACGACGCCGCCGGCGCGAAGCAGATCTCCTCGCTCAAGGGCGGCCTGTCCTGGCTGGACTCCTGCCCGTTCGGCTTCTGCACCCTCTGAACCCGCTGAACCCTCGGAGGTCCCCCGGCTGCGCCGCGACCTCAGCCGCCCAGCCGGCGCATCGCCGTGGTGCGGAGCACCAGCTCGCCGGCCTCGTCGGAGGCGTCGAGGTCGACCTCGGCCTCGACCACCCAGTCGTGGTGCCCTGCCGGGTCGTGGAGGGTCTGGGTGACCCGCCAGGTCCGGCCGGTGGCCGCGACGGCCAGCAGCGCCGGACCGCGGGCGTCGGCGTCCAGGAGGACCCGGTCGTGCTCGGCGTAGTAGTCCTCGATGGCCGCGTCCCATGCGGACCGGGTCATCAGCACCTCCCCCGGCGGGTCGGTGCGGTCCGCGGCCGACCGCTCGATCGCCATCAGGCCGTCCAGGTCGTCGCGGGCGACGAGCTCGACCCGGCGGAACATCGCGTTGCGGATCATCACCCGGAAGGCCCGGTCCTGCTTCGAGATCGGGCGCGGCGGCGGGGGCGGCTCGTGGTGTGCGACGTCCGTGCGGACGTGCTCGGGGTCGGCCAGCGCCTCCCACTCGTCCAGCAGCGAGGAGTCGGTCTGCCGCACCGTCTCCCCCAGCCACTCGACGAGGTCCTCGAGCTCGGGGGTGCGGTGGTGCTCGGGCACGGTCTGCCGGAGGGTGCGGTACGCGTCGGTGAGGTAACGGAGCACCAGCCCCTCGGACCGGGCCAGCTGGTAACGGGAGACCATGTCGGTGAACGACATGCCCTGCTCGTACATCTCCCGCACGACCGACTTCGGCTGCAGCGCGTCCTCGCGGAGCCAGGGGTGCCGCTCGCGGTAGATCTCGTAGGTCGCCTCCAGGAGCTCGGCGAGCGGCCGGGGCCAGGTCACGTCCTCCAGCAGCGCCATCCGCTCGTCGTACTCCAGCCCGTCGGCCTTCATCTCCGCGACGGCCTCGCCGCGGGCGACGTACTGCTGCTGGAGGAGGACCTGCCGCGGGCCCTCGAGGACCGACTCGACCACCGACACGATGTCGAGCGTGTGCTCGTCCGCCTCGGGGTCGAGCACGTCGAGCGCCGCGAGCGCGAAGTGCGCCAGCGGCTGGTTGAGGGCGAAGTCGACGGGCAGGTCGACGGTCAGGACGTAGCGGCGGCCGTGCTCGTCGGGCGTGTCGAGCCGGGTCAGCACCCCCGAGTGCACCAGCGACCGGGCCAGCCGCAGCGCCCGGCGCGCGAGCCGGAGCTGGTTGCGTCGGTCCTCGTGGTTGTCCATGAGGAGGCGACGCAGCACCGGGAAGGCGTCCTCCTCGCGCGCGAGGACGTTGATCAGCATCGCGTTGTCGACCTTCATCCGCGAGACGAGCGGCTCGGGCGTGCCGCCCACCAGCTTCTCGAAGGTCTGCTCGGTCCACACGACCGTGCCCTCGGGCGGCTTCCGCAGCTGGGCCTTGGCGTTCTTGCGCCCCGAGGCCCGGCGCTCCTCGGCCTTGGCCTTCAGCTTCTCGTTCTCGATGACGTGCTCGGGTGCCTGGACGACGACGTAGCCGGCGGTGTCGAAGCCCGCGCGGCCCGCGCGGCCGGCGATCTGGAGGAACTCCCGGGTCCGCAGGATCCGCTGGCGGCTGCCGTCGAACTTCGCGAGCCCGCTGAACAGGACCGTGCGGATCGGGACGTTGATGCCGACGCCGAGGGTGTCGGTCCCGCAGATGACGCCGAGCAGCCCGGCCTGGGCCAGCTGCTCGACCAGCCTCCGGTAGCGGGGCAGCATCCCCGCGTGGTGGACGCCGATCCCCCGTCGGAGCAGCTTCGAGAGGGTCTTGCCGAAGCCGGCGCCGAACCGGACCTGGTCCAGGCGCGAGCCCAGGTCGGGCTTGGGGACCCAGGCCGCCTTGAGCAGGGAGGTCGCGTGCTCGACGGCGTCCTTCTGGGTGAAGTGCACGACGTAGACGGGGCCCTGGCCGGTCGTGACCAGCTCCTCGAGCGTGTCGGCCATCGGCGTCGTCGCCCACGTGAACGTCAACGGCACCGGTCGTACGGCGTCGTCGACGACCGTCGTCGGCCGGCCGTTGCGCCCGGTGAGGTCGGCGGCGAGGTCGCTGACGTCGCCCAGCGTCGCCGACATCAGCAGCATCTGCGCCTGCGGCAGCTCGAGCAGCGGCACCTGCCAGGCCCACCCGCGGTCCGGCTCGGCGTAGAAGTGGAACTCGTCCATGACGACGAGCCCGACGTCGGCCCCGGAGCCCTCGCGCAACGCGATGTTGGCGAGCACCTCCGCGGTGCAGCAGATGATCGGAGCGTCCGCGTTGACCGACGCGTCGCCGGTCAGCATGCCCACGTCCTCGGCCCCGAACTGCTCGACGAGCGCGAAGAACTTCTCGCTCACCAGGGCCTTGATCGGGGCGGTGTAGAAGGAGACCCGGCCCTCCGCGAGGGCGGCCCGGTGGGCCGCCTCGGCGACGAGGGACTTCCCGGAGCCGGTCGGCGTCGCGAGCACGACGTTGTCACCGGACAGGAGCGCGAGGATCGCCTCCTCCTGGTGGTCGTAGAGCGTCAGGCCGCGGTCGGCCGCGGCGCCGGTGATGTCGTCGAGGAGGTCGGGCACGGCACTCAGTCCCGGGCGCGCGGGTGCGCCGTCGCGAAGACCTCGCGCAGGTTGTCGACGGTGACCAGCGTGTAGACCTGGGTGGTCGTGACCGAGGCGTGACCGAGCAGCTCCTGGACCACCCGGACGTCGGCGCCGCCGTCGAGCAGGTGCGTGGCGAAGGAGTGCCGCAGCGTGTGCGGCGAGACGTCCCGGGTGACTCCCGCCCGGTCGGCCGCCTTCGTCAGCACCGACCACGCGGACTGCCGCGACAACCGGCCACCACGGGCGTTGAGGAACAGCGCCGGGGTCCCGCGGCCCGCGGCGACGAGCTCGGGCCGGCCACGCACCAGGTAGGCGTCCACCGCCTCCCGGGCGAACGAGCCGACGGGCACCAGCCGCTCCTTGCTGCCCTTGCCGCGCAGCAGCACGGTGCCGTCCACCATGTCGAGGTCGTCGACGTCGAGCCCGACCGCCTCGGAGATGCGGGCGCCGGTGCCGTAGAGCACCTCCAGGAGGGCACGGTCGCGCAGCGCGAGCGTGGTGCCCGGGGCACCGGCCGCGTCCAGGATCGCCTCCACGTCGGCCAGCGGCAGCGCCTTGGGCAGCCGCTTCGCCGGCGTCGGCGGCTTCACCCCGCTGGCCGGGTCCACCTCCGCCAGGCCGTCGGCCACCGCGAACTTGTGGAACCCACGGACGGCGACGACGGTCCGCGCCGCCGAGGTGGAGCTCAGCGCCGGGTGCCGCTCGTCGCCCTCGCGCAGCCGGACCAGGAAGTCGGACACGGTCGACTCGGTGACCGACGCGAGGTCGTCCACCCCCGCCTCCGCCAGGTACTCCTGGTACCGGCGGAGGTCGCGACGGTACGACGTGAGCGTGTTCGTCGCGAGACCCCGCTCGACCGAGAGGTGGTCGAGGTAGGTCCGGACGGCACGCTGGAGGTCGCTCATGTCGCCGGGGTCGATCCCGTGCGGCTCAGGCGAGCACCCCGTCCAGCTCGACGGCGTCGATCCCGACCGCCTGGCCGACCGGCCCGTTGGTGAGGTCGCCGGCGTGGGTGTTGAGCCCGAGCGCCAGGCTGCGGTCGTCACGGCAGGCCTGCTGCCAGCCCTTGTCGGCCAGCGCCACGGCGTACGGCAGGGTCGCGTTGGTCAGCGCGTAGGTCGAGGTGTTCGGCACCGCGCCCGGCATGTTCGCGACGCAGTAGAAGGTCGAGTTGTGCACCTGGTAGGTCGGGTCCGAGTGCGTCGTGGCGTGGGTGTCCTCGAAGCAGCCGCCCTGGTCGACGGCGATGTCGACGAGCACCGAGCCCGGCTTCATCCGCGAGACCAGCTCGTTGGAGACCAGCTTCGGCGCAGCAGCGCCGGGGATCAGCACCGCACCGATGACCAGGTCGGCCTCGGTGACCTGCTGCTCGATGGCCAGCTTCGACGACGCCAGCCCGTGCACCCGGTTGTTGTAGCGCCAGAACGACATCCGCAGCTTGTCCAGGTCGGTGTCGAGCAGCGTCACGTCCGCGCCCATCCCGAGCGCGATGTTCGCGGCGTTCTGGCCCGAGACCCCGGCGCCGATGATGACGACCTTCGCGTTGGCGACCCCGCCGACGCCACCCATCAGCACGCCGCGGCCGCCCTGGGCCTTCATCAGCGAGTACGCGCCGACCTGCGGCGCGAGGCAGCCCGCGACCTCCGACATCGGGTACAGCAGCGGCAGCCCGCCCGAGGGCAGCTGCACGGTCTCGTAGGCGATGCCGGTCACCTTGCGGTCCAGCAGCTCCTGGGTCAGCGGCTTGTCGGCGGCCAGGTGCAGGTAGGTGAAGAGCGTCAGCCCTTCCCGCATCCGGTGGTACTCCTCCGACACCGGCTCCTTGACCTTGAGCACCATGTCGACGCCACCGTCGGTGCCCCAGGCCTCCTCCGGGGTCGCGACCATCGTCGCGCCGGCACCGACGTACTCCTCGTCGGGGATCTGCGAGCCCAGGCCCGCACCCTGCTCGATGACCACCTCGTGACCGTGCGCGACCAGCTCGTGCACGCCGATCGGCGTGATCGCCACCCGGTACTCGTGGTTCTTGACTTCCTTCGGGACGCCGACCTTCACTGACTGCTCCTTCGGTGATCTGCGCCACTCCTTCGGGGCGCGGGCGCGAGCCTACTCCGGGCGACCAGCACCGCGATGGCGAGGTGGGCGTCGGACAGCCGACCGGCGACCACGGCGTCGTGCAGCTCCGCGAACGGGACCCACGCGGCCTCCATCTCGGCCTCCTCGTGCTGCGGCCGGAAGTCCCCGCGGTCCACGCTGGTGAGCCCCCGGGCGAGGTAGTAGTGCGAGAGCTCGCTGGTGAAGCCGGGCGAGGAGTACGTCGAGGTGAGGTGCGTCCACTCCCGGGCCTCGAGGCCGGCCTCCTCCAGCAGCTCGCGGCGCGCGGCCTCGACCCGGTCCTCCCCCGCCTTGTCGAGCAGCCCCGCGGGGAGCTGGACGAGCCGTCGCCCGATGACGTGGCGGTACTGCCACAGGCAGAGCACCCGGTCCTCGTCGTCCACGGCGATCACGACCACCGCGCCGGGGTGCTCGACGACCAGCCGGGCGAACGGCTCCTCCTCGGGGTGGTCGGGACGGCGCACCTGGTCCTCGCGGACCCGGACGACCCAGCCGCCGTCGTACGCGACCCGGCTCGCGGAGACCGGCCACTCCTCGGGGAGGTCCGCGAGCTCGGGCGGCACCGCGATCAGGCGTCCTCGTGCTCGAGCGCGCCGTCGGCGGCGTCGTCGGGGTCGCGGCGCAGCCCGGTCTCGTCGATCGGGAACCGCAGCTCGCGCTGCCGCTCGATCGCCGCACCGACCAGGCCTGCGAAGAGCGGGTGCGGGCGGGTCGGGCGGGAGCGCAGCTCGGGGTGCGCCTGGGTGGCGACGTAGTAGGGGTGGACCTCGCGCGGGAGCTCGACGAACTCGACCAGCTTGTCGTCGGGCGAGGTGCCGGAGAACACCAGGCCGGCCTCCTCGAGCTGCTCGCGGTAGGCGTTGTTGACCTCGTAGCGGTGGCGGTGCCGCTCGTCGATGAGCGGCGCGCCGTACACCTCACGGGTGATCGAGCCCTCCTTGAGCGCGGCCGGGTAGAGGCCGAGCCGCATGGTGCCGCCGAGGTCGCCGGCCCCCTCGACGTACTGGTGCTGCTCGGCCATGGTGGCGATCACCGGCTCGGGGCTGTCGGGGTCGAACTCGGTGGACCCGGCCTTCTCGAGCCCGACCACGTTGCGGGCGTACTCGATCACCATGCACTGCAGGCCCAGGCACAGGCCGAGGGTCGGGATGCCGTGGGTGCGGGCGAAGGTCAGGGCGCCGAGCTTGCCCTCGATGCCGCGCACGCCGAAGCCGCCGGGCACGCAGATCGCGTCGACGTCCTGCAGCTGCTTGGCCGCGCCCGCCGGGGTCTGGCACTCGTCGGAGGCCACCCAGCGCAGGTTGACCTTGGCCTCGTGGGCGAAGCCGCCCGCCCGCAGCGCCTCCGCGACGGAGAGGTAGGCATCCGGCAGGTCGACGTACTTGCCGACCAGGGCGACGGTCACGTGCTCGATCGGGTGGTGCACCCGGCGCAGCAGGTCGTCCCACTTGGTCCAGTCGACGTCGCGGAACGGCAGGTCCAGCCGCCGTACGACGTACGCGTCGAGCCCCTCCCCGTGCAGCACCTTGGGGATGTCGTAGATCGACGGCGCGTCGGCGGCCGTCACCACGGCCTCCTCGTCGACGTCGCACATCAGCGAGATCTTCCGCTTGATCGACGGCGGCAGCTCCCGGTCGGCGCGGCAGACCACCGCGTCGGGCTGGATGCCGACCTGACGCAGCGCCGCCACGGAGTGCTGGGTGGGCTTGGTCTTGAGCTCCCCGGACGGTCCGATGTACGGCACCAGGGAGACGTGCAGGAAGAAGCAGTTGTCCCGGCCGATCTCGTGCCGGGTCTGGCGCGCCGCCTCGAGGAACGGCAGCGACTCGATGTCGCCGACGGTGCCGCCGACCTCGGTGATCACGACGTCGACCTCGCTGCCGTCGACCGGCGTGCCCATCGCGAGGATGCGGTCCTTGATCTCGTTGGTGATGTGCGGGATCACCTGGACGGTGTCCCCGAGGTAGTCGCCGCGGCGCTCCTTGGCGATCACGCTCGAGTAGACCTGCCCGGTCGTCACGTTGGCGATCTGGTTGAGGTCGGTGTCCAGGAAGCGCTCGTAGTGACCGATGTCGAGGTCGGTCTCGGCCCCGTCGTTGGTGACGAACACCTCGCCGTGCTGGAACGGGTTCATCGTCCCCGGGTCGACGTTCAGGTAGGGGTCGAGCTTCTGCATGGTCACGCGCAGACCGCGCGCCTTGAGCAGGCTCCCCAGGCTCGACGCCGTGAGTCCCTTCCCGAGCGAGGAGGCGACGCCTCCGGTCACGAACACGTGCTTGGTCGGCGTCCGGCTACTCACGGGACTCCATCCTACGTCAGAGCCGGCTCACGTCCGGCGTCCGACGCACCGACGGACTCACGGGAGCGGGACGGCGCCGTCCGCGCCGGCGGCGCCGAAGGCACCGCCCTGCACGGTCAGCGAGCGGATGGCGGCGAGCACCGCCGTCACCTGGCCCAGCGGTGTCTCCACGCCGTCGACGGTGGCGGCGTGGTCGGCGGCGGCGTCGCCGCGCAGGACACCGAGGTCGCCGGCCGCGGCCGCCGACGCGGTGGTCCCGGCCACGACCAGCCCGGTCGCCTTCTCCGCGAGGCCGGCCACCACGCCCGAGAGGATCGCCGGGTCGGTGTGCCGGCCCAGGACCAGCACCACCACGGGTGCGCGCAGCGCGCCGTCCGGGGAGGTCAGCAGCTCGGCGCCGGCGAGGCTCTCGCGCACCGAGGTGGCGTCCGAGCTCGGCAGCTCCGAGCGGGCCACCGCCAACCCGACCAGCTGCCCGATCCGGACGTACGTCGACGCGTCGGCGCTCACCGCGCCCGAGCCGAGCTGCGTCCCGAGCTGGCTGCCCAGGGTGTCCACGAGCGACTTCTCCGAGACGTCGGTGAGCGTGCGCTGGACGTCGTACGTCCCGCCGACCGTCCCGCCGGCCGCCTCGACCTGGGCGCCGAGGGCGTTGACGGTGGCGCCGTCCGCACCCGGCATCGTGACGATCGAGACGCTCTGGTCCTTGAGCCCGCCGGCGTACAGGGCGGCCGCCGACGCGGTGGCGAACTCGTCGCCGTAGGAGGCGTGCTGCTCGACGGTCCGGTCCGGGGTGGTGCTCGCCGACGCCGGCTGGTCGTCGCGGCCGAGGTCGCTGAGGGGGCCGCCGCCCAGCGCGATGCCGGCGGCGAGAGCGAGGAAGACGGCGACGAGCGAGACGATGTGGTGACGGTACGAGATCACGGAAGAAGTCCTTGGACGGTGTCGGACAGCCAGGAGGAGAGCTGGTCGGCCCACTCCTGGCCGACGGGGGTGACGGCGATCGCGGCGGCCAGGGCCACCAGACCGGCGATCATCACCAGGAACAGGTGCCAGGGTCGGACCCGGCCGGAGTACAGGTAGGGGACGGCTGCGGCGTCGACGAGGCGCGGCCCGACCTTGAGCCGGGTCAGGTAGGTGCTGGCCAGACCGCCGCGCTGCCGGTCGAGGAAGTCCTCCAGCGTCGCGTGCATCCCGACGCCGACGATCACCGCCGCCTCGCCGGCGTCGGCCAGGATCAGGGCGGCGTCCTCGGCGGTGGCCGCGGACTCGAACGCGAGCGCCCGGACGCCGAGCCGCTCGAGCTGCTCGAGCTGGCCACGGCCGGAGCCCCGGTCGGAGCGCACGACCACGTCGCGCGCGGCCTTGAGGGTCTTGGCGGCGGGCATCTCGGAGTCCTCGGCGCCGGCATCGACCACCACGACGTCCGGCTGCAGCCCGGCCGCCCGCAGGACGTCCGCGCCGCCGCCGACGCCGACGAGGACCGGCTGCTGCTCGCGCAGGAAGGGTCCGATCAGCTCCAGCTCACGCTCGTGGTCGTGCCCGCGGACCACCACGACCACCGCCCGACCGGCGATGCGGGAGCCCAGCCGCGGCAGTCCGGTGCCGTGGAGCAGGAGGTCCTGCTCGCGCCGGAGGAACTCGGCGCTGGTGTAGGTGAAGGTCTCGAGCTGGCTGACCAGTCCGGTCCGCGCCCCGTCGAGCTCCGCGGCGATCGTCTCGGCGTCGGCCTCGCGGCCCGACGCCAGGAGCTCCTCCCCGGCGAGGACGGACCCGTCGTGGACCCGCACCGTGCTGCCGTCGGCGATGGCGGCGAGCCCGGCCGCACCGATGCCGTCCACGACGAGGACGCCCGCCTCGACGAGGACCTGGGGTCCGAGGTTCGGGAAGCGCCCGGAGATCATCGGCGCGGCGTTGACGACGGCAGCGACCTCGGCGTCCACGAGGGCCTGCGCGGTCGTCCGGTCCATGTCGACGTGGTCGAGCACGGCGATGTCGCCGGGACGGAGCCGCGGCAGCAGGCCGCGGGTGCGGCGATCGACGCGAGCGGTGCCGACGAGGCCGGGCAGACCGACGGAGGGGCGGGTGCGTACGGAGATCCTCATGACGCTCCCATGCTGCCAGCCGAGGACCGGTGATCAGCGGACCCGCGAGGCCGGGCGCGTCACCTGCCCGGGCGGTGCCGGCTACCCGGCCGCGCGTGCCTCTTGGGCCACGTCGAGCAGCTCGCGGGCGTGGGCCAGCGCCGTGTCGGAGTCGGCCAGCCCGGCCAGCATCCGGGAGAGCTCGCGCTCGCGCTGCTCGTCGTCGAGGAGCGTCAGTCCGGAGCTCGTCACGGTGCCGTCGGAGGACTTCTCGACGACGACGTGCCGGTCGGCGTACGCCGCCACCTGCGGCAGGTGGGTCACCACCAGCACCTGGGCGGAGCGGGCCAGCTGGGCCAGGCGACGGCCGACCTCGACGGCCGCGGCACCACCCACCCCGGCGTCGACCTCGTCGAACACGAACGTCGGCACCGGACTGGTGCCGGCCAGCGCCACCTCCAGGGCCAGCATGACGCGGGACAGCTCACCGCCCGAGGCACCCTTGGCGAGCGGGCGCGGCTCCGCGCCGGTGTTGGCGGCGAGCAGCAGCTCGACCTCGTCCACGCCGGAGGCGGTGTAGCGCAGCCGGCGCCCGTCGACCAGCAGCGGTCCGTGCGAGCCGGCCTCGGGCGGGGGCACCTCGACCTGGCGCACGTCCACGCCCAGGCGGGCGTGGGGCATCGCGAGCAGCCCGAGCTCGGCGGTCACGACCTCCCCGAGCCGGCCCGCCGCCTCGCGCCGCGCGGCGGACAGCGCGCCCGCGGCCGCGGCCAGGTCGCGACGGAGGTCGGCCTGCTCCGCGCGCAGCGCCTCGATCCGCTCGTCGGTGTGGTCCAGGTCGAGCAGGCGGGTCGCGGAGCGGTCGGCCCACGCCAGCACCTCGTCGATCGACTCGCCGTACTTGCGGGTCAGCGCCGTGAGCGCGGCGCGCCGCTCGGAGACCGCGGCGAGGCGGGCCGGGTCGGTGTCGATGCGGGCGGCGTAGGAGGCGACGTCGGCCGCGACGTCGGAGAGCAGGTAGGTGATCTCGGCCAGCCGGTCGGCGAGCTCGCCGGCCTCGGCGTCGTGCTCGCGGACCCCGTCGAGGAGGGTGCGGGCGGCGGACGAGGTCGCCAGCGCGTCCGGGCCGCCCTGCTCGCTGGAGAGCGCCTCCCGGGCCTGCTCGGCGGCGGCACGCAGCGTGTCCGCGAAGCCCAGCCGCGACTCCTCGGCCGCGAGGACGACGTCCTCCCCCGGCTCCGGCGCGACGGCCTCGACCTCCTGGAGCCCGAACCGCAGCAGGTCGGCCTCCTGCGCCCGCTCCCGGGCGGTGGCCACGACCTCGTCCAGCTCGCGCTCGGTGGCCTCGAGTCGGCGGTGCAGGTCGGTGTAGGTCGTCAGCAGCCCGGCCAGCGTCTCGCCCCCGAAGCGGTCCAGCGCCTCGCGCTGCGCCCGGGCCCTCAGCAGCCGGTGCTGGTCGGACTGACCGTGCACCGCCACCAGCGGCTCGGCCAGCTCGGCGAGGGTCGACACCGGCACCGAGGCGCCTCCCGCGAACGCGCGGGAGCGGCCCTCCGCCGACACGTTGCGGGCCAGGACGACGGCGCCGTCCTCGACCTCGCCGCCGGCGTCCTCGACGGCGGCAGCGACCTCCGGCAGGCGGTCGACCCGGACGACCCCCTCCACCCGGGCCGTGCGGGCACCGGTCCGGACCGCACCGGTGTCGGCACGGCCACCGAGCAGCAGGCCGAGCGCGGTCACGATCATCGTCTTGCCCGCGCCGGTCTCACCGGTGATCACGGTCAGGCCGGGCCCGAGCTCCAGCGTCGAGGACTCGATGACCCCGAGCGAGCTGATCCGGATCTCCTCAAGCACCGGCGCTCCCCGGATCGTCCCCGGGCGCCCGCCGCCGGCGCTCGTTGGAGCCCCGCCAGCCCTCGACGGGGAGCCCGAACTTGGCGACCAGGCGGTCGGTGAAGGGGGCCTCGTGCAACCGCACCAGACGGACCGGCATGGTGCCGCGGCGCACCTCGATCCGGGCACCCGGCGGCAGCTCCACGGTGCGGCGACCGTCGGCCCAGAGCACGCCCGAGCCGTCGGTCCGGGCGAGGACCTCGACGGCGAGCACCGAGGACGGCGCGACCACCAGCGGCCGCGCGAAGAGGGCGTGGGCGCTGATCGGCACCATCAGCAGCGCCTCGACGCCCGGCCAGACGACCGGGCCGCCGGCACTGAAGTTGTACGCCGTGGAGCCGGTCGGCGTCGCGCACACCACGCCGTCGCAGCCCCAGCGCGACAGCGGGCGGCCGTCGACCTCGACGACGACCTCGATCATCCGCTCGCGCGCGGCCTTCTCGACGCTCGCCTCGTTCAGGGCCCAGGTGCGGGCGAGCACCTCGCCGTCGCGCTGCACCGTCACGTCCAGGGTGAGCCGGTCCTCGATGCTGTAGCGCCGGGCGACGATCGCCTCGATCGTCGACTCCATGTCCTCGTACTCGGCCTCGGCCAGGAACCCGACGTGTCCCAGGTTGACGCCGAGGACCGGCGTCCCGGCGTCGTGGGTGAGCTCCGCGGCCCGCAGGATCGTGCCGTCGCCGCCGATCACGAGCACCAGCTCGCAGTCGGCACTGGCCCCGTGGGCGCTGTCGACCACCTCGACGGCCTCGGCCGTGTCCTCGAGCCCGAGGTCGCGGGCGTCGGAGGCGAGCAGCCGGACCAGCAGGCCGTGGGCACCGAGCGTCTTGGCGAACCCGCGCGCCACCTCCCGCGCGTCGTCGCGCCCGGTGTGGGCGACGAGCAGCACGCGGCGGACGGCCGTCGGGTCGGTCGCGGTCACGGGTCCACCTTCTCACCCGCCGCCCCCGGCGGAGCGGCGGCACGCACCGCGGTGTGGATGGCGTCCGCGTCGAGGTCGGCCGGTCCACGGCGCAGCCAGAGGAAGAACTCCACGTTGCCCGACGGCCCCGGCAGCGGGCTGGTCGCGAGCAGGTGTGCTCCCCACCCTCGCTCGGCCGCGGCGTCCGCGACCGCGGACACCGCCTCGGCGCGCAGCGCCGGGTCGCGGACCACGCCGCCCTTGCCCACCCGGTCCTTCCCGACCTCGAACTGCGGCTTGACCATGAGGGCCAGGTCGCCGTCCGGTGCGGTCACGCCGAGCAGCGCGTCGAGCACCAGCAGGAGGGAGATGAAGGAGAGGTCCCCCACGACGACGTCCACCGGCCCGCCGGTGATCTCCGTGGTGAGCTCCCGGACGTTCACCCGGTCGCGCACGAGCACCCGCTCGTCCTGCTGCAGCTTCCAGGCCAGCTGGCCGTAGCCCACGTCGACCGCGACCACCTGCGCGGCGCCGTGCCGCAGGAGCACGTCGGTGAACCCGCCGGTCGACGCACCCGCGTCCAGACAGCGGCGGCCGTCGACGACGAAGCCCGCCGGTTCGAAGACCGCCAGGGCGCCGGCCAGCTTGTGCCCGCCGCGCGAGACGTACTCGGGCCGGTCCGGGTCGGTGGCCACGACGATCGCCACGTCCGTGGTGACGCCCGTCGCCGGCTTGGTCGCCAGCGCCCCCGACACCGTGACCCGGCGCTGGGCGATCAGCTCGCTGGCGTGCTCACGGGACCGGGCCAGACCGCGACGGACCAGCTCCGCGTCGAGACGCAGGCGTCGTGGCGGCACGTCAGGCCGGGTCGTCGGGCGCGTCGTCCGGAGCGTCGAGGGCCTGGCGCAGCTGCTCGTGGGCGGTCTCGAAGACGCCGACGTGCTCCTCGACCGGCCGGTCCTCGAGCTCCTCGACGGCGACGATGACCTCGTCCACCCGGGGCACGCCGGTCCGGACGCGCTCGTGCTCGGGCGCGGCCGGATCCGCCTCGGCCGGCTCCTGCGCGGGGTCGTGAAGCCCCGGGTCGTCACTCATGGCTCGAGGCTATCGCGCAGGGGTCGACAGCCCCGACACGTCCGCCGGTGTCCCGGAGGCGTCGAGGTGGGTCCACGCGGCCACGGCGACCGCGCGCCACCAGGTGGCCGGCGCGCCGTGACCCGCCACCGTCAGGCCTCCGTCGGCGACGGCGGCGTGCCAGCCGCCGAGGGCGAAACCGTCACCGTCCGCCACCGGCGCCTGGTGGGTCTCGAGGAGCCCGGCGAGGTCGGGGGCCACGAAGGTCGGCCGGAGCTCCGGGGGCGCAGCCACCAGCTCCGGGAGGCCGGTCACGCCGGTGAGCACCAGCAACGAGTCCAGCTGCGCCCGCTGCGCGCCCTCGATGTCGGTGTCGAGCCGGTCCCCGACCATCAGCGGTCGTCGCCCGCCGACTCGGCGCACGGTCTCGTCGAGCAGCGGCCGCTCCGGCTTCCCGGCCACGACCGGGTCCACCCCGGTGAACCGGCGCAGCATGTCGACCTGCACGCCGTGCCCGGGCGCGACCCCGAACGCCGCCGGGAAGGTGCCGTCGGTGTTGCTGGCCACCCAGGGCAGACCGTCGCGGATGCGGACCGCCGCGCGCATGATCTCCGACCACAGGACGTCCGGCCCGTACCCGGTGGCGATCGCGACCGCGTCGTCGTCGGCCCCGACGGGGACCAGCCCCGCCGCACCGAGCGCCTCCCGGAGCCCGACCGCGCCCAGCGACACGACCCGGGCGCCCGCGCCGAACCGGTCCACCAGAACCTGGGCCGCCGCCTGCGCCGAGGTCACCACGTCGTCCACCTCGGCCGCCACGCCGAGCTCGCGCAGGTGCTCGGCCACCTGGGCCGGCGGCCGCGAGGCGTTGTTCGTGATGAACGCCAGCCGCATCCCGGCGGCGCGGGCGTCGGCCAGGTGCCCGGGGGCGCCCGGGACGGCGTCGCCCCCGACGTAGACCACACCGTCGAGGTCGAGCATCGCGAGGTCGTAGTCCTGGCACAACGGTTGGGCTGACGAGCCGAGCACGCGTCCCTCCTCGGGGTCCGGGCGTGCTGGCACCCTACGATGCTGAGGTGGATGCCCACTCGCTGGTCCCCGCTCCCCACGTGGCCCGGCCGCTGCGGCTCCTGCCCTTTCGCGGCCTGACCCTCGACCCGTCCCGGATCGGCGCTCCCGGCGCCGTCCGCGGCTTCACCCGCCCCTACCGGCACGTCGCCGAGCGTCTCGAGCGGTGGGAGCGACGCGGGCACGTCCAGCACGACGCGGAGCCGGCGGTCTACCTCCACGAGTACGCGGTCGGCGACCTCGCGGTCCGCGCCCTGGTCGGCGCCCTCGACATCTCGCGCCTGGCCACCGACCGCGACGAGGTCGCGGTCTTCCCGCACGAGGGCATCCACCCCCGCCAGGTCGACCAGCTCGCCACGCGGATGCGGGAGATGCAGATCAACCCGGCGCCGATCCTGCTGGTCCACCAGGGTCCGGAGCGGGTCCGCGCCCTGCTCGACGAGGTGCAGGAGGGGCCGCCGGTCCGCGAGTTCGTCGACCGTGGCGGTCAGCGGCACCGGGTGTGGGCGGTCCGTGACCCCGGGCAGCTCGCCACGGTCGACACTGCTCTCGCACACCAGCAGGTCCTCATCGCCGACGGTCACCACCGCTACGCCGCCTACCTCCAGCTCCAGCGGACCCACCCCTCGCCCGCCGGCCGCGCCGGGCTCGCGATGCTGGTCGACCAGCAGGACACGCCGCTCCGGCTCGGCCCGGTGCACCGGGTGCTCGCCAGGACCTCGCTCGCCGACGTCGCCGACGCCGCACGGCACACCGGCGCGGCGTTCCAGGAAGCCTCCCGGGAGGAAGCCCTCGCCGCGCTCACCCCGGACACCCTCGCCGTGACCGACGGCCGGGCCTGGAGCACGGTCCGGCTCGAGGTGCCGGCCGACCGGTTGGCGGTCGAGGTGCTGCACGAGCGCCTGGTGCCGGCCCTGCGGGCGGTCCCCGGGCGGGTGGGGTACCACCACACGGTCGAGGACGCCCTCGACGCCGTCGGGCGCCGCCGAGGCACCGCCGTCCTGATGCCCGCGCCCGGCTTCGCCGAGGTGCTGGCGGCGTGCTCGGCCGACCGCCTGCTGCCGGAGAAGGCGACCTCCTTCCAACCGAAGCCGAACGTGGGCGTGCTCATCCGCGCGCTGCGCGACGGATGAGCC
>NZ_JBGAHF010000007.1:41632-221751 GCF_044226305.1 Nocardioides sp. | reverse complement strand
CAGCTACCGACTCCGCGGGCGGGGCATCGACAGCCTGCCCAGCATCCGCACCACCGCCGACCAAGGCGAGTCCTAGACTCCCGACAACCGCTCACTTTTCAACTGCCGCATTCGACCAGTCTTCGAGCGCCGTCCACACGTCGTGGACGCGCGGGCGCTCGCAGTTCACCGCGCATGAACCACGTGCGTCGAAACGACCGGAGCAGCCGAGTTGCGGATGTCGCAACGCAGCGGTGGGTGAGCCACCTTTCAAGCGTTGGGTTTGGTGGAACACTCACCGCTGCCCCGGGTCGGCGCCGACCGCCGGTGAGCTGTCCACCGATCTACTCCGCGAGAAGGTGGACAGCGCACCGCCGCCTGAGATCCGGACATGCCGCGTTGAGGTGCGATAGGGACACACCCACGCCCAGTAAATGACTTCGGTTGTTAGCAGATTCGTAGCAACGCCTTCGGCATCCGGATGTTGGCGTCGCCTAGAACCTGCTCCTGACCAGGCCAAACTCTGGTGGGGCGGGTGGGGCTCGAACCCACGACCCAAGGATTATGAGTCCCTTGCTCTGACCGACTGAGCTACCGCCCCTGGAGCCTGCTCGCCGGCACCCGCTGGCGACGTGAACCGGCCGTTGCCGACCCTATCCGCGCTCCCGGCTGGGGACCCAGCCCACCCGGGGCGACGTGCCGATCCCTGTCTCACGAGGGCGCTTCCGTCTCCAGCTCGCAGGCTCAGCCGAGGCGATCCTGGAGCCGCACGGCGTCGTGCGGGGCATGACCCCGGGCGTCGTTGTCGAAGTAGACGACGACGTCCGCCCGCTCCGCCCAGCCGTGGCAGCGCGCCGCCCAGCGGTCGAGGGCCTCGTCGGAGTAGCCGCTCGTGTAGAGCTCGGTGTCGCCGTGCAGCCGCACGTAGACCAGGTCGCTCGTGACGGCGTCGGCCATCGGCCAGCGGCCGGCCGTGTCGGCGACGACGCAGGCGACGTCGTGCTCGCGCAGCAGGGCGAACGCCTCCTCCGTGCAGTACGACGGGTGGCGGAACTCCAGCGCGTGGCGGACACGCCGGGCGGACAGCCCGCGCGGGCAGGTGGTCAGGGCCCGGTCCTCGGACAGCTTCCCGTCGTGGCGGCGGGCGAGGGCGGCGACCTCGCCCATCGTGCGCGGCAGCAGCTCGAAGAAGGACACGAGCCGCTCGGCGTCGTACTCGAGCCGCTCGGGCAGCTGCCACAGGACCGGTCCGAGCTGCGGCCCGAGCGCGAGCAGGCCGGAGGCGAAGAAGTTGGCGAGCGGTGCCTCGACGTCGCGCAGCCGCTTCATGTGGGTGATGAACCGGCCGCCCTTGACCGCGAGCACGAAGTCGTCGGGGGTCTGCTCACGCCAGGAGCGGTACGACGAGGGCCGCTGCAACGAGTAGAACGAGCCGTTGACCTCGACGGTGCCGGTCCGCGCGGCGAGGTAGGCGAGCTCCTCGCGGTGGGGCAACCCCGGTGGGTAGAAGTCGCCGCGCCAGCCGGGGTAGGTCCAGCCCGACGTGCCGACCCGGATGCCGCCCATGCGCGTCCCGGTGCCTACCGTCGGCGGGCGCTGTCGATCACGAGGGCGAGGGCGTTGAGGCCGGCCCAGCCGAGGGTCACCGACAGGATCTTGGTGCGCACGGCCTCGTCCTCGGTCCGCGACGAGAGGACGGCGGCGTCGCCGAGGTCCATCACGATCCGCAGCACCATGGCGGTCCGGACGGTGCCCGGTCGCCGGCCGAGGACGCCGAGGCTGCTGATGACCAGGTCGCGCACGCCGTAGGTGCGGGCGAGCAGCTCGAGACCCTCGCGGTCCTTGCGGTCGGCCTTCAGGGCCTGCCAGAGGTGGGCGGGCTGGGCGAGCGCGTAGCCGCCGTAGGCGGCGGTGGCCGTGGACATGATCCGGCTCAGCGGGTAGCTCATGCCCGCCCGTACCCGTCCCTGCCCCGGCTCACGCGAGCCCCGCGCCGTCCACCGGCGGCGGCTCGCCGAGGGAGGCCAGCCACAGCCCGGCGGCAGAGCCCCACTCGGCCAGCTCCGTGTCGTCCATCGGTGCGGTGCACCGGATCCAGGACTCCGTGCGCGCGAGTCGGCCGAGCTGGAGCGCTGCCGGCAGCACGGCACGGAGCTCGGCCATCGGGGCGTGCTCGCTCCAGACCTCGAGCGCCGCGTCCGCCACCCGGTGCAGGCGCGGGTCGTCCGGCCCCGCGCCGAGCGCCTCCGCGAGCAGGTTCAGCGGGACCAGCAGGGCGGCCAGCGGCTCGGTGACCATCGCGTCCGCGAAGTCGAACAGGCGCAGCTCGCCGTTGACCTCGAGGACGTTGCGCCCGTGCAGGTCGTTGTGGCACAGGGTCGGGGGCAGCCCGACCGCGGCCACCTCCTCCGCCCACGCCCTGACCTGGGGCACGAGGGCCCGCACCCGGTCGCCGCGCTCGGGCGGGAGCGCCCGGGGGTCGGCGGCGGGCAGGCGGGAGAAGTCGTCGAGACGTTCCTCGACGTAGGCCGGGCAGTCGACCGGCTCGAGCACCGTCAGGCCGGTCGCGACCAGCCTCCCGACGTACCTCGCGACCTCGAGCTGGAGCTGCGCGCCGGCCGCGACCACCCGGCACCAGTCGTCGACACTGCCGTCGCCCAGGGGGAGGCCGAGGTCGGGGGTGAGGAACAGCCCGCGGCCCGGCTCGGCGGCGGTCACAGGGACCACGTGGCGGGCAGCGAGGTCGTTGAGCGTGACCACCAGCGCCGCCTCGTAGGACTGGGTCGAGCAGCTCTGCTTGGCGAAGAACACGCCTCCGTCGGTCTCGGCGCGCCACACGGTGGCCCACGGTCGGGTCTTGACCGGCTCGAGGACCCGGGGCTCCCCCACCGCGTCGGCGACCCAGCGCCGCAGCTCGGCCCGGAACGCCGGGCCCGACCACCGTGCGGTCGACGACGGCAGGCGGAGGGCGACGTCGGCCCACCGGCTCGCGCCCCTGCCCTCCATGCCCGCAGCCTGTCATGCTCGGGAGCGTGGAGATCGAGAAGCTGGAGCCCCTCCCCGAGGACTGGGACCGGGCCTTGTGCGTCGTCGCGCACCCCGACGACATGGAGTTCGGCGCCGCTGCCGCGGTCGCGCGGTGGACCGGCCAGGGCAAGGAGGTCACCTACTGCATGGTGACGAGCGGGGAGGCCGGCATCGACGCGATGGCTCCCGACGACTGCAAGCAGGTCCGCGAGGCCGAGCAGGTCGAGTCGGCCCGCATCGTCGGCGTCCCGGCCGTGGAGTTCCTCGGCCAGCCCGACGGGGTCCTGGAGTACGGCGTGCCGCTTCGTCGCGAGATCGCCCACGTGGTCCGGCGGTACCGGCCCGACATCGTCGTCACCGGCAACTTCCGGGAGACCTGGGGCGGGCTCAACCTCAACCAAGCGGACCACATCGCGACCGGCCGTGCGGTGGTCGACGCGGTGCGCGACGCCGGCAACCGCTGGGTCTTCCCCGAGCAGCTCGTCGACGGCCTGGAGCCGTGGGGCGGCGTCCGCGCCGTCTGGGCGTTCGGCTCGCCGACCTCGACCCACGCCGTCGACACCACCGACACCTTCGACGCCGGCGTGGCGTCGCTGGAGGCGCACCGGGCCTACATCGACGGGCTCGGGTGGGAGCACTTCGACGCCCGCGAGTTCCTCGAGGGCTTCGGCCGGCAGACCGGCCAGCGCCTCGGCGTGCCGTTCGCGGCGGCCTTCGAGGTGTTCCCGATGGGGTGGGGCGAGTAGGGCCCGCCGCGCCCGGGGCCGAGCCGTAGCGCGCGGATCCCGGTGGTCGCGTTTCACGCGGCGAGGATCCAGCGGCCGGTCTCGATCTCGGTCCAGTCGTCTTGTGCTCGGCGGGGTCGGGGTGGGTCGGGGGCGCGGGAGTGGTGGGTGTGTCCGGTGGGGGTGGTGATCTGGACGGTGTGGGGCTCGAGGGGGCCGGTGGTGGTGTGGTGTCGCCAGCCGGGGGTCTCTTTGGTGAGGTTGCAGTTCTCGCAGAGGCCTTGGCCGTTGTGGGCGGTGGTGGGTCCGCCGTCGGCGGCGCGGGTGATGTGGTCGGTGGTGCGCAGCGGGGCGCCGCACCAGGGGGTGCGGCAGCTCTGGTCGCGCAGGGTGATGAAGTCGCGTAGCAGGCCGTCGAAGGTCCGGGTGGTGGTCTCCATCGCGACGAGGTGGTCGGTCTCCTCGACCCGGAACAGGCGCCGGACCCGGGTGGCGTGCTCGGGTGAGGCGTGGACCAGGCGGCGGGCGATCACGGCCGGGACCGGGCCGAGGGTGCCGCCGGGTCCGTGGAGGTCGGCGGGTTCGTCGTCGTCGCCGAGCAGGGTCTCGGCGGAGACCACGAGGTTGATGGTGATCGGGGTGCGTTGGGCGGTGACCTGGCCGGTGAGCCGGGCCACGAAGTGGTCGGCGACCAGCTGGGCGGTCGATCGGTCGTCCCCGCGGGCCCGGTCGGTGGCCGCCGCACGGTGCAGGGAGGTCATGATCGCGGCGTGGTCGACCTCGGAGACGACCCCGGCGATCAGGCCGGTGCCGTCGGCGAGCCGGCGGCTGGACACGTGGCGGCGGGACACCGCGGCCTCCCGGCGTCGGGTGGCACCGGCGGGGTCGACCCGCATCGCCGCGCGGGCGGTGGCCAGCCCGAGCTCACGGTCACCCAGGACGGGGAGCCGGTCGGCGAGCGCGGCGTCCACGACCCGGCGGTCGGCCTCGGAGAGGTCGCGGGTGCCGTCGGCGACCAGCTGGGCACGGTGCTCGTTGATGTCGCCGCGCTCCAACGCGGCCAGCGTGTGGGGCAGGTCGTCGACCAGCGCCACCGCCAGCCCCGTGAGCCGCCGGCCCCGGTGCGGGCTCTCGTGGCGGGCCAGCCCGACCTGCGCCCCCACGCTGCGGGTCGGCTCCCCGTCGCCCACCACCGCACCGGTGATCCGGGCCTGGACCGCACAGGCCGCCGACTTCACCCGTTCCAGGGCCTCGAGCCAGTCGACCCACGCCGCCGGGTCCGCAGGCGCGGTCACCTCGGCGAGCAGCGCGACCAGGACCTCCAGGTCCACCAGATCGAGCTGGTCCGCCGAGTCGAACATGTGTTCTATTGTACTCCGATCGCCGGCGGGGTCAAGCCTCCTCAGAACTCGTAGCCCAGGTCCCGCACGACTCCCGCGAACAGGTTCCCGACCAGGTCGCGGGTCTCGTCGGTGTAGAGCTCCCGGTAGCTGCGGGCCGGTCGGGAGTGCGACTTCGCGTGCGGCAGCTCGGGCGAGCCCGGCAGGCCCCGCTCGGCCCAGAGCTCGGCCAGGTCGCTCGCCAGGGACTCGAAGCGGAGCACCCGGTCGACGGCGATCTCGCCACGGAGCCGGTAGATCCGCGCGTTCTTGTCCGCGAGCTTGACCACCACTGGCCGGCGGACGAAGTCGTCGAACGGCGGCGCCTCCTCGTTGCGGTAGCGCCAGTAGTACTGCGAGACCACGAGGTCCCAGGGGTTCCGCTCGATCGTGAACCGGAAGTAGTCGCGCCACACGTCCGGACCGACGACCAGGCGTACGCCGCGCGCGGGCATGTGGTTGAAGGCCTTCTCCGGCAGAGGCGGGGACTCGAAGTGCTGGGGGCCGCGGCCGCCCCGGGAGCGGCGCAGCTCCTCGTCCTCGTCGGTCAGCCGGGTGATGGTGTCGTCCGGGCCGCAGATGCGCGACAGCGCGATCTCGACGCTGGTCCCGGCGGTCTTGCGGGTCTTGAGGAAGATCAGCCGGTGCTCATGGGACACGATCACGGACCCCATCCTGCCGCCCGGTGGTCCCGCGACGTCGGTCGGTCACCCCGCGGGTTCCGGGCCGGTCGGCGAGGTCGTCCTCGGGTGGAGTGACGGCCCGCCGGTTGCTGGGGCGGGCCGACGGGCCGTCCTCACCATCGTGGGCGTGCCGGGCCGGTCCGGGCAGGGACTCTCGGACCACGCTCCCGGGTGCCGATGGGCCCCGGACGTGTAGTCCGTTCGGACCAACCGGGGAGCGACCGGCCCGCACAGCGCCCGGGACGGAGACGCCGCGAGGCCCTGCCGCGCGATGCGCGGTCAGGGCCTCGTCTCTGCTCCCCCGGTTGGACTCGAACCAACAACCCTCCGGTTAACAGCCGAATGCTCTGCCAGTTGAGCTACAGGGGATCGGGTGCAGCCCGCACAGGTTAGCAATGCCGATCCGCGAGTAAAAATCGAGGTGTCAGTCGACGCCGACCTCGCCGCGAGCGGCGGCGAGGGCGTCCTCGGCGACCCGCTGGACCTCCGGATCTTCGGGGTCGATGCCCTCGTCGTACTCGTAGAGCCAGATGATCGGCCGGTCGCCGTGCGGCGCCCGCCGGGCGACCACCCGCAGGCCGCGCCGGCCGCGGACGGCGACGTGCCGCTGCATCACGATGCTGGCCGTGACCCGCTCGCGGACCAGCTCCAGCAGCCGGCCGGGCTCCTCGATCGTGAACTCGTGGACCGGCCGCTCGACGCCCCAGGTCCCGACCTCGCTGACCCGCAGGGTGGACTCGGCGCTGTCCCAGTCGGCCGCCTCGACCTCCTCCCAGGGGATGCGTACCGTCTCCGTGAGCGCCAGCGCGCCGGTGCCGAGCGTGCGGACGACGTACAGCGCGTCGCGGGTGCCGCCGAGGTGCGCCTGGTCCGCCGCCGCCTCGGCGAGCAGCTTCTCCCCGCGCTCGACGCGCACCGGCGAGCGGGGCCGACGGCCCCTCACGCGGGGCCCGCGATCTGGTCCAGCAGCGAGCGTCGGTGGGACTCGAGCATCGCGAGCTCCTTGAAGAGGGCGTCGAAGCCCGCGGTGTCCGCGGGGTCGGCGCGTTGGAGACGCGAGCGCGCGTCCGCGATCCGGCGGGAGGTGGTGCGCTCCTGGAGACGGAGGAGGTAGCCGGTGACGTACGCCGCGTCCGGCTGCTTCTTCAACGGCGCGACCGCCAGCGCACTCACGGCGGCGGCCACCGCGGGGTCCGAGGCCGAGTCGCGCAGCTGCGCCGCCCAGCCCGCCTCCCCCACCCCGGCAGCGACCCCGCCGGCGGCGGCGACCAGGTCCCAGACCGCCTGGAGGACCGGGTGGGTGAAGTCGTCACGACTCAGGTCGGAGCTGAGCCGCCCGATCGTCATCGGGTGCTGGATGACGAGCATCAGCGTCTCGCGCTCGACGGCGAACCGGGGATCGCCGATGCTCGGCAGGTCCCGGACGGGGGGCGCCGCCGGTGCGGCCTGGCCGGCGCCGGACGTGGTCGGCTCCGGGGCCGGCCGACGGTTGGTCGCCCGCTTGACCTCGGCACGTGCGTCCTCGACGTCCAGCCCCACCATGCCGGCGAGCTCGCGGGCGAAGGCGTCCACCTTCGACCGGTCGCGGATGCTCGAGACCAGCCGCGCACCCTCGCGCAGGGCGTCGATCCGGCCGTCGGCCCGGTCGAGGTCGTACTTGCCGACGACGTTGGAGAGCACGAACCGGTAGAGCGGCACCCGGCCGTCGACCAGCGCCCGGACGGCCTCGTCACCCTTCTCGATCCGCAGGTCGCACGGGTCGCGGCCGTCGGGCTCGACGGCGACGTAGGTCTGGGCGACGAAGTTCTGGTCGCCGCCGAAGGCACGCAGTGCCGCCTTCTGGCCGGCTGCGTCGCCGTCGAAGGTGAAGATCACCTCACCGCGGGTCCCGTCGTGGTCGTCGAGGAACCGGCGCAGCACCCGCGCGTGGTCGTCGCCGAAGGCCGTCCCGCAGGTGGCGACGGCGCTGCCGACGCCGGCGAGGTGGCAGGCCATCACGTCGGTGTAGCCCTCGACGATCACCGCCCGCGACGACCGCCCGATCTCGCGGCGGGCCAGGTCGATGCCGTAGAGCACCTGGCTCTTCTTGTAGATCCGGGTCTCCGGGGTGTTGAGGTACTTCGCCTCGATCCGGTCGTCGTCGAAGATCCGGCGGGCCCCGAACCCGATCGTGTCGCCGCTCGCGTCGCGGATCGGCCACAGCAGCCGGCCGCGGAAGCGGTCGTACGCCGAGCGGCCGATCGCCACCAGGCCCGCCTCGACCGCCTCCTCCTGGGTGAAGCCGCGGCCGCGCAGGTGCTTGAAGACCGCCTCGCCCTCGCGTGGTGCGAACCCGATCCCGAAGCGGCTGGCCGCCTCCTGGTCGAAGCCGCGCTCACCGAGGAACTGCCGCGCGACCAGCGCGTCGGGGGTGGCCAGCTGCTCGGCGTAGAACTCCTGGGCCACCCGGTTGGCCTCGATCAACCGGTTGCGCGGTGGCCCCTTCGGCCGCTCGTCCCGGCCCGCCCCGTCGTCCTCGCGCCGCAGCACCACGCCGGTCTTCTCGGCCAGTCGCTCGACCGTCTCCCCGAAGGTGAGGCCGTCGATCTTCATCAGGAAGGCGATGACGTCGCCGCCCTCCCCGCAGCCGAAGCAGTGGAAGAACCCTCGGCTCGGGTTGACGTTGAACGACGGCGACTTCTCGTCGTGGAACGGGCAGAGCCCCTTCAGCGAGCCGCCGCCGGCGTTGCGGAGGGTGACGTACTGCGAGACGACGTCGTCGATGCGCACCTTCTCGCGCACCTCGGCGATGTCCTCCTCGCGAATCCGTCCTGCCACGTGGCGGAGTCTAGGCGGGGGCGACGACTAGTTGTACCCGGCCGGGACGTTGGTAGCGGTCCTGGCCGTTGACGTGAAAGAGAACCTCCGGGTGGGGTGTGGCTTGTCTAAGGCCCACATCCACCCGGAGGTTCCATGTCTCACGGTAGTGCGCGGCTGACCGTCTACGGCCGGCTGCTGATCGTTCAACGCCACCAACAGGGCTGGCGCCAGGCCCACATCGCGGCCGCGATGGGGGTCTCCCGCAAATGCGTGAAGACCTGGCTCGATCGCTATGCCGCCGAAGGCGAGGCAGGTCTGCAGACCCGGTCCTCACGACCACACTCCTCGCCAACTCGAACCTCGCACGAGGTCGAGCAGCGAGTGCTCGTGCTGCGCCACCGGGAGCGGCGCGGCCAGGACTGGCTCGGCCCGGAGCTGGGTCTGCCGCCACGCACGGTCTCGCGCATCCTGCGCCGCCACCAGGTGCCCTACCTACGTGAGTGCGACCCGATGACCGGCGAAGTGATCCGGGCCTCCAAGGTCACCGCGGTCCGTTACGAGCGGCCCCGGCCCGGCGACCTAGCCCACATGGACGTCAAGAAGCTCGGGCGAATTCACGACGGCGGCGGATGGAAGGCAGGCCCCGCGCACCGACAGACCGCGAAGCAGAAGCGCGCCAAGATCGGCTACGACTACGTCCACTCACTGATCGACGACCACTCCCGCTACGCCCATTCAGAGATCCTGCCCGATGAGAAGGGCGCGACCTGTGCGGCGTTCCTGCTCCGGGCCGCCGAAGCATTCGCCGCTGCCGGGATCACCCGAATCGAGCAGGTCATCACCGACAACCACATGTCCTACAAGCTCTCGCGCGACATGCGCGAGGCGATCGCCGCGATCGGCGCCCGCCACCTGTTCATCAAGCCCCACTGCCCCTGGCAGAACGGGAAGGTCGAGCGCTACAACCGCACCATCGCCACCGAATGGGCCTACCGACAACCATTCACCAGCAACCTCGAGCGCGCAGCAGCACTTGCGCCCTGGCTCGAGCACTACAACACTCAACGCCGCCACAGCGCACTCGGCGGACTCCCACCGATCAGCCGGCTACCAACCTGATGGCCGGGTACAACTAGTAGTCGCCGGTCATGACGTTCACCAGCTCCTCGCCGGCGGCGTAGCGGCGGAGCTGGTCGTGCACCAGGCGGTGGGCCCGGGGCCACATCGCGCTGCTGGCGCCGCCGACGTGCGGGCTCACCAGCAGGTTCGGCGCGTGCCAGAGGGGGTGGGTCGCCGGCAGCGGCTCGGGATCGGTGACGTCGGTCGCGTAGTGGAGCCGGCCGGAGTGCAGCTCGGCGACCACCGCGTCGGTGTCGACGACGGCGCCCCGGGCGACGTTGACCAGCAGCGCCCCGTCCTTCATCGCGGCGAGGAACGCGGCGTCGACCAGGCCGCGGGTCGCCTCGGTCAGCGGCACGACCAGAACGACGACGTCGGCGCCGGGGAGCAGCCGGGGCAGCTCCTCGATCCCGTAGACGCCGCCGCGGGCGCTCCGCGCGACCCGCACCACGTCGACCTCGAACGGGAGCAGCCGCCGCTCCACGGCCTCCCCCACCGCGCCGTACCCGACGATCAGCACCTGCCGGTCCGCGAGCGCGGGGTGCCAGCCGGGGCGCCAGGTGTGCCGGTCCTGGTCGCGCACGAACCCGGGGACGCCGCGCAGGCTCGCCAGCACCAGGGTGACCGCGAGCTCGGCGGTCGAGGTGTCGTGGATGCCGCGCCCGTTGCAGAGCAGGACGCCGTCGGGGACGTGCCCGCGCAGGTTGTCGACACCGGCGGTCAGCGTCTGCACGACCTCGAGGCTGGTCATCCGGGGCAGCACCTCGGCCACCTGCGGCCCGACCTGGTAAGGCGGCACGTAGAACCGCACCTCGGAGACGCTGTCGGGCACGTCCCGGGTGGGGTCCACGACCTCGTAGCGCAGGTCCTCCGGCGGGCCGCCCCGCTCGTCGACGAGCTCGGTCGGCTCGAAGGGCAGCCACACCAGCCGGTCGGTCACGACCGCCCCAGCAGGGCTGCGTGCCGCGCCACGGCGCTGGCGTCCGTGAGCGAGGCGACCTGGTCGACGACGACCCGCAGCCGGGCGGCGTCGTCGCCGGCCGCCCGCCAGTCGTCGGCGAACGGTCGGTCCAGCGCGCCGGGGGCGCGGTCGGCGAGCACGGTGACCAGCTCGGCGAGCAGCTCGCGCTGCCGCTCCATCAGCGCGACGCGGTCGTCGGCACGCATGACGTAGTGCGCGGCGACCCCCTTGAGCACCGCGATCTCGAGCCGGGTCTGCTCGGGCACGACCAGGTCGGCGGCGTAGCGCACGAACGGTCCGTCACCGGCCTCGAACGTCGCGTGCTGCACCGCCCCGCAGAACCGGCCGATCAGGTCGCTGGTGAGGTTCTTCAGGGCGGCGAGCGAGCGCCGGCTGCCGTCGTACGGCGTCACGGGCCAGCTGCCGACGGTGCGCAGCTCGGCGAGCGTCTTGTCGAGCACGTCGTCGGTCACCTCGGGCAGGTACCAGTCGCGCACGGTCTGCCAGACCGCGGCCTCGTCGACAGTGGTGAGCTCGATCCGACCCGCCACCACGCCGTCCTCGACGTCGTGGACGGAGTAGGCGACGTCGTCGGCGAGGTCCATCACCTGCGCCTCGAGGCACTGGCGGGTGCCGACCGCGACGCGACGCATCCAGTCGAAGACCGGCCGGTCGTCGTCGTAGACCCCGAACTTCACGACGAAGCGCGGCGACCCGTCGGCGTGCACCCCGCTGGGCTCCTCCGCCGCGGCCCGCGGCCAGGGGTACTTCGTGCAGGCGTCCAGGGTGGCGCGGGTCAGGTTGAGCCCGGCGCCGTCGGTCTTCGCCTCGAGCCGGGTCAGCAGCCGCAGGGTCTGCGCGTTGCCCTCGAACCCGCCGCACGGCTCACCGAGCTCGGCCAGCACCCGCTCGCCGTTGTGGCCGAACGGGGGGTGGCCGAGGTCGTGGGCGAGGGCTGCGGTCTCGGCGATGTCGGGCTGGCTGCCCAGCGCCCGGGACAGGTCGCGGGCCACCTGGGCCACCTCGAGGCTGTGGGTGAGCCGGTTGCGCACGAAGTCGTCGGACTGCGGACCCATCACCTGGGTCTTGGCCGCGAGCCGGCGGGACGCGGCCGCGTGGACCACCCGCGCGCGGTCGCGCTCGAACGGCGTGCGCACCGGCGCGTCGACCCGCTTGGGCGGCTCCTCGACGATGCGCTCGCGCGCGGCCTCGTCGTAGCGGTCGTGGGTGCTCATCGCTGCAGACTCTAGGTCCCGGCTGGGACGTTCGCCCCTGCCGGCCACCGGTCGCCGCGTCCTACTGTCGCGGCATGACGCGGATCGCGGAGTACCGCGACGCACTCCGGGCCCTCGACCCGGCCGCCTGGCCGGCGTACCTCGACGCGCACTCCGGGCTGCCCGGGCCACGCGGCAACATCGAGCTGGCGGTCGCCCTGGCCGAGCTCGCCGGTCCCGAGGTCGACGACGAGCTGATCGCCAGCGGCGACGAGTACCGCACGTTCTGCGGGGTCCTCGGCCTCGGCTCGCGCGCCTCCGACCCGGCCGTCACGGCCCGGCTGCACGGCCACGCCTCCGACGAGCGGTGGCGGGTCCGCGAGGCCGTGGCGATGGCGCTCCAGCGCCTCGGCGACGCGGACCTGCCCGCGCTGGAGTCGATCGTCCTCACCTGGGCCGGCGACCCGGACCCGCTCGTCGTGCGGGCCGCGGCCGCCGCGATCTGCGAGCCGCGCCTGATCGGTACGCCGGAGGCGGCCGCCGTCGCCGTCGAGGTGTGCCGGCGGGCGACCGCCGCGCTCGCGGCCGTGCCGGCCGGCGAACGACGCCGCCCCGCCGTCCGGACCCTGCGGCAGGGGCTGGGCTACTGCTGGAGCGTGGCGGTGGCCGCCGACCCGGGGCCGGGGCTGGTGGCGTTCCACGCCCTCGACAGCGACGACCCGGACGTCGCGTGGGTCGTGCGGGAGAACCTGGGGAAGAAGCGTCTGGCGCGCCTGGTCTGACGCCGCGCGGGGCGTCAGTTGGTCGAGACGTGCACGTGGTCCATGTGGTTGGCCGTGGGCGAACCGTGGTCGCCGTAGGACCGCCAGCCCTCGGAGGCCCGCACGGGCGTCCAGATCTGGTCCCACCAGATGACGTCGTAGAGGTTCAGCTCGGAGGCGTGCGCCTTGAGGAACTCCGCGATCGCGTCACCGAGCTCCTTGTCGCTGGTCATGATGTCGATGGCCTTGCCCGACGAGTGCTCGCCGTGGGCGTCCCACCCGCCGTAGCTGGTGATCTGCGGGAAGGCGTGGCACACCGAGCGGTAGACGTAGACGGCGTCGGAGACGAGACCGCTCTCGACGCTGCCGTCCGGGCAGGGCGCCATCGACAGGCCGGCCGCGGCGGCGACGGGCTTCTCGTCGGAGAGGTAGCCCGCGGTCACCCAGCGGGACTGCCCGTCGACGACGATCTCGGTCCGGCCGGCGGTATCGCGGCCGGTGACGAGCACCTGCTTGCCGGCGTCGATCTCGCCGACCTGGGTGGCGGACGACCCGGCGTCGGTCCACAGGTTGAGCACGGTGGTCGTCCAGAGCTTCTCGTCGGCCTGCTCGACGGCCCGCTGCGTCGCGACGCGGGCGGCGCGCTCGGCGGCCCGCTCCGCGGCGGCCTGCTTCGCGAGGCGGTCCTGGTTGCGGTCGAACTCCTTCTGCAGGAGGTCGCCCGAGATGCGGGAGCCGCTCCGCGAGGCGACCTCGCGGGACTGGAAGACGCCGCTGATGTCGGCGGAGACGTCCGCGGTCACGACCGGGCTGGCGGGGTTGCTCGCCAGCATGCCGATGGTCACGGCCGAGGCGGTCGCCAAAAGGGCGAGCGGGCCGGCGATGACGGCGGCACGGGGCTTGCGGCGGGCATCGGTGTCCCGCTTGTGGCGATGATCTGCCACAGCGCTGATCCTTTGCTGTTGCTTGACTGGGCGGTGTCGATGCCGCAGGACCCCGAGAAAAGTAACGAAACGGCAACGACGAGCACCCACTCAACCACACCGGGCGGGGCACCCCGAATCGCGGGGCCCCTGGAACGGGGTGTTCCCGATCACCCTCCGGTGGTCTCGCCGGCCTCCTCCTGGAGGTGGGAACCGCTGCCGTCGGTGTCGTCGAGCCAGCCCTCGGGGAGCGCGACCCGGCCTCGCGGCGAGCCCTGCCGACCGCGCGGCGAGCCGAGCTCGGCGATCGGGAACGGCTCGGTCGGGTCGAGGTCGGCGAGCAGCCGGTCGAGCGTGGCGAGGGTGTCGACGAGCCCGAGCGAGCGGCGCAGCTCGCCGCCGGCCGCGAAGCCCTTGAGGTACCACGAGACGTGCTTGCGGAACTCCTTGCAGCCGCGCTCCTCGCCGAGGTGCTGGCACAGCAGCTCGGCGTGGCGGCGCATCATCGACGTGACCTCGCCCAGGGTGGGGAGGGTCGCGCGGAACCCGTCGACGGGGGCCTCGCCGCGGAAGGCGGTCGCGAGGTCGCGGAAGATCCAGGGGCGGCCCAGGCAGCCCCGCCCGACGACGACGCCCGCGGCACCGGTCTGCTCGACCATGCGGACGGCGTCGGACGCCTCCCAGATGTCGCCGTTGCCGAGCACCGGGATGTCGACGTGGTCGACCAGCGCGGCGATCGCGTCCCAGTCGGCCGCACCGGAGTAGGCCTGCGCGACGGTGCGCCCGTGCAGCGCGATCGCCGCGACTCCCGACTCCTGGGCGATCCGGCCCGCGTCGAGGTAGGTCAGGTGGTCGTCGTCGATCCCCTTGCGGGTCTTCATCGTCACCGGCACGTCGTACGGCGCTGCGGCGGCCACCGCGTGCTCGAGGATCTCGCCGAGCAGGCCGCGCTTCCACGGCAGCGCGCCGCCGCCGCCCTTGCGGGTCACCTTGGGGACCGGGCAGCCGAAGTTGAGGTCGATGTGCGCCACGCCGTACTCGGCGCAGAGGATCTCGGCCGCCTTGCCGACGTAGACCGGGTCGGTGCCGTAGAGCTGCACGGACCGCGTGGTCTCGAGCTCGTCGAAGACGAGCATGTCCCGGGTGTGCTGGTCGCCCTCGACGAGGCCGCGGCTGGTGATCATCTCGCAGACGTAGAGACCAGCCCCCTGCTCGGCGCACAGGCGCCGGTACGCCGCGTTCGTGATGCCCGCCATCGGCGCGAGCACCACCGGCGTGTCGACGCGGAGGGACCCCAGCGTCAGGCCGGCGGGCAGCGCAGTGGGTGAGGTGGGCACGACGCCATTGTCCGGCGCGGTGGCCGGAGCGCCCAAATCACTGCTGCTTCTGCTGGCCCGGCTTCTTCGTGGGCTTCCCCGTCGGCTTGGACGACGGCTTGGACGACGGCTTCCCGCTGGGCTTCGGCGCCTCGTACTTCGCCACGTCGCCGGTCCAGGTGATCGGGTTGAAGGTCTCGTCGGGCCGGAAGCTGACCGCCTCGAGCTGGCCGTGGTCGGGGGCGAGGTAGACCAGGCACACCTTCGCGTCGGCGCCCGGGCCGAACTTCTTCGGGAAGGGCGTGCTCGGGCACGGCTTGAACGAGCTCGTGAACGGCGTGGGCTCGAGCAGGACGTTGTCGTCGTTGACGACGTACAGCGGGACCGGCCGGCCGCCGAGGTCGGTGTCGCCGACGTTCTCCACGTCGGCGCGGACGTAGTAGGCGTTCGACTTCTTCTGCGCGTCGGAGAGCTGCCACGCCGAGAACGCCTTGATCGGGGCACGCTCCAGGTCGGTCACCGTGATGTCGAGCGCCCCCACCTGGTCCTGGCGCGGGTGGTAGGCGACGACCGCCGTGTCCCCGACCGACAGCTGGCTGCCGGGCGCGGTCAGCTCGACGCCGTCGGGGACCGGGAGGTACGGCGAGCCGGTCGCCGTGGGTCCGGTCCCGCCGGCCGACCCGTCGCCGCCCGAGGAGTCGCTGCCGGAGCACCCGGCGAGCGCCAGGGCGCCCACGACCGCGAGCGCGAGCAGGGGGGTCCGCGTCATGCGGAAAGTGTGCACGAGGGAGGCCGTCAGCAGCCGATGAAACGCTCGGCGAACCACGACGTCACCGCGTCGAGGGAGATCCGCTCCTGCGCCATGGTGTCGCGCTCGCGCACGGTGACCGCGTGGTCGTCGAGCGTCTCGAAGTCGACCGTGACGCAGTACGGCGTGCCGATCTCGTCCTGGCGGCGGTAGCGGCGGCCGATCGCGCCGGAGTCGTCGAAGTCGACGTTCCAGCCGGCCCGGCGCAGCTCCGTGGCCAGGCCCTTCGCCTTGGGCGAGAGGTCGGCGTTGCGGCTGAGCGGCAGGACCGCGACCTTGACCGGCGCGAGCCGCGGGTCGAGCCGCAGCACGGTGCGCTTGTCCACGCCGCCCTTGGTGTTGGGCGCCTCGTCCTCGGTGTAGGCGTCGACGAGGAAGGTCATCAGGCTGCGCGAGAGGCCCGCGGCCGGCTCGATGACGTAGGGCACGTAGCGCTCGTTGTTGGCCTGGTCGAAGTAGGAGAGGTCCTGGCCGGAGTGCTTGGCGTGCGTGGTGAGGTCGAAGTCGGTGCGGTTCGCGATGCCCTCGAGCTCACCCCACTCGGAGCCGGCGAACTTGAAGCGGTACTCGATGTCGACGGTGCGCTTGCTGTAGTGGCTGAGCTTCTCCTGCGGGTGCTCGTAGTGCCGCAGGTTGTCGGCGTCGATGCCGAGGTCGACGTACCAGCGCGTGCGCTCGTCGATCCAGTACTGGTGCCACTCCTCGTCCTCGCCGGGCTTGACGAAGAACTCCATCTCCATCTGCTCGAACTCGCGGGTCCGGAAGATGAAGTTGCCCGGCGTGATCTCGTTGCGGAAGCTCTTGCCGATCTGCGCGATGCCGAAGGGCGGCTTCTGCCGGCTCGACGTCACGACGTTGGCGAAGTTGATGAAGATGCCCTGCGCGGTCTCCGGGCGGAGGTAGTGCAGCCCCTCCTCGTTCTCGATGACCCCGAGGTAGGTCTTGAGCAGGCCGGAGAACTGGCGCGGCTCGGTCCACGCGCCGCGGGTGCCGCAGTTGGGGCACGCGACGGTCGTCAGGTCGACGTCGTCGGGGTTCTCGATCCCCTTCTTCTCCGCGACCTCCTCCTGGAGGTGGTCGGCGCGGAACCGCTTGTGGCACGACTGGCACTCGGTCAGCGGGTCCGTGAAGGTGTCGACGTGGCCGCTGGCCTCCCACACCTGGCGGGGCAGGATGATCGAGGAGTCCAGACCGACCATGTCGTCACGCATCGTGACCATGGACCGCCACCACTGGCGCTTGATGTTCTCCTTGAGCTCGACGCCGAGCGGGCCGTAGTCCCAGGCCGAGCGGGTGCCGCCGTAGATCTCACCGCACGGGTAGACGAAGCCCCGGCGCTTGGCGAGGGAGACGACGTTGTCGACGGTGGACGGCGGCGGCTTGGCCACGGTGGCTCCTATGGTCAGCGGGTGGTGTGCGGCGACGCGGGTGGAGAGTTCAGCCTAACGACCGTGGCGACCAGGTATTGAGGGTGGTGCCGGGCTCCGCGTCCTCGTAGGCGGACGGCTCCTCGAGGGCTCCCACCAGGACCGGCCAGGCCCGCAGCTTCGCGTCGTACGACGAGAGCGCCCGCCGGTAGCTGCCGACGTTCTCCCACCGCGTGGTGAGCACCCAGAGCTCCGGGTCGTCGACGTTGCGGCCGATCTCCCCGCCGACGTACCCGGTGCACGCGGCCAGCACGTCCCGCGCGGTCGCCAGGTCGGCACGGAACGCCTCACCCGACTCGAGCGGCACCCGGAACCTGTTCACGACCAGCACCCGGTCAGCGTAGTGGCCACCCACGTGTTGACAATGATTCTCAACTGCGCTGAGAATGGTTCTCATGAGAGGGGTCGTGGTCGCCGCCCTGGCGGGTGCCGTGCTGGCGAGCGGGTGCGCGGCGTTCACCGACGACTCCGTCGGGCTCGACAACGGCGTGCAGGTGGCGGCCGCGTTCTACCCGCTCGCCTGGGTCGCCGAGCAGGTCGGCGGTGACCTGGTCGAGGTCGAGAACCTGACGGCCCCCGGCGGCGAGCCGCACGACCTCGAGCCGACCGTCCGCGAGACCGCCGAGGTCGCGCAGGCCGACGTCGTCGTCTTCGAGCGCGGCTTCCAGCCGGCCGTCGACGACACGGTCGACGAGAACGCCGAGGGCGCGGTGGTCGACGCGGCCCAGGTCGTCGACCTCGTCCCGTTCCGCGACCACGGCGTCGACTCCCCCGAGGACGACCCGCACTTCTGGCAGGACCCGCTGCTGCTCGCCGAGGTGGGTGACGCGGTGGCCGCGCAGCTCGCCGAGGCGGACCCCGACCACGCCGACGGCTACCGCACCCGGGCCGCCGACCTGCGCGCCGAGCTCGAGCAGCTCGACCGCGAGTACGCCGAGGGCCTCGCCGACTGCGAGCGCGACACCGTGGTCGTCAGCCACGACGCATTCGGCTACCTGCAGCGCTACGGCCTGCGGATGGAGACGATCCTCGGGCTGTCCCCCGACTCCGAGCCGACCCCGGCCGACCTCGGTCGCCTCCAGGACCTCATCCGCAGCGAGGGCGTCACCACGGTCTTCTCCGAGTCGCTGGTGAGCCCGGCGGTGGCCGAGCAGCTGGCCCGCGACACCGGCGTCCGCGCCGCGGTCCTCGACCCGATCGAGGGCCTCAGCGACGAGACCGACGCCGAGGACTACCTCTCGCTCATGCGGTCCAACCTCACCGCCCTGCAGGAGGCGAACGGATGCTGACCGCCGACCCGGTCGTGGAGATGGTGAACGGCGCCGTGGCGATCGCCCGGCGCCCCGTGCTGCGCACCGTCGACCTCACCGTCCGGTCCGGCGAGTTCGTGGCCCTCATGGGGGCGAACGGGTCCGGCAAGTCGACGCTCGTGCGGGCGCTGACCGGGCTGCGGCCCCTCACCACCGGCTCGGTGCGGCTCTTCGGCACCGACCTCGACCACTTCCACGACTGGCAGCGCGTCGGCTTCGTCCCCCAGCGCGGTGGCGCCGGCTCCGGCGTACCGGCGTCGGTGTGGGAGGTCGTCGCCTCCGGCCGGCTCACCCGGCGGCGGCTCCTCCACCGGCTCGGTCGCGCCGACCGGGTCGCGATCACCGACGCCCTCGAGGTCGTGGGCCTCGCCGACCGGGTTCGTGACGGCGTCGCGACGCTGTCGGGGGGCCAGCAGCAGCGGGTGCTCATCGCCCGGGCGCTGGCCGGTGAGCCCGACCTCTTCTTCCTCGACGAGCCGACCGCCGGTGTGGACCTGCCCAACCAGCAGGTGCTCGCCGACACCCTCGGCACGCTCTCCCAGCGAGGCGCGACCATCGTGCTCGTGGCCCACGAGCTCGGTCCGATGGCACCGCTGATCGACCGGGCGGTCGTGATGCGCGACGGTCGCGTCTCCTACGACGGCCCGCCCCTGGCCAGCGAGGAGGTCGCGACCGCCCACCTCGACGGCCACCAGCACCACCACCACGAGACGGTGCGGCACGACCACGCGCCGCACGTCGCCTCCCCGCTGGAAGGTGGGCTCGGATGAGCGGCTACCTCGACCTGCTGTCCTACGGATTCATGCAGCGGGCCATCCTGGCGGCGGTCTTCACCGGCTTCGCCGCACCGGCCGTGGGCACCTACCTCGTGCAACGGCGGTTGGCCCTGATGGGCGACGGCATCGGCCACGTCGCCGTCACCGGCGTCGCGATCGGGCTGCTCACGGGCCTCTCCCCCACCTGGACCGCCGTCGTCGTGGCGGTCATCGGGGCCATCGTCATCGAGGTCATCCGGGAGCGGGGACACGCCAACGGCGACGTCGCGCTCGCGCTGCTCTTCTACGGCGGCCTGGCCGGCGGCGTCCTCATCACCGGGCTGGCCGGGCAGAGCGGCGCCCGGCTCCAGCAGTACCTCTTCGGCTCCATCACCACGATCTCCCGAGGCGACGTGGTGGTGACGATGGTGCTCGCCGCGGTCGTCGTCGTGGTCTGCGTCGGCCTCGCACCGCAGCTGTTCGCGGTCGCGCAGGACCAGGAGTTCGCCCGGGTCGCCGGCCTCAACATCCGGCTCTACAACCTGCTCGTCGCGGTCCTCGCGGCGGTGAGCGTGACGGTCGCGATGCGCACCGTCGGGCTGCTGCTGGTCTCCGCCCTGATGGTGGTGCCGGTGGCCACCGCGCAGCAGGTGAGCCGGACGTTCCGCAGCACCCTCGCCGGAGCGATGGTGCTCGGCATGGTGGCCTCGGTCGGTGGCCTGCTGCTCTCGGCGGCCGCCCCGGCCGGCACCCGGGTGCAGCCAGGTCCGACGATCGTGCTGCTCGCCCTCGCCGGCTTCGTCGCGGCCTGGCCGGTCGGCGTCTGGCTTCGATCGAGGCGCCGGCTGCTCGAGCCCTTCCCCGTCGTGCCCACGACGGCGCACCAGGAGACCGACGAGCACCCCCACGTGCACGGCGAGGACTGCGGCCACATCGCCGTTCCGCACGGCGATCACGTCGACTACGTCCACGACGGCCACCGCCACGCGCCCCACGGGAGGCACTATGACGAGCACTGACCCGACCGGCTCGGCCCAGCAGGGCATGCGGCCCACCCGGCAGCGCCGTGCCGTGGCCGACGCGCTCGCGTCGTTCGACGACTTCCGCTCGGCCCAGGAGATCCACGACCTGCTGGGTCGACGGGGCGACCCGGTGGGGTTGGCGACCGTCTACCGCACCCTGCAACGGCTCGCCGAGGGGGGCGAGGTCGACGTGCTGCGCACCGAGGACGGCGAGGCGATCTACCGGCGCTGCTCGGACACCCACCACCACCACCTGGTGTGCCGCGAGTGCGGCCGCACGGTGGAGGTGGAGGGGCCGACGGTCGAGCGGTGGACCCGCGCGATCGCCGCCGAGCACGGCTACGACGACGTCAGCCACACGCTGGAGATCTTCGGGACCTGCTCCGGCTGCCGGGACTGACCACCCGGACGTGCCAGCCCGATCGGTGCATGTCCTCCGCCCGCGTTCCGCCGTAGCGTTGACCGATCCTCTCGGGACCTCGTTCACCCAGGAGGTGTTGTCATGGCAGCTGTCGAGTCGCAGAGCATCGACCGTCCGCACGAGCGGCGGCCGTTCAAGGACCACGGCCACATGGACGTGGTCACCCTCGGGGACTTCACGATGGGCAAGGGGACGTTCGAGCCCGGCTGGCGGTGGTCGGAGGACGTCAAGCCGATCGCCGGGACGGAGTCCTGCGAGGCGACGCACACCGGGTTCTGCCTCTCCGGCCGGATGACCGTCCGGATGGACGACGGCACCGAGGCCAGCGTGGGTCCCGGCGACGTCGTGCGGATCGAGCCGGGTCACGACGCCTGGGTCGACGGCGACGAGCCCTGCGTCCTCCTCGACACCGGCGTGGCGGCCTACGCCAAGCCGGCGGGCTGAGGGGTCGGCCGGGTCCGTCAGCCGGCCTGCTTCCACGGGTCGTGGTCGGCCAGGATCCGGTCGACGCGCGCCTGGTCGAGCCGCGAGAAGACGTACTGGCTCTCCTGGGTGTCGCGCACGCACTTGGCGAGGCTGAACGCGGAGGTCGTCAGGAAGACCGTCCCGAGGGCCAGGAAGGCCTTCGGCCAGGGCTCGGCGGGCAGGTAGTAGATCGCGACGAGCATCGTGAAGAGGGCCAGTCCGAACGCGATCGCGGACTGGGCGTAGAAGGCGGCGGTGTTCTTCGGGGTGGGGGCTTGGCTGTCCATGCGTCGAGTCTCGGCCGGGCACCACCGGGCCCGCATCCGTACGGATACTCAGCCCGACGACCCGTCGGTGCGAGACTTCCCCGTGTGAGCCCGTGGTCCAGCCCCGCCGCGATCGCCGTCGAGGACCGGCTCTTCCGGGCGCTCGCGGTGCTGCGGCCGGTGCTGCTGGTGAACACCGTCGCGCTGGCCGTGCACCGCTCCGACGCCGACGCCCGACCCGGGCTGGGGGCGGCCTGCGTCGTGCTGATGGTGCTGTGGACGGCGTTCGCGACCTGGGCGTACGCCGACCGGCGGCGTCGCACCGCTCCCCTGCTCGTCACCGACCTGGCCCTCGCTGCCGGGCTGCTGCTGATCTCGCCGGTCGTGACCGGGGGCGACGCCAGCCTCCCCGGGTTCTGGGTGATCGCCGCGCTGGTCGCGTGGGCGATCCGCTACCGGACGGTGGGCGGGCTGGTCGCGGGCGTGGTCCTCGCCGGGTCCGACCTGCTGCGGCAGGACGTCGACGCCTCCGACTACGGCAACGCCTTCCTGCTCCTGATCGGCGGGCCGACCGTCGGCTACGTGGTCGCGACCCTGGAGGAGCTCGCCACCGAGCGCGACGCCGCCCTCCGCACGGCGGCGGTCGCAGCCGAGCGCGCGCGGCTGGCCCGCGCGGTGCACGACGGCGTGCTGCAGGTGCTCGCGCTCGTCCAGCGCCGGGGCCGGGAGCTGGGCGGCGAGGGGGCCGAGCTGGGACGGCTGGCCGGCGAGCAGGAGCGCGAGCTGCGTGCGCTGGTCCGCGCCCAGGAGGACCCGCCCACCACCGGCGACGTCGTCGACGTCGCCGCCGAGCTCAGCCGGCTGGGGGCGCGCCCCGGGGTGACCGTCTCCGCGCCGGCGTACCCCGTCGAGCTGCCGGCGGCCACGGCGCACGAGCTCGTCGCCGCGGCGAGCGCGTGTCTCGACAACGTCGGGCGGCACGTCGGCGACGACGCTCCCGCGTGGCTGCTGCTGCAGGCGTTCCCCGACCGGGTCGAGCTCACGGTGCGCGACGACGGTCCGGGGATCCCCGCCGGCCGCCTCGAGGAGGCCGCGGCCCAGGGGCGGCTCGGGGTCGCCGAGTCGGTCCGCGGACGGATCGCCGACCTCGGCGGGACCGCGCTGCTCGAGACCGGGCCGCACGGCACCGAGTGGGAGCTCGTCGTCCCCCGACCCGGGACCGGAGGATGACCACGTGACCGAGCAGGAGGCAGCCGTGCGGGTGATGGTCGTCGACGACCACCCGATGTGGCGCGACGCGGTCGAGCGCGACCTGGCCCAGGCCGGGTACGACGTCGTCGCGGTGGCGGCCTCCGGGCGCGAGGCGCTGGCGCGGTTCCGGGCCGCCCGGCCGCAGGTGCTGGTCCTGGACCTGCAGATCCCTGCCCCCGACGGGGTCCAGGTCACCGCGGAGGTGGTCCGGCAGGACCCCGAGGTCCGGGTGCTCGTGCTGTCCGCCTCCGGCGAGCAGGCCGACGTGCTCGCAGCCGTGAAGGCCGGGGCCACCGGCTACCTGGTCAAGTCCGCGTCGCGGGAGGAGCTGCTCGCCGCCGTCCGAGGCGTCGCGCAGGGCGAGCCGGTCTTCACCGCCGGTCTCGCGGGGCTGGTCCTCGGCGAGTTCCAGCGCGACCCGGACGAGCCGCAGCTGACCGACCGCGAGACCGAGGTGCTCCGCATGGTCGCGAAGGGGCTGTCCTACCGCCAGATCGCCGACCGGCTGGTGCTGTCGCACCGCACGGTCCAGAACCACGTGCAGAACACGCTGCGCAAGCTGCAGATGCACAACCGGGTCGAGCTGACCCGCTACGCGATCGAGCAGGGGCTCGACGAGGACGGCTAGCCCTGCGCCCCGCCGTACCGCCGGTCCCGGCGGGCGTAGAGGTCGACCGCGTGCCACAGGTGCCGGCGATCGACGTCGGGCCAGAGCACGTCGGTGAAGACGAGCTCGGCGTAGGCCGCCTGCCACAGCAGGAAGTTGGAGAGCCGCTGCTCCCCCGACGTCCGCCAGACCAGGTCGGCGTCGGCGACCTCGGGGACGTAGAGGTGCCGCGCGAACGCCTTCTCGTCGACCTTCTCCGGGTCGAGGCGGCCGGCGGCGACCTCGCGGGCGATGGCGCGTGCGGTGTCGGCGATCTCGGCGCGACCGCCGTAGTTCACGCACATGGTGAGGGTGAGCACGTCGTTGTCGCGGGTCAGCTCCTCGGCGACCTGGAGCTCCTTGATGACCGACTTCCACAGCCGCGGCGCCCGGCCTGCCCAGCGGACCTTGACGCCGAGCTCGTGCATCTCGTCGCGGCGGCGGCGGATCACGTCGCGGTTGAACCCCATGAGGAAGCGCACCTCCTCCGGGGAGCGCGACCAGTTCTCGGTCGAGAACGCGTAGGCCGAGATCGCCTTCACCCCGATCTCGATCGCGCCCTCGACGACGTCGAACAACGAGTGCTCACCCTGCTCGTGGCCCTTGGTGCGCGGCAGCCCGCGCTCCTTGGCCCAGCGGCCGTTGCCGTCCATGACGATCGCGACGTGCCGCGGCACCAGCTCCTTCGGGATCGCCGGCGGCCGGGCACCCGAGGGATGGGGGGTCGGTGGTCGGACGGCACGGCTCACGGTCGAGGAGCCTAGTGCGCGCGCGTCACCGCTCGACGTACACGAGCGACTTCAGGCCGCGCTCGAGGTGCCAGGCGAGGTACGCCGCCACCAGGCCGCTCGCCTCCTTGAGGGTGCGCGGGGGCGCGCTGTCGACGACCTCCCACTCGCCGGCGAGCAGCGCACCGAGCAGCAGGACGGTGTCCGGTGAGGGGCTGGCCGAGCCCGGGACCCGGCAGGTGGTGCACACCATCCCGCCCATCGCCGGGTTGAACCACCGGTGCGGTCCGGTCGCCGTGGGGAGGCAGCCGCAGCGGGCGCAGTGGTCGAAGGACGGCGCGTAGCCCGCGACGGCGAGCGAGCGCAGCAGGTAGGAGTCGAGGACCTGGCCCGGCCCGTGCTCGCCGGCGACCATCGCCCGCAGCCCGCCGACCAGCAGCAGGAACTGCTGCACCGCCGGCTCCCGCTCCTCGGGCACCAGCCGGTCGGCGGTCTCGAGCATCACGGTCCCGGCGGTGTAGCGGTCGTAGTCCAGGCCGAGACCCTTGGAGAACGGCGTCAGCGTCTCGGCCTGGGTGATCGTGTCGAGGCTGCGACCCTCGGCCAGCTGGAGGTCGACGTGGGTGAACGGCTCCAGCCGCGACCCGAACCGCGACGTCGTCCGGCGCACGCCGCGCGCGACGGCACGGACCCGGCCGTGCTGGCGGGTCAGCAGCGTGATGATGCGGTCGGCCTCACCCAGCTTGTGGGTGCGGAGCACGATCGCCTCGTCGCGGTAGAGCACGCTGCCTATCTTGCCTGTCAGGTGCCCGTACGACGGCGCCGACGCGAGCCTTTCCAGCACCCGACTGCGAGACCGACCGCGGCCCGGTCGAGGCGCTCGGGGCTCACCCGCCACTCCAGCGCGGACCGGGCCCGCACCAGCGTGCCCTTCGGCAGCTCGTCGGCGAGCATGACGGCGTCCGCCATCGGGCGCACCGGGTCGAACGGGTGGCCGACGACCAGGGCCGGGACGGTGATGCGCCGGCGCTCCTTCGCCGAGGGCGCCGCGCGGCCGAAGAACAGCCCGTGCAGCAGCGCGGCGAGCGCGCCGGCGCGCTGGTCGCAGGTGTCGAGCGCGACGCCCGCCCAGAACGGGACGACCCCGCGCGGCACCGGCCGGGTCAGCCGCCGCAGCAGGGTGACCGAGAGCGGCAGGAACCGCGCGGTGAGCAGCAGCGGGGCGAACACGACGATGCTCGCCTCGACGCCGTGGTCGAGGATCGGCGCCTCGACGATCAGCCCCCGCACCCGGGTCGGGGCGGTCACCGCCACCTCGAGCGCCACGTTGGCGCCCAGCGAGACGCCGCCGAGCACGGCCTGCGGGGCGCCGAGGTGGTCGAGCAGCGCCACGACCTGCTCAGCGAACTCGGTCACCGAGTAGGCGTGCGGGTCGTCCGGACGGTCCGAGCGGCCGTGCCCGAGCAGGTCGAGCGTGACGACGTGCAGGCCCTCCGCGGCGAGCGCGTGCGCGAGCGGCTGCTGCATCCGTCGCGGCGCGAGCTCGGCGGGCAGCAGAACCACCCACGCGTCACCCGCGCCGTACTCGGTGTACTCCAGCCGGTCGCGACCGGACTCCGACTCGACGAAGTACTGCCCGATCCGCTCCGACACCAGCATGCGTCGACCCTACGGCCGCGCCGCGCCGAGCGGGGCCCGGTTCACCGCGCTGATCACGGCCTTGAGGGACGCGGTGACGATGTTGGCGTCGACCCCGACGCCCCAGTAGATCGTGTCGCGCACCAGGCACTCGACGTACGCCGCCGCGAGCGCGTCCCCGCCGGCGGAGAGCGCGTGCTCGGCGTAGTCGAGGACCCGGACGTCGAAGTCCTGGGGCAGCTCGTTGATCGCGTTGACGAACGCGGCGATCGGGCCGTTGCCCTCGCCGTGCAGCGTCGTGAGCTCGCCCTCGACGTAGACGTTCACGTCGAGCGCGTCCTTCTGGCCCGCAGCCGACGAAGTGTGCACCGAGTTGAGCTTCAGCGGCGACTCGGGGTCGAGGTACTCCGCCGAGAAGACCTCCCAGATCTCGTCGGGGGTCATCTCGCCGCCCTCGGCGTCGGTGCGCTCCTGCACCACCCGGCTGAACTCGATCTGGGCCCGGCGCGGCAGGTCGAGCTTGTGCTCGGCCTTGAGGATGTAGGCGACCCCGCCCTTGCCGGACTGGCTGTTGACGCGGATCACCGCCTCGTAGGTGCGGCCCACGTCGTGCGGGTCGATCGGGAGGTACGGCGCCTCCCAGGGCAGCTGCTCGACCGGGACGCCCTGCTCGGCGGCCTGCCGGTCGAGGTCCTCGAGGCCCTTCTTGATCGCGTCCTGGTGCGAGCCGGAGAACGCCGTGTAGACCAGGTCGCCGGCGTACGGGTGCCGCGGGTGGACCGGCAGGTTGGTGCAGTACTCGACGGTCCGCCGGATCTCGTCGATGTCCGAGACGTCGACCATCGGGTCCACGCCCTGGCTAAAGAGGTTCATCGCCAGCGTCACCAGGTCGACGTTGCCGGTGCGCTCGCCGTGGCCGAACAGGCAGCCCTCGACCCGGTCGGCGCCGGCCATCATCGCCAGCTCGGTGGCGGCGACCGCGGTGCCGCGGTCGTTGTGGGGGTGCAGGGAGATGACGGTGTTCTCGCGGCGGGTCAGCTGCCGGCCGAACCACTCGATCTGGTCGGCGTACACGTTCGGGGTCGCCACCTCGATCGTCGCCGGCAGGTTGAGGATGATCTCGCGGTCGTCGTCGGGCTGCCACACGTCCGAGACGGCCTCGCAGACCTCGACGGAGAACGGCAGCTCGGTGCTGGTGAAGATCTCCGGGCTGTATTCGTAGCCGATGACGGTCATGTCGAGGTAGGCGTCGCCGTGCTTCATCACCATCTCGGTGCCGCGCACGGCGATGTCCTTGATCTCGTCCTTGCTGGCCCGGAAGACCACCCGGCGGAACAGCGGCGCCAGCGCGTTGTAGAGGTGGATGTTGGCCCGGGGCACGCCGACCAGGGACTGCACGCTGCGCTCGATGAGGTCCTCGCGCGCCTGGGTGAGCACCGAGATCGTCACGTCGTCGGGGATGTGGTCGCCCTCGATCAGCTGGCGCACGAAGGAGAAGTCGGTCTCGCTCGCCGACGGGAACCCGACCTCGATCTCCTTGTAGCCCATCCGCACCAGCAGCTCGAACATCTTCATCTTGCGCGCAGGCGTCATCGGGTCGATGAGCGCCTGGTTGCCGTCCCGGAGGTCGGTGGAGAGCCAGCGAGGCGCCTCGGTGATGACCGCCGACGGCCAGGTGCGGTCGGGCAGGTCGATCGGGGGGAACGGGCGGTAGCGGTGGTACGGCATGCCGCTGGGCTTCTGCGGCGTTCGGTTGGCGATCGTCATGGGGTCCTGCCTCGGGTGCTGGTCGGTGAGGCCGGCGCACGCACTCACTCCGCAGCGAGGGGGTCCGGCTCTGGCTCAGACCTCGCTGCGGCAGCGAAGGAGGAGGCTGCGCGTCATGACCCGGCCACCCTAGCGGATCGCGTCCGCGGCGGGCACCCCGATCTCGATCCGTGCGACGAACCATCCCGCCCGGTGGTGCAGCGACAGGTCGTCGACGAGCCGCCGGACCAGCCAGAGCCCCGAGGGGCCGAGCACCCCCGGCACGGTCTCGTCCTCCCGCCCGTAGCCGACGCCGACATCGGCGGTCCCGCCACCGCGGTCGCTCACCGTGCACACGACCCGGTCCGGCTCGACCCAGACGGCCAGGGCGACCGGGGAGGTGCCGTGGACGAGGGCGTTGGCCGTGAGCTCCCCGACGGAGATCACGGCCGCGTCGCGCACGTCCGGCGACGTGCCGCTGAGCTCCAGCACGCGGCGCAGGCGACGTCGGGCGCCGATGACGTCGCCCGGCGTGTGCAGCCGTGGGAGGTCGAGGACCGGGTCGACCCCGGGCACCCTCCGCAGCTGCAGCTCGCCGAGCCGCCCGGACGGGCCGATGTACCCCGGGTTGGCGTCGCGGCGACCGTCGCGCCGCAGGACCGGATGGGTCCGACCGACCGCGCCCAGCACCTCCGGCGAGGTCGTCCTCAGGTCGTAGGCGCAGACCGCCCAGAGCGGCAGTCCGCCGAGGGCCAGGTTGCACATCGTCTCCAGGAGCTCCAGGCGGCGCAGCGACTCCGGGTCCGACCCGGTGGCCACCGTCCCGACCACCCGGGCGCCGGGAGCGTGCTCGGAGCGAGCACGGGTCGCGAACCGCCGGTAGCGGTCCACCACCGCCGCGACCTTCAGCGGGGGCTCGGAGCGGGGCAGCACCTCGACCCGACCGCCGTCGCCGAGGTCGGCGCCGAGCGCCGACAGCGGGTCGGCCGGCGCGTCCCCGTCACAGACGAGCAGGACGTGCTCGCCTCGGGCGAGCCCGTCCCGGACGAAGGACCTGCCGACGGAGGCCAGGTGGTCCGGCCCGTCGTGGAGCAGGGCGTCGTGCTCGAGCTCGCGACTCATGGCGGAGGGCGACGTCGTGGCGCCGGCCGGGTCCCCGCGTGCATCAGGGCTTGAAGACGACCTTGACCATGCCGTCCTCCTTGGCCCGGAACGACGCGTACGCCGCCGGCGCCTCGGACAGCGGCAGGGCGTGGGTGTGGAACGTCTCGACACCGAGGTGGTCCTCGTCCTCGCCGAGCAGCTTCAGGATGTCGTCGGACCAGGCGCGCACGTTGGCCTGGCCCATCCGCAGCTGCAGCTGCTTGTCGAAGAGCTGCATCATCGGGAGCGGGTCGGCCGCGCCGCCGTACACGCCGGAGATCGAGATCGTGCCGCCTCGCCGGACCGACTCGATCCCGGTCAGCAGGGCGTCGAGCCGGTCGACGCCGGCGCGGGTCATCACGGCGCCCTGGACCCGCTTGGGCAGCAGGCCGAGCCCCTTCTGCGCGGCCTCCGCGAGCGGTGACCCGTGCGCCTCCATGCCGACCGCGTCGATGACGCTGTCCGCGCCACGGCCCCCGGTCAGCTCGCGCACCGCACCGGGGACGTCGTCGACGGCGCCGAGGTCGAGGGTCTCGGCACCGCGCGCGGCGACCCGGGCCAGGCGCTCGGGCACCCGGTCGACCACCACGACGCGATGCCCGCGGTGCATCGCGATCCGGGCGGCCATGTCGCCGATCGGGCCGGCGCCGAGCACGAGCAGGGTGCCGCTGTCCGGGACGGCGGCGTACTCGACGCCCTGCCAGGCCGTGGGCAGCACGTCGGAGAGGTAGAGGAAGCGCTCGTCCGGCGGGCCCTCGGGGACCGGGACCGGGAGGAAGTCGGCGAACGGCACCCGGAGGAGCTCGGCCTGGCCACCCGGGACCTGGCCGTAGAGCTTGCTGTAGCCGAACAGGCTGGCGCCGGTCCCGTGCTCGCGGTTCTGGGTGGTCTCGCACTGGCTGTACAGGTGGCGGTCACACATCCAGCAGGACCCGCAGCTGACGTTGAACGGGACGACGACGCGGTCGCCGACCGCGAGGTCCCGCACCTCCGCGCCGACCGCCTCGACGATGCCCATCGGCTCGTGGCCGATCACGTCGCCCGGCGTCATGAACGGCGTCAACGGGTCGTAGAGGTGCAGGTCCGACCCGCACAGCCCGGTCGTCGTGATGCGCACGATCGCGTCGGTCGGCTCCTGGATCACGGGGTCGGGGACCTCCTCGACCCGGACGTCCTGCCTGCCCTGCCACGTCACTGCCTGCATGCCGAGATCTCCTCCGTCGTCCGCCCGTCGTGGTTCGCCGTGCTCTGCGCCGGTACCCGGGCACCCACCCGGGAAACGGATTAGGCCCGCTCCCGGCCGGGTACGAGCCGACCAACGCCCGATCTCGCGTCCTTGCCTCTCCAGCACCGGGAGGTAGCGTCGCAAGGGAGAACCGGACGACCTCCCTTGCTGGAGCAGACGGCAAGGCACCCATCGCTCGCGGGATGGAGTCGCCCCGAATGTCCACCACGCTTCCCACACCGGTCGCCACACCCCTGGCGACACCTGTCATCAGCACCGCCGACCCGGACTGCGGCCTCAGCCGCGCCGAGCGCGCGGAGCAGACGGCCGACCTGCTGCGCGCCGCCCACGGCTGCCCGGACCCGGACCGGGCCACCGCGCTGCGCGAACGGGTCATCGTCATCAACCGGGGCGTCGCCGAGGCGGTCGCCTCGCGCTACCGCAACCGGGGCGTCCCGCTCGAGGACCTCCACCAGGTCGCCTTCGAGGGCCTCACCAAGGCGGTGATGCGCTTCGACCCGACGCTGCGCAACGACCTGCTCACCTACGCGGTGCCGACCATCCGGGGCGAGCTCCAGCGCTACTTCCGCGACCACGGCTGGACCGTGCGGCCACCGCGACGCATCCAGGAGAACCAGTGGCAGGTGAACCAGGCGGTCGACCGCCTCAGCCACACGCTGGGCCGCGAGCCCGAGGGGGCCGAGGTCGCCGCGGACCTGGACCTCCCGATCGAGGAGTACCACGAGGCGCTGGCGGCGTTCGGGTGCTTCAGCCCGGCCTCGCTCGACCAGCCGACCGGCGGTGAGGCGTCCGCCGCGGTCGGCGACCTGATCCCGGACGAGGACCACGACACCGACGCCACCGAGGCCCGTGTGACGCTCGCCCCGGTGGTCGGACGCCTGTGCGCGCGGGACCAGCGGATCCTCTATCTTCGGTTCTTCGAGGACCGCACCCAGGAGGAGATCGGCCGCGAGCTGGGCGTCACGCAGATGCAGGTGTCGCGGCTGCTGACCCGCATCCTCCGCTCGTTGCGAGAGGAGCTGCAGGAGGCCGGATGACCGAGGACCGAGGGCTCGCCGCCCAGTTCGCGCAGATCAGTGGCGAGCTGATGGGCGAGTCGACCGAGGAGCTGACGTTCGACGCGGTGGTGAAGCGCGCCGCCGACACGATCCCCGGGTGCGTGCACGCCGGGATCACGCTGCGCCGCCGCCGGGGTCGCGCCGAGACCGTCGCGGCCACCGACGGCCTGGTGGATCGGCTCGACGCCGTGCAGTACGCCCTCCAGGAGGGCCCGTGCCTCGACGCCGCGTTCGAGCGGGAGAACGTCGTGATCCACGACGTCAGCACCGACCGGCGGTGGCCCCGCTGGGCGGACGAGGCGCGCCAGGCCGGCGTGGTGTCCGCCATGGCGATCCGCCTGTCGACGGCCGAGGAGACGCTCGGCGCGCTCAACCTCTACGGCGAGCAGCCGCACAACTTCGACGGCGACACCGCCGACATCGCCCTGATCTTCGCGGCGCACGCCACCGAGGCGATGAGCAAGGCCCGGCTGGTCACCGGCCTCCGCACCGCCCTCGAGACCCGGCACGTCATCGGGATCGCCCAGGGCGTGCTCGCCGCCCGGTACGACATCTCCTACGAACGGGCCTTCGAGGTCCTCCACCGCTACTCGAACGACCACAACCTCAAGCTCCGCGACGTCGCTCGGACGGTGACCGAGACCCGCCGCCTCCCCGGGGACGAGCCCGAGGTGACAGCCTGACCCCATGGCCAGGTTGCTGGTGGTCCACCACTCCCCCACACCCGTGGTGCGCTCGCTGGCCGACGCCGTGGTCGCGGGCGCCCACGACGACCAGGTCGAGGGCGTCGAGGTGGTGGTCCGCCCCGCCCTGGAGGCGTCCGCGTCCGACGTCCTCGGCGCGGACGGCTACCTGCTGGGGACGACGGCGAACTTCGGCTACATGAGCGGCGCGCTCAAGCACTTCTTCGACACGATCTTCCTCGAGGCCGGTGGAGCGCTCACCGACGACGGGTCCGCCGCCGGAGGAACGGCTGCCGCCCGGAAGCCGTTCGGCCTGTGGGTGCACGGCCGGTACGACACCACGGGTGCGGTGCGCTCGGTCCTCTCGATCGTCGGCGCCCTGCCGTGGGCCCAGGCCGCCGAGGTGCTGGAGGTGGTCGGCGACGTCGGTGCGGAGCAGCAGGCGGCGGCGTACGAGCTCGGCGGCACGCTCGCGGCCCTGCTGATGTGACCCGTCAGCTGGTGGTGCCGGGCTCCAGCCGAGCGCCGGAGCCCAGCACCGTGCCGGTGCCGACGCGCGAGCCGCGGCCGACGAGCGTGATGGCGTCGGGGTCGTCGAGGTCAGTGTCCGCGCTGCCCACCTCGGCGCCGGCCGCGATCACGCAGTCGCGGTCGACGACCGCCCGCTCGACGCAGGCGCCGTCCTCGACGACGGTGCCCTCGAAGACGACGCTGTCGCGCACCGTCGCCCCGGCGCCGACGACCACGCCGGGGCCGAGGACGCTGCGGACCACGCGGCCGCGCACGACGCTGCCCGGGCTCACCAGGCTGTCGACCACCTCGGCGCCGTCCAGGACCCCTGCTGCCGGGCGGTGCAGGTGGTGGCCCTGGATCGGCCAGTCGAGGTCGCCGAGCACCCCGAGGTCGTCGGTGAGCGCGTCGCGGTGCGCGGCGACGTACTTGTGCGGCTGCCCGAGGTCCTTCCAGTAGCCCCCGATCGGGTGCGCGACGACCTTGCCGCGGTCGACCAGTCGCGGGAGCAGATGCTCGCCGTAGTCCCCGAGACCGCTGTCGCCCTCGGGCGCGTCGGCGCCGAGCTCGCGGTGCAGCTCCTCGAGCAACTCGACCAGGACCTCCGGGTCGTAGACGAAGATCTCCGCGGCCACGGTGCCCGTCGTCGGGTCGTCGGGCTTGTACGCGAACCCGGTCACCCGCCCGTCGTCGTCGGTCTCGACCGTCGCGTGGTCCACCGCCTCGGGCAGGGGGACGGTCGCGGTGACGACCGTGCACTCCGCGCCCGCACGGCGGTGGGTCTCGAGCGCCTCGTTGAAGTCGAAGCGGTAGACGTGGTCGGCGCTGCACACCACGAGCTCCTGGGGCGCGTCCGTGGCGACCTGGTCGCGGATCCGGTAGAGCTCGTCGGCGTTGCCGCGCGCGAAGCCCTCCTCGTCGGTGCTCCCCGTGCCCTGCTCCGGCATCAGCAGGCGCAGGCCGCCGCGGTTGCGGTCGAGGTCCCAGGGCCGCCCGTTGGAGACCTGCTCCCCCATCGAGGCGCCGAGGAACTGGACCGACAGCCACACGTTGTCGATCCCGCTGTTCGCCAGGTTGGACAGCGGGAAGTCGATGAGCCGGAAGACGCCGGCGAACGGCAGCGTGGGCTTGGCCCGCTCCCGCGTGAGGACGTCCATGCGGCCGCCGGAGCCGCCGGCCTGGACGAGAGCGAGCACGTGGGGTCGGGGCATGCGTCCACCGTGCCCCGAGGCGGTGGGTGGCACACCCGGCAGCGGTACGATCGCGCCGACCCCCGCCGGGGTCCGGAGCCGAGCCAGGGAGGGGACAGCGTGCGCCTCGCCGTACTCGCGCTCGCGGCGGTCCTCCTCGGCGGCACCCTCGGCGGCTGTGGTGACGACCCCGCACCGGCGGACACGTCCGCGCCCGACCTCGGGGCGTGCCGGGTGCTCGCACCCGCCGACGTCGAGAAGCCGTCCAACGACAGCGCCGCCGTCGACTGCAGCGACGACCACACCGCGGAGACCTACGCCGTCGGCCAGCTGCCCGGCAGCTTCGACGACGTCGACTACGACGACGAGGAGCTCGGCGCGTGGGCCTACGAGACCTGCTCGAAGGCCTTCCAGGACTTCCTGGGCGCCGACGAGAGCCTCGTGATGCGCACCGTCGTCAGCTGGGCGTGGTTCCGGCCGTCGAAGGAGGCATGGGACGCCGGTGCACGGTGGTACCGCTGCGACGTCGTCGGCGGCGGTGAGCAGAGCAAGGAGTACGTCGACCTCCCCACCAGCGCCAAGGGACTCCTCCTCGGCCGGCCCACCGACGACTGGATGGTCTGCGCGGACGGCCCGACCGTGTCGGGATCGGTCAAGGTGCCCTGCTCGGAGCCGCACCAGTGGCGCGCGGTCACCACGATCTCCCTCGTCTCGCTCGGCGACAAGGACGCCGACTACCCGGGCGACCGGCTCGTCGAGGTGACCACCCGGGACTTCTGCTCGAAGTCGGTCGGCGCGTGGCTGAACTACCCCGTCGACTACGACTACGGCTACACCTGGTTCCACCAGGCCGAGTGGGAGGCGGGCAACCGGCGGTCGGTCTGCTGGGCGAGGACGGACCAGTGAGACGCACCGTCGCGCTCGTCGCCGCGCTGGCCGCCCTCGTCCTGACCGGGTGCAGCGGGAGCGACGAGCCGTCGTCCGCGCCGTCGCCGTCCGGCTCGCCGACCAGCCCGTCCACGTCCCCCGCGTCCCCCACGTCCGCTCCGGCCACCGTGCCGCCGGCACCGCTGGAGCGCGCCTGCTACGCGCTCTCCTACGACGAGGCGGTCGCGCCGACGACCTCGGAGGACCGGGTCAGCTGCAAGCAGCCCCACACCGCGGTCACGTACGCCGTGGGCGCCGTCGACGCGCTCGTCGACGGTCACCTGCTCGCGGTCGACTCGGACCGGGTCCAGGCCCAGGTGGCGTCGACCTGCCCGGGCCGGTTCGCCGACTTCGTCGGCGGCACCGTCGACGACCGGCGGCTGAGCATGCTGCGCCCGGTCTGGTTCACGCCCACCGTGGAGGAGTCCGACGCGGGGGCGACCTGGTACCGCTGCGACGCCGTCGCCCTGGCGACCGACGGCAAGCTCGCCCCCCTCGCCGGACCGGTCGAGGGGGTCCTCGACACCGAGGAGGGCCAGGACCGCTACGGGATGTGCGGCACCGCCCAGCCCGGCACCCAGGACTTCCAGCGCGTCGTGTGCTCGCAGGAGCACTCGTGGCGCGCGATCGCGGTCGTGCCCTTCCCGGCGGGCGACTACCCGGGCGAGGCGAAGGTCAAGGAGGCCGGCCAGTCGCCGTGCCAGGACGCCGGTGCCGCTGCCGCGGCCGACTCGCTCGACTACGAGTGGGGCTACGAGTGGCCGACCGCCGAGCAGTGGCGGGACGGCCAGACGTTCGGGCGGTGCTGGGCCCCCGACTAACGTGGCGGCCATGGCGCAGCGCTGGGTGGCCACCGGTCCGACGACGTTCGAGCCGGAGGAGCACGAGGTCCCCGCGCCGGGCCCGCGCGAGGTCACCATCGACGTCCGCGCGGCGGGCGTGAACCCCGCCGACGTGAAGCACCCGGCGCGCGCGGCGTCGTACCCCGTCCCCGTCGGCTACGAGGTCGCCGGGGTGGTCGCTGCCGCCGGGCCCGACGCCGGGTTCGAGGTCGGCGACGAGGTGCTCGCGTTCCGGGTGCAGGGCGGCTGGGCGAGCTCCCTCACGGTCCCCGCCGACGACGTGTTCGCCAAGCCGCCGTCGCTGCCGTTCCCGGCGGCCGCCAACCTGCTGCTCGCGGGGACGACCGCCGCGGAGATGCTGCACGTCGTCGGTGCCGCGGCCGGCCAGACCGTGCTCGTCCACGGCGCCTCGGGGGCGGTCGGCGTGAGCGTGCTGCAGCAGGCCGCCCTGCTCGGCGTCCACGTCGTCGGCACGGCCAGCCCCGGGCGCTTCGACGTGGTCCGCCGGTACGGCGGCGAGCCGGTCGCCCACGGGCCGGGGCTCCTCGGCCGGCTCCCGTCCACGGTCGACGCCGCCCTCGACTGCGTCGGGACCGACGAGGCCGTGGACGTATCCCTCGCCGTCGTCGCCGACCGGTCACGGATCGTCACCATCGCCGCCGGCGCCCGGGCCGCCGCCGAGGGCTTCGCCTCGATCGCCGGCACCATGCCCGCCTCGAAGGCCTTCCGCAGCTCCGTGCGCGCCTCGCTCGTCGAGCTCGCCGGCTCCGGGAGGCTCGAGGTCCCCGTCGCCCGCACCTTCCCGCTCGCCGACGCCCACGCCGCGATCGCCCTCATCCGCTCCGGGCACCCGGGCGGGAAGCTCGCGCTGGTGCCGTAGCCGGCGACTGCCGGCTGCTCGCCGTCGGCTGGACCGGTGGTCGAGCTCGTCGAGACCCCGGGAGGTGGGCAGGGCGGTGCTGTCGGCATCTCGCCGTCCCGCTTGGGTTGCGGCCGACATGACAGCGACGACGGATAGGGCGGGCTTGGGGTTGCGGCTGTCGTCCGGCTCACGGTCGCGTTCGCCGGTGGTCGAGCTTGTCGAGACCCCGGGAGGTGCGCAGGGCGGTGACTGCCGGCATCTCGCCGTGTTCTCGGGGTGCGACCGACAGGCAGTGACGCGGGGACGGCGGGCGTCTGATCGCGATTGCTTCCCGGCTCGCGGTCGGCGGTCTCGCGGTGGTCTCTCCCGCGAGCGCCAGAGAGCGTCGTCACCGGTGGTCTCTCCCGCGAGCGCCAGCGAACGTCGTCACCGGTGGTCGAGCAGCGAGCGCCAGCGAGCGTCGTCGAGACCCCGGGAGGTGGGCAGGGCGGTGCCTGTCGGCATCTCGCGGTCCGCTGCGGTTGCGACCGACAGGCAGCAACGCGGGGTACGGCGGACTCCGGGTCACGGTCGCCTCCCGGCTCATGGTCGCGTTCGCCGGTGGTCGAGCAGCGAGCGCCAGCGAGCGTCGTCGAGACCCCGGAAGGCAAGGCAGGGCGGTGGCCCAGCGGTCTCGAAATCTTTACCAAAGAAGTTCTCAGATCCCTGTGGATACAGGGGATTCTCGCCTCTGACTGTCGGTGGCGAGTGCTTGAGTAGACCCATGAACCAGCAGGCCGGCACCTTGACTCGCGAGTCGGTGCTGACCGCTGCTCAGGCCCGGCACCGGGTCGCGATCAAGGCCGAGATCGACCTGCTCGTCCTGGCCACCGACTGGGTCGCCCTGCACCCGGGCGAGGAGGTGGACACCTCGATCGAGTTCGGGATGCGGGACCTGCAGATCGCCGGCGACGGCGCCCCCACCATCGACGAGGCCGCGGTCGCGGAGTTCGCCCTCGCGGTCGGCCGGACGACGGACTCAGGGCGGCACCTGCTGGGGGACGCGGTGGAGCTGCGGCACCGGCTCCCGCGGCTCTGGGCGCGCGTGCTGGCCGGTGAGGTGGCGGTGTGGAAGGCCCGCAAGGTCGCCCAGGCGACCACCAGCCTCCCGGCCGATGCGGCAGCCGTGGTGGACCAGCGGTTGGCGTGGTGTGCGCACCGGTGCTCGTTCGCCGAGATCGAGCGGCAGGTCGAGAAGGCCCGCGCCGAGCACGACCCCGCCGCGGCGGAGGAACGCCGGGTGGCCGCGTTGGAGCGGCGCCGGTTCGACATCGATCTCGACCACGCCACCCCCGAGGGCCTGGTGCACGTGGAGGGTGAGCTGGACGTGGCGGACGCGGTCGCGCTGGAAGCCCAGATCAAGGCGACGGCCGCGACCCTGGACCTCGACCTGCCGTTGGACGTGCGCCGGTCGATGGCCGCGGGCCTCCTCGGCGCGACGGACGGTGAAGGCTCCCGTGAGGTGGTGGTCTACGCCCACGTCCGTCCCGGCGAGGCGAGTGTCGACGTCGACAACACCCGGTCCTCCATCACCCCCGAGCACCTGAAGGACTGGTGCCAGCGAGCCGGCACCAAGGTCACGGTCCGGCCGGTGATCGACCTCAACGCCGAGCTGACCACCGAGACCTACCGGCCGACCGAGGTGATGAAGGAACAGATCGGGCTGCGAGACCGGCAGTGCTGCTTCCCCGGCTGCACCCGCCCCGCCCGCAGGTGCGACGCCGAGCACCAGGTCCCCTGGCCCGAAGGCCCCACCGCGTCCTCGAACCTCGCGCCCGCCTGCCGGACCCACCACCGCCTCAAGACCCACGCCGGCTGGGACTACCAGCGGGTGACCGGGGTCGGGTTCGTGTGGACCACCCCCATGGGCCGCACCTACCTCAGCCCCTTCGTCACCGAACCACCACTGGAGCAAGCAGCGCGACATATCTGCTGACCCGGACCCCGCCGGCCACGGCCGACGGGGTCAGACCCATGTCCCCAGAGCGGTCCTCCGGCGGCCCGAGCCCGCCGACCCCGACGGCGCGCGGGCCTTGGCGGCAGCAGCCTCGCGCTCGCCCCGTCCCGCGCTGTCAGCGGGAGAGCTCGGCCGCCATCAGCTCGATCAGCTTCTGCAACCCCTTGAAGGGCCTGACCATGACGGTGAAGTCGGTGAGCCGGTCGTCGGGACCCCAGGTGATCATGTCGATGCCGTGGACGGTCAGGCCGTCGAGCTCGGCGCGGAACTCGAGGACGGCCGAGTCCTCGGCGTACCACTCGCGGACGTACTCCAGGGTCGGGCCGAGCACGACCATCGCCGCGGAGAGGTAGGCCGTCGTCAGCGCCTTGCCCTCCTGCGGGGTGTGCACGGCGGGCGAGCGGAAGACGACGTCGTCGGCGAGGAGGTCGTCGAGGAGGGCCGGGTCGCGGGTCGAGGCGACGGCGTGCCAGGCGGCGACGGGTGCGGGACGGTCCATCAGAACCCCAGCTTCCGGAGCTGGCGTGGGTCGCGCTGCCAGTCCTTGGCGACCTTGACGTGCAGGTCGAGGTAGACCGGCGTGCCGAGCAGCGCCTCGATCTGCTTGCGGGCGGTGGTGCCGATCGTGCGCAGGCGCGACCCCTTCGGGCCGATGATGATGCCCTTCTGCGAGTCGCGCTCGACGTAGACGTTCGCGTGGATGTCGAGCAGCGGCTTGTCGTCGGGGCGCCCCTCGCGCAGCCCCATCTCCTCGACCACGACCGCCACCGAGTGCGGGAGCTCGTCGCGCAGGCCGTCGAGCGCGGCCTCGCGGATCAGCTCGGCCGCGAGGATCTCCTCGGGTGCGTCGGAGAGGTCCCCGTCGGGGTAGAGCGGCGGACCGTCGGGCAGCAGCGCGACCAGCAGCTCCTGGAGCAGCGCGACCTGGTCGCCGGACTTCGCCGACACCGGCACGATCTCGGCCCAGTCGACGCCGGTCTCCTCGCCGAGCCGCTGGATGTCGAGGAGGTGCGAGCCGATCTGCTCCGAGGTCGCCAGGTCGGTCTTGGTCGCGACGGCGACCTTGATGGTGCGCTTGACCTTCGCCATCTCGTTGACGATGAAGCGGTCGCCGGGGCCGACCTTCTCGTTCGCCGGCAGGCAGACCGCGACCACGTCGACCTCGGCCAGCGTGGTCTTCACCAGGTCGTTGAGCCGCTCGCCGAGCAGGGTGCGCGGCCGGTGCAGCCCGGGCGTGTCGACGAGGATCAGCTGGGCGTCCGGCCGGTGCACGATGCCGCGCACGACGGTGCGCGTGGTCTGCGGCTTGTCGGAGGTGATCACCACCTTCCTGCCGACGAGCGCGTTCGTGAGCGTCGACTTCCCGGCGTTGGGCCGCCCCACGAAGGAGACGAACCCGCTCTTGTGCTCACTCATGCCCGGTCGCCCGCCTCGTCGTACTCGGCCCAGATCTGCTCGTCGGTCTTCCCCGCTGCCTTGCCGGCCCGCCACACCGGCCCCGGGTCGACCGCACGCGGCTGGCGCTGGGCCACCCCGCGCCAGTAGCCCATCACGTCGTACGCCGACGACGGCAGGTGCCGCTCGCGCATCAGGTGCTTGCGGATCGCCCGCATCTGCGCCGACTCGCCGGCCATCCAGAAGTAGCCCTGCCCGGCCGGCCAGTCGATGCCCGCCACGACCTCGGCGAGCCGGCTCTCCCCTGCCGCGGGCGGGTCGAGCCAGGTGACCTCGACGCCGGCGGGCAGGTAGCCGGTGAGCTCGTCGGGCACCTCGGCCCAGACCCGGGTGGGCACGTCGACGGTCTCGGCGATCCGCGCCATCGCGGGCAGGGCGGTGAGGTCGCCGACCAGCAGCAGCCACCGCGCGTCCGCGGGCATCTCGAAGGAGCCCTTCGGGTCGGTGACCGTCACGGTCTGACCCACCACGTCCAGCTGGGCCCACTCGGTCACCAGGCCGACGTCGTGGACCACCACGTCGAGGACGAGCTCACCGCCCGACCACGAGCGCACCGTGTAGTAGCGGCTCTGGAACTGTCCGGGCACCACCAGGCCCACCCACTCGTCGGGCACGCCGGTGGAGGCGAACGACGCCAGGCCGGCGCCGCCGAGCACCAGCCGGACCAGGTGGTCGGACAGCTGCTCGCGGCGCAGCACCTGCGCGTCGTGCTGCTGGGCCCGGGTGCTCACCGAGCCACCGTATCGGGCCCGCCTCCTCCTCTCAGAAGGTGTGCCGGAGCGGGTAGCCGCTGGCTCCGTTCGCGTCGGTCTTGGTGGCCAGCACGTGGTGGAGCTGGATCTCGTTGCGCTCGAACGCCAGCCGCGAACCGGCCATGTAGAGACCCCACACCCTGGCGGTGCCGATGCCGACCTCACGGACGCAGTCGTCCCAGTTCTCCTGGAGGTTCCGGCACCACCCGGCCAGCGTCTTGGCGTAGTGCACCCGGATGTTCTCGTGGTGCTGCACCTCGAGACCGGCGTTCTCCACCGCCGTGACGATCGTCCCGGAGCCGGCGAGCTCGCCGTCGGGGAACACGTAGCGGTCGATGAAGGCACCCGCGCTGCCGTCCTTGAGGTTGTCGTCGCGGGTGATGCAGTGGTTGAGCAGCCGGCCCTGCGGCTTGAGGTGGTCGCGGATCCAGCCGAAGTACGACGGGTAGTTCTTCAGCCCGATGTGCTCGGTGAGGCCGATCGAGGAGATCGCGTCGAACCCGGACTCCTCGACGTGCCGGTAGTCCATGAACCGCACCTCGGCGAGGTGGTCGAGCCGGTCCTCCTTGATCCGCTGCTGCGCCCAGGACGCCTGCTCGCGCGAGAGGGTCACGCCGATCACCTTCACGCCGTACTCCCGGGCGGCGTGCCGGACCATGCCGCCCCAGCCGCAGCCGAGGTCGAGCAGGCGCTGGCCCTCCTGGAGGTCGAGCTTGCGGGCGACCAGGTCGTACTTGTTCTCCTGGGCCTCCTCGAGCGTCGCGTCCTCGGTCGGGAAGACGGCGCAGGTGTAGGTCATCGAGGGCCCGAGGACGTGCTCGTAGAAGGTGTTCGAGACGTCGTAGTGGTGGTGGATCGCCTCGGCGTCGCGGCCCTCCGAGTGGCGCAGCCCCTCGAGCATCCGGCGCCAGCGCGGCACCGCCTCCTGCGGGGGCGGGGCCGGCGGACGGAGGCTGGAGAGACCGACCGAGCGCAGCACCTCGACCAGCTCCGCGGGGGTCGGCCGGCGCAGCTTGAGCCCCTTCTGGAGCAGCCGCATCGCCTCGTAGGGGTCGCCGGGGTGGACGCCCTCGATCTCGAGGTCGCCGCTGACGTAGGCGCGGGCCAGGCCCAGGTCGCCCGGTGCCGTCAGCAGGTACGACAGGCCGCGCGGGGTTCGCAGGTGGAACTGGAACGGCGCGTCCTCGGGGCCGGTCGCGCTGCCGTCGTACGCCGTGAAGCGCAACGGCAGCGGCTCCACCAGGAACCTGTCGAAGGCCTGGGCAATGGTCATCGTCACTGTCTCTTCACCGCCTTGTCGTAGAGGCTGGTCAGCCGGTCATCGGGGTCGTAGCGCCCCTTCACGGCGGCGAGGTTCTCGCCGTCGTAGAGCTGGTCGAAGGTCTTCCGGTCGTAGAAGGCCTCGCTGTAGAGCGACTTGTGGCCGCCGAGCTCGTGCACCTCGGCCTCGATCGCACGGTTGCGCGGTCCGTCGAGCGCGTCCGGACCCACGTGGACGGTGCCCCAGAAGCCGACGTTGACGTAGAGCCGGTCGGGCTCGAGCGGATAGGTGGGCCAGTCACGGAGCGCCTTGCAGGGGCACAGCCACACCGGTCGCATGCCGACCGCCTCGTCGAACCACTCCAGGAACTCCGGCAGCCGGTCGACCGGCACCTCGACGTCCTGGATCACGCGCTCGCGCAGCGGCTTGCCCTGACGCCGGTCCAGCCAGTCGGCGAAGCCGATCCGCCGGTCCAGACCGATCAGCTTGTGGTAGACGTCCGAGCGCCGCCAACGCTTGGGCCACAGCCGCCGCACCGTGGGGTTCTGGACGCCGAACGCGCCCGAGCACCAGAACCAGTCGGTGTCCCAGCGCCACAGGTAGTCGTAGGTGGTGAGGGTGTCGGTCTCCCGCTGCTGGATGGACCGGTAGTAGATCTGCTGACCGGTGTAGTCGCTGGTCGGGGCCGGCTCGTCCTGCCAGGTCGCGAGCGTGAGGTAGTACTCCCCCGGCTCGAACGCGACGCCGTCGAAGGCGTCGACGCGCTGCCCGTCGTACGACGCCGTCTCGGCGATCTCCGCGATCGACTTGGACAGCAGGCCGAGGTCGTCGAAGCGCACGTGCCGCAGGGCGACGTGGCCGGGCACCTGCTCCAGCCGGATACGCAACCGGGTCGCGTAGCCGAGCGAGCCGTAGGAGTTGGGGAACGCGTCGAACAGGTCGGCGTGCTCACCGTCGGGCGCGCAGGTGACCACGTCACCGGCGCCGGTGAACACGTCCATCTCCAGCACCGACTCGTGCGGCAGACCGTTGCGGAAGCTGGTCGACTCGATGCCCAGCCCGGTCACGGCGCCACCGAGCGTGATCGTGCGCAGCTGCGGGACGACGTACGGGATCAACCCGTGCGGCAGCGTCGCGTCGACGAGGTCCTCGTAGGTGCACATGCCCTGGACGTCGGCGGTGCGTGCGTCGACGTCGATGGCGATCACGCCGTCGAGGCCGGACACGTCCAGACCAGGCGCCGAGGTGGCCGTGCGGGGGCGGAAGAGGTTCGACGTCTTCTTCGCCAGTCGCACCGGAGCACCCGGCGGGATCGCGGCGTACGACGACCGCAGTCGGTCGACGGCCGCCTCGTGCGCTGCCCAGCCCCGCAGATCCACGGACGGAAACTTACTCCAGACCTGTGACCGGCGTGTGTCAGACCGTCGATGCGTGCCGGGCGACGAAGCTCTCCATCCGGCGGTCCGGCACCAGCCAGATCGCGGCGACGACGGCGTAGAAGACCATGGCCAGGGACACCGACACCCAGGCCGCGGCCAGGATGCCGACCAGGTAGAGGGGCGGCGAGATCTTGCCCTTGAGGTCGCGCCCGAGCGCCTGGCGGAAGACGCCGTCCGGACCCTCGGCGCGCTTGATGGCGATCTGCAGGAGGTAGTAGGCGGCTCCGGCGGCGAAGAGGTTGATCCCGTAGACGATGACCGGCGTCCGGGCCAGGCCGGTCTCGTCCATCCAGGCGGTCGTGAAGGGGTAGAGCGAGAGCCAGAAGAGCAGGTCGAGGTTGGCCCACAGCACGGCCCCGTTCACCCGGGTCACCAGCTGGAACATGTGGTGGTGGTTGTTCCAGTAGATGCCGATGTAGACGAAGCTCAGCAGGTAGGTCAGGAAGCCGGTGCTGACGTCACCGAGGTCCTCGAGGGTCGGACCCTCGGGCGGGCGCAGCTCGAGCACCATGATCGTGATGATGATGGCGAGCACGCCGTCGCTGAACGCCTCGAGGCGGCTGGTGGGCATGGCGGCATCATGTCAGCGGCCGCCCCCGGATGGGTCAGGTCGCGACCGTCTCCACGACCGCGCCGCGCGCGTCGCCGCGGTGGACCACGACCCCGGCGCCGCCGAGGTCCCGCAGCGCGTCGAGGTCGGCGGGGGCGACCGCGTCCGCCTCGGTGAGCACCACCGCGGCCTCGAGTCCCTTGGCACCCGACGCGACGGCCATCGCCACGCACACGCCGACCGCCGAGACCTGCAGGGACGGCAGCGCGACCGTCGCGGCGGCGTACGTGCGGCCGTCGGCGTCGCGTACGGCGGCGCCCTCGGCCGCTCCGGTGCGCGCCCGTGTCGCCCGGGCCAGCGTCACCAGCTTGCGGTCCTCCGCCGCCAGCCCGTCGGAGACCTCACCCATCGTCGTCCTCGCTCCCGTCCTGCGGCACCCGGGCGATCCGCACGGTGCCGATCTTGTTGCGGCGGCCCGAGGCCGCCTCCGCCTCGAAGCGCAGCCCGTGCGCCTCGACCACCGACCCCGGGATCGGGACCAGGCCGAGGTGCTTGGCCATCAGGCCGCCGACGCTGTCGACGTCCTCCTCCTCGACCTCGTCGCCGAAGAGCTCGTCGAGGTCGTCGATCGGGTAGCGCGAGGACACCCGCACCGAGCCGTCCTCGAGCTCCTCGACGTCGACGGTCTCCTCGTCGTACTCGTCCGCGATCTCGCCGACGATCTCCTCCAGCACGTCCTCGATCGTGACCAGGCCGGCGGTCCCGCCGTACTCGTCGACGACGACGGCGATGTGCTGGCGGATCGCCTGCATCTCCGAGAGCAGCGCGTCGACCGGCTTGGAGTCGGGGACGAAGTGCGCCGGTCGCATCACCTCGTCGATGCGCTGGGTGAACTCGACGTCCGGCGCCTCGAAGTCCCGGCGCACAATGTCCTTGAGGTAGGCGATCCCGACGACCTCGTCGAGGTTCTCCCCGATGACCGGCACCCGCGAGTAGCCGCTGCGCAGGAACAGCGAGAGCGTCTGGCGCAGGTTCTTGTAGCGCTCGATGAAGACGACCTCGGTCCGCGGGACCATCACCTCGCGCGCGGTGGTGTCGCCGAGCTCGAAGACGGAGTGGATCATCTTCCGCTCGCCGGACTCGATGACCGCCGAGGCCTCGGCGAGGTCCACGAGCTCGCGCAGCTCGGTCTCGGTCGAGAAGGGGCCCTCACGGAAGCCCTTGCCGGGGGTCAGCGCGTTGCCGACCAGGATGAGCAGCCGCGGCAGCGGGCCGAGGATCGCGGTGAAGGTGGCGACCGGCGCGGCCGACGCGAGCGCGACCCGGTCGGCGTGCTGGCGGCCGAGGGTGCGCGGGGCGACCCCGATCGCGATGAACGACACCAGCAGCATCACGCCGATCGCGGTGAGCACGGTGGGCCACCACGCGTCGTACGCCGACTGGAGCTCGAGGGTGACCAGCACGATCGCGGAGATCTCGCACAGCAGCCGCAGCAGCAGGGCGGTGTTGAGGTAGCGCGGCAGGTCGTCGAGCAGGACGACCAGCCGGGTCGCCCCGGCGCGGCCCTCGGCGCGCAGCTCCTCGGCCCGGGCGCGGGAGAACGACGACAGCGCCGCGTCCGCGGCCGAGAACAGCCCGGCCAGGACGACGAGGGCGGCCGCGGCGAGCAGCAGCCAGACGTTCACCGCGCCATCACCGGGCGGTCACTGGGCGGGCGCCTCGGCCCGCCAGGCCGCGAGGAGCTCGTCCTGCAGCCCGAACATCACCCGGTGCTCCTCGGGCTCGGCGTGGTCGTAGCCCAGCAGGTGGAGGATCCCGTGGACGGTGAGCAGCTCGACCTCGGCCTCGGCGCCGTGACCGGCCGTCTCGCCCTGCCGGGCGGCGACCTCGGGGCAGAGCACCAGGTCGCCGAGCACGCCCTCCTCGGGGTCCTCGTTGACCAGGCCCGGCCGCAGCTCGTCCATCGGGAAGGCCAGGACGTCGGTCGGTCCCTCCTTCTCCATCCACTGCGCGTTGAGCTGGGCGATCGTCGGCTCGTCGACGGCCTTGATGCACAGCTCCGCCAGCGGGTGCACGCGCATCCGGCCGAGGACGAACCGGCTCAGCGCCGCCAGCCGCTTCTCGTCGAGCTCGACGCCGGACTCGTTGAGGATCTCGATGCTCATCGGCGGCTCACTGCTGGTGGGCCTGCTTGAGCCCCGAGCGCGCCTCGTGGTCGTCGTAGGCCGCGACGATCCGGCCGACGAGCTTGTGCCGGACGACGTCGTGGCTGGTGAGCCGGTTGAACGAGATGTCCTCGACCTCGTCGAGGATCTCCTCCACCGCCCGCAGCCCGGACTTCTGACCGCTGGGCAGGTCGGTCTGGGTGACGTCGCCTGTGACCACGATCTTGGACCCGAAGCCGAGCCGGGTGAGGAACATCTTCATCTGCTCGGGCGTGGTGTTCTGCGCCTCGTCGAGGATGATGAAGGAGTCGTTCAGCGACCGGCCGCGCAGGAACGCCAGGGGCGCGACCTCGATGGTGCCCGCGGCGAGCAGCTTGGGGATCGTCTCGGGGTCGACCATGTCGTGCAGCGCGTCGTACAGCGGGCGCAGGTAGGGGTCGATCTTCTCGGTGAGCGTGCCGGGCAGGAACCCGAGCTTCTCGCCGGCCTCGACGGCCGGCCGGCTGAGGATGATCCGGTTGACGTTCTTCGACTGGAGCGCCTGCACGGCCTTCGCGACCGCCAGGTAGGTCTTGCCGGTGCCGGCCGGGCCGATCCCGAAGGTGATCGTGTGCTTGTCGATCGAGTCGACGTAGCGCTTCTGGTTCAGCGTCTTCGGGCGGATGGACCGGCCACGGTTGCTGAGGATGTTGAGGCTGAGCACGTCGGCGGGCCGCTCGGTGGTCTCGGCCCGGAGCATGCCCAGCACCCGCTCGACGGTCTCGGCGGTGACGCCCTGACCGGTGCGGATGATGGTGACCAGCTCGTCGATGAGCCGCTCGGCGAGGGCGACCTCGCCCGGCTCACCGTGCAGCGTGATCCGGTTGCCGCGGACGTGCACGTCGGCGTCGAACGAGCGCTCGATCAGACCGAGGTGCTCGTCACCGGGGCCGAGGAGGCTGACCATGTTGATGCTGTTGGGGACCACGACCGTGTGCCGGGTGGCGTTGGCACGGTCCCCGTGCTGGTTGGTGTCTGTCATGGATGCCCGGACGGGCTGCCTTTCGAGAGGGTGAGCGAGCACGTCCATGCTACGGGCTGCGCGCGAGCGCGCCCAGCGAGTAACGCAGGGACGGGTGACCCAGGGAGTGGCCGGGAGCGGCCGCCCGGCAGCGCGCTGGTCGGAAAGCACCTGCCCCGGAGGGGCCGCGAGTACGGTGGGCGCATGCGGGAGGTCGACGACTGGGAGGACGCCGACGACGACCACGACGACGACACCCCGCCGTGCTGGTTCGCAGGCCAGCACCTGCCCGACCAGGCCGTGCGGATGGGGCTGACCCACCACGTGCCCGACGGCGCACTGCTCGACTTCGCCGGTCGGCTCGACTCGGCCAAGCCGGTGCACCGGTTGACGGCCTGGGTGATGCTCGTGGTGTTCGGGCTGCCGGTCGTCTTCGCGCTGATGCGGGTCTTCTACCTGTTCTGAGCCCCGCCCGGGCGCGGGGTCACGACGACTCGCTGTCGAAGGCCACCTGGAGCAGGCCGAGGCACATCTCGTCGGTGCTGCCCTCGCCCCAGATCACGTAGCGCTCGTCCTGGCCCTGGAACGCCGGCAACCGGTCGCGCAGCCACTGCTGGTGGGTGCAGGTGATCCGGACGACGTCACCGGCGTCGAGGTGGACCGGCTTGATCGGCTTGGTGCCCTGGTTGTCGAAGTCCCAGACCGGGATGTCCAGGATCGTCCTCGCCTCGGGCGTCCCGGGGTTGGTCTCGATCCTGATCTTGCGGCCGAGCAGGTGCATGTGGCCGGCCACGCCCAGGACCGACATCCCCTGGGGGACGCGCCGGTCGCAGGTCTGCGTGTTGCCCGGGACGATGTCACCGCCGCACAGCAGGTGCAGCAGGGCGTTGGTGTTGCCCGCGCCGCCGAAGCGCTGCAGGACGTCGTGGACGGCGGCGTCCCGGTCGCATAGCGGGCCGTCGTCGTGCCCGGACCGGCAGGGCAGCTCGACCGGCGCCGGCAGCAGGACGGTGTGCAGCGGGGTCAGGTCGCGGTGCGCCGGCATCCAGCGCAGCTGTGTGCTCGAGACGTCCGGTGCCGCGCCCTGGAGCAGGTTGTAGTGCACCTGCATGACGATCCGGGAGCCCTGGGCCAGCCGCACGCCGTACCCGTCGCTCACCTTGGTCTCGTCGCCACCGGGCGCCCAGGCCGCCAGCCAGTCGGCGTCGTCGATGTCGTCGAAGTCGCCCTCGATCCCGGTGCCGCCGAAGCACTGCCAGCCCTCGCCGTCGTCGGCCGCGTCCTTGGCCTCGGCCGCCGCCGTCTTCTCGGGAGGCAGGCGGAACAGGATCACGTGGTGGACGACGAGCGGGTTGCCCGGCAGCACGTTGCTCCCGGTGAGCCAGACGTCGTCCTTCAGCTTCGGGTCGAGCAGGAAGCAGCGGTAGTCGTCGGTGCCGCCGGGCGTGGGCGGGGACGGGGTGTACTCCTCGGGCATCGTGAGCGTCATCCGGTGCTCGCCCGGGCGCAGCGGCAGCTTCTTGCCGGCCGGGAGGTCGGCGAGCTGGCTGGCCACGACCTCCGGCGGCTCCGGCGGCTTCAGGACCTCTGACGGCGATCCGGTGCGCCGGTCCTGCCCCTCCTGCACGCACCCGGCGAAGGCGAGCGCGAGGACGAGCGTGACGAGGACCCCGAGGACACGGACGAGCCGGCGGCTCATCCCGGCGGCCAGGTCATCGCGCGGCCCGCCAGCAGGTGCAGGTGGGTGTGGAAGACCGTCTGCCCGACGCCCGGCCCGGTGTTGTAGACGAGCCGGTAGTCGTCGTACCCCTCGGCGGTGGCGACGGCGGCCGCCGTGGTCACCAGCTCGGCGGAGGCCTCGGGGTCCCCGGCGGCGAGCTCGGCGGCGTTCGCGAAGTGCCGGCGCGGCACGACCAGGACGTGGGTCGGCGCCTGCGGGCTGAGGTCGCGGAAGGCGACCGTCCGCTCGGTGGTGTGCACGACCTCGCCCGGGATCTCGCCCGCCACGATCTTGCAGAAGATGCAGTCCTCCACGAATCCTCCTCGGTGCGAGCGTAAACCGTCGGCGGTCACGAGGCGTCCCATTGGCGTGAGCCCGATGACGGACCGGGCGGTGAGGGTCCGGGTCCGTACCGCGACACGCGCACGATCGTCGTCCGATGACGCCGCGTCGTCGGGAGGATGGGGACATGACCCGCCGACCCCGCTCCGCCGCCCTCCTCGTCGCCGCGCTGGTCGCGACGACCCTGCTCGCAGGGTGCGGCAGCGACTCGGCGGAGGACCAGAGCCCCGCGAGCGGTCCGACCCGGCACCACAGCGCGGGCAGCACGCCCTCGGACGGGTCCTCGCCGAGCTCCACCGCGCAGGCCGACCAGGTGACGGTGCCCGTCTACTTCGTCGGGGAGACCCCCCAGGGGCCGCGGCTCTACCGGGAGTTCCGCAAGGTCGACGCCGCCGACCCGCTCGGCGCGGCCCTCTCGCTCGCCGCCTCCGGGGAGGCGCTCGACCCGGACTACGGCACGTTGCTGCCCGCCGGGACGTTCTCGACCTCCGGCGACGCCACCGTGGCGCTGCCCGACGACTCCTGGACGCGGGCACCGAAGGGCATGAGCCAGACCGACGCGCTGCTGGCGCTGCAGCAGCTGGTCTACACGGCGCAGGGCGTGCTCCAGTCGCGCGAGCCGATCACCTTCACCGACTCCTCGGGGGGCGCGACCCAGGTCCTCGGGGTCGCGTCCGAGGACGGCTTCACCGCGGCGGACCCGATCAAGACCCTGGCGCTCGTGAACGTCACCTCGCCCGAGTCGAACGCGGAGGTCAGCGGGTCCTTCACCGCCAGCGGCGTCTCCAGCTCGTTCGAGGCCACCACCCCCTGGGAGCTGCGTGACGCCGACGACCGGGTCGTGGCCCAAGGCTCGGCCACCGCCGAGGGCTGGATGGACAAGCTCTACCCCTGGGAGACCGAGGTCGACGTCTCCGGCCTCGAGCCGGGGGTGTATACGTTCGTCGCGATGACCGACGACCCGTCCGGCGGCGAGGGTGCCGGGCCGACGGTCGACTCCAAGACGATCACGGTCTCGTGAGGCTGAGCCGCCGACGGCTCAACCGCACGCTGCTGCGGCGCCAGCACCTCCTCGAGCGCGCGGACCTCACGCCCGCGGCGGTCGCCCGCGACGTGGTCGGGCTGCAGGCGCAGGAGTCGCTGCCGCCGTACCTCTCGCTGCACGCGCGGCTGGCGTCGTTCGACCCGCACGCCGTGACGCGCGGGCTCGAGGACGGCACCTGGGTGCGGCTGGGCAGCCTGCGCGGCACGCTGCACCTACACGTCGCGGACGACGCGCTGGCGCTGCGCCCGTGGCTGCAGCCCTCGCTGGAGAAGCAGATGGCCGGGCGGGTGCCGGCGTCGCACGACGAGGTGGTCGCGGTCGTGACGGAGGCCCTGGCCGACAGGCCGGTGGAGCACCGGGAGCTCGGCGAGTTGCTCGCCGCCCGGCTGCCCGGGACCCCCGCGGAGCTCGCGGTGGTGGCCCGGACCATCGTGCCCCTGGTGCAGCTGCCGCCCCGGGGCGCGTGGAAGGGCGCGGGCGGCATCGTCTGGGACCACCTCGAACGGCGCACGGGCGGCGTGCTCGGCACCGCGGACACCGAGGAGGTGGTGCGGCGCTTCCTGCGCGGCTTCGGTCCCGCCACCGCCGCCGACCTCGCCGTGTGGTCCGGGGTGACCCGGCTGCGTCCGGTGCTGCTCGGCATGGCCGACCTGGTGCGTCACGAGGACGAGGACGGCAAGGTGCTCTTCGACGTGGCCGACGGCGTGGTCGAGGACGAGGACGCCCCGGCACCGGTGCGGCTGCTCGGCACCTACGACAACCTCTGGCTCGCGCACGCCGCACGTGACCGGGTCACCGAGGCGGGCACCCGCGGCAACTGGATGGGGGCGAACGGCGGCGTCGCGTGCACGGTGTTCGTCGACGGCTGGCTGGCCGGCCTCTGGCGCGTCGAGGACGGCCGGGCGCGCGTCGTCCAGCTGTTCCGCGACCTCACCCCCGCCGAGCGCGACGACCTCGACGCCGAGCTGGCCCGGGTGGACGCGCTGCTGGCGAGCTGAGCGCTCGCCCCGCGGGGCGGGCAGGGGACGTCATCCGGGCCGGCGGTCCCGGCGACCGGTACGTATGACGTCCGGCCGGCCGCGGCTCACCCCCAGCGCGACGTGCGCGAGAGCAGCGCCGCGACGGCGACGACCCCGGCGGTGGAGGTGCGGAGCACCTCGGCACCGAGGCGGACCGACACGGCCCCGGCGGCCACGAACGCCGCGACCTCCTCCTCGGTGAGCCCGCCCTCGGGCCCGACCACGACGACGACCGTCCCGCTGGCGGGCACCTCGAGGCCGGCCAGGGACCCGGTCGCCTCCTCGTGCAGCACGACGGCGAGGTCCGCCTCCGCCACCAGGGCGGCGGCACCGGCGGTGCCGACCGGCTCCGCGACCTCGGGGAACCAGGAGCGGCGGGCCTGCTTGGCCGCCTCGCGGGCGGTCGAGCGCCACCGGGCCAGCGCCTTCGCGGCGCGCTCGCCCTTCCAGACCACGACGCTGCGGGAGGCGGCCCACGGCACGACCCGCGCGGCCCCGACCTCGGTCAGCACCTCGACCGCGAGCTCACCGCGGTCGCCCTTGGGGATCGCCTGGACGACGACCAGCTCCGGCGCGGGCCGGGGATGCGTCACGACCTCCTCGACGACCACCGCGAAGACCCGCTTCCCGGTCGACGCGACGACGCCGCGCGCCGCCGTCCCGGCTCCGTCGGTGAGCACGACGTGCTCGCCGACGCGCAGCCGTCGTACGGCGACCGCGTGGTGCGCCTCGTCACCCTCGACCGTGACCTCGGCGCCCACCCCGACGCCGGTGAGCGTCGGCACGAGGTGGACCGGCAGGGACATCGCGGGCGCCGGTCAGTGCGCGTTGAACGCGTCGCGGAGCCGGCCGAACATGCCCTTGTGGGCGGCCCGGACCTGCCCCGACGGCGCCTCCTCGCCCCGGATGGCGGCGAGCTCGCGCAGCAGCTCCTCCTGGCGCGGGTCGAGCCGGGTCGGGGTCTCGACGACCACGGTGACGACCAGGTCGCCGCGTCCGCCGCGCAGCCCCGGGACGCCGCGACCGCGCAGCACCTGCTCGGTCCCGGACTGGGTGCCGGGCCGGATGTCGAGGTCGAAGGTCGTCTCCAGCTCGGACTCGGCGGCGTCGCCGGTGACGACGTCGGCCTCGAGGGTCGGCAGCGTGAGGGTGGTCCCCAGGGCCGCGGCCGACATCGGCAGCGACACCGTGCAGTGCAGGTCGCTGCCGTGCCGGGAGAACGTCGGGTGCGGCGCGATGTGGATCTCGACGTACAGGTCGCCGGCCGGCCCGCCCCCGGGGCCGACCTCACCCTCGCCGGTCAGCTGCACCCGGGTCCCGTCGTCGACGCCGGCGGGGATCTTCACGGTCAGGGTCCGCCGCGAGCGCACCCGACCGTCGCCGCCGCACTCGCGGCACGGGTCCGGGATGATCGTGCCGTAGCCCCGGCAGGCCGCGCACGGGCGCAGGGTGCGGATCTCGCCCAGGAACGAGCGCTGCACGTGGGCCACCTCGCCCGCACCGCGGCAGGTCTCGCACGGCACCAGGTGGCTGCCCGGCGCCGCGCCCGCGCCGTGGCAGGTGGTGCACAGGACCGCGGTGTCGACCTTGAGCTCGCGGGTCACGCCGAACGCGGCGTCCGCGAGCTCGACCTCGAGGCGGATCAGCGCGTCCTGGCCGCGGCGCTCGCGCGGGCGGGGGCCGCGGCCGCCGGCCGCACCTCCGCCGCCGCCGAAGAACGCGTCCATGATGTCGGTGAAGGAGAAGCCGGCTCCCTGCCCGAACCCGGCGGCGCCGCCGAACGGGTCACCACCGCGGTCGTACGACGCCCGCTTGGCCGGGTCGGAGAGCACCTCGTAGGCGCGGGAGATCTCCTTGAAGCGCTCCTGGGCGGCCGGGTCCGGGTTGACGTCGGGGTGGTACTGCCGCGCGAGCCGCCGGTAGGCCTTCTTGATGGCGTCGGCGTCCGCGCCGCGGTCGACACCGAGAAGCTCGTACAGGTCCTGGCTCAACGTCTCTGTTTCCTTCGTCGTGGTTGCGGGGGATGCGGGCGGCCGGGCTCAGGCCTCGTCGAGGATGCGCGACACGTAGCGCGCCACGGCACGCACGGCGGCCATGGATCCCGGGTAGTCCATGCGGGTCGGTCCGACGATGCCGAGCCGGGCGAACGCCTCGTCGCCGGGCCCGTAGCCGGTGGCGACGACGCTGGTCGAGGCGAGCTCCTGGTACGGACCCTCGTGCCCGATGCGGACCGTGAGCATGTCCCCGGTGGTCGCCTCGCCGAGCAGCTTGAGCAGCACGACGTGCTCCTCGAGGGCCTCGAGGAGCGGTCGGACGGCGGAGTCGAAGTGGTCGCCGAACCGGGCCAGGTTGGCGGCGCCGCCGACCGCGACCCGCTCGTCACTGCGGTGGTCGGACATCGCCTCGACGAGCACGTCGACGACCGCGGCGGTGGTGGGGTCGGCGCCCTCGCCGGGCACCAGCCCCCGCAGCGCGGACGCCGCGTCGGCGATGATCTCGCCCACCGCGGCGCGGTTGACCAGCGCGCGGAGGTCGGCGAGCCCGGCGTCGGCGACCTCGACGGGCGTCTCGACGACGCGCTGCTCCACGCGACCGGTGCTGAGGATGAGGACGACGAGCAGCCGCGTCGGCGCGATGCCGATCAGCTCGATGTGGCGGACGGTGGACCGCGACAGCGTGGGGTACTGGACGACGGCGACCTGGCGGGTCAGCTGCGCGAGCAGGCGCACCGAGCGCTGGACGACGTCGTCGAGGTCGATCGCGCCGTCCAGGATGGTGGCGATCGCCCGCCGCTCCGCCGCGCTCATCGGCTTGACCGTGGTCAGCCGGTCGACGAACAGGCGGTAGCCCTTGTCGGTCGGCACCCGGCCGGCGCTGGTGTGCGGCTGGGCGATGTAGCCCTCGTCCTCGAGGGCGGCCATGTCGTTGCGGACCGTGGCGGGCGAGACACCGAGGCCGTGCCGTTCGACGAGGGCCTTCGAGCCGACCGGCTCCTCGGTGGCGACGTAGTCCTCCACGATCGCGCGCAGCACGGCGAGCCTGCGCTCCTCCTGCATGGACGCCTCCTCACCTGCTGGCACTCGACTGGCACTCTGCTCCGCGGAGTGCCAAGACTACTAGCCGTAGGGTGGCACGGTGGGGTTCACCGAGGTCGCCGACCGGGTCTGGGTCGCGCGCTACGCGTGGTTCGACGTCAACATCACCCTCGTCGGGGGTGACCGCGGCCTCCTGGTCGTCGACACGCACTCCTCCGGGCTCGCCGCCCGCGAGGTCGTCGACGACGTCCGCCGCCTCGGCGTCGGCGAGGTGGTCGGCATCGTCAACACCCACGAGCACTTCGACCACACCTTCGGCAACGACACCTTCCGCGGCTCCTACGGCGCGCTGCCGATCTACGCCCACGAGGTCGCGGCGGAGCAGACCGTGGCGGCCGGCGAGCGCATCAAGCGCGCGTACGCCGAGGACCCCGACGACCCGCACCGCGACGAGGTGCTGGAGACCGTCGTGGTCCCCGCCGACCGCACCTTCTCCTCCGCCCTCGCCCTCGACCTCGGCGACCGGTTCGTCGAGCTGGTCCACCCGGGCCGCGGGCACACCGCGGGCGACCTCGTCGTCCGGGTCCCCGACTCCGACGTGCTGCTCGCCGGCGACCTGCTCGAGGAGTCCGCACCGCCGTCGTACGGCGAGGACAGCTGGCCGATGGACTGGCCGCTGACCCTCGACGTGGCGCTGGGACTGTCGACCGCAGGCACCGTCGTGGTTCCCGGGCACGGCGCGGTCGTCGACCGCGACTTCCTCGAGGAGCAGCGCAACACCATCGGGATCGTCGCGGAGACGATCCGCGACCTCGCCACCCGCGGCGTCCCCGTCGACGAGGCGCTCGCCGCGGGCGAGTGGCCGTGGCCGCGCGAGGGGCTGGCGACGGCCGTGCGGCGCGGCTACGAGCAGCTGCCTCGCAGCCAGAAGCGGTTGCCGCTGGTGTGACGTGGGTACGCCCACGCCATGAGCGAGAACAGCGGCGAGCAGGCCGGCGACCAGCCCAGCGACCAGTCCGAGAGCACCGGGACCGGGATCGGCGACGAGGACCTGCCCGAGGACCTGCAGCCGACCGACGACAACCCGCTGGCCCAGGAGCTCGACGAGGAGGACGCGCACTCGCGCGAGGAGCTCGACGTGCTCGGCGGGAAGCTGCCGGAGCAGTCCGACGACGGGTCCCACGACGGGTCCCACGACGGGTCCCCGGACGACACCTCGGACGACTCCGCGGGCTGACGGCGCGCCCTCCGGGGCCCTGTCGGCGGTCCCGCCTAGCGTGGTGCCGGTGAGCCCCACCGACCGTTACGGCACCGACGTCCTCGCCTCCGACTGGCGCGCCCCGAAGCGCGGCCGCGCCGTGGAGGCGCCCGCCGAGATCGGCGCCGTGGTCGAGGAGGTCACCACCGACTGGTGCGGCGAGATCGTCGCTGTCGACCGCGACCTGCACACGGTCACCCTGGAGGACCGTCGGGCCCGCCGGCGCACCTTCCCGCTCGGCCCGGGGTTCCTGCTCGAGGGCCGGCCGGTCATCCTCACCGCCCCCGTGCGGCGCGCGGCACCGCCGCGGCCGACCCGGTCGGCGTCGGGCTCGGTCGCCGTCCACGACGCGCCGGCCCGGGTCGCGCGGGCCAGCCGGATCTTCGTCGAGGGCCGGCACGACGCCGAGCTGGTCGAGAAGGTCTGGGGCCACGACCTGCGGGTCGAGGGCGTGGTCGTGGAGTACCTCGACGGCGTCGACGACCTGGTCGCCGAGCTGCGCGCCTTCGGCCCCGGCCCGGACCGCCGGGTCGGCGTGCTGGTCGACCACCTGGTGGCCGGGTCCAAGGAGAGCCGGATCGCCCAGGCGGTCGCGGCCTCGCCGGTCGGCCGGCACGTGCTGGTCGTCGGCCACCCGTTCGTCGACATCTGGGCCGCGGTCAAGCCGGAGCGGCTGGGGATGCAGAGCTGGCCGGACGTGCCGCGCGACGTCGAGTGGAAGAAGGGCGTCTGCCAGGCGCTGGGCTGGCCGCACCGCGACCAGGCCGACATCGCCCGCGCCTGGAAGCAGATCCTGGGCCGCGTCGGGTCCTACCACGACCTCGACCCGGCCCTGCTGGGCCGGGTCGAGGAGCTGATCGACTTCGTGACCGGCTGAGCGGCCGGCGCGAGCGTCGTCAGCTCTGGCGCAGCGGTCGCCCTTGGGCGTCGGTGACGTTGTCGGTGGCGAGCATGATGATGCCGTCGATCAGGCCCCACAGGGAGCCGATGCCGCAGGTCAGCACCGTGACGACGATCTGCCAGATGGCGGTCTTGTTGTCACCGATGTAGAACCGGCCGATGCCGAAGCCGCCGAGGAAGATCTGCAGCAGGCCGGCGACCAGCTTGCTCTTGTCGGAGTACGGCACGCCCGTGACGGGGTGCACGCCCCAGGGTGCGGCCGGGCTGGCGCCGTACGGCGCGTAGCCGGGCTGCGGGGGCTGCTGTGGGTAGCCCGGGGTGGGCTGCCCGTAGGGCGGCGGCACCTGCTGCTCGGCGGGTGGGGGCGCCTGCTCGCCGTAGGGGGGCGGCGGCGCCTGCTCGCCGTAGGGGGGCGGGGTCGGCTCGCCGGACGGCGGCGGCGTCGGCTGGCCCTCGGACGGCTGGTTCGGGTCGGGTGTGTCGGGACCTTGAGTCATGCCGGACACGCTAGACCCGTCGGAGGGGCTACGGGAGCAGATCGCGGACCAGCGCGTCGGCCAGCAGCCGGCCGGTCCGGGTCGGGACGAGCCGGGCGCGCTCCTCGACGACCAGTCCGCGCTCCACGAGGCCGGGCACCGCGGCCCGGCCGGCGGCGTCCAGCACGTCGACCGGCAGCCCGTCGCGCAGCCGGAGCTCGAGCAGCACCCGCTCCACCCGGCGGTCCTCGTCGCCGAGGACCTCCCGCGCGTGGGCCGGGCTGCGGTCGGCGGCCAGCCGGTCGGCGTACGCGGCCGGGTGCTTGACGTTCCACCACCGCACGCCGCCGACGTGGCTGTGCGCGCCCGGGCCGACGCCCCACCAGTCACCGCCGGTCCAGTAGAGGAGGTTGTGCCGGCACCGGGCGTCCTCGTCGCGGGCCCAGTTGGAGACCTCGTACCAGGACAGCCCGGCGGCCGCGAGCCGCTCGTCGGCGAGGAGGTACTTGTCCGCGAGGTCGTCCTCGTCGGGCATCGGCAGCTCGCCCCGCTTCACCCGGCGGGCCAATGCGGTGCCGTCCTCGACGATCAGGGAGTACGCCGAGACGTGGTCCGGGTCGCAGGCGAGCGCGGCGTCGAGGGTGGTCTCCCAGTCGGCGACCGACTCCCCCGGCGTCCCGTAGATGAGGTCGAGGCTGAGGCTGCCGCCCGCGGAACGCTCGAAACCGGCCGCGCGCGCCCAGGCGACGACGTCCGGGACCCGCCGCGGGTCGTGGGTGCGGTCCAGGGTGGCCAGGACGTGCGGGACCGCGGACTGCATCCCGAACGAGACCCGGGTGAACCCCACCTCGCGCAGCCGGGCGAGCGCGGCGGCGTCGACGCTGTCGGGGTTGGCCTCGGTGGTGACCTCCGCGCCCGGGGCCAGCCCGAGCTCGTCGTCGACCGCCCGCAGGATCCGGCCGAGGTCGTCGGGCGGGAGCAGGGTGGGCGTGCCGCCGCCGACGAACACGGTGCTCACCGGGACGTCGGCGGCACCGAGCACGCGGCGCGCCCGGCGCACCTCCGCGATCGCCGTGTCGGCGTACGACGCCCGGCTCGCTCCGGGGCCGAGCTCGGAGGCGGTGTAGGTGTTGAAGTCGCAGTAGCCGCAGCGCACCGTGCAGAACGGGACGTGCACGTAGACCCCGAACGGCCGGGTCCCGACCCCCGCCAGCGCCGACTCCGGGAGGCTGCCGTCCTCGGGCACGGGGTCGCCTACGGGCAGCACGGACGGCACGCCTCCAGTCTCCCACCCCGTCGGATCGAGACTCCTTGACGGTCGAGTCACTGGAAGTCGCGGGAGCGGTGCCGGTCGCGCAGCGCCTGGCCGGCCTCGCTGTGGACCGACTCGATCGCGTCCAGGCGGTCGGCGACCAGGTTGGTGACCCCGTCCTCACGCTCGAGGATGCCGCGGACGACCATCCCCGCGGCGCTGGTGGCGACCGACCGGAACCGGCGCCACACCCCCTGGGTGCAGATCACGTTGAGCATCCCGGTCTCGTCCTCGAGGTTGAGGAAGGTGACCCCGCCCGCGGTGCCCGGGCGCTGCCGGTGGGTGACCAGCCCGGCGACGTGCACCCGGCGGCCGTGCTCGGCGACGGAGGTGTCGGCCACCGACCTGATCCCGGCCGCCCGCAACCGGTCCCGCAGGTGCTCGAAGGGGTGGCCGCCGGGGGTGATGCCGGTCGCCCACATGTCGGCCATGGTGATCTCGACGTCGTCCATGTCCGGCAGCGTCGGCGCCGGGCCGGCGACCCGGATGCCCTCGAGGTGCTCCTCCCCCTCGGTCCAGCCCGCGTTCCACAGCGCCTGCCGCCGCGACAGGCGGCCCGATGCGAAGGCGTCGTCGAACGCGCCCGCCGTCGCGAGCGCCTCCAGCTGGCGCGCGTCCAGCCCGGCGCGCCGGGACAGGTCGGTCTGGTCGACGAACGGCCGATCGGCACGGGCGGCCACGATCCGCTCGGCCACCTCGGTGCTGATCCCGCCCACGGCGTCCAGGCCGAGCCGGACGGCGTACGACGTGTCGCGCCGGTGCTCGGGCGTCGGGTCGGGCGTGCCGGGGACCCACTCGGCCCGCTCGCCGTCGGCGAGGCAGGCGGTCAGCCCGGTCGGTCCCGGCGTGCCCCCGTCCGCGAGCTCGAGGTCGGCGGTCGCGCCGGAGAGCGCGAGGTCGGGACGGAGCACCTCGACGTCGTGGCGGCGGGCGTCGTGGACCAGCGACTGCGGCGAGTAGAAGCCCATCGGCTGCGCCCGCAGCAGCGCGGCGAGGAAGGCCCCGGGGTAGTGCAGCTTGCACCACGAGCTGGCGTAGACGAGCTTGGCGAAGGACAACGCGTGGCTCTCGGCGAAGCCGAAGTTCGCGAACGAGAGGATCTGCTGGTAGATCAGGTCGGCCCGCTCCCCGGTGATGCCCTTGGCGGTCATGCCGGACATCAGCTTCTCCTTGACCGACTCGATCCGCTCGACGCCGCGCTTGGAGCCCATCGCCCGGCGCAGCAGGTCGGCCTCGTCGCGGTTGCAGTCGCCGAGGGTGCGCGCCATGTCCATCAGCTGCTCCTGGAACAGCGGCACCCCGCGGGTGCGCTCGAGCACCGGGATCAGCAACGGGTGGGCGTACTCGACGGGCTCGCGACCGGTCGCCCGGCGCACGTAGGGGTGCACCGCGCCGCCCTGGATCGGCCCGGGCCGGATCAGCGCGATCTCGATCGCGAGGTCGTAGAACTCGCGCGGCTGGAGCCGGGGCAGGGTGCCGATCTGGGCGCGGCTCTCGACCTGGAAGACCCCGACGGAGTCGGCGCGGCAGAGCATGTCGTAGACCGCCGGCTCCTCCTTCGGCATGGTCGCGAGCGTCCAGTCCTCGCCGAGGTGCTCCCGGACGATCGTCATCATGTGGTCGAGGGCGCTGAGCATCCCGAGCCCGAGCAGGTCGAACTTCACCAGCCCCATGAACTCGCAGGCGTCCTTGTCCCACTGGAGCACGGTGCGCTTGTCCATCCGGGCCCGCTCGATCGGCACCACCTCGCCGATCGGCCGCTCGGTGAGCACCATCCCGCCGGAGTGGATGCCGAGGTGGCGCGGCGCCCCGAGGAAGCCGTTGGCGAGGTCGACGACCGCGGCCGGCACGTCGTGCTCGCTGCCCTCGCGCGGCTCCACGGCCGTCCAGGAGGTGATCTGCTTGGACCAGGCGTCCTGCTGGCCCGGCGCGTGGCCGAGCGCCTTGGCCGCGTCGCGCACCGCCATCTTGGGCCGGTAGCCGACGACGTTGGCGACCTGCGCGGCGTTGTGGCGTCCGTACTTGTCGTAGACCCATTGGATCACCAGCTCGCGCTTGTCGGAGTCGAAGTCGACGTCGATGTCGGGCTCCTCCTCGCGGTGTTGGGAGATGAACCGCTCGAACGGCAGGCGGTAGAAGACGGGGTCGATCGCGGTGATGCCGAGCGCGAAGCAGACCGCCGAGCTGGCGGCGGATCCCCTGCCCTGGCAGAGGATCCCGCTGTCGCGCGCGAACGCCACGATGTCGTGGACGATCACGAAGTAGCCGTCGAAGTCCTTCTCGGCGATCACCCGCAGCTCGTGCTCGACCCGCTCCCTGGCCTCGCGCTCGTGGGGGGTGCCGGCGTAGCGGATCGCGAAGCCGCGCTCGGTCAGCTCGCGCAGCCAGCCAGCCGGCGTCCAGCCGTCGGGGACGAACTTCGGCAGCCGGGGGCTGGCCTTCTGCAGGTCGAAGGCGACCTCGTCGGCGAGCACGACGCTGCGCGCGACCGCCCCGGGGTAGCGGGCGAACCGGCGCGCCATCTCCTCCCCCGACCGCAGGCTCGCCATCCCGGACGCCGGCAGCCAGCCGTCCATCTCGGCCAGGCTGCGCCGGGCGCGCACGGCGGCCATCGCGTCGGCGACCCGGTGCTGCTCGGGGCGCGCGTAGTGCACGTTGTTGGTCGCGACGTACGGCAGCCCGTGGTCCACCGCGAGCCGGGCGAGCAGGTCGTTGGTCGCGGAGTCGCCCGGGAAGCCGTGGTCGACCAGCTCGACCGCGACGTGCTCGTGCCCGAACAGCGCGGTCAGCCGGTCCAGCTCCTCGGCGGCGTACGACGGCCCGCGGGTGAGCGCCTGGCGCACCATCCCCTTGCGGCAGCCGGTGAGCACCAGCCAGTGCCCGCGTCCGCGATCGGCGAGCTCGTCGAGGTCATAGACCGGCCGGCCCTTCTCGTCGCCGCGCAGCTGGGCGTCGGTGATCGCCCCCGCCAGCCGGTGGTAGCCCTCGACCTCGCGGGCGAGCACGAGCAGGTGGCTGCCCTCGGGGTCGGCGACGCCGTTCTGCGGCTTGGTCAGCCCGAGGGAGAGCTCGGCGCCGTACACCGTCTTCAGACCGCCGTGCAGCTGGGCGGTCTCGGCGAAGAGCGGGGCACCGTAGAAACCGTCGTGGTCGGTGATCGCCAGCGCGTGCAGCCCCAGGCGGATCGCCTCGAGGACGAGGTGGTCGGCGCCGCTGGCGCCGTCGAGGAAGCTGAAGCTGGAGTGGCAGTGCAGCTCGGCGTACGGCGTGACCGCGCCGCTCGGGCGCTCCACGTCGACCCGCTGCTGCTTGCGCTTGCGCTGCGAGATCGGCGCCTCGGGGTCCTGCGGGATGACGACCCGGCCCGAGAGTCGCCGCTCCAGCTCTCCCCAGGACATCGCGGGGTTGTTCCAGCCCATCAGCCCCGGCCCATCAGTCGTACGCGGCTTCGGTGAACCACACGCCGCTGTCCCAGGTCATCAGCCAGGCCCGGCCGTCGACGCCGACGACCTGGAACCGGGCGACCCGGCGCGGGGTGCTCTCCCACCACAGCTCCTCGACCGGCCACGGGCCGGCCCAGGCGCCGACCGGCTGCCAGCCGTCACCCGGGGCGGTCCGGAACCGCTCGGGTGGGCAGGTCACCGCGCCCCGCTCGTCGACGGCGACCGCGCGGCCGCCGGTGCCGACCACCTCGGCCGCCCACGGGCTGGCGAGCACCCGGACCGGTGCCGGCGGCGGGATGCTGCCCGGCCAGGGCGGCCCGGTCGGGCGGAGCCCCGTCGGCCGCTCGCCCCACGGCACCAGCGTCTGCCGGTCCCGCGGGGCGCGGCCGCCCTGGAGCACCGGACGGACGACCGCCTCGTGGCCGAGCATCCCCTGCACCCGGGCGATCCCGCGCTCGACCCGCTCGTCGGTGCCACCCCACAGCCCGTCGGCGTGCACGGCGTCGGGGACGGCGGTGACGGGCTCGAACCGCACCCGGTCGACCGGCGTCCGCACGTCGCCGCCCCGGCCGGCCAGCCCGGCCATCGCCCCCTGGAGCTGCCAGTGCAGCCGGTCGACGAGGTCGGCGGCGGTGAACCAGCGCGGGTGGAGCCACAGCTGCGACGACGCCGGCTCGGCCTCCCCCTCGCACCGCGCCTCGACGAGCACCTCGGTGCACACCAGCCCCTGCCGGGCCAGCCCGGCCACGAACCGGTCCGCGGTCTGGCGGACGCTGAAGCTGATCGTCTCGGCGTTGTCCAGCGGCGGCTCGAAGTCGACGTGGCAGGCGAGCTCCGGCGGCGGGGTGCGCGTCCCGAGCGGCACCGCACCGTCGCCGCCGACGACCCGGTGCACCCACGCGACCTGGGGACCGAAGCGGTCGCGGACGTCGGTGGCGGCGAGGTCGCCGAGGTCACCGAGGGTGCGCAGCCCGAGCCGCTTCATCAGGCTCACCGCCTCCCGGCCACCGGGTGCGTCCTCGAGCGCCGCCACCGGCAGCGACCGCAGGAACGGCACCGACTCCCCCGGGTCGACCACCCGGCAGTCCTGCCGCTCGGCGCGGCGGGCCGCCTGCTCGGCGGTGAACAGCTCGTCGGCGATCCCGAACCGGCAGTCCCACACACCGACGCCGACCAGCCGCTCGGCGAGGAGCGCCGCGCCGCTCGCCTCGCCGCCGTGGAACCGGGCCGGCGCCCGCAGCGCCAGCAGCCCCGGGCGCAGCGGCGCGACCCCGGGCCGCAGCTCCTCGACGGCGGCCAGCACCGGCTCGAACGCCCGGGCGTCGCGGTCGGGGTTGACCGGGTGCACCTGCAGCTCCGGGCAGCGCGACTGCGCGTCGCGGCGGCGCATCCCCCGGCGTACGCCGGCGGCCCGGGCGCCCGCGTTGCACGCCTGCACGACGTTGGCGCTGAACACCGCGGCCGGGAGGTGGGTGGGCAGGCCCTCCTCGGCCAGCGCCGCGACCACGGGCCAGTCCGGGCACCAGACCGCCATCACCCGCATGCCGGACCTCGACTCGCGGCCCTCAACTCGCGGCCACCACCTCGGCGGCGGGCGCGAGGACCTCCTCGGCGCGGCGGTAGGTCTGGTCCTCGGCCGGGAACCACAGCGCCCCCCGGCGCGGCGGCGCCGCGCCGCGCTGCACCTCGACGAGGACCCGGCGCGCCCGCAGGTGCCCGTGGCCGGACCCGAGCCCGCTCCAGGACGGCTCGCGGGTGGTCAGCCGCACCTCGGCGCGCGGCCAGTCCCCGAGGACCACCAGTGCCGCCGAGCGCTTGCGCAGCCGGGCACCGAGCCGCTCCGCGACCCGCTCGGGCACCCGCCCCTGCGGCTGGACCAGGACCACGGTCGCGACGTCGACGAGCGCCGCGGTGACCTCCAGCCACTGGTCGCCGGGGTCGGGGACCAGCACGGTCCGGGTGAGGTCGACCCCGAGCGCCACCGCGGCCTCGGCGCCGAAGTCGGACACGCCGACCACCGCGCACCACCCGCCCGCCCGCGAAGGGCCCGCCACCAGGGCCAGCGCGAGTCCGGCGCTGTCGACGGCGTAGCTGCCCCCCGCCCGCAGCTGGACCAGCCCGGCGAGCGCCGGGTGGGTCTCCAGCGGGAGGCGGGGCATGCCGTCCTGCATGCCCGCCATCCGGCTGCGCAGCTGCGCGATCGTGTCGGGAGTGCTGGCCACACCCCATCTTCGAACATCTGTTCGAACGAGTCAACCGTCCTCGGTGGTCGAGCCAGTCGAGACCCCACGCGTGACGCAGGGCGGCGACCGGGGTCACCGCCCTGCCTCGTGTCACCAGGTCTCGACACGCGGGTCGCGACTTCGCCAGCTCAGTCGCGCCGCTCGCTCGACCCCATCATCCGATCCGCTGACGCGTCTCGGATCAGCTGTAGAAGCTGTCGAGGAGCTCCTTGTTGTTGTCCTCGACCACGTTCCGCTTGACCTTCATCGACGGGGTCAGCTCCCCCGACTCGATGGTGAGGTCGTGGTCGAGGAGCTTCCACTTCTTGATGGTCTCCCACCGGTTGAGCTGGGAGTTCAGCTCCTCGACGTACCCGGCGACCATCGTCTGCACGGGCTCGGAGTTCACGATGTCGGTGTACGACGCCCCGGCCATGCCGTTCTCCTCCGCCCAGCCCGCCATCGCGTCCGGGTCGAGGGTGACCAGCGCGACCACGAAGTTCCGCTCGTTGCCGAACACCAGGAACTGGCTGGCGTAGGGGCAGATCGCCTTGAACTTCGACTCGATCGCCGACGGCGCGACGTACTTGCCGCCGGAGGTCTTGAACAGGTCCTTGATCCGGCCGGTGATCGTCAGGAAGCCCTCGGCGTCGAGGCTGCCCTTGTCACCGGTGCGCAGCCAGCCGTCCTCGGTCAGCGTGCTCGCCGTCTCCTCGGGGAGGTTGTGGTAGCCGGCCATCACGTGCGGGCCGCGCAGCATGACCTCGTCGTTGTCCCCGATCTTCACCTCGCTGCCGGGCAGCGCGGGGCCGACGGTCCCGATCTTGTAGGAGTAGGGGAGGTTGACGGTCGCGCCGGCGGCGTTCTCCGTCATGCCGTAGCCCTCGAGGATGAGGATGCCGGCCGCGTGGAACCACTGCGCGATGTCGGCGTTCAGCGCCGCGGACCCGGAGATGAAGAACCGGACCCGGCCGCCGAACCGCTCGCGCACCTTGCTGAACACCAGCTTGTCGAACAGCCCGTGCTGGAGGCTGAGGTGGAAGGGCACCGACCGGCCCTCGCGCTTGCGCTTGTCGACCTCGGTGCCGACGTCGAAGGCGCGCAGGAAGATCTTCTCCTTCAGGCCACCCTCGGACGCCTGCATCGTGACGATCCGGCCGTGCGCCTTCTCGAAGATGCGGGGGGCGGCACCCATGAAGGTCGGCTTCACGACGCCGAGGTTGTCGACGATCTTGTCGACCCGGCCGTCGATCGCCGTCGCGAACCCGCAGGCGAGCTGCGCGGAGAGCAGCACCTTGCCGAACGAGTGCGCCATCGGCAGCCACAGGAACTGCAGGTCGCTCTCGTCGAGGATGTTCTGCACCTGGATCGCCGCACCCTCGTAGACCCAGGCCCGGTGCAGCAGCCGGACGCCCTTGGGGCGGCCGGTCGTGCCGGAGGTGTAGATCAGGGTGGCGAGCTGGTCGGCCGGGATCTTGTGCGCGGTCTCCTCGACGATGCCGGGGTGCTCGGCGAGGTAGGCCTCCCCGAGCTTGGCGAGGTCGTCGAGGCCGATCACCCAGTCACCGTCGACGGTGCCGTCGAAGGTGACGACCTTGTCCAGGTGCGGCAGCTCGGCGCGGTGCTCGCGGAGCTTGGCGATCTGCTCGTCGTCCTCCGCGAACACGACCCGGCACTCCGAGTCACCCAGGATGTACGCCGTGTCCTCGCTGTTGGTCGAGGGGTACACGGTCGTGGTGGCACCGGCGGCGCACATCACCGCGAGGTCGGCGAGGATCCACTCGTACCGGGTCGCCGACGCGATGCCGACCCGCTGCTCGGGCTGGATGCCGAGGGAGAGCAGGCCGGCGGCGAGCTTCTCGACCTGGTCGCCCGCCTGCTTCCAGGTGACCGACTCCCAACCCTCCCCCCGGGGGTAGCGGTAGGCCTCCAGGTCTCCGGAGGCGGCGACGCGGTTCAGGAACTGAACCGCGAAGTTCTGGGTGAGGTCGTCGACGAAGCCGGGGTCGACCGGGGCGTGGGCCTGGGCGGTCATCTCTCTCCTGGAGGACGGGCGAGACGGACAGGGGGACGCGACGTAACCTAGATCACTTTCCCTACCCGCAGGTAGGGAACAAGGTCACACTTCGGGACGGGACTCGATCAGACCCGCGCGGCGGCGTACCTCTCGGCCGCCTCCCGCGCCTCGGCGACCAGGCCCTCGACCTGCAGCAGCCGCGGCAGCAGCTCCGCCTCGGTGGTCAGCGCCCGGAACATCGTGCTCACGGTCACGCCGTGCCCGGGGCGGTGCACGACGGTCAGCTCGTCGCCGGCCGCGACCACGCCCTCGGCGAGCACCCGCAGGTAGGGGCCGGGTCGCCCGACCTGCGTGAACCGCTTGACCCAGGCCCGGTTGTCGTAGCCTCCGAGCCCCATCCAGCTCTTGAAGTCGTTGCACGGGATCCGGACGCTGGCGACCTCGAGGAGTGCTCCCCCGTCCCCACCGATCCGCCAGCGCTCGCCGACCTCCGCCTCGTTCACGTCGATCCCGGAGGTGGTCAGGTTCTCGGCGAACCCGCCGTCCCGGATCTCCTGGCCGAGCTCGCGCGCCCACCAGTCGAGGTCCTCGCGGGCGAAGGCGTAGACGGCCTGGTCGACGCCGCCGTGGTGCTGGGTGTCGCCCACCTGGTCGCCGTCGAGACCGAGGGACCGTACGGCGACGGGACCGGCCACCGGGCGCTTGTCCATCGCCGTGCTCCCGATGCCGGCCCAGGCGGCGGGTCGGGCGGGTCCGGCGTTCACGGAGACGAGGCGGGGCACGGGGAGATCCTCCCACCCTTCCCGTTCGGCGCCGATGGTTTTCCGCGGCACCCGACCGGGAACGACAAGGTGAACAGTGTTCCGGACGATCTAGGGGGACCCGGTGCGCGCTGGAGTGATCGATGTGCTGCCCTGGTTGCGCAGCATCAGACCCGTCCTGACCGTGGTCGACCCGTTGGCGGTCGTCCTCGCCGGCGCGCTCGTCAGCAACCACGCGACCCTGGCCGCGGTCGCCGCCGCCGCGCTGGCCGCGACCGTGGTGTGCCGCGGGGCCGACCTGCACCGCTCGCGCCTGGTGCTCTCGGTCGTCGACGACCTGCCGCGCCTGGGCCTGGCCGCGCTCGTCGCCGGCCTCGTCCTCGGCGCCCTCACCCCGGGGCGGTCCACCGACCAGCTGTGGCTGGTCGTCTTCACCGGCGGCGCGTTCCTGCTCCTGGTGCTGCTCCGCTCGGTCGTGTACGCCGTCGTGCACTCGCGCCGCCGGTCGGGACGCAGCTCCCACCCGGTGGTCGTGGTCGGCGCCGGCGCCGTGGGTCGGCGCCTGGCGACGACCTTCGAGCACCGCCGGGAGTACGGCCTCGAGCCGGTCGGCATCATCGACACCGCGCCCGACCTGACGGCGCGGACCCTGCCCGTCCCGCTCCTGGGCGGGATCGAGGACCTCGAGCGGGTGATGGCCGACCTCGGCGTCGACGACGTCGTGTTCGCCTTCCCCGACCCTCCCGACGACCGCACCATCGACGTGGTGCGGCGCTGCGTGCAGGCCGACCACCAGGTGTTCGTGGTCCCCCGCTTCTTCGAGATGATGGGCGTCGACCACCACCGGCGCACCGAGGTCATCGGTGACGTCGCGGTGATGCGGCTGCGTCGCTGGGGCCTGCGCCCGCACACGCTCCTGCTCAAGCGGCTCCTCGACATCGTGGTCTCGACGGTCGCCCTGGTGCTGCTCGCGCCGGTGCTGGCGGCGTGCGCGCTGGCCGTCCGGCTCGAGACCGGGCCCGGCGTGATCTTCCGCCAGGTGCGGGTCGGCCGCGGCGGCCGGACCTTCACCCTGTTCAAGTTCCGCTCGCTCAAGCCGGTCGACGAGGACGAGTCCGCGACGCAGTGGTCGATCGACCACGACGCCCGGCTCGGCCCGGTGGGCCGGTTCCTGCGGCGCACGAGCCTCGACGAGCTCCCCCAGCTCGTCAACGTGCTGCGTGGCGACATGAGCCTGGTCGGACCCCGCCCCGAGCGACCGTTCTTCGTGCGCGAGTTCGCCCGCACCGAGCTCCGCTACGACGACCGCCACCGGGTGCAGACCGGCCTCACCGGCTACGCCCAGGTCCACGACCTGCGCGGCGACACCGCCATCGACGCCCGGGTGCGCTTCGACAACTACTACATCGAGAACTGGTCGCTCTGGGCGGACATCAAGATCATGGCCCGCACCGTGCGGGCGGTGTTCCGCGGCGAGCCCGCGACCTCGGGGATCGACCTGAGCCCGGGCGCGAACCCGCTGCGCGAGCAGCCGCGGCCGGAGCGCCGTACCCTCCCGCACGGCCGGCCGCACGTGCTGCACGTGTCGGTGCCGACCACGGAGGGCGTCGCCAACGTGCTGCTCGGCTACGTCCGCGACCAGCTGGCCCGGGGCTGGAGCGTCACGGTCGCCTGCCCGGAGCAGGGCTGGCTCGGCCCGGCCGCCCGGAAGGCCGGGGCCGAGGTGCTGGTCTGGGAGGCGACGCGAAGCCCGGGTCCGCGGGTCCTCGGCGAGACCCGGCGGCTGCGCCGGATCGTCGACGCCGTCGACCCCGACGTCGTCCACCTGCACAGCGCCAAGGCCGGCATGGCGGGCCGGCTCGCGGTCCGCGGCCGGCGCCCGACCGTCTTCCAGCCGCACGCGTGGTCCTTCGACGCGGTGCGGGGGCCGGTCCGCGCGGCCAGCATCGTCTGGGAGCGCTGGGCCCAGCGCTGGACCACCGAGCTCGTGTGCGTCAGCCTCAGCGAGCGGCTCGCAGGCGAGCGGCACGGCATCCACGCCCCGGTCACCCTCGCCCTCAACGGCGTCGACCTCGACCGCTTCGAGGTGGCCACGGAGGCCGAGCGGCGCAGCGCGCGCGCCCGGCTCGAGCTGCCCGACGCCCCCACCGTCGTCTGCGTGGGTCGGCTCGCCGAGCAGAAGGGTCAGCACGACCTCCTCGACGCGTGGCCGCAGGTGCTCGACCGGGTCCCGGACGCGCAGCTGGTCCTCATCGGCGACGGTCCCGACCGCGACGGGCTCCAGGCCCGCGGCCGGGAGCTGGACGGCGTGCAGCTGGTGGGCAACCGGCCGGACGTGCGCGACTGGCTCGCCGCCTCCGACGTCGTGGCCGCACCCTCCCGTTGGGAGGGCATGGCGGTCGCGCCGCTCGAGGCGATGGCCGCGGGGCGCAGCGTCGTGGCGACCCGTGTCACGGGGATGGTCGAGAGCATCCCGCGCGGGGCCGGCGCGCTGGTCGCGGTCGGCGACCCCGCCGCGCTCGCCGACGCGGTCGCCCGCCGGCTGGTCGACCGGTCGCTGGCCGCTGCGGAGGGCCGACAGGGCCGGATGCACGTCGAGGCCCACCACGACGCCGACGCCTCCGCCGAGCACGTCGCCCGGGTGACGCTGCGGCGCTACTGGCGCTCGCACGGCCTCGGCGACGCGCTCACCGCGCTCCAGCCGATGGTGACCCGGGTCCCCCGCCCGAGCGCACGGACCGACTCGCCGGCGGCCCCGCCGACCGTCCGCCCGACCGCCCGGCCGACCGCCCGGCCCACGGTGGCGCCGGAGGGTGCCGCCACGGTCGACGCGCTCTGGGCCGCCCCCGCGGACGCCGTCGTCGTCGGCACGGTGGTCGACGCGGACACGCCGTCGTCCCCTGTCGTCCCGCCCGTCCCGCTCCCGCGCACCGACCCCACCCCCTGACCGGCGCCGGCCGTCCCGCCGGCGGCTTCCGCAACGTCATCCGAACCGGTCGCCCGAACAACCAGCACGCATGACGTCCCCGGGCCCCGCCCGCAACGTCATCCGAACCGGTCGCCCCCACGACCAGCACGCATGACGTCCCCCCGGCGCGCCGCCCGCAACGTCATCCGAACCGGTCGCCCCGGCAACCAGCACGTATGACGTCCCGGCGCGCCCGAGCGCCGATGCCCCGGACCCCGCCCCGCCCGAGCGCGGGGCGGTGGCGGGTCAGGACGAGATGCGCTCCGGGCGCTTGGTGACCAGGACGACGCCGAGGAGCCGGACGCCGACCGAGCGGATCCGGGAGATGTGCTGGCGCAGGTCGCGCTGGGCGACCCCGGCCTCGGGCACCGCGAGCAGCACCGACCCGCCGGCGGCCATCACCCGGGCGTCGTCACACTCGTCGAGCGGCGGGGCGAGGACGACGACGATGTCGAACCGGCGCGAGGCCTCCTCCATCACCGTCGAGAAGCGGGTCTCGAGCAGCGTGTCGGAGGGCTCCCCGCCCCACTGGCCCGACGACAGCACGGTGAGGTCGGGCACCGGACCGGGGTTGAGCGCGGAGTCCAGGTCGTCGCCCATCAGGACGTCGTAGAGGCCGACGCCGTCCGAGTCGGCGGCCACCGGCCGCCCCTCCTGGTCCCCGACCCGGCCGTCGACGAGCAGCACCCGCCGGTTGACGCTCGCGAGCGACACGGCGAGGTTCGCCCCGAGCCACACGTGCACGCCGGCGGGGCGCACCCCGGTGACGACGACGAGCGTGACCGGGTCGCTGCTGGCCTCGGCCTCGAGCGCGATCCGCAGCTGGCGGAACACGTCGGCGGCGGTCGTGCCGGGATAGAGCGCCGGCAGCGTCGAGGGGTCGCGCGGCTGGCTCATCTGGGCCAGCACCGGAGCCTCGGCGAGCTGCTCGACCTGCGGCGCACCGACCACGGCCACCCGGCGCTCGCGCAGCAGCGCCCCGCAGACGGCGAGGACGACGGCGAGCAGCGCGCCCACTCCGATGCCGAGCAGCAGGTTGGGGCTGGTGAAGGTCGTCGGCGGCTGGGCCGGGTTGCTCGTCGTGAAGAGGAAGGACCCGTTGCTCGGGTCGTAGACCGGGATCACCTCGGCCGTCGTGTTCGCGATCTCGGCGGCCATGTCCGGGTCGGAGTCGGTGGCCTGGATCTCGACGAGGATGGTCCCCTGCACCCACTGCCCGGTGATCGACGTGCGCAGGTCGTCCACCGAGCGCGGCTCGCTCAGGCGGGTCGCGACCTCCTCGAGGACGTCCTCGGAGTTGGCCAGCTCGCCGATGCTGCCGCGCAGCGAGTCGAGGTCCTCGTCGGTCGGCGTCGCCTGCGGCGACGACGCGGCCGACAGCGTGGCGGTCGCCACGTAGGACTTGGGCGCGAGCCACAGGCCCACCCCGACGGCGACCCCCGTCGTCACCATGATCACGACCACCAGGAGGCGGTGCCGCCAGACGGCACGCCAGACATCCTTCGGTTCCATGCTCCCCCGCTTGCTCGCTCGACAGGCGACGAAGGGTCTCCCCGTCACCAACGTTCCCCGTGTCCCGAGCCACCGTCCTCCGGACAGCGCTGATGAGCGCCACTCCGGTGGACACCCGGACCAACGTCACGATCTCACTTCGGTTACGCCCTTCCTGGACTCCGAGACCTGCTGGAACGCCGTCCGGTACCCCTCGACCATCCGCGCAGACGAGAACCGCCGCTCGACCAGGGCCAGACCGCCGGCCGCCACCCGGGCGCGGCGGGCCGGGTCACCGAGCAGGTCGCGTACGCCGGCAGCGAGTGCCGCCGCGTCACCGGGCTCGACGAGCGCGATGGATCCCGGGTCGAGCTCCCGCAGCCCGCGGAGCCCACCGACGGCGCTGGCCAGCACGGGCACCCCCGCGGCCATCGCCTCGAGCACCGCCATCGGCAGCCCCTCGCGGTCGCTGGGCAGCACGAGCAGGTCGGCCTCCCCGAGCAGGCGGCCGACGTCGTCACGGTCGCCGAGCAGGCTGATCCGCCCGGCGGCCGGCGAGTCGGCGACCCGGCGCTCGAGGTCGGGCCGCTCGGGCCCGTCGCCGGCGACGAGCAGGTGCGCCCGGGGCACCTGCTCCCAGGCCTCGACGAGCAGGTCGACCCGCTTGGGCCGGGCCAGGCGTGCCGCACAGAGGACCAGGGGCCGGTCGACCCCGATCCCCAGCTCGCCGCGCACGGAACCGGCACCGGCAGGCCGGACCGGCGCCGGGACGGCGTTCTCGACGACGACCACCCGCTCGGGGCGGAGGCCGGCCGCCACCAGCCGGTCGCGGACGTCGTCGGACACGGCGACGACCGCGTCGCTGCACCGCTCCAGCACCCGGACCGCCGGCCGGTAGGCATCGTCGGCGAGGCCGTGCACGGTGGTGACCACCGGCGGCCGGCGCCGGCCGAGTCGGGCGGCGTGCACGGCTGCGGTCGCCCGCACGTTGTGGGCGTGGACGACGTCGGGCCGCCAGCTCGTCAACGGACCCCGCAGCCGTCGGGCCGACAGCAGCAGCGCCCGGGCACCGGGGTCGCGCAGGGGAACGAGCGCGACGGGGACGTCGGCAGCCGCCAGCTCGTCGGCGCGCCAGCCGCCGGCGCTGGCGACGAGCACCTCGTCCCCGCTCGCCCGCAGCCGGAGGGCGAGGTCCTGCACGACGGCCTCGGCCCCTCCGGAGCCCATCTCCGCGATCACGGTCAGCACCCGCACCACTCAGCCCTGCCGACTCGCGTCGTAGGTCTCCAGCAGCCGGTCGACGCAGTGGTCGAGCGTGTAGCCGTCCAGGACGCGGCGGCGTGCGGAGGCGCCGAGCCGTACCCGCAGCGCGGGGTCACCGGTGAGCCTCCGGAGCGCGGACCTGAGGGCGTCGGGGTCGTCGGCCGGGCACAGCAGCCCGTCGACCCCGTCGCGGACGACCTCGGGCACGCCGCCGACACGGGTGCTGACGACCGGCAGCCCGCTCGCCATCGCCTCCAGGAGCGCGAGCGGGCAGTTCTCCGCCGCGGAGGTGAGCACGAAGAGGTCGGCCTCCGCGAGGTACGGCGCCGCGTCGGCCACCCGCCCGGTCAGCTCCACCCGCCCGGCCAGGTCGGCACGGCCGGCGCGGTCGGCGACCTCGGCCCGCAGCGGCCCGTCCCCCACCACCTGCAGGTCCAGCCCCGGCACGCCGGCGACCGCGTCGAGCAGGAGGCCGACCCGCTTGACCGGGGCCAGCACCCCGACCCAGACGGCGCGGGGCACCGGCCGGTCGGGACAGGCGGTCTTGTAGCGGTCGGCGTCCACGCCGTTGGGCACCACGTCGACGACGCGTGGCGGCAGCCCGACGTGGTCGACGGCGTACCGGGCCACCGCCGTGCTGGGCACGACGACCCGGCCGCCTCCCCACCGGCTGACCAGTCGCTCCCCGGTGAGGTAGAGGAGCGGGTCGCGGCGGCGGCGCACGGCCGCGCGGGCGTTGCCGGCCACCAGGTCCGAGAGCCCGTCGGGGACGCCGTGCAGGGTGTAGACGACACCGACCCCTGACCGGCGGGCGCGCAGTGCGGGCGCCATCCCGCGTCCCAACCACCCCGCGCGGCGGTCCTGGAGGTGGACGACGTCGGGGCGCAGCGCCCAGAGCCGCCCGGCGACGTCGGTGGCTCCGCGCACGTCACGCTTGGAGGTCACCGGCAGCTCGTGCCAGGTGACCCCGGCCGCGCGGGTGGCGTCGGTCCGGGAGGTCCGAGGACCGACGACGTGGCTGTCGTGGCCCCGGGCGACCAGCGCCGTCGCGACGTCGACGGCGTGGTCGACCGGTCCCCCGGCGTCCTGGGTGATGACCTGGACGACGCGCAGGCCGGTCATCGCGCCCGCCCCCGGTGGCCGACCCCGACCGCCAGGGCTGCGAGCAGCCAGAACGGCAGGTAGTACTGCTCGGTGACGAACGTGGCCGCGAGCGCGGTCCCGACCAGCGCCGCGCACACGGCCGCACCGACGGGGTCGCCGCGTCTCCGCCATCCGCGCCACGCCTCGGCGAAGGCCAGGCCGAGCACGGCGACGAACGCGGCCAGGCCGACGAGCCCGAGCTCGCTGGAGACCTCGAGCCAGGTGTTGTGGGCGACGTCGAGGGGGTGGTTCACGTCGTCGGGCAGGCCGGTCGTGTAGTCCTGGTGCTCGAGGGAGAAGGCCCCCGGGCCCATTCCGATGACCGGGTGCTCGATCGTCATCTGCGCGGCGGCGCTCCACAGGTCGAGCCGCTCGGAGACGTTCTGGTCGGCCACCACGCCCTTCTGCTGGAGGCTCACCGAGACCAGCCCGGGTAGCGTCATGACGACCACGACGACGGCCAGCGAGACCGCCGCCATCAGCCCGGCCAGCACCCGCGCCCGGACCATGCCGGTCACCAGCGCCACGACCAGCATCCCCGCCAGTCCCACGAGGGCGCCGCGCGAGAGGGTGCCGGCGATGCCGACCACCACGACGACCGTGGCGACGTCCCAGAGGCGCCGCTGCGGGCCGGCCCCGCGGACCGCGGGGCCGAGCGCGACCGCCGGGAGGAGGAAGAACGCCAGGTCGTTGGGGTCCCCGATCGGTCCGCCCACGCGCCGGTCGTCGCCGAGCGCGAACGTGGCGATGCCGCACAGGGCGGCTGCCGCACAAGCGGCGACGTAGACCCGGGCCAGCCGCGTCGGGGTCAGCCGGTCACGGAGCGCGTCGGCGAGCACCAGGAGGACGACGAGGAAGCCGACGTACCGGACCACGACGTGCTGGCCCGCGTCCCCGTTGTTGTGGAACGCGGTGGCGAGCGCGATCACCATGGTGAACGCCAGTGCGGCGGCGAGGACCGGGTTCGGGGCGGTCGGTCGCTTGCGTCCCGAGCACCGCCAGATCACCCAGGAGACCGCCAGGACCAGGGCGAGGAGCTTGGTGATCCGCGGCTCGACCTGGCCGAGGTAGTCCTCGAACACCGAGGCCGCGACCACGACCATCGCGGCCCACTCCAGGCGCAGCAGCAGCCCCACGGCCACCCCGGCGGCCACGAGCAGGCCGGCGACCGGCGCCGGTGCCACGCCGGCGGCCAGGCCGAGCAGGACCGCCGCCACCAGCGGCAGCACGACCGTCCAGGGCGAGCGGCGCTGGCCGGGCAGCCGGCGCGACGACCACCGTCGCGGCAGCGCCGGGGAGCCCGGGTCGGTGGGGACGAGGACCTCGCGGTAGCCGCCGAGCAGCCGGCGCTGCGGGCGGTACTCGAGGAGGACCGGCTCGTGCTCGCTCACCACACCGGCCCCCTCCGGCGCCGCCAGGTGTCCAGCGGGCGGAGCACGGTGTAGGCACCGTCGAGCACCAGCCGCAGGTCGACCGGGTCGGTCGGCGCGAACGACCGGCGCAGCGAGAGCCGCGGGGTGCGCGCCGTGTTGAGCCCGCGGTCGACGGTGATGCCGATCCGGTAGCCCGCCTCGGCGGCGACGGCGCGGACGGCGGGGCTCCAGCCGCCGGTCGGGTAGGCCAGCGAGTCGACCTGTCGGCCGAGCAGGTCCTCGATCGCGGCCCGCGACTCCACCAGCTCGCGCTTGACCTCGTCGAGGTCGAGCCCGGGCAGCCACGGGTGGGTCACGGTGTGCGAGCCGATGTCGAGCCCCTCACCGGCGGCGGCGAGCAGCTCGTCGGCCCGGGCCAGCCGGTGCCGGTCGTGGTGCGGCTCGGCGCGGTCCCAGGCGAACCGGCCGTCGCCGGACAGGTAGCCCGACACCACGAACAGCGTCGCCGGCAGGCCGCGCTCGCGCAGGATCGGCCAGGCCGTCTCGACCACGCTCGCGTAGCCGTCGTCGAAGGTCAGGCACACCGCCCGGTCCGGTAGCGTGCCGGCGTCGAGCGCGGCGACCGCCGCCTCCAGGGGCAGCACCGTGGCGCCCCACTCCTCGAGCACGTCGAGGTTGCGGCGGAAGTCGTCGACCCCGGTCGAGAGCCCGTCGCTGCACGGGCCGTCGACCCGGTGCCAGCCGACGATCGTCAGCCCGTGGTCACCGGACAGCCGTCGGCCGGCCGCGGCCACCGGCCGCGCCAGGCCACCGAGCGCGCGCACCGGGGCCCTCATGCCGTCCTCCTCACCAGGCGGGCGGCGTCGCGCAGCCGCTCGCGGTCGACCGCCCACACCGTGGCGAGGTAGGCGGCGAGCCCGGCCGTGCCCACCACGACCAGCGCGGTGACCGACGGCGGGTGCGGGTCGAGCAGCTCGCGGAGCACCAGCACGGTCGCGGTCATCACGAGGGACGCGACTGCGGCCCCCCGCAACGAGAGGACCAGCCGGCGCAGCGAGAAGCCGGGCACGTACAGCCGCGCCAGGACGAGCGCAGCGAGGGACACGACCGTCGCCGCGAGCACCTGTCCCACGGCGACCGCCGTGATCCCGCGGTGCACGACGGCGAGCAGGGTGACGAGGAGGAGCAGCAGGTGCAGCAGCCGCAGCAGCATCGACAGGGCGGGCCGGCCGGCAGCGTTCAGGGCGGTCTGCACGAGCTGGCCGACGCTGAGCAGGACGGCGTAGGCCGCCAGCCAGGCGACGACCGGGACGCCGGGCGACCACTTGTCACCGAGCAGCACGAGGTCGTCGGCGAACAGCGCGAGGCCGAGACAGATGGGCGCGACGAGGGTGAGGGTCGCGGTCATCACCGTCACCGCGGCCCGGCCGAGGTAGGCGCCGCGCTGGCGGCACAGGTACGGGAACGCAGCCCCCGTCGTCACCACGACGATCATCAGGTACGGCATGAACGCGAGGCGGAAGGCCAGCGAGTACTGACCGAGCGCCCCGCCGCCGAGCACCCACGAGATGATCAGGTAGTCGATGTTGAGCTGGACGAGCTCGAGCAGGTTCGCGCCGGCGTACGGTCCGCCGTAGGCCAGCAGTCCGCGGGCGTCCTCGAGGTTCCAGCCCGGCAGGACGGGCGGGTGCACCACCCAGGCCAGCAGCATGGTCAGCACCGCCTGGACGACCTGGCCGACGACCAGCGCCATGACCCCGTGCCCCTCGACCGCCAGCCCCACGGCGACCGTGGCCCCGACGATCGAGGACACGGTGTCGGGGATGATCCGGCGGGCGAAGGCGAGCCGGCGCCGGAGCAGCTCGTTGGTCACCGCCGCGACCGCGAGGCACGGGAGCGTGACCGTCAGCCCCCGGATCACCGCGGGCCCGCCCTGGCCCGAGTTGAGGGCGCCCGCCAGCCACGGCGCGCACACCCAGAGCACAGCGGCCATCAGCCCGCCGATGGCGACGCCGATCGTCACGGCGGTCCGCGCCGCGCGGAACACGTCGCCGCGCCAGTAGACCAGGGCGCTGGCCGTGCCGAGGCTGGTCACGATCGCCGAGATGTTCGCGACCAGGGTGCCCAGGGCGACCAGGCCGAGCGAGGACGGGGCGAGCATCGCCGCGAGGGTCAGCAGCACCACCGTCTGCGATGCCTTGACCACCACGCCGTTCGTCGCGAGCCAGAGCGCGCCGCGGGCGGTCTGCCCGGCCTCGAGGTCCGGCTCTGCGCGGACCTCGGGCTCGGCGTCGGCGGTCCCGCCGTCGAGCCCGCGTGCGACGGCGGCGAGGTGGCGCTCGAGCTCGGTGCGGCCGAGGTCGTGCAGGGAGCGGTTGCGCAGGTAGAGGACCACCGCCGCGAGGGCCAGGGCCCGGCGGTGCTCGACGTCGTGCTCGGCCCAGGCGACGCCGGCGACCTCGACGCCGGCGAGCGGGCTCGGGTCGAGGGCGAGGTCCATCAATGCGGCGCTCACCGGCCGGTCGGTGTCCTCGACGCTCCGCATCGCGTGCAGGAGCAGCCGGTCGAGGCCCTGGGGCGCGTCGTCCGAGGCGTTGTCCCAGTCGATCACCGTCGCGACGGGCCCGTCGAGCAGGACGTTGCCGGGCCAGAGGTCGCCGTGGCACCAGGTGGTCGGCACGGCGTCGTCGAGCAGCGCGAGCCGCTCGGCCCAGCGCTCACGCACCGGCGCCGGTACGACGTGCGCGGCACCGGCCCAGCGGTCGGCCCAGCCGCGGCCGGTGCGCCCGACCACCTGGGCCGAGAGCAGCTCCGCGAGCTCCTCGGCCGCTTCCCAGCGGCGCTCGGTAGCGGGCCACGGCCAGGCCGCCCGCCGGCGGCGCGGACTCCATCGCGTCGCCTGCCACGGGCGCCCGGAGGTGCGGCCACCCGCCACCACGACCGGGAGGTACGGCGCGGCCGCGGGCACGTCGGCCAGCACCCGGGAGGAGGTGTCGACGAGCCGGTCGCCGTCGGTCACCGAGAGCCGGACCGCCAGGTCCCCGTCGTCGGTGCGCACGCGCAGCACGACCTGTCCACCACAGACCAGGCCGACGAGCTGCCCGGTGTGGCCGGTCTCCGCGGCCAGGTCGTCGAGGACGCGGTCGACCAGGGACTCCCCCGGTCCGTCGACCCGGAGCCGGGGCACGGCCGTGCCGCGACCGACCATCAGCCCGAGGCAGCGCCGCAGCCACGGCACCGGCCCGGCCAGCACCTGCACCGGCCAGCCCCGCCGCCACACCAGCTCGGGGTGGTCGAGGGTCGGGTAGATCCGGTACGGGCCGCCGGAGCCGACGGCACCGAGCACACCGCCGGCACCGAGGAGCGCAGCGGCCGAGCCCTCGTCGTACGCGTGGGTGTCGACGACGACCAGACCCGCCGTGGCCGGCGCGAGCGGCGGGCGCTCGCCGTCCCAGCCGACGACCCGGGCACCCGGCGGCCAACCGACCTCGCCGCGCTCGGTCGCGGGGCTGCTGCTGAGCACCACCGCGGCCGGGTAGACGGTCAGCAGGTGCAGGGCGAGGTCGTCGGACACCATGAGGACGACCGGCCCCGGGGGCTCGGGCGGCAGCAGCGCCGTGAACGCCACGAGGCGGTCGCCGACGGTCCAGTGCGGTGCCTCCACGACGCCCGTCCCGGGGCCCCGGCCGGGGCTCGGGTCATGGGTCAGGTGCTCGGTCACCACCGGGCGCCACCGTTTGTCGTGACCGATCCCGGGTAAGGGCTCTGCGGGACCGCTGTTCCGACACGACCACAGGGGGAATCGTGAAGAGGACGATCACGGCCATGGTGCTGGCGGTCGTCGCCACGCTGCTGACGAGTGGCTGCTCGACGATCCACGACCAGCTCGACGGCGCCGGTGCGCCGGACGACCCGCGATCGACCCCGGCGACCCCGGGCCCGATCCTGCAGACGATGAGCTGGGGTGTCGTGGACGGCATGCTGTCGGTGGTCGTACGCAACACCACCGACCAGACGCTGCGCTACGCCGTGGGCGTGATCACCGCGCGCACGGCCGACGACCGGCTGGTCGCCATCTCGCTCGAGTACGGCGACGCCAACTGCTGCCAGGTCCAGCAGCTGCGGCCCGGTCAGAAGTACGGGTTCTACGTCGACGTCGGCCGCGACCAGGGCGAGAAGATCGCCCGGGTCGACGTCGCCTACCGCAGCGTGGCCTGGGACCAGGACCGTTCGCAGGTCGACCGGTCGCGCGTGGTCGCACGACCGACGCGCCTGGGTGAGACCGACCGCGGCACGGTCGTGCTCGCCGACGTCTCCAGCAGGTACCCCGAGCCCCTGGTCGTGGCGCAGGCGTTCCTGACCGACACCTCGGGCCGGCTGGTCGCGGTGGTGTCGGGCCACTGGCGCTGCGTGCACCCCGGTCGGCAGCAGCTGAAGATGCAGCTCTTCCACCCGGTGCCCGCCGGCACCCGCGTCCACGAGGTGCACGTGCACCCCGTGGACGACGACCCGACACGTCCGGCCCCGAAGTGCGCGTCCGCCGGGAAGCCCGGCGGCAAGCCCAGCGGCAAGCCCTCCGGCAAGCCCAGCGGCGAGCCCAGCAGCAAGCCCGGCGGCGACCCGACCGGTCAGCCCAGCGCCCGGTCGTCCGGCAGCCTCGCGCCGGAGGAGCCCAGCAGCGGGTCGAGCCCCTCCGTCGAGCCCAGCAGCAAGCCCAGCAGCAGCGCGCGGTGAGGGTGCCGGTCGGCCTCGTCGTGAGACCACGGCGACGTCACCCCTGACCGTTGCGGAACAGCCAGCCGAGCGGGCGCGCGTCCTCGCCGTCCAGCGGGGCGCCACCCTCGGTCGTCGCCACCCGCTCGAGGGCGGGGTACTCGGCAGCCGGGTTCGCGACCTCCTGCGGTCCGGTCGGCACCGTGGCCAGCTCGGAGCCGCTGCCCTCGGGCCCGGCGGCGCCGACCTGGAGCCGGTCGAGCGAGCCGAGGACGTCGGAGATGGTCGACCCGGCGCCGGTCAGCACGAGCGACGCACTGCGCAGGGCCGCCTCGATCTCGGACAGCACGACCTCGATCCGGGCCCGCTCCGACTCGGTGTTGCGGTGCAGCTCGTCGGCCTCGGCCTGGGCGCTCCCGAGGATCTCGTCGGCCCGCGCCTGGGCGTCGGCCACGAGACGCTCGGCCTGCTTCGTCGCGTCGCTCACCAGCTCGCCGGCCATCTGCTCGGCGTCGGCGACCATCGAGTCGGCGTCCGCCGCCGCTCGCTGGCGCAGCTGGCTCGCCTCGGCGAGGAACGTCTCCGCCTCCTGGCGGGCGCCGAGCGCCGCGCGCATCTCCTGCGCGCGCTCGCTGCTCGAGCCGGCCGCGGACTCCCGCTGCGGCTCCGGCGGCGCGTCCGCCTCCACCGGCGCGCCGGTGGCGGCGTCGCGGGTGCCCGCTGGCTTCGATGCGGGCCGACGGCCCGACTTGGCTGCTGTCGACTTCTTCGTGGCAGCGTCGTTCGACATGAGTCACTTCCCCCTGTGTCAGCTCACGTCACCAGCCGCTGAGGCCCCGAGAAAGGATCTTCGCAAGCACGTTGTCCTTGGACCGTGCCCGGTCCTGCTGTTTTGAAACCGCAGGTCCGACGGGGTGCGGACGATCACGTCCTCCCACCTATCCTTCGCGGCATGCCGCACACCAGCGCCGAGCAGCGCCCGGGCCTCGGACCATGGCGGGAGCGCTGGGACGAGCTCGTCCTCCGCCAGCCGCTCCCCTCGCCGTTCCAACGCAGCTGGTGGCTCGAGGCGGCCGCGCCCGAGAGGACGACGTACCTGCTCGTCACCGACGGCGAGCAGCTGGTCGGAGGGCTGGCGCTCGGCGTCCGCGGTTCCGGCCCGGCGACCCGGCTGACCGCTCCGGGACCGACGGTCCTGTGCCCCGACCACCTCGACGTGCTGGTCGAGCCCGGCCGCGAGGCGGTGGTCGGGGCCGTGGTGGCCGACTGGTTCGGCCGGCCCGGGCAGCGGCTCCTCGACGTCCGCGGGACGGTCGCCTCCTCCCTGCTGTCGCGAGCGGTCGGCGGCACCCACGCCCCGCACGACGAGGCGCCGTACGACGTCGTCGAGCCCGGCAGCGACTGGCTGGCGGGCCGATCGTCGGGGTTCCGGCGCAACGTCCGGCGTGGGCGCACGCGCCTCGAGTCCGAGGGGTACACCCACCGCCGCGCGGAGCCGGACCGGGTCGGGGCCGGCCTGGCCGAGCTGCGCCGGCTGCACGAGGGCCGGCCCGGACGTGGCGAGCTGCTCGCCGAGCTGCCGCGCCTGACGCGGGCCGTGGAGGCGGGGGCGAGGCGCGGCGAGGCGCGGGTCGACCTCCTGACGGGTGACCGCGGCACGATCGGCGTGGTCGTGGCGTTCGAGGTCGCCGGGCGGCTCAGCCTCTACCAGGTCGCGCGCTCGACCGAGCGCGAGCACGGCAGCGCGGGAACGGTGCTGCTGGCCGCGGTGGTCGAGGACGCGGTGGCGGGTGGCTGCCACGAGGTCGACCTGCTGCGCGGGGCCGAGGACTACAAGGGCTCGTTCGCGGACCGGACCCGTCCGCTGGAGCGGGTGCGCGCGGCCCACGGGGGCTGGGCGACCGCCCGACTCGCCGCCGAGGACGCTGCCCGGCGGGCCAAGCGCACGGTCAGTGCGAGGCTGAGGTCTCGGGCCGGAAGCGACGCTTGACGCCGCCGTACACGCGCATGAACGCGACCTTGGCCTTGTCCCGGCCGGGCGCCTCGCCGAAGGTCCGGGGGTGCATGCCGAACCGGCGCAGCTTCTCGTTGAACGCCTGCGCCATCGACTCGTCGGCGTTCGAGCGGTCGAAGAAGGTGACGGTCAGCGACAGCGACGTGCTGTCACCGTTGCTGAGCCAGTGCGGCGTGTACGGCGGGATGTAGGCGCCGTCGCCGGGGCCGATGGACAGCTCCATCGTCTGCTCCGGCATGGAGTCCAGTCGGCCGAAGGACCCGTTCCAGTAGCGGTGCACCTCACGCTCGCGGTCCTCGGTGCTGGCGAAGCGCCCGAACCCGAGCGTGCGGTGGCCCTCGAGCTGGAGGAGGAAGCTGTGCTCGATGTCGAAGTGCGCGGCCGTCACCGAGCCCGGCGAGCTGGCGAAGACGAAGCCCATCCGACGACACATCGTGCGACCGTCGACGCCGGCGCCGCGGGCGATGCCGTCGAGGATCTGGTCGACGAGGGCGCCGTACGCCGGCGAGCGCTCGATGTTGAGCAGCGTGAACCAGGAGTCGTTGGCGGCGAGGCCCAGGATCTGGTCGGAGACCTTCTGGACCTGGAGCGCCGACGTGGCGCCGGCGTCGTCGGAGACGAGCGGCTTGGCCGCCTTCTCGGCGGAGATGCCGTCGGGTCCGAGCTCGTCGCCCAGGGCGGCGATGGCCTGGAGCGAGAAGCGCTCGTCGCCGGCCAGCCCGTGCCGGAACGGTGTGGGCGCGCGCGTGGCGAGGCGTTCGGCGAACGTCTCGTCCAGGTCAGGCCAAGGTGCGGTGGTCATGGTTCCCCCGGATCGGTGTGCGTCTGGAAACTTTCCAGTCGCGGCAGCTGCGAAACCTCTGATCAGCCCTGCACGGCCTTGGCAATCGTCACACACGTGGTGAGGAACTCCTCGTCCGACGCGACCCGGACCGTCCCCGGAGGGTCCTGGAGGCGCCACAGCGCGTTGCAGAGCATCCGCACGACCACCCAGTCCCGCGCCCGGTCCTCGTCGAGGCCGGCGGCGTCGACCGTGGCGTGGAAGCGGGCGCGGACGCCGCGACGGACGCCCGGCCCACCGCCGGCGGTGAGCTCCTCCCAGCGGTTCCAGAGCAGCGGGGCGACCTCGTAGTGCGGGTCGCCGCTGAGGGGCTTGGGGTCGATCGCGAGCCACGGCTCCCGGTCACCGGCGAGCACATTGGCGTAGTGGAGGTCGGTGTGGAGCAGCCGGCCGTCGGTGGCGTCGTCCTCGGCGAGGGCACGCCCGAGCGAGACCGCCTGCTCGACGAGCCGGCGCGGCAGCGGCGCGTCCCGCGGCAGCACCGCGAGCTCGTCGGACCACCGTCGGACGCACGAGGAGAGGGTCACCAGCTGCGGCGGCGCCGGCACGTGGAGCCGCCCGTACAGCTCCCCCACCACCTCGCACGCCTGGACGTCCCACTGCCCGCCGAGGTCGTCGGGATGGAGGCGCTCGAGCAGCAGCGCGAACCGACGTGGGTCGGCCCGCAGCAGGCGGACCGCTCCCTCACCGCGCCAGTGCTGGAGGGCCAGGTGCTCGTGCTCGGCCTCCCAGTGCGGCCACCCGACCTTCAGGGCCGCCCGGTCCCCACCGGCCGTGCGGACGGGGACGACGACGGCGCAGTGCCCGTGCGTCGGCTCCCCGTCGAGGGTCAGTTCCCACTCCGCGAGCAGGTCCCGCAGGAGACCGGGGAGGGTCTCGAGCCAGCCGGCGAAGTCCGGCCCCCGGCCGGCGTACGCGAGGAAGGACGGTGGGACGACGACGGGCACCTCACCGACTCTGCCAGAGGCGCGGTCGGCGGGTGCCCGGCATCGCCAGCGGTCCGGGATCAGGGCAGCTGGACGTACCCGTGCTCCATCTTCCAGAGGAAGTACTTCTCGAAGCCGAGCTTCATCAGGTGCGCCTGCGGGCCGGGGATGAGCACCCCGTGCTTGCGCGGCGGCAGCATCTTGTCGGCCAGGATGATCACGCCGTTGTTGCCGGCGTCCATGACGCACACGGCCTTGATGTCCTCGAACTTCTTCTGCGCGGTCGGGACCTCGCCCTTGACCTGGGACGCGATGTTCTTCGCAGCGACGTGGGCCATCTGCTCGGTGGGGAAGCCCGTCTTCGGGATGCCCACCGGGGTCGGGGTCGTCCACGGGACGTCGACGGCTGCAGCGACGCCGACGGCGTAGATGTCGTCGTACTTGTCGGTCTGGTAGGTGTCCCGCACCCGGAGGTAGCCCTTCTCGTCGGCTAGGTCGGGGTGCTCCGCCAGGAACTCCTGTCCGAGGAACGGCGGCACGACCATCGCATAGGAGAACGGCAGCCGGGTGCCGTCGGCGAGCTCCATCGCCCCGTCGTCGATGTGGTCGAGGCCGACGGAGACGTGCGCCTCGATGCCCTCCTTCTTGAGGAACATGCCGAGCAGCTTCTCGCCGTTGGGCAGCCCGCCGATGCCGAAGTGGCCGAGGAACGGCTCCGCCGTCACGTAGTGCAGCTTCACCCGGTCCTTCAGCCCGGCCTTCTTCAGCTGGTAGGAGGTGTTGAAGAGGAACTCGTAGGCCGCGCCGAAGCAGCCGGCGCCCTGCGTGGCCGCGATGACGATGTCGCCCGGGTCGTCGAGGTAGCGCCGCCATCCCGCCCCGGCGCGCTCGGCTTCGACCAGGGTGGTGATGGTGTGGGCGTTCTCCTCGAAGCCCGGGACGACATCGGTCTTGTTCCGGTAGCCGGTCGCGACCACCAGGAAGTCGTAGTCGAGCGTGCGGCCGTCGGCGAGCGTCACGTGGTGCGCACCGGGGTCGATCCCGGACGCCGCGACGTGCTCGAACCCGATGCCGTGGGACTCGAGCGTGGGGGCGACGGGGAACGTGATGTCGCTGCGGTCGCGCTTGCCGAAGGGCAGCCAGATCAGGCTGGGGTTGAAGAGGAAGTGGTCGCTCGGCGAGACCACCGTCACGTCGACGTCCCCGTGCAGCTCGTGCTTGACCGCCAGTGCGGCCGTCAGACCGCCGAAGTTCGCTCCCAGTACGACCACGTGCTTGCGCATCGTGCACCTCCAGATCCCGTTTGCTCCGTACCTCTCCGGTATACCCCTAGGGGTATTGGGTGGACCAGGGACGAAGGTCCCGAGGACGGGTCAGGTGGTGCGGATCCAGTGGTCCGGCGGCACGTCCGGCTTGCCGGGGACCGCTTCCTCGGTCTCGACCCAGCCCGACGCCCACGCCTCGGTGGCCACGGCGCGCCAGAACCGGCCCGCAGCCGCGTTGTCGTGCTGGAAGGGGATCTCCCACGCGCCCGGGTGGCGCGCGAGGAGGTCGAGGGCCAGCCGGCGGCCCAGGCCCGTGCGCCGAGCTGCCGGGACGACGAAGAACGCCTGCATCGCGCGGGCCGACGCGTCGAGCCCCCGAACCAGCGCGAAGGCGACCGGGGCGTCCTCCCCCGTGTTGGGGTGCGGCTGCCAGCACAGGTACCCGCAGCGGTCGGGCGCGGGGTACTCGTCGAGCCACGCGTGCTGGTAGCGACCGTCGGCGTACGGGAAGCCGTGCACCACCGTGCCGAGGTCGTGGCGGAAGTCCTGCCACAGCCAGGCGACGACGTCCCACTGGTCGTCGCCGACCAACCGGACGTCGAGCGACCGGCCGACGTCCTCGGTCACTTCTTGGACTTCTCCGTCGGCTGGGTCGTGGAGAGCGCGGCCACGAAGGCCTCCTGGGGGACCTCGACGCGGCCGACCATCTTCATCCGCTTCTTGCCCTCCTTCTGCTTCTCGAGGAGCTTGCGCTTGCGGGTGATGTCGCCGCCGTAGCACTTGGCGAGCACGTCCTTGCGGATCGCGCGGATGTTCTCGCGGGCGATCACCCGAGCCCCGATCGCGGCCTGGATCGGGACCTCGAACTGCTGCCTCGGGATGAGCTCCTTGAGCTTGCCGGCCATCATCACGCCGTAGGAGTACGCCGTGTCACGGTGCACGATCGCGGAGAACGCGTCGACGGGCTCGCCCTGGAGCAGGATGTCGACCTTGACCAGGTCGGCCGCCTGCTCGCCCGAGCGCTCGTAGTCGAGCGAGGCGTAGCCCTTGGTGCGCGACTTGAGCTGGTCGAAGAAGTCGAAGACGATCTCGCCCATCGGCAGGGTGTAGCGCATCTCCACGCGGTCCTCGGACAGGTAGTCCATCCCCTGGAGGGCGCCGCGCTTGGCCTGGCAGAGCTCCATGATCGTGCCGATGTAGTCCGACGGGCTCAGGATCGTCGCGCGGACGACGGGCTCGCGGACCTCGGCGATCTTGCCCTCGGGGAACTCGCTGGGGTTGGTCACCTCGATCTCGGAGCCGTCCTCCATGAGGACCTCGTACACGACGTTCGGTGCGGTCGAGATCAGGTCGAGGTCGAACTCGCGCTCGAGACGGTCCCGGGTGATCTCCATGTGCAGCAGGCCGAGGAAGCCGCAGCGGAACCCGAAGCCGAGCGCCCCGGAGGTCTCGGGCTCGTAGCTGAGCGCGGCGTCGTTGAGCTCGAGCTTCTCCAGGGCCTCGCGCAGGTCGCCGAACCGGTCGCCGTCGATCGGGTAGAGACCCGCGTAGACCATCGGGTTGGGGTGCTTGTAGCCGCCGAGCGCCTCGGTCGCGCCGTGGTGCTGGGTGGTGACCGTGTCACCGACCCGGGACTGCCGGACGTCCTTCACCCCCGTGATCAGGTAGGCCACCTCGCCGACGCCGATCTCGTTGGCCTTGACCTGCTCGGGGCTGATCACCCCCAGCTCGAGCAGCTCGTGGGTCGCGCCGGTCGACATCATCTTGATCCGGTCGCGGTGCGTGAGCTTGCCGTCGATGACCCGGACGTAGGTGATGACGCCGCGGTAGGTGTCGTAGACGGAGTCGAAGATCAGCGCGCGGGCCGGCTTGTCGGCGTTCCCCACCGGTGCGGGGGTCTGCTTGACGATCTCGTCGAGCAGCGCAGCCACGCCGAGCCCGGTCTTGGCGCTGACCCGCAGCACCTCGCTCGGGTCGCAGCCCACCAGGCCGGCCAGCTCCGCGGCGTACTTCTCCGGGTTGGCGCCGGGCAGGTCGATCTTGTTGAGCACCGGGATGATCTGGAGGTCGGCACCCATCGCGAGGTAGAGGTTCGCCAGCGTCTGGGCCTCGATGCCCTGGGCGGCGTCGACGAGCAGGACCGCGGCCTCGCACGCCTCCAGCGACCGGGACACCTCGTAGGTGAAGTCCACGTGGCCCGGGGTGTCGATCATGTTGAGGACGTAGGTCCCGGGCTCGGTGCCCTGCTCGTTGTCCTCGGCCACGGTCCAGGGCATCCGGACCGCCTGGCTCTTGATCGTGATGCCGCGCTCGCGCTCGATGTCCATCCGGTCGAGGTACTGAGCGCGCGCGCTCCGCTCGTCGACGACACCGGTCAGCTGCAGCATCCGGTCGGCCAGGGTCGACTTGCCGTGGTCGATGTGCGCGATGATGCAGAAGTTGCGGATGATCGCCGGGTCGGTCTGGCCGGGCAGCGGCGCGGTCGGGTTCGTGGGCACGGGTGGCTCTCGTCGGTCGGACAGGTCCCGCCATTGTTCCATCGCCGGCACCGAAACCCTCACTCGCGGGAGGACCCCTGCGGATCGGGCGGCCGGACTCGGCGAGGATGGTGCCGTGACCGACGCACGACTGCCGACGACGATCCCGCACGGCCGCACCGCCCAGCGGCTGGAGTGGGCGCACCTCCCCCCGCACGTGCGGGGGCTCGTCGAGGAGCGGTGCGGGTCGCCGGTGGTCTCGGCCGCGTCGCAGGGCGCGGGCTTCACCCCGGGGTTCGCCTCGGTCCTCACCTGCGCGGACGGCTCCCGGCACTTCGTGAAGGCGGCCTCGGACAAGGCCCAGCGGCTGTTCGCGGCGGCGTACCGCGAGGAGGCCCGCAAGCTGGCGGTCCTCCCGCCGGAGGCACCGGCGCCGCGGCTGCTGTGGACCCACGACGGCGGCGACTGGATGGTGCTCGGCATCGAGCACGTCGACGCCCGGCAGCCCGCCCGGCCCTGGCGGGCCGACGACCTCGAGCGGTGCCTCGCGATGGCCGAGCAGATGGCCACGACGCTGACCCCTCCCCCGCCGGACCTGGCCGCCGACGACGCCGCGACCGAGTTCGAGGGCTGGCCGGCGCTCTGGGACCGGCTGCGCGAGGCACCGCCCGCCCTCCCCGGCCTGGTGGACCACCTCGACGAGGCGGCCGGCCTGGCCGGCCGGTTCCGCGACGTGGTCGGCGGGACGACGCTCGTGCACACCGACATCCGCGACGACAACCTGCTGCTCACCGGCGACGGCCGGACCCTGCTCTGCGACTGGAACTGGCCGGTCGTGGGCGCGGCGTGGCTCGACACCGTGTTCCTCATGATCGGACCCCGTGGTGACGGGTTGGACGTCGAAGCGCTGCTCGCCGCCTCCCCGCTCGTCCGAGACGTCCCTGCGGAGTCGGTCGACGTCGTGATCGCCCTGGTCACGGGGTACTTCCTGTTCTCGGCGGGGCAGCCGGTGCCGCCGACCTCGCCGCACCTGCGGCCCGTGCAGCAGTGGCAGGGCCAGGTGTGCTGGGACTGGCTCGCCGAGCGGCGGGGCTGGCGCTGATCGCGCCGCCAGCGGATTTGGGCGGCCGAGCGGGCCGCTGCTAACCTTGTCCGTCGCGTGTCCGGCTGTCCGCACGCCGAACGCACCACCGACCTCATCCCAGCACGACACCTCCGACCGAAGGCGCATGTAGTGGCGAACATCAAGTCCCAGATCAAGCGGAACAAGCAGAACGAGAAGCGGCACGAGCGCAACAAGTCCGTCAAGACGGGCCTGAAGTCGGCCGTCCGCAAGTTCCGCGAGGCCGCCGCGGCCGGTGACAAGGAGACCGCCGAGGCCCTCGGCCGCGAGGCGTCGAAGAAGCTCGACAAGGCCGCCTCGAAGGGCGTCATCCACAAGAACCAGGCCGCGAACCGCAAGTCCGCGATCGCCAAGAAGACCGCGTCTCTCTGATCCACCCCCCGGTCCGCCGGGATCCGGTCGCCATCGACCCGTCAGACCTCGTCTGGCGGGTCGATCTGCGTCTGCGGACCGGGAGCCGCGCCTACCGCGGGTCGCCCTGCGAGACGCCTCGTCCCTCGGCTCCTCAGGACGAGCGCAGGCCGGTGACCGTGAGCACCAGCCGCTCCAGGGTGTACGACGGGTCGCTGGCCGCGCCCTTGACGTCGGCGTCGGCCTGGGCGACCGCTCGGATCGCGCGGGCGATGCCGCCGTCGGTCCAGCCGCGGGACTGGTCCCGGATCGTGCGCAGCTTCCACGGCGGCACGCCGACCTCGCGGGCCAGGTCGGCCTCGCGCATCCCGCGCGGGGCGGACAGGTAGCGAGCGACACCGCGGGCGCCGCCGGCGAACGCGGAGGTCACCAGGACCGGCGCGGTCCCCCCGTCGAGGGCCCACCGCAGCTCCTCCAGGGCGACGGTGCGCCGCCCCCAGAACGCCGCGTCGGCGACGGCGAACGACTTCGCCTCGGCACGGCCGCCGAAGTACTGCTTGACCTTGTCGGCGGTGATCGGCTCGCCCGGGAAGTCGTTGGTGAGCTGGTCGGCCGCCGCCGCCAGCGAGCGCAGGTCCTGGCCGACGGCCTGGACCAGGTTGTCGGCGGCGTCCGGGTCGATGCGTGAGCCGTGCGAACGGACCTCGGCGACGACGAACCCCGGGAACTCCGAGGGCCGCAGCTCCCCGGACTTGGCCTCGGTCACCGTCGACAGCTTGCGCAGCTTGGTGAGGGTGCCGCTGCCCTTCGGTCCACCGCCGTGCACGAGCACCAGGGCGACGTCCTCGGCCGGAGCGGTGGCGTAGTCGAGCAGTCCGGCGACCGACTCCTCCGGGAGGTTCTCGAGCCCACGGACCACGACGCAGCGGATGCTGGAGAACAGCGAGGGCGCCGCCATCTCCCCCAGCGTGGCGAGGGTGAGGTCGGAGCCCTGGGTCTCCGAGACCTCGGCCTCGTGGTCGTGGTGCCGGACGGCGGTGCGGACGGCGGCGACGGTCCGCTCGTTGAGGAACTCCTCCTTGCCGGTCACCAGCGTGACCCGACCGAGGACGTCGACGGCGCGAGGGTGGGAGGGGCCTGCCATGGTGCGCCCAATCTAACGGGTGGCCACCGACAGCCCACCACCGTCCGCGACCACGGCGACGTCACCGTCCTCGTCGGTGCGCAGCACCCGGGTCCCCGTCGCGGCCAGCGGCTCGAGGGTCTCCGCGGCAGGGTGACCGTAGTCGTTGTCGGCACCCACCGAGACCACCGCGACCTGGGCTCCGAGCGAGAGCAACCAGTCCTCGTCCTGGTAGCGGCTGCCGTGGTGGGGGACCTTGAGCACGTCGACGGTCAGCCCCGGCACGGCCCGGGCCAGGGCCGCCTGGCCCTCGGGCTCGACGTCGCCGGTGAGCAGGATCCGGACGCCGCGCACCTCCGCGAGCAGGACCACGCTCGCCTCGTTGGCGGTGCTGCCGTCGCCGGGACCGGCCGTCGGCGAGTCCGGTGGTGGCCACAGGGCCTGGAGGGTCACCTCGCCGACCCGGCGCGTCTCGCCGTACGGCGCCGCGGCGGGCGTCAGGCCCGCCCGGCCCGCAGCGGCGCCGACCTCCGCGACCCCGGCGGGCGGGTCGAGGAGGCGGGTCGTGTCGACCTCGCCGACGCGGCGGCCGTCGAGGACCCCGGCCACCCCGTCGACGTGGTCGGCGTGGAAGTGGGTCAGCACCAGTAGCGGCACGCTGGCGACACCGAGCCGGTCGAGGCAGCCGTCGACCGCCGCCGGGTCCGGGCCGGCGTCCACGACGACCGCGCTGCCCGGCCCGGCCGGCAGCACCAGCGCGTCCCCCTGCCCGACGTCGCACGCGACCAGCACCCAGCCCGCGGGTGGCCACCCCGGGCTGGGCAGCCGGACGAGGAGCGAGACGACCAGCACCCCGGCGGCGGCCAGCCCCGTCGACGGACGGCGCAGGACGACCGGGCCGAGCACGACCACCACCACGACCAGCAGGGTGAGCGCCGCCAGCGCGGGTGCCCCGGTCCCCCACCCGACCGCGGCGGTCGGCAGCCCGGCACCGTGCCGGGCGACCATGACGATCCACCCGACGCACCAGCCCGCGAGGGTGCCGGGCACCCGCCCGGCCGGGGCCCAGCACAGCCCGACCAGCCCACCCCCGAGCCCGAGGACGGTCGCCGGACCGACCGCCGGCGCCGCCGCCAGGTTGGCCGCCACCGCGACGATGCTGACCTGGCCCGACAGGGCGGCCACGACCGGCGTGCAGGCCAGCTGGGCGGCGGCGGGGACCGCGACCGCCTCGGCGGCCCAGCGCGGCAGCCACCGGGCGAGGGCGTCGCGCCACGCCGGCGCCAGCAGCACGATGCCCGCGGTCGCCAGCGCCGAGAGGGCGAACCCGGCGGAGACGGCCAGCCCCGGCTGCACGAGCAGCAGGGCCACGACGGCCACCCCGAGGGCGCGCGACCCCCGTCGACGGCCCTGGGTGCCCATCGCGAAGAGTGCGACGGTGCCCATCACCGCCGCTCGCAGCACGCTCGGCTCGGTGCGGGCCAGCAGCACGAACCCGACGATCCCAGCGGCCCCGACGCCGTAGAGCCAGCGGCCGCGCACCCCGCACCACCGGGCGAGGAGCAGCAAGAACCCCACCACGAGCGTCAGGTTGGTGCCCGAGACGGCGAGCAGGTGCGTCAGCCCGGTGGTCCGGAAGTCGGCTGCCAGGTCCTCGTCCACGTCGGCGTCGTCCCCGTCGACCAGCGCCGGCACAAGCGCCCGCTCGGCAGCCGGGCGGTGCGCGACCGCCTCCCGGACCGAGCCGCGCACCGCGGCGGCCGCGTCCCACCACGCGTCGGGGTCACCGGTGACGGCCGGAGGGCCACGGGCACCCAGGACGGCCGCCAGGTCGGCGCCGTCCGCGGGCGAGAGGCGGCCGGAGGCCTGCACGCTGCTCCCGAGCGCGACGCCGGTCCAGTCCCGGTCGCCGAGCACCAGGACCGGTGCGGCGAGGGCGTAGGTGGTGCCCCGGCCGGTCACCTCCCGGACCTCGATCCGGGTGACCACCAGGTCGCCGTAGGGACCGGTGGTGCGCCGGGGGTCGCTGGTCACCGTACCGGTCACCCGGGCCACCGCTCCCTCGGCGGCCAGCTGCGCCACCGGGCTGCTCGCGACCTGGCCGGCGCGCACGGTGGCGACGCAGGCGACCCCGCCGAGGACGAGCACGACCGCGAGGGCGGTGCGACCCGGCCGGAGGCCGAGCCAGCCCAGGGCGCCGGCGGCGACGACCGCCACCGCCCACCAGCCCAGCCACCGGCCGGCGAGCGCCCCGGCCCAGGCCGCCGCGCCGAGCAGCAGCATCCGCAGGTCGGTGCCCACCTCACACCGTGACGAGGGGCGCGAGCTGGCTCAGCGTCGCGTCGCCGATCCCGTCGACCTCGAGGAGCTCGTCGACCGCCGTGAACCCGCCGTGCGCGTCGCGCCAGGCCAGGATCGCCCCCGCGGTCACGGGCCCGACCTCGGGCAGCGCCTCGAGCTGGGCCTGGGTGGCCGTGTTGAGGTCGACCAGCGGCCCTCCGCTCGCCCCGGCCGAGGGCACGGCGGCCGCGGCGACGCCCGGCGGCGCCGGGACGCCGACGACGACCTGCTCGCCGTCCACCAGGACCCGGGCCAGGTTGAGCGAGGACAGGTCCACTCCTCGGCGGGCCCCGCCCGCTGCCTCGAGGGCGTCGACGACCCGGGCGCCGGCGTCGAGGACGGCGATCCCCGGGCGACGCACCTTCCCGGTGACGTCGACCGTGACCGTCCCGGCCGGCGACGGGTCGGTCGCGCCGGTGGTGCCACCGGCGCCGGCCGCCACCGGGCTCGCGTCGCCCGGCGGGGCCGCGCTGGTGAGGGCGACCGGGGCCGGGGTGACCGGTGGCGTCCCGACCCGCTCCGGGCTCCCCCGCAGCACCCACCAGCAGGTGGCGGCGAGGCCGGCCGCGACGAGCACCGCCACCACCGTCAGCTGGGCCGGGCCGACGGCGATCCGTCCCCGCAGCGGCTCGGGCACCAGGGCGGCCAGCGCGGTCCGCCGCCGGGCGGCGTGCCGACCCGGGACGGGGACGGAGACCGGGCCGGGAGCCGGGGCGGGGACCGGCGGAGGGGCACCCGGCGGCACCCGCACCCGGGTGTGCTCCTCGGCCCACCCGGCCTCGTCGGGCCGGTCGCCGGCGAGCTCGGCGCTCAGCAGCGCCAGGCGGCGGGAGACGGCTTCCTGGTGCTCGGAGGTCGAGCGGCGGGTCGGCATGGGGCGACGCTAGGCAGCCCGGCCGACGTCGGGACGGCGCCGGAGGCAGCGCTGTGGACGAGCCGCCCACGGTGGGTCCTGTGGACGGCAACCGGGCCGCGACGCCCGCCGGGATCAGTCCCGCGGCGCCACGCAGACCGCGAGCATCCCGGGCCCGACGTGCGCCCCGAGGACGGCACCGAGCTCACCGCACCACACCTCGCGCCCGTCGAGGTTGGCCTCGAGGCGCTCGGCGAGGCGGCCGGCCAGGTCGACGGCCCGCTCCGGGCTGGCGAGGTGTGCGACGCCCACGTCGACCGGACCGTGCCCGGCGGCCTGGACGGCGAGCTCCTCCAGCCGGGCGAGCGCACGTCCGGCCGTCCGCACGCGCTCCAGCGAGGCCACCCGGCCGTCCTGGATCTGCAGCAGCGGCTTGACCGCCAGGGCGCCACCGAGCAACGCCGCGGCCGCGCCGATCCGGCCGCCGCGACGCAGGTACTCGAGGGTGTCGACGTAGAACAGGGAGGAGCTCGCACCGGAGCGCCTCCGCGCCGCCTCCGCCGCGTCGTCGACGGTCCCGCCCGCGGCCACGGTGTCGGCCGCGGCGAGCGCGGCGAACCCGGTCGCGATCCCGACCTGGCGGGTGTCGACGGCGACCACGCGGACCGAGGCGTCGCGTGCGGCGAGCTGGGCGGACTCGAAGGTGCCGCTCATCTCGCCCGAGAGGTGCACCGAGAGGATCTCGGTCGCGCCGGCCGCCGCCGCCTCCTCGTAGACCTCGAGCAGGGCGGCCGGGCTGGGCCGCGACGTGCTGACCGGCTTCCACTCGCGCAGCGCGGTCGCGACGAGCTCGGGCGTGGCGCCGTCGGCCCCCTCGTCGTAGACGGTCGCACCGATCACGACCTGGAGCGGGACGACGACGATGCCGCGCTCGGCCGCCACCTCCGGCGGGAGGCTGGCGGTGGAGTCGGTGACGATCGCGACCGGCATGCGCCGAGGTTAGCGATCCCGCCCGCATCGTCCCGAGGACCCCGGCCCGACATCCGGGCCGGGGACCCCTCAGACGACGACGTTGACCAGCTTGGGCGCGCGCACGACGACCTTGCGGACGGCTCGACCGTCGATGGCGCGCACCACGGCCTCGTCCGCCAGCGCCAGCCGCTCCAGCTCGGCCTCCGAGACGTCCGGGGCGACCTCCAGCCGCGCCTTCACCTTGCCCTGCACCTGCACGACCGCGACGACCGAGTCCTCGACCAGCAGCGCCGGGTCGACGGCGGGCCAGCCGGCCCGGGCGACGGTCGGCTGGTGGCCCAGGCGCTCCCACATCTCCTCGGCGGTGTACGGCGCCACCAGCGACAGCAGGATCGCGACCGCCTCCGCGGCCTCCCGCACGGCGGGGTCGGCCGGGCCACAGCCGGAGTCGATGGCCTTGCGGGTCGCGTTCACCAGCTCCATCACCTTGGCGACCATCACGTTGAAGCGGAAGGACTCGACCAGCTCCGCCGCGTCGTGCACGGTGCGCGCGGTCACCCGGCGCAGGGCCAGGTCGCCCCCCTCGGGCGCGGTCCCCACGGCGGCGGTGACGTCGCCGGACAGCCGCCAGGCACGCTGCAGGAAGCGCAGCGACCCGGCCGGGGACATCTCGGCCCAGTCGATGTCGTCCTCCGGCGGCCCGGCGAAGACCAGGGTCAGGCGTACGGCGTCCACCCCGAACTCCGCAAGTTGGTCCCCCAGACTGACCCCGTTGCCCAGCGACTTGCTCATCTTCTTGCCACGGTTGATGACGAAGCCCTGGTTCAGCTGGGCGGCGAACGGCTCACCGACCTCCAGCATCCCCATGTCGCGCAGCACCTTGGTGAAGAAGCGCGCGTACAGCAGGTGCAGCACGGCGTGCTCGACACCGCCCACGTAGATGTCGGCCGGCATCCAGGCGTTCGCCTTCGCGACGTCGAACGGGCCGTCCTGGTAGTCGGGCGAGCAGTAGCGCAGGAAGTACCAGGACGAGTCGACGAAGGTGTCCATGGTGTCGCTGTCCCGCTTGGCGGGACCTCCGCACGTCGGGCAGGTGACGTCGACCCAGTCGGAGGCCGCGGCCAGCGGGGACACGCCCTTCGGCTTCAGGTCGGCGCCACGCAGCTCGGGCAGCTCCAACGGCAGCTGGTCGTAGGGGACGGCGACCTCGTCGTCCTTCTCGCAGTGGATGATCGGGATCGGGACGCCCCAGTAGCGCTGGCGGCTCAGCAGCCAGTCGCGCAGCCGGAAGTTGACCGCACCCTTGCCGCTCCCCTGCTGCTCCAGGAAGTCGATCGTGGCGCGCTTCGCCTCCGCCACCGCCAGGCCGTTGATGTCCAGCGGGGCGTCGACCCCGGGCGCCGGCGAGTTGATGGCCGGGCCCTCGCCGTTGTAGGCCTCCCCCTCGTACCCGTCCGGGGTCCGGGTCGTCCGGACGATGTCCAGGCCCATGACCGTGGCGAACTCCCAGTCGCGCTGGTCGCCGCCGGGCACGCCCATGACCGCGCCGGTGCCGTAGTCGGCCAGCACGTAGTCGGTCGCCCACACCGGGATCTGCGTGCCGGTGACGGGGTTGGTCGCCCGGACCCCCAGGTCGACGCCGGTCTTCGGGCGGTCGGTCGACAGCCGCTCGATCTCGGTCTCCTTGCGGATCTCCTCCCGGTAGGCCTCGAAGGCCGGCCGCTGCTCGTCGGTCACCAGCTCGTCGGCCAGCGGGGAGTCGACCGCCACGACCATGAACGTCGTGCCGAAGATCGTGTCCGGCCGCGTCGTGTAGACCGTGATCGGCTCGTCGCGCCCCTCGACCGCGAAGTCGACGTGCGCTCCCTCGGAGCGGCCGATCCAGTTGCGCTGGGCGGTGACGACCCGGGCCGGCCAGGTCGGCTCCAGCTCGTCCAGGCAGTCCAGCAGCTCCTGGGCGTACTCGGTGATCTTGAAGTACCACTGGGTCAGCTCGCGCTTGGTCACGTCGGCGCCGCACCGCTCGCAGCGGCCGTCGACGACCTGCTCGTTGGCCAGCACGGTCTGGTCGTTGGGGCACCAGTTGACGGGGCTGTTCTTGCGGTAGGCCAGGCCCCGCTCGCGGAACTTCAGGAACAGCCACTGCGTCCAGCGGTAGTACTCCGGGTCGGAGGTGTGCAGCCGTCGCGACCAGTCGAAGGAGATGCCGTAGCGCTTGAACGACTCGTACTGCGTCTCGATGTTGGCGTAGGTGTACGTCGCCGGGTGCTCGTCGTTGCGGATCGCCGCGTTCTCGGCGGGCAGGCCGAAGGAGTCCCAGCCCATCGGGTTCAGGACCTCGTAGCCGCGCTGCCACCAGTAGCGCGCGATCACGTCGTGGAGCGCCGTCACCTCCGCGTGACCCATGTGCAGGTCGCCGCTCGGGTAGGGGAACATCGTCAGCGCGTACTTCTTCTCGCGCGGCGAGTCGTCGTCGGCGCGGAAGGGCTGCAGCTCCTCCCAGACCGGCAGCCACTTGCGCTGCACCTGCTCGACGTCGTACGTCGCCGGCTCGTCCTGCTCGCTCATCTCGTCTCTCTCATGCTCTCGTCGGGGTTGCTCCGGGCACAAAAAAGCCCCTCGGGCACGAGGGGCAGCCGCGTCGAGGTGAAGCGCGTCGACGCGGCTAGGTAAGGAGCAGGATCCTCCGCATGTGGTCATGGTACCGCGACCGCGCGCTCGTGCCAGACTCGACGGGATGAAGGCCGCTCTCGGAACCCTCCTCGCTCTCGCCGTCGTCCTCGTGCCGTCCGCCGCCGTCGCCGCGCACCTGCGCGGTACGACCGGACCCGACGTGCTCGTCGGCACGGCGAAGCGGGACTGGATCGAGGGGCGCGGCGGCGCCGACGCCATCCAGGGGCAGGGAGGCGACGACCTGCTGACGGGCGGACCGGGCGACGACTGGGTGCGTGGCGGCGCCGGCAACGACGAGATCGGCGACGACCGCGGCCGCGACTACCTGATCGGCGGGCCCGGCAACGACTCGCTCGACGGCGGCCGGGGCCGCGACGAGGTGATCGGCGGACCGGGTCGCGACCACGTCGCCGACCTCCTCGGCGGCGACCGGCTCGACAGCGGAGCGGGCGACGACCGGGCCACGGTGGCCTCGCGGTCGTCGCGTCTCTACCCGCCGACCCACCTCGACCTCGGGCCGGGCGACGACGAGCTGCTCCTCGACCACGACGGACGGCGCGACGTCATCGACTGCGGCCCGGGCGACGACCTCGTCGAGTTCCTCGAGGTGCTCGACCCGCAGGACCGGCTGGTGTCGTGCGAGACCGTGCGGGAGTACCAGGGCAAGCGACCTGCCACGATGAGGCCATGACCGTCTCCGACCTCTTCCGACTCGACGGCCGGGTCGCCGTCGTCACCGGCGCCTCGAGCGGCCTCGGCGTCGCGTTCGCCCGCGGCCTCGCCGAGGCGGGCGCCGACCTGGCCCTGGGTGCGCGCCGCACCGACCGGCTGGCGGACACGGCCGCGCTCGTCGAGGCGGCCGGCCGGCGCGCGCTCTGCGTCGGCACCGACGTCGCGGACCCCGACTCGTGCACGAACCTGGTCGCGCTCGCGATGGAGGAGTTCGGCCGGGTCGACGTGCTGGTCAACAACGCCGGCATCGGGACCGCGATGCCCGCGACCCGCGAGGCGCCCGAGCAGTTCCGCCAGGTGATCGACGTCAACCTCAACGGCTGCTACTGGATGGCACAGGCCTGCGGGCGCGTGATGCAGCCCGGCTCCAGCATCATCAACATCAGCTCGGTGCTCGGCCTCACCACTGCCGGGCTCCCCCAGGCGGCCTACGCCGCCTCCAAGGCCGGCCTGATCGGCCTCACCCGCGACCTCGCGCAGCAGTGGACCGGGCGCAAGGGGATCCGCGTCAACGCGGTCGCCCCGGGTTTCTTCGAGTCGGAGATGACCGACCAGTACCCACCCGGCTACCTGGAGTCGCAGCAGGCGCGGATCCCCGCCGGCCGCAAGGGCGACCCCGCCGAGCTCGCGGCCACGATCGTGTTCCTGGCCTCCGACGCCTCGTCGTACATCACCGGCCAGACGCTGGCCGTCGACGGCGGGATGACCATCACCTGATCGTGCGGGTCCCGGCGGTCGCCCGTCGGGACCCGCACGACGGGGTCACTTGACCCGGAAGGTGTCCTCCGCGACGTGCCCGGTCGTCCGGCCGGTCACCGTGACGGTGTAGGTGCCCCTCTTCCGCGGCGTGACCACGGCCTTGGCGACGCCGCCGGACAGCTCGCGGTCGGCGGAGTCGGACTCCGGGCCGGTGACGGCGATGGTGACGGCGCGGTCGCCCTCGAAGCCGCGGACGGCGATCGTGACCTTCCGGCCCGGCTTCGCCGCGGACGGGGACACCCTGACGGTGCCGTCGTCGCTGCCGGCCTCGGGGTCGTCGACCAGGTTCAGCGCGTCGCGGATCGTGAAGTAGAGGTCCGTCTGGTCGGTGAGGCCGACGATGTTCGCCGCACCGGGGCCGTAGCCGGCGATGCGCACCTGGGAGCCCGTGTGCTGCTGCGAGCCACCCGCGGGCGCGGTCCCGTAGTTGACCGCCATCGGCGCGCCGTCCGCGGTGGTGAGGGCGACGCTCAGGCCCGGGGTGGTGCTGCCGACCTCGACGATCTGGCTCGAGTGGGCGTGGTCCGCCGTGACGAACACCGTCGTGTCGCCGTGCTCCTGGGCGTAGGCCATCGCCACCTGCACGGCCTCGTCGAGGTCGACGGTCTCACCGATCTGGCCGCACGCGTTCGCGGCGTGGTCCTGCTTGTCGATGCTCGCCCCCTCGACCTGGAGGAAGAACCCGTCGGGGTTGTCGAGCAGGTCGATCGCCTTCTGCGTCATCTCCGCCAGGTCCGGCTGGCTCGCCGGCCGGTCGGGGTTGTCGGTGCACCGCTGGGGCTCGAGCTTGGCGCCACCCACGGTGGCCGCCGGGCCGGCGTAGCGCACCGGCATGTTGCCGCTCGCGAAGAGGCCGAGCAGCGGCGCGTCCTGGTCGGCCCGGGTCACCCGGTCGAGGGCGTCCTCGTCCCGGACGATCCGGTAGCCGCGGTCGGCCGCCTGCTCGGTCAGGGTCATGCCCTGCCAGTCACCGGCCTTCGCCTTCTGGGCGAAGGTGGCCGCGCCGCCGCCGAGCGTGACGTCGGGCCGGGTGTCCAGCAGCTGCTCGGTGATCGAGCCCAGGCCACCGTTCTCGAGGGCGGCCTCCGGGCAGGTCGTCGACGTCTGGTCCGGGCCGTAGCAGGACCGCAGCGAGATGTGGGAGACCTGGACCGCCGGGGTGGCGTCCTGGATCTCGGACGTGGTGACGTCGCCGGTCTTGAGGCCGTTGGCCTTGGCCAGCTCCAGGAGGGTCTGCTGCGGCTGACCCGTGAGGTCGACCGAGATCGCGTTGTCGTAGGTCTTGGTGCCGGTCGACCAGGCCGAGCCGGTCGCGGCGGAGTCCGGCACGTAGTCGGGCAGCCCAGTGTCCTTGGACAGGGAGTACGTCGTGTACTGGCCCGTGAGCGGCAGGGCGTCGATCCCGGCGAACCTCCCGGCCGCCCCCTCGGCGTAGTTGCGGGCGACGGTGATCTCGGAGTCACCCATCCCGTCGCCGATGAACAGGATGACGTTCCGGGCGTGGCCACCCTCGACCGCGTCGCGGACCGCGTCGGTCTGGTCGCCGTCCAGGCGGGTGGCGCCACCGTGCGCGGAGAGGTCCGAGTCGTCGGCGGGGAGGTCGGTGGCGTAGGCCAGCCCGGCGGAGGTCGCGAACGCGGCCACCGCGATCGCGCCGACCGCGATGCGACGCGGCCGGGTCAGTCGTGCGTGCATGCTGATGTGGTCCTTCCGGAGGAGGTGGGGTCGGGTGACTCGGGACGACCCCATCGGCTCCGCGTGAACGCGGGGGGCGCGGTGGGTGACGAGCCCCGGAAGGGCGCGTGGCGAGACGCGGCGTACCGTCGGTATGACGCCCGGTATGTTGCGGCCCATGGCAGTGCGGGTGGTCGTGGTCGGAGCCGGGTTCGGCGGGCTGGGCGTCGCGCACGCGCTGCGCGGGGCCGGGGTGCAGGACGTGACCGTCCTCGAGCGCGGCGACGACGTCGGCGGGGTCTGGCGCGAGAACACCTATCCCGGCGCGGCCTGCGACGTCCCCTCACCGCTCTACTCCTGGTCCTGGGCGACCAACCCGACCTGGGGTCGGCGCTACTCCACCCAGCCCGAGATCCTCGACTACATCCGCCGCACCGCCGCGGCCGACGGACTCCGCGACCTGGTCCGCACCGGGACCTCGGTGACCGCGCTGGAGCACGTCGACGGCACCTGGCGGGTCACCACCGACCGGGGTGTCCTCGAGGCGGACGTCGTGGTTCCCGCGACCGGGCAGCTCTCCAACCCGTCCATCCCCGGGATCCCCGGCGCGGACAGCTTCGCCGGCCCGGCGTTCCACTCCGCCCAGTGGCGCCACGACGTCGACCTGACCGGGAAGCGGGTCGCCGTGGTCGGGACCGGCGCCAGCGCGATCCAGTTCGTCCCGGCGATCGTCGACCGGGTGTCGCAGATGACGGTGTTCCAGCGCTCCGCGCCGTACGTCGTCCCGAAGCCGGACCGCGCGTACACCGCCGCGCACCACCGGCTCTTCGAGCGGCACCCCGGCGTGCCCGCCGGCGAGCGCCGGCTGACCTACTGGATCACCGAGCGCTTCAACGGCGCCCTCGAGGGCACCTCCCCCATCACCCGGCCGCTGATGGCGACGATCCGCGAGGCGTGGCGGCTGCAGCTGCGCCGCCAGGTGCGCGACCCCGAGCTGCGGCGGCGCCTGGTGCCTGACTACGAGCTGGGCTGCAAGCGCCTGCTGTTCTCCAACGACTGGTACCCCGCGCTCGATCGCGACCACGTCGACCTGGTCACCGACGCGGTGACCGCGGTCGAGCCGGAGGGCGTGCGCACCGCCGACGGCACCCTGCACGAGGCCGACGTGCTGATCTGGGGCACCGGCTTCGCCGCGACCGAGTTCCTCGGCGGGATCGACGTCCGCGGGGTCGACGGCCTCCCGCTCGACGAGGTGTGGGCAGACGGCGCGCGCGCCCACCTCGGCATGACCGTGCCGGGCTTCCCCAACCTGTTCGTCGTGTACGGCCCCAACACCAACCTCGGCGGCAGCTCGATCATCGGCATGCTCGAGGCGCAGGCCGGCTGGATCACCGAGGTGGTCCGCCGGATCGACGCCGGCGCGGCGCACCAGGTCGCTGTGCGGCGGGAGGCGTGGGAGTCGTACGACGCGGAGATGCAGCGCCGTCTGGGCAACGGGATCTGGGCGGGCTGCGACAGCTGGTACCGCGACGGTGGCCGGATCACGACCAACTGGCCGGGCCTGGTGGCGGAGTACCGCCGGCGCACGGCGCGCGTCGACTGGAGCGAGCTGGAGGAGGTCAGCCCGCGGCCGACGAGTCCGCGGCGTTGACCATCCAGCTCACGCCGTACCGGTCCACCACGCTGCCGAACCAGGCGCCCCAGGGAGCCTTCTCGAACGGCATCTCCACGTCCCCTCCGGCCGCCAGCCCGTCGTACCAGCCGCGGAGGGTCTCGACGTCGTCCCCGCTCAGCGCGACGTGGCCGTTCGCGAGGTCGCCCTCCATGTGCCGGGGGACGTCGGCACCCATCAGGCACACCGACTCCGACACCGTCAGCGCCGAGTGCATGACCAGGCCGGCCTCGTCCTCGCCGAGCCCCATGCCGCCCGCGTCGCCCATGTCGCTGAAGGTCATCACGTCCAGCTGGCCGCCGAGGACGGACTGGTAGAAGGTCATCGCCTCGCGGGCCTGGCCGCGGAAGTGCAGGTAGGGGGTGAGGGCCGTGGACATGGTGTGCTCCCTGCTGTCGTGCGCCGGTCCGTCCGGCTACGTCCTCAGACCCGGGCGCGGGCCCGAACTCATCGGTCGCGTCGGGGGTGCGCCCCGCCGGAGGTCCCGAAGGCCTCGTCGAGGTGGGCGAGCAGGTCGCGCGGGTCGTCGTAGACCGCGAGGGCGCCGGCCTCCAGCAGCTCCTCGCGGCCGTAGCCGCCGGTCAGCAACCCGATCGTCGGGAGGTCGCGCCGGTTGGCCGCCTCGACGTCCCAGACCGCGTCACCGACCATGACCGCGCGTCCGCCCCCGACCTTGTCGAACGCCCGGTCCAGCAGCTCGGGCGACGGCTTGGACTGCCCGGCGTCCTCGCTGGTCGTCCAGGCGTCCGAGTGCCGGTCGGCCTCGAGCAGGTCCAGCGGCCGCGCGGCGTGCTTGGGGATGCTCGAGCTGGCCAGGACCACCTCGAGGCCGGCCTTCCCGACCGCGACCAGCAGCTCGTAGGCGCCGTCGAGCAGCTGCGTCTGCCCGAGGAGTCTGTCGTACTCGCGCTCCCAGCGGTCCCGGATGGCGTCACCGTGGCGCGCCTCGGCGGCGTCACCTGCGACCGCGGCGACCAGGCGGTCCCCACCCATGCCGATCGCCCGGTGGATCGCCGAGACCGGCACGTGGTGGTCGAGCACCTCGTCGAAGGCCCGCGACCAGGCGATCGCGTGGTGGTAGTTGGAGTCCAGCAGGGTGCCGTCGATGTCGAAGACCGCGGTGTCGAAGGAGGGCATGTCCCCGGGTACCCCAGCCCGCCACGGCACTACACCTGTCGCGACGTCAGATGGACCTGGCCCGGTCGCAGCGGCCCCGATCACCGTACGGCCGACCGTGCATAGCCTCGATGCGCCAGCCGCGATAGGCCATCCGGGTCACGCGACGATGGCGGGTAGCGCCACCGGGATGGACCGCATGCGTCATGGTGCCGAGCCGGGACCTGATCTTTGCTGGCTATACCCATCCCCAGAGAAACGGCGGTCCCGCTCATGTTCAGCAGGCTCAAGACCCGGATGACCTACGCCAACGTCGCCAGCACCCTGGCCCTCGTCGTCGCTGTCGGCGGCGGTGGCGCCGCAGTCGCGGCGGCGAAGCTCCCGGCCAACTCGGTCGGCTCGAAGCAGGTCATCAACAACTCGCTCAACGGCCAGGACATCAAGGACGACCGCGTGAAGGGCGCCGACATCGACGAGAGCACGCTCGGTCAGGTGCCGTCCGCCGCGAACGCCGACGCCGCGACGACCGCCGGTTCCGCGAACACTGCGACCACCGCCAACGGGCTCTCGGCCGGTGCGATCAACAACCCGAACGTCTTCGGCACCGCCGCGCTGGGCGTCGTCCGCGCCTACGCCTGGAACAGCTCGGCGAGCGCGAACGCGACTCTGACCAACTACACCTACAACCGCTCCGGCGGCGCGGTGAACGTCGTCCACAACAGCGCCGGCGACTACACGATCACCTTCGCCGGACTCAACCTCAGCGCCGGCAACGTGGTCGTCTCGGGCTACGGCGGCGGCGCGACCTGGTGCAAGGTCAACTCCTGGGGCTCCAGCAGCATCGGGGTGCTGTGCTTCAACAGCGCGGGTGCTCCTACCGACAGCCGCTGGACGATCGCGGTGACCGAGTAGCGCCCGCTCGACATCGGGGCGACCGCTGGGTCAGGGCGCGACGGCCTGCGCCTTGGCCCAGCGGTAGTCGGCCTTCCCCGACGGGGACCGCTGCACCAGCGGGACCCGGATGATCTCCTTCGGCACCTTGTAGCGGGCCACGTGCCGGGCGGCCTCGGCCAGCAGGTCGTCGTCGGTCGCGGTGCTGCCCGCCTCGAGCTGGACGACGGCGACCGGCTCGCTCCCCCAGCGCTCCGAGGGGCGGCCGACCACGACCACGTCGCGCACGTCGGGGTGCGCGGCGAGCGCCCGCTCGACCTCCTCGACGAAGATCTTCTCGCCGCCGGAGTTGATGGTGACGCCGTCGCGGCCGAGCAGCAGGACGTGGCCGTCCTCGGTGAGGAGCGCCCGGTCCCCGGGCACGGAGTACCGCTCGCCGCCGATGACCGGGAAGGTGCGGGCGGTCTTGTCGGCGTCGCCGAGGTAGCCGAGCGGCACCCGGCCCCGCTGCGCGAGCCAGCCCTCCCCCTCGCCCGGCTGCAGCACCCGCGTGAACAGGTCGTCGACCACGGTCGTGGACGCGACCGGCGCGAACGTCGCCGTACCGGCGGTCATCCCGCGCAGCGACAGCGAGCTCATCTGCAGGCCGGTCTCGGACGCCCCGGCCGCGTCCATCACGATGATGTGCGGCAGCGCCTCCAGGATCCGGTCACGCACCCCCGGGGTCAGCGGCGCGCCGCCGTTGTTGAAGGCCGCGAGGCCGGAGAGGTCGTAGTCGCCGCGCTCGACCTCCTCGACGAGCGGCAGCGCGACGGCGTCGCCCACCACGGGGATGCTCAGCACCTGCTCGCGGACCGCGGTGCGGAGCGCGTCGGCCGGGTCGAGGGTGTGGACGTCGTCGGGCAGCACGATCTTGCCGCCCCCGGTGATGGTGTGGAAGGTCGACCACTGGGCGGCGCCGTGCATGAACGGCGGGATCATCAGCAGCCGCATGCCACCGCCCCCAGCGGCAGCGGCATCGGCGATGGCGTCGTACGACGTGTAGGGCTCCTCGGTGCCGAACGGCGTCCCGCCCATCGAGGTGATGTAGATGTCGTCGTTGCGCCACAGCACGCCCTTGGGCATCCCGGTGGTGCCGCCGGTGTAGAGGATGAACAGGTCGTCGCCGCTCGGCACGGGCATCCCGGCCGCGGGCGCCGTGGTCAGCAGGGCCTCCTCGTAGTCGACCGCGCCCGGGAGCAGGTCGTGGCCGGAGCCGTCGGCGACCTGGACGAGCACGTCGAGCTCCGGCAGCCGGTCCCGGACCGCCGCGACCTGCGGGGCGAACTCCGCGTGGTAGACCAGCGCCCGGGTCCGGGCGTCGGCGAGCAGGTAGAGGAGCTCCTCCTCGACGTAGCGGAAGTTGACGTTGAACGGCGCCACCCGGGCCCGGTAGCCGCCGACCATCCCCTCGAGGTACTCGTTGCCGTTGCGCAGGTAGAGGCCGAGGTGGTCCTGGCCGGACTCGTGCCCGACCAGGGTCGCGCGCTCGGTGTGGCAGCCGAGCCCGCGCTCGACCAGGAAGTGCGCGAGCCCGTCGGCCCGCTCGTTCATGGCGCGGTAGGTCAGCCGGCGGTCCCGCCAGACCAGCACCTCCTGCTCGGGCACCGCACGGGCGACCGTGTCGAAGACCGTCGCCAGGTTGAAGCCGTCCGGACCGGGACCGGGCATGCGCACCGCCTTGGTAGAACGTGTTCTCGTGCGGCGATGCTAGCGGTCGTCGGGGGCGTCCGCTGCCGGCTCGGCGCCGGACCGCTCAGCCGGTCGGGGCGGACTGGTGGCCCGCGGGGAGCCGCGTGACGGCGGCCGCGGCGGCCGCGAGGCAGTCCGCGCGCGACTGCGCCGTGTCGACCTCGACGCAACCGGGCCACGGGTCCTCGCAGTGCCGCATCGCGGCCGCGATCGCCTCGTCCGCGTCGGAGATCCCGGTCCGGGCGAAGATCCGTGCGGCGGCGCGCTCCTCGTCGAGCGAGCACCGCAGGTAGACCGGCCGCACGCTCGCGGTCCGGGCGAGCTCGGCCGCCTCCTCGCGCTCAGCCGCGTCGGACCAGGACGCGTCGAGGACGACCGACTGTCCGCGCGAGAGCAGCGCCCGAGCGCGAGCCAGCATCTCGCGGTAGGTCGCCCGCGTGTGGCCGGCGTCGTAGATGCCCTCACCCAAACCGGCCCTCGCCGACGCCTCGGCCGGGATCCCGGCGAGCTCCTTGCGCACGCGGTCGCTGCTGAGCACGGCGTACCCGAGGCGGTCGCCGAGGTCCTCGGCGAGCGTCGTCTTCCCCGTGCCGGGAGGCCCCCCGACCAGGACGAGGACGACCTCCCCCGCCCGCAGGTGCCGGAGCGCGAGGTCGGCGAGGCCGGCGGCCTGACCCGACGCGGGCCGCTCCAGGGAGGCACCGGCCAGGCAGCTGACCTTGGCCCGGACGAACGCCCGGTAGGCGATGAAGTGGTGGAGCAGCCCGGGCGGCGCCGGGTCGCCGCTGAGCTCCAGGTAGGTCGCGAGGAGCGTCCCCGCGAGGGCCGGGGCGCCGAGCCACTCGAGGTCCATGGCGAGGAACGCGACGTCGTCGAGCACGTCGACGTAGCGCAGCCGGTCGTCGAACTCCAGGCAGTCCAGGATCCGCGGCCCGTCGTCGAGGCAGAAGACGTCGTCGGCGAGCAGGTCCCCGTGCCCGTCGACGACCCGGCCCTGACGGACCCGCTCGGCGAACAGCGGCTCGCGGCCGGCGAGGAACTGCCGGACCTGGGTCTCGACCTCGGTCAGTCGGCACTTCCCGACCAGCTCGGCCCCGGCGCGGTGGAGCTGGGCGAAGCTCGCCTCCCAGCGTCCGCGGATCGCGTCCCGCGACCCCTCGCGGTCGGCGGCCGCCGACCGCGACGCGCGGGCGTGGAAGGACGCCAAGGCCCGCGCGACGTGCCGCACCGCGGCGTCGAGGTCCGTCCCGGGCTCGCCGGAGCGGACGAGGTGGGTCAGCCGGCGCTCGTCGGGCATCCGCCGCATCACGACCGCGGGCTCCTCCGAGCCGTCCGGCCGGCGGAGGGCACCGACGCCGAGGTAGACGTCGGGCGTGAGGCGTCGGTTCAGCTCGACCTCGCGCTCGCACGCCCGCTGCCGCGCTTCGACCGTCGAGAAGTCGAGGAAGTCCAGCCGCACCGGGCGCTTGAGCTTGTAGGCCAGGTCGCCGAGCAGCAGGACGACGCCCGAGTGAGTCTCCCGGACCTCGGCGTACCGGCCGGCCGTCCCCGTCGTGCCTCCCGCTCCTGGTCCCACGGCCTCACCGTGCGCCCGAGCGGGTGCCCGGGCCAAGGGCCGGCCGCATCACGACGACGGGTCCATCGCCAGGCGGCTGAGGACCTTCGGCTCCTCGCCTCGCGTCAGCGCTGGGCCCGGATCACGCGGCTGGTCGCGCCCTTGCACTCCGAGGTGGCCTTGAGGCGGGCGTAGAAGCGGCCCTCGGTGCCGGTGTTGCCGGTCGACCAGGCGTAGTGGCCGCCCTCCAGGTCCGTGGTGTCCGAGGCGAACCGGGTGTCGTCGGTGCCACCGGGCGCGCCGTGGACCTTGAAGACCACGACCGTGCGGTCCGCGGCACACACGCGTGGGCGGCTGCTCTTCACGATGCCCGACAGGTCGGTGCCCTCGGCGGTGATGGTGACCGTGACGTCGGCCTTGGGTGCGGCGTGCGCGAGCGCCGGGACCAGCCCGACGCCGCCCGCGACCAGCACCGCGGTGGTGAGAACGAGTGCTCGCATGGTGTGCCCTTCCGGGGCGACCCTCGCCCCTCCTGGTAGGGGCACCGTAGGCACGGGTGCTGCCAGCGCGGCATGGCCCGTTCGGGCGGGCCCGGTGCCGCCGACCCGGTCGGCGCCCGTTCCGCACCACCGGGGAGGGGTGAGTTGCCCCGCTCGCGGGTACGGCTGCAGACATGCAGCCTGAGATGATCGCGGGCCGCTACCGCGTCGTGCGCAAGATCGGCCACGGCGGCATGGGGGCGGTCTGGCTCTGCCACGACGACGTCCTCGGCCGGGAGGTCGCGGTCAAGCAGGTCGGCGTGCTCCCCGGGGAGTCCGCGCCCGACGTCGCCAGGGCGGTGCGCGAGGCGCGCTCCTCGGCGGCCCTGAACCACCCGAACGTCGTGTCGATCTTCGACGCGGTCGAGGACGACGGCCGCACCTGGCTGGTGATGGAGAACGTGCCGGGCACGACGCTCGCCGCGATGATCCACCAGGAGGGGCGGCTGGACCCGGCCCGCGTCGCCTCGATCGGAGCCCAGGTCGCCGACGGCCTGGCCGCCGCGCACGCCCGCGGCACGGTGCACCGCGACGTGAAGCCGGGCAACATCCTCGTCGACGGCGACGTGGCGAAGATCAGCGACTTCGGCATCGCCCGCACCGAGGGCGACCCGCAGCTGACCCGGACCGGCATGGTCATCGGCACCCCGCTCTACTTCTCCCCCGCCCTGGCCCGGGGCGCGGACCCGACGCCGGCGGACGACGTGTGGGCCCTCGGCGCGACGCTGTACGCCGCGGTGGAGGGTCGTCCGCCCGTGGAGGACCGGGGCAACCCGATCGCCACCTTGACCGCGATCGCCGAGAGCCGACCCACGCGACCCGAACACGCCGGCTTCCTCGCCGACGCCGTCGGGCGGATGCTGGATCCGGACCCCGGGTCGCGCTGGTCGATGGCCGACGCCGCCGGGGCCCTCCAGCGGCTGGCCGACACGCACCGGCCGGTGGGCACCCTCGAGACCACGGCTCCGCGGGCCACCACCCCGGCCGGGGCCGTCACCACGACGCACCAGACGCCGGCCGAGCCGCCGGGACCCCCGACGGGCCGACGACGCTCCCGGCGGGTGCTGATCGCCGCCGCCCTGGTGCTGCTGCTGGGCGGTGGCGGGATCGCCGCAGCGATCGCCCTGCAGCCGGACGACGACGGCTCCCCCGCCGCCTCCCCCCACCGGAGCAAGAAGCCCACGCCCTCCACCGCGACCGCGACGGCCACCGAGACCGCGACCGTGACGGCCACACCCTCGCCCACCTCGACCCCGAGCCCGACCGGCTCCACGCCCGTGCCGGCCGACGACCCTGCCCAGGCCGTCGTCGACTACTACGCGATGCTCCCCGACGACCCCGAGGACGCCTGGAACATGCTCGGCCCGGACGCCCGGGCGAGCTCGAACGGCTACGACAGCTACGTCGCCTTCTGGGACGGGATCGACTCCCTCGAGGTCGGCGACACCTCCACCGACGGCGACGTCGTCTCCGTCGAGCTCACCTACAACGGCACCGACTCCGAGACCCGGCAGCTGCAGGTCGCCCCGCAGGGCGACGGCTGGATCATCTCCGAGGACCTCGGCACCTGACAAGGTGCCCGGCTCCGCCTGGACGTCATACGTCCTGGCGGTCTGGGCGACCACCCCGCATGACGTCCCAACGGCCCACCCCGGGACGTCGTACGCCCCGGCGGCGGGAGCGACCACCTCGTACGACGTCCGCGGTAGTGGCCGGAGACGACGAGAGGCCCGGCGCACTGCGCCGGGCCTCGTCGTTCTCCGGTGGAGCTGAGGGGACTCGAACCCCTGACCCTCTGCATGCCATGCAGATGCGCTACCAGCTGCGCCACAGCCCCATCGTCGTGCTCCCCTGCGGGAGACAACTCGCGGAATACTAGCCAACCGCCGAGCCCGATGCGAATCGGGGCGGCCCTGGCGGCGGCCCCGGTCAGCGCCCGCCCGCGACCCGGTTGTAGGCCCGCAGGCGGCACGGCCCGGCGGCCTCCGGCTGGTCGAGCTCGACCCAGCCGCAGTTCTCCAGGCCGTGCAGGGCGGCCCGCTCCTCCACCGGCCAGCCCAGCAGCACCGGGACGGCGTCGCGGATCGCGGCGCCGTGGGAGACGGCGACCGCGAGCTCGCCGGGCGCGATCGCGGCCAGCAGCTCCCGGAGCGCCCCGACCATCCGGTCGGCGACCACGGCGGCCGTCTCGGCACCGGGTACGGCGTCGTAGTTGCCGCGCAGGAACTCCGCGAACTCCTCGGGGGCGAGCGCGGCGTACTCCGTGTGCGTCAGGCCCTCGCGGTCGGCGAGGAAGTGCTCACGCAGGCGCGCGTCGAGCACCGGCTCGAGGCCGGTCTCCTTGGCGACGTACGACGCCGTCTGCCGCGCCCGCGCACTGTCGGACGACCACAGCGCGACGGGCGACAGGGCCGCCAGGACCGGCGCCACGCTCGCGGCCTGGCCGTGTCCGGTGTCGTCGAGCTCGGCCTCGAGCTGGCCCTGGATGCGCCGCTCGGCGTTCCACGCGGTCCGGCCGTGCCGCAGCAGCACCAGCCGGCGGGGTCCTGCCGACTGGTCAGCGCTCATGGGAGACGACGTCGGCCGGCAGCTCGATCGCCGGGCAGTCGCGCCAGAGCCGCTCGAGGGCGTAGAACTGCCGCTCCTCCTCGTGCTGGACGTGCACGACGATCTCGCCGTAGTCGATGAGCACCCACCGGCCGTCGCGCTCGCCCTCGCGGCGCACCGGCTTGGCGCCGATCTCGCGCAGCTTGTCCTCGATCTCGTCGACGATCGCCTTGACCTGGCGGTCGTTGGTCGCGGACGCGAGGACGAAGGCGTCGGTGATCGCCAGCTGCTCGCTGACGTCGAACGCGACGATCTGCTGGGCGAGCTTGTCGGACGCGGCGCGCGCGGCCGCCCGCACGAGCTCGAGGGCGTGCTCCGTGGCGGTCACTGGTGGTCCTTCGGGTAGAGGGCGTGCTTGGCGATGTACTGGACGACCCCGTCCGGCACGAGGTACCAGACCGGTTCGCCGCGACCGGTGCGGAGCCGGCAGTCGGTGGACGAGATCGCCAGCGCGGGGATCTCGACCATCGTGACCCGCTCCTCCGGGATCGTGGCGAGGGTCGCCGGGTCCATGGTGTACCCCGGCCGGGTGCAGCCCACGAACCGGGCGAGCTCGAAGAGCTCAGCGGCGTCGCGCCAGGTGAAGATCTCGGCCAGCGCGTCCGCGCCGGTGATGAAGTAGAGCTCGGCGCCGGGCAGCTGGGCGCGCAGGTCGCGCAGGGTGTCGATCGTGTACGTCGGGCCGTCGCGGTCGATGTCGACCCGGGAGACGGTGAACCGCGGGTTGGAGGCGGTCGCGATCACCGTCATCAGGTAGCGGTGCTCGGCAGCCGTCACCACGCGGTCCGACTTCTGCCAGGGGTCACCGGTCGGGACGAACACGACCTCGTCGAGGTCGAACCACGACTGCACCTCCGAGGCCGCCACCAGGTGACCGTGGTGGATCGGGTCGAAGGTGCCGCCCATCACCCCGATCCTGCGGGCGCCGGGCACGTGCTCGTCCGTGGCGCTCAGCTGTGCTCGCGTCCCGCACCGAAGGCCAGCAGGGCGACGACCAGCGCCAGGAGGATGACGAGGACGACCCCGCCGACCAGGAACGGCGGCGGCGTGTCCAGCCCGCCCTCCTCGACGGCGAGGACCACGACGTACGGGTTCAGCATGGGCGACACCCTACCCGGCCCGCTCCGCGCTCACCGCACGTGCCCGTCCCCGGTGACCACGTACTTGGTCGAGGTCATCTCGAGCAGCCCCATCGGGCCGCGCGCGTGCAGCTTCTGGGTGCTGATCCCGATCTCCGCACCGAAGCCGAACTCGCCGCCGTCGGTGAACCTGGTCGAGGCGTTCACCAGCACCGCGGCCGAGTCGACCGCGGCGGTGAACCGTCGGGCCGCGCCGAGGTCCTCGGTGACGATCGCCTCGGTGTGCTGGCTCGACCAGCGGCGGACGTGGCGGACCGCCGCCTCGAGGTCCGGTACGACGGCCGCCGAGATGTCGAGCGAGAGGTACTCGGTGCCCCAGTCGTCGTCGGTGGCCGGCACCACGCCGTCGTACGCCTGGAACGCGGCGTCGCCGTGCACGGTGACCCCCGCCTCCTGGAGCGCGGTCACCACCGTCGGTAGGAACGCCTCGGCGACGTCGGTGTGGACCAGCAGCGACTCGGCGGCGTTGCACACGCTGGTGCGCTGGGTCTTGGAGTTGAGGACGATCGCGAGCGCCTTGTCGAGGTCGGCGGCGCGGTCGACGTAGACGTGGCAGTTGCCGACCCCGGTCTCGATGACCGGCACCGTCGACTCCTCGACGACCGACCGGATCAGGCCGGCGCCGCCGCGCGGGATCAGCACGTCGACGTACCCGCGCGCCCGCATCAGCTCCTTGACGCTGTCGTGGGAGTCGCCGGGGACCAGCTGGACCACGTCGGGGTCGACGCCCGCCGCGCCGACGGCACCGCGCAGCGCCTCGACGATCGCGGTGTTGCTGGACCGCGCGCTGGAGCTGCCGCGCAGCAGCACGGCGTTGCCGGACTTCAGGCAGATGCCGGCGGCGTCGGCGGTGACGTTGGGGCGGGCCTCGTAGATCATCCCGACCACGCCGAAGGGGACCCGGAGCTGGCGCATCTCGAGCCCGTTCGCCAGGGTCGACCCGCGCACGACCTCGCCCACCGGGTCGGGCAGCCCGGCCACCTCCTCGAGCCCGCGGGCCATCCCCTCGACCCGGTCGGGGGTGAGCCGCAGGCGGTCGACGATGTTGGCGGGCGTGCCGTCGGCCTCCGCGCGGGCGACGTCCACGGCGTTGGCCGCGAGGATCCGGTCGACGTCGGCACGCAGCGCGCCGGCCATCCGGCCGAGCGCGTCGTCCTTGGTCGCGCGGGTGGCGAGCGCGAGACCGTGACCGGCCTCGCGCGCGCGCTCGGCGGCGGCGATGACGGGGCTGCTCATGAGCACGAGGTTAGGCCGTGGCAACCGATCGCACGCCGGATGCGTCGTACCGTGGTCAGGTTCTCACCGAAAGGAACCCCCTTGCGTCGCACACCCTTCGTCGCTGCGGCCGGCCTCGCGCTGGTCGCACCGTTCCTCGCCACCGCCGCCGCCCCCGCCACCGCGGACGACCCGGCCTCCCCCGCCTTCACCCTCTGGGCGCCCCAGCAGGTCACGGCCTACTCCTACGGCGGCAACCGCACCTGGACCGACCTCGGGCTGCGCGTGATCGCCGAGGGGGCTCCCGTCGAGCTGTGGTCCACCCGGGCGTCGTACGACGACCCCATCGAGACCGTGTGGCGCTCGCCCGACGGGGACGTGCCGCTCCCGTCCGGCTCGATGAGCACGTTCTCCGGGCTCGACAAGTTCGTGAAGATCACCGTCGACCCGAAGAAGAAGGGCGAGAAGACCTTCTCGCTGGTCCGACCCGGCTGCCTGAACAGCTACTCCGAGCGGGTCCGTCCCGACGCACCGGCGCGGTCGCCGTACCCGGTGGGGTGCTGGTACAACCCCTACAGCCTGGGCTCGGTGCAGGGCATCCAGACCGGCTGGGCGACCCCGGTCGTCGGCCAGGACCGGCCGCTGCGGATCGGCCCCGGCCGCTACACCGTCACCGCGTCCATCCGGCCGTCGTACGCCGCGGTGTTCGGCCTCTCCGCGGAGCAGGCGACCCGGACCACGCAGCTGACGGTGGTCGACCAGGGTGACGGCGAGGGCCGGCCGACCGGCACGCCCTCCGGACGGCCGACGGCGAAGCCCGCGGCCCACCGGCCGACCGGCGCGCCCGGGCGCGCCGACGAGGCCGGACCGGAGCCGGACCTGCGGTCGCTGCCCGCCTGGGGCATCTCGCTCTCGCGCAACGGGAAGTACCTCCAGTTCTCGGCCACGGTCTGGAACGCCGGCGACAGCCCGCTCGTCGTCGACGGGTTCCGCCGCGAGGGCGAGGACGTGATGGACGCCTACCAGTACTTCTTCGACGCCGACGGCAACCAGACCGGCTACCAGCCGGTCGGCGAGATGGAGTGGGACGCCCGCTCCTCGCACCAGCACTGGCACTTCGAGGACTTCGCCCGCTACTCCCTGCTCGACGCCGACCAGTCCGAGGTGGCGCGCTCGAAGAAGGAGGCCTTCTGCCTCGCCAACACCGACTCCGTCGACACGACCGTCCCGGCTGCCGACTGGCGACCGGAGAACACGGACCTGTCCACCTCGTGCGGCGACTACTCCTCGCTCTCGGTGCGCGAGGTCCTGGTCTCCGGCTGGGGTGACACCTACACGCAGTACCGGGCCGGCCAGTCCTTCCCCGTCGCCGATCTGCCCAACGGCACCTACTACGTCGCCGTGAAGGCCAACCCCGAGGACCGGCTCGTCGAGGAGACGACCGACAACAACCTCTCGCTGCGCAAGATCCGGCTCGGCGGCACGCCGGCGCACCGCACCGTGAAGGTCCCCCAGGTCGGCATCATCACCGAGGAGGGCTACGGCGGGGTCGGCTGACGGTTGAATCGAGACTTCTGACACTCGAGTCGGGACTTCTGACCACCTGAGTCGAGGGTGGTGACCACCGTCGTGGTCACCACCCTCGACTCAACGGCGAGTCGTCATCCACAGGCCGTGCCCGGCCGAGTTCGGCGACCTACCGGGCAGGGCAGGCGAACCGCATGGAACCGAGCCTGGACGAGACCGCCGTCCTCCGCCTGCTGCGTCGACAGGCGGGGGTCATCTCGCGACGACAGGTGCTCGAGCACGGTGGCACGGACGTCGACATCGAGCGACTGCTGCGCCGTCGCGTCTGGGCTGCGGCGCACGCGGGCGTGTACGTCGACCACACCGGATCCTTGACCTGGGACCAGCGCGCCTGGGCGGCCGTGCTCCGGCACGCGCCCGCCGCGCTGACCGGTCGGTCCGCCCTGCGGGCGCACCGGATGCGGGTCTCCCCCGCCATCGCCCCCGATCACGAGCCGATCGACGTCGTCGTCGCCGCGGGTCGCCGGGTCACGCCGGCGACCGGCGTCCGAGTCACCCGCAGCCGCGACCTCTCCGCCATCAGTCAGCCGGGCGCCCGGCCTCCGCGGGTGCGGCTCGAGCACGCCGTGCTGGTCGCTGCGTCCGCGGCTCCGACGGAGGACGCGGCCGTCGCCGTCCTGGCCGATGCCTGCCAGGAGGGCAGGACGACCTCCCAGCGGTTGCGCGAGGCGCTCCGCCGGCATCCACGCATGCGGCGCCGCCGCCTCCTCGCCGCCGTGCTCGCCGACGTCGAGGACGGAGCGCTCTCGGCGCTCGAGCGGCGCTACCTCGTGCGGGTGGAGCGGGCCCACGGCCTCCCGCGCGGCACCCGCCAGCAGCGGGCGGTCGGCACCGACGGCCGGTCGACCTACCCTGACGTCCGGTACGCCGCCCAGCGCACCATCGTCGAGCTCGACGGTCGACTGGCCCACGACCGGGCCGCGAAGGGCTGGGCGGACATCGACCGGGACCTGGAGGCAGCGGCCGCCGGCGACATCACCGTTCGCGTCGCCTGGGGGCAGGTCCTCGTCCCCTGTCGGCTCGCGGCTGCCGTCGCGCGGGTGCTGGCCCACCGCGGGTGGACCGGTGCGCTGCGTCCGTGTGCCGCGGGGTGCACCGCCCCGGAAAGTGGAGGATCCCCGGCACGTGGTGCCGGGGATCCTCCCTCGTCTGACTAGCTCGGACGGGTCAGCCCTTGCGCTTGGTGATCTCCTCGGTGGCGGCCGGGAGGACCGTCTTCAGGTCGCCGACGACGCCGAAGTCCACGAGCTCGAAGATCGGGGCCTCCTCGTCCTTGTTGACGGCCACGATGGTCTTCGAGGTCTGCATGCCGGCGCGGTGCTGGATCGCACCGGAGATGCCGTTGGCCACGTAGAGCTGCGGCGAGACCGTCTTGCCGGTCTGACCGATCTGGAAGGAGTGCGGGATCCAGCCGGAGTCGACAGCCGCACGCGAGGCGCCCACGGCGCCGCCGAGGGCGTCGGCGAGCTGCTCGACCGGCTCGAAGTCGCCACCGGTGCCGCGACCGCCCGCGACCACGATCGCCGCCTCGGTCAGCTCCGGGCGACCGGTCGCCTGGCGCGGCTGGGAGGCCACGATCTGGGCGGACCTGGCGCTGTCGGAGACGCTCGGGGCGAACTCCTCGACGGTGCCGGCACCGGCCCCCTCCTCCGGCGCGGCCGAGTTCGGCTTGACCGTGATGATCGGGGTGCCCTTGGTGACCTTGCCGGTCAGCGTGTAGTTGCCGGCGAACACGCTCTGCGTGGCGACCGGGCCGTCGGACCCGGCCTGGACGTCGACGGCGTCGGTGATCAGGCCGGACTCGATCTTGATCGAGAGCCGGGCACCGATCTCCTTGCCCTCCGCGGTGGACGGAATGAGGATCGCGGCCGGCGAGGCCTTCTCGGCGAGCTGCTTGAGCACCTCCGCCTTCGGCGCCACGAGGTAGCCCTTCACCTGGCTGTCGTCGACGACGTAGACCTTCTCGGCGCCGTAGCCCTTGACCGTCTCGGCGGCCTCGGCGGCCTTGTCGGCGGGGCCGATGAAGACCGCGGACGGCTCGCCGAGACGCTTGGCGATGGCCAGCAGCTCGTAGGTGGGCTTGCGGACCGCACCCTCGACGTGGTCGATGAGAACGAGAACTTCAGACATCAGCAGGCGCTCCTCAGATGAACTTCTTCGAGGCGAGGAACTCGGTCAGCGCCGTGGCGCCCGACCCGTCCTCGTCCTTGACGATCTCGCCGGCGGTGCGCGGCGGACGGGCGGTGGTCTCCTCGACCGCGGTCCACGCGGCGGCCAGGCCGACCTCGCTCGCGTCGACGCCCAGGTCGGCCAGCGACCAGGTGTCGAGCGGCTTCTTCTTCGCAGCCATGATGCCCTTGAACGACGGGTAGCGGGCCTCACCGGACTGGTCGGTGACCGAGAGGACGAGCGGCATCGTGCCGCCGATGACCTCGGTGGCGGTGTCGCCGTCGCGCTTCACGCGCACCTGGTCGCCCTGGGTCTCCACGACGGAGGCGAGGGTGACCTGCGGGAGGTCGAGGCGCTCGGCGAGCATCGCCGGGACCACCGAGCCGGCGGCGTCGGTCGACGCCATCCCGCACATCACGAGGTCCACCTTCCCGTCGGCCCCGGCCTTCTCCACGGCCTTGGCCAGGACCAGCGAGGTGGCGGCGTAGTCGGAGCCGGCGATCGCGTCGTCGACCACGTGGATGCCCTTGTCGGCACCCATCTGCAGCGCCTTGCGGACCGCGTCGACAGCCTTCTCCGGACCCACGCAGAGCGCGGTCACCGTGGTGTCGTCGCCGGCCTTCTCCTTGAGCTGGAGAGCCTGCTCCACGGCGTACTCGTCGAGCTCCGAGAGGAGCCCGTCGACACCCACGCGGTCCACGGTGTTGTCCGACTCGAAGTGCCGATCGGCAGTTGCGTCGGGGACGTACTTCACACAGACGACAATGTTCATGGTGGTGTGGCCGGGACGGCCCCTCCTGTGCACTCGGGTTCGCCGTGAGGCTACCGCCGCGTCAGCGGCGTCGAAACCCGCGCGAGGGTCGGTTATGTCACAGCGGCGCTGTCACGGTCGGACGATGCGCCAGAGGACCCGGCCGACGACCAGGTAGGCGATGGCGGCGAGCCCCCAGTTGGTCAACGCGTTCTTGGTCGCGGCGTCGGACCCGTCGAAGGTAAACACGCCGTTGCGCCGGGAGAAGACGTCGAGATCGAGGGCGCCGGCCACGTCGAGGACGAACCGCACGAGCGCGTTGTCCAGGTTGGCGTCGAGCGCCACCAGCAGGGCACCGACGGCGAGGAACAGGGCGCAGACCACCGCCGCCAGCCAGATCAGCTGGGCGATCCGGAGCCGGAGCGTCGATCCGGTCGTCGTCACCGCTTTGCGGTCAGCCACGTGTGCCTCTTCCTCCTGCCGATGACCCCCGTCCGCTCGAAGGATCGCACAGCGGAGACCTCGTCAAACCTCCGACTCGGTCACACCCGCTCGGTCACCGGCCCCGTCGCACCGCGCCGGTCACCGCCCCCGGAACTGCGCCTTGCCCGGACCGCTCTCGACGAAGGACTGCATGCCGATGGTGCGGTCCTCGGTCGCGAAGAGCGCCGCGAACTGCTGCCGCTCGATCTCGAGGCCGGTCTCCAGGTCGACCTCGACGCCGCGGTCGATGCTCTCCTTGGCCGCCCGCACCGCGAACGACGCGCCGCCGGCGAACTGACGTGCCCACGAGACGGCCTCGTCGTACACCTGGTCGGCCGGCACGACCCGGTCGACGAGCCCGATCGCCAGCGCCTCGTCCGCCTTCACGAAGCGGCCGGTGAAGATGATGTCCTTGGCCTTGCTGGGGCCGACCAGCCGGGTCAGCCGCTGGGTGCCTCCCGCGCCGGGGATGATGCCGAGCAGGATCTCGGGCTGGCCGAGCACCGCGTCCGCCGCGGCGAACCGCACGTCGGCGCACAGGGCGAGCTCGCAGCCGCCACCCAGCGCGTAGCCCGTGACGGCCGCGACGACCGGCTTGGGGATCCGGGCGACGGTCCCGAAGGAGGACTGGAGGGCGCCGGAGCGCTTGACCATGTCGGTGTACGACATGTCGGCCATCTCCTTGATGTCCGCGCCGGCGGCGAAGACCCGCTCGCCCCCGTAGAGGACGACGGCCTTGACGTCGTCGCGCTCGGACGCCTCGGTGGCGGCGGCACGGATCTCCTCCTGGACCTGCACGTTCAGCGCGTTCATCTTCGGCCGGTCCAGCCGGATCGTCCCGACCCCGTCGGAGACCTCCAGCCGCACGAACTCACCCATCTGTCCTGCCCCTCTCGTCGCCGTTCGTCCCTGGCATTGTGCCCACATCGGCCACAATGGGTCGGGTGACCCCTGGACTCTGGCGCACACGTGGCGAGCGCGCACCGGTGTGGCCGGGTCAGAACTGGCCGCTGGGGTCCACCTGGTCGGAGGAGTCCACCAACTTCGCCGTCCACGCACCGCGCGCCACCGCCGCATGGGTGTGCCTCTTCGACGAGGAGGGCGGCGAGCAGCAGCACCGCCTCACCGAGCAGGCGCTCGGCATCTGGCACGGCGCCATTCCGGGGGTCCGGCCCGGCACCCGCTACGGCTACCGGGTCGCCGGCCCCTGGGACCCGTCCCAGGGCTTCCGGTTCAACCCCAACAAGCTGCTGCTCGACCCGTTCGCCCGGGCGGTGTCCGGCGAGGTCACCGTCGACCCGGCGATCTTCGGGTACGACGAGGACGACCCGGCCCGGATGAGCGGGACCGACTCCGCGCCGTACGTGCCCCGCAGCGTGGTCGTCGACGAGTCGTTCGACTGGGGCGACGACCACCCGCTGCGCTACCGCTGGCGCGACACGGTCGTCTACGAGCTGCACGTCAAGGGCATGACCGCGCTGCACGACCGGGTCCCCGAGGAGCTGCGCGGCACCTACGCCGGCCTCGCGACCCCGGCCGTCATCGACTACGTCAAGGACCTCGGCGTCACCGCGGTCGAGCTGCTGCCGGTGCACCAGTTCGTGTCCGAGCCGGCGGTGGTGGCGCGGGGGCTGACGAACTACTGGGGCTACAACTCGATCGGGTTCTTCGCGCCGCACAACGGCTACGCCGCGTCCGGGGACCGGGGCCAGCAGGTCACCGAGTTCAAGCAGATGGTCAAGGCGTTCCACGAGGCCGGCCTCGAGGTCATCCTCGACGTCGTCTACAACCACACCGCCGAGGCCGGGGTCGAAGGGCCGACGCTCTCGTTCCGCGGCCTGGACGACCGCGGCTTCTACTGCCGCGTCGGCGACGGCGTCCCGGCGGCGCCGTACCAGGACGACTACTGGGACGTGACCGGCTGCGGCAACACCGTCGACGCGTCGAACCCCTTCGCGCTCCGGCTGATCCTGGACTCCTTGCGCTACTGGGTCACCGAGATGCACGTCGACGGGTTCCGCTTCGACCTGATGTCGGCCCTGACCCGCGTCCACCACCGCGTCGACATGGGGTGCCACCTGCTGATGGCCATCGGCCAGGACCCGATCCTGCGCCACGTGAAGCTGATCGCCGAGCCGTGGGACGCCTCGATGGACGGCTACCGCGTCGGCGAGTTCCCCCCGCCCTGGGTGGAGTGGAACGACCAGTACCGCGACGAGATCCGCGACTTCTGGCGCAACCACTCCCGCGGGATCCGCGGCGTGGCCACCCGGCTGGCCGGCTCCTCCGACCTCTACCTCGACGACGGGCGCTCGCCGTACGCGTCGATCAACTTCGTCACGGCGCACGACGGGTTCACGCTGCGCGACCTGGTGACCTACGGACAGAAGCACAACGAGGCGAACGGCGAGGACAACCGGGACGGCACCGACAACAACCGCTCGTGGAACCACGGCGTGGAGGGCGAGACGGACGACGCGGCGCTGCTCGCCGTACGACGGCGGCAGGCGGCCAACCTGATGGCCACGCTGTGCCTGTCCAACGGGGTCCCGATGATCACGGCCGGCGACGAGCGCGGGCGGACCCAGGGCGGCAACAACAACGCGTACGCCCAGGACAACGAGACCTCGTGGATCGACTGGCGCCCCGACGACGCCTGGCTGGACGTCTACGAGGTGACGAAGACCGCGCTGCGGCTGCGCCGGGAGCACCCGGCCCTGCGGCAGCGGCACTGGTTCGAGGGGCGGCCGACGATCCGCGGCGGCCCGAAGGACCTGGCCTGGCTGCACCCGTCGGGCCGCGAGATGACCGGTGACGACTGGCACGACCCCGACCTCCGGGCGATCGGCATGTTCGTCTCCGGCGCCCCGCTCCGCTCCCCCGGTCCCCGCGGCGAGCAGCAGGTCGACGCGTCGTTCATGATCTGGTTCAACTCCGACTGGCTGCCGCAGCGCGTCGAGCTCCCGGAGAACGACTGGGTGCAGACCGGCGAGGTCGTGCTCTCGACCGACGTCAAGCTGCCCGTCGGCACCCACGTCAAGGCCGGCGACCGGCTCTCGATCGGCCGACGCACCGTGGTCGTCCTGCGCGAGGCCTGAGGCCCGACTCGGCGCAGCTGTCACGACAGCTGCGCCGGCCCCTGACTACGGGAGCGCGACCACCCCGAGCTCGGCGGGCGAGGTGAGCAGGTCGTTGCGCGGCACGATCCGCACGGTGTAGCCGAACGCGCCCGACTGGTCGAGCACGTGCTCGACGTCGAAGCGGTGCCGGCCGCCCCCGTAGGACTCGGCGACGTGCAGCGACTCGATGCCGTTCTCGACGAGCTCGTCCTCGCTGTTGCTCTTGCCGTACACGAGCTGGACGTCGACGTCGGCGGGCTCGAGGTCGCCCAGCGCCACGAACGCCCGGACGCTCATCCGGTCGCCGACCTCCGGGGCGTCGCCGACCCCGCTGCTCTCGACGTGCTCGACCCGGACGTGCTCCCACCCGGCCTTGACCTTCTTCTTCCAGGCGGCCAGCTGGGCGGCCCCCGCGAAGTCGGTGTTGAGCCGGTGCGCGGTGATGGCGGCCGGGGCGTAGAGCTGGCGCACGTAGTCGCGCACCATCCGGGTCGCCAGCACCTTGGGGCCGAGCGACTTCAGCGTGTGCCGCGTCATCTCGAGCCAGCGGGTGGGGACGCCCTCGGCGTCGACGTCGTAGAAGCGCGGAGCCACGTCCCGCTCGATCAGGTCGTAGAGCGCGGTCGCCTCGAGGTCGTCGCGGTGGTCGACGTCCTCGACACCGTCGGCGGTCGGGATCGCCCAGCCGTTGTCGCCGTCGTACCACTCGTCCCACCAGCCGTCGAGCACCGACAGGTTCAGGCCGCCGTTGAGGGCGGCCTTCATCCCGGAGGTGCCGCACGCCTCGTAGGGACGCAGCGGGTTGTTGAGCCACACGTCGCAGCCGGGGTAGAGCGGCTGCGCCATCGCGATGTCGTAGTTCGGCAGGAACACGATGCGGTGCCGGATCTCGGGGTCGTCGGAGAGCCGCACGATGTCCTGGATCAGCTTCTTGCCGCCGTCGTCGGCCGGGTGCGCCTTGCCGGCGATGACCAGCTGGATCGGCCGCTCGGGGTGGAGCAGGAGGGACTTAAGCCGCGCGGGGTCGCGCATCATCAGCGTCAGCCGCTTGTACGACGCAGCGCGCCGCGCGAAGCCGATCGTCAGCACGTCGGGGTCCAGGGCGCTGTCGATCCACTTCAGCTCGGCCCGGGCCGCACCCCGCTTCTCCCACGACTTGCGCAGCCGGCGGCGGGCGTCGAGCACCAGCTTCTCGCGGAGCACCCGCTTGGTCGCCCAGACCTCGTTGCCGGGGACCTTGTCGACCGCGGCCCAGAACGCCTCGACGTCGTCGGACTCCCGGTCCGCGCCGTGGCCCGCGGCCAGGTCGAACATCTCGCGGGCGACCCACGACGGGCCGTGCACGCCGTTGGTGATGGACCCGATCGGCACCTCGGCCTCGTCGAAGGCCGGCCACAGGCCGCTGAACATCCCGCGGCTCACCTCGCCGTGCAGCTGCGAGACGCCGTTGGCGCGCTGCGCGAGCCGGAAGCCCATGACCGCCATGTTGAAGACCGACGGGTCGCCGCCGGCGTAGTCCTCGGTGCCGAGCGCCAGGATGCGCTCGACCGGTACGCCGGGGACCGGGCCGGCCTCGGTGAAGTACTGCTCCATCAGGGTCAGCGGGAACCGGTCGATGCCGGCGGGGACCGGGGTGTGGGTGGTGAACACCGTGGAGGACCGGCTGACCTCGAGGGCCGTGTCGAGGTCGAGCTTCGGGCCGCCCTCGGCGACCGTCAGCTCGCGGATCCGCTCGAGGCCGAGGAAGCCGGCATGGCCCTCGTTGGTGTGGAAGACCTCCGGGGCCGGGTGGCCGGTGATCCGGCAGTAGGCGCGGATCGCCCGGACGCCGCCGACACCGAGCAGCAGCTCCTGCCGCAGCCGGTGCTCGCTGTTGCCGCCGTAGAGGCGGTCGGTCACGTCCCGGTAGTGGTCGGGGTTGCCCTCGACGTCCGTGTCGAGCATCAGCAGCGGCACCCGGCCGACGCTGGCGACCCAGATCCGCGCGAGCAGCTCGGGCCCGTCGGGCATCGCGATGCTGATCGACGCGCGGCTGCCGTTCTCCTCGCGGAGCAGCGAGATCGGCAGCCCGTCGGGGTCGAGGACCGGGTAGGTCTCCTGCTGCCAGCCCTCGCGGGAGAGCGCCTGCTTGAAGTAGCCGTGCCGGTAGAGCAGGCCGACGCCGAGGATCGGCACCCCGAGGTCGCTGGCGGCCTTGAGGTGGTCGCCGGCCAGGATGCCGAGACCGCCGGAGTACTGCGGCAGCACCGAGGTGATGCCGAACTCCGGGGAGAAGTAGGCGACCGCCTCCGGCAGGACCTCACCGGACGCGACGCGCTTCTGGTACCAGCGGTCACCGGTGAGGTAGCGGTGCAGGTCCTGGCTCGCGGCGTCGAGGCCGGCGAGGAAGTCCGGGGAGTCCGCCAGCTCGCGCAGCCGGGGCGCCCCGACGGCACCGAGCAGCTTGACCGGGTCCCGGCCCGTGGCGGCCCACAGGGCGGGATCGACCCGCTCGAACACGTCCTGGCTCTCGGGGTGCCAGGACCAGCGCAGGTTGCCGGCCAGGTCACCCAGCCCGGCCAGTGCCGGGGGGAGGACGGGACGGACGGTGAATCGTCGAATCGCACGCACAGGCGGACGCTACCCCGAGGGAGTTGGAACGATCAAAGAATTGATCAAACCTGGAGATGAGCGGCCGCCCCGCGCGGGTTCACATAACGAACCGCGGCGTCCGCCGTTGACCGCGCATGACCGATCTCGCGGCTCGCCGCGGCCTCCGAAGCACCGTGGCGCTCGCCCTGGCCGGCGCCCTCCTCCTGTCGGGCCTCGGGCAGCTCCCGGGCGCGAGCGCCGCCGGATCGGCGCCGGGCGCCGGCTCCGGGACCACCCCGCTCGGCACCCTCGCCGACCCGGTGGCCGGCCTGGCCGACCTCGACACCCGCGGCACCGCCGTACCGTCGGCCGCCCAGCGCTCCGCGGCCGCCGGGCTCGGCGCCGTGGACCTGCGCTGGAACCAGTTCGGCACGCCGTCCTCGATCCTGCCCGCCGACGGCGTGCTCGCCCGCGCCACGTCGAGCGACCCGGTGGTGGCCGCCCGCTCGTGGCTGCGGACGCACGCCGCGGTGTTCGGGCTGACGGCCGCGCAGGTCGACGCCCTCGACGTCGTCAACGACCAGCGCTTCGCGCAGAGCCCGGCGCACGCCGTCCTCTTCCGGCAGCGCTTCGGCGACCTGGTGCCGGCGCTCGACAGCATGGTGACCGTCGGTGTCGCCCGCGGCGAGATCGCCTACGTGTCCTCCTCGATCACCCCGCTGCGGGGCTCCACGGGTACGCCGCCGGCGGCGACCCTCTCCCCGGTCCAGGCGTTCACGAAGGCGGCCGCCGACGTCGGCCGCACCCTCGACGCCGGCGCCGTCGGCGACATCACCAGCTCGACGGCCGACCGCGTCCCCGGCGGCTGGACCCGGCTCACCGTCCCGGGCTTCGCCCAGCCGCAGCTGGTCCGCCTCCGCGCTCTGGCACTCGCCGACGGGTCGGTGCGCCCGGTGTTCGAGACCAACGTGCTCGACGTGGCGCGCGGGTCGGCCTTCGCCTACACCGTCCTCGTCGACGGTGTCACCGGAGCGGTCCTGCACCGGCAGAACCAGGCCGAGAGCAGCAGCGACGTCTACCCGTTCCAGGGCGAGGTGACCGCCACCGAGTGCGGGCCCCGGCACGAGTTCGAGCTCACCGACGGCAACACCAAGCAGGTGGTCGCGGTCGCCGCGATGGCCAACACGCTCGACGACGTGACCGTCAAGATCTTCTCCCCCGGCGGCGAGCTGCTGGCCTCCGGCGACACGGCCACCAGCCCCGAGGCCGCGACGTACTCGGCCGACAGCATCCCGAAGGGCATCTACTCGATGCAGGTCTGCCCCTTCGAGGACCCGACCGCGCCGTTCCTGCCTCCGGGCAACTACGTCGCCAGCGTCACCACCAGCGACACGGCCGGCCCGTCGACCGGTGACGCCGGCTTCGAGCCGCGCTGGCGCTACTTCACCGCCAACCCGAGCCTCGACTACTCCGCCGGCACCACCCCGAAGAACTCGGTGATCGGCTGCTGGTTCCCCGGCGCGGGGTGCAGCAGCCCGAGCGGGCCGTTCCGCAACGTGGCCGCACCCGGCCCGTGGGACGTCGTGCCCGGGTCGGGCGTCGCGACGATGACGACCGTCGGCAACAACGCCAACACCCACGAGGCGTGGCTGGACCCGCTCGCCCCCGGCGGCACGGCGCAGGCGCCGGTCTCCCCGACCCGTGACTACACGACGGCGTTCACCGACGCCTGGAACAACTCCCGGTGCGACCCGACCCAGCTCCGTCCCGGCGGCAACGACATCGACGCCACGGTGACGAACCTGTTCGTCGCGCACAACCGGATGCACGACTTCTCGTACTACCTCGGCTTCACCGAGGACAACTACAACCTCCAGCTGAGCAACCTCGGCCGCGGCGGGGTCGAGGGCGACCAGGAGGTCGGCAACGCCCAGGCCGGGGCGATCACCGGCGGCCAGCCGCTGCTGCTCGGCCGGGACAACGCCAACCAGATCACGCTCCAGGACGGCGTCCCCGGCATCACCAACCAGTACCTCTTCCAGCCGGTGGCGGGGGCCTTCTACTCGCCGTGCGTGGACGGCGCCCTGGACATGGGCATCGTCGGTCACGAGTACACCCACGCGATCAGCAACCGGATGATCGGCGGCCCCGACGAGGGCATCACCTCCGCGCAGGGCGGGGCGATGGGCGAGTCGTGGGGCGACCTGACCGCGGGTGAGTACATGTTCAGCCACGGCTACCGCAACGGCGGCAACCCGTGGGCCGTCGGCGTCTACGCCACCGGCAACAAGGACGTCGCGATCCGCGACTACGCGATCAACCGCAACCCGCTGAACTACTCCGACCTCGGGTTCGACACCCCGGGCAACGAGGTCCACGCCGACGGCGAGATCTGGAACGGCACGAACTGGTCGGTCCGGCAGGCCCTGGTGGAGAAGTGGAACGCGAAGTTCCCCTACCGCGACGCCAAGCTCCAGCTGCGCTGCTCGCAGGCGACGGCGACCCGGACCCCGCTGCCGCCGAGCCAGTGCCCGGGCAACCGGCGCTGGATCCAGCTCGTCTTCGACGCCTTCCTGCTCCAGCAGGGCGCGACCTCGATGCTCGACGCCCGCGACGCGATGCTCGCCGCGGACCGGATGCGGTTCGGGGGCAAGGACCTCGCGGTCATGTGGGACGCGTTCGCCCGCCGTGGCATGGGCAAGGGCGCCTCGACCCCGGACGCCGACTCGGGCAGCCCGGTGCCGAGCTTCGCGTCGCCCCGGTCGCGCAACGCCGTCGTCCGGTTCGCCGGCAACAAGGGTGGGCGGATCTACGTCGGCCACTTCGAGGCCCGCGCCACGCCGGTCGCCGACACCTCGCGCAAGACCAAGAAGGTCGGCGACACCGTGACCCTCACTCCGGGGCGCTACGAGATGCTCGCCGTCTCGAAGGCGCGTGGCTTCAAGCGCTTCACGCTCACCGTGCGCCCTGGCGAGCACCGGACGGTCCGGCTGCGGATGCCGAAGAACCTCGCCGGCAAGGTGAACGGCGCGCGGGTGCTCGGCGCCACGGACGGGTCGCTCAACCCCGTCTCGCTCATCGACGGCACCGAGCGGACCGCCTGGGGCGGGGTCACCGGCGACAACGTGGACTCCTCGCACCCGTCCGTCAGCGTCGACCTCGCCGGCGGCGTCCACGTCGTGCGCCGGGTGCAGGTCAGCGCGATGCTCAACCCGGCACCGCCGGACCCGACGGAGGTCCCGCTCGCGAAGGACCCCGACCCCGACTCGGGCTCGCGGTTCACCGCGCTGCGGCAGTTCGCCCTCGAGGCCTGCGTGCAGGGCTGCTCCGGCGACGACGCGGTGTGGAAGCGCTTCTACACCTCGCCGGCGAACGCCTTCCCCGCGGTCCGGCCGCGGCCGGTGGCCCCGAACCTGACCCTGCGGACCTTCCGCGTCCCGGCCACCCGGGCCGCGGCGATCCGGCTGGTCGCGCTCGAGAACCAGTGCACGGGGTACGCCGGCTACGCCGGTGAGCAGGACGCCGACCCCGCCAACCCGACCGACTGCGCCACCGGGTCCGACCGGGGCACGATCGTGCACGCGGCGGAGCTGCAGGTGTTCTGACCTGCCGCCGCGGGCGACCACCGGGACATGGGTGTGACCCCGTCGGCCGTGGCCGGCGGGGTCTGGGTCAGGGGGTATGTCGCAGGAACGGCTCGTCGGGCCGGTCGGGCTCGGCCGGGAGGTCGGTATCGTCAGCGGGCACGTCGGTGACGAACGGGCTGACGTAGGTCCGCCCCATGGGGGTGGTCCACACGAACCCGACCCCGGCGACCCTCTGGTAGTCCCAGCCGGCGAAGGTCTTGAGCCGGTGGTGGGTCCGGCAGGCGGGCGCGAGGTTGGACGATGCGGTGGGGCCTTCGGGCCATGGGACCTGGTGCTCGCTGTCGCAGCGCCGGGCCGGGCGGGTGCAGCCGGGGAAGCAGCACTGCCGGTCGCGCAGACCGATCTGTTCCTTCATGAGCTCGGTCGGCTCGTAGCAGTCGGTCGACAGCTCGGCGTTCAGGTCGATCACGGGCCGCACGGTGACCTTGGTGCCGGCGGCCTGGCACCAGTCCTTCAGGTGCTCGGGTGTGACCGAGGACCTCGTGTTGTCGACGTCGACGCTGGCATGGCCGGGACGGGTGTGGGCGTAGACCACGACCTCCCGGACCTGCCCGCCCTCGGTGTCGCTCGTGCCGAGGAGTCCGGCGGCCATCGACCGGCGCACGTCCAGCGGCAGGTCCACGTCGAGCTCAGCTGCCGTCGCCTTGATCTGCTCCTCCAGGGCGAGGGCGTCGGCGAGGTCGAGCTCTCCTTCGACGTGGACGAGCCCGTCGGGGGTGGCGTGGTCGAGGTCGATGTCGAACCGGCGCTTCTCCAACGCGGCGACCCGGCGTTCCTCGGCGGCGTCGGGGTCGTGCTCGGCGCGGGCCTTCTCGACCTGCCGCTCGATCTCGGCGAAGGAGCACCGGTGCGCACACCACGCCAACCGCTGGTCCACCACGGCTGCCGCATCGGCCGGGAGCGAGGTGGTGGCCTGGGCGACCTTCCGGGCCTTCCACACCGCCACCTCACCGTTGATCACGCGAGCCCACAGCCTGGGGAGTCGGTGCCGCAGCTCGACCGCGTCACCGAGCAGGTTCCGGCCCGAGTCCGTGGTCCGGCCGACCGCGAGCGCGAACTCAGCCACCGCCGCCTCGTCGATCGTCGGCGCACCGTCGCCGGCGATCTGCAGGTCCCGCATCCCGAACTCGATCGAGGTGTCGACCTCCTCGCCCGGGTGCAGCGCGACCCAGTCGCAGGCCTGGATCAGCTGCTGGACCTCCAGGTCCGCGATCGCCTCCCGGGTCGCCGCAGCAGCGGTCAGCACCGACTCGGCCCGCTGGTCGCGGGTGTCGGTGCCGAGCTCGGTGGCGGTGCTGGTCATGGGTCTACTCAAGCACTCGCCACCGACAGTCAGAGGCGAGAATCCCCTGTATCCACAGGGATCTGAGAACTTCGAGTAAAGATTTCCGGGACAGCTTACGCCACGCCCTGCCTTACCTTCTGGGGTCTCGACGACGCTCGCTGGCGCTCGCTGCTCGACCACCGGCGAACGCGACCGTGAGCCGGGAGCCGGGAGGCGAGCGTGACCCGCCGCCCGCCGCCCCGCGTTGCTGCCTGTCGGTCGCAACCCGAGCGGACCGCGAGGTGCCGGCAGTCACCGCCCTGCCCACCTTCTGGGGTCTCGACGACGCTCGCTGGCGCTCGCTGCTCGACCGCCGGCGCCGCCGGCCGTGAGCCGGGAGGCGACCGCGACCCGACGCCCGCCGCACCCTCGTTGCTGCCTGTCGGTCGCAACCCGAGACCACCGGCGAGGTGCCGGCAGTCACCACCCTGCCCACCTCCCGGGGTCTCGACGACGCTCGCTGCTCGACCACCGGCGAACGCGACCGTGAGCCTGGAGGCGACCGCGACCCGACGCCCGCCGTATCCGTCGTGCCCGTCAGCCGCAACCCCAGCGGACCGCGAGATGCCGGCAGCCACCGCCCTGCGCAGCTCCCGGGGTCTCGACGACGCTCGCTGGCGCTCGCTGCTCGACCACCGGCGAACGCGACCGTGAGCCGGGAGGCGACCGCGACCCGACGCCCGCCGCCCCGCGCTGCTGCCATGTCGGTCGCAACCCGAGCAGACGGCGAGGTGCCGGCAGTCACCGCCCTGCGCACCTTCTGGGGTCTCGACAAGCTCGACCACCGGTGCCAGCGCCCGTGAGCCGGACGACAGCCGCAACCAGTAGCCTGCCGCCCCCGTTGCTGCCTGTCGGTCGCAACCAGAGCAAACCCGCCACCGACGCTCAGTGGTCTCCGCCTGCCCGCCCGTGCCCCCCGAGGATCCCCGCGGCCCGTCCCGGCCCCGGAGGAACCAAGGCGCGGACAGCCGGTTTCCGCCCAGCGCCGACGGGTACGCGGTAGCCGTCGGCGTCGTGCTGTCCAGCCACGGTTGCCGATACCTCCCGCTCCCTCGCTAGGTTGGAGATCATGGTCGGACGCATCCCCATCATGAACGTCACGCCGCTGGTCGACCTCGGACGACAGCCCGCCAAGGCGACGGTCGGCGAGCCGCTCCCCGTGACGGCGAGCGTGTTCCGGGAGGGCCACGACCAGCTGGGCGCCGAGGTGGTGCTCATCGGGCCCGACGGGCGCCGCCGGCCAACCGTGCGGATGACCAAGCACGCCGACGTCCCCGACCGCTACGAGGCGTGGGTGGTGCCCGACGCCCCCGGTGCCTGGAGCTTCGAGGTGGTCGCCTGGTCCGACCCGCTCGGCACCTGGCAGCACGACGCCGCCCTCAAGGTGCCGGCCGGGGTCGACGTCGAGCTGATGTTCACCGAGGCCCACCTGCTGCTCGACCGCGTGCTCACCTCCCTCGACCCGCGCGACCCCGCGTCCGCCGGCGCCGCCCAGGTCGTCCAGTCCGCGATCGAGGCGGCCCGGGACACCACCCGCCCCGACGCGGCGCGGCTGGCCGCGCTCGAGTCGCCCGAGGTGGCCGACGTCATGTACCGCCACCCCGTGCGCGAGCTGCTCACCGTCGAGGGCCCCTACCCGGCGTACGCCGACCGCGAGCGCGCCCTCTTCAGCAGCTGGTACGAGTTCTTCCCCCGCTCCGAGGGCGCGACCCGCGACGAGAAGACCGGCCGGGTCACCAGCGGCACCTTCCAGACCGCCTCCAAGCGGCTGGACGCCGTCGCCGCGATGGGCTTCGACATCGTCTACCTGCCGCCGATCCACCCCATCGGCGAGGTGAACCGCAAGGGGCCGAACAACACCCTCGACCCGGGCCCGGACGACACCGGGTCCCCGTGGGCGATCGGCTCCAAGGACGGCGGCCACGACGCCATCCACCCCGACCTCGGCACGTTCGAGGACTTCGACGCGTTCGTCGGGCGGGCCCGCGACCTCGGCCTCGAGGTCGCCCTCGACCTCGCCCTGCAGGCGGCGCCCGACCACCCGTGGGTGACCTCCCACCCCGAGTGGTTCACCACCCGGGCCGACGGCACCATCGCGTACGCCGAGAACCCGCCCAAGAAGTACCAGGACATCTACCCGGTCAACTTCGACAACGACCCGAGCGGGATCTGCCAGGAGGTGCTGCGCATCGTCCGGCTCTGGATGTCGCACGGCGTCCGGGTCTTCCGGGTCGACAACCCCCACACCAAGCCGCTGGCCTTCTGGGAGTGGCTGCTGCGCGAGGTCCGGCGCACCGACCCCGACGTGCTCTTCCTCGCCGAGGCCTTCACCCGCCCCGCGATGATGCAGGCCCTGGGCGCGGTCGGCTTCCACCAGAGCTACACGTACTTCACCTGGCGCAACGCCAAGTGGGAGCTGGAGGAGTACCTCCGCGAGGTGTCGCACGAGACGTCCCACCTGATGCGGCCGAACTTCTTCGTCAACACCCCCGACATCCTCCACGCGTTCCTCCAGTACGGCGGCCCGGCGGCGTTCAAGATCCGTGCGGCCCTCGCCGCGTGCGGGTCGCCGAGCTGGGGCGTGTACGCCGGCTTCGAGCTCTTCGAGCACGTCGCGGTCAAGCCGGGCAGCGAGGAGTACCTCGACTCGGAGAAGTACCAGATCCGGGTCCGGGACTGGGACGCCGCTGACCGCGAGGGCCGCACCCTCGCGCCGTACCTGACCCGGCTCAACGAGATCCGCCGGGCACACCGCTCGCTGCAGCTGCTGCGCAACCTGTCGATCCACTGGAGCGACGACGAGAACGTGCTCGTGTTCTCGAAGGTCGCACGCGACCCGTCCGGGGCGATCGAGGACGCCGTGATCGTGGTGGTCAACGTCGACCCGCACGCCGCCCGCGAGACGACCGTCCACCTCGACATGGCCGCGCTCGGCCTCGAGGAGCACGACGCGTTCGTCGTCCACGACGAGATCACCGGCGAGGACTGGACCTGGTCGGCCCACAACTACGTCCGGCTCGACCCGTTCCACGAGCCTGCGCACGTCCTCGACGTGAGGAGGACCCGGTGACCCGGGACCCCATCCAGGAGCGCCCCGCCGGCCACGTCCAGGACGGGCAGCCACCCGAGTGGTTCAAGACCGCCGTCTTCTACGAGGTCCTGGTCCGCGCGTTCCGTGACTCCAACGCCGACGGCACCGGTGACTTCCGGGGGCTCGTCGACAAGCTCGACTACCTCGAGTGGCTCGGCGTCGACTGCCTGTGGATCCCGCCCTTCTTCCCGAGCCCGCTGCGCGACGACGGCTACGACGTCGCCGACTACACCGGCGTCCACCCGGAGATCGGCACGATCGACGACTTCCGGTACTTCCTGGAGCAGGCGCACCAGCGCGGCATCCGCGTCATCATCGACTTCGTCATGAACCACACGAGCGACCAGCACGCGTGGTTCCAGGCGTCCCGGTCCGACCCGGACGGGCCCTACGGCGACTTCTACGTCTGGTCCGACTCCGACGAGCTCTACCAGGACGCGCGGATCATCTTCGTCGACACCGAGCCGTCGAACTGGACGTGGGACCCGGTCCGGCAGCAGTACTTCTGGCACCGCTTCTTCTCCCACCAGCCGGACCTCAACTTCGACAACCCGGCCGTGCACGACGCGATCATCGACGCGATCCGGTTCTGGCTGGACATGGGCATGGACGGGTTCCGCCTGGACGCCGTGCCCTACCTCTACGAGCGGCCCGGCACCAACGGCGAGAACCTGCCGGAGACCCACGACTTCCTCAAGAAGGTCCGGAAGGTCGTCGACGACGAGTACCCCGGCCGGGTGCTGCTCTGCGAGGCCAACCAGTGGCCCGAGGACGTCGTCGAGTACTTCGGCGACTTCGAGGTCGGCGGCGACGAGTGCCACATGGCGTTCCACTTCCCGGTGATGCCGCGCATCTTCATGTCCGTGCGCCGCGAGTCGCGGTTCCCCATCTCGGAGATCCTCGAGCAGACCCCGCCGATCCCCGACTCCTGCCAGTGGGGCATCTTCCTGCGCAACCACGACGAGCTGACGCTGGAGATGGTCACCGACGAGGACCGCGACTACATGTGGGGCGAGTACGCCAAGGACCCCCGCATGAAGGCCAACATCGGCATCCGCCGCCGGCTCGCGCCGCTGCTCGACAACGACATGAACCAGATGGAGCTGTTCAACGCGCTCCTGCTGTCGCTGCCCGGCTCGCCGGTCCTGTACTACGGCGACGAGATCGGGATGGGCGACAACATCTGGCTCGGTGACCGCGACGGCGTCCGCACCCCGATGCAGTGGACGGCCGACCGCAACGCCGGCTTCTCCGCGGCCACGCCGGGCAAGCTGGACCGGCCGGTCATCCAGGACCCGGTCTTCGGCTACCAGTCGGTCAACGTCGAGGCGCAGCTCGAGAACTCCTCCTCGCTCCTGCACTGGATGCGCCGGATGATCCACGCGCGCCGCAACCACCCGGCGTTCGGGCTGGGCAGCTTCCAGGACCTCGGCGGCTCCAACCCGTCGGTGCTCTCCTACGTCCGCGAGCACGTCGGTGCGGACGGCCACGAGGACCTCATCCTCTGCGTCAACAACCTGTCCCGCTTCCCGCAGCCGGTCGAGCTCGACCTGCGCCGGTTCGAGGGTCGGCGGCCGGTGGAGCTCCTCGGCGGTGTCCCGTTCCCCGAGATCGGCGAGCTGCCCTACCTGCTCACCCTGGCCGGCTACGGCTTCTACTGGTTCCGGCTCACCGAAGTCAACGAGACCCACGAGGAGCAGCTGCTGTGACGCCCGAGCCCGACGTCCTCACCCGGTACCTGGAGCGGACCCGCTGGTTCGGCGGCAAGGGCCGGCCCTTCGAGGTCGCGTCCGCGCGGCGGGTCGGGACGCTGCCGGCCGCCCGGGAGGGCAGTCCGGTGGTCGTCATCGAGCTGGTCGAGGTCCTCTACGGCGACGAGCCCGGTGGCACCGAGGTCTACCAGGTGCCGATGGCCTTCTACACCGACCCCGAGAGCCGCCTCGACCACGCGTTCATCGGCTGGTGGGAGGACCCGGACCACGGCTGGGTGCACGCCTACGACGCCCTGCACGACCGGGAGGCGATGGCCTGCTGGCTGGTCGCCTTCGACCGCGCCGCCGCCGAGGCGGGCGGGAACCTCCACGACGACAGCGGGCTGCTCTTCCACCGGCTGCCGGGCCACGACCTCGACCTGGAGTCGCACTCGACCCTCTTCTCCGGCGAGCAGTCCAACTCCTCGGTGGCCTTCGGCGAGGACGCCCTGATGAAGGTCTTCCGCAAGATCACCCCGGGCGTGAACCCCGACATCAGCGTGCACGAGGTGCTCACCCGCTCCGGCAACGACCACATCGCCGCCCTCTACGGCTGGCTGGACTGGGTCGACGGCCAGCCGACCGGCGACGCCGACGAGGCTGCCGGGACGACCACCGTGCAGCTGGCGATGCTCCAGCAGTTCCTGCGCACCGCCAGCGACGGCTGGGAGCTGGCCCTGACCAGCGCCCGCAACCTCTTCGCCGAGGGTGACCTGCACGCCTTCGAGGCGGGCGGCGACTTCGCCTCCGAGAGCGAGCGGCTCGGCGTCGCCCTGCGCGAGGTCCACGACGTGCTCGCCGAGCACTTCCCCGTCGGTCGGCTCGACCCGGCGGCCGTCGGTCGGTTGGCGGACGACATGGACGTCCGCCTCGACGCCGCGCTCGGTGTCGTACCGGAGCTCGCGGCGCACGCCGGCTCGCTGCGCGAGGCCTACGCCCGGCTCCGCGCGCTGGACGAGGTCGAGGTGCAGCAGATCCACGGCGACCTGCACCTGGGCCAGACCCTGCGCACCAGCCTGGGCTGGAAGATCGTCGACTTCGAGGGCGAGCCCGCGAAGCCGCTGGCCGAGCGGCTGAAGCCCGACTCCCGCTGGCGCGACGTGGCGGGGATGCTGCGCTCGTTCGACTACGTGCCACACGTGGTCGAGCGCCAGTTCGCCGAGGACCATCCTGAGGGCGCCTCGCAGCGCGCCTACCGGGCCGAGGAGTGGGCGAACCGCAACCGCAACCACTTCCTGACCGCGTACGCCGGAGGCGACCTCACCGAGGCCCAGCGCACGCTCCTCGACGCCTACGTCGCCGACAAGGCGGTGTACGAGACCGTCTACGAGACACGCAACCGTCCGACCTGGGTGGCCATCCCACTCGAGGCCGTGGCGAGGATCGGAGCAGCATGAAGTCCTCCCGCACGCGCAAGGCGCCCGCACTCCTCGAGGTGCCCGTCGAGGTCCTCGGCCAGGTCTCGCGCGGCGAGCACGGCGACCCGCACGCCGTCCTCGGCCCGCACCCGTACGACGGCGGGGTGACGGTGCGCGTCCTGCGACCGCTCGCCTCCCGGGTCGTGGTCCGCTGGAGCACCGACGGCGGCGCCCCGGCCGAGGCCGAGCTCACCCACGAGCACGAGGGGATCTGGGCGGGCGTGCTCCCGCTCCCGGACGTGCCGGACTACCGCCTGGCGGTCAGCTACGGTCCCGACGAGCACGTCGTCGACGACCCGTACCGGTTCCTGCCCACGCTGGGCGAGGTCGACCTGCACCTGATCAACGAGGGCCGCCACGAGCAGCTCTGGGACGTGCTCGGCGCCCACGTGCACCACTACCCCGGCGCCCTCGGACCGGTGACCGGCACGTCCTTCGCGGTCTGGGCGCCCAGCGCCCGCGCGGTCCGGATCAAGGCCGACTTCAACAGCTGGGACGGTCGCGAGCACCCGATGCGCCAGCTCGGGCGCTCGGGCGTGTGGGAGCTGTTCGTGCCCGACGTGGGCAGCGGGACGGCGTACAAGTACGTCATCCTCGGCCCGGACGGACAGTGGCGCGAGAAGGCCGACCCGATGGCGAACTGGGCGGAGAAGCCGGCCGACACCGCGTCCAAGGTCTTCGAGTCCTCCTACACCTGGGGCGACGACGAGTGGATGGCCGCGCGTCCGGCCCGGCAGCCGGTCGCGGAGCCGATGAGCGTCTACGAGATGCACCTCGGCTCGTGGAAGAAGCACCTCGACGGCCGCTACTGGTCGTGGACCGAGCTCGCCGACGAGCTGCCGGCGTACGTCGCCGGCCTGGGGTTCACCCACGTCGAGCTGATGCCCGTGATGCAGCACCCCTTCGGCGGCTCGTGGGGCTACCACGTGACGTCGTACTTCGCGCCGGACTCCCGGTTCGGCGACCCCGACGGCTTCCGGCTGCTGGTCGACCGCCTGCACCAGGCCGGCGTCGGCGTGATCCTCGACTGGGTGCCCGGCCACTTCGCGACCGACGAGTGGGCGCTCGCCCGCTTCGACGGCACTCCCCTCTACGAGGACCCCAACCCGCAGCGCGGCTGGCACAAGGAGTGGGGCTCCCACATCTTCAACTTCGGCCGTCGCGAGGTCCGCAACTACCTCTACGCGAACGCGCTCTACTGGCTGGAGGAGTTCCACGCCGACGGCCTGCGGGTCGACGGCGTGGCGTCCATGCTCTACCTCGACTACGCCCGTGAGGAGGGCGAGTGGTCGCCGAACATCCACGGCGGGCACGAGAACCTCGAGGCGGTGCAGTTCCTCCAGGAGATGAACGCGACCGTCTACAAGCGCGTCCCCGGCATCACGACGATCGCCGAGGAGTCGACGTCCTGGCCCGGTGTCACCCGGCCGACGTCCGCCGACGGTCTCGGCTTCGGCTTCAAGTGGAACATGGGCTGGATGCACGACTCGCTGGACTACCTGGCCCGCGAGCCGGTGCACCGCGCCTACCACCACGGCGAGATGACCTTCGCGATGGTCTACGCGTTCTCGGAGAACTACGTGCTGCCGCTGAGCCACGACGAGGTCGTGCACGGCAAGGGCTCGCTGCTGCGCAAGATGCCCGGCGACCGCTGGCAGCAGCTCGCCAACCTGCGCGCCTACCTCGGGTTCATGTGGGCCCACCCCGGCAAGCAGCTGCTGTTCATGGGCTCGGAGATCGGCCAGGAGTCGGAGTGGGCCGAGTCCCGCGAGCTCGACTGGTGGCTGCTGGACCACCCCGAGCACCGCGGCGTCTCCGACCTGGTCCGCGACCTGAACGCGGCGTACGTCGGCTCGCCGGCCCTCTGGTCACGCGACCACGAGCCGGGCGGCTTCGAGTGGATCGACGCCGACGACGCCGGGCGCAACGTCTTCTCCTGGGTCCGGCGCGGCCACGAGGGGACGCCGGACGTGGTGTGCGTGGCGAACTTCGCCGCGGTGCCGCACGAGGGGTACCGGCTCGGGCTGCCGTCGGCCGGCGACTGGGACGAGGTCGTCAACACCGACGCGGCGGCCTACTCCGGCTCGGGCGTGGGCAACTTCGGCGCCGTCACGGCCGAACCGGGCGGGTGGTCCGGCCAGCCGGCGAGCGCGACGATCGTCGTGCCGCCGCTGGCCACGGTGTGGTTCCGCAAGCGCGCTTGACGGGTGAGCGTGATCGGTAGAGTTCGGCTGTGACCGAGCAGACCACCGTGACGACCGTCGCGGAGGGGATCGCGCGGATCTCGTGGACCTCCGACCAGCCGGTCGACGTCGTCCGGCACGAGGTGGCAGCGGCGCTCGTCGAGCACACCCGCGTGGAGGCGCTCGTCGACCCCGCCGACGAGACCGCGCAGCGGGTCGCGACCTGGTCGGGACTGCGCCGCGAGGGCGTCATGCGCGGGGTCACCGTCGACGGTGACCCGGTCGACCGGATCGTCTACGCCCGGCTGGCGACCGACACCCCGGTGCACGAGCCGGAGGGGTTCCGTGCGTTGCTCAACTCCTTCCTGCCGCGCAAGCGCGCCATCAGCCAGCTGCTCGCGCGCTCCGACGACGACCGCGTGCTGTTGTGCCAGCTCACCTACAAGCAGGACTGGGACCTCCCCGGCGGCGTCGTCGAGGTCGGCGAGTCCCCGCAGGTCGCCGCCGCGCGCGAGGTCGAGGAGGAGCTCGGGCTCGCGGTGCCGCCCGGACGGCTGCTGCTGACGGACTGGCTGCCGCCGTGGAGCGGCTGGGACGACGCGCTCTGCCTGGTCTTCGACGGCGGTGTGCACCCGACGGCCGTGCTCGACCAGGTCGTCCGGCAGACCCGGGAGATCCGCTCGGTGGACTTCTGCACCCCCGAGCAGGTGGTCGAGCGCTGCGCCGACTTCACCGCCCGCCGCATCGAGTCGGCGCTCGCCAACCTCGACGGCCCCGGCCCGGCGTACACGGAGTCGGGCCGCCGGTAACCCCGGGCCTGCCGAGTCGGCGCATCCTGCCCGTCCAGCGGCGCCGAGCCGGCGCGTCCTGCCCGCGCGCCGGACACGATGTGCCGACTCGCGCTTCTCCGGTGGACGAGACGCGCCGGCTCGGCCTTGACCCGGCGTGCAACACTGATTACATGATTACAGAAGAACTGAGGGAGCGGGTGACCGGCTGGTTCGCCGGCCGGCTCCCGGCGGGCTGGCAGCCCGCCGACGTGACGATCGACCGCGAGGAGATCACGGTGGTGCTGACCATCGACGACGTCGAGGCGACGGCCGCGGTCGAGGGCTCGGAGGCCGCCCTCGCCGAGGCCCGGGCCGGACGGGCGTCGGCGTTCCGCGAGGAGACCCGCGAGCAGCGGATGGAGATCGCCCGCGAGGCCCAGCACCGCTACGAGCGCACCGTGTCGTGGGGCGTGAGGGTGGGCGAGCACCGCGAGCTGTGGACCCATGTCGCCGCACCGGTGATGACCCGGCTGCGCCAGCCGCAGCGGCTGGTGCTCGACACGCTCGTCGACGCCGGCGTCGCGCGCTCGCGGGCCGACGCGCTGGCCTGGTGCGTGCGGCTGGTGGGCCAGCACGAGGGCGACTGGCTCGCCGAGCTCCGGGAGGCGATGACCACCGTCGCGGACGTCCGCGCGAAAGGCCCCTCGGCCTGAGCCCGCGTCGCTAGATTGGCGACGTGAAGGTCCTGCTGAACATCATCTGGCTGGTGCTCTGCGGATTCTGGATGGCGATCGGGTACGCCGTCGCCGGGGTCGTCTGCTGCATCCTCATCATCACGATCCCGTTCGGCATCGCGTCGTTCCGGATCGCGGGCTACGCGCTCTGGCCGTTCGGCCGGACCACGGTCCGCAAGCCCACGGCCGGCGTCATGTCGGCGATCGGCAACGTGATCTGGGTGGTCGTCGCGGGCATCTGGCTGGCGATCGGCCACGTCCTCACCGGGATCGCGATGTGCATCACGATCATCGGGATCCCGCTCGGGATCGCCAGCTTCAAGATGGTGCCGATCTCCCTGCTACCGCTGGGCCGGGACATCGTCCCGACCGACCAGGTCGGCTACGCCCCCGTCGTCTGAGGGCCGCGCCCGCGCCGGTCGCATCGCGACGAGGACGCCGAGGACCAGCACCAGCCCGCCCCCGACCTCGGCCGCGTTCGGCCGCTGGCCCAGCAGCAGCCAGGCCGAGGTCATCGCGACCACCGGCGCGAGCAGCACCCACGGCACCACCGCCGAGGACGGGTTGCGGGACAGCAGCGTGTTGAACACGGCGTACCCGACCAGCGAGGCGAGCCCGGCGGTGTAGAGCGTGGAGACGACGGCCTGCCAGGAGAACGACGCCAGCGCGTCGCCCACGGCCGCGGGCCCGTCGACGGCCAGGGAGAGGGCGAGGAGCGGGACCGGGACCACGACCGCCGACCACACCGTCAGCGAGAGCCCGCCGCTGATGCCGGACGAGCGGCTGACCACGTTGCCGATCCCCCAGGACAGGGCGCCGAGCAGGCAGAGCGCGAGCGCCACCGCCGGGACGTGGCCGCCGCGACCGAGGGCGACCACGACGAGGCCGACGCAGCCGAGCACCACGCCCACCACCTGCGGGCGGGTGGGCAGCTCCCGCAGCACGCCCGCGGCGATCAGCACCGTGAAGATCACCTGCGCCTGCAGGACCAGCGCGGCCAGGCCGGGCGGCATCCCGGCGTCCATCGAGACGTAGAGGAACCCGAACTGGCCCAGCGACATGAACAGCCCGACGGCGGCGAGCACCCGCCAGGGCGCGTCCGGGCGCCGCACGACGAGCACGGCAGGCACGACCACGACCGTGAACCGGACCGCCGCGAACAGCAGCGGCGGGACGCCGGACATGCCCCAGTCGATCACCACGAAGTTGAAGCCCCAGATGGTCGCCACGAGCGCGGCGAGGAGGCTGTCGCGGCGGTTCACCGGACCAGTGAACCCGACGACGACCATGAAGCACCAGCGAACGATCCTGCATGGTTCGACGTAGCATTCCTGCATGATCGACCTGGCCGCCCTCGCCAGCCTGCGTGCCGTCGACGCCCACGGCTCCGTCGTGGGCGCGGCGGACGCGCTCGGGTTCACCCCGAGCGCGATCTCCCAGCAGGTCAAGCGGCTCGAGCGGCAGACCGGGGTGCCCCTGCTCGAGCGGGTCGGCCGCGGCGTGATCCTCACCGACCACGGACGCCACCTCGTCGACGCGGGTGGACGGCTGCTCGCCGACCTCGAGGAGGTCGAGGCGGGCCTGCGGCGGCGCACCGGGACCGTCGCCGGCCACCTGCGGCTCACGGCCTTCTCCACCGCCATGCGCGGCCTGGTCGCCCCCGTCGTCCGCGACCTGCGCGCCGAGCACCCCGGCCTCACGCTGTCGCTGACCGAGCGCGAGCCCTGGGACACCGTCGACCTGGTCGCCTCCGGCCGGAGCGACCTCGGCGTGGTGCACCGCTGGGGGGACGTGCCGATCGCCATCCCCGACCACCTGGTCGCGACCGTGGTCGCCCGCGACGTCGCCGACGTCGTGGTGCACCGCGACCACCCGCTCGCCCGCCGCGAGCGGGTCACCCCGCACGGCCTGGTCGAGGAGGACTGGATCGCCACCCCCGAGGGGACCATCTGCCGGCAGTGGCTGACCCGGATGTATGCCGGGACCGGGCACCTCCCCCGCATCGCGCACACCGCGATGGAGTTCGACTCCCACCTCGCCCTGGTGCGCGCCGGCCTCGGTATCGCGCTGGTGCCGCGGCTGGGCCGTCAGCCGCTCGGCGACGAGCTGGTCGCCGTACCGGCCGACGACCCGGAGCCGACCCGCGAGGTGATCGCGGTGCACCGCCGGAGCACGGCGGACTCACCCGCGGTCCGGGCCGTCCTCGACCACCTCGGCGGCTGAGCGGACACGCCACCAGCGCCGGAGCACGAAGCCCGCCACGACCGCCAGCAGCGCGGTCAGCACCAGACCCAGCGCCCGCGCCTCGGCGGGGTCGTCCGGGGCCTTCGGACCGGTGCCGACGAACTGCTCGGGCGCGACCAGCAGCCCCACGGTCCAGGTCAGCACCATGAGCACGACGCTCGCGGCGCCGACGGCGAGCGCCGCGAGGTCCCGCGTGGTCAGGAAGAGCACCGCGAGCGCAAGGACCAGCACCAGCCGGAACACCCGGGCGACGACCTGGAAGGCGCCGTCGCCGTCCCCCGCGACCAGCTGCACGATGAGCACGACCGCGAGCAGCAGCAGGCCCGTTCCCCACAGCAGGTCGCCGCGGGACCGGGTCATCGTCAGAACAGCGCGGAGGCCAGATGCTGCCGGCCCTTGAGCACCCGCGGGTCGTCGTTGCCGACGGCGCCGAAGAGGGCGAGCAGGTGCTCGCGCGCCCGGTCGCGGTCGTCGCCGGCGGTACGGCGGACGAGGTCGACGAGCCGCGCGAACGCGTCCTCCACCTGGCCGCTGACCAGGTCGTTGTCGGCGAGCAGGGTCTGGGCGTCGACGTCGTCGGGGTCCGCCGCCACGGCCGCGCGAGCGGCGTCGAGGTCGGCACCCTCGGTGCGCTGCAGCACCTTCGCCATCGCGAGCCCGGCGGCCGCCTCGGCGTCGGCCGGGTTCGCGTCCACCAGCTTCTGGTACTCCGCGACCGCACGCTCGATGTCGCCCTCCCCCAGCGCGTCCTGCGCGGCGGCGTACCGCGGGTCGGCGAGCGGCTCGTCGCCCTCGCCCTCGGGGGCGGCGACGTGGCGTGGCTGGTGGCGCCCGGCGATGCCGTTGGCGGTGAGCTGCTGGGCCACCTGGGTCAGCTGGGTGCGCAGCTCGTCGATCGGCAGCACGTCCTGGAAGAGCGGGGCGGGGCGGCCGTCGACCACGGCGACCACCAGCGGGACCGACGGGATCTGCATCGCCTGCGCGATGGCGGGGACCTCGTCGATGTCGACGAGCCCGACCAGGAAGCGGCCCTCAAGCTCCCCCGACAGCGTCTCCATGTCCCGCGCCAGCTGGGCGCTCTCCGGCATCCGCGACGGCGAGTAGAAGACCAGGAGGACCGGGGCGGTCATCGAGGCCTCGATCGTCGACTGGAAGTTCTGCTCGCTGAGCACGACGGCGTACGACGACCCGGCCGGTGCGCCCGCGGCGCCTCCGGCGGGCGCGGCGCTCGTGAGGCCGGAGAGGTCGACGGCGCCGGGACGGGAGAACGGCTGCTGGGTCATGGCGCCAATCCTAGGGAGGCGCGCGCGAACCCCTACAGGAGACCCAGCGCCTCGGCCTCCTCGCGCAGCTCCTCGCGGACGCTGGGGTGGGCGGCGTTGTCGATGAGCTGGCGCGCCTGCTCACCCTGGTTCTGCCCGTAGATCTCGGCCAGCCCCTGCTCGGTGACGACCGCGCTCATCTGGAACGAGGTGACCGGCTCGTCGACCATCGGCACGATCGTCGAGCAGTTCGCCTTCGGGTGCCAGGACCGGAGCGCGATGAACGCCTGCCCGCCCGCGCTGTGCAGCGCGCCGACGATGAAGTCCGTCTGGCCGCCGAAGCCGGAGTGGATGCGGGCGTTGATGCGCGAGGCGTTGGCCTGGCCGAAAAGGTCGACCTGGAGCGCGGTGTTGACGCTGACCATCTTCGGGTTGCGGGCGATCCGCGCCGGGCTGTTCGTGGTCTCGGTGCGCACCATCTCGACCCGCTCGTTGTCGCCCACCCAGTCCAGGAGCTCCTCGGAGCCGAAGAGGAACGACGCCGAGATGGGGATGTTGCGGTCCAGCGCGCCGACCCGCTCGAGCGCGAGCACGCTGTCGGAGAACATCTCGGTCCAGATCCGCAGCCCGTTGCGGCCGGTCAGCCCGTGCATCGTCGCGTCCGGTACGGCGCCGATGCCGGCCTGGAGGGTCGAGCCGTCGGCCACGTGCTCGGCGACCAGCGCGCCGATGCGGGCGGAGTCCTCGTCGATGGCGCCCGCCGGGGCGGACGGCAGTGGCGCGTCGGCCTCCACCAGGACGTCGAGCAGGTCGGCGTCGACCAGCGCGTCGCCGTAGGTCCAGGGCATCGCGTCGTTGACCTGGGCGATCACCAGGCCGCCGGCCCGCTTGGCCGCCTCGATGGCGGCGGGGAGGACGTTGACCTCGACCCCGAGCGACACCTTCCCGTCACGGGGGCGGGTGGTGTGCAGCAGCACGGCGTCCGGCGGCAGCTGCCGGTTGAAGAGCGTCGGCACCATCGACAGGCGCGACGGGACGTAGCTCAGCCGGGGGCTGCGCCGCTGGCCCGGGCCCACGAACGAGGTCTCGAGGGTCACGCCCTCGCGGTCGGGCAGGCCGCGCTGGCCGTTGAGGACCCAGAGCCGGTACTCGTCCAGCGAGCCGTCGACGATCTTGAGCGTGTGCCACGGGGTGGCGTGGTTGCCGGTCGCGACGATGCGCGGGTTCGGCGGGAGTGACGAGAGGGCAGATGCGAGGTCCACCCCTTGATTGCACCAGACCGACGGCGCAGGGTCCTGGGTAGGAAGTCCCGGGCCGTGACCCGTTGGTCCCCCGGCTTCGCATGCTCAGCCGGGGCGGTGCTCAGAACCTGGCCGGCTCGCGGTACTCCCCCCACTCGGCGCGCAGGGCGTCGCAGATCTCGCCCAGGGTGGCCTCGACCCGGCAGGCGTCGAGCATCGGCTCGATCATGTTCTCGTCGGACCGCGCGGCGGCGACCAGCCGGTCGAGCGCCACGCCGACCGCGGCGTCGTCGCGGGCGGTCCGCCGGGCGGCGAGGGCGCGCACCTGCTCGACCTCGACCTCGTGCGAGACACGGAGGATCTCCAGGTCGTGGGTGACCGACTCCTCGTGGCAGTTGACGCCCACGATCCGCTTCTGGCCCTTCTCCAGCGCCACCTGGTACTGGAAGGCCGCCTCCGCGATCTCGGACATGAACCAGCCGTCCTCGATGCCGCGCAGCAGGCCGCGCGTCACCAGCCACTGGCCGTCGCGGACCGCCTCGGCGAGCTTCTCGGGCTGGTCGGAGGTCAGCGTGGAGCCGCCCATCGCGAGGACCTTGTCGAAGATCGCGGTGGCCTCGGCCTCGAGCCGGTCGGTCAGCGCCTCGACGTACCAGGACCCGCCGAGCGGGTCGGCGACGTTCACCACGCCGGTCTCCTCCATGATCACCTGCTGGGTCCGCAGCGCGATCTCGGCGGCCTGCTCGGAGGGGAGCGCGAGGGTCTCGTCCAGGGCATTGGTGTGCAGCGAGTTGGTGCCGCCGAGCACGGCCGAGAGCGCCTCGATCCCGGTGCGGACGACGTTGTTGTAGGGCTGCTGGGCGGTCAGCGAGACACCCGCGGTCTGGGTGTGGAACCGCAGCCACTGCGCCTTCTCCGACGTCGCGCCGTAGACGTCGCGCAGCCAGCGGGCCCAGATCCGACGGGCCGCGCGGAACTTCGCGATCTCCTCGAAGAAGTCGACGTGCGCGTCGAAGAAGAAGGACAGCCCCGGCGCGAACTCGTCGACGTCGAGCCCGCGCGAGAGCCCGAGCTCGACGTACCCGAAGCCGTCGGCGAGCGTGAACGCGAGCTCCTGCGCGGCCGTCGACCCGGCCTCGCGGATGTGGTAGCCCGAGACCGAGAGCGGCTTGTACGCCGGGATCTTCTCGACGCAGTACTCCATCAGGTCGCCGATGAGACGCAGGTGCGGCTCGGGCGTGAAAAGCCACTCCTTCTGCGCGATGTACTCCTTGAAGATGTCGGTCTGCAGGGTGCCGTTGAGCTTGCTGGTGTCGACACCGGCGCGCTCGGCCGCGACGATCATCATGCAGAAGACGGGAACGGCGGGGCCGCTGATCGTCATCGAGGTCGTGACGTCCTCGAGGTCGATGCCGTCGAAGAGGATCTCCATGTCGGCGACCGAGTCGATCGCGACGCCGCAGTGCCCGACCTCGCCGAGCGACTTCGGGTCGTCGGAGTCGCGCCCCATCAGGGTCGGCATGTCGAAGGCGACCGAGAGCCCGCCGCCCCCGCGCCCGAGGATCATCCGGTAGCGCTCGTTGGTCTGCTGCGCGTTGCCGAAGCCCGCGAACTGGCGGATCGTCCAGGTCCGGCCGCGGTACCCGGTCGGGTAGAGCCCGCGCGTGAACGGGAACTCGCCGGGCCACTCGGAGTCGTCGGTGCCGTAGGCGGGTTCGACGGCGACGCCGCTCAGCGTCGTGAAGTCGGCGTCCCGGACCCGGGACTGCTCGTACCGGGTCTGCCAGCGGCTGCGTGCGTCCATGACGAGATAGTAGGACATCCAACTTTCTGGTCGTCGGGCCCGGACGGTCGTAGGGTGCTGAGCGGCTGCAGGTCGCAGCCGCTCATCCAGGGGGTTCAACAGATGCAAACCCGACGTCTCCTCGCCGCTACGGCCTCGTTGGCCGTGCTCGGCGGCCTCAGCCAGGTGGCGCCAGCCACCGGCTCGACGCCGTCCTCGGACCGGCCGGCACCCGGTGGCTTCAGCAAGCAGGTGGACCGATCGCTCGGCAACGGTCTCGGCCGGCTGGTCGCCGCCGACGGATCCGGCACGACCCGGTTCGGCAGCGGCTTCCGGGTCGACCAGGGCCAGCTCGCCGTCCGCGACGACCAGGGTCGCGTGCTCGTCGACCTGACGCCGCAGGCGGACGCCGACCGCGCGGCGTACCGTCACCAGGCCGAACGGCTCGGACTGGTCGTGACCGCCACGGACGCCTCCTCGGGGACGCTCGAGGGCTACGCCCCGCTGTCGGCGATGAAGTCGCTCGCCGGTCTCGACGAGACCGGCACGCTCGTCCAGGTGCTCCGGCCGGTCACCCACGTGGGCTCGACCACCTCCCAGGGCGTCGAGTTCGAGCGCATCGACAAGGTCCTCGCGGCGGGCACGACCGGCGAGGGCATCACCGTCGGCGTCCTGTCGGACTCCTACGACACCGCGGACAACGACGTCTTCGGCGACCCCCTGACGATCCACGCGGCCGACGACGTCGCGTCCGGTGACCTCCCTGGGCCCGGCAACGCCGAGCACCCGGACCCGGTCGTGGTGATCCAGGACGGCGACGACCCCGAGAGCGACACCGACGAGGGCCGCGGGATGCTGCAGATCGTCCACGACGTGGCGCCGGACGCGAAGCTCTGCTTCGCCACCGCCTTCGGCGGTGACGTCGGCTTCGCCGACAACATCCGTGCCCTCGCCGACCCGGCCGGGCCGTGCAAGGCCGACGTCATCGTCGACGACGTCAGCTACTTCGACGAGCCGTTCTTCTCCGACGGCATCATCAGCGACGCCGTGAACGACGTCGAGGCGCAGGGCGTCGCCTACTTCTCGAGCTCCGGGAACGCCGGCGACCACGGCGCCTGGGAGGCGCCGGTGAAGCTGGTCTCCAAGGCGAAGGGCGTCAAGGGCACCAACCTCGACTTCAGCGGGGTGGACCCGGCGCTGTACGCCGGCGGTCTCGAGGACATGGACCCGGGCAGCGGCACGGACATCGCGCAGAACTACGCGCTCGGCGCGGCCGGCGGCCTCTTCGACCTCCAGTGGGACGACCCGGTCGACCGGGACGGCGCCACCCTCGGCGACCCGTACTTCCACGCCACCGGCGAGGTCACCGACGCGGACCCGGAGCCGAGCTTCGAGTTCACGCCGACGGCCGAGCAGCTCGGCAAGCAGGTGCTGGTCACCGTCGACGCCATCCCGTCGGGCACGACGGACCTGATCCTCGACCTGAAGAAGCCGGACGGGACCGAGGTCGGCCCGATCGACACCGGCTCCTCGCCGGAGAAGCTGTCGACGACGCTGGACCAGGACGGCACCTACACCCTGACCGTGTCGGGCTTCAACGGCGACAACGGCGACTTCACCCTCGACGTGCAGCCGATCCTCTCCCCCTCGAAGGTGACGACCGACTTCAACGTGCTGGTCTTCGACGAGGACGGCAACTTCCTGGCGCCGCTCGGCGACGACAACACCCTCACCGGCCGTCCCTCCGAGGTGCTCGGCTTCCCGGCCATCCCGAAGGTCCAGCTGGTGATCGCGCGGGCGACGACCGGCCCCGTCCAGGTCCACCACCTGCGGGCGATCCTCAACGGCGACATGTACGTCGCGGAGTACTTCGACCCGTCGGCGCCGGCGACCTTCGGCCACCCCACGGCCGCAGGCGCGATCGGCGTGGGCGCCTACGACCCGTTCAAGGCGTACCTGCCCGAGCCGTACACCTCCCCCGGCGGCAAGCTGAAGATCTACTACGACTCCGACGGCAACGCCTACCCCCAGCCGCAGGTCCGCACGAAGCCGGAGATCTCGGCGACCGACCGTGGCAACACGACGTTCTTCGTCGCCGACGACGCGCGGGACACCGACACGTTCCCGAACTTCGGCGGCACGAGCGCGTCCGCTCCCCACGCGGCGGCGATCGCGGCGCTGATGATCCAGAAGGCGGGTGGACCGGGGTCCCTGACCCCGGCCGAGATCCGCACCCGGATGGAGCACAGCACCTTCGGCCACGACCTCGACCCGTTCACCTCACGCGGGTCGGCGAAGGGCCTGACGATCGCCGCGGTCGGCAGCTCCAGCGACGAGCGCAACGCCACGCCGGGATCCCTGGCCGACCCGAACTTCTTCCGGGTCTCCTACTCCGGCAAGGTGCCGCTGAGGTCGATCACGTTCTACGGCGAGACGGCCAGCCCGACCTCGCTCGAGGGCATCGTGTTCGACCCGCGGAAGACCGCCGCACCGGAGGACTACCGCGAGGGAGGGTTCCCGTTCACCGTCGGCACCACCAAGGGCGTCTCCAAGGGCAGCATCAAGGCGTCGTTCTCGAAGCGGTTCGACGGCCTGCCGCCGGGCGTCTTCCAGCACCTGACGGTCAAGTTCGGCAAGCACCTGAAGAAGGGCCAGTCGTTCGGGTTCGGCATCGACCGTGACGCCGCGCTCTGGGCGCCGGACGTGCCGTCGATCGAGGGCAACAACGCCGACGAGCTCGGCGGGGCGTTCGCGATCCCCAGCAACAAGAAGATGGCGCAGGGCATGAAGTTCACCGCCGTCCTCGCCAACGGCAAGACGATCACCGGCCACTTCGTGAACAAGCTCGGCAGCGGCTGGACCGCCGTCGACGGGTTCGGCGTGGTCAACGCCGAGGACGCCGTCCTCGGTCACTGAGCGGTCGGGCGCGGTCAGCCGGGCCCGACCCACCGGTGCACCCGTCCCTCCCGGACCTCGGTCCGGGAGGGCGGGCGCGGGACAGGGTGCTCGCGCAGCCAGGCGAGCACCTCCGTCCGGCCGTGCAGCACGACTCCCCCGTGCTCGAAGGTCAGGCGCGGGTGCAGGAGCGCTCGCAGCGCGTCCCAGTCCCCCGTGTCCATCGCGCTCCAGGCCGCGGCCGTCGGGGGATCCATCTCCGGCAGCTCGTGGAGCATCTTCGGCGTGCACATCCGCCACGCGTCCACGACCAGCTCGCGCATCTCGACCGGGTCGAGCCGATCCAGGTGGGCGCACACCCACTGGTAGCGCAGGTCCCGGGCCCGCGGCAGGAAGAACGTCGCGGGGTCCGACTCGACCAGCCCGTCCCGGGCGTCCCGCGGGTAGCCGAAGCCCATGTCCGCCTCGTCCCGGGAGAATCCGACGAACACGATCTGGCGCACCTTCAGCTTGGCCCGGCCGCCCGTGTGGAACTCGTAGGCCCGAGGCAGCGCGAGCCCGACCCGGCGTACGTCGTCCGCGGTGACCATCAGACCTTCCTAGAAGTCCCCGGCCGCCTTGCGGACCGGCGTGAGCAGCGCCGACAGGGCCTGCAGGTCCTCGTCGTCGAGCGCTGCGAGCGCGAAGTCGGCCGCGACCAGGTCGCGCGTTGCTGCCTCGACCAGGGCCCGGCCGTCGTCGGTGATCTCCGCCAGCACGGCGCGGCCGTCGTCGGGGTGGGCCTGCCGCGTGACCAGGCCCGCGGCCTCGAGCCGGCGCACGATCGAGGTCACCGAGGTCGGGTGCACCTGGAGCCGCTCACCCATCTTGCCCAGCGGCAGCGAGCCGCGGGAGGAGAACACCAGCAGCACCAGCGCCTCGTAGCGGGCGAACGTGAGACCGTGCGGCTTGAGGATCGCGTCGAGACGACCGATCACCAGCTGCTGGACGCGCATCAGCGAGGTGACGGCGTGCATGGCCGGGACCCGGCTCCAGCGGGTGCCCCACTGGCGCGCGGCCTCGTCGATGGGGTCGAAGGGAAGCGTCATCGAGCCGCACCCTAGGGCATCGCCTCGTTGACCCGGCCCCCGCGCAGCCCGGCCCGCTGGACGACCCGCTGGATGGCGAGGTCGCGCCGGTAGGGGTCGCCGACGTACCGGACGTCCCGGATCCCCTGCTCCTGCGCGGCGGACTCGAAGCAGAAGTGGCCGTAGCCGAGCACCCGCCCGAGCAGCGGGCGACGCACGGTGATGTCGAGGATCCGGCTCAACGGCATGGTGGCCAGGCTCCGGGTGAGGACCCCGTGGACGCGGAAGACGCGCATGTTGGTGATCACGAACCGGTCGCGGTGCGCACTGAGCCCCAGCCAGGCGGCGTGCCCGGCGACCACGAACCCGGCGAGCAGCGGCACCCACGCCACCTCGATCCAGACGACCTCGCTGACCGCGAGCAGGACCAGGGCGAGGACGCCCTCGGCTCCCGGCCGCAGGTAAGCCGCCCAGTGGTGCCGCACCTCGTCGACGACGACCTCACCCTCGTCGCGGAGCAGGTGCCGCGAGAGCCAGGGCCGCGTCGACGGCAGGAAGTCCGAGACGCGCACGGCTACTCGAGCTCGCGGATGAAGGTGATCACCGAGGTGAACAGGTCACCGGTCAGCTCGGCGCCGTGTGCACCGGCTGTGTGCGCCGACTGCGCGAGCCCGTGCGGGTCGGTGACCATCCAGAACAGGCCGAAGCCGACGAGCAGGACTACGACAGCCTTCTTCAAGGGGAAGCTCCATCCTCAGACACCCGGAGTCAGGACGTGGACCACCCCGTTGTCTACCGAAGCGGCGGCCCCCGATCCACGCGACGCGCCGGTCTAGACCACATCGTCGGTGCGGAGCGACGCCGCGCGGACCGCGTCGTAGAAGGCCTGCATCTGCGGGCCGACCCGGGCCAGCTCGACGTACGGCGCTCCCCCGGCGGAGCCGTCGGCGACGGCGGAGATCTCGGCGGCCAGGGCGGGGTCGTCGACGACGGGGCTGTCGAGGTAGGCGAACTCGATCTCGCCGCCCATCATCGAGCCGCGCATCAGCAACGGATGGCCCGCGGCCTCCGCAGCGGCGCACGCCGCGTCGACGTCGGCGACGGCGAAGCACACGTGGTGCAGGCCCGGGCCGTGGGCGTCCAGGAACTCCCGGTGGATCCCGGGCCCGCTGACCGGCTCGATCAGCTCGAGCTGGAGGTCGCCGGCGTACGCGAGCGAGACGTGCAGGGTCAGGTCCACCGGTTCACCGCGCAGGGTGGTGTCCTCCGGCCCGAACCGGACGTCCGGGATCCGGGTCCACGTGCCGACGCCGAGCTGCTCGCCGATCAGCCGCTCGCCGGCCTCGATGTCGTCGGTGACCCAGGCGACCTGAGTGACCGGTCCGCTCGCGATGCCCACGTCCGCACTCTAGGGAGCAGGGGCCTGCTCGGTGACCGGGTGACAGACGGCCGGGCGGCTCAGTCCGTGAAGGTCGCCAGCAGCTCGTCGGCCGCTGTGTAGGGATCGCTCTCCCCCGCCGCCACGGCCGCGGCGAGCTCGTCGAGCTCCGAGCGGCCGTGCACGTCGCCCCACCGGGCACGCAGCGCGGTGACCGCGATCGCCTCGATCTCGTCCCGCGCGCGCCGGGTGCGGCGGCGCTCGAGCTCGCCACTCGCGGTCAGCCACTCCCGGTGCCGGCCGATCTCGGCCACCACCTCGTCGAGGCCCTCGCCGCGCTGCGCGACGGTCATCACGATGGGTGGGCGCCAGGAGCCCTCGGACCGCTCGGCGAGCTGCAGCATCGAGCGCAGGTCGCGTCGCACCTGGTCGGCGCCGTCGCGGTCGGCCTTGTTGACGACGTACAGGTCACCGATCTCGAGGATCCCGGCCTTGGCGGCCTGGATGCCGTCGCCCATCCCCGGCGCCAGGAGCACCATCGTCGTGTCGGCGAGCCCGGCGATCTCGACCTCGCTCTGGCCGACGCCGACGGTCTCCACGAGGATCACGTCGCAGCCGGCGGCGTCGAGCACGCGCAGCGCCTGCGGGGTCGTCCAGGCCAGCCCGCCGAGGTGACCCCTCGAGGCCATCGAGCGGATGTAGACGTCCCGGTCCAGCGCGTGGTCCTGCATCCGCACCCGGTCCCCGAGCAGGGCGCCGCCCGAGAACGGCGAGGACGGGTCGACCGCGAGCACGCCGACCCGCTGGCCCTGCCGGCGCAGCTCGGTCACCAGCGCGCTCGTCGACGTCGACTTCCCGACGCCCGGCGAGCCGGTCACCCCGATCACCTGGGCGTGCCCGGTGTGCGGTGCCAGCGCCGCCATCACCTCGCGCAGCAGCGGCGACTCGTCCTCGACCAGCGAGATCAGCCGAGCGACCGCCCGGGCGTCACCCTCACGGGCCCGCCCGACCAGGTCCCCGACTGACTGCTCAGCCCTTCGGGACACGCACGATCAGCGCGTCGCCCTGGCCGCCACCGCCGCACAGCGCGGCGGCACCCACGCCACCACCCCGACGCTTCAGCTCGAGCGCCAGGTGCAGCACGATCCGGGCGCCGGACATGCCGACCGGGTGGCCCAGCGCAATCGCGCCGCCGTTGACGTTGACCTTGTCGGCGTCCAGCCCGAGCTCGCGCGCCGAGGAGATCCCGACCGCCGCGAACGCCTCGTTGAACTCGACCAGGTCGAGGTCGGTGGGGGCGATGCCCTCCTTCTCGCACGCCTTCGCGGTCGCTGCCGCCGGCTGCAGCTGCAGGGTGGAGTCGGGGCCGGCCACCTGGCCGTGCGCGCCGATCTCGGCCAGCCACTCGAGGCCGAGCTCCTCAGCCTTGGCCTTGCTCATCACGACGACCGCCGCGGCGCCGTCGGAGATCTGCGAGGACGAGCCCGCGGTGACGGTGCCCTCCTTCGAGAACGCCGGGCGCAGCTTGCCGAGCGACTCGACGGTGGTGTCGCCGCGGACGCCCTCGTCGGTGGTGAACTGGATCGGGTCGCCCTTGCGCTGGGGGACCTCGACCGGCACGACCTCGTCGTCGAAGACGCCGTTCTTCCACGCCACCGCGGCCTTCTGGTGGGACTGCGCGGCGAACTCGTCCTGCTCCTCGCGGGTCAGGTTCGCGGCGGCCGCGTTGCACTCCTCGGTCAGGAGCCCCATCGCCTGCTGGGTGGCCTGGTCGAAGAGCGCGTCGTAGGCCATCGAGTCGACGAGCTTCACGTCGCCGAACTTGATGCCCTCGCGCGACTTCGGCAGGAAGTGCGGGGCGTTCGTCATCGACTCCATGCCGCCGGCGACGACGATGTCGACCTCACCGGCGCGGATCAGCTGGTCAGCCAGCGCGATGGCGTTGATGCCGGAGAGGCAGACCTTGTTGATGGTGATGGAGGGGACGTTCATCGGGACGCCGCCCGCGACCGCCGCCGTGCGGGCCGGGTTCTGCCCGGCGCCGGCGAGGATCACCTGGCCCATGATCACGTAGTCGACCTGGCCGCCCGAGACGCCGGCCTTCTCCAGGGCGCCCTTGATCGCCACGCCTCCCAGCTGCGCCGCCGAGAAGTCCTTGAGGCTGCCCGACAGGCGGCCGATGGGGGTGCGCGCCCCCGCGACGATCACAGAACCGGACATGACACAGCCTCCAGATGGGTCGAGAGTCGATCTGCGGTCGACCCTACCCACGCCCGGCGGCACCGGCGAGGGTGGAACACGTCACACCCCCTCGCGGGCCCCCGGCGCGGCGTACGACGATGGGGTCATGACCCTCGATCCCACCGGCTCCCTGTTCACCGCGATCGACCACGTCGGCATCGCCGTGCCCGACCTGGACGCAGCGATCGCGTTCTACGAGGAGTCCTACGGGATGCGGCTGGCCCACCAGGAGGTCAACGAGGAGCAGGGCGTCCGCGAGGCGATGATGGCGGTCGGCGACTCCGGGTCCCACATCCAGCTGCTGGCCCCGCTGGACGAGAGCTCGACGATCGCCAAGTTCCTCGACACCAAGGGCCCGGGGATCCAGCAGATGGCCTACCGCGTCACCGACATCGACGCGGTCTGCGCCGTCCTGCGCGAGCGCGGCCTCCGGCTGCTCTACGCCGAGCCCAAGCGCGGCACCTCGGAGTCGCGGGTCAACTTCATCCACCCCAAGGACGCCGGCGGCGTGCTGGTCGAGCTCGTCGAGCCCGCAGCGGAGCACTGATCCACCACTGAGGCACTCCTCACACCGGGTGTCCCCCGCGGTTACCGCTGGGTAATCTCGCGCCCAACCCGAGCGACTCCCCCACCTCAACACGCACAGGAGCCGACGTGCAGCACATCCTCGACGCGATCCAGGCGGGCGACACCGCCCCCGAGGACTTCGCGAACCTGGAGATCCCCGACCACTACCGTGCGGCCACCGTCCACAAGGACGAGGTCGACATGTTCGAGGGCCAGACGACCAAGGAGAAGGACCCGCGCAAGTCCCTGCACGTCGAGGACGTCGCGCTGCCCGAGCTCGGGCCCGGCGAGGCGCTGGTCGCGGTCATGGCCTCCGCGATCAACTACAACACCGTCTGGACCTCGATCTTCGAGCCGGTCTCGACCTTCGGGTTCCTCGAGCGGTACGGCCGGCTCAGCGACCTGACCAAGCGCCACGACCTGCCCTACCACGTGGTCGGCTCCGACCTGGCCGGCGTCGTGCTGCGCACCGGTCCGGGCGTGACGAAGTGGAAGCCGGGCACCGAGGTGGTCGCCCACTGCCTCTCGGTGGAGCTGGAGGACCCCGACGGGCACGACGACACGATGCTCGACCCGCAGCAGCGGATCTGGGGCTTCGAGACCAACTTCGGCGGCCTGGCCCACGTCGCGCTGGTCAAGTCCAACCAGCTGATGCCCAAGCCCGCGCACCTGACCTGGGAGGAGGCCGCCTCCCCCGGCCTGGTCAACTGCACGGCGTACCGCCAGCTGGTCAGCAGGAACGGCGGCCAGATGAAGCAGGGCGACAATGTCCTGATCTGGGGCGCCTCGGGCGGCCTCGGCGGCTTCGCGACGCAGTACGCCCTCAACGGCGGTGCCACCCCGGTCTGCGTGGTCTCCAACGAGGAGAAGGCGGCCATCGCGCGCTCGATGGGCGCCGAGCTCATCATCAACCGGTCCGAGGAGGGCTACCGGTTCTGGAAGGACGAGCACACCCAGGACCCCAAGGAGTGGAAGCGGTTCGGCGCCAGGATCCGCGAGCTCACCGGCGGTGAGGACATCGACATCGTCTTCGAGCACCCCGGCCGGGAGACCTTCGGCGCGAGCGTCTACGTGACCCGCAAGGGCGGCACGATCACGACGTGCGCGTCGACCAGCGGCTACATGCACGAGTACGACAACCGCTACCTGTGGATGAACCTCAAGCGGATCATCTCCAGCCACTTCGCGAACTACCGCGAGTCCTGGGAGGCCAACCGCCTCATCGCGAAGGGCAAGATCCACCCGACCCTCTCGAAGACCTACCCCCTCGACGAGGTCGGTCAGGCCACGCTCGACGTCCACCAGAACGCCCACCAGGGCAAGGTCGGTGTCCTGTGCCTGGCGCCCGAGGAGGGCCTCGGCGTCCGGGACGAGGAGATGCGCGAGCAGCACCTCGACGCGATCAACCGCTTCCGCGGCGTCTGATACCCGCAGGGCCGGCAAATAGTCCTGGGGCGGGGTGGGAACGCCTCGGCCGATCGGCAACACTGGACTCGACCGACCACCTGCGAGAAGGGTTAGCGCCGTGACGAGCGACCAGGGACTGTCCATCTTCGACGACAACGAGCCGGACGAGGACGTCACCGCGGAGGCCGCACCCGACGACGCCACCCAGGTGATGCCGACCGTGCCCCCGCGCGCCCAGGCACCGACGGCCCCCGCGCCGCCGGCCGCCGAGCAGACCCGCCAGACGCCGATCGTGCCGCCGCCGGCCCCCCGGCCGGCCGCCGGCCCGGGGGTGGCGCCCGCCGCCTTCCCGATGGTCCGCCGCGGTGGGTACGACAAGGCCGCGGTCGACGCCCGGATCCGTCAGCTCTCCACGGAGAAGGCGGGGCTCAGCTCGAGCCTCGGCGAGTCCGAGCGCCGGGTGCTCGAGCTCGAGCAGCGGGTCGCCGACCTCGAGGAGCAGCTGCGCGAGAACGAGAACCCGTCGTACGCCGGGCTCGGCGGTCGGGCGAGCGCACTGCTGCGGATGGCCGAGGAGGAGGCCGCGGAGGTCCGCGAGACCGCGCAGCGTGACGCCGACGAGATCCGCCAGCAGGCGGCCCGGGACGCCAAGGCGGTCCGCGCCGACGCCGCCCGCGAGGCCGAGGACATGCGACTGGTGCAGCTCAAGGAGCTCGACGAGCACCGCAGCCGGCTGATCGCGGACGCCGAGCAGGAGCGGGCCCTGGCCAAGAGCGACGCCGAGGACATGGTCGCGTCGGCGCAGCGTCAGGCCGACCAGCTGCGGCTGGCCTCCGAGCAGGAGGCCAACGAGCTGCGCACCGCCGCCAAGCGGGAGGCCGAGCAGGCCCGGGCCGCGGCGGACCGCGAGGTGCAGGAGGCGCGGCGCACCCTGGCGGTGGAGAAGGAGCGGCTGGCCCGCGAGGCGACCGACCACCACACCAGCGCGACCGCGGAGACCCGGCGGCTCGTCGAGGAGGCCGAGGAGCGGGCGAACGCCGCCGAGCAGCGCGCCCGCGAGGCCACCGCGGCCGCCGCCGAGCAGCGCGCCCAGGCCTCCACCGAGGCCGAGGCGCTGCTCAGCCGCGCCCGCCGCGAGGCCGAGCAGATCGTCGCCTCCGCCCGCACCCAGGCCGAGTCGATCGCGACCACCGGTGCCGCCGACGCCGAGCGCGAGCTCGCCGCCATGCGCGCCGAGGTGGACCGGATCAGCAAGCGCCGGGACGCCATCACCGCCCAGCTCGCCTCGCTGCACGAGGTCATCGCCGGGTTCGGCAAGGACGAGGAGTGACCGACCCCGCCCCCGAGGCGGAGGCCGCCGACCACCACGACCGGACGCCCGACGAGCCGCACGACGGGCCGCGCGACGACGGGGACTCCGGGATCCCGACCGAGGGCGACGACCTCGGCACGCCCGGTCCCCCGCTCGACCACCGGGCGCCGTTCTACGTCGGCTTCGTCGGTGGGCTCGGGGCCCTGGTGGCGATCTGGGTGGGCCTGCACGTCCAGGCCGTCGGCTCGACCCTCATGCTCGTGGTGGTCGCGCTGTTCCTGGCGGCGGGGCTCAACCCGGCGGTCGAGTTCTTCCAGCGGCACGGCATGCGCCGGTCGGTCGCCGTCTTGACGGTGATCTTCCTGTTCCTGGTCGCCCTGGCGCTGTTCATCGTCGCGATCGCGCCGGTCATCGCCGACCAGGTGACGGCGTTGTCGAAGAACGTGCCGCAGTGGCTCGACGAGGTCCAGCACAACCGCGACATCCAGCGGCTCGACGACCAGTACGACATCATCGACAAGGTCAAGGACTACGTCGCGAAGGGCGACCTGGTCGGCACCGTGTTCGGTGGTGCGGTCGGGGTGGGCCTGGCCGTCCTCGGTGCGCTGCTCAACGGCTTCATCATCATCGTGCTGACGCTCTACTTCCTCTCGTCGCTCGACAAGGTGAAGGGGGCGCTGGTGAGCCTGGTCCCCGCCTCGCGCCGCGACCGGGTCTCCAAGATCGGTGACCGCGTGCTGCACGGGGTCGGCGGCTACGTCTCGGGCGCGTTCATCGTCGCCGTCTGTGCCGGCATCTCCTCGCTCGTCTTCCTGTTCGTCGCGGGCCTCGGCCAGTACGCCGTCGCGCTGGCCTTCGTCGTCGCGCTGCTCGACGTCATCCCGATGATCGGCGCCACGATCGGCGCGGTCATCGTCAGCCTGATCGCGTTCGCGACCGACTGGAAGATCGGCGTCGCGTGCGTGATCTTCTACGTCCTCTACCAGCAGATCGAGAACTACGTGATCTACCCCCGGGTGATGTCGAAGTCCGTCGACGTCCCCGGCGCGGTGACCGTCATCGCCGCCCTCGTCGGGGCCGCGCTGTTCGGCGTCGTCGGCGCGCTGATGGCGATCCCGACCGCGGCCGCCCTGCTGATGATCGTCCGCGAGGTGTGGATCAGGCGGCAGGACGAGCGGTAGCCGGCTCTGCACCGGCGGCCGGCTCTGCACCGGCGGCCGGCTCCGCACCGGCGGCGGTGTCCTGCTCGCCGAGCTTGACGAAGACCACCCCGGCCAGCACCAGCAGGCCGCCGAGGAGCTGCACCGTGCGGGGCAGCTCGTCGAGCAGCAACCAGGCGAAGAGCACACCGGCGACCACCTCGAGCAGCGCGACGAACGACGCCAGCCGGGAGCCCAGCCGGCGCCCCGCAGCGATGCCGCTGGTGTAGGCGACCGCCGCGGTCACCACGCCCAGCACGAGCAGCGGGACCCACCACACGACCGTGGTGCCGGCGTACGTGACGCTCGCGGTCGACGCCCGCATCGGCAGCAGGCCGACCAGCCCGAGCAGCCCGAGCACGGCGGTGCCGACGACCAGGCCTCCCCCGGCGAGCACCATCGGCGGCATCCCGTTGTCCTCGTCGGCGGAGATCACGAAGTAGGTGGCCGCCCCGACCATCGCCGCCAGGGCCCACAGCACGCCCGGGACGCTGAGATCGGCCCCCGAGGCCAGGTCGAGCACCAGGACCAGCCCGAGCGCGGCGAGCCCGGCGCCGAACAGGGTCACCGCACCGGGACGCTGGCCGTGCCGCAGCCAGAGCCACACCACGACCGCGGCGGGAGCGGTGTACTCGATGAGCAGCGCGGGCCCGACCTGCATGTGCTGGACGGCCGAGAAGTAGCAGAACTGCGCGCCGGCGACGGCCAGGGCGCCGTACACGAGCACCAGGCCGGCGCTGCGACGCAGGAGGCGCCACCGGCCACCCAGCGACACCAGCGCGAACGGCGCGACCACGAGGGCCGCGAGACCGACCCGGACGAGCACGATCGCCCCCGCGCTCCAGCCGGCGTCCAGCAGCTCGCTGGCCAGCGCTCCGGACATGCCGAAGGAGGCCGCGGAGAGCACCGCGAAGCCGAGACCGCTCGCCAACCGCGAGCCGGTCGGGACGTCCGCGGTCTCGTCATCAGCCACAGTGGTCATGGCACATGACACTAGGTCAGTCGGTGTAACCTGTCAACGTGCCTTTCACTCATGACACCGAGGTCGCGCTCCAGGCCGCGGTGACCCTCGCGAACTCGGCCCTCGAGCCGGACACGCTCGAGGACCTCGCCGCCCTCGACGCGTTCTACGCCGAGTACGGCTACACCGGCCGCCGCGACGGCGACGCCGCCGAGCTCGAGGCCGTCCGGGCGATCCGCCCGCAGCTGCGCCGGCTCCTGACCGCCGACCGCGACGACGCGGTCGCCCTGGTCAACCGGATGCTCGCCGACGCCGGGGCGGTCCCCCAGCTGGTCCGCCACGACGTCTGGGACTGGCACCTGCACGCCGTGGGGCCGGACCGCGACCTCCCGACCCGGATCCTCGTCGAGACCGCGATGGCGATGATCGACGTGGTCCGCGAGCAGGAGACCTCCCGGCTCGGCACGTGCGCCGACGCGGAGTGCGGCGGCGTGGTGCTCGACCTGTCCCGCAACCGCTCGAAGCGCTACTGCTCGACCGCCTGCGGCAACCGCAACGCCGTGGCGGCGTACCGCGCCCGCCAGCGCGAGGACGGTTGAGTCGTGGGTTCTGACCCGTTCAGTCGTGGGTTCTGACCCGTTCAGTCGTGGGTTCTGACCACCGGAGCAACCGCGGACCGGTCACCACCCTCCACTCGACGGGTCAGAACCCCCCACTCGACCTGCCACAACCCTCCACTCAACGGTCGGCGGCGAGGAACCGGCGCAGCACCTCGGTGAACACCTCGGGCTGCTCGGAGTGGACCCAGTGGCCGGCGCCCTTGATCGTCACCTTGCGGTTGCGGGGGAACCAGCGGTCCATCTCCTCGGCGTAGTGCGGCTCGACGTAGTCCGAGGTCTCGCCGGCGATCCACAGCGTCCGTCCCTCGTACGGCGGGTGGCCGGCCAGCGCCTCCTCGGGCCAGCCACCGAGCGCGGCCAGGTCCCGGCCGAGCAGGTCGAGGTTCGGCTGCCAGGACCAGCCCCCGTCGTCGCCGCGACGCAGGTTCTGGAGCAGGAAGCTGCGCACCGTCGGGTTCGGCACCGCGTCGGCGAGCGCGGCGTCGGCGTCGCGCCGGTGCTGGAGCGCACCCAGGTCCAGGGCCTGCATCGCCGCGATGTAGCCGCCGAACTCGCCGCGGGCCTCGTAGTCGACCGGCGAGATGTCGACGACGCACAGCCGCTCGACGAGCTCGGGGTGGCGCAGCGCGAGCACCATCGCCGCCTTGCCGCCCATCGAGTGCCCGACCAGCGCGACCGGGTCGTCGGCGTCGAACAGCTCGGCCACCCGGTCGGCGACCTCGACGTAGTCGAACCGCTCGGTCCAGGCCGACCTCCCGTGGTCCGGCATGTCGACCAGCAGCACCCGGTGGTCCGGGGCGAGCGCCTTGGCGATCGTCGTCCAGTTCTTGCCCTGCCCGAACAGGCCGTGGCAGAACGCGACCAGCGGGCCGCCCTCCGCCGTCGTCGGGCCGAGGCTCGTCGTGTGCAGTCCGCTCTCCCTCAGCACCACGCGCGGACTCCTGTCGGGCTCAGGTCGCGGTCGCGGAGCACGACCGGGAGTTCGGCGCCGACGTCCCGGCAGGTCCACCGGAAGTCGCGGCGTCGGTACTCGACGGCGAGCACCTGGTCGCCGTACACCCGCGTGTAGGCGTCGCACTCGCGGTAGCGACCGCACTCCTCGGCGACCGCGAAGTCGTAGCCGACCGTGGTCCCGTCGAAGCCCGCGAGGTTCTTCTGCCCGACCTCGAGGCCGGCGTCGTGCGCGGCCCGGACCAGGAGGGCGGCGTACGCGACCGCCTCCTGGCGGGTCAGCAGGCGGTGGCTGCGGGTGAAGGAGTCGAGGTTGTCGAGCTCGACCGCGTCGAAGCCGTCCTCGGCACAGCCCTCCGTCCAGCTGCCCACGATCCGGGCCAGGGCCCGGCGCTTCGCCGGCGTGCGCACGTCGAGCAGCCACTCGCCCCACGCCTCGTCCGTGACCGGCCGGCCGTCGTCCTTGAGCACCAGCCGCCAGTGGTGCCGCCGCCAGAACCGCTGCTCGTCCTCCTGGGTCTGGAAGCCGTTGACGTAGCAGACGTTGACCTTGCCGGCGAGCGGTGCGTCGTTGCGGTCGCGGACCACGATGCCGACGTGGTCGGGGACGTCGCGTGCGCCGCCGAGCTGGTAGTCGACGTCGGTACCGGTGGGCAGCAGTGCGAGCAGCACCGGCAGCAGGAGGCCGCGGATCACCGGCTCACTCTAGAAGTCGGTGCCTAGAAGTCGAAGCCGCCGAACATGTCGCCGACGCCGTCGCCGATCGCACCGATGCCGTCGCCGATGCCCTCGCCCAGCCCGCCGATGCCGTCACCGAGGGCGTCGAAGCCGGACCCGAGCGCGTCGAAGCCCCCGAGCCCGCCGAAGAGCAGGCCGGCGAACATCCAGTCCATCGGCGAGAACGCGCCGAAGTAGCCCGAGGCGTACGGCGCGTAGGCGCGACCACCCTGCCAGTAGGGCACCCGCTGGGAGCCGACCATCACCATCCGGGCGTCCGGGGCGGCGCCCGCGTGGACCCGCTCGGCGTCGAGGGCGCAGGCGGGGACCTCCCGCGTGGTCCCCCCGGCCGGCGTCCACGGGACGTCGGTGACCGAGAGGCCGTGCCGGGGGTCGAAGAAGCACGGCGGGCGGCGAGGCGGCAGCGGATCGCCCGCCACCCGCGCGCGGACGCACGCCATCGCGTAGCGCCCGTCCTCGAGGATCTCGGTCACGTGGCGGACGTCGTCCGCGCGGACCATCGCGTCGGCCGCCGTCTTGGCGGCCTCGTAGGCGTCCAGCGCACGCTGGTAGTCGGCGCGCGCGCCGGCGTCCAGGTCGCGGCCGGCGAGATCCAGGTCGAGTGCCTGGAGCTCCTCCCCGAGAGCGGTGATGTCCTCCGACGCGAGCCTCTGCACCGGCGCGAGCTCGGCGCGCTGCCGCTCGAGCTCACGGCGCTCGCCGGCGCGGCGGGCGAGCACGACCGCGCCGCCGATGGCCGCGAGGACGAGGAGGAGCACCACCAGGGTTCCCATGCCTCCAGCCTACGAGCACACCCAACCCCCCGGGAGGGGCACGGCAGCGCCCCCGAACGCGTCAGGCGGTCTGGTGGGCCGGCTCGGTGCCGGAGTCCTCGGCGGTCAGCGGCTGGGCGATGCTCTCGAGGGACACGCCCTCGGCCTTGACGCCGAGGAACGCCTCGACGATGCCGGCCCCGATCATCAGCGCCGCGCCGATGAAGTAGCCGATCGCGATCCCGGTGATGTCGCCGGAGGCGGAGGCCCTGTCGATGAGGTAGCCGAAGAGCAGCGGGCCGGTGATGCCGCCGGTGGCGGTGCCGATCGCGTAGAAGAACGCGATGCACAGGGCGCGGGTCTCCATCGGGAACACCTCGCTCGCCGTCAGGTACGCCGCGCTGGCGCCGGCTGAGGCGAAGAAGAAGATGATCACGCCGAGCAGGGTCAGCGAGAACGCCGTGACGCTGCCGAGGAAGAGCCCGGTGATCCCGAGGAGGGCACCCGAGAACACGTAGGTGAAGGTGATCATCTTGACCCGGCCGATGCGGTCGAACAGCGGGCCGAGGATCAGGGCGCCGGCGAAGTTGCTGAGGGCGAAGACCGCGAGGTACCACCCGGTCTGCTTCACGCCGAGGAAGGTCGTCAGGGTGTCGCCGTAGGTGAAGAAGAAGGCGTTGTAGAGGAACGCCTGGCCCACGAACAGCGAGAAGCACAGGACCGTCCGCTTGGGGTACATCGTGAAGACGGTCTTCGCGATGAGCGTGAACGGGATGACCTTGCGCTGGCGGATCGTGATCGTCTCGTTCGTGGGCTCCAGGTCGTGGCCGGTCTCCTCGGTGACGGTGCGCTCGATGTCACCGACGATCCGGTCGGCCTCGTCCTCCCGCCCGTGGATGAACAGCCAGCGCGGGCTCTCCGGCACGTGCCGGCGCACCAGCAGCACGCCGACGGCGAGGATCGCCCCGAGGCCGAACGCCAGGCGCCAGCCCCACTCGGGGTTGATCACGGTGGGGTCGAGGAGCGGGATCGTCAGGAGTGCGCCGGCCGCGGCCCCGACCCAGAACGAGCCGTTGATCGAGACGTCGACCCGGCCCCGGTACTTGGCCGGGATCAGCTCGTCGATGGCCGAGTTGATGGCGGCGTACTCGCCGCCGATGCCCATGCCGGTGATGAACCGGGCCGCGAAGTACCACGCCGGGGTCATCGAGAACGCCGTCAGGACGGTCGCGACCGAGTAGACGGCCAGGGTGATGAGGAACAGCTTCTTCCGGCCGAACCGGTCGGTCAGCTGTCCGAAGAACAACGCACCGAGGCACGCGCCCGCGACGTAGATCGCGCCGGCCATGCCGATGTCGGAGCTGGTCATGCCCAGACCCGTGGTCGGGTCCTTCAGCGCGTCGGACATCGATCCGACGATCGTGACCTCGAGGCCGTCGAGGATCCAGACCGTCCCGAGCCCGATGACGACCATCCAGTGCCAGCGCGCCCACGGCAGCCGGTCGAGCCGGGCCGGGACGTCGGTGGTGATGCGACCTGTCTCTACTCCCATGCGGAGGTACTTACCCCGCCGTGGCGTCGGTCACTCCCGGGCGCGGTCGAGCCCGGCCAGGACGAGCTCCAGACCGAAGTCGAACTCCGCGGCGAAGTCGTAGCCGGGCCGGAGGACGTGCTCGACGGTGAGCTCGGTCAGATGCGGGTAGGCCCCGGCGGGGAGCTGTCCCATGATCGAGGCGGCGAGCTCCGCGGTCTGCTCGGCGCCCTCCATCGGGAGCATCGCCTCCTGGAGGGCGAAGCCGTACACGTAGCTGTCGAGCAGGGCGTAGGCGTGCGCCGTCTCCGCGACCGTGAACCCGCCCGCCCGGAAGATGCCGATCACGGTGTCGTGGTGGTGCAGGGTGGCCGGCCCCGGGGTGCGGCGCGACTCCATCAGCGCGATCGCCCACGGGTGCCGACGGAGCACCACCCGGGCCGAGTGCGCCCGCCGGCGGATCGCGGCCCGCCAGTCGCCGTCGGCGTCGGGGAGGTCGATCTCGCCGAAGACCAGGTCGACGATGCCGTCGAGGATCTCCTCCTTGTTCGCGACGTGGTGGTAGAGCGACATCGGCTTGACGCCCAGCTCGTCGGCCAGCGCCCGCATCGTCAGCGCGCCGAGGCCACCCGCGTCCACCACGGCCATCGCGCCGTGCAGGACCCGGTCGCGGGTCAGGGGCGTGCGCGGCACGGCCGGTTCGGTCACCAGGAGCTCCTCGGGTTGTCAGCGGGTCGTCGGAACGCTACCGTACATTGTACGTCGTACTAAGTACGGTCAATCCCGAGGAGCCCCCGATGTCCACCACACCCCTCCCGTCCACCCCGTCCGCCCTCCCCGCGACGATGCGTGCGATCACCCAGCCGTCGTACGGCGACGTCGACGTGCTGCGCGAGGCCAGCGTCGCCGTACCCGAGCCCGGTGACGGCGAGGTCCTGGTGCGGGTCGCCGCCGCCGGCGTCGACCGCGGAACCTGGCACTGCATGAGCGGCCGGCCGTACCTGATGCGGCTGATGGGCTTCGGCCTGCTCCGGCCGCGTCGGCTCGTGGCCGGTCTCGACGTGGCCGGGACGGTCGTCGCGGTCGGGGGCGGCGTCACCCGGTTCGCGGTCGGTGACGAGGTCTACGGCTTCAGCCACGGCTCCTTCGCCGACTACGCGGTCGCGCCGGAGGAGAAGCTGGCGGCCAAGCCCGCCTCCCTCTCGTTCGCCCAGGCGGCCGCGCTGCCGGTCTCCGGCGTCACCGCCCTGCACGCCGTGCTCGACCAGGGCCGGGTGACCGCGGGTCAGCGCGTCCTGGTCGTCGGCGCCTCGGGCGGGGTCGGCAGCTACGCCGTGCAGGTCGCCGTGGCCGCCGGCGCCCAGGTCGTCGGCGTGTGCAGCACCGCCAAGGTCGAGCTGGTCCGCTCCCTCGGCGCCGAGCGGGTCATCGACTACACCCGCGAGGACCCCACGGCCGGAACCGACCGGTACGACGTCGTCATCGACGTCGGCGGCAACACCCGGGTCTCCCGGCTGCGGTCCGTCCTCACCCCGACCGGGACCCTGGTGCTCGTCGGCGGCGAGACCGGCGGCCGGTGGACCGGCGGGTTCGGCCGGTCGCTGCGCGCCGCCGCGCGGTCGCCGTTCGTGCGGCAGCGCCTCGTCATGCAGCTCCCGAGCGAGCACTTCAGCGGGCTGGAGCGCCTGACGCCCCTGGTCGAGGACGGGTCCGTGACCCCGAGCGTCGAGCGCACCTACCCGCTCGCGCAGGCGTCCGAGGCGGTCGCCGCCGTCGCCGCGGGCCGGGTCCGCGGCAAGGTCGTGGTGAGCGTGGGTCAGCGCACCGAGTAGTCCCGGAAGCCGCGCTTGGTCTTCCGGCCGAGGTACCCCGCGGTCACCAGGTGCTCCAGGAGCGGCGCCGGAGCGAAGCCGGGCTCGCGGAACTCGAGGTACAGCTCGCGCTGGATGGCCAGCGAGACGTCGTTGCCGACCACGTCGAGCAGCTCGAAGGGGCCCATCGGCAGCGCGCAGCCACGCTTCATCGCGGTGTCGATGTCGTCGGCGGTCGCGTAGTGCGCCTCGAGCATCCGGACCGCGTCGTTGAGGTAGGGGAACAGCAGCGCGTTCACGATGAAGCCGGCCCGGTCACCGCAGGAGACCGCGACCTTGCCGACCTTCGCGCACAGCGCCCGGGTGGTCTCGGTGACGTCCTCGGAGGTGACGACCGTCGAGACGACCTCGACCAGCTTCATCACCGGAGCCGGGTTGAAGAAGTGCATGCCGACGACGTCCTGCGGGCGGGAGGTGGCCTGCGCGCAGGAGATGATCGGCAGCGACGAGGTCGTGGTGGCCAGGATCGCCCCGGGCTTGCAGATCTCGTCGAGGTTCTCGAACAGCGTGGTCTTGATCGCGAGGTCCTCGGCGATCGCCTCCACCACGATGTCCGCGTTCGCGAGGTCGTCGAGCGAGGTGGACCCGGTCAGCCGCGCCAGCACCTCGGCCTTGGCCTCCTCGGTGGCTCGGCCGCGCTGGATCTGCTTGTCGAAGTTGCGGGTGACCGCCGCGACCACGCCGTCGACCTTCTCCTGGCTGCGGCCGACGAACAGGACGTCGTACCCCGCCTTGGCGAAGACCTCGACGATGCCGCTGGCCATGGTGCCGGTGCCGACGACGCCGACCTGGCGGATGTCGTGCCTGAGCTCGGGCTTGTCGTCCGCCGACGGGGTCTGGTCGTCGGGCACGACGGTCGAGCTGTCCGGCGCCTCGTAGGTGTAGAAGCCGCGACCGGTCTTGCGACCCAGCCACCCGGCGGTGACCATCTGCTTGAGCACCGGCGCCGGCGCGTGCAGCCGGTCCCGGCCCTGGCGGTACATCGTCTCCAGGATCTCGTACGCCGTGTCGAGGCCGATCAGGTCGAGCAGCGCCAGCGGACCCATCGGGTAGCCGCAGCCGAAGCGCATGGCCGCGTCGATGTCCTCGCGGCTGGCGTAGCGGGCCTCGTACATCGCGACGGCGTGGTTGAGGTAGCCGAAGAGCAGGGTGTTCGCGATGAAGCCGGCCTTGTCGCCGCAGACGACCGGGCTCTTGCCCACGGCCTCGACCAGCGCGGTCACGTCGGCGAGGACCTGGTCCTCGGTCACGACGGTGCGCACGATCTCGACCAGCTCCTGGACCGGGGCCGGGTTGAAGAAGTGGATGCCGATGACCCGGCCGGGCCGGGAGTTCGCGGTCGAGATCTCGGTGACCGACAGGCTCGAGGTGTTCGTCGCCAGCACGGTGTCCGGCGACACGATCGCGTCGAGGTCGCGGAAGAGCGACTTCTTGATCTCCAGCGACTCGACGACCGCCTCGACGACCAGGTCGGCGTCGGCGAGGTCCTTGAGCGAGGTGCTGAAGGAGATCCGGCCCAGCAGGTCGGCCTGCTCCGCGTCGGTCATCTTGCCGCGGGTGACGGCGCGGGCCGTGGAGTGCTCGAGGTGCTGACGTCCCCGCACCACGCCCTCGTCGTCCTTCTCGACGCCGACGACGGCGTACCCCTGGCGGGCGAAGACCTCGGCGATTCCGGCACCCATCGTGCCGAGGCCGATGACCCCGATCGTCGAGAAGGTGCGCGCAGCCGGGGCAGGAGAGGTCGTCATGCCGCGCATGCTCCCACGCGGCCCCACCTCGTGGCAGTGGCGTACTTCACTCGCGGGTAACTTGGATCGTTCATCTGCCCGGTCGGTCCCGGGTCGGCGCCGCCATCACCACCCGGCGGCCGTGCACCATCAGCCCCATCCGCTCCTCCTTCTCCTGCATCCGGCGGTGCACCGGCTCCAGCTCGGTGAGCTCGGCGAAGCCGAGGCGCGCGTAGAACGGGGCGTTCCACGGCACGTCGGCGTAGGTGCACAGCGAGATCGTGTCGTAGCCGCGGCGCGCCGCCTCCTCCCGGGCCGCCGCCACCAGCGCGGTCCCCGTGCCCCGCCGCTGCTCGGCCGGCCGCACCGCGAGCTGCTCGAGGTGGGCGACGCCCTCCAGCTCCATCACGTGCGCGAACCCGACGACCGGGTCACCGGCGACGAGCAGGAAGCCGGGGACGCCGGCGCGCCACCTGCCGGGAGTCACCGGCCAGTCCAGCGGGCCGAAGAGCGGGACGAACTGCTGGTCGGCCTCCTCCTCGACCGCGGTGACGGCGTCCAGGTCCTCCCGGCGCGCGGGCCTGATCTCGGGCACGCCACCACTGTAGGTAGATTCGGCGCCCGTGAGACTCGTCGTTGCGCGCTGCCAGGTCGACTACGCGGGCCGGCTGACGGCGCACCTGCCGATGGCGACCCGGGTGCTGATGGTCAAGGCCGACGGGTCGGTGCTCGTCCACTCCGACGGCGGCTCCTACAAGCCGCTGAACTGGATGTCGCCGCCGTGCACCGTCCGGGAGGGCACCACCGAGGACGGCCAGGTCGAGTGGACGGTCACCAGCCCCAAGACCGACGACACCCTGCGCATCCTCATCGAGGAGATCCACCACGAGTCGAGCCACGACCTCGGCGTCGACCCCGGGCTGCAGAAGGACGGGGTCGAGAAGCACCTCCAGGAGCTCCTCGCCGACCACCCGGCGACCCTCTCCCCCGGCCTGACGCTGGTCCGCCGCGAGTACCCCACCGCGATCGGCCCGGTCGACCTGATGTGCCGCGACGCGGACGGCCACTCCGTCGCGGTCGAGATCAAGCGGCGCGGCGAGATCGACGGCGTCGAGCAGCTGACCCGCTACCTCGAGCTCCTCAACCGCGACCCGCTCCTCGCCCCGGTCCGCGGGATCTTCGCCGCCCAGGAGATCAAGCCGCAGGCCCGGGTGCTCGCCACCGACCGCGGGATCGCCTGCGCGACGGTCGACTACGACGCGCTGCGCGGGCTCGACGACCCGAGCCACCGGCTGTTCTAGGAATCTCGGTCGCGGCGGCGCCCCTCCTCGGGGGACGCTGGCCCGCATGCTCACCAACTACTTCGACGGCGACGTCGCGCAGCGTTACGACGCGGGCTCGGCCGCGATGTTCGCGCCCGAGGTCCTGGGCCCGACCGTCGACCTGCTGGTCGACCTCGCGGGCGGCGGGGCGGCGCTGGAGCTGGCGATCGGCACCGGCCGGGTCGCGCTGCCCCTCAGCGAGCGCGGCGTGCCCGTCCACGGGATCGAGCTGTCGGAGGCGATGGTCGAGCAGCTGCGCGCCAAGCCGGGCGGCGCCGACCTCGAGGTCGCGGTCGGCGACATGACCTCGACCCGGGTCGACGGGCGGTTCCGGCTCGTCTACCTGGTCTTCAACACGATCGGCAACGTGACGACCCAGGACGGCCAGGTCGCCGTCTTCCAGAACGCCGCCGACCACCTCGACCCCGGCGGCTGCTTCCTCGTGGAGACCCTGGTGCCGGTCGTGCGGAAGATCCCGCCCGGCGAGCGGTTCAGCGTGTTCGCCCACACCGACGCGCACGTCGGCATCGACGAGTACGACGTCGCCACCCAGCGCACGTGGTCGCACCACTACTCCTCGAGCGACGGCGAGACCTACCACCGGCGCTCGATCCCGTTCCGCTACACCTGGCCGGCCGAGCTCGACCTGATGGCCCGGCTCGCCGGGATGCGGCTGCGCGACCGCTGGGCCGACTGGGACCGCTCCCCGTTCACCGGCGAGTCCGTCAAGCACGTGTCGGTGTGGCAGAAGGCGGATACTCCGGCGTCATGAGGATCTTCCACCTCGCGACGCTCGCCGACTGGGAGGCCGCCCAGGCGGCCGGCGCCTACACGACCTCGACCCGCGGGGTGACCCTCGAGCAGGAGGGCTACATCCACGCCAGCCGGGCCGACCAGTGGGAGGGCGTGCGCGCGGCGTTCTACGCCGACGTCACCGAGCCGCTGGTGCTGCTCGAGATCGACACCGACCTGCTCGACGTACCGGTCGTCGAGGAGCCGCCGGCGCCCGGCGTCGCCGAGACCTTCCCGCACGTGTACGGCGCGATCCGGCCGGACGCGGTCGTGGGCGTCACCGCGCTCTGACCACGGTGGCCGGGCGGGCGCAGGCGTGCGGCCTCAGGCCCGCTCGACCAGCGAGACGACCTCGTCGGCGACGCCCCAGCTCAGCGTGACGCCCGCGCCGCCGTGGCCGTAGCAGTGCACGACGTCGCCGACCCGCTCGAGCCGGATCGCGGGGCGCACCGGGCGCAGCCCCACCTTGTGCCGCAGCACCCGGGCGTCGGCGAGGGCGGGCACCAGCCGCGCGGCGCGGGCCAGGATGTCCTCGGCGTTCTGCTCCGAGCGCGAGCGGCTCCACTCCCCCTCCACGTCGACGCTCCCGACGACGACGTCGTGGGTGCGCGGCACCACGTACGTCGGCCCGGACTCGTCGAGCCACCAGTGGTCGAGCCCGAACTGCTCGACGCACAGGACCTCGCCGCGGACCGGCACGACCGTGCGGTCCGCCCCGAGCAGGCGGGCGCCGAGCCCGGAGCAGTTGACGACCAGGCCCTCCTCCGGGAGGCCGCCGAGGTTGAGCCGCGTGATCGTGCCGCCGGCGTCCTCCACCCGTCCGACCAGCCAGTCGAGGTAGACGCTGGTGTCCGCGACCGGCGTCACGAACCGCCAGCCCTCGGTCCAGCCGGCCGGGACGTCCCGGGTCCGCTCGAGCGCCGGCGCGGCGGCCGACCACCACGGCTCGCGGGCCGCACCGGTGAACACCTGCGTGCCGGGCACCATCCGGACGCCGGACTCCGGCGAGCCGCCGTACTCCGGCGGAGCCGCCAGGGCGTCGAAGACGGCGTACGACGTCGCGGCCCAGGCGGTGACCCGCTCCTGCGGCAGCGCGCGGTAGGGGAACCAGAAGCCCGCGGCGACGGCGGACGTCGTCTCGCGGGGCAGGTCCCGCGCCACGACGTCGACCCGGTGCCCCGCCTCGAGCAGCCGGACCGCGCAGGTCAGCCCCACGACGCCTGCCCCGACCACGACCACCCGCTCCGCCATGGGAGCAGTGTGGCGCACGTGCTAGACCAAGCCGCACGATCCGGAGGTTGCACCCCCGTCACCCTCGTCGTGGGCTAGCGTCGCCGGATGAGGCCGCGAGTCCCGATCGTCCTGACCGCACTGCTCGGCGCGCTGCTGGTCGCGGTGCCCGCACCCGCGGCACCCGGGGCACCGGGGAGCGCGGCGAAGCCGAGGATCGACGAGCGCCGGGTCGTGTTCGACGTCGACAACACGAGCGCCCTGACACCGGCCTGCTCGCCCGACGAGGCCTCCTACCACCTGCGCGGTCGGCTGGTCGGTCCCACCGCGGACCTCGACGGGGGCGGCGGCTCGTGGTGGGTGAGCGTGCTGGTGCACGACATCGGGACCGGCGGCTGGTTCTGGAACCTGCGGACCCATCCCGCCTACGACTACGCGACGCAGCTCGCGAAGGCCGGCCAGACCACGCTCGTGCTGGACCGGCTCGGGTACGGCGCCAGCCCGCTCGCCGACGGCCGGGACACCTGCGTCGGCGCCCACGTCGACATGCTGCACCAGGTCGTCCAGGACCTCCTCTCCGGTGAGTACCGCTACACGAACGCCGAGCACGGCTCGACGCCGGCGGCCGCGCACGTGGTGACCCAGGGCCACGGCGTCGGCGGCCTGATCGTCCAGGCCGAGGCGGCCGACTTCGACGACGTCGACGGCGTGGTCATCATGTCGTGGGCCGACTCGGGCCCCACCCCGCTCGCCGTGCGCACCGGCGTCCAGCAGGCCCGCGACTGCGCTCGCAGCGACTACGCGCCGTACGCCCAGACGGCCTCGGACTTCCGCAACATCATGTTCGACTCGGCGCCGGGTGCGGTGCAACGGGCCGGATCGTTGCGGCGGAGCGAGGACCCGTGCGGCGACGTCGCGAGCCTGCTGTCGCTGTCCGGCCAGGACCTCGGCGCGGGCGGCGTCGACGCCCCGGTCCTGCTGCTCTTCGGCGCGCGGGACAAGCTGATCCGCCCCGTGGCACGGCAGCAGCAGGCCGACTCCTACCCGAGCGCACCGGTGATGAAGGTGTTCCCGGGCACGGGCAGCTCGCTGCCTCTGGAGAACTCCGCCGGCAAGGTGCGGTCGCTGGTGCTGCGCTGGCTGGGCTGGCTCCAGTGACCTCGGGGTGACGTAACCCGGCTCGGACCGGGGTCGTTGGGCACCCGACGAAAGGTGCCCCGATGTCCCGACGCCTGCTCGCCCTCCTGGCCCTGCTGCTCTCGATCGCGTGGGCCGCACCCGCGGTCGCCCACGAGGAGCGGCCCGCCCAGTTCCCCGACGGCACCGGCCACCGCCCGCACTTCCTCGGCTGGGACAACCCGCGCCAGCGCGTGGTCTGCCAGAACGGCAGCGCCGCCGCCGTCGCGGCCCTGCCGGACGGCGCCGCCAAGCAGCGCAGCCAGCGGCTGCTGAGGTCGTGCCGGTTCCACTCGATCCAGGACGCGATCGACTCGATCCACCGCCGGAACACCTCGGTCTACGTGCTGCCGGGGACCTACCACGAGGCGAAGTACGCGACCGCGCGGCGCAGCCACTACTGCTCGCACCTGAAGACGCAGTCGACCGCTCCCCTGCTCTCCTCGGAGTACATCGGAGCATCTCCTCCCCCGACCCGGGCGCGGAGAAGGAGGCGGCAGCGAGCGGGGAGACGAACCCGATCGCGCTCTCCTACGCCGACCAGCGTCGCTGCGCCCACAACCTGAACCTGATCGCGCTGTTCGGCGACCGCACCCCGGGTGACGACAGCATCCGTTGCAACAGCCGCTTCTGCGGCACCCAGCTGGTCGGGACCGGACGCGGGCCGGCCGACGTCGTCGTCGACAACCGGTTCCACAAGCTCAACGGCATCCGCGCCGACCGGATGGGCGGGTTCTACCTGAGCAACATGACGTTCCAGCAGGCGGAGTTCAACTCGATCTACGTGCTGGAGACCGACGGGTTCGTGCTCGACGACGTCGTCGCGCGCGGCAACGACGAGTACGGCATCCTCGCCTTCGCCAGCGACCACGGTCTGATCCAGGACTCCGAGGCGTACTACAACGGCGACTCCGGGATCTACCCCGGCTCCGGCTCGGACCTCAACGCCGACAACCCGGACTTCGAGGCGACCCGCTACGCGATCGAGATCCGCCGCAACTCCAGCCACGACAACACGCTCGGATACTCCGGCACCGCCGGGAACTCGATCTGGGCGCACCACAACGAGTTCTTCGACAACGCGACCGGGATCGCCACGGACTCCCTCTTCCCCGGGCACCCGGGACTGCCGCAGGACCACGCGCGCTGGGACCACAACGACATCCACTCCAACAACTCCAACTGGTACACCCGGTTCGTCGACACCGGGGTTTGCGCCGAGCCGATGGCGGAGCGCGGCTACCTCCACGGCACGGTCTGCCCGGTGGTGCCGACGCCGGTCGGGACCGGCGTCCTGATCGCAGGCGGCAACTTCGACTCCACCGACCACAACTGGATCTACGACAACTGGCGCTACGGCACCATGCAGTTCTGGGTCCCCGCAGTCCTGCGCGACGACTACGACCCGTCGCACCTCTACGACACCTCGAACCACAACCACACCTTCGAGAACCACCTGGGCACCGACCCGGCGGGCCACGAGCTGCCGAATGGCCTGGACCACTGGTGGGACGACCAGGGGGTCGGCAACTGCTGGGAGGACAACCACTACGGCTCGCGCGGCCGGACCGACAACTTCACCGTGGACCCGCCGGCGTGCGCCGACGGCGGGTCGGTCTTCCTGCCGGGCGCGGCGGTCAAGGACGCCGGCTTCCTCAGCTGCAGCCAGTACGACCGCAACGACCCGACCTGGAGCCACCCGGCCGGCTGCACCTGGTTCGACGACCCGGCCGAGCCGGGCACCGCCGCGTCGACCCGACCCGACTCCGCGACCGTCCTCGTCGCACCGCTCGCGCTCTCCGGTGCCGCCGTGGCCCTGGGCATCGGCGTCGTACGCCGGCGGTGGAGCCGTGCTGCGTAGGCTCGGCCTGCTCGCGGTCCTGCTGCTGGTGGTGCTCGCCGGCGGCGGGGTCGCCGTCGCCCGCAGCTCCCCGGCGCTGAGCGCCGCCGGCCCGACCTCGGTGGCCGGGACCGACGCGTCGGCCGTGTTCACGATCGCGGACCGCACCGTCCGTCAGGTCCGGTACTCCGACGGCGGCACGCTGCGCTACACGTTCCGCCTGAGCAACGAGGGGCGACTGCCCCTCACGGTGCGCGGCCTGGCCGACGACCAGCCGCCGTCGCGGCTGTTCCACCCGACCGGCCTCACGCCGGTCCACCTCGCCCCCGGCGGGTCCGCCGACGTGACCCTGGCCCTGCACATGAGCGGCTGCGAGACGCTGTCCGCGCGCGCCGGGGCGTTCGTGACCGAGGTGGCGGTGAAGGTCGAGCGCGGCGGCGTGCTGACCGACGACGTCAGCGTCACCCTCCCGGAGCAGCTGCACACCGGCTCGCCGCGCGAGGCCTTCTGCCCGAACTCGACGGCGACCTCGCGGCCCGCCGGCTGAGACCTCAGACCCCGGCCTGGCGCGGAGCGGTCGGGTCCTCGCCGCCGGCACCCTGCTCGCGGGCGACGTACTCCTCGATGTCCTCGATGTCGTCGCGGTTGCGCTCGGCCACGTTGAGCAGGTCGCTCATCGTGGCGACCTCCTCGACCTGCTCCTTGATGAACCACTGCATGAACTGCTCGGAGGCGTAGTCGCCCTCCTCGCGCGCCGTGCGCAGCAGCCCGTTGACCTGCTCGGTGACGCGGCGCTCCTGCGCGAGCGCGAGCGCGATCGGCGCCACCACGTCGGCGAAGGTGCTCACGGGCGCCTCGACCGCGGGGATCTCGACCGGGTGGTCGGTGTCGAGGAGGTACTGGACCATCATCATCGCGTGCCCGCGCTCCTCGAGCGCCTGGGCGTAGAAGAAGGCCGCCAGCCGCGGCATGGTCTGCACGTCGTAGTGGATCGCGCAGGCGAGGTACTGGTTGTGCGCGGCGAGCTCGTTGCCGATCTGGGCGTTCAGCTGCTGGGCGAAGCGGGGTGCGGCCACGGGGGCTCTCCTCGGGTCGACGGGTCAGGCGGCCTTGGCGAGCTTCTTCTTGGTCACCTTCTTGCCGTCGAGACGGACCAGCTCGCGCTTCTTGACCGTATACCCGGTGGGCAGGCTGCCGTCCTTCAGCATCCGGATCGGGCAGCGCCCGCAGCGCGACTTCGAGACGCAGCACTTCGTCTTGGGAAGCTTCGCGACCTTGCCCTTCTTCTTGCCCACGAGCAGCACGGTACCAGAGGAAGGTAAGGACAGCCTCACCTCAGTCGAGGTCGTTCGCCTTCCGGATCACGTCGACGATGCCGTCCATGATCTCGGTGAGCCCGAAGTCCTTGGGCGTGTAGACCGCGGCGACCCCGAGCTCGCGCAGCCGCCGGCCGTCGGAGTCGGGGATGATCCCGCCGACGATGACCGGCACGTCGCCGAGCCCGGCCTCGCGCAGGCCGTCGAGGACGTCGGGGACCAGCTCCATGTGCGACCCGGACAGGATCGAGAGACCGATGCAGTGCACGTCCTCGGCGACCGCGGCAGCGACGATCTGCTCCGGCGTCAGCCGGATGCCCTGGTAGATCACCTCGAACCCGGCGTCACGGGCCCGGACGGCGACCTGCTCGGCGCCGTTGCTGTGCCCGTCGAGGCCCGGCTTGCCGACGAGCAGCCGCAGCCGCCCGCCGAGCTCCTCGCCGGTGGCCCGGACGCGCTCGCGCACGGCCGTGAGCTCGGCCCCGGCCTCGGCCACGACGGCACCGCTGACGCCGGTCGGGCCGCGGTACTCGCCGAAGACCTCGCGCAGGGTGCCGGCCCACTCCCCCGTCGTCGCTCCGGCCCGGACCGCCGCGAGGGTGGCCTCCATCAGGTTCTCGTCGGTCTTGGCGGCGGCCGCCAGCCGGGCGAGCGCCTCGGCGACCTCGACCTCGTCGCGCTGGGCCTTCCAGGCCTCCACGCTGTCCCGGGCCGTCTTCTCGGCCGCGGGGTCGGCGACCATGATCGCGGCGTCGAGGTCCGCGGTCAGGGGCGAGGGCTCGGTGGTCTCGAACCGGTTCACGCCCACGATCACCTCCTCGCCGGACTCGATGCGCGCACGGCGCGCGGCGTGGGAGGAGACGAGCTCGGACTTCATGTACTCGACGGCGGCGATCGCGCCCCCCATCGCCTGCACGCGGTCGATCTCGGCGCGTGCGCCCTCGACCAGCTCCGCGACCTTCGCCGCGATGACGTGCGAGCCGTCGAAGATGTCGTCGTACTCGAGCAGGTCGGACTCGAAGGCGAGCACCTGCTGGAGGCGCAGGGACCACTGCTGGTCCCAGGGCCGGGGCAGGCCGAGCGCCTCGTTCCACGCCGGCAGCTGGAGCGCGCGGGCGCGGGCGTTCTTCGACAGCGTGACGCCGAGCATCTCGAGCACGATCCGCTGCACGTTGTTCTCGGGCTGCGCCTCGGTCAGGCCGAGCGAGTTGACCTGGACGCCGTAGCGGAACCGGCGCATCTTGGGGTCCTCGACGCCGTACCGCTCGCGGGTGATCTCGTCCCAGAGCTGGACGAAGGCCCGCATCTTGCAGGTCTCCTCGATGAACCGGACGCCGGCGTTGACGAAGAACGAGATCCGGCCGACGACCTTCTCGAAGTCCGCGGCGTCGACCTGGCCGGAGTCGCGGACCGTGTCGAGCACGGCGATCGCGGTGCACAGCGCGTAGGACAGCTCCTGCACCGGCGTCGCGCCGGCCTCCTGCAGGTGGTAGCTGCAGATGTTGATCGGGTTCCACTGGGGGATCTGGTGGACCGTGTAGGCGATCATGTCGGCGATCAGCCGCATCGAGGCCTCGGGCGGGAACGCGTAGGTCCCGCGGGAGAGGTACTCCTTGATGATGTCGTTCTGGGTCGTGCCCGCGAGCTGGCCCGCGACCGCCTCCGGGGTCAGGTCGGGGTTCTGCTCCTCGGCGACGACCTGGTACATCGCCAGCATCCACATGGCGACCGCGTTGATCGTCATGGAGGTGTTCATCTCGGTGAGCGGGATGTCCTCGAAGAGGCGCCGCATCTCGCCGAGGTGCGGCACCGGCACGCCCACCTTGCCGACCTCGCCCCGGGCCAGCGGCGAGTCGGGGTCGTAGCCGGTCTGGGTGGGCAGGTCGAACGCGACCGAGAGACCGGTCTGCCCCTTCGCGAGGTTCGTCCGGTAGAGCGCGTTGGACGCGGCGGCCGTGGAGTGACCGGCGTACGTCCGCATCACCCACGGCCGATCCTTCGTCGGCCTGTCCTTCTCCGTCATGGACCCGAGGGTAAGGCGGCGGCTACCGCTTGGTAACCGCCTGTGGGGTATCCGACACCGTCAGGCGCTGGCGGCGACGCGCTCCACCTCGACGACACGGATCAGGTGGGACAGGTGGAGCATCCGGCGGACGGCGGGGCCGCAGCCGCGCAGCGTGAGGTGGTGGCCCCCGCGGCTGGCGATCCGGGTCGCGACGGCGAGCACCTTCAGCGCCGTCATGTCGATGGCGGTCACGTCGGTCAGGTCGACGACGACGTCCTGGTCGTGGCCCTCGAGCAGGTCGTAGATCGCGTTGCGGACCTCCCACGTGCTGCGCACGTCGAAGGCACCGCTGAGGAGGAGGGTCGGTCCGTCGGTCGTGATCTCCATGGTGCTCCCCGTCCCCGGGGCCCTGAGATGCCCCGGTAGCTCCCATCGTGGATGGCTGCTGTCACCCACTATGACGCCGGTCACCCCCGATCGGTTGCCTCTCGGGCCCGAATTCCCGTCGTGTCGCGTCCGGGTGGACCACGCCCTAGGCTCGGGCCCATGGTCAACCTCACCCGGATCTACACCCGCACCGGCGACGGCGGCGAGACCCGGCTCGGCGACATGAGCACCACCCGCAAGACCGACCCCCGGCTGGCGGCGTACGCCGACGTCGACGAGGCGAACGCGACCATCGGGCTCGCGGTCGCCACCGGCGGGCTCGAGGACGACGTCGTCCGGGTCCTGACGACGGTGCAGAACGACCTGTTCGACGTCGGCGCCGACTTCTGCACCCCGGTGGTCGACGACCCCGAGTTCCCGCCGCTGCGCATCGAGCAGGCCTACGTCGACCGGCTCGAGGGCTGGTGCGACCACTACAACGCCGACCTGCCGGCGCTGCGCTCCTTCATCCTCAACGGCGGCACCGTCGGCGCCGCCCACCTGCACGTCGCCCGCACCGTCGTGCGCCGCGCGGAGCGGTCGGCCTGGGCGGCGTACGAGGTCCACGGGCCGACGATGAACCCGCTCGCGCTCACCTACCTCAACCGGCTCTCGGACCTGCTGTTCATCCTCGCCCGGCACGCGAACCGGGAGCAGGGCGACGTGCTCTGGGTCCCCGGCGGCGAGCGGTAGCGCGACCCCGAGCACCGGCCGGCCGCGGCCCGGCTATCGTCGCCAGCGTGCCCGACCACCAGCGCATCCTCGTGGTCACCACGACCGCGGGCGAGGCCGAGCTGGCGCGGGTCCGTGACGACCTCGGCCGCCGTCCGGTGGTCATCAGCGCCCCGACGGCCGACGCCGTGCGGGTCACGCGCGTCCTCGGCGTCGAGCCGCAGGTGGAGCCGACGCTGGCACCGGTGGCGTTCCCCGACGCCGACCGCGGGCACCGGCTGGACGACCTGGTGCGGCGGCACGCCCTGCACGACCGGTTCCGGGACGTCGTGGTCGTGGCGGACCCGGCCACCTCGACCCTGCTGCTGCGGGGCCCTGGCCCCCGACCAGCTGGCCTCCGGCGGCGCGGTGACGGTCGTGGGCCTGGCCCGCGGTGACCGCCCGGTCGCCGTCCGGCGCGGGCTCGCCTCCGGGCTCGTGCTGGGGGTCGCGGCGAGCGTGGCCGAGCCGGTCGCGCAGGTCTTCACGCTGCCGGCCGCGGTCGCCGCGGTCGGGCTCGTCCTGCTGCTGCCCCGACGATGGCGACACCTCGGCCGGGAGCTGCTGCTCGTGGCCGCCGTCGCCCTGGTCGTCGTCCTCACGGTCATCGCCGGCTCGGCACGCTTCCCCGACGGCTGGTGACGCGCGAGTCAGGCGGCGACCAGGACGGACCACGTCGGGTGGGCCGTCTCCGGGTGGGCCGTCCCCGCGTCGACCGTCACGTCGCGACCCGCTCCCGCCGCTCCCGCGCGGCGAACGCGGTGACGGCGGCCGGGATCATCAGCCCGGCCACCACGAGCAGCATGCGCAGGGTGCCGACGTGGTCGGCCAGCAGGCCGAGCAGCGGCGGTCCGGCGAGGAAGGCGGCGTACCCGATCGTCGAGACCGCGCTGACCCGGCGGGCGGCGCGCAGCGGGTCGTCGGCGGCGGCGCTCATCCCGACCGGGAAGCCGAGCGAGGCACCGAGGCCCCACACCACGATCCCGACCGCGACCAGCCCGGCCCAGGCGCCGAACACGACCAGGACGATGCCGACGAAGGTGGCGGCGGCGCTGGCCCACAGCACCGGCGCCCGCCCGTAGCGGTCGAGGAGGACCGGGCCGTAGAGACGGCCGCCCATCATCGAGCAGACGAAGAGGGTGTAGCCGGCGACCCCGATCCAGTGCCGGACGTCGTAGCCGTCGATGAGCGAGAGGGCCAGCCAGTCGTTGGCCGAGCCCTCCGAGAGCGCGAACGCGAGCACCATCACGCCGATGGCGAGCGTGCGCGGTTCCCGCCACGGCGAGAACCGCTCCGGGGGCCGGTCCTCGTGGGTCACCGTGGGCGGCAGGTACGCCGCCGCCGCCCGCCACGTCGCCAGCGCGGCGAGCAGCGCGAAGACGGGCACGTGCAGCATCAGCGGCACGTGGAGGGCCGCCATCGGCACCCCGACCAGGGCGCCGGCGAAGGAGCCGAGGCTCCAGCCGGCGTGGAACCGCGGCATGATCGTGCGCCCCAGGCGCCGCTCGACCTCGGCGGCCTCGACGTTCATCGACACGTCCCAGACGGCCGTGCCGACGCCGTTGACGAAAAGTCCCGCCGCCGCGAGCGCCACGACGTCGGCGGCGACCCCGGCGATCGCGACGGTCAGGCCGCACGCGACGAGGACCGCGCCCATCCGGGTCACGGTGCCGGCGTCGTACCGGTCGATGAGGCGCCCGCTCAGCGGCAGCGCGCCGACCGAGCCGATCGCCATCGCGAGCAGGAGCAGGCCCAGGGCGCCGTTGTCGAGGTCAAGCCCGCTGCGGACGTCGGGGAGGCGCGAGACCAGGGTGGCGAAGCAGAACCCGTTGAGGGCGAAGCTCGCCGCGACCGCGTTCCGGGTCTGCAGCAGGGACGGCACCGGACCACCCTCCCCGATGTCGGGTCCGTCGGCCAAACCCGTACTTGACCGGTCCAGGATCCGGTCAGAACGCGTGCTCGGTGCGGAGCCCGCGGAGCCAGGCGGCCACCAGCGGGACGTCCCAGGCGTCGGCGAGCGCGAGCGCGTCGTCGGCGTGCCGGGCAGCGAGGTCGCGCTCCCCGGCTGCCGCGGCCGCGAGGGCGAGGTAGGAGTCGACCGGCCCGAGCGCGAGCGAGGAGCCGGCGCAGGTGTTGAGGCCGGCCAACGGGGCGAGCCGCTCGTAGGCGCCCGAGGCCAGCGCCGGCTCACCGAGGTAGAGGGAGAGCTCGGCCGCGTGGGCCCAGGCCAGCAGCGAGATGTCGTTGGCGTGCTCCAACGGTGCCCCCCGCTCGGCGTAGACCGCGCGCGCCCGGTCGTGCTCGCCGGCCCGCCACAGGTAGACCGCGATGCTGGCGGCGAACGGGTACGCCGTCTCGTCGAACGCCTCGAGGACCGGGACCATCTCGCCCGACCGGCCCTGCCAGAGCCGCATCGCCAGGAGCGAGGCCGCGACGCTCTCGTCCACGTTGTTGTGCGAGATCCGCCGCCCGAGGTCGTGCAGCTCGGCGAGGATCCGGTCGCACTCGTCGAAGCGGCCGGCCATCGCGTGCCACGGGATCTCCAGGCCACCGAGCACCAGCTCGCCGAAGGTGATCCGCAGGTCCTGGGCGGCCGCGCGGGCGTCGGCGATCGCCGGCCACATCTCCGCCGTCCGGCCCAGCTCGCTGAGGACGGCGGCGTGCAGGGTGGCCGACACGACGTAGCTGCGGTCGCTCCGGGTCGAGCGGGACAGCTCCAGCGCCTCCCGCACGAGGTCGAGCCGCTCCGCGGCGGTCTCGGCGGTCCAGAGCGCCACGAAGCCCACCTGGCAGGCCTGGAGCAGCAGCAGCGGGTCGCCGAGCCGGCGGGCCATCGCCAGCCCCTCGTCGCACAGGGCGCGGCGCTCCTCCCAGGACACGGTGTCATAGAGCTCGTTGGCCAGCGCCAGCATCGTGCGGCAGCGCAGGTCGCTGTCCTCGGCCGGCAGCCGGTCGAGGCTGCCCCGCAGGGCCGCGACGACGTCCTCGTTGACCGAGCCGGGCTGCCCCGAGCGCCACAGGACGCCCTCGGTCGTCGAGATGGCCGCGCGGGCGACGGCCTCCGCGTCCCGCAGCTGCTTGCCCACCACGATCGCCTGCTCGACGGTCGCGACCAGGTCCGGCAGCCGGGCCGCCCAGCGGTAGGCCTCGATCAGCGCCATCAGCACGTCGTAGCGGTCCCGGAGCGTGGCCTGGGCGTCCCCGTCGAGGCTGACCAGCGCCGACTCGAGCAGCTCCGCGGCCTGGTCGTAGGCGTAGAGCCGCCGTGCCAGCGCCGCCGCGTCGACGGCGGAACGCCAGGCCCGGTCGGCGTACGACGGACCGGCCTGGTGCCAGTGCCGGGCGACCTCGGTCTCCCGGCCGGGGACGTCGGTCAGCGCCTCCGCGACCCGGGCGTGCGCCCGGGCACGGCGGCTGGCACTCATCGCGGCGCGCAGCGTGTCGCGCACCAGCGCGTGCGCGAACAGGTACCGGTCGATGCCGTCCTCGCGGACCAGCCCGGCGGCCTGGGCCGGCTCCACCACGTCGAGCAGGTCGTCCTCGTCGATGCCCGTGACGATCGCGAGCGTCGGGGTGTCGAACTGCCGGCCGATCACCGCGGCGGACCGCAGCGCGGCCACGGTCTGCTCCGGCAGCCGGAGGAGCCGGCGGCTGATCACCTCGGTGACCGCGGTCGGCAGCTCGTCCCCGGCCACGTCCCGGGACCGGCCCCGCTCGCCGGCCAGGCGGGCGAGCTCGACGAGGAAGAACGGGTTGCCGTCGGTGCGCTCCTGCAGGGCCGCGGCCTCGGTAGGGTCGATCTCGCGGCGGGCGACGCCCTCGAAGACCTCGGCCACCTCCGCCGGGGGGAGCCCGGAGAGCTGCAGCCGCAGCGCGTGCATCCGGGCCAGCGCCTCCGCCACGTCGGCGAGCGCCCCGGTCGGCTCGGGGTGCGAGCGCCAGGTCACGACGACGAGGAGCCGGGCTCGGTCGGTGGTCTCGGCGAGCAGCCGCAGCACCCGCAGGGTGGAGGTGTCGGCCCAGTGCAGGTCGTCGAGCAACACCATCGTCGGCTGGTCGCGAGCCGCGTCGCGGACGGCGTCCGCGATCCGCTCCCAGGCACGGAACTGCCCGCCCTCCCCCTCGTCGCCGGCCTCGTCGTCGAGCAGCGTCGCGCCGAGCCCGTCGAGCACGGTCTTCCAGGGCCACAGGGGCGGTGCCCCGTCGTCCTGCGAGCAGCGCCCGACCAGCACCCGGAGGCCCCGCTGCCGGGCGCGGAGCACGAGCTCGGCCGCGAGCCGGGACTTGCCGATGCCGGGGTCACCGGTGATGACGGCGTACGACGGCACGCCGCGCTCGGCCGCCTCGACGACGTCGACCAGCGACTCCAGGTCGGCGTCGCGCCCGACCATCGGCCACGGGGCGACCTGGTCGGGCGCC
>NZ_JBGAHF010000007.1:0-41616 GCF_044226305.1 Nocardioides sp. | reverse complement strand
CGGGCGCCGGCGGTGCCGGCGTAGCGGGCGGCGCTGGCGCGGGGTCCGGGGGCGCCGGCCCGGGCTCCGGCGCCGGAGCCGGCCCGGCCTCGGGCGCCACCCACTCCAGGTCGGGGTCCTGCCGCAGCACGGCGGTCTGCAGGTCCCGCAGCTCGGCGGAGGGCTCCAGCCCCAGCTCCTCGTCGAGCACCTCGCGCACCCGGCGCAGCACCTCCAGCGCGTCCGCCTGGCGTCCCGACCGGGTCAGCGCGAGCGCCCGCAGGGCCCACAGCCGCTCGCGCAGCGGGTACGCCGCGGTGAGGGCCTCCAGCTCGGCGGCGACCGTCGCGTGGTGACCGAGCGCCAGCCCGGCCACGGCCCGGTCCTCCAGCGCCACGAGGCGCAGCTCCTCGAGGCGCGCCCGCTCGGCCACGGCCGGGTCCGCGTCGCCGAGCTCGGCGTACGGCGTGCCCCGCCACAGCGCGAGCGCCTCGTCCAGGGCCGCGACCTCGGCGGCCAGCACGCCGGCGTCCAGCGGCGAGCGTCCCCAGCCGACCGGCTGCAGCCGCCGGTGCGTGGCGGCGACCACCTGCTCGAACCGGTGCACGTCGACGCTCTCGTCCGGCACCCGCAGCGCGTAGCCGGGCGCCACCGTCACCAGGACCGTGGCCGGCGCCCGGCGCTGCCGGTCAGGCTCGATGACCCGGCGCAGCTGCGAGACGTAGGCCTGGAGGGTCGCGGTGACCCCGGGGGGCGACGCGTCGCCCCAGAGCAGGTCGACGATCGCGTCGACGGAGACCGGCCAGCCCCGCGAGAGCGCGAGCGCGGCGACCAGCGCCCGCTGCTTCGGCGTACCGAGGTCGACGGGCGCTCCGTCCAGCACCACCTCGACCGGGCCGAGGACCGAGACCTGCACGGGCACAGGCTAGGCACCCGCGGCCCCGCGCGGGCGAGAACCGGCCCCAAGTCGCTCCAAGTCGCTTCGAAGTGGTCTCCAAGTGCCCCGCGGCACGGTGTTCCCACCGATCACCGACACAGGAGTCAGCACCATGACCATCGAGCTCGACACCCCGAGCATCCCCGCCGCCCACGCCCTCCACGGCCTGCTCGGAGGCCGGGTCCACCTCCCCGGCGACCCCGGCTACGACGCCGCCCGCGTCCCGTGGAACTTCGCCGTCGACCAGCGGCCGGCCGCCGTGGCCTTCCCCCGCACCGTCGCCGAGGTCTCCACCGTGGTCCGCCTCGCCGCCGAGTCGGGCCTCCGCGTCGCCCCGCAGAGCACCGGCCACAACGCCGGGCCGCTCGCCGCCCAGGGCCTCGACGACGTCGTCGTCGTCCGCCTCAACGAGATGTCGTCCGCCGTCGCCGACCCGACCCGCGGCATCGTCCGGGTCGAGGGCGGCACCGTCTGGGAGCCCGCCGTCGACGCGGCCGCCGCCCACGGCAAGGCCGTGCTGCACGGCTCCTCCCCCGACGTCGGCATCGCCGGCTACTCCCTCGGCGGCGGCATCGGGTGGTACGCCCGCAAGCACGGCCTCGCCACGAACAGCCTCACCGCGGTCGAGGTCGTCGTCGCCGACGGCAGCCTGGTCCGCGCCGACGCCACCACGAACGCCGAGCTGTTCTGGGCGATCCGCGGCGGCGGCGGCAACTTCGGCGTCGTCACCGCGCTGGAGTTCGCCATGTACGACATTCCCACGGCGTACGCCGGCATGATGATCTGGGACCTCCGCGACATCGAGCCGGTGCTGCGTGAGTGGTCCGCCTGGGCGCCGAGCGCTCCGGACGAGGTCACCACGTCGTTCCGCGCCATGCGCCTCCCCGACCTGCCCGACCTGCCCGACTTCATCCGCGGCAAGGAGCTCGTCGTCGTCAACGGCGCCGTGCTGGGCTCCGACGAGCGCGGCGAGGACCTGCTCCGTGGTCTCCGTGCGCTGCGCCCGTGGATGGACACCTTCGGTCGGGTGCCGGCCAAGTCGCTGGTCCGCCTGCACATGGACCCCGAGGGCGGCGCTCCGTTCGCCTCGGACTCCGCCATGCTGGCCTCGTTCCCGGGCGCCGCCGTCGACGCGTTCGTCGCCGAGGCCGGCCCGGACGCGCAGAGCTCGCTGCTCATGGCCGAGCTGCGCCAGCTCGGCGGCGCGCTCGGCCGTCCGCACGAGGGCGGCGGCGTGCTCGACCGGCTCGACGCGCAGTTCGTCAGCTTCGGCGGCGGGATGGCGATGACCCCCGAGATGGGCGCCCAGGCCCACGCCGACGCCGTCCGGCTCACGAGCGCGCTCGCGCCGTTCGCCAACGGCCGGCAGTACTCCAACTTCGCCGAGAACACCGTCGACGCCCGCTCGCTCTTCGGGGCGGACCGGTGGCGGCAGGTGACCGGCATCCGGAGCGCCGTGGACCCGCACGGCGTGTTCGTGGCGAACCACCGCATCCCGCGGCTCCACGAGGACGGCCGGTCGCAGGCCTGAGCGGTCCTGCGTCAGTCTCGAGGCCGGGCGGCCCGGGTCCAGTCGGTCCCGGGCGGTCCGGCCTCGAGCCACGACTGGAAGCCGGTGAGCGAGGCCGAGGACATGGCCAGCTCGACGTCCCCGGAGGGCGTCGTGCACGAGATCACCAGGTGGTCGGGGTAGAGCGAGAGCTGCTCGGGCCCCTCGGGGTCCCGCCAGCCGACGAAGGTGAGCTGGGAGCGGAGCAGGGTGCGCTTCGGCCGGGGCCAGAGGGAGAAGTAGCGGAACCACTCCAGGGTCTCCCCGGAGTAGCGGCCGAGGCCGAGAAGCCAACCGCGCCCGGCCCTGGTGGACCGGACGCGGTAGCTGAGCTCGAAGGTGCCGCCGTGGCGCGAGAGGAGGCGGCGGCGCAGGATCAGGCCGACGCCGACGAGGACGATGACCAGGAGCAGCACGCCGGCTGCGTCGAGCAGCCACTGCCACACCGGCATCCGACGCCCTCCACCCGACTCGCACCCCCAGAGGACTTCACCCTAGCGGGCGACCCTGGGGGTGCGATGTCTGGGTCAGGCCCGGATCAGGACGCGCGCTCGGCTGCGCGCAGGCGCACCTCGGCACGGCGGACGCGCTCCTCGGCGTCGGCGGCGTCGGAGTCCGACTGCGCCGCCTCCAGCTCGGAGCGCGCTGCGTCGACGTCGATCTCGTCGGCGAGCAGGGCGAACTGCGACAGGATCGACACCCGGTCGTTCGCGACCGAGAGGAACCCGCCGTCGACCGCCCCGAACACCTTCTCGCCGTCGAGCGGCGTGATCTCCACGACGCCGTCGACCAGCAGGGACAGCACCGGCATGTGGCCGCGCAGGATGCCGATGTCACCCTCCGCGGTCTTGGCCACGACCATGGAGGCCGGACCGGACCACACGGTCCGGTCGGCCGCCACGAGCTCCACCTGGAGCTGGTCGCCGTCGGCCATCAGAGGTTCTTCTGGATCTCGGCCCACTTCCGCTCGACGTCGTCCAGACCGCCGCACATGAAGAAGGCCTGCTCGGCCACGTGGTCGTACTCGCCGTCGGCGATCTTGTTGAACGCCTCGACGGTCTCCGACACCGGGACCGTGGAGCCCTCGATGCCGGTGAACTGCTTGGCCACGTAGGTGTTCTGCGACAGGAACCGCTGGATGCGGCGAGCCCGGGAGACGATGATCTTGTCCTCCTCGGAGAGCTCGTCGACACCGAGGATCGCGATGATGTCCTGCAGCTCCTTGTTGCGCTGCAGGATCTGCTTGATGCGGATCGCGCAGTCGTAGTGGGCCTGCCCGATGTACTGCGGGTCCAGGATCCGCGAGGTCGAGGTCAGCGGGTCCACGGCCGGGTAGATACCCAGCGACGCGATCTCGCGCGAGAGCTCGGTGGTCGCGTCCAGGTGGGCGAACGTGGTCGCCGGAGCCGGGTCGGTGTAGTCGTCGGCCGGCACGTAGATCGCCTGCAGCGAGGTGATCGAGTGGCCACGCGTCGAGGTGATCCGCTCCTGGAGCGTGCCCATCTCGTCGGCGAGGTTGGGCTGGTAGCCCACGGCGGACGGCATCCGGCCCAGCAGGGTCGAGACCTCGGACCCGGCCTGGGTGAACCGGAAGATGTTGTCGATGAAGAGCAGCACATCCTGGTTCTGCACGTCGCGGAAGTACTCCGCCATCGTCAGCGCGGACAGCGCGACCCGCAGGCGGGTGCCCGGCGGCTCGTCCATCTGGCCGAAGACCAGGGCGGTCTGGCCGATGACGCCGGCCTCCTCCATCTCGACGATCAGGTCGTTGCCCTCACGGGTGCGCTCGCCGACACCGGCGAACACCGACACACCACCGTGGTCCTTCGCGACCCGGGCGATCATCTCCTGGATCAGCACGGTCTTGCCCACGCCCGCGCCGCCGAACAGGCCGATCTTGCCGCCCTGGACGTACGGAGTGAGCAGGTCGATGACCTTGATGCCGGTCTCGAACATCTGGGTCTTCGACTCCAGCTGGTCGAAGGCCGGCGCCTTGCGGTGGATGCCCCAGCGCTCGGCGGGCTCGAACTTCTCGCCCTCCTCGAGGTTGAGGACCTCACCGAGGGTGTTGAACACCTTGCCGAGCGTGGCGTCGCCCACCGGGACCGTGATCGGGCCACCGGTGTCGGTCACCTGGGCGCCGCGCACCAGGCCGTCGGTCGGCTGGAGCGAGATCGCCCGGACCACACCGTCACCGATGTGCTGCGCGACCTCCATCGAGAGGATGCGCTTCTCGCCGGCGAGCTCGAGCTCGCACTCCAGCTTGTTGTAGATCTCGGGCATCGAGTCCACCGGGAACTCGACGTCGACGACCGGGCCGATCACTCGAGCGATGCGGCCGACGCCGGCCGACCCGGTCGACTGGGTCTCTTCGATCGTTGCAGTCATTCTTCACTCACTCCCGGCTTGGGCGTCGGCCAGCGCGTTCACGCCACCGACGATCTCGCTGATTTCCTGGGTAATGCCGGCCTGGCGGGCCTGGTTGGCGATTCGTGTGTACTTCTTGATGAGCTCGTCGGCGTTGTCCGTGGCGGACTTCATCGCCTTCTGACGGGCCGCGAGCTCGGAGGCCGCGGCCTGCAGCAGCGCGAAGAAGATCCGGCTCTGGACGTACTGCGGCAGCAGCCCGTCGAGCACCTCCTCCGGCGACGGCTCGAACTCGTAGAGCGGCAGCACCTCACCCGCGTCGGGCTTCTCCTCGCCCTCGACGACCTCCAGCGGCAGCAGCCGCACGTCGGTCGGCTCCTGCACGAGCATCGAGCGGAAGCGGGTGAACACCACGTGGACCTCGTCCACGGCGCTCTCCCCCTCCTCCTCGAGGAACGCGTCGATCAGCGTGCGGCCGATCTCGTGCGCCGCCTCGTACGACGGCTGGTCGGAGAAGCCGGTCCACGTCTGCGCGACCGGGCGACCACGGAACTTGTAGTACGCCTCGCCCTTGCGGCCGCAGATGTAGGTGTGGATCTCCTTGCCCTCACCGCGGAGCCGCTCGGCGAGCCGCTCGGCCTCCTTGAGCACGCTCGAGGAGTACGCACCGGCCAGGCCGCGGTCGCTGGTCACGATGAGCACGGCGGCCCGCTTGGGGTCCTCCGGCTCGCGCGTCAGCGGGTGGTCGACGTTGGAGTACGTCGCCACCGCCGACACGGCACGGGTCAGCTCACGGGCGTAGGGCGCAGCCGACTGGGCACGCTGCTGGGCCTTGATGATCCGGGACGCGGCGATGAGCTCCATGGCGCGGGTGATCTTCTTCATAGACTCCGTCGACTTGATCCGCGCACGGTACTCGCGCACCGAGAGAGCCATCGTCAGCCCCGCTTCTGCTTGACGATCTGCTCCTGCTCGACGTCCTCGTCCTCCAGCGCCTCGGCCTGCGGCTCGTGGCCGACCTTGATCGAGCCGCCCTCGGAGGTCTCGAACTGGTCGAGGAAGGAGTTGTAGGCGTCCTCGAGCGAGCTCGCGGTGTCGTCCTCGAACTTCTGCGTCTCGCGGATGGTCGAGAGGACGCCGTCGTGCGAGCGGCGCAGGAAGTCGAGGAACTCGCGCTCGAAGCGCAGCACGTCCTCGGTCGGCACCCGGTCGAGGCGACCGGTGGTGCCGATCCACAGCGAGACCGTCATCTCCTCCAGCGGGTACGGCGAGTAGGCCGGCTGCTTGAGGAGCGCCATCAGCCGCTGACCACGGTCGAGCTGCTGCCGCGACGCCGCGTCGAGGTCCGAGGCGAACATCGCGAACGCCTCCATCGCGCGGAACTGCGCGAGGTCGACCTTGAGCGAGCCGGTGACCGCCTTCATCGCCTTGGTCATCGCCGAGCCACCCACGCGGGAGACCGACACACCGACGTCGATCGCCGGGCGCTGGTTGGCCGCGAAGAGGTCGGACTGCAGGAAGATCTGGCCGTCGGTGATCGAGATGACGTTCGTCGGGATGTAGGCCGAGACGTCGTTGGCCTTGGTCTCGATGATCGGCAGGCCGGTCATCGAGCCCGCGCCCATGTCGTCGGAGAGCTTCGCGCAGCGCTCGAGGAGCCGGCTGTGCAGGTAGAAGACGTCACCGGGGTAGGCCTCACGGCCCGGCGGGCGACGCAGCAGCAGCGACACGGCGCGGTAGGCCTCGGCCTGCTTGGTCAGGTCGTCGAACACGATGAGGACGTGCTTGCCGTCGTACATCCAGTGCTGGCCGATGGCGGAGCCGGTGTAGGGCGCGAGGTACTTGAAGCCCGCGCTGTCCGACGCCGGGGAGGCGACGATCGTGGTGTACTCCAGCGCGCCGGCCTCCTCGAGGGCGCCGCGCACCGAAGCGATGGTCGAGCCCTTCTGGCCGATGGCGACGTAGATGCAGCGGACCTGCTTGGTCGGGTCGCCCGAGTCCCAGTTCTGCTTCTGGTTGATGATCGTGTCGATCGCGATCGTGGTCTTGCCGGTCGCGCGGTCGCCGATGATCAGCTGGCGCTGACCACGACCGATCGGGGTCATCGAGTCGATCGCCTTGATGCCGGTCGCGAGCGGCTCGTGCACCGACTTGCGCTGCATCACCGTCGGGGCCTGGAGCTCGAGGGCGCGGCGGGTGTCCGCCTCGATCTCGCCGAGGCCGTCGATCGGGGTGCCGAGCGGGTCGATGACGCGGCCGAGGAAGTTGTCGCCGACGGGGACCGAGAGGATCTCGCCGGTCCGGCGGACCGTCTGGCCCTCCTCGATGCCCTCGAAGTCACCGAGGATGACGACACCGATCTCGCGGGTGTCCAGGTTCAGCGCCAGGCCGCGGGTGCCGTCCTCGAACTCGAGCAGCTCGTTGGCCATGGCCGAGGGCAGGCCGCTGACGCGCGCGATGCCGTCGCCTGCCTGGGCAACAGTGCCGACCTCTTCCTTGCTCGCCGCCTCGGGCTGGTAGTCCGCGACGTACTTCTGGAGCGCGTCGCGGATCTCCTCCGGACGGATCGAAAGCTCCGTCATCGTTGTCCCTACTCTCTTGTCTCTTCTGAAGTCTGAATTCGGTGGTGGAGCGGGTCGAGGCCGGCGTCAGCCGACCAGCTTGCGCCGGGCGTCGTCGAGCCGGCTGGACACGGTCCCGTCGATGACGTCGTCACCGATCTCGACCCGGATCCCGCCGAGCACGTGGGTGTCGACGATCTCGTTGACGTGGATCTGGCGGCCGTACTGCGCGCTGAGCGCCCGGACGAGGCGCTCCCGCTCGTCGTCGCTGAGCGGCGACACGACCCGGACCGTGGCGACGTACTCGTCCTGCGCCTCGGCCGCCACGCGCCGGTAGGTCTCCAGCGCCGCGGTGATCGTGCGGTAGGTGCCGACCAGCGCCTGCTTGGCGAGCACGACCGTCGCCGGCAGCGTCTTGCCGCCCAGCAGCGAGTCGAGCAGTGCCGCCTTGTCCTCGTCCGTGCGGGCCGGGTTGGCGAGCGCGTCGCGGAGGTCGGGGTTGGCGGTCACCATCCGGCTGAGCGCGAAGATCTCGTCGGCCAGCTGGTCGGCGTCGGACCCGACCGACCGCACGACGGCGATCTCACCGAGCCGCTCGAGCGCGTCCGGGAGGTCCCGGCTGCTGGTCCACCGACGACCCACCGCGCTCACCACGAGCGCGAGGGTGACCTCGTCGGCCTTGCCCTCGAGCACCTGCCGGGCCAGGCCCTGCCGCGCCTCGACGGGCAGGGAGGCGTCGGTGGTCACCCGCCGCAGTGCGGGCTCGGCCCGCAGCAGCGAGGAGACCGTGAACAGCTCCGAGGCCACCCGCTCGGCGTGCGAGCCGGCACGCACGGCGTCGCGCAGCTCCGTGGTCAGCTCCGCGAGGGAGTCGGCCGAGGCTCCACGAAGATCCATCAGCTGGCGCTTTCCAGGTCGGCGAGGAACCGGTCGACCACGCGGCTCTGGCGGGCGTCGTCGTCGAGGGACTCCCCGACGATCCGGCCGGCCAAGGTCGTGGCGAGCGTGCCGACCTCGCCGCGCAGCTGCGCCATCGCGGCCTTGCGGTCGGCCTCGATCTGCGCGTGGGCGTGCTCGACGATCCGGGCCGCCTCGACGTTCGCCTGCTCCCGCATCTCCGCGATGATCTGGGCGCCCTGCTCACGGGCCTCCTCGCGGATCCGCGCCGCCTCGTGGCGAGCGTCGGCGATCTGGGACTTGAACTCCTCCTCGGCCGCCTGGGCTCCGGACTTGGCCTCGTCCAGCTCGGCGAACTCCGCCCGGATCGCGTCCTGGCGAGCGGTCATCGCGCGGTTGATCGGCGGGATGACGTACTTGCCCAGCAGGAACAGGAGCAGGAGGAACGCCGCCAGCTCGACGAAGTAGGTGGCGTTCGGAACGAGGAAGTTGCTCTCCATGGGAGTGATCGCAACGCTTGCCATCGTGGGTTCCTTTGCTTGCTTCTGACGGAAGGGGCAGGAGCCCCAGGTCAGCCGAGGACGAAGACGAAGAGCGCCATGAACGCGAGGTTGATGAAGAACATCGCCTCGACCAGACCCACCGTCAGGAAGAAGATGGTCTGCAGGCGGCCCTGTGCCTCGGGCTGGCGGGCGACACCCTCGATGTAGGACGAACCGGCCAGACCGTCACCGATGCCGGCACCGATCGCGCCACCGGCGAGGGCGATGCCGCCGCCGACGAACGCGCCCGCGGTGGTGATGGCGGAGTCAGTTACTGCCATTGTGATCTTCTCTCCTTGTTGTCGCGCCGGGGAGTGGCGCTGGTGTTTACCTCTGTCGACGACCGACCCGGGCGGGTCAGTGCGCTGGTACGGGTTCGGCCTCGTCCGCGTGTGCGGTCTCGGCCTTCTTGCGCCGTTCCTCCTCCAGGAATTCCTCGTGCCGCTCGTGCTCCTCGTGACCGGCACCGGCCATCGCGAAGTAGAGGACGGTCAGCAGCGCGAAGATGAAGGCCTGGATGGCGCCGATCACCATGTCGAACGCCTTCCACAGGAGGTTCGGCGCCCAGAAGGCGTAGATCGGGATGAGTCCGATCAGGGCGAGCATGATGCCGCCCGCGAAGATGTTGCCGAAGAGTCGCAGGGCGAGGGTGATCGGCTTGATCAGCTCCTCGAGGATGTTGAGCGGCAGCAGGATCGGGAACGGCTCGGTGAAGTGCTTGAAGTAGCCGCGGGTGCCCTTCTGCCGGATCCCGTAGGTCCAGACGCTGACCATCGTGACCGTGGCCAGGGCGTAGGTCAGGTTGGTGTCCGCCGTCGGGGCCGAGAGCACGTGGTTGCCGTGCGAGAACTCCGTGGGGATCAGCTCGAGCCAGTTGGCGATCAGGATGAAGAAGAACAGGGCGATCGCGAGCGGCGCGACGAACGGGTGCACCTTGCCGAGGTTGTCCTCGACCTGCTTGTTCACCTGCCCGACGATCGTCTCCCACAGGATCTGGATCTTCGTGGGGACGTGGTCTCCGGTGTCCTTGGCCATCGAGCGGACCACCCAGAAGCCGAGCAGGAGGACGATGACGCCGGCCACGATCGTCGAGAGGATCGTGTCGACGTTGAACGTCATGCCGTGCCACGTGACGGTCTTGTGCTCGCCGATCGTGATGTCGGACTCGAGCGGCATGAGGCCGGTCATGGGTTCTTCAGCTCCTTCAGCAGCGGGATCGTGGTCATCACCAGGGCGATGAGCCGGAAGATGGCGAGGCCGAGCAGCAGCCCGATGCCGTCGGGCCAGAAGACCACGGCGACACCGACGGCCACCACCGTCAGGACCGTCAGCCGGACGAGCGTGGAGGTGATCATCTGGTTGCGGGTCGGCTGCTCACCCGACGAGATCGTCTTCAGCAGCCAGTACTCCGTGGCGAGGTGGTTGGCCAGGCCCAGCAGCACGCCGGCGGCGATGCAGCCGGCCAGGCGCCACTCGCCGAGCTGGCCGATGATCCAGAAGCTGGCGACGACCATCCCGAGGCCGACCAGCTCGATCTTGCGCTGGTCGCGGACCACGCGCCACAGCGACGCCTTCTCGGGGACGGGCGGGGCGGGCTCGGTCATCGCGTTGCTCATCTCGGTGCTGGTCACCGGGGCTCACCCCCGGAGGGCGGCACGGACCTTGACGACGAAGCCGACGCAGCCGCCGAGGATGCCGAGAGCGATCCCGACCAGGACGCCGACCGGCTCCGTGCCGAGGGCGTCGTCCACGAGGTAGCCGATGACGAGGCCGGCGACGACGGCACCCGCGAGGAGGCCTCCGAGGCCGATGAGGTCACGGCCACGCAGCCCGGCGTCGGGGCCAGCGTCGGAGCGCTCATCGACCATCCACCCAAGTCCCATTCGTCGGCACCGGCATCGGCAGGCAGGAAGCCGCCGGGTAGGCGAGCACGAGAAACGGCCCTGCCCTCGACACCCAGCGACCGGGCGAAACTACCACAGGCCGACGGACCGTCCGCCAGCGGCGTTCTCGTCGTCCGGATGGTCGCGGTCGTCATGGTCGGCGGCCGTTCTGTCGTCGGTTCTCGGGTGCTTGTGAAAACTAGCACAAGCGTTTCGGAGGGCGGAAACCGGGTCTCCCGACGGCGCTCAGCCCTCGTCGGCGAGCACCACGCGCGGGCGGTGCAGCTTGGGCAGCACGAAGGTGAGGCCGACCGTGACGACCACGCCCACGGCGAGCGAGGCCCACATCCACGCGTCGTCGCTGTACAGGCTCATCAGGACCGTGCCGAAGGCGACCAGGGCAGCCCAGAGCCACATGATCAGCACCGCCCGCCGGTGGGAGTGGCCGATCTCGAGCAGCCGGTGGTGCAGGTGCTGCTTGTCCGGCGCGAACGGCGACCGGCCGGCCCGGGTGCGGCGCACGACGGCCAGCAGCAGGTCCAGCATCGGGATCACCAGCAGCGAGATGGGCAGCAGCAGCGGGAGCAGCGTCGGCAGCAGGCTGGCGGTCGACCCGGAGCCGCCCGCGCTGAGCTGGTCGGGGCTGAACTGGCCGGTCAGCGTCACCGCGCTGGCCGAGAGCACCAGGCCGATCAGCATGGAGCCGCTGTCGCCCATGAACAGCCGCGCCTGGTGGAAGTTGTGCGGCAGGAAGCCTGCGCAGGCCCCCGCCAGCGAGACGCTGAGCAGGGCACCGGTGGTGGCGAGCGACACCTTGTTGATGTTGGCGAGCTGGTAGCAGAAGACGAAGAAGGCGATCGCCCCGATGCCGACCACGCCGGCGGCCAGGCCGTCCAGGCCGTCGACGAAGTTCACGGCGTTGACGGTCGCCACCACGATGAAGCCGGTCAGCAGTGCCCCTTGCGCGGGGTCGAGGGGGTACTGCGTCCCGTCCCGTCCGGTCACGTAGACGTACTGGATCCCGAAGGCGATGAGGAACCCCGCGGCGAGCACCTGGCCGCCGAGCTTGGTGAGCGCGTCGAGCTCGAAGAGGTCGTCGAGCACCCCGACCGCGCAGATCAGGGCTCCGGCGATCAGCACGATGCCGGCGTCGCGGAAGACGAACGGCCCGCTCTGGGACAGGAAGGGCAGCTGCCGCGCCACCACGTACGCCGTCACCAGCCCGCCCAGCATCGCCAGGCCTCCGAGGTAGGGGATGGGCACCGCGTGCACGTCGCGGTCGCGCACCTTCGCCACCGCCCCGGTCCGCAGCGCGATCTCCCGCGCGATCACGGTCAGCAGGTAGGTCGCCGCCGCGGCGACGAGGAAGACGAGGAGGTACTCCCGCAAGGGGTCAGCCCTCGTCCGTGATCGTGGCCCCGAGCGGCTCGAGGACCTCGTTGAGCCGGTCGAGGGACAGCGCCCCGCGCCGCAGCACCCGGCCCGGGGTGGCGGTGCAGTCGATGATCGTCGAGGCCTCGCCGCCGGGTGACTCCCCGGCGTCCACCACGACGGCGACCGCGTCGCCGAGCATCTCCTCGGCCTGGTCGGCGTCGGTGGCGGCCGGCATCCCGGTCTTGTTGGCCGAGCTCACCGCGAGCGGCCCCGTGCGCTCGAGGACCTCGAGGGCGACGTCGTGGTCGGGCATCCGGACGGCGACCGTTCCGCGGGTGTCACCCAGGTCCCACTGGAGGGAGGTCTGCTGGTGGCACACCAGGGTCAGCGGCCCGGGCCAGAACTCCTCGACCAGCGCCCGGGCCCAGGCGGGGACCCGGGTGGCGAGCGCGTCCAGCGTGGTCGTGGCACTGACCAGCACCGGCGGCGGCATCTCGCGCCCGCGCCCCTTGGCGGCGAGCAGCCCGCGCACGGCCGCCGGGTCGAAGGCGTCCGCGCCCACGCCGTACACGGTGTCGGTCGGGATCACGACGAGGTCGCCGCGCTGCACCGCGAGGCTCGCCGCCTCGACGGCCTCCTCGCGCTCCTCGGCCGTGCTCGTCGGGTACCGGTCACTCACAGGGTCATCGTGCCAGTCGCGCGGTCGTGTAGCGCGGCCGACCTGCCAGGTCGAGGTGGTCGCGCACGTCGGTCCAGCGACCCGTCGCCGCGAACACCGCCGGCGCCGACTCCCCCTGCACGTCGGCGTGCTCGAAGCCCACCACTCCCCCGGGCCGCAGCAGGTGGGCGGCCCGACGCTCGAGGACGCGGATCGCGTCCAGGCCGTCGGCGCCGGAGAAGAGGGCCAGGTGCGGGTCGTGGTCGCGCGCCTCCGGTGCCACCGACTCCCAGGCCTCCAGGGGGATGTAGGGCGGGTTGCAGGTGAGCACGTCGACGGCGCCCGCGAGGTCCTCGAAGGCGGTGGCCATGTCGCCGTGGCGGAGGTCGACACCGGTGCCCTCGAGGTTGCGCTCGGCCCAGGTGTGGGCGGCCTCGTCGAGCTCGACCGCGTGGACCTCGGCGCCGGGCACCTCGTCCTTGACGGCCTTGGCGACCGCTCCGGACCCGGTGCAGAGGTCGACGACCACGCTGCCGTCGCCCGCGTGCTCGACCGCCCACCCGGCGAGGAGCTCGGTCTCGGGCCGGGGCACGAAGACACCGGGCCCCACGGCGAGCTCGACGTGGCGGAACCAGGCGGTCCCGGTCAGGTGCTGCAGCGGCTCACGGGCCGCGCGGCGGTCGAGCAGGGCGTCGTACTCCGCGACGGCGGACGGCGCGACCACCTCCACGAGGGGCAGCTGCGACCGGGTGGTGCCCAGCACGTGCGCCAGCAGCTCGGCCGCGTCGTGCTCGGGGCTCGCGACTCCCGCGTCGCGCAGCCGTGCCGTCGCGTCGCGCAGGAGCTTACCGCGGGTGGTCACTGCTCGAGGGCCTCGAGCCGCGCGGCGAGGTCGGCGTCGATGCAGGAGTCGAGCACCGGCTGGAGGTCGCCGTCGAGCACCTGGTCCAGGTTGTAGGACTTGTAGCCGGTGCGGTGGTCGGAGATGCGGTTCTCCGGGTAGTTGTAGGTGCGGATCCGCTCGGAGCGGTCAACGGTGCGCACCTGGCTCCGGCGCGCCTCGCCGGCCTCGGCGTCCGCGGCGTCCTGCGCGGCCTGGAGCAGGCGGGAGCGCAGGATCCGCAGGGCCTGCTCCTTGTTCTGGAGCTGGCTCTTCTCGTTCTGGCAGCTGACCACGATCCCCGTCGGGACGTGGGTGATCCGGACCGCGGAGTCGGTCGTGTTGACGCTCTGCCCGCCCGGACCGCTGGAGCGGAACACGTCGATTCGCAGGTCGTTCTCGTCGAGCTGGACGTCGACCGGCTCGGCCTCGGGCAGCACCAGGACGCCGGCGGCGCTGGTGTGCACGCGGCCCTGCGACTCGGTGACCGGGACCCGCTGCACGCGGTGCACGCCGCCCTCGAACTTCAGCAGCGCGTACGGCGCCTCGCCGGGCTCCGGGGTGCCCTTGGCCTTCACCGCCACCGTCACGGACTTGTAGCCGCCGAGGTCGGACTCGGCGGCGTCGAGCACCTCGACCTTCCAGCCGCGGCGCTCGGCGTAGCGGGTGTACATGCGCAGCAGGTCGCCGGCGAAGAGCGCCGACTCCTCGCCACCCTCGCCGGACTTGACCTCGAGGATGGCGTCCTTGTCGTCGGCCGGGTCGCGCGGGACGAGCAGCCGCCGCAGCCGCTCCTCCGCCTCGTGCCGGCGCAGCTCGAGCGCCTCGACCTCGTCGGCGAAGGTCGGGTCCTCGGCGGCGAGCTCGCGGGCGGCCTCGACGTCGTCGACCAGGGCGGTCAGGTCCCGCCAGGCGCCGATGATCGACGACAGCGCCGCATAGCGCTGGTTGAGCCGCTTGGCCAGACGCGCGTCGGCGTGCGTCTCCGGCGCGGCGAGCTGCTTCTCCAGCTCGGCGTGCTCGGCGAGCAGGCTCTCGACCGCCTCGAACATCTGGTGCCTCCCGTTGGTCGTCGACCGTGATGTGGCCCGTGACAAATCACGAGCGCCGGTCCCCGCGGGTGGCGGGGACCGGCGCTCGGTGGCAGCTACTTCTTGGCGTCAGCGGCCTTCTTGGCGTAGCGGGCCTCGAAGCGGGCGACGCGGCCGCCGGTGTCGAGGATCTTCTGCTTGCCGGTGTAGAACGGGTGGCACTGCGAGCACACGTCGGCGTGGATCGTGCCGGAGGTCGCGGTGCTGCGGGTGGTGAACGAGCTGCCGCAGGTGCAGGTCACCTGGGTCTCGACGTACTCCGGGTGGATGTCCTTCTTCATGGCTGTCCTTTCACAGGGCCGCCGGGTCGCCGCGCCCCCAGTGGGCGGACGTGAACCGGAGCCAGCACACGATTGTGTCATGGGTACCAACACCGCGGTAATCGATGGTGTTCCCGGCGTCGGGCCGCCTGGTCAGGAGCGGCGCGGGAACGCCGGGACGATCCTCGGCAGCGACGGGTCGACGTCCTCGGGGACCCCGTCCTCCGCGCCGGCCTGACGGCTCTCGGTCTCGGCCGCCACCAGCTCGCTGAGCGTCGGCGCCGGCACCCGGTCGGGCTGGAGGGTCAGGTGCACGGTGACCGTCGTGCCCTCGCCCTCGACCGAGTCGATCACGACGTCGCCGTCGTGCTTGTCGATGATCGTCTGCATGATCCGCAGCCCGAGGCCGGTGCCGGCGATCTCGTTGCGGACCGCGTTCGAGGCCCGGAAGAACCGCGTCCCGAGCCGGTCGATCTCGGCAGCCGGGATGCCGATGCCGTGGTCGGTGACCGCGACCTCGGCGACCGTCCCGGTCGTCCGCAGCACGACCTCGACGCTGCCGCCCTGGTGGCTGAACTTCACCGCGTTGGTGAGCACGTTGCAGAAGGCCCGGTGCAGCATCGCCCGGTCCGCAAGCACCGGGACGACGGTGTCGGGGGTGTCGACGCGGACGTGGATGCCGCGCCGGGCGGCGGTGATCCGGACGTCGGTGGCCGCCTCGCGCAGCAGGAGCGCCAGGTCGACCGGCTCCATCTCCGTCCCGCGTCCCTCGGCGCGCGACAGGGCGAGCAGGTCGTCGATGAGCAGCTTGAGCCGGGTGACGTTGCGCCGGGTCGCCTCGAGCATCTTCTCGTGGCGCGGCTGCATCCGGCCGTCGAACTCCTCGGCGACCATCTCGAGGTAGCCGGCGATCGTGGTCAGCGGCGTCCGCAGCTCGTGGGAGACGTTCGAGACGAAGTCGTCCTTGGCGGTGTCGAGGGTCCGCAGCTCGTTGTGGATCCGGCCCTCCACCGCGTGCGCGCGGGCCTGGCCGTCGGCGAAGTCGTTGAGGGCGGACGCGACGGCCCGGACCTCCCGCGGGCCGGTGAGCTGGGCGCGGACGTCGTTCTCCTGGCGGGCCATCCGCTGGACGACGGTCTCGAGGTCGAGCAGCGGCTGGGTGAGCTCGGCGGTGAGACGCCGGCGCGAGCGCGACAGCACCCACCACGCACCGAGCGCCAGGAGCACCACTGCGAGGATCGTGCCCTTCAGCCGGAACGACGCGTCGGTGCTCGCCTGCCGCACCCGGCTGTCGAAGGCCGCGGTCGTGCTCTGGTGCGCGCTCCGGATGGAGTTGAAGAGCTGCGAGCCCGAGCGCACCTGCTGGGGGGTCGCGGGCACGCCACCCTTGGTCTGCATCCGGGGCGCCGCGTAGTTCGTGATCCAGTCGCGGGCGGCGCGCTCCTGGCGCAGGACGAGCAGCTCGAGCTCGTTGTCGCCGGCCGCGAACTGCCGCACCCGCTGCTGGTCGGCCGGCAGCCGGAGCAGGGCCTGCTGGTAGTCGTCCTCGGCGGCCACGGAGCCGGTGCTCGACCACGCCTCGACCGCCGCGGACATGTCGGTGAGGTCCTGGTAGATGTTCTGGTTCGCGGCCGCCGCGGGCTGCAGGTCGTCGGTCAGGTAGTTGACCGCCGCCGTCGACAGGACGACGCCGAGCACGGCGATGGCAGCCATCAGCGCCGCCATCACGCCCAGGCGGACGATGATCGGCGACACCAGGCGCGCAACCGGACGCCCAGAACTCATGCCTCACCCCCCAGGGTGCCCCCACACCCTGTTCAGGAGGGTACAGCGGGCGGCCCCGGGAGTCCGGGAATCAGCTGGATCGGGTCAGCAGGGCCTGCACCCGGGAGGCGAGCTCGCGCGGGCTGAAGGGCTTGGTGATGTAGTCGTCCGCGCCGGAGTCGAACCCGGTCTCCACGTCCGACTCCTGGGCGCGGGCGGTGAGCAGGATGACCGGGAGGTCGGCCAGCGAGGGGTCCGCCCGGATCGCCCGGATCGCGTCGAGGCCCGAGACGCCGGGCATCATCACGTCCAGCACCGCGAGGTCGGGTCGCTCGGCCTGGCACGCGTCGATCGCGGCGGCCCCGTCGGAGACCGCCACCACGTCGTGCCCGAGCGTGGAGAGCTTGAACTCCACGAGCTCGCGGATGTCGACATCGTCATCCGCGACGAGGATCCGAGCCACTCACGTCCCCTTTCGGTCCCACCAGCATCGGTGAAGCAGCGTGCAGTGCAGCCTAGCCCTCCTCGGGCTGGGGTGGAGGGAGATGGCCGGGCCGGTCTCCCCCCACCTCGAGGCTCAGTCCTCGCGCCCGCCGTTCGGGGTCGGCGTGGTCTTCTGGACCTGCAGCAGGAACTCGATGTTCGTCGGGGACTTCTTGAGCCGCTCGATGAGCAGCTCCAGCGCCTGCTGGCCGTCGAGGCTGGAGAGCACCCGGCGCAGCTTCCAGACGATCGCCAGCTCCTCCTTGCTCATCAGGAGCTCCTCGCGGCGGGTGCCGGACTGCACGGCGTCGATCGCCGGGAACAGCCGCTTGTCGGCGAAGTCCCGGCGCAACCGGATCTCCATGTTGCCGGTGCCCTTGAACTCCTCGAAGATCACCTCGTCCATCTTCGAGCCGCTCTCGATGAGCGCCGTGGCGAGGATGGTCAGCGAGCCGCCGTTCTCGATGTTGCGGGCGGCGCCGAAGAACTTCTTGGGCGGGTAGAGCGCTGCGGAGTCGACGCCGCCGGACAGGATCCGGCCGCTCGCAGGCGTCGCGAGGTTGTAGGCGCGTCCGAGTCGGGTGATGCCGTCGAGCAGCACGACGACGTCGTGACCGAGCTCGACGAGGCGCTTGGCGCGCTCGATCGCGAGCTCGGCGACCATCGTGTGGTCCGAGGCGGGGCGGTCGAAGGTCGAGGAGATGACCTCGCCCTTGACCGAGCGCTGGAAGTCGGTGACCTCCTCCGGACGCTCGTCCACGAGGACGACCATCAGGTGCACCTCGGGGTTGTTGGTCGTGATCGAGTTGGCGATCGACTGCATGATGATCGTCTTGCCGGCCTTCGCCGGCGACACGATCAGGCCGCGCTGTCCCTTCCCGACCGGCGCCGCGATGTCGATGACCCGGCCGATCAGGTTGTCCGGCGTCGTCTCCAGGCGGAGCCGCTCGGTGGGGTAGAGCGGTACCAGCTTCGAGAAGTCCACGCGGCTCTTGGCGGCCTCGGGGTCGGCACCGTTGACGCTGTCGATGCGCACCATCGGGTTGAACTTCTCCCGACGCTCACCCTCGCGCGGCTGGCGCACCTGGCCGACGAGCGCGTCACCGCGCCGCAGGCCGTACTTGCGGACCATCGACAGCGAGACGTAGACGTCGTCGGGCCCGGGCAGGTAGCCGCTGGTGCGCACGAACGCGTAGTTGTCGAGCACGTCGAGGATGCCGGCCGCCGGCACCAGCACGTCGTCCTCGAGGATCGTGGTGTCGGGCTCCCGCCCGCCGGCCCGCGGCACGTCGCGGTCGCGGCCGCGCCGGCGTCGGTTGCGTCGGCTGCCCTCGCGCTGCTCGTCGTCCTGGTCGACGGCCTGCTGCTGGCCCTGCTGGTTCTGCTGGTTCTGACGGTCCTGGTCCTGCTGACGCCGGTCCTGGCCCTGCCGGTCCTGGCCCTGGCGGTCCTGGGCCTGCCGGTCCTGGTTGCGGTCCTGGTTCCGGTCCTGGTTCCGGTCCTGCTGCTTCTGGCGGTCCTGGCCCTGCCGGTTCTGCTGCTGGCGGTCCTGGCCCTGCTGCTGGCGGTCCTGGCCCTGCTGCTGGCGGTCCTGGCCCTGCTGGCGGTCCTGCTGGCGGTCCTGCTGGCGGTCCTGGCCCTGCCGGTCCTGGGCCTGCCGGTCCTGGTTGCGGTCGCGCTTCTGCTCCTGCTGCTTCGGCTCGGACTTCTCGTCCTGCTGCTTCGGCTCGGACTTCTCGTCCTGCTGCTTCGGCTCCGGCTTCCGGTCCCGCTTCGGCGCGGACGTCTTCTCCGCCGGACGCTCCGTCTCCTGCTCGGCGGCCGGCCGGCCGCCTCCCGACTGGTGGGCCTTGATCGCCTCGACCAGCTGGGCCTTCTTCATCGATCCCGCACCCGGGATCCCCAGTCCTGCGGCCATCGACTTGAGGTCGGCCAGCAGCATGGAGTTGAGCCCTCCACCGCGCTTCTTCGCCGGCTTCTCAGCCGCGGGAGCGGTGGTGGATTCGATGGTTTCGGTCACGTGAGGTCCTTCCCACGTATCAGTGCCGAGCCGGCCTCGGGCCGGCGGCTTGGGGTTCTTTGCCCCCTCCCCCGCCGGGCTCCACAGAAGAGGGCAGCCAGGGTGCGCGACAGCGGCCGCGCGTGGAAGAGGGGAAAGGCGCTCCGAGAGCTCGGGCGCACCGCCAAGATACACCGCGGCCGCCGACGGTGTGGCATCGGCCACGTGTGTCGGAGGCGCTCCGAAGACATGGGTGTGACCCCGTCGGCCGTGGCCGGCGGGGTCTGGGTCAGTGGGTATGTCGCAGGAACAGCTCGTCAGGTACGTCGGTCTGCTCAGCGATGTCTGCCAGGTCATCGGCGGGGGTGTCGGTGACGAAGGGGCTGACGTAGGTGCGGCCCATCGGGGTCGTCCACACGAACCCGACCCCAGGAACGCGCTGGTAGTCCCAGCCGGTGAAGGTCTTGAGCCGGTGGTGGGTCCGACAGGCGGGCGCCAGGTTGGACGACGCGGTGGGGCCCTCGGGCCAGGGCACCTGGTGCTCGGCATCGGTCGTGCGGGCGCGGCCGGTGCGGGCGGGCCTGGTGCGGGCGGGCCTGGTGCAGCCGGGGAAGCAGCACTGCCGGTCCCGCAGGCCGATCTGTTCCTTCATCACCTCGGTCGGCCGGTAACACTCCGTCGACAGCTCCGCGTTCAGGTCGATCACCGGCCGGACCGTGACCTTGGTGCCGGCCTGCTGGCACCAGTCCTTCAGGTGCTCGGGGGTAATGGAGGACCGGGTGTTGTCGACGTCGACACTCGCCTGGCCGGGACGGACGTGGGCGTAGACCACCACCTCACGGGAGCCTTCACTGTCCGTCGTGCCGAGGAGGCCCGCGGCCATCGACCGGCGCACGTCCAGCGGCAGGTCGAGGTCCAAGGTCGCGGCCTTCGCCCGGATCTGCTCCTCCAGGGCGAGGGCGTCGGCCACGTCCAGCTCGCCCTCGACGTGGACCAGTCCGTCGGGGGTGGCGTGGTCGAGGTCGATGTCGAACCGGCGCCTCTCCAACGCGGCCACCCGCCGCTCCTCGGCGGCGTCGGGGTCGTGCTCGGCGCGGGCCTTCTCGACCTGCCGCTCGATCTCGGCGAAGGAGCAGCGGTGCGCGCACCACGCGAGCCGCTGGTCCACGACCGCCGCAGCATCCGCAGGCAGGGACGTGGTGGCCTGGGCGACCTTGCGGGCCTTCCACACCGCCACCTCACCGGCCACCACGCGAGTCCACAGCCGCGGGAGCCGGTGGCGGAGCTCGACCGCGTCGCCGAGGTAGAGCCGGCCGGCGTCGGTTGTCCGGCCGACCGCGAGTGCGAACTCCGCGACCGCGGCCTCGTCGATGGTGGGGGCGCCGTCGCCGGCGATCTGGAGGTCCCGCATCCCGAACTCGATCGAGGTGTCGACCTCCTCGCCGGGGTGCAGGGCGACCCAGTCGGTGGCCTGGATCAGCTGCTGGACCTCGAGGTCGGCGATCGCCTCCCGGGTCGCCGCCGCCGCGGTCAGCACCGACTCGGCAGACTCGACCCGGCGGTCGCGGGTCTCGGTGCCAAGCTCGGCGGCGGTGCTGGTCATGGGTCTACTCAAGCACCGACCACCGACAGTCAGGTGCGAGAATCCCCTGTATCCACAGGGATCTGAGGACTCCGAAGGTAACGATTCGGCATCATCCGATCCCGTCGTCGGGACCATCTCACCGGACCGTCTCCCGCGGACCGCGAGCTGGGAAGCAACCGCGACCCGGCACCCGCCGTACCCGCGTTGCTGCCTGTCGGTCGCAACCCGAGCAAACCCGAAGCCGGCGCGCAGTGGTCCCCGCCCTGCCTTGCCTTCCGGGGTCTCGACGACGCTCGCTGGCGCTCGCTGCTCGACCACCGGCGACGTCGCTGGCGCTCCTCGCACCTCAACCACCGGGGCGGCGACCGTGAGTCGGGAGGCGACCGTGACCCGACGCCCGCCGTACCCGTCGTTGCTGCTTGTCGGTCGTAACCGGAGCGGACGGCGAGATGCCGACGGTCACCGCCCTGCGCATCTTCTGGGGTCTCGACGACGCTCGCTGGCGCTCGCGGGCTCGACCACCGGCGACGACGCTCGCTGGCGCTCGCGGGAGAGACCACCGGTGCCAGCACCCGCGAGCCGGATGGCCGCCGCAACCAGCCGCCCGCCACCCCGTCGTTGCTGCCTGTCGGTCGCAACCCGAGACCACGGCGAGATGCCGACAGTCGCCGCCCTGCGCACCTTCTGGGGTCTCGACGACGCTCGCTGGCGCTCGCGGGAGAGACCACCGGTGACGACGCTCGCTGGCGCTCGCGGGAGACCACCGCGGGCCGGCGCACTCAGCCCAGCCGGGCCCCGTCGGGGTCGACCGTCAGGTGGTGGGCGGCCCAGCCGTCGGGGCAGCGGGCGAGCAGGTCCGGGGCGCCGGCGGCGTCGGTGAAGGTCAGCACCGTGGGCCCGGCGCCGGAGACGACGGCCGGGAACCCGTCGGCGCGCAGGGCGTCGACGAGCGCGAGCGAGTCCGGCATCGCCGGGCGGCGGTGGTCCTGGTGCAGGTAGTCGCGGGTCCCGCGCAGCAGGTGCTCGGGCTGCCCGGCGAGCGCGGCGACCAGCAGCGCGGCACGCCCCGCGTCGGCGGCGGCGTCCGCGTGCGGGACCTCGGCCGGCAGCAGTCCGCGGGCGACCTCGGTCGACACGGGGGTCGGAGGCACGAGCACGACGACCTCGATCCGGGGGTCGACGCCGGAGCGCACGGCGTAGAAGTCGCCGTCCGACCGCCCGTCGCGGCCGGAGATCACGAAGCCGCCGAGGAGGGCGGGCGCCACGTTGTCGGGGTGCCCCTCCATCCGGGCGGCGAGGCGGAACAGCGCGTCGTCCTCGAGCAGCAGCGTGCCGCCCGCGACCAGGCCCCGGGCGAGGACGACCCCGGCCACGATCGCCGCCGAGGACGAGCCGAGGCCGCGCGCGTGCGGGACGACGTTCGTGCAGGACAGCCGGAGCCCGGGAGGCTGGCGGCCGGCGAGGTCGAAGGCCGCCCGCATGGCCCGGACGACGAGGTGCGACTCGTCCAGGGCGAGCGAGCCCTCCCCCGCGCCGGAGACGACGACCTCGAGGCCGCCGTCGGTCACCTCGGCGACCAGCTCGTCACGCATCGACAGGGCGACGCCGAGCGAGTCGAAGCCGGGGCCGAGGTTGGCGGACGTCGCCGGGACGGAGACCCGGACCGGGCCCTCGACGAAGGTGACCACGGGTTCAGGCGAGCCCGGCCGCGGCCGCCGCTGCGGCGACGTCGGCGTCGATGACGGTGTCGACGATGCTGCCGCCGCTCTCGGTGAACCCCTCGAGGGCGGTGACGGTGTCCTTGAGGCCGTGACCCGTCACGGTGACGACGACGGTGCTGCCGCGGTAGGACTCACCGCCGGCCAGCTCCTGGAGCAGCCCGGCGATCCCGGCCGCCGACGCGGGCTCGACGAAGACGCCGTCGCGGCACGCCAGCTCGCGCTGGGCGGCGAGGATCTGCTCGTCGCTGACCGCCGCGAAGCGCCCGCCCGACTCGTCCCGGGCGGCCTCCGCGAGCTTCCACGAGGCGGGGTTGCCGATCCGGATCGCGGTCGCCCGCGTCTCCGGGTCCGGGAACGGCTCACCGGTGACGAGCGGCGCGGCACCCTCGGCCTGGAATCCCCGCATGACCGGCTTCCGCGTGGCCATGCCCCAGTCGGCGTACTGGGTGTAGCCGAGCCAGTACGCCGAGATGTTGCCGGCGTTGCCCACCGGCAGGAGGTGGTAGTCGGGGGCGTCGCCCAGGAAGTCGACGATCTCGAACGCCGCGGTCTTCTGGCCCTCGAGCCGGACCGGGTTGACCGAGTTCACCAGCGCGACCGGGTAGTCCCACGCGAGGCCCTTGGCCATCGCCAGGCAGTCGTCGAAGTTGCCGCGCACCATGATCACCTGCGCGCCGTGCAGGATCGCCTGCGCCATCTTGCCGGCGGCGATCTTGCCCTCGGGGACGAGCACGAGCGGCTTCAGCCCGGCCTTCGCGGCGTACGCCGCCATCGAGGCGGAGGTGTTGCCCGTCGAGGCGCACACGACCGCCTCCGCGCCCTCGTGCTTGGCGACCGAGATGGCCGCGGTCATGCCGCGGTCCTTGAACGACCCGGTCGGGTTGTCGCCCTCGACCTTGAGCCACACCTCGGCGCCGGTCAGCCCCGAGAGCCACTCCGAGGACACCAGCGGGGTGCCGCCCTCGCGCAGCGTGACGGCCGCGGTCCCCTCGGGGATGGCGAGCAGGTCGCGGTACTCCTCGATGACCCCGCGCCACTGGTGGGTCCTGGTGATGGCGGGGCTCACTCGGGTGCTCCTTCGACGCGCATGACGGAGGTGACCTCGCGGACGATGTCCATGCCGCGCAGGTGCCCGACGGTCGCGCTGAGGGCGGCGTCGGTCGACTCGTGGGAGACCACGACCAGCTGGGCGTCCGCGCCGCGGCCCTCCTGGCGCACCGTCTGGATCGAGACCCCGTGCTCGGCGAACGCGGTCGCGACCGCGGCGAGCACGCCCGCGCGGTCGTCGACGTCGATCGCCACGTGGTAGCGGGTGACGGTCTCCCCCATCGGCAGCACGGCCCGGTCGGCGTACGCCGACTCGCCGGCGCCCCGGGTGCCCGCGAGCCGGTTGCGGGCGACCGTGACCAGGTCGCCGAGGACGGCGGACGCGGTCGGGGACCCACCCGCGCCGGGGCCGTAGAACATCAGCTGGCCGGCGGCCTCGGACTCCACGAAGACCGCGTTGTAGGCCTCGCGCACCGAGGCCAGCGGGTGCGACCGCGGGATCATCGCGGGGTGGACGCGGACCGAGACCGCGTCGTCGCGGAGCTCGCAGATCGCGAGCAGCTTGACCACGCTGCTCATGTCACGGGCCGACTGCACGTCCGCCGCGGTGACGTCGGAGATGCCCTCGCGGTGGACGTCGGAGGCGGTGACCCGCGAGTGGAACGCCAGCGAGGCGAGGATCGCCGCCTTGGCGGCCGCGTCGAAGCCCTCGACGTCGGCGGTCGGGTCGGCCTCGGCGTACCCGAGCTCCTGCGCCTCCTCGAGGGCCTCCTCGAACCCGGCGCCGGAGCTGTCCATCCGGTCGAGGATGAAGTTCGTGGTGCCGTTGACGATGCCGAGGACCCGGGTGACCTTGTCGCCGGCCAGCGACTCGCGCAGCGGGCGCAGGATCGGGATCGCGCCGGCGACCGCCGCCTCGTAGTAGAGGTCGCGACCGGCCTTCTCGGCGGCCTCGAAGAGGGTCGGGCCGTCCTCGGCCAGCAGCGCCTTGTTGGCGGTCACGACGGACGCGCCGCTCTCCAGGGCCGCGAGGATCAGCGACCGGGCCGGCTCGATGCCGCCGATCACCTCGACGACCAGGTCGACGTCGTCCCGGGTGACCAGGCCCGTGGCGTCCGTGGTCAGCAGCCCGTCGGGCACGACCACGTCCCGCGGGGCGTCGAGGCGGCGGACGGCGACGCCCACCAGCTCCACGGGCGCACCGACCCGGGCGGCGAGGTCGTCGGCCTGCTCGTCGAGCAGCCGGACCACCTGGGAGCCCACCGAGCCGCAGCCCAGCACGGCCACCCTCAGTGCCGCTCCGGGGGCACGCTTGTCGCTCTCCACTACTGATCACCCATGTCCGTCGCCAACAGGTCGGCCTCAGTCTCCCGTCGGACGACCACGCGCGCGACCCCGTCCCGCACAGCGACCACCGGAGGACGCAGTGCGTGGTTGTAGTTGGAGGCCATCGAGCGGCAGTAGGCGCCGGTGCCCGGCACCGCCAGCAGGTCGCCCGGGGCGATGTCGCCCGGCAGGAACTCGTCCTTGACGACGACGTCGCCGGCCTCGCAGTGCTTGCCGACCACCCGCGCCAGCACCGGCACCGCCGAGGAGTCGCGGGAGGCCAGCGTGCAGGAGTAGTCGGCGTCGTACAGGGCGGTGCGGATGTTGTCGCTCATCCCGCCGTCGACCGAGACGTAGGTGCGCACCGCGCCACCGTCGAGCTCGACCGCCTTCACCGTGCCGACGGTGTAGACCGTGCACATCGCCGGGCCCACGATGGCGCGCCCGGGCTCGATCGACAGACGCGGCTGCGGGATGCCGAGTGCCCGGCACTCGTGCTCGACGATCTTGGTCATCTCCGTCGCCAGCTGCGCGGCGTCGGTGGGGTCGTCCTGCGTGGTGTAGGCGATGCCGAAGCCGCCGCCGAGGTCCATCTCCGGCAGGGTCACGCCGAGCTCCTCCGAGATCTGCGCCTGCAGCGCGAGCACCCGGCGCGCCGCCACCTCGAACCCCGAGGAGTCGAAGATCTGGCTGCCGATGTGCGAGTGCAGGCCGAGCAGCTCGATGCCCGGGGCGGCCAGCACCCGGCGCACCGCCTCCAGGGCGTCGCCGCTGGTGATCGAGAAGCCGAACTTCTGGTCCTCGTGCGCGGTGGCGATGTACTCGTGGGTGTGCGCCTCGACACCGGCGGTGACGCGGACCATGACCCGCGTCGCGAGGTCGCCGCCGGCGGTGATCGAGGCCAGCCGCGCGATCTCGTCGAAGGAGTCCACGACGATCCGGCCGACCCCCGCCGCGACCGCGCGGCGCAGCTCGATCAGCGTCTTGTTGTTCCCGTGGTAGCCGATCCGGGCGGGGTCGAACCCCGCACGCAGCGCGACGGTCAGCTCGCCGTCCGAGCACACGTCGAGGCAGAGCCCCTCCTCCTGCACCCAGCGGGCGACCGTGGTGCAGAGGAACGCCTTGCCGGCGTAGAACACGTCGTAGTCGGCGAAGGCGTCCCGGAACGCGGCCGCGCGGGAGCGGAAGTCCGCCTCGTCGAGCACGTACGCCGGGGTGTTGACGTCCGCGACCAGCTCGGGCACGGCCAGCCCGCCGACGTGCAGCTCACCGCCCTCCTTGCGTGCGGTCAGGGACCACAGGTGGGGCACCAGGCTGTTCGGGTCGCGCGGCGGCTGGAGCCAGGCCGGCCCGCGCAGGGCGCCGGAGGCGTGCGCCCAGCCGGCCTCGTGGGTGGTGCTCATGCGGGGGCCTCGTCACATCCGCTCGGGGGCGGAGACCCCGAGCAGCTGCAGGCCGTTGGCGAGCACGGTGCGCGTGGCCGCGACCAGGACCAGCCGGGCCCGGTGCAGGTCGTTGGTCTCCTCGTCGCCCATCGGGAGCACCCGGCAGTTGTCGTAGAAGCGGTGGTAGACCCCGGCCATGTCCTCGAGGTAGCGCGCGACCCGGTGCGGCTCGCGCAGCTCTGCCGCCGACGCCACGACCCGCGGGAACTCCGCGAGGGAGCGGAGCAGCTCCCCCTCCTTCTCGTGGGAGAGCAGGCTCGGGTCGAAGTCGGACGTCGACCACGCGATGCCCAGGTCGCCGGCGTTGCGCAGGATGCCGGACACCCGGGCGTGGGCGTACTGGACGTAGTACACGGGGTTGTCGCTCGACTGGCGGGTCATCTCCGCGGCGTCGAGCGTGAGCGGCGAGTCGGCCGGGTAGCGCGCCAGCGTGTAGCGCAGCGGGTCGACGCCGATCAGCTCGATGAGCTCCTCGAGCGTGACCAGGGTGCCCGCCCGCTTCGACAGCTTGAGCTCCTCGCCGTCCTGCATGATCTTGACGAGCTGGCCGATCAGCACCTCGATGTTGCGGTCCGGGTCGTCGCCGGCGCAGGCCGCCATCGCCCGGAGCCGGTTCACGTAGCCGTGGTGGTCGGCGCCGAGCAGGTAGATGCAGCGGTCGAAGCCGCGCTCGCGCTTGTTGACGTAGTAGGCGGTGTCGCTCGCGAAGTAGGTGAGCTCCCCGTTGGACCGGATGAGCACCCGGTCCTTGTCGTCGTCGAAGTCGGAGGTCCGCATCCACAACGCGCCGTCGGCGTCGTACAGGTGCCCCTGCGACCGCAGCTTCTCCAGCTGCGCCGTCACGTCGGCGGAGTCGTGCAGGCTCCGCTCGGAGAACCAGACGTCGAAGTGGGTGTTGAACTGCTCCAGCTGCTCCTGCTGCTGGGCGAGCTGCAGCGCGTAGCCGCGCTCCCGGAACTCGACCAGCCGCTCCTCGGGCGGGAGGTCGACCACCGCGGGGTCGGCGTCGACGATCTGCCGGGCGAGGTCGGTGACGTACCCGCCGTGGTAGCCGTCCGCCGGGGTCGGTTCCCCCAGCGCGGCCGCCTCGAGCGAGGCGCCGAACAGGTTCATCTGGTTGCCGCGGTCGTTGATGTAGAATTCGCGCGTCACCTCTGCGCCGGCGGCGCTCAGGACCCGGCCGATCGCGTCGCCGACGACCGCCCACCGGGTGTGCCCCAGGTGCAGCGGGCCGGTCGGGTTCGCCGAGATGAACTCGACGTCGATGCGCTCGCCCGCCAGCGTCCCGCTCTGGCCGTACGACGCACCGGCGTCCACGATCTGCGCCGCCACGATGCCCTGGGCGCCCGCGGCCACGGTGATGTTGAGGAAGCCGGGCCCCGCGATGTCGACGCCGGCGACCCCGTCGAGCCGCTCGAGCCGCTCCTGGAGCAGCGTCGCGAGGTCGCGGGGGTTCATGCCGGCCTTCTTGGCGAGCTGGAGGGCCACGTTGGTGGCGTAGTCGCCGTGCCCCTTCTGGCGCGGCCGCTCCACCGTCACACTCGTCGGGACGCCGTCCGGCAGGGTGATCGCACCCTCGGCGGACAGCGTCGTCAGCACGTCGACGATCGCGGTGGAGAGCTGCTCGGGAGTCACCGGCCCAGGGTATCGGCGCGCGGACCGCCGCCCCGCATCGATATCGGCTGGAGGACGCGCAGGCCGATTGCACGTCGTCCGCGGGTCGGTTGTAGTGTGACGCGCAGTCCCGTGGCCCAGGCCGCGCGACGTTGCCTCCGTAGCTCAGGGGATAGAGCACTGGTTTCCGGTACCAGGTGCCGCAGGTTCGAATCCTGCCGGGGGCGCTCCATCGACACGGGCGACGCTCAGCGGCCGTGCGCGGCCTCCACGTCGCCGATCACGCCGACCCGGATCCCCAGCCACGGGTAGGTCCGGGCGAAGAAGACGTTGTCCTGCGGCTGGAGCCCGATCGCCGACGGCCACATCTGGTAGGCGGGTGCGTTGGCGACGCCGCCGTGCAGGCGCCGCCAGACCCGGCCCTGGTCGCGGCCGGAGGGCGGTGGGGTGATGGTGTCGGTCCACTCGACCGCGTTGCCGCCCTGGTCGAGGGTGCCCCAGGGGGAGCGCGTGCCGGCCTGGCCGACGGTGCCGAGGCCACCGACGAACGCCTTCGCGTAGGCCGTCGCGCCCATCCCGAAGGGGTTGGTCGTCGAGCAGCCGCCGGGGAGCTGCGCAGCCGCCGGGCACCAGCTCGGTGCCGGCCCGTCGCTCGGACGGAACCCGGCGAGCGGCTGGTCACCGCTGTTGACGACGTCGCCGGTCGTGAACCCGAGGGCGGTCGGGTGGGGAGCCGTCGCGCTCCCGTCCCCGAAGACGCCGGGGTTGGTCGGGTACTTCCAGTACGACAGCGTGCCGCCGCCGCTGGGGTCGAAGTACGCCGCCTTCACCCACTCGTCCTGGCTGGGCACGACGAAGCCTCGGTGGTGGGACCGGGTCGCCGCCGGCTTGCGCAGGTCGTACATGCCGCGACCGGACCGTGCTGAGAGCCGGACCACGTAGGTCACGCGGTGGAACCCGTGCCGGTCGGCCTCCTTCTTCCTCAGCACCTCGCCGTTGTCCAGGGCGTTCACGAACCGGGCGGCGGACAGGAAGGTGGCGAAGCCGTAGGGCTTGTCTGCCCACGCTCGGGACGCGACCCGGTAGTGCTCGCCCACCGGGGCCTCGAGACGCCGATCCACCTGGCCGTACTCGGGCCACGCCCTCGGGCTCTGCGACCGGGTCCAGAGCCGATCGGCGTTCCGCCCGTGCGGGTCGACCGTGTTCAGGAAGGTGACCCACTGGGCCACGGTGACCTCGAGCTCACCGATCCCGTACCGGTGGTCGACCGCGCCGATCGTCTGGCACTCCGGTCCGGAGGTCGGGGCCTCGGCGCAGGAGGCGTAGATCGCATCGGTGAACGGCACCACGCCGATCGAGGCGTTGCCCGGATCGGCCACCTCGACCGTGCGCACGACGACGACCCCGGGGTCGTCGGCCCAGGCCGGGGCGGTCATCGTCCCGGTCACCGCCAGGACGACGCCGACGAGGAGTGCCAGGTGGACCGGTGCCCGGGATCGCATCCCCCAGTGAAGCACGTCGGGGCGGTCCTGGCGGCCGACCCTGATTCCCGGGCAAACGGCGCAGGCGGCCCGAGGTTACGTCCGGCCCGGAAATGGCCCCGAGAGGTCTTGACCTCCTGGGGTTTCTGCGTGCTCGCACTCCCCAGACCGGGGTTCCGGTGTTCACAATCGTCGCCAACCTCTCGGTGGGAACACCGACATGGGACACCAGCCGCAGCTGACGGGGAGGGACGCAGCGGCTCCGGCAAGAAAGCAGGAAACGCAGTGAACACGTCCCTCCGCAGGGCTGTCGCGACCGTCGCGGTCTGCGCCGCCGGGCTCGCCGGCACCCTCGTCTCCACCCCCTCGGCCGACGCCGTCCGGCACGCCGACCGCGGGCACACCGACCGCGGGCACGCCGCCCCGGCGCGGACCAACCTCGGGTACAAGGCCGTCGTGTACGGCACCAAGGTGCTCCTCGACGGCGTCGAGGTGCGCAACGCCAAGACGGCGTTCGCCCAGCAGCGGTGCACCCGGTACGTCGGCCGCGAGGTCACCAAGGGCGCCGACATCACCGACCTCGGCATCCCGCTGGTCGCCGGCGGTCTCACGGAGAGCTACTCCCAGACCTACCGCGAGCACGGCGTCCGGGGCGTGCGCGGCGTCAGCACCATCGGCGACCTCGAGCTCGGCGGCGAATTCCAGGGCCAGCAGACCCCGACCCTCAAGCTCACCGGCCTCACCTCGGTGGCCGACGCGTTCCAGAAGGCGGACGGCACCTTCGGGCACGACGAGAGCTTCGGGTTCGAGGGCCTGAGCATCGGCAACCTGCCCGAGCAGATCCCGCAGGAGCTCCAGGACCTGCTCGACCTCATCAGCCAGGGCTCGGCGGACCTGGTCAACCAGGTCATCGACCTGCTGAGCAGCATCACCGGGAACACCATCGAGATCCCCGGCCTGGGCAGCATCGGCCTCGCCGGGGTGAAGTCGGGCCGGGCGACCGACCACATGGCCTCCTCGCAGACCTACGCGCTGCGACTGACGGTGACGGCGACCGGGCACCCGACGGAGATCACCCTCGGCCGCGCCCACTCGGCGGTCTACGAGCCGGTCCCCGCGGGCGTCTTCCAGTCCCGGGCGATGGGCCTGGCCCCGCTCGGCGGCAACGACCTGCTCAGCCTCGGCGGCCTCGAGGAGCAGTCCCTGCCCTGCTCGGGCACCGGGGGGAAGGTGCAGAAGCACAGCATCGCCGACGTCCGGGTGCTCGGCGGCCTGGTGAACATGACCGGCGTCCAGTACGCGCTGATGGGCGACCAGAGCCCGGCCGGTGCCGCCCGCGGCTTCGTGTCGACGACCATCGGCTCGTTGTCGGTGCCGAGCATCGGGCTCGTGATCGACGGCATCCGCTCTCGGGTCGACCTGCGCAAGCCGGCCGGGACCACGAAGGTGCAGCGGACCGTCCACACCGGGCTGGCGAAGATCACCCTGAACGGCGAGGAGGTCGCCGTCCCGACCCGGGCCGGCCAGGTGGTCGACCTCGGTGACGGCAACTTCCTCAAGTACCGGGTGCTCAGCCGCAACAACTGGACCGGGGTGGAGAGCCGCGCGCTCACCCTCACCCTGCCCGGCCTGATCCCGGGCGGGTCGGTCCTCGACCTCGCCTGGGCCGGCGCGCACGTGTCGCCGAACTGACCGACCGATCGGGCCCTGCTGGCCCCTGCCTGGGGGGCGGGGGTCAGCAGTGCTCGATCGTCGCGTCGTCCCGGGCCTCGTCGCCCAGCCGCCGGGCCTGGTCGACGTAGGGCAGCACGACGCTGGCTCCGCCGATGTCCCCGATCCCGCCCTGCACGACGCAGCTCGTGATCCTGCTCGGCTCGACCTGGGCCATCGCCTCGGCCAGGCGGAAGAGCTCGGCCGGCGACAGGTCCGTGTCGAGGTGCGCCATCACCGAGAGCACACCGCGCTCGAGGAAGCCCGGCCGGTCGGCGTCGGCCCGGACCTTGGCCTGGATGCCGCGCAGCACCCGTTGCTGGTTGGCCGACCGGTCGAAGTCGCCACGCAGCAGGTCGTGGCGGATCCGCGAGAACGCCAGCGCGTCGTACGCACCGAGGTGGAGGCGGCCGGCCGGGAACCCCTTCGGCTTGAGGTAGGTGTCGCTGAAGGCCACCGGGTTGTCCACCTCGATCCCGCCGATGTCGCCCACCATCGCCTCGAAGAACGGGAACCGGGTCACGAACACGTAGTCGGGCTGGATCCCGATCAGGTTGCCGACGGTCTGCCCGAGCAGCTTCGGGCCGCCGTAGTAGAGCGAGGCGTTGATCTTGTCGTAGCCGTGCCCGGCGATGTCGACCCACGAGTCGCGCGGGACCCCGATCGCGGTCGCGGCGCCGGTGCGGGTGTCCATCCCGATCAGCTGGAGCGCGTCGCCCCGTGTGTGGGTCATGTCCTCCCCCGGCCGGGCGTCGGACCCGACGGCCAGGATCCAGACGACGTCGGGGGTGAGGTCGACGCCGTTGGCCCGGTCGACCTTGACCAGCGTGACCTCGGTGGGCTTCACCGCCGAGTCGGGGACGACGAGGGCGGCGACCGCCAGGACCAGGCCGATCGTGCCGACCCGCAGTATCCTCCGCAGCATCACGCACCGCCCTTCGAGACGTCGTAGGCGAAGACCTTCCACCCGTGCTCGGTGGGGGTGAGGAACAGCTGCCCGGCGACGCGCACGGTGCGCTCGAGGTCCCCGGTGGTGCCGAAGGCGAGGTGGACGTGCGCGGTGATGCCGACCGGGCGCTGCCGCACCGCGAGCACGTCGATCCGGACCTTGCTGCGGTAGGGCTCGACGCCGTCGATGCGCGCACCGATGTCCTCGTTGCTCATCAGGGCCCGGTCCGCGTGCGCCTCCTCCTGCGCGCCCGGCGTGAAGCCGGGCCAGGCGTCGGAGAAGTCACGACGGGGGTAGTCACCGCCGAGGTACGCCGCCGTGGTCCAGCCGTCGACGACGTCGGTCACCTGCTGCGCCACCCGCGCACGGGCCTCCGGGGGGAGCTTGCCGGTGACGCTCCCCCAGCTGACCTGCGTGTCGACCGGGTGCTCGGTCGCCGACGCCGAGGGGTCGGCGGACGGGCCGCCGGCGTCGCTGTCGCTCCCGCTGCACCCACCCACCAGGAGGCCCAGCGCGAGCGTCGCGGCGGCGGTCGCGACGGCGCGCCGCGGTGGTCTGGTCATGGTCTCGGACGTCCTCTCGATCCACTTCTGTCCGGCAGTGTCGGCGACCGTGGTGTGGCTCGGGGCACACCACGCCGAAATACCACCCCGGCAGTCTGCATTTGGTGGTGCGGGGGACTAGCCTTGACCACTGGAAACACACCCCGCGCACGTACCGGAAGAGGCGAATCAACCCGTGCCGCAGTCCCCAGCCAGCCAGTCCGACCTCCCCAGCCGTCTCGAGGGGGCCGACTTCGGCGCCAACGAGTGGCTCGTGGAGGAGATGTACGACCAGTACCAGCGCGACCCGGGGAGCGTCGATCCGACGTGGGTGAAGTACTTCCAGGCCAACGGCAGCCCCACGAACGGCGGCAACGGCACGACGGCGGCGGCGGCCGCCACGAAGCAGGCTCCCGCCCGGCCGGCTCCCGAGAAGCCGGCCGAGAAGGCCCCGGAGCAGACCGCCTCGAAGCCCGAGGCGAAGGGCCCGGCCGAGCACACCGACCCGACCCCGACGCCGGCTCCGAAGGCGAAGCCGCGTCCGGAGACCAAGGCGGCCGAGCCCGCCAAGGGGACGACCAACCCGGTCCCGAAGGAGTCGCGCCCGGCCGCGCCGGCGGCGGCGAGCGACCAGCCGACGTACACCGTGCTGCGCGGTGCCCCGGCCCGCACCGCCCAGAACATGGACGCGTCGCTGTCGGTCCCGACCGCCACGTCGGTGCGCTCGGTGCCGGTCAAGCTGCTGTGGGACAACCGCACGGTCATCAACAACCACCTCGCCCGGGCGCGCGGCGGCAAGGTGTCCTTCACGCACCTGATCGGCTACGCCCTGATCAAGGCGCTGCGCGCGATGCCGGAGATGAACGTCGGCTTCGACGTCGTCGACGGCAAGCCGAACCTGATCACGCCGGCCCACATCAACCTCGGCCTGGCGATCGACGTCAAGAAGCCCGACGGCAGCCGGCAGCTGCTCGTGCCGAGCATCAAGGCCGCCGAGACGATGGACTTCGCCGCCTTCTGGACGGCCTACGAGGAGATCGTCCGCAAGACCCGCGACAACAAGCTCGCGATCGAGGACTTCCAGGGCACCACGATCTCGCTGACCAACCCGGGCGGCATCGGCACCGTCCACTCCGTCCCGCGGCTGATGAAGGGCCAGGGCGCCATCATCGGCGTCGGCGCGATGGAGTACCCGCCGGAGTGGCAGGGCGCCTCGGAGGAGGCCATCGCCCGCAACGCGATCAGCAAGGTGATGACCCTCACCTCGACGTACGACCACCGGGTCATCCAGGGCGCGCAGTCCGGCGAGTTCCTCAAGCGGGTGCACCAGCTGCTGCTCGGCCAGGAGGACTTCTACGACGAGATCTTCCGGTCCCTGCGGATCCCCTACGAGCCGATCCGCTGGGCGCACGACATCTCGGCCAACCACGACGACGAGATCAGCAAGCAGGCCCGGATCCTCGAGCTGATCCACGCCTACCGCGTGCGCGGCCACATGATGGCCGACACCGACCCGCTGGAGTACCGCCAGCGCAGCCACCCCGACCTCGAGGTGGAGTCGCACGGGCTGACCCTGTGGGACCTCGACCGCGAGTTCGCGACCGGCTCGTTCGGCGGCGAGGGCCGGCGGTTCATGAAGCTGCGCCAGATCCTGGGGATCCTGCGCGACTCCTACTGCCGCACCACCGGCATCGAGTACATGCACATCATGGACCCCGAGCAGCGCCGGTGGATCCAGGAGCGCGTCGAGCAGCCGCACACCAAGCCCCCGCGCGAGGAGCAGCTGCGGATCCTGCTCAAGCTCAACCAGGCCGAGGCGTTCGAGACGTTCCTGCAGACGAAGTTCGTCGGCCAGAAGCGCTTCTCCCTCGAGGGCGGCGAGACGACCGTCCCCGTGATCGACGAGATCTGCGAGGCGGCCGCCGAGGCCGAGCTCGACGAGGTCACGATCGGGATGGCGCACCGGGGCCGGCTCAACGTGCTCGCGAACATCGTCGGCAAGAAGTACAGCCAGATCTTCCGCGAGTTCGAGGGCAACATCGACCCGCGCACGGTGCAGGGCTCCGGCGACGTGAAGTACCACCTGGGCGCGGAGGGCGAGTTCGTCGCCGGCTCCGGCGCCGAGATCAAGGTGTCGGTCGCGGCGAACCCCTCGCACCTCGAGGCGGTCGACCCGGTGCTCGAGGGCATCGCGCGCGCCAAGCAGGACGTGCTCAACCGCGGCGCGGCCTTCCCGGTCCTGCCGCTGCTCGTGCACGGCGACGCCGCGTTCGCCGGCCAGGGCGTGGTCGCGGAGACGCTCAACCTCTCCCAGCTGCGCGGCTACCGCACCGGCGGGACGATCCACCTGGTCGTCAACAACCAGGTCGGTTTCACCACCTCGCCGGGGTCCTCGCGCTCCTCGCTCTACTGCACCGACGTCGCGCGGATGGTCCAGGCGCCGATCTTCCACGTGAACGGCGACGACCCCGAGGCCTGCATCCGGGTCGCCCGGCTGGCGTTCGAGTACCGCCAGGCGTTCAACAAGGACGTCGTCATCGACCTGGTCTGCTACCGCCGGCGCGGGCACAACGAGGGCGACGACCCGTCGTACACCCAGCCGCTCATGTACGACCTGATCGAGCAGAAGCGCTCGGTCCGCAAGCTCTACACCGAGTCCCTCATCGGTCGTGGCGACATCACGATCGAGGAGGCCGAGCAGGTGCTGCGCGACTACCAGCAGCAGCTGGAGCGGGTCTTCACCGAGGTGCGCGAGGCGAGCAGCCAGCCCTCGGAGTGGACGACGGTGCCCGACTACCCCGACAAGCCGACCGGTGAGACCCGGACCGCGGTCTCGCTCGAGGTGCTCAAGCGGATCGCCGACGCCTACGTCACGCCGCCGGACGGCTTCACCGTCCACCCCAAGGTGATGCCGCAGCTGCAGCGCCGGTCCGCGGCGATCGCCGACGGTCCGATCGACTGGGGCACCGGCGAGATCCTCGCCTTCGGCTCGCTGCTGATGGAGGGCCGCCCGGTGCGGCTGGCCGGCCAGGACTCGCGGCGCGGCACGTTCGTGTCCCGGTTCGCGACGATCATCGACCGGGTCAACGCCGACGAGTGGACCCCGCTGTCCAACCTCACCGAGGACCAGGCGAAGTTCTACGTCTACGACTCCCTGCTCTCGGAGTACGCCGCGCTCGGGTTCGAGTACGGCTACTCGGTGGCGCGGCCCGAGGCCCTGGTGCTGTGGGAGGCGCAGTTCGGCGACTTCGTCAACGGCGCGCAGACGGTGATCGACGAGTTCATCACCTCCGGCGAGACCAAGTGGCGCCAGCAGTCCGGCGTCGTGCTGCTGCTGCCGCACGGCTACGAGGGCCAGGGCCCGGACCACTCCTCGGCGCGGATCGAGCGGTTCATGACGATGGCCGCGGACGACGCGTTCACGGTCGCGCAGCCGTCGACCCCGGCGTCGTACTTCCACCTGCTGCGCCAGCACTCGCTGGGCGAGGAGCACCGGCCGCTGATCGTCTTCACGCCCAAGTCGATGCTCAAGCGCAAGGAGGCGGCCTCGAAGCCCGAGGACTTCACCTCGGGCACCTTCGAGCCGTTCATCGCCGACCGCGCGGCCGACCAGGAGCAGGTCGACACGCTGCTGCTGTGCTCGGGCCGCGTCACCTGGGACCTGATGGTCGAGCGCGCCAAGCGCGAGGACGCCGGCCGGTTCGCCATCGCCCGGGTCGAGCAGCTCTACCCGCGGCCGGAGGCCGAGATCCGCGCGGAGATCGCGCGGTTCCCGAAGCTCAAGGCGGTGCGCTGGGTGCAGGACGAGCCGGCCAACAACGGCCCGTGGCCGCACTACGCGCTCAACGTGTGGCCGGACGTGGACGCCGACGTCGAGCTCGTCTCCCGCGCCCAGTCCTCCTCCCCCTCGGTCGGCACCGCCAAGCGCCACACCGAGGAGCAGAAGGACCTGGTCGCCCGGGCGTTCGCCTGACATGTACTTCACCGACCGCGGCATCGAGGAGCTCGAGAAGCGCCGGGGTGACGAGGAGGTCACCCTGGCCTGGCTGGCCGAACGGCTGCAGGAGTTCACCGACACCCACCCGGAGTTCGAGACCGCCGTCGAGCGGTTCGCGACCTGGCTGGCGCGGCTCGACGACCCCGACGACTGACCCACCCGGCCGCCGTCGCGGCGGGCTGTCAGCCGACGACGCCCAGCACCTCGAAGCCGGCCCGCACCCGCTCGCGCAGGTCGCCGCCGTCGCGGATCCAGGCGGTGACGGCGACCCGGAAGACGGCGATGCCCGCAGCGGCCAGGGTGTCCGCGTCCGCCTCGCCCCGGGCGGCCAGGGCGGTGGCGAGGGTGTGCTCCCACGAGACGAAGGTGTCGAAGAGCCGGCCGCGCAGCAGGGGCGACGTCGCGACCGCGTGCTGCCGCAGCGCCACCCGGTCCCGCTCACCGGAGAACCCGTCGGCCAGCACGGCGACCCCGGCCGCGACGACCTCCAGCCCGCCGCCGCCCGCGGCCGCGACCGCCTGGCGCAGCGCCTGCTGCCGCTCGACCCGGCCCATGTCGAGCACGGCGTCCTTGGTCGCGAAGTAGCGGAAGAAGGTGCGGGCCGAGACACCGGCGTCGGCCGCCACCGCCTCGACCGAGGTGGCGTCGTACCCGTCCCGCGCGAAGCGCTCCAGCGCGGCGTCCTCCAGCGCCCGCCGGGTGTCGGCCCGACGGCGCTCCCGTCGCCCGGGCTGCGTGGCCGCCGCGACGTCAGTCACTCGCCACGGCCGCCTGCACCTCGGTCGCCCGGTCCCGCGCCCGCGGCCGGCCGCTGCGGACCTCGACGCGGTCGAGGCGGCCGGAGAAGGCGAACGGCGGCCGGTAGTCGTGGCTCACGGCGATCCCGCGGTCCCGGCCCACGAGCAGCCCGGCCCCGGCGGTGGTGAGGTTCGGGAAGAAGACCAGGCCGGGCAGCGGCGCCTCGGCGACGTCGAGGCCGTCGACCGCCAGCACCACCCGGGCACCGGCGCCCGGCTCGTACCGGAGGCCGAGCCGGTGCTCCCCCGGCGGCACCGGGTCGTCCGCGGCGACCCGCACCGGGCCGTCGAGCAGGGCGAACGTCGCCACCGGACGGCCGCCGAGCAGGTAGAACGCCCAGCCGCCGTGCCGGTCACCGAGCGCGGTGACGATCCCCTCGGCGCCGCCGTCGGGCACGTCGACGTACGCCGTCAGCTCGAACCCGCCCAGCGCCGCCGGCTGCTGCGGCACCGGGACGGGCGCACCTCCGGGCCGGTAGGTCGCGGTCTCGGGCGGCGGGAACTCGCCGGGGTGCATGTGCGCCATCGAGCCCGGGAACTCGAAGAGCGGCAGCACCTGGTTGCGGCCGGCCTCGGCCCACCAGAGCCCTGCGAGCCGGTGGACCACCTCGGGGTGCTCGTCGGCGACGTCGGTCGACTCCGAGAAGTCCTCCTCCAGGCGGAACAGCGACCAGCGGTCGGTGTCGAAGTCGTAGCTGCCGAGCACGTGGTCCCGCTCGCCGAACTGGTTCGCGACGTGGTCGGTGACGGCCTTCCAGCCGTCGTGGTAGATCCCGCGGGAGCCCATCATCTCGAAGTACTGCAGCGTGCGGTGCTCGGCCGCGGCCGGGTCGGCGAAGGTCGCGAGCATCGACGTGCCGTCGACCGGCTGCTGGGTGACGCCGTCGACGCTCTCGGGGAGGTCGATGCCGGCCGCGTCCAGGATCGTGGCGTAGACGTCCACGGCGTGGCAGAACTGGGGTCGGACGCCGCCGGCCCCGGCGAGCCGGTCGCCCCAGCGGACGACCAGCGGCGTCCGGACCCCGCCGAGCCAGGCGTACCGCTTCCACAGCCGCAGCGGCGCGTTGCCGGCCCACGCCCACCCCCACGGGTAGTGGTTGTTGGCGTCCGGGCCGCCGATGTCGTCGATGTGCTCGAGCGCGGTCGCGACGTCCTCGGTGAACCCGAGCCAGCCGGCGGCCTCGTTGAGGGTGCCGGTCGGACCGCCCTCGGCGCTGGCGCCGTTGTCGGACAGCACCATCACCAGCGTGTCGTCGGCGATGCCCTGCTGGTCGAGGTGGTCGAAGAGCCGGCCGAGGTGGTGGTCGGTGTGCGTCACGAACCCGGCGAACACCTCCATGTAGCGCGCGTAGAGCCGGCGCTCGTCGGCCGAGAGCCCGTCCCATGCCGGCACCCACGGCGGCCGCTCGGTCAGCACCGTGTCCGGCGGGACCACCCCCTCGGCGACCTGGCGGTCGTAGGCCCGCTGCCGCCAGGCCTCCCAGCCGTCGTCGAACTGGCCGCGGTACGGCGCGACCCACTCCTCCGCCACCTGGTGCGGTGCGTGGGCGGCTCCGGTGGCGAGGTAGCAGAAGAACGGCTTGCGGGCCTCCGCCTGCTGCTGGTCCTGGATCATCCGGATCGCCTGGTCGACCAGGTCCTCGGTGAGGTGGTAGCCCTCCTCCGGGCTCCGGGGCGGCTCGACCTGGGTGTTGTCCCGCACCAGCTCGGGTGCCCACTGGTTGGTCTCGGCCCCGAGGAAGCCGTAGTACCGCTCGAACCCCAGACCCAGCGGCCACCGCTCGAACGGTCCGGCGGCGGAGTACTCCCCCTGCGGGGTCAGGTGCCACTTCCCGACCGCCATCGTGTTGTAGCCCTGGTCGCGCAGCACCCGCGCCAGCGACGCCGCGCTGCGCGGGATCCGGCCGGTGTAGCCGGGGAACCCCAGCGCCGCCTCCTGGGTCACCCCCATGCCGACGGCGTGGTGGTTGCGGCCGGTCAGCAGCGCCGCCCGGGTGGCCGAGCAGACGGCCGTGACGTGGAACCGGTTGTAGCGCAGGCCCTGGGCTGCGACCCGGTCGATGTTCGGCGTGGCGAAGCCGGCCCCGAAGCAGCCGAGCTGCGCGAACCCCACGTCGTCCAGGACGACCAGGAGGACGTTCGGCGCGTCCGGGCCCGGCGTCGGGTAGGGCACGAAGCGCGGCTCGGAGGTGTCGACGCGGGTGGTGATGCGTTGGGCCTGCACACGCGTCATCTTGTCACTCGGCTGACACTTCTGTCCCGGTCCCGGGTGCGGCAGGATGCCGCCATGACCGAGCCGACGACGGACCCGCAGACCTCCGCGACCGCCTACCCGCCCGCGCCCTGGCACATGGTGGGCCAGCTCTGGCTGACCCTGTTCAAGCTCGCCGAGCCCGTCGACGACCTGCGCCCCGCCGGCGTGTACGGCGCCGCGTTCGTCAGCTACGAGCCCGGCTCGCCCCTCACCTACTCCGAGCTGCTGGTCGCCCGCCCCGTCCCGGTCCCGCACGGACGCGGACGGCGGGTGAGCATCACCGACATCTGGGTCGACTCCCCTGCCTCGGTCGCCGGCGGGCGCGAGCTGTGGGCGATCCCCAAGGGCCTGTGCGACTTCGAGCTCGACAGCGTGCGCCGCGGCCCGCTCTCGACCACCGACTGGGCGGCGTCGTTCGGTCGCCGGCCGATCGCGTCGGCGACGTTCACCGACGTCTCGAAGGCGATGCTGCGGGTGCCGTTCAAGGGCAGCACCTGGCAGCCCGGGATCGACGACACCGACGGCGAGGAGCGCACCGCCGTGCTGCGCGGCTCGTCCAAGGCGCTGCCGTGCCGCGGCCGCTGGGACTTCGCGGCCGACGGCCCGCTCGGCTGGCTCCGGGGCGCACGGCAGCTCGCGTCGTTCCGCCAGGCCGACTTCCGGATGTCCTTCGGCTGACTGGGTGCGTCCCTGCTCGCGGGCATCGCGGCCGGATGGGTGCGGATGCTCGAGCTCCGGCGCAGGACGTCATCCGGATGGAGCCGACGGGTGCTCGGTCCGTAGGACGCCTTGGCGGCCCCGCGATCCGAGAGCGAGGAGACCCGTGCGCAGCGTGGGTCAGTCGAGTCGGAGCCCGTGTGCTGCCAGGAGCCGGCGCAGAGCCGGGCTTCCGTCGCTCTGCGTCCAGCGCTCGGCCCGGAGGCCGACCGCCCTCGCTCCCTCGACGTTCTTGGGTTGATCGTCGATGAAGAGAACCTGTCCGGGCGCCAGCGCCAGGTCGTCGAGGATGTGCTCGAAGAACCCGGCCGACGGCTTCGCGTGTCCGACGTCGCAGGAGTAGTAGGACCCGTCCAAGGCCTCGGCGTAGGGAGCCTTCTCCCGCATGCACGTGGCTCGGTACGAGTCCTGGTTGGTCGCGAGGTAGCAGGCGACACCAGCCTCCCGAGCTCGCGCAACCACCTCGAGGGTGGGGGCCACGACGTCGAAGGTCCACCACACCGACAAGATGTCCTCGACCCGGTCACCGAGTCCCAGGTCGACCGCAGCGGTGCGGATCGACCTCTCGTCGATGTGGGCGCCGGTGAGGGCTCCCTCGAACTGATGCACGACCTCGACGGCAAGGTCCCAGGTGCCTGCTGGAGTCTCCTGCAGCACCCCGTCGGCATCCCAGAGGATCGCGCGAACATCCCAGACGGCCATCGGGACCTCCCCTTCGAGTGGGCCCCGATCCTAGGGACGCTGAAGGACATTCGTACCCGGGGGCTTCCGACCCGACCGCAGCAGAGTCGGACGGGTTGCCGGCGAACCCGCGGTGGCTCGCCGAACCTGGCCGCCCGGGGGGCGACGGCTTGTTCTCGTTCGCCGCCCCTAGGCCTGGCGTCGGTGTCGCTGTCACGATGCGGTGGTGGACGACGTGGCCGAGGAGGTGCGCCGTGGCCGACCGTTCCGTGCCGCGGGGGTCGGGAGCTTCGTGCGCGAGGGCGGCCCGGGCGATCCCGTCGTCCTGATGCACGGGTTGCCGTCGTCGTCCTTCCTCTACCGCAAGGTGATCCACCACCTGGCCGCGCAGGGTCTGCGTGGTGTGGCCTTCGACCTGCCGGGCCTCGGGCTGGCCGAGCGGCCCGAGGACTTCGACTACACCTTCGCCGGGCTCGGCCGGTGGGCGGCCGCGGCGCTCGACGAGCTCGGGCTGGACCGCTTCCAC
>NZ_JBGAHF010000031.1:20139-27580 GCF_044226305.1 Nocardioides sp. | reverse complement strand
GAAACCCGACTCCAGGAGTGGGAGGACTACTACAACTACGATCGCCCACACGGCGCACTCGGCGGCCAAACACCATACGAACGCCTACGACAGAAAGCCGCAGACCCGCTGTCATGAGGGTTCGTCAGTCACACAGGCCGACCCGGCAGCCAGGTCGTATGACGTCCCGGGGCCGACCCGGAAGCGCAGTCGCACCCGCACCAACGCGGAGCGGATCAGGCCAGCGCGGAGCGGATCAGGCCAGCGCGGAGCGGATCAGGCGAGCGCGGAGCGGATCAGGCGAGCGCGGGGCGGATCAGCTGAGCGCGGGGCGGATCAGCTGAGCGCGGAGCCCTGCTCGTAGGTCTTGAACGACTCGTTCCAATCGCCGTAGCCGTTGTCGAGGGTCATCGGCTTGTCGCTGCCCGTGTACTCGACGACGTCGCCGCGGCGCGACATCGCGAACAGCCAGGCCGCGTTCTCGGTGCTCATGCCGGTGCAGCCGTGGGAGACGTTCGAGTTGCCCTGGTAGCCCACCGACCACGGGGCGGCGTGGATGAACTCGCCGGAGTAGGTCAGCCGCATGGCGTACTGGACGCCCTCGATGTTGTACGCGTCGGCGCCGGTGATGCCGACGGTCTCGGAGTTCATGTCCTTGGACGCGAACTTCTCGATGATCACCTTGGTGCCCGAGCGGGTGGTGTACGTCGGCTGCTCGCCGGTCGTGATCGGGATCGTGCGCAGCAGCTTGCCGTTGCTGAACACCTTCATCTGGTGGCTGACCATGTCGACGCGGTAGACGTGCGCGTCGCCGACGCGGAAGTTCACGTCGCGGTTCTCCTGGCCGTAGATGCCGTTGCCCGCGTCGACGCTGTTGACGTCGACGGCGACGTGGACCTGGCTGCCGGCCTTCCAGTAGGTCTTGGGCCGCCAGTGCGCCTCGGTGTCGCTGAGCCAGTGCCACGATCCCTGCTGGGCGGGCTTCGCGGTGACCGTCATGTGCTTCTCGAACGACGCCTTGTCGGTCACCGGCACGTCGAAGGTGACGATCACCGGCATGCCGACGCCGACGGTCTCGCCGCGCAGCGGGGCGACCGAGGGGTAGGTCTGCTGGTCGAGGGTCAGCGCCTGGGTGGAGAACGTCGTGGTCCGGTCGACCGTGGTGCCGTCGGTCTTCGTCGCGGTCGTCGTCATCGTGTAGGACTGGCCCGGCTCGAGCCGGTCGGTGGCGGTCCACTTCGTGCCGTCCGCGGCGGTCTCGCCGCCCAGCGCACCCGCCTCGGACACGACCTTGACCGAGGCGATGGTGCCGCCCTTGGCGGCCACCGAGACCGGGTGGTCGACCGGTACGTCGGTGGCGCCCTTCTCGATGCTGGTCGTCAGCCGGAGCTTGGGGACGGGCGTCTCGGAGGCCGACGGGGACGTGGAGCCGGTCGAGCCGGAGTCCGCCGCGTCGGCGCCGGGGGTCGTGTCGTCGGCCTGACAGGCCGTGAAGACGGTCAGGGCCAGGGCGACGGCGGCAAGGGTACCGGCCGTCCGCGAGCGCACTCGGCTGTCAGACATGCTTGGAAACTCCCCGTGGCAAGCGTGTGTGGTGGTAGGTCCAGGGTAGCCGCCCGGACCCAGCACACCCATTCGACGCGGCCCGAGCGGGCGCACCGCCTTCCGGCAGCCTCAGTGGGCGTGGACCCCGCGGTAGTACTCGAAGATCCAGCCGGCCAGCACGACCGCGCCCACGACGACTCCGATGATCAGCAGCCACCAGGCGGCCACCGCGACGGCGTACGTGCAGGTCGACAGCGCCAGGGCGCACCACAGCGGCCACCAGGAGTACGGCGGGAAGAACCCGAGCTCGCCCGCTCCGTCGGCGATCTCGCCGTCCTTGCGGTCCTCGGGACGCGGATCCATCTTCTTGGCGTGGAAGCCGAGGTAGATCGTCACCATGATCGCCAGGAGCGCGGTCATGGTCAGGGCGGAGGTACCCGTCCAGTCCCCGGTGATGAGCCAGTAGGCGGGCGCGACCAGGATGAAGAAGATCGCGCAGATCGCGAAGATCCAGGTCTCTGACTTCATCAGGCCTTGCCCTCCGGGTCGGTGCGGTCGCGGAGCATGTCCTCGCGGCCCTCCATGTCAGGTGCGTCGGCCGGTCCGCCGACGCGGGCGGCCTCGTTCTCCTCCAGCTCGATCGCCGCGACCTCCGGGTGGTGGAGGTCGAAGGCCGGCGACTCCGAGCGGATCCGCGGGATCGTCACGAAGTTGTGGCGCGGCGGCGGGCAGCTGGTCGCCCACTCCAGGGAGCGGCCCCAACCCCACGGGTCGTCGGTGTTGACCAGCGGGGATCGGCGCGTCACGTAGACGTTGTAGAGGAACGGCAGCGTCGACGCGGCGAGCAGGAACGCGCCGATCGTGGACACCTGGTTGAGGACGGTGAACCCGTCGCCCGGCAGGTAGTCGGCGTAGCGACGCGGCATGCCCTCGACACCCAGCCAGTGCTGGACGAAGAACGTGGTGTGGAAGCCGACGAACAGCAGCCAGAAGTGCAGCTTGCCGAGGCGCTCGTCGAGCATCCGGCCGGTCATCTTCGGCCACCAGTAGTAGAAGCCCGCGAACATCGCGAACACCACCGTGCCGAACACGACGTAGTGGAAGTGCGCGACCACGAAGTAGGAGTCGGACACGTGGAAGTCGAGCGGGGGGCTGGCCAGGATGATGCCGGTCAGACCACCGAACAGGAAGGTGACCAGGAAGCCGATCGACCACAGCATGGGGGTGTCGAACGACAATGACCCGCCCCACATCGTGCCTATCCAGTTGAAGAACTTCACTCCTGTTGGAACGGCGATCAGGAAGGTCATGCCGGAGAAGAACGGCAGGTCGACGGCGCCGGTGACGTACATGTGGTGCGCCCACACGGCCACGGACAGGATCGCGATGCCGAGGGTCGCGCCGACCAGGCCGATGTAGCCGAAGATCGGCTTGCGGCTGAAGACCGGCAGGATCTCGGTCACGATGCCGAAGAACGGCAGCGCGATGATGTAGACCTCGGGGTGGCCGAAGAACCAGAAGAGGTGCTGCCACAGGATCGGCCCGCCGTGGGCGGGGTCGAAGACGTGGGCCCCGAGCTGTCGGTCGGCCTCGAGGGAGAGCAGCGCGCCCGCGAAGACCGGGAACGCGATGAGCACCAGCAGGCTGGTGACCAGCGTGTTCCAGACGAAGATCGGCATCCGGAACATGGTCATGCCGGGCGCGCGCATGCAGATGATCGTGGTGATGAAGTTGACCGCGCCCAGGATGGTGCCCAGACCGGCCATCCACAGGCCCATGATGCCGAGGTCACCGCCGACGCCCGGCGAGCGGACCGCGTCGGACAGCGGCGTGTACATGAACCAGCCGAAGCTGGCCGCGCCGCTCGGGGTGAGGAAGCCGGAGGCAGCGATCAGCCCGCCGAAGACGAACAGCCAGTAGCTGAACATGTTCAGCCGCGGGAACGCCACGTCCGGCGAGCCGATCTGCAGCGGCATGATGACGTTCGCGAACCCGAAGAACAGCGGGGTCGCGAACAGCAGCAGCATGATCAGGCCGTGCATGGTGAACAGCTGGTTGTAGGTCTCGTCGTTGACGATCTGCATGCCCGGGTAGGCCAGCTCGGAGCGCATCAGCAGCGCGAGGATGCCGCCGAGCAGGAACCAGGCGAACGACGTGCCGAGGTAGAGCTTGCCGATGAGCTTGTGGTCGGTCGTCGTCAGGATCGTGGCCAGCTGCTGGCCCAGGGGACGACGGGTGGTGACGCTCGTGGGCGCTGAGGCGGTGGCGGTCACTGGCCTTCTCCCTCGCTGTTCTCGTCGAGGCCGACCTGGGTGTGGGCGAACTGGCCGCCCAGGAGGGGCTTCTCGGTCTCGGTCCCCGCGTCCTGGAGGAGCTGGAGGTAGGCGTCGTAGTCCTCCTGGGACACGACGTGCACGTTGAAGAGCATCCGCGAGTGGTAGGTGCCGCAGAGCTCGTAGCACTTGCCGGCGTAGTCACCGATCTCGGTGGGCGTGATCGAGTAGTGGTTCACGCGGCCCGGGATGACGTCCATCTTCATGAGGAACGCCGGCACGCCGAGGTCGTGGATGACGTCCGGGGAGTGCAGGTTGAAGCGGGTCGTCTTGTCGACCGGCAGGTAGAGGTCCGGGATGTGCGAGCCGGTGCCGGAGTCGTGGACGTACGCCGAGTACGGGAACTGGTCGTCGGTGGCGTCGTCGTTCGCGGCCTCGTCCATCGGGCCGATGCCGTAGTTGAACGTCCAGGACCACTGCTGGCCGACGACCTCGATGGTGTTGTCCACCGGGAGGTCCTCGTCGAGGACGAAGTTCTGGGTGTCCACGGTCTTGGCGAAGAACACGATCACCATCAGCACCGGGGCGATCGTGTACAGGATCTCGAGCGGCAGGTTGTAGCGCGTCTGGACCGGGATCTCGTCCGCGCTGCGGCGACGGAAGCGCACGACGGCGTAGAAGATCAGGCCCCACACGAGCACGCCGACGGCCAGCGCAGCGATCCAGGCGCCCTGCCAGAGCGAGAGGATGTGCTCACCCTGGACGGACGCCGGCTCGGGCATGGCGATCCGTTCCCACTCGCCCCGGGTCTCGGACGAACAGCCGCCCAGCGCGAGGACACCGGTGCCCACAGCAGCGAGCGCGGCCACCCGCTTGGGGAGTTGCAGACTCAACGGTTGAGCCTCTCTCTCAGCACGATCACGGATAGGCGGAACACTAGCGGAACCACACCCCCCGCCGGTGCGAGGGGGGCCGGTACGTTGCGGGTGTGAGACACGCGTCCGGGTACCTCGACGCCGCCTCCTCCGAGCCGCTGCACCCCGCCGCCCGGGAGACGCTGCTCGCCGCCCTCGAGCGCGGGTACGCCGACCCGCGGCGCCTCCACGGCCCCGGCCGGGACGCGCGGCTGCTGCTCGACAACGCCCGCGGGGTCGTCGCGGAGTGCCTCGGGGTCCGCCCCGACGAGGTCACCTTCACCTCCTCCGGCACCGACGCCGTCCACCGCGGGCTGCTAGGGCTGCGTCGCCGGTCCGACACCCCGGTGTCCCACACCGCCGTCGAGCACTCCGCCGTCCTGCACGCCGTCCGCTGGGCGGACGCCGCCGCGACGTCCGTGCCGGTCGACCGGACGGGCCGGGTGGACCCGTCGGGCTTCGCCGGGGCCGTCGGCGTGGTCGCGGTCCAGGCCGCCAACCACGAGGTGGGGACCGTCCAGCCGGTCGACGCCGTCGCGGACGCCGCCGGCGGGGTCCCGGTCTTCGTGGACGCCTGCGCCTCGATGGGGCGCCTGCCCCTCCCGGCCGGCGGGGACGTGCTGGCCGGCTCGGCGCACAAGTGGGGCGGGCCCGCCGGGGTCGGGGTCCTGGTCGTCCGCAAGGGCGCCCTGTGGACCAACCCGTTCCCCGGGGACGACCGGGTCGACGAGCGCGCCACGGGGTTCGAGAACGTGCCCGCGGCGCTCGCCGCGGCGGCCGCCCTGCGCGCGGTCGCCGAGGAGCGCGACGAGGTGGCCGCCCGCCAGCGCGCGCTGGTGGACCTGGTCCGGGAGGCCGCCGGCGCGATCGCCGACGTGGAGGTGGTCGGGGACCCGGCCGACCGGCTCCCCCACCTGGTGACCTTCTCCTGCCTCTACGTCGACGGCGAGGCGGTCGTGACCGAGCTCGACCGGCGCGGCTACGGCGTCGCGAGCGGGTCGGCCTGCACCGCCTCGACACTGGCGCCGAGCCACGTGCTCGAGGCGATGGGGGTGCTGACCCATGGCAACGTCCGGGTCTCGCTCACCCGGGACACCACCGCCGCGGACGTCGACGGCTTCCTGGCCGTGCTGCCGGACGTGGTCCGCGAGATCCGGGCCCGGGTCGGGCTGTGACGTCCCCGCCCACCGAGGTCGACCTGGAGCTCGACTGCCGCGGCCTGCTCTGCCCGCTGCCGGTCATCGAGCTGGGCCGGCGGTACGCCGAGGTGCCGGTCGGCGGCCTCGTGGCCGTGCTCGCCGACGACGTGGCGGCCCGCACCGACGTGCCCGCGTGGTGCCGGCTGCGGGGTCAGGAGTACGTCGCCGAGGAGCAGGCGGCGGACGGGACGCCGCGCCACGTGGTGCGGCGGGTCAGCTGAGCCGCTTGAGGTGCGGCGCGACCTCGTCGGCCGCCGCGAAGCCGTAGGAGTCCTCGACGCGCGCGAGGAACTGGGCCGGCGTGAACGTGTACTCCTGGGTGCCGACCGTCTCCACGACGTACGCCGCCAGCACGCAGCCCACCTGCGCCGCGCGCTCCAGCCCCACGTGCCACGAGAGCGCGGCCAGGAAGCCGGCCCGGAACGCGTCGCCGACGCCGGTCGGCTCGACCGGGGTCACGTCCTTCGCGGCGGGCAGCTCGATCGTGGGCTCGCCCTTCCGCAGGATGCGGACCCCGTCCTTGCCGAGCGTGGTGACCTGGGTCCCGACGCGGTCGAGGATCTCGTCGGTCGACCAGCCGGTCTTCTGCTCGATCATGGCCGACTCGTACTCGTTGGAGAACAGCAGCGCCGCCCCGTCGATGAGGTCGCGGATCAGCTCGCCACCGCTGAACGCGAGCTGCTGGCTGGGGTCGGCGATGAACGGGTAGCCGCGCTGCCGGCACTCCTCGGTGTGGCGGAGCATGCCGTCGGGGTCGTCGGCGCCGATGAGGACGAACTCGGGGTGGCCCGCCTGCGCCACGATGGGCCCGAGCTCGATCAGCCGGGCCTCGCTCATCGCCCCGGGGTAGAACGAGGCGATCTGGGCGCCGGTGGGGTCGGTGGTGCACACGAACCGCGCCGTGTGCCGGCTGTCGGAGATCCGGACGTGGGTGCAGTCGACGCCGTGCCGCTCCAGCCAGGAGCGGTAGTCGGCGAAGTCCTCGCCGGCCGCCCCGACCAGCACCGGCTGCAGGCCGAGCTGGCCCAGCCCGAAGCACATGTTGGCGGCGACGCCGCCGCGCCGGATCTCCAGCTCGTCGACGAGGAAGGAGACCGAGAGCTTGTCCAGCTGCTCGACGACCAGGGAGTCGCGGAACTTCCCCCCGAAGGCCATCAGGTGGTCGGTGGCGATCGATCCGGCGATCAGGAGGGACATGACGTCGACACTACCGATCGGTACCGCTGGGAGTACCAATCGGTAGCCCCTACCGTCGGTTCCATGAGCGCCTCCCGCCCGACCAGCAGGCTCGCGTACGACGACGCCTCCACCCCCGCCGAGATGCGGGCCGACTGCCTGGCCGCCCAGGCCGCCCTGGCCCTCCCGCTGACCGCTGCGGCGGGCCGGCTGTCCCAGGAGCAGCCCAAGCGCGCCGAGATCGAGATCCCGGCGGCCGCCGCCCGGCTGGCGCGGGCCATCAACCTCCAGCTCGACGGGGACTGACCACCCCCTCCATGCAGAAGAGCCCCTCCGGCCGTCGGCCGGAGGGGCT
>NZ_JBGAHF010000031.1:0-20092 GCF_044226305.1 Nocardioides sp. | reverse complement strand
GGCTCTTCTGGTGTCAGCTGGTGCGTTCCTCGATCAGTGGAACGAGTCGCCGCAGGCGCAGGAGCCGGTGGCGTTCGGGTTGTCGATCGTGAAGCCCTGCTTCTCGATCGAGTCGACGAAGTCGATCATCGCGCCGTTGAGGTAGGGCACGCTCATCCGGTCGACGACGACGGACACGCCGTCGAAGTCGGTGACGACGTCGCCGTCCAGGCTGCGCTCGTCGAAGAACAGCTGGTAGCGGAGGCCCGAGCAGCCGCCCGGCTGCACGGAGATGCGCAGGGAGAGGTCGTCGCGACCCTCCTGCTCGAGGAGGCTCTTCACCTTGGCAGCGGCCACCGGGCTCAGGTTGATGGAGTCCGTGCGGCGCTCGGTGGTGGTCTCGACCTGCTCGGTCATGTGGCGTTCTCCCAAGGTCGGTGGAGGGGTCGTACTGCCGTCAATGGTCGCACACGGACGGTTATTCCCGGGACCACGTGCGGGCGACCCGTGCCGCGAGGTCGCCGAGGGCGCCCACCGGGTCCGTGAGGGCCCGCTCCTCCCCCACCGCGTCCACGAGCGAGTACGCCGACTCCACGCCCAGCGCGCGCATCTCGCGGGAGCCGACGTCCACCCGGCCGGCCAGCACCACGCACGGACGGAGCGCGCCCCCGGCGACCTCGGCGACGCCGTACGGGACCTTGCCGCCGCGGCTGGAGTAGTCGAAGGCGCCCTCCCCCGTCAGCACCAGGTCGGCCTCGCGGGCACGCTCGGACAGACGCAGCGCCCCGGCGACCAGCTCGATGCCGGGCTCCCGGGTGGCGCCGAGCAGCAGCAGGCCGAAGCCGAGCCCTCCGGCCGCCCCGGCGCCCTTCTCCAGCGCCAGGCGCCGGTCGGTCGCGGCGGCCAGCTCCTCGAGCCGGCCGTCGACCTCGGGCAGCCGCTCCTCGGGGATGCCCTTCTGCGGGCCGAACACCTTGGTCGCGCCGAAGAGGCCGGTCAGCGGGTTGTCGACGTCGCTGGCGGCGACCAGCTCCGCTCCGCCGAGCCGGTCGGGGGCCGGCAGGTCGACCCGGGTGATGCCGCCGAGTCCGGCGACCCCGCGGTCCAGCGGCCGGTCGGCGGTCGCGCCGAGGGCCGCGAGCAGGCCGGCACCGCCGTCGTTGGTGCCGCTGCCGCCGAGGCCGACGACGATCCGGGTCGCCCCGGCACCCGCCGCGGCCACCAGCAGCTCGCCGACGCCGTACGTCGTCGCGTCCTCGGGCCGCTCCCGGCCGGTCAGGTGGAGCCCGCACGCCTGCGCCGCCTCGACGTACGCGGTGGTTCCGACGAGGAGCACCGTGGCCGGCGTCGGCTCCGCGTGCGGACCTCGGACGGTGACGGCCAGGAGGTCCCCGCCCAGCGCGGCGTGCAGCACGTCGACGAAACCCGGGCCGCCGTCGGCCATCGGTGCCAGGTCCAGCTCGTCCTCCGGCGCCTGCCGCCGCCAGCCGGCGGCGATCGCGTCCGCGGCCTCGACCGCCGTCAGGGTGCCGGCGAACTTGTCGGGGGCGACGAGAATGCGCATGCGCCCATCCTGTCCCACTCCCTAGGGTTCCCCGCGTGGGAGACCTGACGATCCGCCCGATGACCCTCGACGACGTGCCGGAGGCCGAGCGCGTCAGCGACGAGGGGTTCTTCGAGCTGGACTCGCGGATGCGCCGGCAGTCGGCACCCCCGCCGGAGCGCCGGTCCCCGGCACACCGGGCGGTCTGGATCGAGCGCACCCGGCACTTCGTGCGCACCGACCCGGGCGGCTGCTGGGTCGCGGAGGACGCCACGGGGATGGTCGGCATGGCGACGTCGTACCGCCGCGAGGTGCTGTGGTGCCTGGCGACGTACGCCGTCGTGCCCGGCCGGCAGGGACAGGGCATCGGGAAGCCGCTGCTGGCCGCGGCGCTGCAGCACGGCAGCGGCTGCACCCGCGGGATGCTCTCGGCGTCGTCCGACCCACGGGCGGCGCGGGTCTACCACCAGGCCGGGTTCGAGCTGCACCCGCAGATGTACCTGACCGGCACCCTCGACCGGTCGGCGATCCCGGTGCTGGAGAAGGTCCGCGAGGGCAGCGCCGGCGACATCGACCTGATGGACTCCCTGGACCGGGGCGCCCGCGGTGCCGGGCACGGGCCCGACCACGAGCTGATGCTGCGCACCTGGCGGCTGCTGGTCTCCGACACCTCGACCGGGTCCGGCTACGCCTACCTCAACGAGCGCGGGTCGCTGGCGCTGCTGGCCGCCTCCAACCGCCGGACCGCGACCCGGCTGCTGTGGGCCGCCCTGGCCGAGGGACCCGGGACGGCGACCGTCGCGCACGTCACCGGGGTCAACCAGTGGGTGCTCGACGTCGGGATGGCGGCGCGGCTGGAGGTGCACCAGGAGGGTTATCTCGGGCTGCGCGGGATGAAGCCGCCCGCGCCGTACGTTCACAACGGTGCGCTCCTGTAGCGCACCCACCGGCCCGCGACGGCCCGACCCTAGGATGGCGACCATGACCACCGTGGACCTCCCGCTGCTGCCGCTCGGCCGCGGCGTCGACCTCGAGAGCGAGCGGGGCGTGGAGTGCCCGGGCGACCTGCCCGCCGCGTCCGACCCCGACCTGGTGGCGCGCGCCCGCGCGGCCAAGGAAGCCCTCGGCGACCAGGTCTTCGTGCTCGGCCACCACTACCAGCGCGACGAGGTCATCGCCTTCGCCGACGTCACCGGCGACTCCTTCAAGCTCGCGCGCGACGCCGCCGCCCGGCCGGACGCCCGCTACATCGTGTTCTGCGGCGTGCACTTCATGGCGGAGTCCGCCGACATCCTCACCGGACCCGACCAGCAGGTGGTGCTGCCCGACCTGGCCGCCGGCTGCTCGATGGCGGACATGGCCCGGCTGACCCAGGTCGAGCTCGCCTGGCAGGCGATGCAGGAGGCGGGGGTCGCCGACAGCGTCGTCCCGGTCACCTACATGAACTCCTCGGCCGACATCAAGGCGTTCTGCGGGCGCAACGGCGGCGTGGTGTGCACGTCCAGCAACGCCGAGGTCGCGCTGGAGTGGGCCTACGCCCAGAAGCCGGACGCGAAGGTGCTGTTCCTCCCCGACCAGCACCTCGGGCGCAACACCGCCGTCCTCCAGATGGGTCTCTCGCTCGACGACTGCGTCGTGTGGGACCCGCACCGCCCGAACGGCGGGTTGACCGCGGAGCAGCTCCGCGACGCCCGGATGATCCTGTGGAAGGGGCACTGCTCGGTCCACGGGCGGTTCGCCCCCGAGGTGGTCGACGAGCTGCGGGCCGAGATTCCCGGCGTGCAGGTCCTGGTGCACCCCGAGTGCCGCCACGAGGTGGTGCTCAAGGCCGACCTGGTCGGGTCCACGGAGTTCATCATCAAGACGATCGAGGCGGCACCGGCCGGCTCGAGCTGGGCGATCGGCACCGAGCTCAACCTGGTCCAGCGGCTCGCCGCGGCGCACCCCGACAAGCAGATCGTCTTCCTCGACAAGACCGTCTGCTACTGCTCGACGATGAACCGGATCGACCTCCCGCACCTCGTGTGGGCGCTGGAGTCGCTGGTCGCCGGGACGGTCGTCAACCGGATCGAGGTCGACCCCGAGACGGAGCGGTGGGCGCTCGTCGCCCTCGAGCGGATGCTCGCCCTGCCGGGGAAGTCCGCGCGGGACTGACCGACCCCCTCGGACGGGCTCGGGCCGCCGGCGTCAGACCGGGAGCTCGAACCAGGCGCAGGTGCCGCCGTACGCAGCGTTGGTGAGCCCGATCCGGCCGCCGTGCGCCTCGACGATCCGGCGGCAGGTCGACAGCCCGATGCCGGAGCCCTCGACCTCCTCGTCGACCCGGGCCAGCGGCTCGAAGACCCGCTCGATCTGGTCCTCGGGGATGCCGGGACCGCGGTCGCAGACCTCGATCCGCCACTGGTTGCCGATCCGGGTGCCGTCCACCTCCACGTGCGCCGGCTCGCCGGGGCGGGTGAACTTCGCGGCGTTCGCGACCAGGTTCTGCACCACGGCGCGCAGCTGGACCGGGTCGCCGATGACGGTCGGCAGGTCGCCGACGACGACGGTCGCGCCGTCGAGCGGCACGGCCAGGTCCTCACGCACGTCGGCGAGCACGGCGGCCAGGTCGACGGGGACCCGCTGCAGCTCGGCCCCGACCCGGGCGTAGGCGAGCAGGTCGTCGATGAGCGTCTGCATCCGCCCGGCGCCGCCGAGCGCCCGCTGCACCAGGAACGCCAGGCCGGGGTCGTCGCCGGTCTCCTCGCCGATCATCGCCAGCGACATGGTCACGGCGGTGAGCGGGTTGCGCAGGTCGTGGCTGACCTGGCCCGCGAAGGCCGTGAGCGCCTCGTTGGAGCGCCTGAGCTCGCGGGTGCGCAGCTCCAGCTCGAGCAGGTCCACGACCCGGTCGGCGAGTGCGGTGAGCGCGTGCTCCTGGTCGGCGGTCAGGTCCCGCGGGACGGTGTCGAACACGCACAGGGTGCCGATGGCCACGCCCTGCGGCGTGACGAGCTGGTGGGTCGCGTAGAAGCGGACCGACCCGAGGATCCCGGTGACGAACGGGTTGTGGGCGAACCGCGCGTCCCGGCTTGCGTCGGGCACCACGACCGGCGCCCCGTCGTGGAGCACCAGGTTGCACATCGAGTCCTCGCGCGCGCAGATCGAGGCGTCGAACCCGTGGGTGGCGATCTGGTGCTGGGCGGTGTCGGTGATGAGGTTGATCGTGGCCATCGGCACCTGGGCGACCTGGGCGGCCACCTCGACCAGCGCGAGGAGGTCGGCCCGGGGCGGCTCGACCAGGACGCGGTACTTGCCGATCTCCGCGACGCGGGACACGTCGTGCTCGAGCGTGGTCGTCACGGAGTCGTAGCCTCCCCATCGGCTGGTCTCGTCTGGTCGGAGGACGGCGCTGCCGCAACCCGACGCGGCACGATATCCGGGCAGGGACCGTCTGGACCAGTGGCTCCCGGGAGGTCCGTCTCAGAGCCCGGGCGCACCCCAGACGGCCAGCCAGCGGCCGAGGTCCTTCTCGACCGGCAGCTCGCCGGCGAGCGCGTCGCGGACCTGGATCTCCAGCAGGTTGTCGCGCCGCTGCTCGGCACCCGGGGCGGGGGCGAACGGGTAGAACGTGCCCTGCTTGTAGAGGTAGACGAGGCCGACCCGGCGACCGTCGGGGTCGACGAACGGGACCAGCGAGCAGAGCAGGCCGGGGCCGAAGCCCTGGGCCTCCAGCGAGGTGTTGACCGCGTGCAGGTCGGTCACCAGGCCGGCGACGTCGGCGGGGTCGTGGCGGTTGAGCAGCCAGGTGAAGCCGAACTCGTCCCGGGTCACCTCCACGGGAGGGGCGGCCGGGTCGGCGTCGAGCAGCGCGACCACGTCGTCCTGGGCCTGCTGGAACGCGGGGCCGGACGCCGCGCGGTAGCAGACCGAGCCCTCGCCGGTGGAGACCAGGCCGAGGGTGGTCTGCAGGGTGACCGCCGCGCTCGGCAGGAGGAACAGCGCGTCGAGGTCGGGCTGCTTGGGGCGGGTGCGGCCCGTGACGACGTCCCAGAATCCCATCGGGTCGGCGCTCAGGCCGGCCGGCTGAGCTCGGCCTGGATCCGGGCCAGCTGCTCGAGCCGCTGCTCGAGCGTCGGGTGGGTCGAGGTCAGCGTGCGCAGCGAGACGCCGTGGACGGCCGGGGCGATGAAGAACGCGTTCATCGCCTGCGAGGAGCGCAGGTCCCGGTCGGGGATCTGGTTGATCTCCCCCGTGATCTTCTGCAGCGCCGACGCCAGTGCCTGCGGCTTCATCGTGAGGTACGCGCCGGCCCGGTCGGCCGAGAGCTCGCGGTAGCGCGAGAGGAGCTTGAGGAGCAGGAAGCTGACGGCGTACGTCACCAGGCTGACCACGAGCACGACCAGCCAGACCGGTACGCCGCCGGTGTTGCTGTCGCGGCGGCCGCCGCCGAAGATCGCGCCGTACTGCGCGCCGCGGGTCAGCATGCTGGCGACGATGCCGGCCGACGAGGCGACGGTCATCACGAGGACGTCGCGGTGCGCGACGTGCGACAGCTCGTGCGCGAGCACGCCCTCGAGCTCCTCGGCGGTGAGGCGGCGCAGGATGCCCGTGGTGACCACGACGACCGAGCGCTGTGGCGACCGCCCCGTCGCGAACGCGTTGGGCAGGTCGGTGTCGGCGATGCCGACGCGCGGCTTCGGCATGTCCGCGAGCGCGCAGAGCCGGCCGATCATCTCGTGCAGCTCGGGCGCCTCCTGCGGGCTGACCTCACGGGCCCGCATCGCCTTCATGGCGACGGTGTCGGAGTTGTACCACTGGAACCACACGACGCCGAGACCGATCGCACCGATGATCGGCGCCCACCCGGCGGGCATCACCGCGATCAGGATCGCGATGATCCCGACGAACATCGCCCCGAGCAGGAACATGACCGACGTCATCCGGGCGGTCAGCCCGGCGTCACCGACGAACCGCGTGCGTGCCATGCCACCGATTCTTCCCGGTGGCCCAAGCGGATCAGGCCCCGGACTCCTTCGGTGCCTCGGTCTCGGCGACGTCGCCGCCGTCCTCGCCGGGGAGGATCGCCTGCGGCGGCGGGGTGGAGCCGGACTTGAGGGCGGCGAGCTCGGCCTCGACGTCGGCCTGGGAGCTCATCGCCTCGAGCTCGCGGGCGATGTCGTCGCCGGAGCTGGTCGCCGAGACGTCCTCGAGCGCGCCCGAGGCGATCAGCTCGTCGATCGCACCGGCCCGCGCCTGCATCTGGGCGGTCTTGTCCTCCGCGCGCTGGATCGCCTGACCGACGTCACCGAGCTCGTCGCCGATGCCCGACATCGCCTCGTTGATGCGGGTCTGGGCCTCGGCGGCCGTGTAGGTGGCCTTGATCGTCTCCTTGCGGGTGCGGAAGGACTCGACCTTGGCCTGCAGCCGCTGCTGCGCGAGGACGAGCTTCTCCTCCTCCGCCTGGAGCTGGGCGTGCTGCGCCTTCAGGTCGTTGATCTGGGTGGTCAGCCCGGACTTGCGGGTCAGCGCCTCGCGGGCGAGGTCCTCGCGGTCCATCGAGAGCGCCTTCTGCGCCTGGTCCTGGAGCTTCGCGGACTGCTGCTCGAGCTGGTTGATCTGCAGCTCGACGCGCTTGCGGCTGGTCGCGACGTCGGCGACCCCCCGGCGGACCTTCGAGAGCAGGTCGAGCTGGCGCTGGTAGCTGTAGTCGAGCGTCTCGCGCGGGTCCTCGGCGCGGTCGAGCGCCTTGTTCGCCTTCGAGCGGAAGATGAGGCTCATTCGCTGCCAGATACCCATGGGGGTCAGCCTAGGGTGAAACTCAAGGCGGGGCGACGGCGCCGGTAGGCTGGGCCCGTTCGCCGTCACGTCCTGCCCATCACGATCTGCACCGAGGCCCCGCGTTGTTCCGTCGCAGCAAGACCGAGACCCCCTCCACCGAGACGACCACCACGAAGGTGGGCGGCAAGGGTCGGCCGACCCCGACCCGCAAGGAGGCGGAGGCGGCAGCGAAGGCACGCGCCAAGGCCCCCCGCACCCGCAAGGAGCAGGCCGCCGCGCAGCGCTCCACCCGCTCGGAGTCGAGCCAGCGGATGCGGCAGGCGATGCGGGAGGGCGACGAGCGCTACTACCCCGCCCGCGACCGCGGCCCGGTGCGCCGGTTCGTGCGTGACTTCGTCGACAGCCGGTTCTCGCTCATCGAGCTGGTGATCCCGCTGCTGCTGGTCACGCTGCTGCTCGGCTGGTCCGGCAACGCGTCCCTGGCCCGCCTGGGCAACACGCTGCTGATGGTGGCGGTGCTCTTCGTCATCCTCGACATGCTGGTCCTGCGGTTCCGGATGCGCCGCGAGCTGGCCCGTCGCTTCCCCGACGAGTCGACCAAGGGCCTCACCTACTACGCGCTCACCCGGGCGCTGCAGATGAAGTTCATGCGGCTGCCGAAGCCGCAGGTCAAGATCGGCCAGAAGCTCCCCGAGCACTACCGCTGACCCGGGGGCCCACCCGGTCAGCGCTTCATCAGCTCCGCTCGGCGCACGACCTGGGTCCGTGCCGGGTCGCGCACCACGACGGGGTCGACGATCTCGTCGATGGCGGCGAGCACGTCCGGCTCGAGGCGTACGCCGGCGGCGCGGGCGTTGTCGCTGACCTGGTCGGGCCGGCTGGCACCGATGATCGCGGCCGAGACGTTCGGGTTCTGGAGCACCCAGGCCACGGCGAGCTGCGCCATCGTCAGCCCCGCCTCGTCGGCGATCGGCCGGAGCCGCTGGACCCGCTCGAGCACGTCGTCGCGCAGCCAGCGGCCGATCATGGTCGCGCCGCCCTTCTCGTCGGTCGCGCGGGAGCCCTCGGGGGGCGCCTGGCCGGGCAGGTACTTCCCGGTGAGGACCCCCTGCGCGATCGGTGAGAACACGACCTGACCGATCCCGAGCTCCTCGCAGGCCGGCACCACCTCGGGCTCGATGACCCGCCAGAGCAGGTTGTACTGCGGCTGGTTGGAGACCAGCGGGACCCGCAGCTCGCGGGCCAGCGCGTGGGCCGCGCGGATCTGGTCGGCCCGCCACTCCGAGACGCCGATGTAGAGGGCCTTGCCCTGGCGCACGACGTCGGCGAACGCCTCCATCGTCTCCTCGAGCGGCGTCTCGTCGTCGTACCGGTGGGCCTGGTAGAGGTCGACGTAGTCGGTGCCGAGGCGGTGCAGCGAGCCGTTGATCGACTCGAGGATGTGCTTGCGGGACAGGCCGTGGTCGTTGTGCCGGCCCGGGCCGGTCGGCCAGTAGACCTTGGTGAAGACCTCCAGGCCCTCCCGCCGCTCGCCCCGCAGCGCCTTGCCGAGCACGGTCTCGGCGCGGGTGTTGGCGTACACGTCGGCGGTGTCGAAGGTGGTGATGCCCTCCTCCAGCGCCCGGTGGACGCAGGCGAGCGCCGCTTCCTCCTCGACCTGCGACCCGTGCGTGAGCCAGTTGCCGTAGGCGATCGCCGAGATCTTCAGGCCGCTGCTGCCGAGGTTGCGAATCTCCATGCTCGCGACCCTAGTCGGCCCCCGGTGCGGCTCAGCCGTCGAAGTCGAGCACGACCTCGGGTGAGGTCGGGTGCGACTGGCAGGTCAGCACGTAGCCGCGTTCGATCTCCTCGGGCTCGAGGGCGTAGTTGGCGTCCATGGCGACCGTCCCCGAGACCAGCCGCGCTCGGCAGGTGCCGCACACCCCGCCCTTGCAGGCGAAGGGCAGGTCGGACCGGACCGCGAGCGCCGCCTCGAGCACCGGGACGTCGTCGGGCCGCAGGGACAGCGAGGACGACCGGCCGTCGAGCCGGATGGTCACGGCGGCCGCGCCCTCGGCCGTCCCGGTCAGCGCCTCGACCGGGGCCCGCGGCACGGGGTCGGCGTGGAAGAGCTCGGAGTGCACCCGCGAGGTGGCGACCCCGAGGTCGGTCAGCGTCGCGCGGAGCTCGGTGACCAGCTGCTGCGGCCCGCACAGGAACCACTGGTCGACCTCCTCCGGCGGCATCAGCGCCTCGAGGATCCGGGTCAGCCGGTCGCCGTCGAGCCGACCGGAGAGCAGCTCGACCTCCTGGGTCTCCCGGGAGAGGACGTGCACCACCTGGAACCGGTCGGGGTAGCGGTCCTTGAGGTCGTGCACCTCGTCGAGGAACATCACCGAGCGGTGCGTGCGGTTGGCGTAGACCAGCATCGCCTGCGAGCCCGGCTCCCCCTCGAGGACCGCCGCGAGGATCGAGAGGACGGGCGTGATCCCGGAACCGGCGGCGACCGCGACATAGGTACGGCGTGCGGTCGGGTCGATCTGGGAGGTGAACCGCCCCGCGGGCGTCATCACCTCGAGCGTGTCGCCGACGACCAGCCGGCCGACGACCCCCTCGCTGAACGCGCCGCCCGGCAGCTGCTTGACGCCGATCCGGAGCACCCCCGAGGACGGCGGCGTGCAGATCGAGTAGGAGCGGCGGACGTCGTCGCCGCCGCGGATCGAGAGGTGCTGGCCGTGCGCGAAGCGGAACTCCGGGGCCAGGTCGGGTGGCACCTCGAAGGTCAGCGCGACCGCGTCGTCGGTCAGCTCGTCGATCGCCGCGACCCGCAGCGCGTGGAAGGTGGCGGACACGTCAGATGGCCTTGAAGTGGTCGAACGGCTCGCGACAGGCGCGGCAGACCCAGAGCGACTTGCACGCCGTCGAGCCGAACCGGCTCGACTCGCGGGTGTCCAGGGAGCCGCACTGCGGGCAGCGCACGCTCAGCGGCACCGCGACCGGGCCCTCGGTGCGCGGTCCGGGGGGTGCGACGCCGTATGCCGCGAGCTTGGCCTTGGCCTCGGCGCTCATCCAGTCGGTCGTCCAGGGCGGTGACAGCACGAACTCGACGTCGACGTGCTGGTAGCCGGCGCTCAGGAGCGCCTCGACGAGGTCCGCGCTGATCGTCTCCATCGCCGGGCAGCCGGAGTAGGTCGGCGTGATCTGCACGTGGACCCGGCCCTGGTCGTCCTCGGTGACGTCACGCAGGATCCCGAGGTCGGCGATGGTCACCACCGGCAGCTCGGGGTCGGGCAGGTCGGCGGCGATCTTCCACGCCGGCGAGCCGGTCACCACGTCGCCCCGGGGTGGGAGCGGTGCAGGTGCTGCATCTCGGCGAGCAGGTAGCCCATCTCCTCGGTGTGGATGCCCTCGCGGCCCCGGCCGGGGGCCGGCGTCACCTGGGGCACGACGAGGGTCGCCTCGGCCACGACCTGCTCGAGCCGCGCCAGCACCGCCGGGCGCAGGGCGGTGGGGTCGGCGGCCACCCCGGAGGCGACCAGCCCGGCGTCGACCGGGCCGAACAGCTCCTCGAGGTAGGGCCACTCGGCGTCCAGCGCCGCCTGCATCCGACGGTGGGACTCCTCGGTGCCGTCACCGAGCCGGACCACCCAGCGGGAGGCGTGGTCGAGGTGGTAGCTGACCTCCTTGACCGCCTTGCCGGCCACGCCGGCGAGGGTCGCGTCGGAGGACGAGGCGAGCGCTGCGTAGAGCTCGGCCTGCCAGGCCGCGAACAGCAGGAGCCGCGCCATCGCGACGCCGAAGTCGGTCTGGGCGCGCTCGACGAGCCACACGTTGCGGAACTCACGCTCGTCGCGCAGGTAGGCGAGGTCGTCCTCGGTGCGGCCGCAGTCCTCCAGCAGGCCGGCGCGGGAGAGCAGCACCCGCGCCTGCCCGAGCTGGTCGAGCCCGATGTTGGCGAGCGCGACGTCCTCCTCGAGCTCCGGCGCCCGGCTGATCCACCAGCCGGTGCGCTGGGCGGAGACCAGCGCGTCGTCGGCGAGGCCGACCACGTAGTCGAACAGGGCGCTCACAGGTGCTCGACCCCCTCGGGCACCTCGTAGAAGGTCGGGTGCCGGTAGACCTTGTCGGCCGCGGGGTCGAAGAACGCCTCCCGCTCCCCCGGGTCGGAGGCGACGATCTGCGCCGACGGCACCACCCACAGCGACACGCCCTCCTGGCGGCGGGTGTAGAGGTCGCGTGCGTTGCGCAGCGCCATCTCGGCGTCCGGGGCGTGCAGCGAGCCGACGTGCACGTGCGAGAGGCCGCGGCGCGAGCGCACGAAGACCTCCCAGAGCGGCCAGTCCTTCATGCCGCTCCGACCCGGGTGTGCTTCGCGGCGTAGGCGGACGCGGCCTCGCGCACCCACGCGCCGTCCTCGTGCGCCTTCACCTTGTGCGCCATCCGCTGCTGGTTGCACGGGCCGTTGCCCCGGATCACCTCGAACAGCTCGGTGAAGTCGACGGGACCGAAGTCGTAGTGACCGCGCTCCTCGTTCCACCGGATCGCCGGGTCGGGGAGCGTGAGCCCGAGGGCCGCCGCCTGTGGCACCGTCATGTCGACGAACCGCTGGCGCAGGTCATCGTTGGAGAACCGCTTGATCCCCCACGCCATCGACTGCGCGGAGTTGGGCGAGTCGTCGTCGGGCGGGCCGAACATCATCAGCGCCGGCCACCAGTAGCGGTCGACGGCGTCCTGCGCCATGTCGCGCTGGGCGGCCGTGCCGTGGGCGAGGGTGTGCAGGATCTCGAAGCCCTGCCGCTGGTGGAAGGACTCCTCCTTGCAGATGCGCACCATCGCCCGGGCGTACGGGCCGTAGGAGCAGCGGCACAGCGGCACCTGGTTCACGATCGCGGCGCCGTCGACCAGCCAGCCGATCGCGCCGACGTCGGCCCAGGTGAGGGTCGGGTAGTTGAAGATCGAGGAGTACTTCTGCCGACCGGTGTGCAGCTGGTCCAGCAGGTCGGCCCGGTCCACGCCGAGGGTCTCGGCGGCGGCGTAGAGGTAGAGCCCGTGGCCGGCCTCGTCCTGCACCTTGGCCATCAGGATCGCCTTGCGACGCAGGCTCGGTGCGCGACTGATCCAGTTGCCCTCGGGCTGCATCCCGATGATCTCGGAGTGGGCGTGCTGGGCGATCTGGCGGACCAGGGTCCGGCGGTAGCCGTCGGGCATCTCGTCCCGAGGCTCCACCCGTCCCTCGTCGGCGAGCAGGGTGTCGAAGGTCACCCCCCGACGTTACCCGAGGATGTTACAGATGTCTGCACCGGCGACACCGGCCTGTCACAGGAGGGGCGGCTGACAGGATGCAGCCATGAGCGACGTGTCGGTGCGGGTGGCCTGGGCGGACGACGCCCGCGCGATCGCCGGTCTCCAGCTGCGCACCTGGCGGTCGACGTACGGCGACCTGCTGCCCGCCGAGGCGCTGCCGACCGACGTCGAGGGCGCCGCTGCCGCGTGGCAGGCCGCGCTGGCCCGGCCCGGCGACGCCCGCAACCGGGTGCTGGTCGCCCTCGAGCGCAACCGGGTCGTCGGCTTCGCCATCACCTCCCCCGCGCCGGACCCCGACTGCGACCCGGTCGTCGACGCGGAGCTCGCCGAGCTGACGGTCGACCCGGACGAGCGCGGGCAGGGGCACGGGTCCCGGCTGCTGCAGGCGGCGGTGGACACGATGCGCGCCGACCGGTTCAGCCGGGCGGTGCTGTGGGCACGCGCCACCGACGACCAGCTGCGGGCCTTCCTCACCGCGGCCGGGTGGGCCCCCGACCAGGCGCACCGCGAGCTCGCGCTGGACGAGGCGGCCACCGCGGTGGTCAAGCAGGTCCGGCTGCACACAGCGATCTCCTAGGTCGCACCTCTTGATTTCCACGCCAGGAGGTTCACGATGGACCTTGTGATCGGTCCTCTGCCCCGGCTCCACCGCCTGCTGGTGGTGGTCACCTCGCTGATCGTGGGCATGCTCTCCGGCATCTGGCTGGTGAACGCCACCGGCGTCCCCGCCCTGGTCGCCGCCGGCGTCGGCTGGGGCCTGCTGGCCGGCCTGCTGCTCACCTACGTGCTGCTGCACGACTTCCACCACCGTCCGCAGCCGGTCCGGGTACGCCGCCACTGAGCCGGGACCTGCCCTACCCTTCCCGGGGTGACCGACGAGCCGCTCGACCCGCGTGAGCGGACGGCGATCATCCGCGACAGCCTGGGCGTGGGCGTCGCCACCGGGGCGTACGGCGTGGGCTTCGGCGCGGTCTCGGTCGCAGCGGGGCTGTCGGTCGCGCAGACCTGTGCGCTCTCGCTGCTCGTCTTCACCGGGGCCAGCCAGTTCGCGCTGGTCGGCGTGGTCGCGTCGGGCGGCGCGCCGATCTCGGGCGCATTGACCGCGCTGCTGCTCGGCACCCGCAACACGCTCTACGGGCTGCGGCTCGCGCCGCTGCTCAAGCTCCGGGGGGCGCGGCGGGCGCTGGGCGCGCACGTGCTCATCGACGAGTCCACCGCGATGTCGGTGACCCGCACGTCGACCGAGGCCGCCCGGGTCGGGTTCTTCGCGACCGGCGTCTCGATCTTCGTGCTCTGGAACCTCGCGACCCTCGCGGGCGCGGTCGCCGGCAACGCCATCGGCGACCCACGCACGTACGGGCTGGACGCCGCCGTCGGAGCGGCCTTCCTGGCGCTGCTGTGGCCGCGGCTGGACCGCCGGCGCAACCGGCTGGTCGCGCTCGCCGCGGCCGTGGTCGCCCTGGCGACGGTGCCGATCGTGCCCGCCGGCGTACCCGTCCTCGCGGCGGCCGGCGTCGCCCTGCTCGCCGGGGTGCTCACCCGGGGGGCGGAGCGGTGATCTGGGTGGCGGTGGTGGTCGCCGCGCTCGGGTGCTACCTGCTCAAGCTGGCGGGGCTGTCGGTCCCGCCGCGGGTGCTGGAGCGGCCGCTGGTCGAGCGCGTGGCCGACCTGATCCCCGTGGCCCTGCTCGCCGCTCTCGTGGCCGTGCAGGTGTTCTCCCGAGGGCACGAGATCGTGGTCGATGCTCGCGCCCTCGGGCTGGCGGCTGCGGTGGTGCTGCTGCTCCTGCGGGCGCCGTTCCTGGTGGTGGTGTTCGGCGCCGCGCTGGTGGCAGCCGGCGTGCGGCTCCTCTAGGCCGCTGGACGGGCGCGACCTCCCCGAGGACGGCCAGCACCTCGTCGCTCACCGTCGAGCCGTGACCGACGGGGCCGGCCACGGCTCGCGGATCGGCGCAGGGCACAGGAGCCCGCGCATTCCGTGGTGCGCGGACCCCTGTGCGTCGGTGCGCCGGGTCGCAGTCAGCCGACGCTGACCGCACTCCAGGCGGCGGCGACAGCGTTGTACTGGGTGCTGCCCTGGCCGTAGAGGTCCTTGGCGGCGTTGAGCGTCGCCGTCCGGGCGCCGGCGTAGGTGGTGCTCGAGGTCATGTAGACCGTCAGCGCCCGGTACCAGATCTTGGCGGCGGCGTCGTGGCCGATGCCGGTGACCGTGGAGCCGTTGCAGGTCGGGCTGTTGTACGAGACGCCGTTGAGCGTCTTCGCCCCGGAGCCCTCGGACAGCAGGTAGAAGAAGTGGTTGCCGATCCCCGAGGAGTAGTGCACGTCGACGCTGCCGGCCGTGCTGCTCCAGCAGTTCAGCGAGCTGCCGTCGGACGCGGGGTTGTCCATCCGCCGGAACCCGAGGTGCTTCTTGAGGTCGAACTCCTCGCCGATCAGGTAGTCACCGGGGTCGTTGGCGTTCGCCGCGTAGAACTCGACCATGGTGCCGAAGATGTCCGAGGTGGCCTCGTTGAGGCCGCCGGACTCCCCGCTGTAGGTCAGGCCCGCGGTGTTCTCCGTGACGCCGTGCGACATCTCGTGGCCGGCGACGTCGAGCGAGGTGAGCGGACCGTAGTTCGTCCCGTCGCCGTCGCCGTACGTCATCTTGGTGCCGTCCCAGAAGGCGTTGACGTAGTTCTTGCCGTAGTGGACCCGGTTGTAGGAGCCGGTCCCGTTGCCGAAGATCCCGTTCCGGCCGTAGGTGTTCTTGTAGAAGTCCCACGTCATGTTCGTGCCGTACTGCGCGTCGACGGCCGCCGACTCCCGGCTGCTCGTCGAGCCGTTGCCGAACAGGTTGTCGGGGCTGGTGAACAGGGTGCCGGTCTTGCAGCCGATCCCGAAGTACTGGCAGCCCAGGGAGTCCGTGGCGTTGCCCATGTCGGTGGTGTAGGTGTTGCCGCGCGTGGGGTCCTTGAGCTGGTAGGTCGAGCCCGACAGCGTCAGCTGGAGCGGCACGGTGCCGCCGTAGAGCGACTGGCCGGAGCCGTCGACGGTCTCGATCTGCTGCTCGCGGCGCAGGACCGCGCCGGTGGTGGCGTCGACGTACGTCGCCAGGCGGCTCGGCGTGCCGTCGGCCTGCACTCCCCCGGTGACGACCTCCCACGCGAGGCGCGGGGTGCCCGAGGTGGCGTCGACGACCAGCCGGGTCGACTGGGCGCGCCGCGGCAGCTTCGCGGCCGCCGCCGCGCGGCTGACCTTCGGGGTGGTCGAGAGGCGGACGGCGTCGTCGAGGGTCTGGCTCACGCCGCGGAAGCCGCCGGCCGCGGCCTGGTGGACGACGAGGTCGCCGCCGAGCACCGGGAGGCCGCGGTAGGTGCGCTCCATCCGGACGTGGGTCGCGCCGTTGGGGTCGGTGACCCGGTCGGTCACGTGGTAGCGGGTGCCGGCGGTGGCGAGCGCCGCGGCCGGGTGCTGGAGGAGCGCGTCGACGGCGCCGGGGCGGGCCGGCTGTCCGACCGCCTGCCCACCTCCCGCCTGGAGACCGACGGCCGCGAGGGCGAGGACGGCGAGGGACGCGACACCCGAGATCTTGCGCATGTGGATCCTTCTCGTTCGAGGGGGGAGAGAGCAGCGGTGGCCGCACTCTTTCCCCCACCAACGACGGTCGGAACCGTCGGCTACCTGCGCATCCGTGCATTGCACGAACCTGCAGGTCAGGCCAGGTCGAGCAGGTGCTCCAGGCCGACCGTGAGGCCGGGGTGGTCGGCGATCGCGCGCAGCCCGACGAGCACCCCGGGCGTGAACGAGGCCCGGTCCATCGAGTCATGGCGGATGGTGAGGGTCTCCCCCACCCCGCCGAACAGCACCTCCTGGTGCGCGACCATGCCGCGGATCCGCAGGCCGTGCACGTGGATGCCGTCGACGTCCGCCCCGCGGGCGCCCTCGAGGCCCGTGCTGGTCGCGTCCGGCACCGGTCCGAGGCCGGCCTCCCGTCGCGCGGCGGCGATCAGCTCCGCCGTACGCCGGGCGGTGCCGGACGGCGCGTCGGCCTTGGTCGGGTGGTGCATCTCCACCACCTCGACCGACTCGTAGAACGGCGCGGCCGCGGCGGCGAAGCGCATCATCAAGATCGCGCCGATGGAGAAGTTGGGGGCGACCAGGACGCCGGTGCCCGGCGCGTCGTCGAGCCACCGACGCAGCGTCGCCAGCCGCTCGTCGTCGAACCCGGTCGTGCCGACGACCGCGTGGATCCCGTGCCCGATGCAGAACTCGAGGCTGTCCATGACGACGTCGGGGTGGGTGAAGTCGACGACCGCCTCGGCGCCGGAGGTGAGCAGCGCGGCGATGTCGTCGTCGGCGTCGATCTCGGCGACCAGCTCGAGGTCGTCCGCCGCGGCGACCGCACGGCAGACCTCGGCACCGACCTTGCCCCGGGCACCCAGCACCCCCACCTTCGTCACGCGCGCCAACCTACCGGTGCCGGGGCGGCCCCAGTTCTGGCAGGCTGGGCCCATGGCGGTTCAGACCATCCCACCTCGGATCCGGTGGGCGGTGGACGTGATGGACGTCCAGCCGGACGACCACGTCCTGGAGATCGGGTGCGGCCCGGGTGCGGGTGCCGAGCTGATCTGCGAGAAGCTCGAGACCGGCAAGCTGTTCGCCATCGACCGCTCGGAGTCCGGGGTCGACCGCACCAAGCGCCGGTGCGCCCGGTTCGTGGAGTCCGGGCGGCTCACCGTCCGCCAGATCGACCTGGCCACCCTGCGGGTGCCGGTCAAGCGGCTGAACAAGGTCTTCGCGTTCAACGTCAACCTGTTCTGGGTGCGCGAGTGCGCGGAGGAGGTGGCGCTCCTCCACGAGCGGGTGTTGCCCGGCGGGGCCGTCTACCTGTTCTACGAGGCGAACCAGCCCGAGCTGGTGCCGACCATGGTGCGCAAGGCGTCGGCCGCGCTGGTCGAGGGCGGCTTCCGGGTCTCGGTGGTCGACCAGAAGGCGCCGCCGGTCGTCGGCCTGATCGGCCGTCGCTGAAGACAATTCTCTGAACTGATCTTGCATTAGGCGATTTCCTGAACTAGCCTGACCGGCATGTCCGTGCTCGTCCTCACCGTCGACCAGCAGGGCAGCCGCCGCTCGCCCGACCGGGTCGCGGAGACGGTCGCGGCCCTGGCCGGCGTCCCCACCCTGCGGGCGTTCGAGCAGACCGTGGGCGACGAGTTCCAGGGCGTGCTCGACGACCCCGCCGCCCTCCCGCCGGTGGTCGAGGCCCTGCTGCGGGACGGCACCTGGCACATCGGCATCGGCGCCGGCGAGGTCGAGGAGCCGCTCCCCTCCCACGCGCGGGCGGGGCGCGGACCGGCGTACCTCCTGGCCCGCGACGCGGTGACCGCCGCCAAGAGCAGCCCGTGGCACCTGCGGGTCTGCGGCGCCGACCCGGCCGCGCGGGCCCTCGAGACGACGCTGTGGCTGTGGGCCTCGGTGCTCGCCCGCCGGACCTCGCGCGGGTGGGAGGTCGCCGACCTGGTCGCCGAGGGCCTGTCGTACGACGAGGCCGCCCGCCGGCTGGGCATCAGCCCCTCCGCGGTCAGCCAGCGCGCCCAGGCCGCGGGCATCGTGGAGTCGCGACGCGCCCGCGAGCTCGCCACGGAGCTCGCCGCCCGACTCCTCGGGAAGGAACCGACATGAGCCCGACCGACTACGGAGCACTGCTGCTGGTGCTGCTCACCTGCGGCGTCGTCACCGGCGTCGTCGCCTGGACCGGTGCCGCCGCGCGACGCATCTGGGCGCCGGCCGCGCTGCTGCTGCTCGTCGCCGCCGGCGCGGTGGCCGCGGTGCCGTCGGACGTCGAGGTGTCGGCCGGCTGGCCCACGGTGCTGCTCGTGACCCTCGGTGGGCTGCTCGCGGTCGCCGGCGGCGGCCCGCTGACCGCGCTGGTGTTCGACCTCGTCGACCGGCGCGACCCCTCGGCCACCACGCCGGCCGACTCGATCAGGAGCGCCGGCCACGTGCTGCGCGGCGGCGCCTGGATCGGGGCCCTGGAGCGGGTCGCGATCTTCGCCAGCCTGGTCGCCGGCTGGCCCGAGGGGCTCGCCGTCGTCCTGGCGGTCAAGGGCCTGGGCCGCTACCCGGAGCTCCGCGCGGCCGAGGACGGGGTCCGCACCGGCGCGGCCGAGCGCTTCATCATCGGCACCTTCGCCAGCGTGCTGTGGGCGTGCGGCTGCGCCGGGGTGGTCCTGCTGGTGGCGTAGGCCGCGTCTCCCGGGTCGGCGCAGGCCCGGCGATGTGTCCTAGACGACCGGCAGCTTTCCCGCCGAAGTCGCTGCCCTCATCCGAACGGGTGAGACACTGGAGCCGGGAGAGGAGTGCCCGATGCTCAGCGAACACACCCACACGAGCGGCACGGCCGAGGCCGCGGCCGGGCTCGACCCCGAGGTCCGGCGGTTGCTGGCGCAGGTCGACACCGTGCCGCAGCTCGCCGACGTCGTCCGCCGCGCGGCCCGGGCGGCCGGACGTGCCGACGGCGCGACCTTCGTCCTCAAGGAGGACGACCGCTGCTTCTACGTGGACGAGGACAGCATCGCGCCGCTGTGGAAGGGACAGCGCTTCCCCATCTCCTCGTGCATCTCCGGCTGGGCGATGCTGCACGGCAGCGTGGTCACCGTCCCCGACATCACCCTCGACGACCGCGTGCCGCAGGACGCCTACCGCCCGACGTTCGTGCGCAGCCTGCTGATGGTGCCCGTCGGCGCCCAGCCGACCGCGGCGATCGGCGTCTACTGGGCACGCGAGCACCACGCGACCGCAGACGAGCAGGGCCGGGTCATCGCGGTCGCCGAGGCCGCGGCCGCAGTGCTCGACCGGATCGGCCTGGACAGCGCTCCCTGGGCGCCGAGCTTCGGGAAGCACTGAGCCGGGGCCGGTCGTCGGCCGCCGGCTCAGGCCCGGACCTCAGCTGAGGGAGAACGGCGGGTAGCGGTCGGTGACCAGGAGGAACGCGTACGCCTGGACGCGCAGCGCCCACCGTCCGACGCCGACCACGAAGTCGAACAGGCCCTGCGGGTAGCGGCCGGTGAACAGGATCGCGAACCACGCGACGACCCCCGCGAAGAAGGCACCGATCCCCAGGAAGAACAGCACGATGTAGTGCGGGACGGCGAGCAGCCACTTCACCAGCGGCAGCCAGCGGTTCAGGTCGTGCTCGGCGTCGGGGTAGTCGATCTCGAGGTGGACCTTCTGCTCGTCGACCGTCGAGGGGTACTCGTCGGTGAGCAGCACGAAGTACGCCGTGACGCGGGCGCCGAAGCGGGTCAGCTCGCGGGCGAAGTCGAACCACCAGCGCGGGTAGCGCTGCCGGAACAGGATCATCAGGAGGGTGGCCATGAACAGCCCGCTGACGATGCCCCCGCTGGTGCTGCTGACGGTGTCACCGCCCTCCTCGTAGACCGTGCGGGTCACCCCGGCCGTGAGGATCGAGTAGACGATCATGATGGGGACGACCAGCACCAGGCGGAACAGGGTCGTCACCCGCCGGTGCTCCGGCGTGTAGTCGACC
>NZ_JBGAHF010000006.1:0-226935 GCF_044226305.1 Nocardioides sp. | reverse complement strand
ACATGCAGGAGGCCGGGGCGACCAACGACCTCGAGGTCGCCTACACCCTGGCCGACGGCGTCGAGTACATCCGGGCCGGTCTGGCCGCCGGGCTCGACATCGACCGGTTCGCGCCGCGGCTGTCGTTCTTCTGGGCGATCGGCATGAACTTCTTCATGGAGGTCGCGAAGATGCGCGCGGCCCGCGCGCTGTGGGCCCGGCTGGTGCGCCAGTTCGACCCGCAGAACCCCAAGTCGCTCAGCCTGCGGACCCACTCCCAGACCTCCGGCTGGTCGCTGACGGCGCAGGACGTCTTCAACAACGTCGGCCGCACCTGCATCGAGGCGATGGCGGCGACCCAGGGCCACACCCAGTCGCTGCACACCAACGCGCTCGACGAGGCGATCGCGCTGCCGACCGACTTCTCGGCTCGGATCGCGCGCAACACCCAGCTGCTGCTGCAGCAGGAGAGCGGCACGACCGGCACCATCGACCCGTGGGCCGGCTCCTACTACGTCGAGCGGCTCACCCACGACCTCGCCGAGCGGGCGTGGGCGCACATCCTCGAGGCCGAGGCGGCCGGCGGCATGGCGGCCGCGATCGAGCAGGGCATCCCCAAGATGCGCATCGAGGAGGCCGCCGCCCGCACCCAGGCCCGGATCGACTCCGGGGCCCAGAAGGTGATCGGCGTCAACACGTTCCGGCCGGCGACCGAGGACCGGCTCGACGTCCTCAAGGTCGACAACGACGACGTCTATCGCCAGCAGATGGCCAAGCTGGAGCGGCTGCGCGCCGAGCGCGACGACGAGGAGGTGCAGCGGACTCTCGACGCGCTGACCCGCTCGGCGGAGGCGGGGCCGTCCAGCACGCTCGACGGCAACCTGCTCGCCCTCGCCGTCGACGCCGCTCGCGCCAAGGCCACGGTCGGCGAGATCTCGGCGGCGCTGGAGAAGGTCTACGGCCGGCACCAGGCCACGATCCGTACCATCAGCGGCGTGTATAGGTCGGAGTCGCAACAGGCCGGCGACACTACGGTTACGGCAGTCTTGGAAGCGACGGCCGCCTTCGAGGAGGCCGAGGGCCGGCGCCCGCGCATCCTCGTCGCCAAGATGGGCCAGGACGGGCACGACCGCGGCCAGAAGGTCGTCGTGAGCGCGTTCGCCGACATGGGCTTCGACGTCGACGTGGGGCCGCTGTTCTCGACGCCCGAGGAGGTCGCCCAGCAGGCCGTCGACGCCGACGTGCACATCGTCGGCGTGTCCTCGTTGGCGGCCGGCCACCTCGCGCTGCTGCCCGCGCTGAAGCAGGCGCTCGCCGAGCAGGGCCGTCCCGACATCATGATCGTGATCGGCGGCGTGATCCCGCCCGACGACGTACCGACGCTGAAGGAGATGGGCGCCGCCGCGGTGTTCCTCCCCGGCACGGTCATCGCCGAGTCCGCGCTCGACCTCCTCGCGCGGCTGCGCGAGCAGCTCGGGCATGGCGCCTGACGTCGACGCGCTCCTCGAGGGCATCCGAGCGGGGCGGCGCGCCGCGATCTCGCAGGCGATCACGCTGGTCGAGTCGACCAGCCCGCGGCACCGGGCGGTGGCGCGCGACCTGCTCACCCGTCTCGAGCCGGGCCGCGCGGTGCGGGTCGGCATCTCGGGCGTGCCCGGGGTGGGGAAGTCGACCTTCATCGAGGCGCTGGGCACGCGCCTGACCGCCGCGGGCCACCGGGTCGGGGTGCTCGCGGTCGACCCGAGCAGCATCCGCACCGGCGGCTCGGTCCTCGGCGACAAGACCCGGATGGCCCGGCTCGCCACCGACCCGGCGGCCTACATCCGGGCGAGTCCCAGCGCCGGCACCCTCGGCGGCGTCGCCCGTGCGACTGTGCAGGCGATGATGGTCCTCGAGGCCGCCGGGTACGACGTGGTGCTGGTCGAGACGGTGGGGGTCGGCCAGTCCGAGGTCACGGTGGCCGGGATGGTCGACACGTTCGTCTTCCTGACCCTGGCCCGGACCGGCGACCAGCTCCAGGGCATCAAGAAGGGCATCCTCGAGATCGCGGACGTGATCGCGGTCAACAAGGCCGACGGCGACCGGCAGCAGGAGGCGCGGGTCGCCGCGCGCGACCTCGCCGGGGCGCTGCGGCTGGTGCGGGGGACGGGGGAGCGGGCTCCGTCGGTCGTCACCTGCTCCGCTCTGGAGGACACCGGCGTCGACGACGTCTGGGCGCGGGTGCTGGAGCACCGCGACCACCTCGGCGAGGAGGGGCTGGCCCGCAAGCGCGCCGAGCAGCAGCTCGACTTCACCTGGGCGCTGGTGCGCGACGAGCTCGACCAGCGGCTGCGCCGGTCACCGGCGGTCCGGGCGATCCGCGCGGAGGTGCGCGACGCGGTCCTGTCCGGGGAGCTGCCGGCCACGGTGGCGGCCGACCGCGTGCTCGCGGCCTACGACGGCGACGCCGAGCCCCTGCCTCCGGTCTAGACCGTTCTTCGTCCAGAAGGGTGATCCTGGCGTCCTGGACCCCAGTCCTGGGGGGAAGGGACACCGATCCCGTGTGGCCGGGACCACGTTCGTACCACAGTGGGGTCAACACCCACCCCCCACTCGGAGGAAACATGCGTCGCATCACTCTGATACCGGTGGCCCTGGCGGCGGTCTCGCTGGTGGCCACGGCGTTCGCCCCCGCAGCCACCGCGGCCGACCCCGACACGGTCGTCGACGGGCTCGTGAGCCCCCTGAGCCTGGCCGTCGGAGCCGACGGCACGGTCTTCGTCTCCCAGAACTTCGCCGGCATGCTCACCGAGGCCGTGCCCGGCGAGGACCCGGCCGTGCTCTACAGCGACGCCGCCCACCGCGAGGTCGGCGCCGTCTCGGTCAGCGGCACGACGGTCACCTTCGCCACCACGGGCGAGGGGCCCGCGGACGCGCGGCTGTGGACCATCGACGCCGGCGACGTGGGCGGCACCCCGACCCAGGTCGCGAACCTGTGGAGCTACGAGAAGAACCACAACCCCGACGGCAAGACCACCTACGGCATCGTCGGGCTGAGCAAGAAGTGCATCAGCTCCATCCCGAAGAAGCACCGGGAGGGCGTCGTCGCCTACAAGGGCATCAAGGAGTCGCACCCCTACGCCAGCTACGTCGCCGGTGAGACGACCTACGTCGCGGACGCCGCGGCGAACGCGATCTGGTCCGTGGACGCGACCGGCGTGCACACGGTCGCGACCCTGCCCCCCGTCAAGGTCAAGGTCGACAAGAAGCTGCGCAAGGGCTTCGGCCTGCCCAAGTGCGTCGAGGGCAAGACCTTCAAGGGCGAGCCCGTCCCGACCGACATCGAGCTCGGCCCCGACGGCAACCTCTACGTCACCACGCTCGGCGGTGCGCTCGGCGAGCAGATGCCGGTCGGCTCGGTCTACCGGATCGCTCCGGCGACGGGCGCGGTCAGCAAGATGGCGGGCGGCCTGATGAGCCCGGTCGGCATCGCGATCGAGCCCACCGGCACGGCCTACATCTCGCTGCTGTTCCCCGGCCTGATCATGAAGCAGCCGGTCGGTGGCGACCCGGAGGTCTTCGCCGAGGTCCCGTTCCCCGGTGACGTCGAGGTCTCCGACGGCACGGTCTACGCCACGCAGACCGACCTGACCAACGACGGCACCAGCCCGCCGGCCGGCAAGGTCCTGAGCTGGCCCCCGGCCGCCTGAGCCCCCCTCAGGTGCGGACCCCGGGCGACGGCCCGGGGTCCGCACCGCTGTCGGGGTGCGGCCGGAGCCGGTAGCGGGCGTCGCCGAGGTCCTCGATCCAGCGGTCGCCGTCCAGCCGCTCGCGCAGCGCCGCCATCGCGGACACCACGACCTCGAGGTCGCTGTCGCGCACCTGGCTGCCGACCGGGTAGGTCTCGCCGCGCAGCCCCAGCGCGAGCTCGCCCGCCGTCCGGGGCGCGGTGCCGGCGTAGAGCAGCAGCTCGAGCAGGTCGAACTCCAGCTGCCGGAGCTCGACGTCCTCGCCGTCGACCACCAGCCGGTTCGCGATCGGGTCCAGGCGCAGGTCGCCGAGGACCACCCAGTCGCCGTCGAGCTCGACCAGCCGGGTGGCGGGCGGCGCCTGGGGCGGCAACGGCCGCGGGACGACCGGCGGGGCCTGGGCCACGGCGTAGCGCTGGCGGGGCCGGCGCAGGCCGGCGAGCAGCCGGGCGCGCACCTCGCGCGGCCGGAACGGCTTGCCGACGTAGTCGTCCGCGCCGGCCGCGAAGCCACCGAGGATGTCGTCCTCCCCGGCGCGGGCGCTGACCATGACGACGTACGTCGAGCTGAACTGGCGGATCCGCCGGGTGACCTCGAAGCCGTCGATGCCGGGCAGGCCCAGGTCGACGGTGACGACCACCGGGGCGTGGGTCCGGACCGTCTCCACGCCGGCCGACCCGTCCGGGGTGACGACCGGCCGGAAGCCGATCTGCGACAGGATCAGCGCGAGCAGCTCGGCGACCTCGGGGTCGTCCTCGATCACGACCGCGAGCGGGGCGGCGTCAGCGGCACTCGACATTCGTCACCTCCCCGGTCCCGGGCGGCGTGACCGGCTGGGCGCACCCGACCACGTTGCCGGCGTCCTCGGCGTCGCCGACCAGGTGCACGGCGTACCCGGGGCCGCCGAGCGCGAAGGTGTTCCCCACGAACCGATTGTCGCGGCCCCAGCCGTCCAGGATCACGTGGACCTGGATCCCGTCCGGTCCCTGGGACCGCACCTCGTTGGACCGCACGTCCCAGCCGTTGCCCTTGAGGTCCACCACCGAGTCGACCTGCCCGGCCCCGCCGCGCAGCAGGTTGCCGCGCAGCTCGCCGCCGGTCGTGCCCTCCTTGACGTCGACGGCCTCGGCGGTGGTCCCGCCGACGTCGTTGCCGACGATCCGGTTGCCGTCGCTGCGGTCGGGGCCGCAGTCGCCGACCTCGCACCAGTTGCTCTCCGCGCTGCCGACGTAGATGCCCTCGCCGTACTCCGGGTCGTGCAGGCCGGTGCGGCGGATCTCGGCGCCGGTCACCAGGTTGTCGCTGCTGCCCGCGCGCAGGTGCAGGGCCTCGTCGCCGACCCCCTCGATGCGCAGGTCGCGCAGCTCGTTGTGGGAGGAGCCGTCGAGCACCACGCCCTTCTGCCCGCCGCTCACGGTGAACCCGCGCAGCCGCCAGTACGACGCGCCGTCGAGGTGCAGCGTGTACCCGGTGTCGACCGACGCGCCGACGAGCCGGGCCCGCCGGGAGCCGCAGACGGTGACCGGCTGCGACCGGGTGCCGCTCGCGGTCGCCTCGAAGGAGCCGGTGTAGTCGCCGTCGCCGAGCACGATCACCGCACCGGGCCGCGCGCCGGCCAGGGCGTCCCGCAGGCCGCCGGCGTCCGAGACCGTCGGGGCCCCGGAGCAGCCGCTCCCGCCGGCTGCGCCGCTGCCGGTGCCCGGCGCCGACGGTGCGTCCGAGGAGCACGCCGGGAGCGCCAGCACGGCGGCGAGCAGGAGCGCCGCCCGGAGGATGGTCACGGCCGAAGTGTCACAGGCGGCGGGCCGCCCGCGACGGACGCGTCTCGAAATCCGCGCCGTGGCGCGGCGGCGCCCCTACCCTGGTCGCGGGGAGAACGCGTGGGAGGGGTTGGGCGATGGACGCGCTGGTCGTCGGCGTGCCCGACTCCGTCTCGTTCATCCTGCCGTTCGGCCTGATCGGGATCGTGTCGTGGACCTTCTGGCTCGTGCGGAAGGTGATCTCGGCGACGACCCGGCCGGTCGTCAACGACTTCCGGACGACCTGCACGATCGTCGTGCCGTCGTACCACGAGGACCCCGACGTGCTCGTCCGGTGCATCGGCACCTGGATCGCGGAGGGGCCGCAGCGCGTCATCATCGTGCTCGACGTCGCGGACACCGAGGCCAAGGAGCGCATCGACGCCCTCGGTCACCCGAACGTCGAGGCGCACCTGTTCAAGCACCGCGGCAAGCGGTCGGCGCTCGGCTACGGCATGCGCCTGGTCGACACCGAGCTGTGCATCCTCATCGACTCCGACACCGTCTGGGAGCCGGGGATGTACGCCAACATCCAGATGCCCTTCCTCGACCCGGTCGTCGGTGCGGTCAGCACCCGCCAGAACGTCTACCTCCCGAAGACCAGCCTCTGGCGGCGGGTCGCGGACTGGATCATCGACCTGCGCTACTACGACTACGCCCCGGCGATGGGCCGCTTCGGCGGCGTGATCTGCGCCTCCGGGCGCACCAGCGCCTACCGCTACTCGGTCATCGTCGACAAGATCGACGACCTGGAGCACGAGTACTTCTGGGGCCGTGAGTGCATCGCGGGCGACGACGGCCGGCTGACCTGGCTGGTGCTGTCGCAGGGCTACCGGGTGGCGCACCAGGACACGGCGCGGGCGCTGTCGATGTTCCCCGACACCTTCCGCGCGTTCTGCAAGCAACGGGTCCGGTGGAGCCGGAACTCCTACCGCTGCTACCTCACCGCGATCCGGCACGGCTGGATCTTCAAGACCCCGCTGATCTCGCAGATCACCGTGATGCAGATCCTGCTCACGCCCATCACGTGCGCGTCGGCGCTGCTCTACGTCGGCCTCAGCCTGAGGTCGCCGCAGCCGGCGCTCGCGTTCACCGCGGCGGTGGCCTGGCTGGTGATCGGCCGCGGCATCCGCGGGATCTCGCACCTGTGGCGACGTCCCGAGGACATCTGGATCCTGCCGGTCGTCGCCTTCGCGGTCATGCTGATCGCGCTGCCGATCAAGACCTATGCGTTCTTCACGATGAACAAGCAGGGCTGGCTCACCCGCAGTGCGGACTCGATCGGCGGGGAGGGCCAGTCGGAGGCCAGCCTGACGAAGGCTGCAGCGGCGTGAACGACTCCGCCCCGTCCGCCGCCGAGCGGGGCGACACCGTCCCGGGCTGGGTGCGGTGGGTGGTGCGGCTGCTGGCGGTCGCCGCCTTCGTCGCGGGTGCCGTCGCGGTGGCGCACGTGCGCAACGGGGACCAGGAGGCGCAGCAGGGTGCGACCCCGTCGGCGACGCCGGCCCCGGCGCGCCCGTCCACCGCCACCGACGCCACCGACGCCACCGACGCCGCCGACCCCCTGGCGGCCGCCGGCCGCGAGGTGCGGCTGCTCGACGCCGAGGACGCCCGGCTGCGGGCGGTCAGCCTGGCCCGCGTGGACGGCACCGGCCACGCGGCCGGGACGCTCGTCCTCGACGCCCGTCCGGCGCCGTACACGCTCGCGGACCTGCTGCGGGCCGGAGCCGCCGTCCGGACGTCCCCGTCCGTCGTGCAGCTCACCCAGCCGGTGGTCGTCCGGCGCGAGGCCCGGCTGTCGATCGTCGCCCCGGGCACCACCCTGCGGCTGCTGAGCGGTGCGAAGGGCTACACCAGCCTGGTCTCGTGGGGCGGGTCGGTCACGCTGGCCGGGACCGCGCACGACCCGCTGGTCGTCGAGTCCTGGGACACCGACCGCGGGGGGCCGGACACCGACCAGACCGATGGCCGCGCCTACGTCCGGGTCAAGGACGGTGCCCTGGCGCTCGCGCACGTCCGGCTGGCGGACCTGGGCTACTGGAGCGGCCGCACCGGCGGTCTCGCGGTCACCGGCAGCGACGAGACCACGGCGACCGCTGCCCTCGACGACGTCAGCACGACTGACCTGCACCTCGGGCTCTACGTCTCCGGTGCGCAGCAGGTCCGCGCCGTCCACCTGCGGGTCCGGCACCCCGAGCGGCACGGCGTCGAGATCACGAACCGGTCCCGTGACGTCCGGCTGACCGACCTGGTGGTCACCCGGGCCGGCGAGGACGCGGTGAGCGTCTCCCACGGGTCCTCCCACGTCCGGATCTCCCGCGCCGTGCTCGCCGGCACGACCGGTGGCTACGGGCTGGACGTCGACGGCTCCCCGCTGGCCGACGGCCTCAACTCCGCGGGCTACGGGATCGGCAACTACGCCTGGGTCGGGCTGAGCCGCAGCACGGTCCGCGGCAACAGCTCCGGCGGGGTCCGGGTCCAGTCCGTCGACCACCTCAGCATCGACGACAGCAGGGTGACGGCCGACCGCGCCGCGCTCGTCGTCGTGGGCGCCGCCCGCGAGGTCACGGTGGCCGACTCCGAGCTGACGTCGGAGGCGGGGACCGGCTTGGTGCTGGCGCACCGGGTCGTCGGTGCCAGCGTGAGCGGGTCGACCGTGGTCGGCGTCGAGGTGGGCGTCGACGTCCAGGGCTCCGAGGTCGCGATCGAGGACAACCACATCACGGTCGGCACCGGGCACGGTGTCCTCGTGACGGGGCCGGCCGCCGAGGCGACCCTGAGCGGCAACGAGATCGACGGCCGGGGCTCGGGAGCGGTCCACGGCGCCGACGGCGCCAGCGTCTCCGGGGCCGACACGAGCACGGGGGACTGGACCTACCGCCCCGAGGTGGTGATGTGGGCCGAGCGGCACGCGGCGGCGCTGCCGCTGCTCCTGGTGCTGGTCGTGCCTCTCGCCGGGCTGGTCTTCGTGCTGCGGCGCCGCCGCCAGCAGCGCGAGCTGCGGCGGATCTTCGAGTCGACGCTCGTCGCGCGCGGACGCTCGGCGATCGACACGTACGTGCCGGTGTCGGCGCCGGTGCCGGCCACCGAGCCCGGGCCGGTCCCCGACACCGGGCTCCGGATCGAGATCGGGCCGGTCGCGGGGCCCGTGGAGGAGCCCGTGGAGGAGCCCGTGGACGAGCCGGGGGACGAGACCGTGCCCGCGGCCCCGGCCCAGCGACCCGCGCTGGAGGACCGCGAGTTCTCGACCGCCCGCGAGTTCGCCGTCGCCGCGGTCCGGGAGGCGGGCTACCCGCCGCACATGGTCGCCCGGGTCCTGCACGTGCCGACCTCCCGGGTGCGGGAGTGGGTCGCCGCGCCCGCGGAGCAGGAGCTGACCCCGGTCTGACGCGGCCGGGCGATGACCTCCGGTCGGCGACGGGATGTGAACCCTCGCCCACGGCGGGCCCGCGGTGAACTAACCTCGACCTGATGTCCCAGGTCGATCCGCCCCCGTCCCTGACCCCTGCCGGGGCCCTTCTCGACGCCACGATCGACGAGCACGGCGACGAGCTCGTCGCCCTGCGCCGCGACCTGCACGCGCATCCCGAGCTCTCCTGGCGGGAGATCCGCACCACCGCACTGGTCGCGGCCCGGGTCGCCCGGGCCGGGTGGCGGGTGCAAGAGCTGCCACGCGCCGGGCTGGTCGCGGAGATCGGTGACAGCGGTCCCTGCGTCGCGCTCCGTGCCGACCTCGACGCCCTCCCGGTCCCCGACCTCACCGACGACCCGTGGTCGAGCACCGTCGAGGGGGTGACCCACGCGTGCGGCCACGACGTGCACGTCGCCTCGCTCGTGGGTGCGGCGATCGCGCTGGGACGTCTCCACGACCGGGGGCTGCTGCCCGGACGGGTCCGGCTCCTGTTCCAGCCGGCCGAGGAGGTCATGCCCGGCGGCGCGCTCTCACTGATCGAGGACGGTGCGCTCGCGGGCGTCGACCGGATCTTCGGGCTGCACTGCGACCCGAGCCTCGACGTCGGGAAGGTCGGGCTGCGCGAGGGCCCGATCACCGGTGCGGCCGACCACCTCGAGGTGACGCTCACCGGCTCCGGCGGCCACACCTCGCGCCCGCACCTGACCGAGGACCTCACCTACGCCCTCGGCAAGGTCGTCACCGAGCTGCCCGCGATCCTCTCGCGACGGCTCGACCCGCGGGCGGGGGTCAGCGTCGTGTGGGGCATCGTCCACGCCGGCTCCGCCCACAACGTGATCCCGGCGACCGGCCGCATCGGCGGGACCGTCCGGATGCTCGACGCGGTCGCCTGGTCCGAGGCGGAGAAGCTCGTGCCCGTGCTGGTCGAGCAGATCGTCGCGCCGTACGGCGTGCACGCCCAGGTCGACTACCAGCGTGGCGTCCCGCCCGTGGTCAACGACCTGGAGTCGATCGTGCTGCTCGGCCACGCGGTCGAGGAGGTGCTCGGCCTGGTCGGCCACGAGTCGACGCAGCAGAGCCTCGGCGGCGAGGACTTCGGGTGGTACCTCGACCGGGTCGCCGGCGCGATGGGCCGGCTCGGGACCCGGACGCCGGGAGGGCGCACCTACGACCTCCACCAGGGCAACCTGCGGGTCGACGACCGGTCCGTGGTGATCGGCGCGAAGGTCCTCGCGCAGGTCGCCGTCCTGTCGACGCTCGCGTGAGCGGGCGTCGGGCCCCGTCCGCGGACGGAGCCCGACGGCACCGCTAGCCCTTGCGGTAGGGGATCCCGTCCGCCGCGGGCGGCCGGGACCTGCCGACCAGGCCGGCGACGGCGAAGATCGTGACGACGTAGGGCAGCATCAGCATGAACTGGCTCGGGACCGGCGAGCCGATCACGGACAGCACGCCCTGCAGGTTTGAGGCGAACCCGAAGAGCAGGGCGGCCAGCGTCGCCCGGATCGGGTCCCACTTGCCGAAGATCACCGCCGCCAGCGCGATGTAGCCCGCACCGCCGGTCATCTCCCGGTTGAACTGCGGGACCGAGACCAGGGTGTAGAAGGCGCCGCCCATGCCGGCGACCGCGCCGGCGATCAGGATCGTGCGGTAGCGGGTGCGGTTGACCTTGATGCCCACCGTGTCGGCGGCTGTGGGGTGCTCGCCGACGGCACGCACGCGCAGGCCCCACCTGGTGCGGTAGAGCGACCAGGTCACCAGGGCCACGGCGATGTAGAGGATGTAGACGATCGGGGTCTGCCGGAAGAAGATCGGGCCGATGAGCGGGATGTCGCCCAGCACCGGGATGACGACGGCGTCGAAGTGCGGCGGAGAGTTGAGCGAGTCCGCGTTGGGCGCCAGGACCTGGGTGAACATGAAGCTGGTCAGGCCGAGCACCAGCACGTTCAGCACGACACCGACGATGACCTGGTCGACGAAGTAGGTGATCGCGAACAGCCCGAGGAGGAGTGCCACGAGCACGCCGGCCGCGCTCGCGGCCACCAGGCCGGCCCAGGCCGAGCCGACCACCGAGGCGATCATCGCGGCGGCGAACGCCCCGGCGAGGAGCTGTCCCTCGATGGCGATGTTGACGACGCCCGAACGCTCGCCCAGGACGCCGCCGAGGGCGCCGAAGACCAGCGGTACGGCGAGCGCCAGCGAGCCCGAGAGGAGCCCGACGACCGGGATGGTGCCGCCGGTGGCCGCCCAGGTGAGGAACCCGAAGACCCACGCCACCGAGTAGACGACGATCAGCCAGAGCGGGGTCGGCCGGTGCCGGCTGTAGAGGACGACTGACCAGACGGCGCACAGCGCGCAGAGGACGACCACGACCCAGGCGGTCAGGGTGGAGGGGACCGTCACCGTCGGCAGCTGCGCGAAGTCGCTGGGGACGGCCAGGCGGAACGTCGTGTCGCCGTCCTCCGGCCAGATGGCCACGATGGCGAGCAGGACGATCGTGAGGACGCTGAGCAGGACCGGCGTCTTCTTGTCGATGACGGTGGTGACGCCTGCCAGCGGGGTCTCGTCGAGGGGGATGCTGGCCTCGCTGGTCGTGGTGCTCACTTCGCCTCCTGCGCGGGCAGCCGGAACAGGGTCTTGATCAGAGGTGGCGCCGCCAGGAAGAGCACGATGAGCGACTGGACCACCAGCACGATGTCGACGGGGATGCCCTGCGAGGCCTGCATCGCGAAGCCGCCGGCCTTCAGTGCACCGAAGAGGACGCCCGCGGCGAGGATCCCGAGCGGACGCGAGCGGCCCAGGAGCGCCACGGTGATCGCGTCGAAGCCGATCCCGGCGTCGAGGTCGACGGTGATGCCGCTGGTGACCGTGCCGAGCACCTGGTTGGCCCCGGCCAGGCCGACGAGCGCACCGGCGATCAGCATGACCACGACGTAGGTGCGCCCGACGTTGATCCCGTTGGCGCGCGCCGCCGCCGGGTTGATGCCGACCGCGCGGATGCGGAAGCCGAGCGAGGAGCGCTCGAGCAGCCACCAGGCGAAGCCGACCGCCACCAGCGCGATGATGAAGCCCAGGTGCAGGTTGTACTGGTCCCCGAAGAGCTTGGGCAGGGTCGCGGAGTCCTTCATCGGCAGCGACTTGGGGTTGAAGGAGTCGGGGGCCTGCAGCAGGCTCTGCTTCGAGAGCGCGAAGAACACCAGGTAGAACGCGACGTAGTTGAGCATGATCGTCGTGATCACCTCGTGCGCCCCGGTGCGTGCCTTGAGCACGCCCGCCAGGCCGGCCCAGAGCGCGCCCGCGAGCATGGCCGCGACGAGCGCCAGGGTCACGTGCAGGACGGGCGGGAGGTCGAAGTGGAAGCCGATCCAGCCCGCAGCCGCGCCGGCCATCAGCATCTGACCGCGACCACCGATGTTGAACAGGCCGGCTCGGAACGCGATGCCGACGCCGAGGCCGGAGACGATCAGCGGGGCGGCGAACTTCGCGGTCTCCGTCAGCGGCTTGATGCCCTGCTGGAAGTCCACGGCGTTGGTGTTGTAGATCGACCCGCGGAACAGCGCCGTGTAGGCGCCCCAGACCGCGTCCCAGGTCGCCTGGAAGAAGTCACCGGGTCGCGCGGTGATGTAGCTGGCGGTCGATCGCACGTTCTCGTCGGTGACGGCGATGAGCACCGAGCCGACGACGACCGCGAGGAGCACGGCGAGGACCCCGTTGAAGACGCTCCCGGCGGCGATGTCGTGGAGGGTCGTGCGCCAGCGGTTCGACTCCGGCGGCGCCTGGTCCGGCTCGGTGGGCGGCTGCTGCTCAGCCTGGACGGCGCTGCTCACGCGACGACCCCTTCCGGACGCTCTCCGGTCATCATCAGTCCGAGCACCTCTCGCGGTGTGTTGGCGGGGACGATGCCGACCACCCGGCCCCGGTAGAGCACCATGATCCGGTCGGCCAGGGCCGCCACCTCGTCCAGCTCGGTGGAGACCACGAGCACCGCGGCCCCGGCGTCGCGGCCGGCCACGATCTGCTTGTGGATGAACTCGATCGAGCCCACGTCCACGCCGCGGGTCGGCTGCGCGGCGATGAGGAGCTTGATGTCGCGCGAGAGCTCGCGGGCGACCACGACCTTCTGCTGGTTGCCGCCCGAGAGCTCCTCGGCGAGCGCGGTGATGCCGGGGGCGCGGACGTCGTACTCCTTCAGCTTCTCCTCGGCGAACTTCTCCAACCGGTCGAGCGCGAGCGTGCCGCGCCGCACGAACGGGGCCCCGTGGCTGCGGTTGAGCATCAGGTTCTCGGCGATCGTGAACTCCCCGACCAGGCCCTCGGTCTGCCGGTCCTCGGGGATGAAGCCGACGCCGGAATCGAGGACGTGGCGGACCGACCGGCCGACGAGCTCCTCGCCGTGCAGCCGGATGGATCCCTCGACGTGGTCCTGGAGCCCCATCAGCGCCTCGGTGAGCTCGGTCTGCCCGTTGCCCTGGACGCCGGCCACCGCGAGGATCTCGCCGGCGTGGATCGCGAAGCTCACGTCGTCGACGTGGACCCGGCCCGCGTCGTCGAAGACCCGCAGCCGGTCGACGCGCAGCGTCTCCTGACCCGGGGTGGCGGGGTCCTTGTGGACGGTCAGCTCGACGGGCCGGCCGACCATCATGGAGGCGAGCTCGGCGTTGCTCGCCGTGGGCTCGGCCTCGCCGACGACCTTCCCGAGCCGGATCACCGTGATCTTGTCGGCGACCTCGCGGACCTCACGGAGCTTGTGGGTGATGAAGACGATCGCCTTCCCGGCCTCCTTGAGCTGGCGCATGATGCCCATCAGCTCGTCGGTCTCCTGCGGGGTCAGGACCGCCGTGGGCTCGTCGAGGACGAGCACCTGGGCGTCGCGGGAGAGCGCCTTGATGATCTCGACCCGCTGCTGCACGCCGACGGGGAGGTCCTCGACGAGGGCGTCGGGGTTGACGTCGAAGCCGAACCTCTCGGAGATCTCCCGGACCCGGCGCCGGGCGGCCTCGACGTCGAGGGTGCCGGCGAAGCCGGTGGCCTCGTCGCCGAGCATCACGTTCTCGGCGACCGTGAAGACGGGGATCAGCATGAAGTGCTGGTGGACCATCCCGATGCCGGCGGCGATCGCGTCGCCCGGGCCGGAGAAGTGCTGGACGACACCGTCGAGCTCGATCTCGCCCTCGTCGGCGGGGTAGAGCCCGTAGAGGACGTTCATCAGCGTCGACTTGCCGGCCCCGTTCTCACCGAGGAGGCAGTGCACCTGCCCGCCCTCGACGGTCAGGGAGATGGCGTCGTTGGCGACCAGCGTGCCGAAGCGTTTGGTGATGTCGCGGAGCACGAGCTGCATGGGGGCGATCCTAGTGTCGGCGGGGGGTCCAGAGACGAGAGGGGGGAGGCCGGCCGGAGCCGACCTCCCCCCTCCCGAGGGTCGTACGAACCTACGCGACCAGCGTCACTGGTTGAGGTAGGAGTTCACCGGGATCGAGCCGTCGATGATGCCGGCCTTGATCTCGTCGAGCTGGCCCTGCAGCTCGGCGGGGACCTTGGACTCGAAGTTGTGGAACGGGGCGATCCCGACACCGTCGTTGTCGAGCGTGCCGACGTACGGGGAGAAGTCGAAGTTGTCGCCGTCGTTCGCCGCGGACATGATCGCCTCGTAGGTCGAGACCTTCATGTTCTTGAGGATCGACGTCATCACGACGTCCTGCGTGGTCGGGTCCGTCTCGAACAGGTCGGCGTCCACGCCGATCATCGCGATGTCCTTGCCGGAGTCGCCGATGGCGGTGACCGCGCCCTGGTAGATCGGGCCACCGACCGGCAGGATCACGTCGGCGTCCTGGTCGATGAGCTGCTTCGCGGTGTTCGTGGCCTTCTCGTTGGCCTCGAAGCCACCGGTGAAGCTGCCGTTCTTGCCGTCCCAGCCGACGACCTTGACGTCCTTGCCGTTCTCCTCGTTGTAGTAGTCGACGCCCTGCTTGAAGCCGTCCATGAAGATCGTGACGGTCGGGTAGGGCTGACCACCGTAGGTGCCGACGACACCGGTCTTGGTGTAGTCGGCGGCGGCGTAGCCGGCGAGGAACGCGGCCTGCGCGGTGTCGTAGAGCAGCGGCTTGATGTTGGGCTCGTCGGCCTTGCCGTCGAAGGTCTGGCCGTCGTCACCGCCGTCAGCCGCGTCGTCGATCAGGACGAACTTGATGTCGGGGTTCGCGGCGGCGGCCTCCTTGGTGGCCGCGGCGAGCGCGAAGCCGACGGTCACGATGGTGTCGCAGCCCTCGCCGACCAGGCTGTCGATGTTCGGCGCGTAGTCGTTCTCGCTGTTGGACTCGACGGACTTGAAGTCGGTGCCGAGCTCGTCGGCGGCCTGCTTGACGCCCTCGTAGCTGAGCTGGTTGAACGACTTGTCGTCGAAGCCGCCCGCATCCGAGACGATGCACGGCAGGAAGTCCGACGCCGACGTGCTGCTGCCTCCGTCGCTGCCTCCGCTGGACTCGTCCGGCGCGCTTCCACAGCTGGTCAGCACGGCGGCGGCCAGCAGGGCGGCCACACCGCCGCCCGCGGCCTTCCTCAACTTGTTCACTATTGCCTCCAAGATCCTCGCCCGTCGACGTGACGGCGCGACCGTCGGTCACGGTATCGAACCCCATCGGTCCGACAAGCCGGAAACCGGGAAAGATTCTGTAACGGTTAGGGTGTCGTCGTGCAGGCTCGCGTTGCAGGCCCGTTCGGCCGCAAGACCATCGCCGGAGCCCGGTCGTGACCGATGCCCCGGACGTCGCCGCCGACCCCGTGTGGGGCGAGCTGCGGGCGACCGCCGACGAGGCGGCGACCCACGCCTACGCGCCGTACTCCCGGTATCGCGTCGGTGCCGCGGCCCGCGTGGACGACGGGCGCGTGGTGGCCGGCTGCAACGTCGAGAACGCGGCGTACGGCGTGACGCTCTGCGCCGAGTGCGGGCTCGTGAGCCAGCTGCACCTCGGGGGCGGCGGCCGGCTCACCCACTTCGTCTGCGTGAACGGTGACGGGGCGGTGATCATGCCGTGCGGACGCTGCCGGCAGCTGCTGTTCGAGAACGGCGGCCCGGACCTGCTCCTGATGACCGGCTCCGGGGTCCGGTCGATGGCCGAGGTGCTCCCGGACGCCTTCGGGCCCGACGACCTCGCCCCGTAGGGTCTGCGTCGTGGGAGAGATGCATGACGCCGTCGAGGTCATCCTTGCCAAGCGCGACCGCCACGAGCTGGGCGACAGCCAGATCGACTGGGTGATCGACGCCTACACCCGCGGCGAGGTCGCGGACGAGCAGATGTCGGCGCTCGCGATGGCGATCCTGCTCAACGGCATGAACCGGCGCGAGATCGCCCGCTGGACGGCGGCGATGATCGCGTCGGGGGAGCGGATGGACTTCTCGTCGCTCTCGCGCCCGACCGCCGACAAGCACTCGACCGGCGGCGTCGGGGACAAGATCACGCTGCCGCTGGCCCCGCTGGTGGCGGCGTGCGGCGTCGCCGTCCCCCAGCTGTCGGGGCGGGGACTGGGCCACACCGGGGGGACCCTCGACAAGCTCGAGTCGATCCCGGGGTGGCGCGCCGCCCTGTCGAACGCCGAGCTGCTCGCCCAGCTGGAGTCGGTCGGCGCGGTGGTCTGCGCGGCCGGTGACGGTCTCGCGCCGGCGGACAAGAAGCTCTACGCGCTGCGCGACGTCACGGGCACGGTCGAGGCGATCCCGCTGATCGCGTCGTCGATCATGTCGAAGAAGATCGCCGAGGGCACCGGCGCCCTGGTGCTCGACGTGAAGGTCGGCACCGGCGCGTTCATGAAGGACGTCGCGTCGGCGCGCGAGCTCGCCGAGACGATGGTGGCGCTCGGGCAGGACGCCGGCGTGCACACCGTCGCGCTGCTGACCGACATGTCCACCCCGCTCGGGCTCACGGCCGGCAACGCGGTCGAGGTGCAGGAGTCGGTGGACGTGCTGGCCGGGGGCGGACCCGGGGACGTCGTCGAGCTGACCCTCGCCCTGGCCCGGGAGATGCTCGCCGGAGCCGGTCGCGACGACGTCGACCCTGCCGACAAGCTGGCCGACGGCACCGCGATGGACGCCTGGCGCGCGATGGTCGCCGCCCAGGGTGGAGACCCCGACGCCGACCTGCCGGTCGCGCGGGAGTCGCACGTGGTCGCCGCGCCGTCGTCCGGCGTGCTCACCCGTCTCGACGCGATGGCCGTCGGCATGGCCGCCTGGCGGCTCGGTGCCGGCCGGGCCCGCAAGGAGGACCCCGTGCAGGCCGGCGCCGGTGTCGTCTGGCACGCCCGCCCCGGCGACGAGGTCACCGAGGGTCAGCCGCTGCTCACCCTGCTCACCGACGAGCCGGCCCGGTTCGACCGGGCGCTCGCCTCGCTCGAGGGCGGCTACGACGTCGCGCCGGCGGGCACGCCGTACGAGCCCGCTCCGTTGGTCATCGACCGCATCGGCTGACCGCCGAGTCGGCGCCTACGCGAGCAGCAGGACGACCGTCTCGGCGACGCAGGCCGGCTTGGTCTCGCCGTCGATCTCGATCGTGTAGCGCAGGGTCATCTGCTGACCGGCCGGGACGTCGACGATCTCGCCGAGCGTCACCCGGGCGCGGACCCGGCTGCCGACGCGGACCGGGTTCGGGAACCGCACCTTGTTGACGCCGTAGTTGAGCTTGGCCCCCGGGGTGTCGAGGGCGAAGACCTGGCTGCCGAGGTAGGGCACGAGCGACAGGGTCAGGTACCCGTGGGCGATGGTGCCGCCGAAGGGGCCGGACGCCGCCCGCTCGACGTCGACGTGGATCCACTGGTGGTCGCCGGTCGCCTCGGCGAACCGGTCGACCCGGTCCTGCTCGATGGTCAGCCAGTCGGACGTGCCGAGCTCCTCGCCGCTCGCCGCGGACAGCTCCTCGAGGGTCGTGAAGACGCGCATGGCCCAGAACCTAGCGGGGTTCTGGAAGGATCGCGCCCATGACCCCGACCTCGACGCCGAGCCTTGACCAGATCCGTCGGGCGCCGAAGGTGCTGCTGCACGACCACCTCGACGGTGGCCTGCGGCCGCAGACCATCATCGACCTCGCCGCGGAGGTCGGCCACGCCCTCCCGGTGGTGGAGGGCGCGATGACCGCGGAGGTGCTCGGGCAGTGGTTCGCGGAGGCGGCCGACTCCGGTTCGCTGGAGCGCTACCTCGAGACCTTCGAGCACACCGTGTCCGTCATGCAGACCGTGCCCGCCCTGACCCGGGTCGCCCGCGAGTGCGTCGAGGACCTGGCGGCCGACGGCGTCGTGTACGCCGAGATCCGCTACGCCCCCGAGCAGCACGTCAGCACCGGCCTGAGCCTCGACGACGTCGTCGCGGCGGTCCAGGAGGGCTTCGAGCAGGGCACGGCGGCCAGCGGGGGGCGGATCGTGGTGCGCCAGCTGCTGACCGCGATGCGCAACCAGGCCCGCTCGATGGAGATCGCCGAGCTGGCGGTCGCGTGGCGCGACCGTGGCGTGGCCGGGTTCGACATCGCCGGTGCCGAGGCGGGCTACCCGCCCACCCGGCACCTCGACGCGTTCGAGTACCTCCAGCGGGAGAACGCGCACTTCACGATCCACGCCGGCGAGGCCTTCGGGCTCCCCTCGATCTGGCAGGCGATCCAGTGGTGCGGGGCGGATCGCCTGGGCCACGGCGTGCGCATCATCGACGACATCACCGTCCACGACGACGGCACGGTCGAGCTGGGGCGGCTGGCGGCGTACGTCCGCGACAAGCGGATCCCGCTGGAGCTCTGCCCGTGGTCGAACATCCAGACCGGCGCGGCCCCCTCGATCGCCGAGCACCCGATCGGGCTGCTCGCGGACCTCCGGTTCCGCGTCACCGTCAACACCGACAACCGGCTGATGAGCCACACCTCGATGAGCCACGAGATGGCCTCGCTGGTCGAGGCGTTCGGCTACGACCTCGACGACCTGCGCTGGTTCACGATCAACGCGATGAAGTCCGCGTTCCTGCCCTTCGACGAGCGGCTCGCGATCATCGACGGCACCATCAAGCCCGGGTACGCCGCGCTGGCCCAGGAGTCGGCCCAGGAGTCGGCAGAGGAGACGTCAGGGTGAAGATCCACTACGTCCCGACCGTCCTGCTGCTCGGCAGCGCCGCCCTGATCCTCGTGGTCGGCGTGCTGCTGATGCTCAAGGGTCGCGCCCAGCGGCGGAGCGCGACGAGCTTCCGGGAGCGGGCCGTCCCCGTGACCGGGACCGTCGTCGAGCTCCAGGCGAAGGACCTCTCCCTCGGCTCGGAGCCCGACACCCGCTACTTCGCGCTGGTCCGCTACCTCCCGGCGGGTGCACAGGAGCCCCTGGAGGCCGTGACCCTGACCGACGTGCCGTCGCCGCCGCCGCGGGTCGGTGACGAGATCGAGGTCGCCTACGACCCGGAGCGGCCGCAGCGCGTCGACGTGGTGGCGACCGAGGCGAGCGCCGAGGGCGCCGGTCGCACCTGGATGCTGCTCGGCTCGCTGGTCCTGCTGGTCGCGCTCGGTGTCGCCGCGGCCTGGTTGCTCCTGGTCTTCATCGTCTGGACCTCCTGATGCCGGACCCGGCGCAGTCGATCTTCTGGATCGCGCTGTGCGCGGTCCTGGCTCCGCTGCTGGCCGGGATCGTCTTCCGCAACCGGGTCCCGGAGGTCGTGCTGCTCCTGGTCCTGGGCGTGCTCGTCGGGCCGAACGTCCTCGACCTCGCGGTGACGGCGCCGGGGGTCGAGATGCTCCGCGAGCTCGGCCTGGGGATGCTCTTCCTGCTCGCCGGCTACGAGATCGAGCCGGCCGAGCTGGTCGGACGCGGCGGCCGGCGGGCGCTGGTCACCTGGCTGGCCTGCCTGGGCGTCGCGCTCGCGCTGGTCTGGCTGATCGGGCTCAGCGGACAGGTCCACGGCGAGATCGCCGTCGCCATCGCCCTGACGTCGACGGCGCTCGGCACCCTGCTGCCGATCCTCAAGGACAGCGGGCTCCTGGCGACGCCGTTCGGCCGGACCCTGCTCCACCACGGGGCGTACGGCGAGCTCGGGCCGATCGTGGCGATGGCGATCCTGCTCGGTGCGCGCGGCCCCGGCCTGTCCCTGGCCTTCCTGGTCCTCTTCGCGGTCGTCGCCTACCTGGTGCACCGGTTCGGCGCCGCGCTCAACCGCGAGGGGTCGCGCCTGCTCGCCGTGGTGCGTGGCGGGGCCGAGACCTCGGGGCAGACCCAGGTCCGCCTGGTCGTCCTCCTGCTGGTGACCCTCGGGGTCGCCGCAGCGGCGTTCGACCTCGACGGGGTGCTCGGTGCGTTCACGGCCGGCTTCGTGCTGCGGCAGCTCGTGCCCAACGGGCACGAGAGCCTGGAGCACAAGCTGGAGGGCCTCGCCTTCGGCCTGCTGATCCCGGTCTTCTTCATCACCTCCGGCATGGCCATCGACCCGCACGCGGTCGCGGCCGAGCCGGTCACGCTGCTGGTGTTCGTGCTGCTGATCCTCCTGGTGCGCGGCGGCGGCGTGCTGGTCGCCTCGAGGACGGGAGGGTTCGACGCCCGCGACAGCACCGCGATGGCGCTGTTCGCCTCGACCGGCCTGCCGATCATCGTCGCGGTGACGTCGGTCGCGGTGTCCGCGGGGGAGATGACCACGACGAACGCCTCGGTGCTCGTCGCGGGCGGCGCGCTCACGGTGCTCGCCTGCCCGCTGCTCGGCCAGCGGCTGCTCGACCGCTCGGCTGCCCCAGGCGTCACCCGGATCGGGTGAGCCCGGACGGGTGGTCCGGAACCTAGGGTCCCACCGTGGACAGCTTCTGGGACTTCTTCTGGTTCGTGCTCGCCTTCTTCCTGCTCATGGCGTACCTCATGGTGCTCTTCCAGATCCTCACGGACATGTTCCGGGATCGGGAGCTGAGCGGCTGGTGGAAGGCGGTGTGGGTCGTCTGCCTGATCTTCGCCCCGTTCCTCACGGCCCTGATCTACCTGATCGCCCGTGGTCGCGGGATGGCCGAGCGCAACGTCGCCGCGATCCAGTCGGCCCAGGCCAGCCAGGCGGAGTACATCCGCTCGGTGACCGCCGGTGCCGGCTCTCCTGCCGACCAGATCGCCCAGGCCAAGAGCCTGCTCGACTCGGGTGCCATCAGCCAGGAGGAGTACGACAGCCTCAAGGCCAAGGCGCTGGGCTGACCGCGTCGGCCCCGGATCTCCGGGGCTGACTCAGCGGGGGAGGACCGCCCACCAGGCGTGGTCCCACCCCGCCAGTCCGACGCGACCGCGCCGGAACTGCTCGCGTCCGACGTCGACGAGGCGTCCGGACGCCGGTTCGAAGAACCGCAGCCGGCCGCCCTCCTCGCCGAGCGCGAGGACCACGTGCCGCGGCAACCAGGCGTTGCCGACGTACACGGGAACCGGGCGGCGCAGCCGGGTGGCCGCGACGACCGCGTCGTAGCCGGACGAAGGGGAGGTCCGGACCCAGCGGACGTCGCGGTCGCCCAGCTGGCGGGCGACCGCCCACGGCGGCGTGCCGAGAGCGCGTGGCCAAGGCACCTGCAGGTGGCCGTGGTCGACGAGCCCGGTGACCTGCCGGTGCACCTCCAGGACCTCGGCGCGGAACCGGTCGGGCACCGACGGGGCCGAGCCGAGCTCCTGGCCGTACGCGTGGTCCTCGATCATCCGGGCCACGACCAGGCAGGTCGCGCCGCACGACACCCGGTCCGGCTGCACCAGCCGCTCCCGGAAGACCCGCTCGGGCCAGTCCTCGGTCACGGCTGCGGCTCGCGACGGAGCAGGTCCTGCACGGCGGCGTACGCCTCGTCGGGGTGGACCGGCACGCACCCGCGGGCGACGGCGTGGGCGACCACCCGCCGCTGGTCGCGCAGCAGCGCGACCCCGCGGCGCACCAGCACCAGCGGCGGCTTGCGGCGCTCGCGCAGGTCGCGGGTCAGCCGGCGCCAGAACGTGACGACGGGGTGCTGACGCACGCAGTACGCCGCCGCGAGCAGCGCGGCCTCCCGGCAGTGCGGGACGACCTCCTGCGCGAAGATGCCCTCGGCGAGGAACAGGTCGTGCCCGGCGAGGTCGAGCTGCTGCCAGCCGCACCGACCGTCGTGGGCGATGTCGTAGATCGGCACCTCGGCGCGCCCGGTGCGGCACAGCTCCTCGAGCGCGGCCATCGCGTCGTCGAGCAGCCACGACGCCGGGTCGTCCCAGTCGACGATCCCGGCGTTCGCACCCTCGGTGATGATCGGCAGGGTCGGGTCGCCGCCGCTCTTGTAGAAGTCGTCGAGCCGCAGCACCGGCAGGCCGAGCCGTTCGGCGAGACGGGACTTGCCGGCACCCGAGGGGCCGGCGAGGACGATCACGCGAGCCCTCAAGTCCGTCAGTTGCCCTTCGGGTGCCAGACCGTCTTGGTCTCCAGGAACGCCGTCATCGGCTCCAGGCCCGGGTCGAGGGTCCAGTCCGGCTCGGCGGCCGGCGCCCGGCGTACCCGCTTGAGGTTGTCGGCGGCAGCCACCTCGAGGTCGGTCGCGAGCGCGGTGTCGCCGGCGGTGCCGGTGAGGTCGATCGCGTTGACGTCCATGTGCGAGGCCAGCCAGGGCCCGACCGTCGCGGCCGAGCCGGTGAGGAGGTTGACCACCCCGCCGGGCACGTCGGAGGTGGCGAGCACCTCGGCGAAGGTGACGGCCGGCAGTGGGCGGGCGTACGACGACACGACGACCGTCGTGTTGCCCGTGACGACCACCGGGGCGACGACGCTGACCAGGCCGAGCAGGGAGGACTCCTGCGGCGCGAGGACCGCGACGACGCCGGTCGGCTCGGGGACCGAGATGTTGAAGAACGGGCCCGCCACCGGGTTGGCGTTGCCGACGACCTGGGCGATCTTGTCGGCCCAGCCGGCGTACCAGACGAGCCGGTCGACGGCCTCGTCGACGACCTTGTCGGCCTTCGACGCCGACAGGCCCTCGGACTGGACGACGGCCTGCACGAACTGGGCCCGCCGGTCCTCCATCACCTCGGCCACGCGGTAGACGATCTGCGCGCGGTTGTAGGCGGTGCGCCCGGCCCAGCCGGGGAACGCCTTGCGGGCGGCCACGACGGCGTCGCGGGCGTCCTTGCGGGAGGCGAGTGCGGCGTTGGCCACGAACGTCCCCTTGCTGTCGGTCACCTCGTAGGAGTACCCGGACTCCGAGCGCGGGAAGGCGCCGCCGATGTAGAGCTTGTAGGTCTTGCGGACGTCGATGCGGGTGCTCACTTGAGGTAGGCCTCCAGACCGTGCCGACCGCCCTCGCGGCCGTAGCCCGACTCCTTGAACCCGCCGAAGGGGCTGGTCGGGTCGAACTTGTTGAACGTGTTGGCCCACACGACGCCGGCGCGCAGCCGGTCGGCCATGGCCAGGATCCGTGACCCCTTGTCGGTCCAGACGCCGGCCGACAGGCCGTACGGCGTGTTGTTGGCCTTCTCGACGGCCTCGGCCGGCGTGCGGAAGGTGAGCACGGAGAGGACCGGCCCGAAGATCTCCTCGCGGGCGATCCGGTGTGCTTGGGAGACGCCGGTGAAGATCGTCGGCGGGAACCAGAAGCCCTGCGTCGGCAGGTCGCAGGCGACCTCCCAGCGCTCGGCGCCCTCGGTGTCCCCGACCTCGGAGAGCTCGCGGATGCGCTTGAGCTGCTCGCCGGAGTTGATCGCGCCGATGTCGGTGTTCTTGTCGAGCGGGTCGCCCATGCGGAGCGTGGACATCCGGCGCTTGAGGCGCTCCAGCAGGTCGTCGTACACGCTCTCCTGGACGAGCAGCCGGGAGCCGGCGCAGCAGACGTGGCCCTGGTTGAAGAAGATGCCGTCGACGATGCCCTCGACCGCCTGGTCGATCGGCGCGTCGTCGAAGACGATGTTCGCGGCCTTGCCGCCGAGCTCGAGCGTGACGCGCTTGCTGGTGCCGGCCACCGTGCGGGCGATCGCCTTGCCGACCTCGGTCGAGCCGGTGAAGGCGACCTTGTCGACGTCGGGGTGGGCGACCAGCGCCTGGCCGGTCGCCCCGGCGCCCGTGACGATGTTGACCACGCCCGGAGGCAGGTCGGCCTGCTGGCAGATCTCGGCGAACAGCAGTGCGGTGAGCGGGGTCGTCTCCGCCGGCTTCAGCACGACCGTGTTGCCGCACGCGAGCGCCGGGGCGATCTTCCACGCGAGCATCAGCAGCGGGAAGTTCCAGGGGATCACCTGGCCGGCGACGCCGAGCGGGCGCGGGTCGGTGCCGCGGCCGGCGTGCTCGAGCTTGTCGGCCCAGCCGGCGTAGTAGAAGAAGTGCGCGGCGACCGTCGGGATGTCGACGTCGCGCGACTCCTTGATCGGCTTGCCGTTGTCGAGCGACTCCAGGACGGCCAGCTCGCGGCTGCGCTCCTGGATGATCCGCGCGATGCGGTAGAGGTACTTGGCGCGCTCGCGGCCCGGCATCCTCGACCAGACCTTGTCGTAGGCCTTGCGCGCGGCCTTCACGGCGGCGTCGACGTCGGCGTCGTCCGCCTCGGCGACCTCCGCGAGGACCTCCTCGGTGGCCGGGCTGATCGTCTTGAAGCTCGTGCCGTGGCCGTCGACGAACTCGCCGCCGACGAACAGGCCGTACGACGGCTTGATGTCGACGACGCTGCGCGACTCGGGAGCCGGTGCGTACTCGAACGGGGTGCCCTGCGTTGTCATCGGGGATCAGTCCAGCGTGAAGTAGTCGGGGCCGGAGTAGCGGCCGGTCGTCATCTTGGTGCGCTGCATCAGCAGGTCGTTGAGCAGCGTGGAGGCGCCGAAGCGGAACCAGTCCGGGTCCAGCCAGTCGGGGCCGGTGACCTCGTTGACCATCACGAGGTACTTGATCGCGTCCTTCGCGGTGCGGATGCCGCCGGCCGGCTTCACACCGATCATCTGCCCGGTCTGCTCGCGGAAGTCGCGGACCGCCTCGAGCATGACCAGCGTGACCGGCAGCGTGGCGGCCGGCTGGACCTTGCCGGTCGAGGTCTTGATGAAGTCGCCTCCGGCCATCATCGCCAGCCAGCTCGCGCGGCGGACGTTGTCGTAGGTCTGGAGCTCACCGGTCTCGAAGATGACCTTGAGGTGGGCGCTCGAGCCGTCCGCTCGGACGCACGCCTGCTTGACGGCCACGATCTCCTCGAAGACCTGGAGGTAGCGGCCGGAGAGGAACGCGCCGCGATCGATGACCATGTCGATCTCGTCGGCGCCGGCGGCGACGGCGTCCCGGGTGTCGGCCAGCTTGACGTCCATCGCGGCGCGGCCGGAGGGGAACGCGGTCGCGACCGCGGCCACGTGCACCCCGGAGCTCCCGAGCACCTCGTTCACGTCCGCCACCATGTCGCCGTACACGCAGACGGCCGCGACCTGCGGGCAGGTCGGGTCGGCGGGGTCCGGGCGCATCGCCTTGGCGGCCAGGGCGCGGACCTTGCCCGGCGTGTCCTGGCCCTCCAGCGTCGTCAGGTCGACCATCCGGATGGCGAGGTCGAGGGCCTGCGCCTTGGCGCTGGTCTTGATCGAGCGGGTCCCGAGCCCGGCGGCGCGGGCCTCGGCGCCGACCTGGTCGACCCCGGGGAGGCCGTGGAGGAACCGCCGCAACGACGCGTCGGACGCCGTGACGTCGTCGAACGGCGACCCGGACGCGCGATCGAGGAGGGGGGAGGTGCTGCTCACCGACCCAGCATAGGGTTGACGTCGCGATGGACCACAACCCAGGAGAGTCCCGATGAGCCAGCCCGACGCCCGACCCGCGGTGGAGCGTTTCCACGCCACGAACGGGCGTGCGAGCGGTTACCTCGGCCTCGCCGTCGGCGTGGCCGTGCTGGCACTGGCGATCGCGGGCTGGAGCACGGGTCGGGCGCTCGGCGTCGCGATCCTGGCCGTCCTCGGGCTGCTGCTGGTGTGGGTCGTGATGCTGCGGCCCGCGATGTGGGCGACCGAGCGGGACCTGGTGGTGCGGGGGATGTACCGCACCGACAGCGTGCCGCTCGCCTCGATCGACAAGGTCGCCGTCGGGCAGGTCACCGCGGTCACCGCCGGGGACCAGCGGTTCCTGTCCCCGGTCGTCGGCTACACGGCGCGCCAGACGATCAAGCAGCGCGCGGCCAAGGCCCCGTCCTCGTCCTCGGCGGCCGCGAGCGCGGCCGACACCTACCAGGTCTTCGTCGAGGAGCGGATCACCCACCTCGCCCGCGAGGCACGGGAGCTGTACGGCGACGACGGTTCGGTGGCGCGCCGTACCTATGCCTGGCCCGAGCTCGTCGGCACCGGTGTCCTGCTCCTGGCGTTCCTGGTCTGGCTGCTGGCCTTCTGAGGCGGCGGACCCGGGAAGTCGGCCGTGCGTGACAACGGCGGCGCCTCGGGGTTCGTCTAGGGACCATGACGCCCGCCACCCGCCTCAGCACCGCGCTCGACGACCGACTCGACGGGCTTCCGACACGCCCTCCTGGGCACTACCTCGCCGCCGGGCGGGCGGCCGCGCGTCGCCGGCGCCGGCGTCGCGCGGGGGTGGCCGGGGTCGCGGCCGGCGTGGTCACGGTCGGGGTGCTCGCCGCCGGCTCGGTGCTTCCCCTCGGGGACGGTCCCCACCGAGGGCTGGCCACGCTGAACGCACTCCTCGGCGAGGAGCTGGTCGGCGAACGGCCCTGAGGCATCGGAGGCGCTCGCAGAACGCCCTGCTCCTCCTCCGCCGCAGGTTCACCATGGCCTGTTGCTGAACCCTCACTTCCCACGGCGGGCATGGCGTGGGAAGTGCGGGTTCACCTGGGTCCCATGGTGAACCGACGCCTGGTCCGGACAGCCCGACCCTCAGATCCCCGCGGCCGCCTTGATCCCGTCGCGCAGCGCGTCGAGACGGCCGGCGGCGGCGATCCGGGCCGCGTCGACGCCGTCGTCGGGGTGCACGGGTACGACGACCTCGAGGTAGCACTTGAGCTTCGGCTCGGTGCCGCTCGGCCGGACGACCACCCGGGCGCCGTCGGCGAGGTGGTAGCGCAGTCCCTCGGTCGGCGGCAGCTCGGGGCTGCCGAGCGCGAGGTCGTCGACCCGCTCGACCGCGAGGCCGCCGAGCTCGGCGACGGGGGTGGTCCGCAGCCGCTCCATCGCGGCGGCGATCTCGGCCAGGTCGGTGACCCGGACCGACAGCTGGTCGGTGGCGTGCAGCCCGTGGGTGACCGCGAGGTCGTCGAGCAGGTCGGTGAGCGTGCGCCCGTCCGCCTTGAGCGCCGCCGCGAGCTCGCAGAGCAGCAGCAGCGCGGAGACACCGTCCTTGTCGCGGACGTGCTCGGGGTCGACGCAGTAGCCCAGCGCCTCCTCGTAGCCGAAGACGAGTCCCTCGACGCGCCCGATCCACTTGAAGCCGGTGAGGGTCTCGGCGTAGGGCTGACCGGCGGCGGCGGCCATCTTCCCGAGCAGGCTCGAGGAGACGATGCTGCACGCGTAGGTGCCCTCCGTGCGTCGCTCCAGCAGGGCGTGCGCCAGCAGCGCCCCGACCTCGTCGCCCCGCAGCATCCGCCACCCGTGCGGTCCCGGCACCGCGGCCGCGCACCGGTCGGCGTCCGGGTCGTTGGCGACCACCAGGTCGGCACCGCGCTCCTCGGCCAGCGCCATCGCGAGGTCCATCGCCCCGGGCTCCTCCGGGTTGGGGAACGCCACCGTGGGGAAGTCCGGGTCCGGCTGCTCCTGCTGGGCCACGACCGCCGGCTCGCGGAAGCCCGCCGCCTCCAGGACCCGCAGGACCGTGGTGCCGCCGACCCCGTGCAGCGGGGTGTAGACCAGCTCCAGGTCGCGCGGCCCGTCGACGGCGAGGTCGGCGACGGTGTCGAGGTAGCGGTCGACGATCTCCTCGTCGAGCACCGTCCCGGCCTTGCCGCGCGGCACGTCGGCGAGGGGTCCGACGGCGGCGATGCGCGCGGCGATCTCGGCGTCGGCCGGAGGGACGATCTGGCTGCCGTCGCCGAGGTAGACCTTGTAGCCGTTGTCCTCCGGCGGGTTGTGGCTGGCGGTCACCATCACGCCGGCAGCGCACCCGAGCTCGCGGATCGCGAACGCGAGCAGCGGGGTCGGCAGCGGGCGGGGGAGGACGTACGCGGTGAAGCCGGCCCCGGTCATCACCTCTGCGGTGTCACAGGCGAAGACGTCGGAGTTGTGCCGGGCGTCGTACCCGATCACGACCGCGCCGCGGGCGTGGCCGGTGTCCACCAGGTACGCCGCCAGGCCCGACGCGGCCCGGGTGACCACCACCCGGTTCATCCGGTTCGACCCGGCGCCGAGGGCGCCCCGCAGCCCGGCGGTGCCGAACTCGAGGGTCCCGTCGAACCGGTCCGCGAGCTCGTCGGGGTCACCGCCACCCTCGACCTCGGCGAGGAGCGCCTCGAGCTCGGACCTGGTCTGCGGGTCGGGGTCCTCGGAGAGCCACGCCCGAGCGCGGTCGAGGAGGGTGGCCACATCGGCACTCGTCATGGAGGGCACGATACGAGGGTGCGCGCCTCCTACACGTTCTCCGGTCGGTGGGAGGTGTCCGCGCCGGTCCCCGCGGTGCACGACGCGCTGGTCGACCTCGAGCACTACCCGGACTGGTGGCCGCAGGTGGTCGCGGTCGCCTCGCTCGGTCCGGACGACGCCCGGGTGCTGTGCCGGTCGCGGCTGCCCTACATGCTCGACCTGGTGCTGCACGCGGTCGACCGGTCGCCGCGGCGGCTCGAGGTGGCGGTCAGCGGCGACCTCGACGGCTGGGTCCGGTTCGACCTCGCGCCGACCGCCGGCGGCACCCGCCTCGACCTCGCCCAGGAGGTCTCGGTGTCGGGTCCGCTCGCGCTGGCGTCGTACACCGCCCGTCCGGTGCTGCGCTGGAACCACCACCGGATGATGGCCGGCTTCGTGGCCGGGCTCGAGGCGTGGCTCAGGCGTTGAGGGCGGCCTCGATGTCGTCGGCGATCTGCTCCGGTCTGGTGGTCGGTGCGTAGCGGTCGAGGACGGTGCCGTCCTTCCCGACCAGGAACTTGGTGAAGTTCCACTTGATCCGCGAGCCGAGCAGGCCACCTCGCTGGGAGCGCAGGTAGCCGAAGACGGGGTGCGTCCCGGGCCCGTTGACGTCGACCTTGGCGAACAGCGGGAAGGTGACGCCGAACCGGCTCTCGCAGAACGCCGCGATCTCGTCCTCGCTCCCGGGCTCCTGGCCGCCGAACTGGTCGCACGGGAACCCGAGCACGGCGAACCCGCGCTCGGCATACCGGTCGTGGAGCTCCTGCAACCCCTGGTACTGCGGCGTGAAGCCGCACTGCGAGGCGGTGTTGACCACGAGCACGACCTGGCCCTCGTAGGCCGCGAGGTCCAGGTCGGTCCCGTCGATGGTCCGGGCGGAGAGGTCGTGGAGGGACGTCATGCGTCGATCGAGGACATGTCGCCGTAGCGGGCGCCGACGACCGCGTCGCGCGGCACCGCCTCGTCGAGCGCCGCGAGGTCGTCGGCGCTGAGCGTGACCTCGGCCGCACCGACGTTCTCCTCGAGGTAGCGCACCCGCTTGGTGCCCGGGATCGGGGCGACCCCCAGGTCGGGCCCGCCCTGCGCGAGCACCCAGGCGAGCGCCAGCTGGCCGGGCGTGCAGCCCTTCTCCTCGGCGATGGCGCGGACCCGGTCGACGAGCCGGAGGTTGGCGCGCAGGCCCTCGCCGTTGAGGCGCGGGAAGTACGCCGAGCGCCGGGAGTCGTCCTCGTCGAGGGAGTCCTCGGAGGTGATGGCGCCGGTGAGGATGCCGCGGCCGAGGGGCGAATAGGGCACCAGGCCGATGCCGAGCTCACGGATCGTGGGCAGGATCTCGTCCTCGAGGTCACGGGTGAAGAGCGAGTACTCGGTCTGCAGCGCCGTGATCGGGTGCACCGCGTGGGCCCGCCGGATCGTGTCCGGCGAGGCCTCCGACAGCCCCAGGTGGCGCACCTTGCCCGCGTCGACGAGCTCCTTCATGGCGCCGACGGTCTCCTCGATCGGGACGCTCCTGTCGACGCGGTGCTGGTAGTAGAGGTCGATGTGGTCGACCCCGAGCCGCTGGAGGGAGGCGTCGCAGGCGGCGTGGACGTACTCGGGGCGGCCGTTGATGCCGACGCGGCTGCCGTCGGGGCGCCGCTCGTTGCCGAACTTCGTGGCGAGCTGGACCTGGTCGCGTCGGCCCGCGACCGCCTTGCCCACCAGCTGCTCGTTGGTGAAGGGGCCGTACATGTCGGCCGTGTCGAGGAAGGTGACCCCGAGGTCGAGGGCGCGGTGGATGGTCGCGACCGCCTCGGTCTCGTCGCCGGTGCCGTAGAACTCCGACATCCCCATGCAACCGAGGCCGAGGGCGGATACGGTCAGCGGGGCGGTGGTCCCGAGGGTTCTGCAGGCTCATGCCCCTACTCAAGCGCGGTGACCCAAAGCAGGCAGGGTCAGGTCCGGTCGAGCGCGGGGCGCACGAACGCCGCGGTGGCGAACGGCCCGCCGACGTGGGCGCCCTGCTCCTCGTCGTCCGGACCCGGCGGCACCGAGCCGGCGAACGCCTCGGCGTCGTCCTGGGGGTCGTAGCCGAGCGCCCGGCCCGGTGCCAGGTCCCACCAGGCGCGGGTGTTCGCCGAGATGCCGTAGAGCACGGCGAAGCCGGGCGCCGGCGTCGTGAGCGCGGCCTCGACCATCCGCACGCAGTCGTCGTGCGAGAGCCAGGTGGCGAGCTGGCGGACCGTCTCGGGACGCTCCAGGAAGGAGCCGATCCGGCAGGCGACGGCATCGAGGCCGTAGCGGTCGGCGTAGAGGCTCATCAACGCCTCCGCGGCGACCTTCCCGACGCCGTAGAACGTGTCCGGCCGCGGGCGGGTCTCGACCCTCACCAGGTCGCCCGGCAGGTCGCGACGCGGCGTGCGCCCGACGGCGTGGTTGGAGGACGCGTAGACGAAGCGGGGCACGCCGTGCTCGTGCATGGCGTCGAGCAGCGCCGCGGTCGTGACCACGTGGGAGGAGAGCGAGTCGGGGAGGCTGGCCTCGCCGGGGTGACCGGCCAGGTGGAGGACGGCGTCGAAGGACTCCGCGTCGAACACGGCGGCGACCGCGTCGGCGTCGGTGCAGTCGAGGGTGTACCAGGCCCCGTCCTCGCCGTCGGGCTGCGGCACCCGGTCGAGACCCACGACGGTGTGGCCCGCCGCCGTCAGGGCGGGGCAGACGACACGACCGATGCTGCCGGCAGCGCCGGTGACGAGGACCTTCACGGGCGCAGGCTATCCGGACCTCAGATGCGGGGGACGACCTCGCCCAGCAGTGCGCCCATCCGGGACGCTGCCGACCGGCCGGCCTCGAGGACCTCCTCGTGGTTCAGCGGCTGGTCGCTGATGCCGGCAGCCAGGTTGGTGACCAGGCTGATGCCGAGCACCTCCATGCCGGCCTCCCGGGCCGCGATCGCCTCGAGGGTGGTGCTCATCCCGACCAGGTGCCCGCCGATGACGCCGGCCATCCGGACCTCGGCGGGGGTCTCGTAGTGAGGGCCGGGGAACTGCACGTAGACGCCCTCGTCGAGGGTCGGGTCGACCTCGCGGCACAGCGCCCGCAGCCGTGAGCTGTAGAGGTCGGTGAGGTCGACGAAGTGGGCGCCGACGATCGGCGAGCGGCCGGTGAGGTTGATGTGGTCGCTGATGAGGACCGGGGTGCCGGGCTCCCACGTCTCCTTGAGGCCACCGCACCCGTTGGTGAGCACGATCGTGCGGCAACCCGCGCGGGCCGCCGTACGGACCCCGTGGACGACGGCCGCGACGCCCTTGCCCTCGTAGTAGTGGGTGCGGCTCAGGAAGACGAGCAGCTGCTTGTCGCCGGACCGGACCGAGCGGATCTTGCCGGCGTGCCCCGCGACGGCCGCCGGCGAGAAGCCGGGCAGGTCCGTGGTCGCGATCTCGGCGGTCGCCTCGCCGAGGGCGTCGACCGCGGGCAACCACCCGGAGCCGAGGACGAGGGCGACGTCGTGCCGCTCCACCCCGGTCAGCTCGGCCAGCCGCGCCGCGGCCTGGTCGGCGAGGTCGTAGGGGCTCGGCTCGGTCACCTGGTCCGTCACGCCGTGGACTCTAGTGGCGTCGCCGCTGTCGGACGACTCCGGCATGCTGGCCCCATGATCGATCACCTGGGGATCAACTGCTCCGACCTCGAGCGGTCCGCCGCCTTCTACGACGCCGTGCTCGGCGTCCTGGGCCACCGCCGGCTGATGGACCACGGCGTCGCGATCGGCTACGGCAGCTCGCACCCGGCGTTCTGGATCGGCCGGCAGCCCGAGGAGGGCCCGGCCTCCGGTCCCAACCGCGAGATCCACGTCGCGTTCGTCGCCTCCTCCGCCGAGGAGGTCCGCGCCTTCTTCGAGGCCGCGCTGCCCTTCGGCGTCGAGGCCCTCCACGAACCGCGGCACTTCCCCGAGTACCACGACCACTACTACGGCGCCTTCGTCCGCGATCCCGACGGCAACAACGTCGAGGCCGTGTGCCACACGGTGCCGCCGGAGCAGGCCTGACGATCGGCCGCGGCTACAGCCCGATCGAGCGGCAGGGCCGCCGGCGCAGCGCGGCGACGTAGTCCGCCGGGGCGTCGGCGGCCTCGGCGGCGTCGGCGAGGATGCCGAGGTAGGACGCCGAGGGCAGCCCGCCCTCGTACGCGTCCAGGACGTAGGTCCACACGACCAGCTCGCCGGTCAGGGTCGACACCCGCACGCGGGTCTTGCGGTAGAGGCCGAGGTCGGCGCCCTCCCAGCCGTCCAGGCTCGCCTCGTCCTCCCGGGTGATGTCGTAGACGGCGACGAACACCTGCTCGATCGGGTCCTCCACGATGGTGGAGAGGGCGCCGTCCCAGCCGTGCTCCTCGCCGCCGAAGGTGAGCCGCCAGCCCTGCAGCCACCCGGTCGTGGACAGCGGCGAGTGCGGGCACCGCTCGCCCATCCGGGCGGGATCGAGGTTGGTCCCGTAGGCCGCGTAAAGCGTCACGCCAGGAGAGTAGTGGAGCGATTGAGGGTGGGCTGCGTCACCTCAGTAGGCTGGCGACCGTGACTTCGCACTTCGACACCCTCGTCCTCGGCGCCGGACCCGGCGGGTACGTCGCCGCGATCCGCGCCGCGCAGCTCGGCCAGACCGTCGCGGTCGTCGAGGAGAAGTACTGGGGCGGTGTGTGCCTCAACGTGGGCTGCATCCCGTCCAAGGCCCTCCTGCGCAACGCCGAGATCGCCCACATCATCACGAAGGAGAAGGACGTCTTCGGGATCAGCGGCGAGCCGACGATGGACTTCGGCACCACCCACAAGCGCAGCCGCGGCGTCGCCGACGCGAGCGCCAAGGGCGTGCACTACCTGATGAAGAAGAACAAGATCACCGAGATCGACGGCTGGGGCACCATCAAGTCGCCGACCGAGATCGAGGTCGACAAGGACGGTCAGAAGCAGAGCTACACCTTCGACCACCTCGTCATCGCCACCGGTGCGAAGGTGCGGATGCTGCCGGGGATGAGCAGGAGCAAGAACGTCGTCACCTACGAGGAGCAGATCCTCGACGCCGAGCTGCCCAGGAGCATCATCATCGGCGGCTCCGGCGCGATCGGCGTCGAGTTCGCCTACGTGATGACCAACTTCGGCGTCGACGTCACGATCGTGGAGTTCCTCGACCGGATGGTGCCGACCGAGGACGCGGACGTCTCCAAGGAGCTGCTCAAGCAGTACAAGAAGCTGGGCGTCAAGGTGCTCCTCTCGACCAAGGTCGACTCGGTCGAGGACACCGGCGACGGCGTCCGGGTCACCGTCAGCCCGGCGGGCGGCGGCGACAGCCAGGTGCTGGAGGCCGACCGGATGCTCGCGGCGTTCGGCTTCGCGCCCCGCGTCGAGGGCTACGGCCTGGAGAACGCCGGCGTGAAGGTGTCCGAGCGAGGTGCGATCGAGGTCGACGCCCGCGGCCGCACCAACGTCGAGAACGTCTACGCGATCGGCGACGTGACGGGGAAGCTGATGCTCGCCCACACCGCCGAGGCGATGGGCGTCGTGGCCGCGGAGACGATCACCGGTGCCGAGACGGTGGAGATCGACTTCGACATGATCCCGCGGGCGACGTTCTGCCAGCCGCAGATCGCGTCGTTCGGCTACTCGGAGGCCCAGGCGAAGGAGAAGGGGTACGACGTCAAGGTGGCGTCCTTCCCGTTCAGCGCCAACGGCAAGGCCCGTGGCATGGCCGAGGGCGTCGGGTTCGTCAAGATCGTCGCGGACGCGACGTACAACGAGATCATCGGCGCCCACATGATCGGGCCCGAGGTCACCGAGCTGCTGCCGGCGCTCACCCTGGCCCAGCAGTGGGACCTCACCGCCGACGAGGTCGCCCGCAACGTCTTCGCCCACCCGACGCTCTCGGAGGCGATGAAGGAAGCCGTCGAGGGCATCGCCGGCCACATGATCAACCTGTGACGATGGCCGAACGAGTCGTCATCATCGGCGGCGGCCCCGGTGGCTACGAGGCGGCCCACGTCGCCGCCCAGCTCGGCGCCGAGGTCACCGTCGTCGACACCGACGGGGTCGGCGGCTCGGCCGTCCTCACCGACTGCGTGCCGAGCAAGACCCTGATCGCGACCGCCGAGGTGATGAGCGAGCTCGCCGACGCCTCCGAGCTCGGGGTGAGCTTCCACGACGCGGAGGGCGACGCCGCCACCGGGATCAGCGTGGACCTCGCGAAGGTGAACGCCCGGGTCAAGGGCCTCGCCGCCGACCAGTCCTCCGACATCGAGCGGCGCCTGACCCGGGACGGCGTCACCGTCCTCCGCGGCCGCGGCCGGCTCGCGGGCCCGGACCGGGTCGTCGCGGCGCTGGCCGACGGGTCCGAGCGCGAGCTCCCGGCCGACGCGATCCTCGTCGCCACCGGCGCGGCGCCGCGGACCCTGCCGACCGCGCAGCCCGACGGCGAGCGGATCCTGACCTGGGAGCAGGTCTACGACCTCACCGAGGTGCCCACCGAGCTGATCGTGGTCGGCTCGGGTGTCACCGGGGCCGAGTTCGCCAGCGCCTACCTCAACCTCGGGATCCCGGTCACCCTGGTCTCCTCGCGCGACCGGGTGCTCCCAGGGGAGGACGCCGACGCGGCGAAGGTGCTCGAGGACGTGCTCACCCGCCGCGGGATGACCGTCCTGTCGCGCTCGCGCATGGAGTCGGTCACCCGGGACGGGGACGCGGTCACCGTCACCCTCACCGACGGCCGGACCGTGCAGGGCTCGCACTGCATCCTCGCCCTCGGGTCGGTCCCCAACACCGCCGACATGGGCCTCGAGGAGGCCGGGGTCGGGCTCAAGAACGGCGGCTTCGTCAACGTCGACCGCGTCTCGCGCACCGCCGCCCGCGGCGTGTACGCCGCCGGCGACTGCACCGGCGTCCTGATGCTCGCGAGCGTCGCGGCGATGCAGGGCCGGATCGCGATGTGGCACTTCCTCGGCGACGCCGTGCAGCCGCTGGACCTGAAGAAGGTCTCCTCGAACGTCTTCACCGCCCCGGAGATCGCGACCGTCGGCTGGTCCCAGGAGGCGGTCGACGCGGGGGAGATGCAGGCCGAGGTGGTGACCCTCCCGCTGTCGGGCAACCCGCGCGCGAAGATGCAGGGCGTCCACGACGGCTTCGTGAAGCTGATGTGCCGTCCGGGCACCGGCATCGTGGTCGGCGGCGTGGTCGTCGGACCACGGGCGAGCGAGCTCATCCACCCCGTCTCGATCGCGGTCGCGGAGTCGCTGACCGCGGACCAGCTTGCCCAGGCGTTTACCGTGTACCCGTCGATGAGCGGCTCGATCGCGGAGGCCGCCCGACGCCTGCACCGCGTCTGACGCCTACCTCTCGGGAGTCCCATGTTCCGCCGCACAGCCGTCCTCCGGACCGTCCTCGGTGCCGCCCTCACCGTCCCGCTCGCCGCCGTGCTCGCGCCCGCCGCCCCCGCGACGGCCGGCGCGGCAGCGGACGCCTGGGACGTGCCGCACTCGGCCACGATCACGGTCCGTGGCCACGGGTACGGCCACGGCAAGGGGCTGTCGCAGTACGGCGCGCAGCACGCGGCGAAGCTCGGGAAGAGCTACCGCGCCATCGTCGGCTACTACTACCCCGGCACCCGGTGGGGGACCGCGACCGGCTCGGTCCGGGTCTGGATCAGTCGCGACCTCAGCAACGACGTGCAGGTCCAGGCGCGCTCCGGCCTCACCGCCCGCCGCACCGGCACCTCGCGGACCTGGAACCTCGCGAAGGCCCAGCCCCGCGCCGACCGCTGGCGGATCGTGCCGGACGGTGACACGGCCAGCGTCCTGCAGTTCCGGCGGCACGGCTGGCACGACTACCGCCGGGTCACCGGCCGGCTCGAGCTCGCCGCCGGCGGCGCCCCGGTCCGGCTGTACACGGCCGGGGGCAGCGTCGCGCTGCGTGGCGTCCTGCGGTCCGTGCCGTCCTCGCCCGGCAACCGGATCACCGTGAACGTCCTGCCGCTCGAGTCCTACCTGCGCGGCGTCGTGCCGGCGGAGACCTTCGCCTCCACCTGGCACCAGCAGGCGCTGCGCGCCCAGGCGGTGGCGGCTCGTACCTACGCCGTGCACGAGCGGGCGGACCGGGTCGGCAAGGCGTTCGACCTGTGCGACACCGCCGCCTGCCAGGAGTACGGCGGCGCCTCGGTGGAGTACCCCACGACCGACGCTGCGGTGAAGGCGACCGCCCGGAAGGTCCTCACCTACGGCGGGCAGCCCGCGTTCACGCAGTTCACGGCGAGCAGCGGCGGGTGGACGGTCGACGGCGGCAGGCCGTACCTCCCGGCCCGCGAGGACCGGTGGGACTCCGCGCAGGACCCCTACCACTCCTGGACCGTGGGCTTCCGGGACACCGAGCTCGAGGCCGCCTGGCCGGCCGTCGGGGACCTCACCCGGATCGAGATCGGGGGCCGCGACGGCCACGGCCAGTGGGGCGGCCGGGCGGGCACGGTCACCCTCACCGGCACCTCCGGGACCGTCACGGTGAGCGGCTCGGACTTCGCCCAGCGGCTGCGCCTGGCCTCGCCCTGGCTGTCACTGCGCGTGTCCTGAGAACTACAGCACTGTAGTTGCCGCGGTTGCGTTGCGGGGCGTGTGTGACGCGTGGTGCGATTGAGACCATGCGTGCGCTCCCGGCCCTGCTGACGGCCGCCCTCCTCGCCGCGGTCGGCAGCGCCGCCCCGGCCGGAGCGGTGACCGGCGACACCTGGCCGGTGCCGACGCACGCGACGATCACGATCAGGGGCCACGGCTACGGGCACGGCCACGGCATGTCGCAGTACGGCGCCGAGGGCGCGGCTCGCGAGGGACTCGGCTACCGCCAGATCGTGCAGTTCTACTACCCCGGCACCGACTGGGGCGTGGCGAAGGGCCGGGTTTCGGTCCTCATCACCGCGGACACCAGCGACGACCTGGTCGTCGCCGCCCGCCCGGGCCTGACCGTGCGCGACACCGCCGGCGGCGACCGGGTCGAGCTGCCCCGCAACGGGGCCACGCGCTGGATGGTCGCCGTCGGAAGCGACGGCGTGAACCGGGTCTCCTACCGCACCCAGCGGTGGCACCGCTGGAAGGAGCTGCGGGGCCAGGGCGAGTTCTACGCGGCCGGTGACCCGGTGACGCTGGTGACCCCGACCGGCGAGCGGGCCTACCGCGGCCGGTTGCGCGTCGGGGTCACCTCGTCGGGGGAGCGGGTCACCGTCAACGACCTCGCGCTCGACAACTACCTCAAGGGGGTCGTGCCGCTCGAGATCCCCGCCTCCTGGCACGCCGACGCGGTGCGCGCCCAGGCGGTCGCGGCCCGCACCTACGCGGCCTACGAGCGCCGCCACCCGCGGTCCTCGGCCTACCAGATCTGCGACACCGGCTCCTGCCAGGTCTACGGCGGGTACGACGCCGAGTACCCCGCCTCGAACCAGGCCGTGGACGCCACCGCGCACCAGGTGCTGCTCAGCGGCGGCGACCCGGCCTTCACCCAGTTCGGCTCGAGCAGCGGCGGCTGGACCGCCGCCGGTTCGGTGTCCTACCTGCCCGCCCAGGCGGATCCGTACGACGGGTGGTCGGGCAACCCGGTGCACTCCTGGTCCACCCGGGTCAGCGACGCGACGCTCGAGCAGGCCTGGCCCGCCGTGGGCGACCTGCGGCGGATCACGGTCACCGGACGCGACGGCCACGGCGACTGGGGCGGACGGGTCGGCTCGGTCGTCCTCAGCGGGACGGGCGGCCGGGTGACCGTCTCCGGGGACACGTTCCGGTCGGTGCTCGGGCTGCGCTCGACCTGGGTCACCCTCAGGGTGCGCTGATCGCCCGGTGGGCGGTGGCGAGCACCACCCAGTCGATGAACACGAAGGCGATGCCCATGCCGAGCAGCGCGAGGCCGTTCGGGCCGGTGATGCCCCAGACGAGGACCGCCAAGGACACGAGGGCCACGGCGACGGCGGCGTTCCACAGGCCCCGACCCGCCCGGACCGACGCCCACGCCAGCACCATCGCGACCAGGCCCAGGGCGCAGAAGGCCGCCAGCAGCCAGAACACGCGCGACGACGGGTCCCGGGGGTCCTGCAGGGCCACCACCACGCCGAAGACCCCGATCGCGGCGTAGCCGAGGGTGGCGACGGGTGCCACCTTGTCGGTGGTCCTGCCGGCCGAGCGGGCGAGGGTCGTGGACATCAGCCGATGACCGCCTTCGGCCAGTGGTCCGCTCCGAAGTCACCGGTCTCGTTGGCCACCTTGAGGAACTCGGTGTTCGCACCGGACGCGGCGCCGCGCAGGTTGAGGACGGCGGAGCCGAGGGCGAGGATCGCGGTCGCGACCGCGGCGATCACCGTCGGCGGCACCGCCGGCAGGCCCAGGATGCTGACCGCCTCGCCGGTGGCCGTCACGATGCCGACGATCATCGCGATGATGGCGACGGCGACGGCTCCGTAGAAGATGTAGAGCGCCGTCGAGACCGCGCCGAGCGCCGGGCCGATGACCGAGGTGAGCTTGCTCTGCACGGCCGTGAGCGCCTTGCCCTGCGGGCCGAGCGACATCGCGTACCGGTCGGCCGCCTGTCCCTTCCACTCGCTGTCGACGGTGCTCTGGGAGCGGTCGGACTCGGTGGCGCGGGCCGCGACCGGTCCGCCCAGCTGGATCCAGTCCTGCTTCGCGGAGTCGAGGTCCCAGGGTGCCCCGATGTAGGAGACGAACTCCTTCACCTTGTCCCAGAACTCGCCGAGCTTGTCCATGGCGGCGCTCCAGAGGTCCTTGAACTTGTCGACCACCCAGCCCAGCCCCCAGGGCACCCAGGACAGGATGTCGTTGACCCTGTCGGTGAGCGACTGGACCTTCTGGTCCACCTCGTCGAGGAGGTCCATGATCCGGTCGACGGCCTCGGGTCCCATCACGTGCCTCCTTACTCCGGGATCCAGACGGACTGGACCTCGGAGACCACTTGCTGGTCGGTGCTCTCGAAGTCGCGACGCACCTCGCGGAGGGCGTCGGCGAGCTTGCCGGTCTCGCGGGCTCCGGCGTTCAGCACGTCCTCGACGTGCTGGCGGGCCTGGGCGTAGCTGTCGTCCACCCCGGTCATGAAGCAGACGAACGAGAACTGGGCCGCCGAGAGCTGGAGCCCGGACACCGTCGTGGCCGCGTCGGTGAGCGCCTGGGACGTGTCGTCCCACTCGGCCGCCTCGCTGGTCAGGGCCTCGAAGCCCGCCTGCATCGTCATCGTCGGTCCCCCTCGGGAGTGGTGGTGTCGCCGACCGCCATCCGGGCGATGTCGGCGAGCTTGGTCGCCTGGAGCACGGCCGACAGGCCCTCGCGCCGCGCCCGCTGCGCGGCCGCGAGCATCGCCTCGGTGATCTCGCGTCCCAGGTTGGCCGGGTGCGCCCGGGGCACCCAGGAGGTGTCGAGCTCGATCGCGTCGACCTCGCCGTTGCCGAGCGCGGTCGCCGTGACGTGGCCGGAGGTGCTGCGTGCCTGGAAGCGACGGCCGGCGTGCTCGTCGAGCAGCCGGTTCGCCTCGTCGAGCCCCGCCCGCGCGTCGAGCAGGATCTCCTCGGTCAGCTCCCGGGCGGCGTCCGTGCCTCCGCCGCGCGCCTCGACCCGCTCGCGGAACGCGTCCATCATCGGGGTGTCGGTGCGCGCGGGGCGGGCCCGCGGCTCCGGCTCGTCCTCGATCGCGCGGATCGCCTCGCCGTACTGCTCGACCTGCTCGATCCGGGCCTGGGCGACCGCCTCGAGGACGGCGGCCGGCAGCTCGGCGGCGGTCAGCGTCCGGTCCCACGTGAAGCCGACCTGCACGGACTCCAGCCGGCCGTCGGCGTCGAGGCGGACGGTCACCTGGCCGCTCGCGTCGGCCGCCTGCACGGGTCGCACCCGCTCCTGGGCGCCGGTCACCTGTTGGAGCAGCACGTCGCTGCGCTCCCGGAGGACCGCGAGGTCCTCGATGGCGTCGGTCATCAGGTCGTCTTCCCCCGAGTGGTCGCTGACGCCAGACCCTTGCCCGCCTCCCCGTGGCCTCAAACGCGGGAGCGCACGACGGGCCGCAGCACCGGGCGCAGCACCAGTCCGGCGAGCAGCGCCCAGAAGGCCGCACCCACCCCGAGCACGCTGATCCCGGAGGCCGCGACGAGGAAGCACACGGCCGCCGCCTCCCGTCCGTCCGGCTCGGCCAGGGCGCCGGCCAGCGCCGCCCCGAAGGTGCCGAGCAGCGCCAGCCCGGCCGCAGCCGGGATCACCTGACCGGGCGCGGCCGCCACCAGCGCGGCGAGCGCGGAGGCGAGCAGCGCCAGGACGACGTACGCCGCGGCCGCGCTCGTGCTCGCGAGCCACCGGCGGCTCCGGTCCGGGCCGGCCATGGGCCCCGCGGTCATCGCGGCCGTGATCGCCGCGAGGTTGATCGCGTGGCCCCCGAAGGGCGCACCGAGCAGCGTGCCGAGCCCGGTGACCGTCATCGACTCCCGCCAGGGCACGGTGTAGCCGAAGCTCTTCATCACCGCGACCCCGGGGACGTTCTGCGAGGCCATCGTCACGACGTAGAGCGGCAGCGCGATGCTGACGACCGCCGGCAGCGTCCACTCCGGCGTGGTCCAGGTGAGCGAGGGGACCAGCTCGGCGCCGTCGACCGCGGAGCCGGCCTCGACGAGGACGACGACCAGGGCGACCGCGAGCGACACCGGGACCGCCCAGCGCCGGGACACCCGGTGCATCACGAGCCAGGCCAGGACGACGGGTCCGACCAGCCAGGGCGAGTCGGCCAGGCCGGTGACCGGCTCGAGGCAGATGGGCAGCAGCACCCCGGCCAGCATCGCCCGTGCCAGCGAGGTCGGGATCCGGGCGATCAGCTCCCCGAGCCACGGCAGCAGCCCGGTCAGGAGGATGAGGACGGCGGTCACCGTGAAGGCGCCGACCGCCGCCGGCCAGCCGCCCTCCACCGCGCCGGTGGAGATCAGCAGCGCCGCGCCGGGGGTGGACCACGCGAGCGAGATCGGCGTGCGGTGGCGGACGCTGAGCCACCACATCCCCAGGGCCTGGGTCACGCAGAGGGCCAGCAGCCCGGACGCGGCCTCGGCCGGCGTGGCGCCCACGGCGACCAGCCCGGACAGGACGACGACGAACGCGCTGCTGAAGCCGACGACCGCGGTGACCACGCCGGCGACGACGGGCGTGCCGTGCTCGGCGGCCGCCGGGTCGACGGGAGCGGGGGCGTCGGGCGGGGTCAGGACAGCACCAGCACCAGGTCGCCGCCCTCGACGGCGCGGGTGCCCGTCTGGGCCAGCCGCTCCACGGTGCCGGCGACCGGTGCGGTGATGGCGGCCTCCATCTTCATCGCCTCGATGGTGGCGACCGTGTCGCCGGCCGCGACCTGCTGGCCCTCCTCGACCGCGATGGTGACGACGCCCTGGAAGGGGGCGGCGACGTGTCCGGGCTTCGTGGTGTCGGCCTTCTCGGCGGTGGGGACCTCGGAGGCGACGCTGCGGTCGCGGACGTTGACGGGCCGGAGCTGGCCGTTGATCGTGGCCATCACGGTCCGGATGCCGCGCTCGTCGGGCTCGCCGATCGCCTGGAGCCCGAGGATCAGGGTCTTGCCCTCCTCGATCTCGACCTCGTGCTCCGCGCCGCGGCGCAGCCCGTAGAGGTAGTCGATGGTCGGGACGACCGAGAGGTCGCCGTAGGTGGCGCGGGACTCGGTGAAGTCGCGGGTCGGGCCGGGGAAGAGCAGCTCGTTGAGGGTGCGGCGCCGGACCGGGTTGGTGACGCCGTTCTCGCCGGCGAGGCCGGCGGCCTCCTCGGCGGTGAGCTCGGCGGTCGGGGGCTTGTGGGTGCGGCCGGCCAGGGCCTTGGTGCGGAACGGCTCGGGCCAGCCGCCGGGCGGGTCGCCGAGCTCGCCGTTGAGGAACCCGATGACCGAGTCGGGGATGTCGAACCTCCCCGGGTCCTCGGCGAACTCGGCCGGGTCGGCCCCGACGGCGACCAGGTGCAGCGCGAGGTCGCCGACGACCTTGGAGGACGGGGTCACCTTCACGACGTTGCCGAGGATGTCGTTGGCGGCGGCGTACATGTCCTCGACCTGCTCGAACTTCTCGCCCAGCCCGAGCGCGATCGCCTGCTGGCGCAGGTTGGAGAGCTGGCCGCCGGGGATCTCGTGGCGGTAGACGCGCCCGGTCGGCGAGGGCAGCCCGGACTCGAAGGGGGCGTAGACCCGGCGGGTGGCCTCCCAGTAGGGCTCGAGGGCGTTGACGGCGGCCAGCGACAGCCCGGTCTCGCGGGGTCCGTGGTCGGTGGCCGAGACCAGCGCGGAGAGCGGCGGCTGGGAGGTGGTGCCGGCCATCGACGCGGTCGCGGCGTCCACGGCGTCCACGCCGGCGTCGATCGCGGCGAGCAGGGTGGCGAGCTGGCCGCCGGGGGTGTCGTGGGTGTGCAGGTGCACGGGCAGGTCGAAGCGCTCCCGCAGCGCGGTGACCAGGGTCCGCGCGGCCGGGACCCGGAGCAGGCCGGCCATGTCCTTGATCGCGAGCACGTGCGCGCCGGCGTCGACGATCCGCTCGGCGAGCCGCAGGTAGTAGTCGAGGGTGTAGAGCCGCTCGTCGGGGTCGGAGAGGTCGCCGGTGTAGCACAGCGCCACCTCGGCGACGGCGGTCCCGGTCGCGCGGACCGCCTCGATCGCGGGCCGCATCTGCTCGACGTCGTTGAGGGCGTCGAAGACCCGGAACACGTCGATGCCGGTCGCGGCCGCCTCCTCGACGAACGCGGTGGTGACGTCGGTCGGGTACGGCGTGTAGCCGACCGTGTTGCGGCCGCGCAGCAGCATCTGGAGGCAGATGTTGGGCACCGCCTGGCGCAGCGAGGCCAGCCGCTCCCACGGGTCCTCGGCGAGGAAGCGGAGCGCGACGTCGTACGTCGCCCCGCCCCAGCACTCCAGGGACCACAGGTTCGGGGTCGTGCGCGCCAGGTGCCCGGCGACGGAGAGCAGGTCGCGGGTCCGGACCCTGGTCGCCAGCAGCGACTGGTGGGCGTCGCGGAAGGTGGTGTCGGTGACCGCCACCCGGTCCTGCGCCCGCAGCCGGCGGGCGAACTCCTCGGGCCCGACCGCGAGCAGCAGCTGCCGGGTCCCGTCGGGGGCCGGCACCGTCAGGTCGACCCCCTGGTCGCGTCCGGGGAGCTTGGTCACCGGGTCGACGCTCACCGGGGCCGCGCCGTACGGCTGGTTGACCGTCACGTCGGCGAGGTAGTTGAGCATCTTGCTGCCCCGGTCGCCGGACCCGCGCGCCTGCAGCAGCTGGGGGTGGGTCTCGATGAAGGCGGTCGTGACGTGGCCGCTGGCGAAGTCGGGGTCGGCGAGCACGGCCTGGAGGAAGGGGATGTTCGTCGACACGCCGCGGATGCGGAACTCCGCGACCGCCCGGCGGGCCTTCTCGACGGCCTTGTCGAAGGTGCGGCCACGGCAGGTCAGCTTGGCCAGCATCGAGTCGAAGTGCGCCGACACCTCGGCGCCGGTGTACGTCGTGCCGCCGTCGAGGCGGACCCCGCCGCCACCGGGGGAGCGGTAGGTCGTGATCACGCCGGTGTCGGGGCGGAAGTCGTTGGCCGGGTCCTCGGTGGTGATCCGGCACTGGAGCGCGGCCCCGCGCAGCACGACCGAGTCCTGGGACAGGCCCAGGTCCGCGAGCGTCTCGCCGGCGGCGATCCGCATCTGGGACTGCACCAGGTCGACGTCGGTGACCTCCTCGGTCACCGTGTGCTCGACCTGGATCCGCGGGTTCATCTCGATGAACACGTAGTTGCCGTCCGGGTCCAGCAGGAACTCCACCGTGCCGGCGTTGCGGTAGCCGATCTCGCGGGCGAACCGCACCGCGTCCGCGCACATCCGCTCCCGCAGGTCCGGGTCGAGGTTCGGCGCCGGCGCGAGCTCGATGACCTTCTGGTGGCGCCGCTGCACCGAGCAGTCGCGCTCGTAGAGGTGGATCACCGAGTCGTCGCGACCCTCGCCGTCGGCGAGGACCTGCACCTCGATGTGCCGCGGGTCCACGACCGCCTGCTCGATGAAGACCGTCGGGTCGCCGAAAGCGCCCTCGGCCTCGCGCATGCAGGTCTCGACCGCCTCGCGCAGGAACGCGGCGTCCGGCCCGGGCTCGTCGACCCTCCGCATGCCGCGGCCGCCGCCGCCGGCGACGGCCTTCACGAACAGCGGGTAGGGCATCGCGCTCGCCGCCTCGACCAGGCCGTCGACGTCGGTCGACGGCTCGACCCCGGCCAGGGTCGGCACCCCGGCGGCCTTCGCCGCCGCGATCGCCCGCGCCTTGTTGCCGGTCAGCGTCAGCACCTCGGCGCTCGGCCCGATGAAGGTGATCCCGGCGTCCGCGCACGCCTCGGCCAGCGCCGGGTTCTCCGACAGGAACCCGTAGCCGGGGTAGACCGCGTCGGCGCCGGCACGGACCGCGACCGCCACGATCGCCTCCGGGTCCAGGTACGCCCGGACCGGGTGCCCGCGCTCGCCGATCTCGTAGGCCTCGTCCGCCTTCAGGCGGTGCTCGGACCAGCGGTCCTCGTAGGGGAAGACCGCCACCGTCCGCGCGCCGAGCTCGTAGGCGGCCCGAAAAGCCCGGATCGCGATCTCGCCCCGGTTCGCCACCAGCACCTTGGAGAACATGCGCACACGCTATAAGCCGGGACGCCGGGCGGCGCCGGCGTCGGTCTCCGACGAGACGGCCGGGCGCCGCCGCGGCCGTCGGCCCGCCCGGATAGGCTCGCGGGGACGCGCCGCTGCCGGCGCGTCGGGGGAGAGGGAGAACCATGCGTCGTACGACGAGCGCGCTCGCGGTGGCCGGCGTCCTGGCCGCCGCCGCCCTGGTGGGGACGCCAGCGTCCGCACCTGCGGCCCCGGCACGGGACGGGCGAGCCGCCCAGCAGGTCCACCGGGAGATCGACTACGTCGCGCTCGGCGACTCCTACAGCGCGGGCCCGCTGGTGAAGGCGCCCCCGGGCAAGCCGACCTTCCGTCCCGACCCCCAGGCCTGCGCCCGGTCGTGGAACAACTACCCGGCCTTCGTCGCCGACTACCTCGACGTCTCGTCGTACACCGACGTCACCTGCTCGGGAGCGCAGGTGGCCGACTTCTCCTCCCCGCAGGGGGGCGAGAACCCGTACGCCGCCCCGCAGCTGGACGCGCTCTCGGCGGACACGGACCTGGTCACGATCGGGATCGGTGGCAACGACTACGGGCTCTTCGGCTCGCTCGTCGACACCTGCGGCCGGCTGGCGCAGGAGCACCCGGACGAGGCGACCCCGTGCCGCGACCACTACACGGTCGACGGTGTCGACACCAAGGCCCGCGACGCCCGGGCGATCAGGACGCGGATCGCCGGCGCCGTGGCCGCGGTGCACGAGGCCGCTCCGGAGGCCGACGTCTACGTCGTCGGGTACCCGCAGCTGATGCCGCTCGGGGCCCACACCTGCGACGCCGTCGGCTTCGCCGCCGGTGACGTCGCCTGGGGCGACCACATCGAGGACCTGCTGAACCGGTCGCTCCGGCTCGGGGCGACGTCGCAGGACGCCACGTACGTCGACACGCAGACCATCAGCCGCGGCCACGACGCCTGCGCCGGTCTGAAGGCGTGGATCAACGGCTCGCTCGTGGTGTTCACCGGCCCGAAGGCCGGCGCCAACTTCCACCCCAACCGCGCCGGCGAGCGAGGCATGGCGAAGGCGGTCTTCGGGGTCGTCACCGGCCGGCCGGTCTCGAAGGCGCCGACGAACGCGAACGCCGCGCCGCCGGCCGACGCGATCGTGCTCAACCCGGCGTACCCGGGCTGACCTCGCGGGTTCAGCGGCCGAGCGTCACCCCGACCCGGTGGCGGGGGCTGAGCTGGGTGCCGGCGTAGTACTGCTGCTCGATCACGAAGCCGCGCCTCAGCGGGGGTGCGTGCCGGGTGCGGACCCTGCCCAGCCGGCAGTCCGCCCACTCCAGCTCGGCCTTCGCGACGCCGAGGCGGAAGCCACGCAGCTCGGGAACCAGGCAACCCTCGCTCCCGCGGTCCGTGGTCGCGCCGTGCACCGCCGGTGCGGCGTCGCCCGGTGGCGGTCGCCAGGCGACGGCGACCAGGGCGAGGACCGCGGCGAGTGCGGTGGCGAGGGCGGCCGCCAGCACGCGCACACGCACGGGCCGGCTGGTCATCTGCGCTCCTCCACGTGGCAAGCAAGTGCCCGAGCACGCGGTCGAGACCTCCACGCTAGACCTCCCACCTCCCGGTGGGTGCGGCTCGCGGGAACGCACCGGACCGGTCCGGACCACGTGTCCGGGCGCCTGCGGTCAGCGCGCCGCCGGGCTGCCCTCGAGCGAGCGCTCCAGGAACTGCTCGAGCAGCTGCGGGTGGGCCGCGTGCGCCAGCGCGACCGCCGTCGCCTCCGGCACGTCCAGGGCAGTGAGGGACTGTCGACCGCCGGCGGTCGTGGCGACCAAGGTCGTCAGGCCGGCGCGCCGCTGGAACCAGGTCGCCCGCAGGTTCCAGCCGATCACGGAGTCGGTGGCCAGCGCCTCGCGACGCCGGTCCAGGCTGCCGGACCGCACGACGACGTACCCCTCGGTCAGCGCGTGCCCGAGCGCGCGCGCCCGGTCCGCCGCCAGGGCGAGCGCGACCGGGACGCCGAGGGCGGCGACCAGGGGGACCCAGACCGGGAGCCCGGTCACCGGCACCAGCACCGCGGCCGCGAGGAGGAGCAGGACGGCGGGGAGCAGGGCGCGGGTGTAGCGCCGCGACCGTGCCCGCGGCCCGTGCCCGACGAGCGGTCCCTCCAGGGGGCCGGTGCTGCGCAGGACCACGCCCGCGGCGCGGTGCACGACCTGGCGCGGAGCCGGTGGCACGAGCACGGCGGACCGGCCGCCGCCGAAGCCGGTCGCGATCGCCGAGGCGCGGCCGCCCCCGACCGCACGCAGCCCGAGCGGCTCGCCGATCGACACGCCGCGAAGCCGCTCGTCGTCGATGGTGGTCTCGCGGGTGGTCAGCAGGCCCCGGCGCAGGTGCCAGGCGCCGTCGGCGTGGGAGAGCCGGAAGCCCCAGTTGGTGAGGACGTACCCGCCGATCGAGAGGACCGAGACCAGCACGAGCAGGCTCACGAGCGCGACCGGCAGGGCCAGCCACGGCGACCAGGCCTCGGCGTCGTGCGCGATCCGCTCGGGGTCCAGCCGTTGGATGCCGCCCGCGGTGTTGAGCGCCTGGGTCGCCACCGCCAGGACGCCGCCCGTGATGGCGAGACCCGCGCTGGTGAACGGCGCGAAGCGGACCCAGGACGGGTCCAGGACGAGGACCGGCGGGACCGCGACCGTCTCGCGGACCTCGGCCCCGGAGGACAGCAGCTCGGCGCGCAGCCGGCGGGCCTGCGCGACCGGGAGGCCGTCGAGGGCGATCTGCTCGTCGTCGTCGGAGGACGCGGTGCCGGTCCCGACGTGCACCGTGGTCAGCCCGAGCAGTCGGTGCACCGGGGGCGCGGAGATGTCGACGGTGCGGACCCGGTCGACCGGCGTCGAGAGCACGTGCCGGTTGAGCAGCCCGCGACGCAGCTCGACGCGGCCGGCCGAGAGCCGGTACGACGTCGTGCAGTAGCGCAGCACCCCGAGCCCGATCGGGACGAGGACCCCGACGACGTTCCACCACTCGCCGGTGCCGCCGGAGGCCGTGCCGGCGATGAACAGGCCGATCAGCACCGGCAGGAACCGGCCCAGCTCCTTGACCGGGTAGACGAGCAGCATCCGCGGGTCGAGGCGCTGCCAGTCGGTCACGTGGCGTCCCCCGGCACGCTGTCGGCCATCGCGGTCAGCTCGTCCACCAGGGCCAGCGCCCGCGTGCGCTCGAGCCCGGCGATCTCGAGGGCGCCGGCGGCCGACGCCGTGGTCACCGTGACGGTGGACAGCCCGAAGAGCCGCGCCACCGCCCCCTCGACGTGGTCGACGGTCTGGATCCGCGACATCGGCGCGATCCGGCGCTCGCGCGCCCACCACCCGGTCTGGGTGTACACGGCGGTCTCGGTGACCTCCCAGCGGTGCACGGCGTACCGCCACCGCGGCACCACCACGGCGTACGCCGCCGCCGCGAGTGCCACGACCGCGACCGGCCACCACGGCAGCGGCAGCCACCCCGTCACCGGCCCGGCGACGGCCAGCGCCACCACCAGGGCGAGGCCCTCGACCGCTGCCGTCAGCGCCCACATCTGCCGGGCCCGCGGGCTGACCCGCTCGCGGGGCTCGCGGAGCCGGGGCGCCGTCGCTGGCTCGGTCATGACCCCGAGATTACGGAGGGGACCCTGCTCAGCCCTTCAGCTCGCAGATGACCGCACCGTTGGCGACGGTCTGGCCCGGCTCGACCTGGAGGCCGGTCACCGTGCCGGCCTTGTGGGCCTTGAGCGGCTGCTCCATCTTCATCGCCTCGATGACCACGACCGTGTCGCCCTCGGCGACCTCCTGGCCCTCCTCCACGACGACCTTGACGACGGTGGCCTGCATCGGGCTCGCGACCGCGTCGCCGCTGACCGCGGCGCCGTGCTTCTTGCCGCCGCCGCGCTTGGGCTTCTTGCCACCGCCGGCCGCCGGCGCAGCCGCGATGCCGCCGAGCCCGCCGGGCAGGACGACCTCGAGGCGCTTGCCGCCGACCTCGACGACGACCGTCTGCCGCTCGACCGGGTCGTCGGCCTCGGCCGCGCCGCCGCCGTACGGCGTGATCTGGTTGTCGAACTCGGTCTCGATCCAGGTCGTGAAGATGTCGAACTTCTCCGGGTAGTCCGCCGGGCTCCCGATGAAGGCCGGGTCGTCGACGATCGCGCGGTGGAACGGGACCACGGTCGGCATCCCGTCGACGACGAACTCGGCCAGGGCGCGCCGCGAGCGCTCGAGCGCGTGCTGGCGGTCGCGGCCGGTGACGATCAGCTTGGCGATGAGGGAGTCGAAGGAGCCCGGGATGGTCTCGCCGTTCTCGTAGCCGCCGTCGAGGCGGACGCCCGGGCCCTGCGGCGGGCTCCACGCGGACAGCGTGCCCGGAGCCGGCATGAAGTTGCGGCCGGCGTCCTCGGCGTTGATGCGGAACTCGATCGAGTGGCCCCGCACCTCCGGGTCGCCGAACCCGAGCTCCTCGCCCGCGGCGATGCGGAACATCTCGCGGACCAGGTCGAGGCCGGTGACCTCCTCGGACACGCAGTGCTCGACCTGGAGGCGGGTGTTGACCTCGAGGAAGGAGATGGTGCCGTCCTCGGCGACGAGGAACTCGCAGGTCCCGGCGCCGACGTAGCCGGCCTCGCGCAGGATCGCCTTCGAGGCGTCGTAGAGGCGGTTGACCTGGGCCTCGGTGAGGAACGGCGCGGGCGCCTCCTCGACGAGCTTCTGGTTGCGGCGCTGCAGCGAGCAGTCGCGGGTCGAGACGACCACGACGTTGCCGTGCTGGTCGGCGAGGCACTGGGTCTCGACGTGGCGCGGCTTGTGCAGGAACTTCTCGACCAGGCACTCGCCGCGGCCGAACGCCGTGATGGCCTCGCGGACCGCCGAGTCGTAGGCGTCCGGGATCTCCTCGAGCGTCTGGGCGACCTTGAGCCCGCGGCCGCCGCCGCCGAAGACCGCCTTGATCGCGACCGGCAGCCCGTTGGCCTTCGCGAACTCGACGACCTCGTCGGCGTCCGCGACCGGCTCCTTGGTGCCCGGCGCCAGCGGCGCGTTCGCGCGCAGCGCGATGTGCTTGGCCTTGGCCTTGTCACCGAGCGCGTCGATCGCCGCCGGCGGTGGGCCGATCCACACCAGGCCGGCGTCGATGACCGCCTGGGCGAAGCCGCCGTTCTCGGCGAGGAAGCCGTAGCCCGGGTGCACCGAGTCGGCGCCGGTCTTCTTCGCGATCGCGATGATCTTCTCGATGTCGAGGTAGGAGTCCCCGGGCGTCGAGCCGTGGAGGGAGTGCGCCTCGTCGGCGAGCCGGACGTGCATCGCGTCGCGGTCGGGCTCGGCGTACACCGCGACGCTCCCGATCCCGGCGTCCTTGCACGCCCGGATCACGCGGACGGCGATCTCCCCGCGGTTCGCGATGAGCACCTTCTGCAACGGCTTGATCTGCGCCACGTGCGACTCCTGGTCTCGATGGTCTCCGTCTCGCAGCGTATCGCCAGCGAGACCCGGACGGACGACGACCCCGTGTGGTGGTCGTCTCCCGGAACGGGGTCCGGCCCCCGGCCCCGGGAGGAGTCCCGGGGCCGAGGGCCGGACAAGGTGCTGCGAGGTCGTGACCCGGAGGTCAGCGACCGGACCGGTTGCCCATGGCCACCGGTGCCTTGACCGTCAGCGTGTACTTGCCGTACTGCGTGATGGTCTGGCTCTTGTCGTCCATCGTGACCAGCGCGGCCACGGTGGTCGCCTTGCTGCCGAGCGCCTTGCGCAGCTGCTTCCCGGTCAGCGAGCCGCGGAAGGACTTGTCGATCTTCAGGTCGTGGTACGACGCCTTGCCGGACTTGTCGATGCCGACCAGCTGCACCGTCCAGTCCGGGACCTCGACCGGGTGGACCTGGGTGATCGTCTTCCAGCCGGCCAGCGAGTCGCTGGGCAGGCTGGTGCCCGCCACGTCGATCCCGCGGACCCAGAAGCCGCCCTCGTTGACGCCCGAGTCGGTGATGTAGCGGAAGCCGAGCATGATCTTCTTGCCGGCGTACGCCGACAGGTCGGCCGTCTCGGTCTTCCACTCACCGCTGTCGCCGGTGAAGCCCGGCAGCTCGGACACGATGTTGCCCACGGCGCCCGGGTCGTGCTCGGACGTGGTGTCCTCGGTGCTCAGCGACGTCCAGGTCTTGCCACCGTCGGTGGACACCTGCACGAAGCCGTAGTCCCACTGCTCCTCGGTGTCCCAGAGCGCCTCGAACGAGAGCGTCCCGCCACCGGCGGGCACCGTCACCTGGCGGACCAGCGAGCGGTCCAGGTTCTCGCCGCAGCCGCTGTAGAGCGCCGCGGCGCCCGTGCCGTCCTCGACCGCACCGCAGGTGGTGTCCTCGGTGGTCGCGTCCGGCGGCGTGGTGTCGACGGTCCACTCGACCGGCGTCGGCGCGAGCGACGAGGCGCCCTTGAACCTCAGCGCGTCGATCTGCTTGCTCTTCAGCCAGTGGCCCGGCTTGCCGAGGCGGACGTAGTCGGCACCGTTCGGCGGGGCGCCGGGGCTGTCGAAGGACTGGGGGTTGGCCCAGTTGATCCGTGCGCTCAGCGAGTCGGCGGTGTACCGACCCTTCGGGCCGCCGGTCAGCTTGCCGCTGTCGTCGACCGCGGCGTCGAGCGCCATGGTGGCGATCCAGTCGTGGATCGTCTGCGTGGCGTTCCGGCTGGCGCCGGCGTCCTTGAGGACCGCGTTGAGGCCCTTGATGCCGTTGCCCGGCTCGGTGTGCAGCTGGCTCATGAAGTCCTCGCCGTAGTGCGAGAAGAGGTACATCATGAACGAGTACGCAGCGCCGTAGTCGCAGAGGACCTCGGGTCCGCCCTGGTCCTGCCAGAGCGTCAGCGAGTTCTCCGCGCCGCCGTAGGACTCGGGCAGGTAGCCCTCGAAGCAGCCGATGTGGCTGTCGAAGTCCGGCGCGGTCGGCGGGAGCGCGGTGTCGACGTAGCCGACCAGGCTCTGGGCGTAGTCCGAGAGACCCTCGTTGACCCAGGAGTCCTCGTCCGGGTCGACGTAGCTCTCGAGCAGGTGCTGGTACTCGTGGGCGAAGGTGCCCTCGTAGTCACGCGGCCGCGGCGAGCCGTAGCCACGGTCGTAGCCCTGCGACTGGGCGCAGGCGATGTACGCCGGGTCCTCGGAGTCGTCCGGCGGGTTGGCGCCGGTGCGGTGCAGCCAGTCGTTGGCGTCGATGGTCATGATGTTGCGGTCGGTGTAGTCGTTGAACACCGAGTAGAAGAAGCCCGCGATGAACGTCTGGCCGTCCGGGGTGGACGGGTCGTAGAAGTTCGCGTCGCGGACGTTGTCCACCAGCGTGACGATGTCGTCGGCCTGGTCGGCGGACACCGGCCCGGCGCCGTACGCACCCTCGGCGCTGCCGTCGCGGCTCGGCGGCACGGAGAAGGACGCCGACTCCTTCGGGAAGATGTTGTTGTCGAACTCCTGGACGAAGCTGTCCACCTGCGCCTGGGTGATGTCGGTCATCCCCAGGTCGTTGCGGCAGTCACCGTCCGGGAAGGCGGTGTTGTCGGCGACCCACACCTCGATGTGCTCGCCGATGCCCTTGAGGGTGTAGGGCTTGAGGTAGATCTGGCCGGTGTAGTCGTTGAGCGCCAACCAGTTGACGGTGTCCCCGACGTGCGCGTCCTCGGCGGCCTTGGCGGTCGCCCCGTTCTGCGCCCGCATCGCCTTGCGCAGGGCTGCGCTGGCGGGAAGGGGCTTGCCGTTGTTGTAGTCGGGCCCGACCTGGGTCTGGTCGGACGCCGATGCGACCTGGGAGTGCGCCGGTCGGGTCCCGGGCTCGGCGGTAGCCGAGCCGACGGGGGAGACCAGGGCGCCGGTGACGGCAGCAACCGTCGCCATTCCCAGTAGTGCCGCGCCGTGCCTGCGGTGCATGCGTGCTCCACTCTGATGAGCTGGACGCAGAGCAGCCGGGGCCCAGCAAGGTCCCGAGACTGCGCTGCCGGACGTGGGGCATCCCACACCGGAAGTGCTCGTCGCACAAGATGTACGACCGTGCATCTTGCGGCAGAACCCTCGAAATGCCGCTTTTCCTCCGATCGGGTGAGGTGGCGCCGGTGGTTAACAACCGCTAACCGCAGCCGCTAGGGTGGCCCCATGACCTACGAGCTGTCGCGCGAGCACGAGGAGTTCCGCCGGGCGGTCCGTGACTTCGCCGAGGCCGAGATCGCACCGCACGCCGCCGCCTGGGACCGGGCCCACCACTTCCCGACCGACGTGGTGCAGAAGATGGGCGCGCTCGGGCTGTTCGGCCTTACCGCCCCCGAGGAGTACGGCGGCGCCGGGGAGGACGGCGACTTCACGAGCCTGTGCGTGGCGATCGAGGAGATCGGCCGCGTGGACCAGTCGATGGGCATCACGCTCGAGGCCGCGGTCGGGCTCGGCATCAACCCGATCCTCACCTACGGCACCGCGGAGCAGCGCGCGACCTGGCTTCCCGACCTGGTCGCCGGCCACCGGCTCGCCGGGTTCGGCCTGACCGAGCCGGGCGCCGGGTCCGACGCCGGCGCCACCCGCACGCGGGCGGTCCTCGACGGCGGCGAGTGGGTCGTGAACGGCGCCAAGCAGTTCATCACCAACTCCGGCTCGGACATCACCAGCCTGGTCACCGTCACCGCGCGCACCGGGGAGCGGGAGGACGGTCGGCCCGAGATCAGCACGATCATGGTGCCGAGCGGGACGCCGGGCTTCACGGTCGAGAAGGCCTACGACAAGCTGGGCTGGCACGCCTCCGACACCCACCCGCTGTCCTTCGAGGACGCCCGGGTCCCCGAGGCGAACCTCCTCGGCGCCCGCGGCCGCGGCTACGCGCAGTTCCTCGCCACGCTCGACGACGGTCGGGTCGCCATCGCCGCGCTCGCGGTCGGGTGCATCCAGGCCTGCCTCGAGATGAGCGTCGCCTACGCCGGCGAGCGGCAGACCTTCGGTGGTCCGATCGGCCGCAAGCAGGGCGTGGCGTTCCAGGTCGCCGACCTCGAGGTGATGCTGCACGCGAGCCGGCTGCTGACCTACCGGGCCGCAGCCATGAAGGACAGCCAGCGCGACGGGGGCGGGGCCTCGATGAAGGAGTTCAAGCAGGCCGCCGCGGTCGCCAAGCTCTACGCGACCGAGTCCGCGGTCACCGCCACCCGGATCGCGACCCAGGTCTTCGGTGGCTACGGCTTCATGGAGGAGTACCCCGTCGCCCGGTTCTACCGCGACGCCAAGGTGCTCGAGGTCGGCGAGGGCACCTCGGAGGTCCAGCGGATGCTGATCGCGCGGGGGCTCGGCCTGCCGGTCGAGTGACCCGGCCGGTCGAGCGGCTAGCCTTGCCGCCATGTCGAACCGGTGGCGTCGGGTGCTCACCGAGGCGTACCGGTTCCTCGCGGTCGGAGGCCTCGCGACGATCGTCGCGTTCCTGATCTTCAACTTCCTGCTGCACGGCTTCGGCACGGGGTACGACGCGCCGCTGGCCGGTCAGCCCTACCTGGCCTTCGCCGTGGCCAACGTCGTCGGCATGGTCGTGAGCTACCGGGGGAGCCGCACGTGGGTGTTCCGCGACCGTCCGCCGCGCACCGCCGACGGCGGCCGGTTGATGTTCGTCGCGATCAACCTCGTCACGATGCTGATCCCCCTCGGGTGCCTGTGGGTCAGCCGGCACCTGCTCGACCTCGACGACCCCTACTCGGACAACCTGTCCGCGAACCTGATCGGGCTCTTCCTCGGGATGGTCGCGCGGTTCTACCTGTTCCGGACCCTGGTCTTCCGCCGGCCCGTGCACCTCGCCGACCTCAAGCAGCGGCCGATGCAGGTCTTCGAGCTCAGCGAGCTCCAGGTCGGTGACCCGCTCGAGGTCCGCATCGAGCAGCTGGACCCGCTCGACGAGCCGGTGGACCTCGCCGACGACCTCAGCGGCGACGCCACAGGTCCGTCCACGAGTGCCCCAGCTCGGCGACCAGGTCCCTGACCAGCGGCAGGCTCACCCCGACCACGTTGTGGTGGTCGCCCTCGATGCCGGTGACGAACGCGCCGCCGAGGCCGTCGACCGTGAACGCCCCCGCGACGGCGAGCGGCTCGCCGGTCGCGACGTAGGCCGCCACCTCGTCGTCGGTGACGTCGGCGAAGTGCACCGTCGTGGAGGCGGTGGCCGCGGCGACGCGGTCGTGGTCGGTGTCCCGCAACGAGTGGCCGGTGTGCAGCACGCCCGACCGGCCCCGCATCGCCGCCCAGCGGCGGACGGCGTCGTCGGCGTCGTCCGGCTTGCCGAGCGCCCGGCCGTCGAGCTCGAGGACCGAGTCGCAGCCGAGCACCAGCGCGCCGGCCGGGACCTCCGGACGCGGCGCCACCGCGGCGCACTTGAGCTCGGCCAGCTGGAGCGCCAGCTCGGCCGGCGGGAGCCCGTCGAGCTGCGACTCGTCGACGCCCGAGACCACGACCACGGGGTCCAGGCCGGCGTTGCGCAGCGTCTGCAGGCGCGCCGGCGAGGCCGAGGCCAGGACGAACGGCGTCACGCCGGCGGCTCGAGCAGCTCGAGGTGCTCGCCGAAGGCGCAGGTCGTCAGCGCGGTGAGCGGGTCGTCGGCGTCGAGGTGCTCGGGGGCGCGCATCGAGAGCATCACGTTGAGCAGCATGCCAAAGGCGACGAAGTCGCGGCACTGCTCGTCGTCCCAGCCGGTGCGTCGGATCGTCGCGAACACCTCGCCCATGCAGCGTCGCGCGGCGGCGGCGATCTCGGGCACGCTCCCGCTCGAGAAGCCGTGCATCATCACCTGCAGGAAGTCGTGGTCCTGGAGGAGCTGGGCGTAGGCCATGCCCATCCGCGCCTTGTCGTCCTCGCTCTCGGGGTCGAACGGGCCCGCGTCGATCACCTCGGCGAAGGCGGCCTCGATCCGCCGCACGGCACCCGCGAACACCTCGAGGAACAGGTCGAGCTTCGAGCCGAACAGGCGCACGACGTACGGCTGGGAGACGCCCGCCTCCCGCGCCACCGCGTCCGTGCTGGTCCCGGCGTAGCCGGAGCGCGCGAAGGCCCGCGTCGCCGCTGCGAGCACGAGCTCGCGTCGGTCCTCCGCGGGCATCCGGCCGGTGGCTCTCGCAGCATTCATGGTTGACACGTTATCAGTTGATTACTTATGGTCGTGACCGAAGTAATCATTCGATGCAAACTTCTGGAGCCGTTCCATGACCACACTCGACACCGCGCCCGGCGCGACCGTCGTCGCCCCCGCCCGCCCCCGGCGCACCACGCCGGTGTGGCTGGCGATCGTGGCGGCGTCCCTCCCCATGTTCATGGCCACCCTCGACAACCTGGTGATGACCAGCGCGCTGCCGGTCGTCCGTGCCGACCTCGGGTCGAGCGTCGGCCAGCTGTCCTGGTTCGTGAACGCCTACACGCTCGCGTTCGCGACGTTCATGCTGCCCGCGGCCACGCTCGGCGACCGGATCGGTCGGCGCCGGACGATGCTGGCCGGCCTCGTCGTGTTCACCCTCGCCTCGATCGCCTCGGCCCTCTCGACGTCGTCGGAGGCGCTGATCGCCGCCCGCGCCGTCCAGGGCCTCGGCGCGGCCGCGATCATGCCGCTCTCGCTCACCCTGCTCGCGTCGGCGGTGCCGCCGGCCAGGCGGGCCGCGGCGATCGGGATCTGGGGCGGCGTCAGCGGCCTCGGCGTCGCGCTCGGCCCGGTCATCGGCGGCGCGGTCGTCGAGGGCGTCAGCTGGCAGGCGATCTTCTGGCTCAACGTCCCCGTTGCTCTGGTCGCCGGCCCGCTGCTGCTCGTCGCGGTCCGGGAGTCCCGCGGCACCTGGCAGCGGCTCGACCTGGTCGGCGTGCTGATGCTCGGCGGCGCCGTGTTCCTCGGCGTGTGGGGCATCGTGCACGGCAACGACGACGGCTGGACCGACCCCCGGGTCGTGCTGCCGCTGGTCACGGCCGCGCTGCTGCTCCCGGCCTACGTCTGGTGGGCGCGTGGTCGCTCCTACGCCGTCCTGCCCCTGCGGCTGTTCTCGTCGCGCGGCTTCTCGGTGGCCAACGTCATCGGGCTGTTCTTCACCCTGGGCATGTTCGGCACGGTCTTCCTGCTGTCGCAGTACCTCCAGATCGTGCAGGGCTACTCCCCGCTCGAGGCCGGCGTCCGGACGCTGCCGTGGACTGCGGCGCCGATGGTGGTCGCGCCGATCGCCGGCGCGCTCGCGCCGCGGGTCGGCCTGCGGGCGCTGCTGTCCCTCGGGCTGGTGCTGCAGACCGCGTCCCTGGTGTGGTTCGCCGTGCTCACCGAGACCGGGGCGGCGTACCCGTCCTTCGTGGCGCCGCTGCTCCTCGCCGGAGTCGGCATGGGGCTGACCTTCGCCCCGATGGCGACCGCGGTGCTGGAGGGCCTGCCCGACGAGGAGTTCGCGATCGCCAGCTCGGCGAACTCGACGGTCCGTGAGTTCGGCGTCGCCATCGGCGTCGCGTTGCTGACCGCGGTGTTCCTGGCCAACGGCGGCGCGCTGACGCCGACGGGGTACGACGGAGCCATCGGCCCGGCGCTGCTCACCGGCGCCGCCGCCGTGGCCGTCGCGGCGGTCGCGTCCGTCTTCGCACCGGGTCGCCGGAAGGCCGTGGCGCCTCGGGCATGATGTGGCGGTGCCTTCCCACCGTCGTCGGCTGCCTGCGCTGCTGCTGACCCTCGTCGCTGCAGCCGGCCTCCTCGTGGGGTGCGGCGGCAGCGACGACGGGCAGGGCAGCGCCAAGCCGGCGGACCCGCAGGCGGTGGACCCCTACGCCGACCGGGCCGGCTACGCCGACCCCGACTCGCGAGCGGCCCAGGCGGCCGCGCAGGCCGAGGCCCAGGGGAGGGCCGACGAGGTCGCCGTGTTCGACCGCCTCGCCGCGACGCCGACCGGGATCTGGCTGACCCCGGAAGAGCACCCGCCCGGCGAGGTCGGGCCGTTCGTGACGAAGATCGTCGACGGCGCCGACGCCGCAGGGGAGGTCCCGACCTTCGTCGTCTACGGGATCCCCGACCGTGACTGCACCGGCGGGTTCTCCGGCGGCGGGCTGCCGGCGGACCAGTACGCCACCTGGGTGCAGGAGATCGCCGACGCGGCGGGCACCGCCGACGCCGCGGTCGCGGTCGTCGAGCCGGACGCGCTGGCCTCCGCCCTCGAGTGCGACCGGCGCGCCCAGCGGGTCCAGCTGATCGCCGACGCGGTCGACGCGCTCGCCGCGGCCGGCGTCACGACCTACGTCGACGGCGGCCACTCGAACTGGGTCGACCCGGCGGAGCTCGCGCCCCTGCTGAAGCAGGTCGGTGTGGAGGACGTGCGCGGCTTCGCGACCAACGTGTCGAACTACCAGACCGACGAGGACGAGCGGAAGTACGGGGAGAAGCTGAGCAGGCTCCTCGGGGGCGCGCAGTACGTCATCGACACCGGCCGCAACGGCAACGGCTCGACCGACGTCTGGTGCAACCCGCCGGGCCGGGCCTACGGCACCGACCCCGCCCCGGCGAGCGATGCTCCCCACCTGGACGCCTACGCGTGGGTCAAGCCGCCGGGCGAGAGCGACGGCGAGTGCAACGGCGGTCCGCCGGCCGGCCAGTTCTGGCCGGAGCGGGCGATGCAGATGGCCGCGTCGTCCGGCTGGTGAGACAACTGGCCCGCTGCGGACGGTTCCCGGACCGATCGACGCACCAACGGCAGTGGCGGGTCACACCGTTGTTAGCATTCGAGCCATGCAGCCGGACAGCGACTGGGTGGCCGTCATCATCGAGGACGACCCCGACGTTCGCGACCTCATCGACATCGTCCTGACCCAGTCCGGGTTCCGGACGGTCGTCACCGAGAACGGTCCGGACGGCGTCGAGGCGGTGCGCCGGCACAACCCGTTGATCACGACGCTCGACGTCAACATGCCCGGCATGGACGGGTTCGCGGTGGCCAAGCGGCTGCGCGAGTTCAGCACCACCTACCTGATCATGATCACCGCCCTGGCCGACGAGATCGACGTGGTGCAGGGCTTCGAGGCCGGCGCGGACGACTACCTGGTCAAGCCGTTCCGGCCCCGGGAGCTGCGCGCGCGGGCCGACTCGATGCTGCGCCGCCCGCGCGCCCGGTTCGAGACGCCGACCGGCTGGGCCGACGACGAGGGCGAGCACGGGGCCCCGGTCGCCGAGGAGCCGCAGGAGGAGTCGTGGGCGGCCGCCGCGGCGCGCAACCTCACCGCCAACGCGCCGCTGCGCCCCCTCCAGGACGAGGAGCCCGCCGCGCCGGAGCCGCGCCGGGCCCCGCAGCACCAGCCGCAGGAGCCGCGGCACTACCAGCCGCAGCACCGGCAGCCGGCCGAGCAGCCGCCCTACCAGGCGCCCGCCCCGCAGCCCCAGTACCAGCAGCCGGCCCCGCCCCCGGAGCCGCAGCCCTACCAGCCGCCCGCTCCCGAGCCGCAGTACCAGCAGCAGCCGCCGCCGGCGTACCAGCAGCCGCCGCCGCAGTACCAGCAGCCGGCGCCGCCGCCGGCGCCCGTGCACCAGCCGGTCCCGCCGGAGAGCTCCGCCCAGGGCGTGCCGCAGAACCAGGGCGGGTGGATCCGCTTCAACGGGCTCGCCCTGAACAACGACACGCGCGTCGTCACCGTGAACGGCGGCAGCGTCGACCTGACGCGCACCGAGTTCGACCTGCTGGCCTCGCTGCTGAGCACGGGCCGGCGGGTGCGCAGCAAGGCCGACCTGGTGCTCACGATGCGCGGTCAGCAGTACGTCACGTCGTACTTCGTCAACGAGGCCGACAAGCGCTCGGTCGAGGTGCACATCGCGAACCTGCGCCGCAAGATCGGGGACGACTCGGGCACCCCGAAGTTCATCGAGACCGTCCGGGGGGTCGGCTACCGCCTCGCCGAGGCAGCCTAGCGGCTCAGTTCGCGTCGATCGGGATCTTCTGCGCCTGGGTGGCTTTGTCGCTCTGGAAGATCGCGATCGGCACCTTCTGCTTGATGATCTTCTTGGTGAAGGTGGTCGAGCCGGCCGACTCCTGGACGTAGACGGTCGCGGTGAAGTGCAGGTCGATGCCCTTGGTGTCCTTCGACGTCGGCTTGATCTTCTGGTTGCGCAGCTCGAAGGCGCCCTTGGGCGAGGTGACGAGCATGCCGTACTTGGTCGACAGCGGCTCCGGGTCGAAGGTGATGGTCCGCGCCTCGGCGTCGAGCTCGTACGGGTGCTGGGTCTTGCCGCCCTCGTAGGTGACCGTGTCGGACTGCACCTGCATCCGCGACAGGTAGACCTTGCGCTTGGTGATGAACGGCGCCCGGATCTTCTTGGTGAGGTCGTAGGCCTGGAAGGTGAAGGAGAAGTACTTCGCGCCCTTCGGGTACCACTCGTTCGTGCGCGGCGTCGACTTGGTCGGGTACAGCGTGTAGACGTAGTCCATCCCGTCGATCCTGATGTGGGACTGGAACGTGCCGTCGCGGGTGAACTGCGAGGGGTAGGGCGTCTCGGACGCGCTCGGCGACGCCGTCGGCGTCGAGGACGGGTCGTTGGAGCCGGTCAGGCCGTCGATCGCGGAGCAGCCGCTGAGCAGCACGGCGGTGGCGACGATGCCGGTGAGGCTCGCCGCTGCCGTCGAGAGGCGCGAGCGGGTGCGTGTCATCGGGTCTCCTGCGGGTCGGGAGGTGGGCTCGGGGGGTGCTGGTCAGGCCTTGAAGCCGCGGTAGCGCTTCATCGCCTTGATGATCATCCAGGCCGTCTGCAGCACGGTGATGACGCCCAGGACCGGCCAGCAGACGGCGAGGATGTCGGACCGCAGCGGGATCGACAGCAGCATCGTCCAGATCACCGCGGCGATCGCGAAGACCACGCCGAAGGCCAGGAACGGGTACATCCAGGCGATGCCCTTGCCGCGCTCGGCCTTCGCCTGTGCGGCCCAGTTGTCGGTCTGCTGACGGCTGAAGAACTTCAGCCAGGCGCGCACGAAGTGGCCCATCCGGATGATCATGTAGATCTCCGCCGGGATGACCATCAGGGCGAAGAGGTAGTCCCGCTTGTTGGCGAACTCCATCGACCGGGCGACGCGGAAGTTCAGCCACACCGCGGCCAGGGGCGGGAGCAGCCACCACGGGCTGAACACGAACGCGTGGATGCTGAGCGAGCCGGCGAGCAGGAAGATGAACATCGAGCGGGTGACGATGTTGATGACCATCGACATGTGCTCGAACCACCGCAGCCGGAGGTTCGGGTGGAACGGCTGGCCCTTGGTGTCGCCGCGCTGCCCCGGCCACATCAGGTCGATCGCACCGAAGTTCCACTTCACCTGCTGGGCGTCGAGGGAGCGCAGGGTGTCCATGCCGCCGACGTGGGCGCGGGCCCGGGCGCTGATCTTGGTGAGGTAGCCGGCGCTCTTGATCTGCAGCGACAGCAGCGAGTCCTCGACCTCGCTGTCGCTCACCCACGGGGTGCGCTGGTGGCTGTCGCGCAGCACGTCACGCAGCGCCTGGGTGGAGAAGATCGAGAACTGCCCGCCGAGCACCGCCATGTTGCGGCCCTTGAGCAGGTTCTGCATGTTGAACGCCGCGAACTGTGCGCGCTGGCCGGCGATGAGGAACTTCGCCATCGGCTTGTCGAGCGCGCTGTCGTCGATCGAGTAGATCGCGGAGATGCCGCCGATCCGGTCGTCGCTGGAGATCTCGTTGACGAGGTTCTCGACGGCGTCGGGCTCCGGGGTGGTGTCGCCGTCGACGCCGAGGAGGTAGTCCATCGTCTCGACCAGCGAGTAGCCGTAGTTGAGCGCACCGACCTTCTTGTCGGGGTTCTTCCCGATGTCGTGGACGTAGATGATCGTGCTCTGCTCGCCGCTGGGGGTCATCCGCGTGTGCGGGCCGGCGTAGTGGCTGGCGATCTCGACGGAGTCGTCGCTGGTGTTGTTGATGATGACGTGGATGACGTCCGGGAGCCGGGTCTGCTGGAGCAGCGAGTCGAGGACGCCCGCGATCGTCTCGGCCTCGTTGTAGGCGGGGATGATGCACCCGACCGTCGGACGGTACGTCGGCAGGTCCTCGACCTCTTCGAGGAACTCGGGCTCGTAGCCGGAGAGCTCGGGGTCGGCGGTCCGGACGTACTGGTTCTCGCCCGCGAGGGCAGGGGCCGGAGGCAGTGCTGCCTGCTGGGCCACCTGGGGGTACCCGTCCCCCCATTCGTTCGCGCTCACGGCTCGTCTCCCGACGTCTTGGTGTTCAACCTCGTCTCAGTCTGCGCAAGCGCCCTCAAGGCGCCCATCGAGCAAACTCAAGGTTGGCTCAAGAATAGTGGTCCAGACGGGCTCCGCCGAGACTTTGCGGTAATCAGCCGGGCAGGCCGCTGGCGCGCCAGCCCCCCGGGCCGCGCCGGTAGGTGACCCGCTGGGCGCGGCGGGGGTGGGCCCACTCGGGGCGACGCTTCGGCGCCGCCGGGGCCTCGACCTGCAGGGAGGCGAGCACCGCGACGAGCGCCGCGACCTCCTCGGCCGACGCGTCGCCGCGGACGACCCGGAGGAAGGGTGCCTTCGGCTCGGCGGCGTGCTCGGCCGTCGGCTGCTCGGTGCTCACAGCGGGATGTTCCCGTGCTTCTTGGCGGGCAGGGACTCCCGCTTGGAGTGGAGCAGCCGCAGCGCCCGGACGACTTCGAGGCGGGTCTGGTGCGGCTTGATGACCGCGTCGATGTAGCCCCGCTCGGCGGCCATGTAGGGGTTGGCGAGCGTGGTCTCGTACTCGTCGATCAGCTGGGCGCGCTTCGCCTCGACGTCCCCGCCGGCGTCGTGCACCTTCTTCAGCGTCTTGCGGTGCAGGATGTTCGCCGCGCCCTGGGCGCCCATCACCGCGATCTGGGCGGTGGGCCAGGCGACGTTGAAGTCCGCGCCGAGGTGCTTGGACCCCATCACGTCGTAGGCGCCGCCGTAGGCCTTGCGGGTGATCACGGTGACCAGCGGGACGGTCGCCTCGGAGTAGGCGTAGATGAGCTTCGCGCCACGGCGGATGATGCCGTTCCACTCCTGGTCGGTGCCGGGCAGGAAGCCGGGCACGTCGACGAAGGTCAGGACCGGGATGTTGAAGGCGTCGCAGAACCGGACGAACCGCGCGGCCTTCTCGGAGGCGTCGATGTCGAGGGTGCCGGCGAACTGCATCGGCTGGTTGGCGACCACGCCGACCGAGTGGCCCTCGACCCGGCCGAAGCCGATCACGAGGTTCGGCGCGAACAGCTCCTGGACCTCGAGGAACTCCGCGTCGTCGACGACCGCGGTGATCACGTCGCGGATGTCGTAGGGCTGGTTCGGCGAGTCCGGGATGATCGTGTCGAGGGTCAGGTCGAGGTCGGTGACCTCCGGGTCGACCGCGGTGTCGAACGACGGCACCTCGTCGAGGTTGTTCTGCGGCAGGTAGGAGATCAGCGCCTTGACGTACTCGATGGCGTCGTCCTCGTCGGCCCCCATGTAGTGGGCGTTGCCGGACTTGGTGTTGTGCGTGCGGGCACCGCCGAGCTCCTCCATCGTGACGTCCTCGCCGGTGACGGTCTTGATCACGTCGGGCCCGGTGATGAACATGTTCGACGTCCCGTCGACCATGACCGTGAAGTCGGTGACCGCGGGCGAGTAGACGTGCCCGCCGGCGCAGGAGCCCATGATCATGCTGATCTGCGGGATGACCCCGGAGGCGTGCACGTTGCGGCGGAAGATCTCGCCGTAGAGGCCGAGCGAGACCACGCCCTCCTGGATGCGGGCGCCGGCGCCCTCGTTGATGCCGATGATCGGGCAGCCGGTCTTGATCGCGAGGTCCATGACCTTGGTGATCTTCTCGCCGTAGACCTCGCCCAGCGAGCCACCGAAGACCGTGAAGTCCTGCGAGAACACGCAGACCTGGCGACCGTCGACGGTCCCGTAGCCGGTGATCACGCCGTCGCCGTACGGGCGGTTCTTCTCGAGGCCGAACGCGGTCGAGCGGTGCCGGGCCAGGGCGTCGAGCTCCACGAACGAACCCTCGTCGAAGAGCAGCTCGATCCGCTCGCGGGCGGTCTTGCGACCCTTGGCGTGCTGCTTCTCGCGGGCCTTGGCCGATCCGGCGTGCAACGTCTCGTCGACGCGACGCTCGAGGTCGGCGAGCTTGCCGGCCGTCGTACGGACGTCGATGTCCTCGGGGACTTCCGTTCCCTCGCCGGGGTGGACACTCATGGTCGCGGCTCCTCACTGGCACTGACGCTGGCACTGACGTGGACCGTGGGCCAATCTAGACCCCGTGACCCCTGCTCCGATGCGACGCCCATCACTCGACGCCGACGCCCTGGCCCGGCTCGCGCCGGATCTCGACGTCGAGGTGCTCGGGACCGCGCCCTCGACCAACGCGGTGGCGGCCGAGCAGGCGCGCGCCGGCGCCCCGGAGGGGCGGGTCGTGGTCGCCGAGCACCAGACCGCCGGACGCGGTCGGCTGGACCGCAGCTGGGAGGCGCCGCCCCGCTCGTCGCTGACCTTCTCGCTCGTCCTGCGGCCCACCGTCCCGGCCGCGAGCTGGCCGTGGCTGCCGCTCCTGACCGGGCACACCGTCGCCAAGGTGCTGCGCGGCGCCGGCTTCGCCGGAGCGGCCGTGAAGTGGCCCAACGACGTGCTGGTGGAGGACCGCAAGGTGGCCGGCATCCTCGTCGAGCGGGTCGACACCCCGTCCGGGCCGGCCGCGGTCGTCGGGGTCGGGCTCAACGTCTCCCAGGCCCAGGACGAGATCCCGGTGCCGACGGCGACCTCGCTGGCCCTCGAGTCCGGTGCGGAGCCGGACCGCACCACGCTCCTGGTGGCGCTGCTGTCCGGGATCCGCGAGGCCGTCGACGCGTGGCAGGCCGGTGGTCCCGAGGCGTCCGCCCACCTGCGGTCGTCGTACACCGCCGCCTGCGCCACCGTCGGCCGCGACGTGCGGGTGGAGCTCCCGTCCGGGGAGACCCTCGTGGGCCGGGCGACCGGGATCGACGCCAGCGGGCGCCTGGTCGTGGCCGGACCGGGCGGCGAGACCGTGGTCGGTGCCGGCGACGTCGTCCACGTGCGCTCCGCCACCTCGGGGCCCGATCAGTGACATGATCGGCGGGTGGCCATCTCACCCAAGCTCCTCAACCCGGGGGAGCGTGTCGTCATCGACACCCGGACGCACGTCAAGGCCCTCCTCTGGCCGCTCGTCTGCCTCGTGGCGCTGCTCGCGCTCGGCACCTTCGCGCAGACCAAGATCGACAACGGCACCGCGACCCTGGTGATCTGGGGGATCCTGCTGGTCGGCATCGTCTGGTTCGTGCTGCGGCCGCTGGCGAACTGGGCGACGGCGACCTACACGTTCACCGACCGGCGCCTGATCACGCGGCACGGGATCATCGTGCGGCGCGGGCACGACATGCCGCTGGCCCGGATCAGCGACATCGCCTACGAGTTCGGCCCCATCGACCGGATGCTCGGGTGCGGGTCGCTGGTGATCTCCGACGCCAGCACGCACGGCCAGATCCGCCTGCACGACATCCCGCGGGTCGAGGAGGCCCAGCGCAAGGTCAACCAGCTGATCGCCGGCATCCACGACACGTCGGCGGGACATGAGGGCACCTGACCCGTCCGAGGGATCGGACCCGACGGGTCCGGCCGCGCACGACCTCGAGCGCGCGATCCTCGGCGAGAGCCCGATGTTCAACGCACCGGAGGTCGCCGAGCAGACCGGCGTCCGGATGGACGAGGCGCGGCGCCTCTGGCGGGCGCTCGGCTTCCCCGAGCACGGTCTCGAGACGGCGTTCACCGACGCCGACACCGAGGCGCTCTCGACCCTGATCCGGGTGGTCCGCACCGGCCTGATCGACTTCGACATGGCGGTCAACCTCACCCGGGCCGTCGGGCAGACGATGGCCCGCCTGGCCGACTGGGAGGTCGCGACGCTGGTCCACCGGGTCGAGGAGCTCGAGGCCGGCGAGGACGCGACGGGGAGCCGGGTCGGCTCCGCCCTGCGGCTCATCGACGAGATCGAGCAGCCCTTCGAGGAGCTGCTCGTCTACGTGTGGCGGCGCCACCTCGCGGCCGCCGTCGCCCGGGTCGAGGCCCTCGGCGCCAACGAGGAGGACCTCAACACCGTCCAGCTGACCGTCGGGTTCGCCGACATCGTCAGCTTCACCGCGCTGTCCAACCGGCTCTCCGAGGACCGGATCGGCGACCTGGTGGAGCTGTTCGAGTCCCGGTGCGCGGACGTGGTCGCGGCCCAGCGGGGCCGGATCATCAAGAGCATCGGCGACTCGGTGCTCTTCGTGAACGACGACCCGGTCCGGGCCTACGACACCGCCGAGGGGATCATCAACGTCATCGGTCGCGACAGCCGGATGCCCGACGTCCGGGTCGGGGTCGCCAGCGGGTCGGTCGTGATGCGGCTCGGCGACGTGTTCGGCCCGCCGGTCAACCTGGCCTCGCGGCTGACCGCCGTCGCACGCCGCAACCGGATCATCATCGACCAGGCCACCGCCGAGCTGCTGCCGCACGACGAGTTCGAGACCCGGGCCCTGCCCGCGCGACCGGTGCGCGGCTTCGGCATCGTCGAGCCGGTCGCCGTCCGCCGGGCCTGACCGACGGCCCGACGCAGGGCCAGGTCAGGACGTCCAGCGTCCGGATCACGGGTCTGCACAATTTCGCCGTTCCACCGTCGGGCGGCAGGACCCGTCCCTACCGTGGGCGGGTGATCGAGGTCCAGGACGTCCGACTCGATCCCGCGACGCGGCGCGTGTGGCGGGGCTCGGAGGAGCTCGTCCTCGCCCGCAAGGAGTTCGACCTGCTGCACGCGCTGATGGAGCGGGCCGGCGCGATCGTCAGCCGGGACGAGCTGATGCGCGAGGTCTGGCACACCACCTTCTGGACCTCGTCGAAGACGATCGACGTGCACCTCGGCTGGCTGCGTCGCAAGCTCGGTGACGACAGCCACCGCCCCCGGTTGATCACCACGATCCGCGGACAGGGACTGCGGTTCGAGACGCAGGACCCGAGCCCCTAGAGTTCGCGTGTGCACGCACCGACCCTCGCCGTGATCGGAGGCGGTCAGCTCGCCCGGATGATGGCCGAGCCCGCCGCCGCGATGGGGATCCCGCTCCGGCTGCTGGCCGAGGCCGAGGGCGTCTCGGCGGCGCAGGTCGTCCCCGACCACCTGGTCGGCGACTACCGCGACCTCGCCACGCTGCGGCGGGCGACCGCCGGCTGCCCGGTGGTCACCTTCGACCACGAGCACGTCCCCACCGGTCACCTCTACGCCCTCGCCGACGACGGCATCGCCGTCCACCCCGGGCCGGAGGCCCTGGTGCACGCCCAGGACAAGGCCGTGATGCGCGAGGCGCTGGGCCGGCTCGGCGTCCCCTGCCCCCGGAACGCGGTCGTCGCCTCGGTCGCCGACGTCGAGCGCTTCGGCCTCCCGTGCGTGCTCAAGACGACCCGGGGCGGGTACGACGGCAAGGGCGTCTGGTTCGTGCGGTCGGTCGAGGACTGCGCCGACGCCTTCACCGCCGCGGAGGCGAGCGGCGTGCGGATCCTCGCCGAGGAGCTCGTCGAGTTCCGCCGCGAGCTGTCCGCGCTCGTCGTGCGGTCGCCGAGCGGCCAGGCCGCGGCGTACCCGGTGGTCGCCTCGACCCAGCAGGACGGGATCTGCCTCGAGGTCGTCGCCCCGGCCCCCGACCTCCCGGAGGCCCTCGCGGGCCGGGCCCAGGAGATCGCGCTGCGCATCGCGGGTGCGCTCGACGTCGTCGGCGTTCTCGCGGTGGAGCTGTTCGAGACCGCGGACGGGGAGGTGCTCGTCAACGAGCTGGCGATGCGGCCGCACAACACCGGGCACTGGACCCAGGACGGTGCCGTCACCTCGCAGTTCGAGAACCACCTGCGCGCCGTCCTCGACCTGCCGCTGGGGTCGCCGGCGCCGCGGGCGCGCTGGACGGTGATGGTCAACATCCTCGGCGGCCCCGACGAGTCGGTCGGCCGCCTGTACGACGGCTACCCCCACGCGCTCGCGCGCGACCCGTTCCTGCGGGTGCACCTGTACGGCAAGGACCTGCGGCCCGGCCGCAAGGTCGGCCACGTCAACGCCTACGGCGACGACCTCGACGACTGCCTCGAACGGGCGCGGCACGCCGCGGCCTGGTTCCGCGGCGACCTGGGAGACGAGAGTGAGTAGTCCTGTGAGTGCACGCGTCGGGATCGTGATGGGGTCGGACTCCGACTGGCCGGTGATGCGAGCGGCCGCGGAGGCGCTGGCGGAGTTCGACGTCGCCCACGAGGCCGACGTGGTCTCCGCGCACCGGATGCCGCAGGAGATGCTCGACTACGGCCGCGACGCCGCGTCGCGTGGGATCTCCGTGATCATCGCCGGCGCCGGCGGCGCCGCGCACCTGCCCGGGATGCTGGCCGCGGTCACCCCGCTCCCGGTGATCGGGGTGCCGGTCCCGCTCAAGCACCTCGACGGCCTCGACTCGCTGCTGTCGATCGTGCAGATGCCGGCCGGGGTGCCCGTCGCGACCGTCGCCGTCGGCGGCGCGCGCAACGCCGGGCTGCTCGCCGTCCGCATCCTCGCCGTCGCGGACGAGGGTCTCCGCGAGCGGATGACGGCCTTCCAGGCCGAGCTCAAGGCGACCGCGCAGGCCAAGGGCGCCGCCGTCCGCAACGACACCCCGGGCCGCCGCGTCGGGTTCTGAGCGACCAGCGAGTCGAGACCCGGTGAGCCAGCCGCCGGCGCCGGCGGGGGTCTCGACGGGCGCTCAGGCGCCAGAGCGCCTTCGCTGCTCGACCACCGGGGGCGTGCTCTCATCGAGGACCCGCGTGACGGCCGGGAGCAGCGCCAGCGCGTTCACGGCGGCCGAGAACACCAGGAAGGCCGCCGCCAGGGAGGGGTGCCCGGCGTCCCAGAGCGCGAGGGTCGCCGACCCGAACACCAGCACCTTGACGACCGGCCGCCCCAGCCAGTGGCCGTAGCGTGCCTTCGGCGAGGCGAACCAGAACCACGCCTGGGTCGCCAGCAGCGGCAGCAGCCACACCCACAGCCAGCGCGGGTCCTGGTGCCAGCCCCAGTAGCCCAGGGCCACCATCGCCAGCACCTCGTCGGCGAAGACCAGGAAGAGCACCCACCAGGCGAGAACGCGCACCCGCACATCCTGCTGGCTGGCTACGGTGCCCGCATGCTGTTTCCCGAGGCGCGACAGGCGCTGCTGGCGTACGCGGGGGAGACCCCCGTGTGGTCCGAGGACTTCGACATCGACGCCGCGCGCGTCGAGGCCCGGCGCCTCGCCGCCGAGGAGCCCCGCGAGGAGGTCGCCGCGGCCGTCGACGTCGACGCCGACGGCGTCCCGTGCCGTCTGTACGACCCCTCCGGCCGGGGTGCCGACGCGGCCGAGGCCGTCGTCGTCCACGCCCACGGCGGCGGGTTCGTCCTCAACGACGTCGAGGTCCACGACGCCGCCGCGCGACGCCTCGCCAACCGCACCGGCCTCCGGGTGCTCAGCGTCGACTACCGCGTCCCGCCCGAGCACCGGTTCCCGGCGGCGGTCGAGGACGTCGGCACCGCCGCCGGCTGGGCCGCGCGCGAGCTCGGAGGCGTGCTGGTCGCGCACGGCGACAGCGCTGGCGGCAACCTCGCGCTCGTCGACGCGCTGCGCCACCCCGGGCGGTACGCCGCCGCGGCGCTCGTCTACCCGTTCCTCGACCCGACGGCTGCCCACGACTCCTACCGCACCGCCGCGGACGGCTTCGACCCGCGCGAGGCCGCCTGGTACTGGGAGCAGTACGCCGCCACGCCTGCCGACCTCTCGGACCCCGACCTCGCGCCGCTGCTGTCCGACCGGCTGGGGACGCTGCCCCCGACCCTGGTGGTGACCGCCGAGCACGACCCGCTGCGCGACGAGGGCGAGGAGCTCGCCCGGCGGCTCGCGGACGCCGGCGTCGAGGTCACCGCGACCCGGTACCTCGGTCAGCTGCACGGCTTCTGGCGGCACCCCCGCGTGTTCCCCTCGGCGGAGCCGTTGATGCGGCAGGTCGCCGGGTTCCTGCGGCTGCACGCCGACCGGCCCGACCGGATCGACCGACGACCCTGACCGGCGGGCGGAGCGGCCCTGACAAGATGTGCGCATGCGTGTGCACCTCGGCTGCGACCATGCCGGCCTCGACCTCCGCGACCACCTGGTCGGCTGGCTCACCGACCACGGCTACGAGCCGGTCGACCACGGGCCGCAGACCTACGACGCCCTCGACGACTACCCCGTCTTCTGCCTGCGCGCCGCGGAGGCCGTGGTCCGCGACCGCGAGGACGGGCTCGACAGCCTCGGGGTCGTGATCGGCGGCTCCGGCAACGGCGAGCAGATGGCCGCGAACAAGGTGGCCGGGGTGCGGGCCGCGCTGGTGTGGTCGGAGGAGACCGCGCGGCTGGCGCGCGAGCACAACGACGCCAACGTCGTCTCGGTCGGGGGCCGGATGCACTCGCTCGAGGACATGACCCGGTTCGTCGAGGTCTTCCTGGCCGAGCCGTTCAGCGGCGACGAGCGGCACGTCCGGCGGATCGGGCAGCTGGCGTCGTACGAGCAGACCCGCGAGCTGCCGCTGCTGCCGTCCTCGGCCACCGATGCCTGAGGGCCACACCCTCCACCGGCTCGCCGACCAGCTGACCGCGACCTTCGCGGGCCGGGTGGTGCGCGCCGGCAGCCCCCAGGGCCGCTTCGAGGAGTCGGCCGCCCGGATCGACGGGCAGGTGCTCGTCGGGGCGGAGGCGTGGGGCAAGCACCTGTTCGTCGAGTTCCCCGGCGAGCGGTTCGTGCACGTCCACCTCGGTCTGTACGGCCGCTTCGACGTCGAGGAGGGTGCGCCCGAGGTGCCGCCCGCGGTCGGCCAGGTGCGGCTCCGGCTGGTGGCGGCGGGCGACGGCGGCTGGTCGTACGCCGACCTGCGCGGCGCCACCACCTGCGACCTGGTCACGCTCGCGGAGCGGGACGCGGTGGTCGCGCGCTCCGGGCCCGACCCCCTGCGGGAGGACGCGGACCCCGACCGGGCCTGGGAGCGGATCCGGCGCAGCCGGGCACCGATCGGTGGGCTGCTCATGGACCAGGCCGTGCTGGCCGGGGTCGGCAACGTCTACCGGGCCGAGCTGCTGTTCCGGCACCGCGTCGACCCGATGCGGCCGGGCAGCACCCTGCGCCGGGCCCAGTGGCAGGCGATGTGGGACGACCTGGTCGGGCTGATGCAGGAGGGCGTGCGCACAGGGCGGATCGACACCGTCCGGCCCGAGCACCTGCCCGAGGCGATGGGACGTCCGCCGCGTCGCGACGACCACGGCGGCGAAGTCTATGTCTACCGTCGCACCGGTCAGCCGTGCCACGTCTGCGGCGCCACGGTCCGCACGACCGAGCTCCAGGGGCGCAACCTGTTCTGGTGCCCTCGCTGCCAGCGCCGGTTCCGCTCCCGGGCACTACAGTGATGCCCGCCGACCGAGAAGAGGACCGACGACGCATGACGACTGGCCCCCGCACCCTCCGGCGGGCCGTCCGTCGAGGCGTCCCTCGCCAGCACCGCACGCTGGTGCTGCTGGTCGCCCTGACGACCGTGCTGACGGTCGCGCTGCTGATCTGGCCGGCGCAGTTCCCGATGACCTCGCTCATCGTGCCGCTGCTGCTCGGCAGCCTGCTCGTGAGCCCGCGCCAGCTGCCGTGGTTCGTGGTCTTCCTCATGATCATGCTGATGCTGGCGATCGGCCGGCAGCAGAACGTGACCGTGCGCGTCGTGATCGCCATCGGCATCCTCTACCTGCTCTGCTTCATCGTGCTGGTGACGTCGTTCCAGCGGACCCGGCTCGGGGTCGCGGGCATGCTCGGCGAGTCGATGCTGGTCGACCTGCGCGACCGGATCCAGCTCCAGGGCGGGGTGCCCGACCTCCCCGCCGGCTGGCTGGCGGAGACCGCGCTGCGGTCGGCGGGCGGGACGCCGTTCGCCGGCGACTTCGTCGTCGCCACCCGGCCGCGGCACTCGAACCGTCTCGAGATCGCCCTGGTCGACGTCTCCGGCAAGGGGCAGCAGGCGGGCACCCGCGCGCTGCTGCTCTCCGGCTCCTTCGGCGGCCTGCTCGGCGCCCTGCCGCCCGAGGAGTTCCTGCCGGCCGCGAACGACTACCTGCTCCGGCAGCAGTGGGAGGAGGGCTTCGCCACCGCCGTCCACCTCTCGCTCGACCTGGGGACCGGGGCCTTCGAGGTGCGCGCCGCCGGCCACCCGCCGGCCGCCCAGCTGGCCGCCGGTGCCGGGCGCTGGACCGTGCACGAGGCCGAGGGGCCGGTGCTCGGCCTGATCGAGGACGCGGACTTCACGGTGGTGCGCGGCGTCGTTCGCCCCGGCGACGCGCTGATGCTCTACACCGACGGCCTCGTCGAGACCCCGCGTCGCGAGATCGGGATGGGCATCGACCGGATGCTCGGGCAGGCCGAGCGGCTGCTGCGCGGCACCTTCGAGGGCGGCGCGGACCGGCTGGTCGAGGCGCTCGGGTCGGACAACGACGACCGCGCGCTCGTGCTGGTCCACCGGCGTCCCTGAGGGCGCGGCCGTTTGTGGGCCGTGAGCCCCGGTGTGGCACCATGACTCCCGCATCCGGCGCGACCGGGCGCGCGCGGATGTAGCTCAATGGTAGAGCCCCAGTCTTCCAAACTGGCTACGCGGGTTCGATTCCCGTCATCCGCTCCAAGGGCCCACCTCAGCCCGTCCGGCAGCACGTCGGACGCGGTGCCGGCGGGGCCTTGGCGGGGCGTAGCGTAGTGGCTAGCGCGCCTGCTTTGGGAGCAGGAGATCGCAGGTTCGAGTCCTGTCGCCCCGACGCACGACCACCACCAGATACTTGAGGAGAAAACCTGTGAAGAGCGCCGTCGAGACCTTGAGCCCGACCAGGGCCAAGCTGACCGTCGAGGTGCCCTTCGAGGAGCTCAAGCCGAGCCTCGACGCGGCGTACAAGCAGATTGCCCAGCAGATCAACGTCCCCGGCTTCCGCCGCGGCAAGGTCCCGCCGGCCGTCATCGACCGTCAGGTCGGTCGCGGTGCGGTCCTCGACCAGGCGATCAACGAGGTCGTCCCGCAGAAGTACGTCGAGGCGCTCCAGGCCAACTCCCTCCAGCCGCTCGCGCAGCCGGACATCGAGGTCACCAAGTTCGAGGACAACGACGCGCTGGAGTTCACCGCGGAGGTCGACGTCCGTCCCGAGATCGAGCTGCCGTCGTACGACGGGATCGAGGCCCAGGTCGAGGACACCGAGGTCACCGACGCGGACGTCGACGAGCAGGTCGAGGCGCTGCGCGAGCGGTTCGCGACCCTCATCGACGTCGAGCGCCCCGCCGCCGACGGCGACTTCGTCGTCATGGACCTGGTGGCGAGCCGCGACGGCGAGACCGTCCCCGGCGCCGAGGTCAACGGCATGTCCTACCGGGTCGGTCGCGGCGGCATGCTCGACGGGCTCGACGAGGCGCTGACCGGCATGGCCGCCGGCGACGAGAAGACCTTCACCTCGCAGCTGGTCGGTGGCGACCTGGTCGGCGAGGACGTCGAGGTCCAGGTGAGCGTCACCCAGGTCCAGGAGCAGGAGCTGCCCGAGCTCGACGACGAGTTCGCCCAGCTGGCTTCCGAGTTCGACACCCTCGACGAGCTCACCGCCGACGTGCGGGAGCGGCTCGGTCGCGGCAAGCGCCTCGAGCAGGCGGCCGCCGCCCGCGACGCCGTGCTGGAGGCGCTGCTCGACAAGGTCGAGGTCCCGCTGCCCGAGGTCGTCGTCACCGACGAGCTCAACGCGCGGCGCGGCAACATCGAGCAGCAGCTCGCCTACGCCGGGATCACCATGGAGAAGTACCTCGAGGACGAGAAGCAGACCCAGGAGGAGTTCGAAGCCGACCTCGAGCGCCGGGTCCGCGACGCGGTCGCCGCGCAGTTCGTCCTCGACGAGATCGCGAAGCGCGAGGAGTTCGGCATCGACCAGCAGGAGCTGTCGGAGCACATGGTGCGCCGCGCCCAGCAGGCCGGGCAGGACCCGCAGGAGTTCGCGAACCACATGTTCGAGCACAACCACATCCCCGAGCTGGTGCAGGAGATCCTGCGCGGCAAGGCGCTGGCCCGGCTGGTCGAGTCCGCCGTCGTCACCGACGCCTCGGGCGCCGTGGTCGAGCTGAAGAACCTGCGCCCGGACGGCACGATCGGTGAGCCGGAGGCCGCCGAGGCGGCGTCCGAGGAGACCGCCGACGAGACCGCCGACGAGCCGGTCGAGGAGACCGCCGCCGCGGAGTGACACGCCGGTGACCGTTCAGTGCACAACTGTGCACTGAACGGTTATCGTGGCCGGGTGCCGACGCCACCCGCCCCCGCGCCGACCTGGATCGACGCGCTGTCCCTGCTCTCGCACGTCGCGGACGACCTCGTGGTGCGCTCGGTGCGCGACACCCACGACGCCTGGGCCGACCGGTTCGGGGGCTACCCTGGTCGCGGCATCGCCGACGCGGTTCACGGCGGCCTCGGGCTCGGTCTCCGCGCGGCCTCGGCCGCCCTGGGGAAGGTCGCCGAGACCGGCGTCGGCCCGCGCCTCGAGGCCGGGCCGCGCGGCCGCTTCGTGAGCTCGGCGGTGAACGGCCTGATCGGCGACCGGCTCGCCGGTGAGCGGCCCCGGCTGGCGATCTCGATGGCGGTGCGCGACCGCGGCCACGACGTACCCCTGACCGAGCCGGACCTGGCGGCGGCGTTCCCGGAGGCGACCGGTCGGCTGGTGCTCTTCCTGCACGGGCTCTGCGAGAACGAGTCGTACTGGCAGCGGGGCCGCGAGCGCCTGGGCACGACGTACGGCGCCATGCTGGCCGAGCGGGGCTGGACGCCGGTGTTCCTGCGGGCCAACACCGGGCTCGGCGTCCGCGAGAACGGCGTCGCCCTGACCGCCCTCGGCCAGGCGCTCGTCGAGGCGTGGCCGGTGCCGGTCGAGCGGATCGCCCTGGTCGGGCACTCGATGGGCGGGCTGATCGTCCGCGCCGCCGGGGCGGTCGCCGCCGCGGTGGAGCAGCCCTGGCGGGACCTGGTGTCGGACGTGGTCACGCTCGGCACCCCGCACCTCGGCGCGCCGATCGCCCGCGGGATCGGGCACGGCAGCCGCGGCCTCGGACGGCTGCAGGAGACCGCGCCGATCGGCCGGATCCTCGACCAGCGCTCGCTGGGCGTGCACGACCTCGTCGCCGGGCTCGCCCACGACGTGCCGCCGCTGCCGCACGCGCGCTACCGGCTGGTCGCCGCCACCGTCACCGCCCGCCCGCGGCACCCGGTCGGCCACGTGGTCGGCGACCTGCTGGTGCGCGTGCCGTCGGCGCACGGGCGGGACCGGCACGCCGGCGAGCTCTTCCCGGGCGCCACGGTCCTGCACGTGGGCCGCACCGACCACTTCGGGCTGCTCAACCACCCGGAGGTCCACGCGGCTCTGCGAGACTGGCTCGCATGAGCACCCCCCGGACGAGCGGCGCCGAGCGCGAGCTGCGCGCCGAGGCCGACGTCGCCGCCCCGCCCGAGCGGGTCTGGGCGCTGCTGACCGATCTCACCAACCTGCCGGACTGGAGCCCGGAGCTGGTCCGGATGGTGCCGCTCAAGCCGGGAGGTCTCCGCGTGGGCCAGTGGTACCTCGGGATCAACCGGCGCAAGGCCGTCGTGTGGCCGACCCGGTCGGTCGTGGCCGAGCTCGAGCCCGGGCGGCTGCTCGCCTGGGACACCCGGTCCAGCGGCGCCCGGTGGATCTGGGAGCTGGAGCCGACCGACGGCGGGACCCGGGTCGTGCACCGGCGGCCGGTGCCGCGGGCCCTCACCGGGGTGAGCAAGGCCTTCGCCCCGGTGTTCCTCGGCGGGTCCGACGAGCACGCCGACGAGCTCGAGGCCGGGATGGCCGCGACCGTCGCCCACCTCAAGGCCGCCGCCGAGTCCTGATCCGGTCCGGACCGGTGCCACCGGGCCACCGAAATCCGCTGTCGGCGAACAGCGGGGGATCTGCCGTGGTTCTGTCCGTCCTTCGGGCTAGGGTCGGCCCCGTGACCCAGAACTCCAGCCCCCAGCTCAACGGCGGCGCGGGGATGAACGTCCTCGACGACCACATCTACCAGCGCCTGCTCCGGGAGCGGATCGTCTTCCTCGGCTCCGAGGTCCGCGACCAGAACGCCAACGCGATCTGCGCCCAGCTGCTGCTGCTGTCGGCGGAGGACCCCGAGGCCGACATCTTCCTGCACATCAACTCGCCGGGCGGCTCGGTCGACGCCGGCATGGCGATCTACGACACCATGAACTACATCCCGAACGACGTCGCCACGGTCGGCATGGGCCTGGCCGCCTCGATGGGCCAGTTCCTCCTCTGCGCCGGCACCAAGGGCAAGCGCTACGCCCTGCCGCACGCGCGGATCATGATGCACCAGCCGTCGTCCGGCATGGGCGGCTCGGCCTCCGACATCAAGATCCAGGCCCAGCAGTCGCTGCACATCAAGCAGGTGCTGCTCGACCTGATCGCACAGCACACCGGCCAGCCGCGCGAGCAGGTCGAGGCCGACGCCGACCGCGACCGCTGGTTCACCGCCGAGCAGGCCCAGGCCTACGGCCTGGTCGACCAGGTCATCACCAGTGCCCGTGAGGCCGCCGACGACGGCCGCCCGGCCCGTACCAAGAACTGACAGGGGCTGACATGAACTACTACATCCCGCAGTGGGAAGAGCGGACCTCCTACGGGTTCCGCCGGATCGACCCCTACGCGAAGCTGTTCGAGGACCGCATCATCTACCTCGGGACGCCGATCTCCGACGACGTCGCCAACGCCGTCATCGCCCAGCTGCTGTGCCTGCAGTCGATGAACCCCGACCAGGACATCAGCATCTACATCAACTCGCCCGGCGGCTCGTTCACGGCGCTGACCGCGATCTACGACACGATGAAGTTCATCAAGCCCGACGTGCAGACCGTGTGCATCGGCCAGGCCGCCTCCGCGGCGGCGATCCTCCTCGCGGCCGGCACGGCCGGCAAGCGCCTGGCGCTGCCGAACAGCCGGATCCTCATCCACCAGCCCTACACCGAGGGCACCTTCGGCCAGACCTCCGACATCGAGATCCAGGCCAACGAGATCCTCCGGATGCGCGAGCTGCTCGAGAAGATGATCAGCGACCACAGCGGCCGCTCCCTGGAGGAGGTCAGCCGCGACATCGAGCGCGACAAGATCCTGACCGCCGAGGGGGCCGTCGAGTACGGCCTGATCGACGCCGTCCTGCAGTCGTTGAAGGGCACGCCCGCCCTCGCCTGACCGGCCTTCCGGCGTACCCCTGTGCCGTCCGCGCAGTTCGTGTCTCTCCACCCGACCGGGGGTGGCACGGGGTACCGTCGGGGGAGCTCGCACCACCCGCTGGACCCGCAGATGTACCTGAGTCGGAGGATGACCACCCGTGGCACGTATCGGTGACGGAGGCGACCTGCTGAAGTGCTCCTTCTGCGGGAAGAGCCAGAAGCAGGTCAAGAAGCTGATCGCGGGTCCGGGCGTCTACATCTGCGACGAGTGCATCGACCTGTGCAACGAGATCATCGAGGAAGAGCTCAACGAGGGCACCGAGGTCGGGCTCGACGAGCTGCCCAAGCCCAAGGAGATCTTCGAGTTCCTCAACTCCTACGTCATCGGTCAGGAGCAGGCGAAGAAGTCGCTCGCCGTCGCGGTCTACAACCACTACAAGCGGGTGCAGGCCGGGCTCCAGCCGATCGCGGGCAAGCACAGCAAGGAGGAGGTCGTCGAGGTCGCGAAGTCCAACATCCTCGTGATCGGACCGACCGGCTGCGGCAAGACCTACCTGGCCCAGACGCTGGCCCGGATGCTCAACGTCCCGTTCGCGATCGCGGACGCGACCGCGCTCACCGAGGCCGGCTACGTCGGCGAGGACGTCGAGAACATCCTCCTCAAGCTCATCCAGGCCGCCGACTACGACGTCAAGAAGGCCGAGACGGGCATCATCTACATCGACGAGATCGACAAGGTCGCCCGCAAGGCGGAGAACCCGTCGATCACCCGGGACGTCTCCGGCGAGGGCGTGCAGCAGGCGCTGCTGAAGATCATCGAGGGCACCACCGCGTCGGTGCCGCCGCAGGGCGGGCGCAAGCACCCGCACCAGGAGTTCATCCAGATCGACACGACGAACATCCTGTTCGTCGTCGGCGGCGCGTTCGCCGGGCTCGAGCACATCATCGAGCAGCGGGTCGGCAAGAAGACGCTGGGCTTCACGGCCGAGGTGCGCGGCAAGGCCGAGCGCGAGGCCGAGGACCTGCTGGCGCTCGTGCGGCCCGAGGACCTCACCAAGTTCGGCCTGATCCCCGAGTTCATCGGCCGGCTGCCGCTGATCGCGAGCGTCTCCAAGCTCGACCAGGAGGCGCTGGTGCAGATCCTCACCGAGCCCCGCAACGCGCTGGTGAAGCAGTACCAGAAGCTCTTCGACCTCGACGGCGTCGAGCTGGAGTTCACCCAGGACGCCATCGAGGCGATCGCGGACAAGGCGATGGAGCGCGGCACCGGCGCCCGCGGCCTGCGCGCGATCATCGAGGAGGTCCTGCTCCACGTGATGTACGACGTCCCCTCGCGCGGCGACATCGGCAAGGTCATCGTGACGCGCGAGGTGGTCATGGACGACGTCGCGCCGACCCTGGTGCCGCGCGAGGTCGAGGCCAAGAAGAAGAAGTCCGCCTGACCGTCGCGACCCCTGGCCCGAAGTGATCAGGGCGGTCTAGTCCGAACGGGCCATTTCGAGCCACGGGTTTGGCGACCGATGGTCTGGACCGCCAGACTCTCGACCGCCATGAACCGTCGCCGCGGGCCCCGCCTCCTCCGTGAGCACAAGCCGCCGCTGGTGGCCTTCGTGCTCGTCCTGGCGACCTCGGTGGTCATGCTCGCCTACATGGTCCGCAGCGAGGCCGCCGTCGGCTGGGTCGGCCGCGGCCTCGGCGCCGCCGGCGGCGGCATGCCGCTCGCCCAGCGGGTGATCGGCGGGCATCCTCTCCAGCCGGAGCCGGCCCAGCCGGTGGCCGTCGCTCCGGTGCCGGTCGTGCCTCCGACCCAGGTCGCACCGTCCGGTGCGGCCCTACCTCCGGGCGCGGGCGGCACGGGGGCGCACGGCCACGGACCCGGCCACGGACCCGGCCACGGCGACGGCCCGGCCCTCTCCACCCCGCAGGCGGACCCGCCGGCCTCCGCCGCACCACCGGCGACCGAGCCCTCGAGCACGACCTCGAGCGGCCCCGACCCGGTGCCCGGCCCCGACCCGGAGGAGCCCGGACCCGACCGCGGTCACGGGAGCCGCGGCGACCACGGCGCGGACCCCGGCGAGGACGACGCCGATGACCCGGGCGACGACCACGCGGACGACCCGGGCGAGGGCCACGGCCACGACCACGGCGAGCACGATCACGGCGAGCACGGCCACGGCGAGCACGGCCACGACGAGCACGGCCACGACGAGCACGGCCACGACGAGCACGGCCACGACGAGCACGGCCGCGACCGTCGCTGAGCGTGGTGCGGTCACCGACGGCCGGTCACCACCCCCGACTCGACGGTCAGAAGTCCCGACTCGACGGGTCAGAACCCACGACTCAACCGTCGGTGGGGGCGAGCTCCGCGTCGACGGTGATCTCGGTGGCCGTGTCGTCCACGGTGAAGACCAGGTCGCCGGTGACCCGGCCGGTGCGGCGCAGGTCGTCGGCGGACTGCTCGGCCGCGCGGACCAGCGCCTCGGGCCCCCGGATCTCGACCCGCGACAGCTCGGCGCGCATCGACACCTTGGCGCTGGACTTGGCGCCCCGGATGCCGATCAGCGCGGCGGCCACCGCGTCGAGGGTGCTCGCGTCGCTCGCGGCGGCCGACCCCAGCTCGACGACCGTCGGCCAGGAGGCCCGGTGGATCGACCCCTCCTGCCACCACGACCAGACCTCCTCGGTCACGTAGGGCAGGAACGGCGCCAGCAGCCGCAGCTGCACGTCGAGGGCGATCGCCAGCGTCGCCTTCGCAGAGGCGGTCGTCGCGCCCTCGTCCGCGTAGGCACGCTCCTTGACCAGCTCGAGGTAGTCGTCGCAGAACTCCCAGAAGAACTTCTCGACCGTCTCCAGCGCGCTGGTGTAGTCGTAGGCCTCGAACGCGTCGGTCGCCTTGGTGACCACCTCGGCGAGCCGGCCGAGCAGGGCGCAGTCGACCGGCTCGGAGACCTCGAACGGGTTGACGCTGGTCGCGCCGACCCCGCCGAGGACGAACTTCGAGGCGTTGAGCACCTTCATCGCCAGCCGGCGACCGACCTTCATCTGGCTCTCGTCGAACGGTGAGTCCAGACCCGGCCGGGCCATCGCGGCCCGCCAGCGGACGGCGTCGGCGCCGAACTTGTCGAGGATCTCGGTCGGCACGACCACGTTGCCCTTCGACTTCGACATCTTCTTGCGGTCCGGGTCGACCACGAAGCCCGAGACGAGCGCGTGCGACCAGGGCGCGACGTGGTTCTCGAAGTGCGAGCGGACCACCCGCGAGAACAGCCAGGTGCGGATGATGTCGTGGGCGTGGGTGCACAGGTCCATCGGGAAGACCCGCTGCCACAGGTCGTCGTCGCTCTCCCAGCCGCCCGCGATGTGCGGGGTCAGGGACGACGTCGCCCAGGTGTCCATCACGTCCGGGTCGCCGACGAAGCCGTTCGGCTGGCCGCGCTGCGCCTCGTCGTACCCGTGGGGCGCGACCGTCGACGGGTCGAGCGGGAGCTCGGCCTCGGTCGGCAGCAACGGGTGCGCGTAGTCCGGCTCGCCGTCGGCGTCGAGGGGGTACCAGACCGGGAACGGGATGCCGAAGAAGCGCTGCCGGGAGATCAGCCAGTCGCCGTTCAGGCCGCCGACCCAGTTGTCGTAGCGGTGCCACATGTGCTCGGGGATCCAGGTGATCTCCCGACCGCGGTCGAGCATCTCCTGGCGCAGGCCGGCGTCGCGACCGCCGTTGGTGATGTACCACTGCCGGGTCGCGACGATCTCGAGCGGCTTGTCGCCCTTCTCGTAGAAGTTCGTCATCCGGGTGGTCGGCGTGGGCTCGCCGTCGAGGTCGCCGGTCTCGCGCAGCTTCGCGACCACCGCCTCGCGGGCGGAGAACGCCGTCTTGCCCTTGAGGTCCTCGTACGCCGTCGCGGCCGGCTCGTGCGCGAGCCACTCGGGGGTCTCGCGGGACAGGCGCCCGTCGCGGCCGATCAGGGTGCGGACCGGCAGGTCCAGCTCACGCCACCAGGTGACGTCGGTCAGGTCGCCGAACGTGCAGCACATGGCGATGCCGGCGCCCTTGTCCATCTCGGCGGCCGGGTGCGCGAGCACCGGGACCTCGACGCCGAACACCGGACTGGTGACGGTCGTGCCGAACAACGGCTGGTAGCGCTCGTCGTCGGGGTGCGCGATCAGCGCCACGACCGAGGGGATCAGCTCGGGACGCGTCGTCTCGATATGGAGCGGCGACCCGTCCGGGCGGTGGAACGCGACGCGGTGGTACGCGCCGGCGTACTCGCGGGCCTCGAGCTCGGCCTGCGCGACCGCGGTCTGGAAGGTGACGTCCCAGAGCGTCGGGGCCTCCTGCAGGTAGGCCTCGCCACGGGCGAAGTTGCGCAGGAAGGCGCGCTGGCTCACGGTCTGCGCGGCAGGGCCGATCGTCGTGTAGTGCTGCGACCAGTCCACCGAGAGGCCGAGGGTGCGCCACAGCTGCTCGAAGACCTGCTCGTCCTCCACGACCAGGCGCTCGCACAGCTCGACGAAGTTGGGTCGGCTGATCGGGAGCTGGCGCTTGGGGTCGGGCTTCTCGGGCGGGGTGAAGTCGGGGTCGTAGGGGAGCGAGGGGTCGCACCGCACGCCGTAGTAGTTCTGCACGCGCCGCTCGGTCGGCAGGCCGTTGTCGTCCCAGCCCATCGGGTAGAAGACGGACTTGCCCCGCATCCGCTGGAAGCGGGCGACCAGGTCGGTGTGGGTGTAGGAGAACACGTGCCCGACGTGCAGGCTGCCGCTCACCGTGGGCGGCGGGGTGTCGATCGAGTAGACGTTCTCGCGCGGCTGGGTGCGGTCGAAGGCGTAGGTGTCGTCGGCCTTCCACCGCTCGCTCCAGGTGGCCTCCAGACCCTCCAGCGCAGGCTTGTCGGGTACGGCGACGACGCGCGGTGCTGCGGTCTGCGTCGTGTCCACCGTGTCCGGTGCCTGGTGAGCCTGCGTGTCGGTCATGGACGAAATCCTAGGGCGGGGTCGTCGCGGCCGGGAAACCGGTTGTGCGGCGGGTGCCGCGATGGCTGACTTCCCCCATGCCGTTCGACCTGGAGCTCACCGACGATCCCGCCGCCTTCCTCGCCGCGGCCGGCGACCACCTGGCCGCCGACCCGGTGGTCACCACGGTCGTCGCCACGGTCACGGCGCGGCTGGCGAGCGGCCGCGACCACGCCGGGGCGCCGCACCGCCCGCACCGCTGGTGGGCGCTCGTGCGGGACGACACGGAGTCCGTGGTCGGCGTGGCGATGCGGACCGCGCCGTTCGAGCCCTACCCCGCCTACGTGCTGCCGATGCCGGACGACGCTGCCGTCGAGCTGGCCCGGGTGCTGCACGAGCGGGGCGAGGTGCTGGGTGGCGTGAACGGTGCCCTGCCCGCAGCGCGACGGGTCGCGGACGAGACGGCTCGGCTCACCGGCGCGACGGTGACCGTGCACGAGCACCTGCGGCTCTTCGAGCTCGGCGACCTCGTGGTGCCCCCGGCCCCTCCCGGGGGCCTGCGGCCCGCCACGACGGCCGACGCCGACCTGGTGCTCGCGTGGTACCGCGCCTTCGGCCGGGCCGCCGCGGAGCAGGCCGGGCGCACGGGGGAGCACGGCTCGCCGACCGAGACGTTCACCATGGCCGACGTGCTCGAGCGGATCGCGGCCGGCGTGGTCTTCCTCTGGGACGACGAGGACGGCGAGACCGTGCACCTGACCGCGACCAACCCGCCGGCGTACGGCGTGGTCCGGGTGGGCCCGGTCTACACGCCGGGCGAGCACCGTGGCCGCGGCTACGCGAGCGCCGCGGTCGCCGAGGTGTCGCGCCGGATCGTCGAGGCGGGCGACCGGGCCTGCCTGTTCACCGACCAGGCCAACCCGACCTCGAACAAGATCTACGAGGCCGTCGGCTACCGGCCGGTGGTGGACATGGTGAATCTGCTGGTGGGCTGAGAGTCCCTAGACTCGTCCCACGATGAGTGAGACCCCCGCAGACCGCCTGAGCCCCCAGCCGGACGCCCGACCGGAACCCCGACTGGCCCCCCGACTGGCCGAGACCTTCGACGAGGTCGAGGACGCGCTCCTGTCCCGCTGGCCCGAGAGCCGGCTGGAGCCGTCCCTGGACCGGATCCAGGCCATCACCGAGGTGCTCGGCGACCCGCAGCGCGGCTACCCCGTCATCCACCTCACCGGCACCAACGGCAAGACCTCGACCTCCCGGATGATCGACACCCTGCTGCGCGCGCTCGACCTGCGCACCGGGCGGTTCACCAGCCCGCACGTGGAGCGGATGACCGAGCGGATCTCGGTCGACGGCGAGCCGCTGACCGACGAGCAGTTCGTGCGGGCCTTCAACGACGTGGCGCCCTACCTGCAGCTGGTCGACGACAGCCAGGAGCACCCGGTGTCGTTCTTCGAGACCGTGGTCGCGATGGCGTTCGCCGCGTTCGCCGACGCCCCGGTCGACGTGGCCGTCGTCGAGGTCGGGATGGGCGGGTCGTGGGACGCGACCAACGTCGCCGACGCCGCGGTCGCCGTCGTGCTCCCGGTCGCCGTCGACCACGTGGCGTACCTCGGCGGCACGCCGGCCGACATCGCCGTCGAGAAGGCCGGCATCATCAAGCCGGGCTCGGTCGCGGTGCTCGCGCAGCAGTCTCCCGAGGTCGAGGAGGTGCTGCGGGAGCGGATCGCCGAGGTGGGCGCGAGCGTCGCCCGCGAGGGCGTCGACTTCGGGGTCGTCACTCGGGTGCCCGCGGTCGGCGGCCAGGTGGTCTCGCTGCAGGGCCTGCGCGCGAGCTACGACGAGGTGTTCCTCCCGCTCTACGGCGCCCACCAGGCGCAGAACGCCGCCGTGGCACTGGCCGCGGTCGAGGCGTTCGTGGGCGGCGACGCCCTGGACGCCGACGTGGTGCGCGCCGCCTTCGCCGAGGTCACCTCGCCCGGCCGCCTCGAGGTCGTGCGGCGCAGCCCCACCGTCGTGCTCGACTCCGCCCACAACCCCCACGGCGCGGCCGCGGCGGCCGAGGCGATCGAGGACTCGTTCGCGTTCTCCCCGCTGATCGGCGTCGTGGGCGTGATGGCCGACAAGGACCACGAGGCGCTGCTGACGGCGTTCGAGCCGGTGCTCGCCCACGTCGTGTGCACGCAGAGCTCGACCGACCGGGCCCTGCCGGCCGAACGGCTGGCGGAGGTCGCCCGTGAGATCTACGGCGAGGACCGGGTCAGCGTCGCGACGCGGCTCTCGGACGCGATCGACCAGGCGGCGGCGCTCGCCGAGGCGGGCGAGGCCTTCGGGGACCCGCTGGGCTCCGGGGCCGTCCTCGTCACCGGGTCGGTCGTCACCGTCGGCGAGGCGCGCTCGCTGCTGGTGCGCCCGGGGGAGCGCTCGTGACCTCGGCCCCCGACGACCTGCCCCCGGACCTGCCCCCGGACCTGCCCCCGGACCTCCCGCTGGAGCGGGAGCGGTCCCCGCGCCGCGGCATGTGCGCCGCGGTGCTCAGCCTCGAGGCGGTGACCCTGGGCCTCACCACGCCGGTGATGATCAGCGTCGCCGGCGTCGACACCGCGACCGCGCTCTGGGTCGGGCTCGGGCTGGCCGTCGCCTGCCTGCTGCTGGCCGGCATGCTGCGGGCGGAGTGGGCCTACAGCGTCGGCTGGGTCATCCAGGGCGCCGCCGTCGGGCTCGGCTTCGTGATCCCGCTGATGTTCGTGCTCGGGGGGATCTTCGCGCTGCTGTGGGGCTCGGCCTACCTCCTGGGTCGCCGGATCGAGCGCGAGCGCGACGCCGCCTACGCCGCCTACGACGCCGCGCGCCGCTCACCCGAGGCCTGAGACCAGCGCGGCCAGCGCGCGGTCGAGCTCCTCGTCGCTGACGCCGCCGAACCCGACCACCAGCCCGGTCAGCCCGCTGGACCGGCAGTAGCCGGACAGCAGGGCCACGCCGAAGCCGGCCCGCCGGGCCGCCTCCTGCGCGCGCAGCGCGTCGGGCTCGGGCAGCAGCCAGGTCGAGTACATCCCGGCGACCGGCCCGGCCGGCTCCGCGTACGGCGCGAGCGCGGCCGCGACCCGCGGAGCCCGCTCCGCGTAGACCCGCCGGGCGCTGCGCACCACCTGGTCGACGTACCCGTCGCGCAGCAGCGCGAGGAAGGCGCGCTGCACCGGCCACGCGGCGCCCTCGTGGGTGACCACCCGGCGGTCGTTGATCCGGTCGAGGAGGGCCGGCGGCGGGACCAGCCAGCCGAGGCGGAGGGAGGGCGCGACCGACTTGGCCGCGGTGCCGAGGTAGGCCACCCGCCCCCGGTCGAGGCTGGCCAGGGCCGGCACCGGCGCGACGTCGTACCTGAACTCGGAGTCGTAGTCGTCCTCGACCACGACCGCCTCCGCCGCACCGGCGGCGGCGAGGAGCGCGACCCGCTCGGGCCCCGGGAGCACCCGGCCGAGCGGGTGCTGGTGGGCCGGCGTCACGTAGGCCGCGACCGCCCCGCGCAGGTCGGTGACCGGCGCCAGCGCGGGCAGGTCCCGCACCGGGCGCCCCAGGCCGCGGACCGTCTCGACCGCGGCGCGGTAGCCGGGGTCCTCCAGCGCCACCGGCCCGGGCGGCAGCACGGTGAGCAGGTGCCGCAGGCCGTCGGTGGTGCCGTTGGTGACGACGACCTCGTCCGGGTCGACGGCGAGGCCGCGGGTCCGGGCCAGCCGGTCGGCGAGGAGCGCCCGCAGCTCGGGGAGGCCACGCGGGTCGTCGTACCCCCGCGGCGGGCGCGCCGTGGACACCTCCCGCCAGGCCCGCCGCCAGCCGGCGCCGTGCCGGGGGTCGATCCACGGCGTCCCGGCGTCGAGCCGGACCAGCGCCGGGGTCGCCCGCGCGCCGACCCGGGTCGGTACGGCGGCGCGGGCGGCGCCGGTCGCAGCGACGTAGGTCCCCGAGCCGCGGCGCGCCTCGAGCCAGCCCTCGGCGAGGAGCTGCTCGTAGGCCTGCTCGGTGACGGACCGGCTCACGCCGAGCTCGCCGGCGAGGGCACGGCTGCTCGGGAGCCGGTCGCCCCGGGCGAGGGTGCCGTCGACGAGCAGGTCGCGGACCCGGCCGGAGAGCTGACCGCCCAGCGACCCGGGCAGGGAGCGGTCCAGGGTGATCGGCAGTGTGACGGGCAGGGTGACCATCCGGTTCCTCTCCCGGAGCAAAGTGTCCTGTTGATCTGGCGTCGGATTGGCCCGTGTCAGCAGGCCACTTCGACGCCAGGCTAGTCCCGTGACGACGACACCGCTGCCCACCCCGCTCTCGCCGACCGCGCGGACGACGGTCGGTCGCGGCCGCAACCGGGCGGTCGAGGACCGCGCCGCCCTGCACGCGCTGCTCGCCGACGCGCTGGTCGCCCACCTGGGGGTGGTCGTCGGCGGCCACCCGGTGGTGCTGCCGACCGCGTTCGCCGTCGACCCCGAGGGGCCCGACGCCGACGGCACGCTCTACCTCCACGGCTCGGTCGCGGCCGGCTGGCTGCGGGCCGCGACCGACAGCACGGTCTGCGTGACCGTGACCGAGCTCGACGGCCTGGTCGCCGGCCGCTCGGCGTTCCACCACTCGATGAACTACCGCTCCGCGGTCGTCATCGGCGCGGCGCGGGTGGTCGACGACCCGGAGGAGCGGCAGCACGCGCTCGACCTGATCGTCGACCACATGATCCCGGGCCGGTCGGGCACGCTGCGGCCGAGCACCCGCAAGGAGCTGGCCGCGACCGCGGTCCTCGCCGTGCCCCTCCACGAGGCGTCGATGAAGGCGCGCGCCGGCGGGCCCGTCGACGAGCCGGCCGACGTCGCGGCCGGCACCTGGGGCGGGCACCTCCCGCTGCGCCGGGTGCTGGGGGAGCCGGTGCCGGACCCGGACGCCGTCGGTCCGGTCCCGGCCGATGTGGTGGCTCGGAGCGCGCACCGGCCGGCGGCTCGATAGTCTCCGCGACATGACCCAGCGCACGCTCGTCCTGCTGAAGCCCGACGCGGTCCGCCGCGGCCTCGTCGGGGAGCTGATCTCCCGCTACGAGGCCAAGGGGCTCACGATCGTCGCGATGGAGCAGCGCACCGCCGACGCCGCCACGGCCGACGCGCACTACGCCGAGCACGTCGAGAAGGAGTTCTACCCGCCGCTGCGGGCGTTCGTGACCGGCGGCCCGCTGGTCGCGCTGGTCCTCGAGGGCGACTCCGCGGTGGAGGTGGTCCGGTCGATCAACGGCGCCACCGACGGCCGCAAGGCCGCGCCCGGGTCGATCCGGGGCGACTACTCGCTGTCCAACCGCGAGAACCTCGTGCACGGCTCGGACTCGCCGGAGTCGGCCGCTCGCGAGACGGCGATCTGGTTCCCCGGCCTCTGACCCCTCGCCGGCCGGGACGAATCTGCAGGTCCGGCCGCGTGTCGTCCCGAGCGGTCGCGTGATCGCTTCGTAGCCTGTTGTCACACCTTCCCCACCAGCACCACCGGTGCGACAGCGACAGGGCGACGCATGGCGAACAGCTTCATCGGCCGCGACATGGCCGTGGACCTCGGGACCGCCAACACCCTCGTCTACGTGCGCGGCAAGGGCGTGCTGCTCGACGAGCCGAGCGTGGTCGCGCTCAACGACTCCACCGGCGACATCCTCGCCGTCGGCCACGAGGCGAAGCGGATGATCGGCCGCACGCCCGACAACATCACCGCCATCCGCCCGCTCAAGGACGGCGTCATCGCCGACTTCGACGCGACCGAGCAGATGCTGCGCTACTTCATCCAGCAGGTGCACCGGCGCCGCTACTTCGCCAAGCCCCGGATGGTCATCTGCGTCCCGAGCGGCATCACCGCGGTCGAGCAGCGCGCGGTCAAGGAGGCCGGCTACCAGGCCGGCGCCCGCCGGGTCTACATCGTCGAGGAGCCGATGGCCGCCGCGATCGGCGCCGGCCTCCCCGTGCACCAGGCCACCGGCAACATGGTCGTCGACGTGGGCGGTGGCACCACCGAGGTCGCGGTCATCTCGCTGGGCGGCATCGTCACCAGCCTGTCCGTGCGCACCGCCGGCGACGACCTCGACCAGGCGATCGTCGCCTGGATGAAGAAGGAGTACTCCCTCATGCTCGGCGAGCGCACCGCCGAGGAGGTCAAGATGACCCTAGGGTCGGCGTTCCCGCTGCCCGACGAGCCCGAGGCCGAGATCCGCGGCCGCGACATGGTCTCCGGGCTGCCGCGCACCGTCGTGGTGTCCAGCGCCGAGGTCCGCCAGGCCCTCGAGGAGCCGCTGCACGCGATCGTCGACGCGGTCCGCGGCACCCTCGACCAGACCCCGCCCGAGCTGGCCGGCGACATCATGGACCGCGGCATCGTGCTCACCGGTGGCGGCGCGCTGCTCCGCGGCCTCGACGAGCGGTTGCGCCACGAGACCGGGATGCCGGTGCACGTCGCCGAGGACCCGCTCACCTCGGTCGCCCTCGGGGCGGGCAAGTGCGTCGAGGAGTTCGAGGCCCTCCAGCAGGTGCTGGTCAGCGACCTGAGGCGCGGCTGATGGGTCGCGACGGCCTGGGCCGGCTCCGGCTCGACCGCCGGCGCCGCGAGCGCCGCTGGCGTGGGCCCGAGGCCCAGAAGTCGTCACCGGCGCTGCTGGTGGCGCTCGTCCTCGCCTCCCTGAGCCTGATGACGCTCGACGCGAAGGGCGGTGACGGCTCCCCGGTCGAGTCGGCCCGGCAGGCCGTCGGCGAGGTCTTCGGGCCGGTCGAGGTCGGGGCCGCCACCGCGATCCGGCCGTTCACGGCCGTCCCGGGCTGGTTCCGCTCCCGGGACGCGATGCAGCAGGACCTGCTCGACCTCCGCGCGGAGAACTCCCGGCTGCGCTCGGACCTCGCCACCGGCGACTACAACCGCAACCGGCTCGCCGAGTACGACGGCCTCACCGCCGCGGCCCGCAGCATCGGCAGCAGCCTGGTGCCGGCCCGCGTCGTCGGCATCGGCCCCTCGCAGTCCTTCTCGCGCACGGTGACCATCGACGCCGGCTCGGACTCCGGCGTCAGTCCGGACCAGACGGTCGTCGACAACGACGGGCTGGTCGGCCGGGTGCTGCGGGTCACCCACACCACCGCGACCGTGCTCCTCATCGTCGACGCCGACTCGGTGGTCGGCGCCCGGGTCGGCCGCAGCATGCAGGTGGGCCTGCTCCACGGTCGCGGCGTCCTGGGCAGCGACGGCCGCCTCGACCTCGAGCTGGTCGACCAGACCGCCGTGCCCGCCGAGGGCGACGCCGTCGTGACCTGGGGGAGCGAGGCCGGCGGGCCCTACGTGTCCGGCGTCCCGGTCGGCCGCGTCACCCACGTCTACAGCAGCGTCCGCGAGTCCGCCCAGCGTGCCGTCATCGACCCCTACGTCGACTTCGGCGCCCTCGACCTGGTCGGCGTCGTCGTCCCGTCCGGGACCGCCAGCGACCGCTCGATCATCGAGGCGGACGGGAGCCTGAGGTGAGCCGACCATGAGCTGGATCCGCGCCCTCGTCGCCCTCGCGGCGGTGTCCGTCGCCCTGGTCCTCCAGGTGACGCTGTTCCCGCACCTGGCCTGGCACGGCATCGTCCCGAACCTCTGCCTGCTCGTCGTCGTCGGCGCCGCGCTGACCCGCGGGCCCCAGTTCGCCGCCGTCCTCGGCTTCGTCGCCGGGGTCGCGCTGGACCTCGCCCCGCCCGCCGACCACCTCGCCGGCCGGTGGGCGCTCGCGCTCGTCGTCGTCGGGTACGTCGCCGGGCGGGTGCGCCAGGACGTCGGCCCGTCCGCGACCGCCGTCGTCGCGACGGTCGCCGCGTCGTCGTTCGTCGGCACCTCGGTCTTCGCGCTGACCGGGGTGGTCCTCGGTGACCCGATCGGGGTGCCCGAGCTGCTCGAGGTGATCGTGGTCGCGATGGTCTGGGACGTCCTGCTCACGCCGCTGGTGCTGCCCCCGGTGATGATGCTCTTCCGCCGCCTCGAACCCTCGCTGGCCTAGCCGATGGCGACCCGCTCCGGCCGGCTCCGGCTGATCGTCATCCAGGCGCTGGTGTTCTCGCTGTTCGCCACCCTGGCCGCGCGCCTCTACTACGTCCAGGTCGTCGGCGGCGAGGAGTACCACGCCCAGGCCGCCTCCCAGTCGGTGCGCGACATCGTCGTCCAGCCGCAGCGGGGGCTGATCGTCGACGACCAGGGCCGGCCGCTGGTCGCCAACCGCACCTCGTGGGTGGTCTCGCTCGACCGGTCGGTCCTCGGCAAGCTGAGCGACCACCAGCACGAGCAGCTCCTCGACCGGGTGGCCGGCGTGGTGGGCGTGCCGGTCTCGACCGTCCGCAAGAAGCTCGTGACCTGCGGTGAGTCGGGGAGTGTCCCCGGCATGTGCTGGAACGGCTCGCCCTACCAGGCGGTCCCGGTGGCCTCCGACGTCCCGCAGACCGTCGCGCTGCGCATCCTCGAGCAGCCGGAGGACTACCCCGGCGTGCTCGCCGAGCAGCAGAGCGTGCGTGCCTACCCGCGGCCCTTCGGCATCAACCTGGCGCACGTCCTCGGCTACCTCAGCCCGATCACCGAGTCCGAGTACGACCGGGCGCAGCGCGACGGCGACCGCTCGGTCAACGGCGCGTCGTCGGTCGGCCGGGCCGGGGTCGAGAAGGAGTACGACCGCTGGCTGCGCGGGATGCCGGGCTACAAGAGCGTCGCGGTCGACTCGATGGGTCGCGTCCTCGGCGACGACAGCGAGGTGGCCGGGCAGCCCGGCGACACGCTGGTCACCACGATCGACGCCAAGGTGCAGGGGATCGTCGAGCGGGAGCTCGCGCAGGCCATCCAGACGGCCCGGGCGACCTACGACGAGGTCACGCACAAGAACTACGTCGCCGACTCCGGCGCCGTGGTCGTCATGGAGGCGCGCACCGGCCGGATCGTCGCGATGGCCAGCCAGCCGACGTACGACCCCGGGGTGTGGGTCGGCGGCATCACCAAGAAGCAGCTGGCCCGGCTCTACTCGAAGACCGCCGGCGACCCCCTGCTCGGGCGCGCGACCCAGGGCCAGTTCGCCCCCGGGTCGACCTGGAAGCCGATCATGACCGTCGGGGCGCTGAACAACGGCTTCACGTCCGACACCCGCCTCGACTGCTCCTCCGGCCTCCAGGTCGGCAACCGCTGGTTCAAGAACTACGAGTCCGCGTCCTACGGGTCCATCTCGTTCGCCCAGGCCCTCCAGCTCTCCTGCGACACCTTCTTCTACCGCGTCGGCCTGCACTTCTGGCAGAAGTACGGCTCGGACCCGCAGGACGTCGACGCCAAGGACCCGCTGGTGACCGAGGCGAAGGACTTCGGGTTCGGCAGCGAGACCGGGATCGACCTCCCGGGCGAGGCGAGCGGCCGGATCGCCGACCGGCACTGGAAGCTCGAGTACTGGCGGTCCATGAAGGGCTACTACTGCCGGATGGACGCGAAGGGGACCGCGCCGTCGCCGTTCCTCAAGCTCTTCGCCCACGAGTTCTGCCTCGAGGGCAGCTACTACCGGGCCGGCGACGCCGTGAACTTCTCGATCGGGCAGGGCGACACGATCGTGACGCCGCTCCAGCTGGCCCGGGCGTACGCCGCGCTGTCCAACGGCGGGACCCTCTTCGCGCCCCGGGTGGCCAAGGCGATCGTGAGCCCCGACGGCACCGTCCTGCGGCGGTTCCCGCCGGTGGTCGCCGGCAAGCTGGACGCCTCGCCGGCCAGCATCCGGTACGTCGACACCGCGCTCCAGGGCACGCCGAAGGTCGGCACCCTGGCCTGGCGGTTCGGCGGGTTCCCGCTCGACAAGGTCAAGATCCGCGGCAAGACCGGCTCCGCCGAGGTCTACGGCAAGCAGTCGACCTCGTGGGTCGCGTCCTACGACGAGGACTACGTCGTCGTGATGATGGTCAGCCAGGGCGGCACCGGCTCGGGCACCTCCGGCCCGGCGGTCCGCAAGATCTGGGAGGCGCTCTACGGGATCGACGGCATGACCGTGGACCCGACGAAGGCCGCCATCCCGGGCACGACGCCGCCGAAGGGGCTGCCGGTGTTCACCCAGGACGGCTCGATCCTCCCGCCGGCCCGCGACGAGTCGGAGGAGCGCTGACATGGTCCGGACCCCCCGACTCGACTGGGTGCTGCTCCTCGCGGTGCTCGGGCTGGTCACCCTCGGCACGCTCCTCGTCTGGTCGGCCACCAGCCACCGCGAGGACCTCACCGGTGGCGACCCGCGGGCGTACCTGCACAAGCAGCTGGTCAACGTCGCGATCGGCCTGGTGCTGATGGTCGTGGTGACCGCCACCGACCACCGCTGGGTGCGGATCGTGGCGCCGCTGGTCTATCTCGGCTCGATCTGCGGGCTGGTGCTCGTGCTGACGATGGGCACCACCGTCAACGGCTCGCGCTCGTGGCTCCAGCTCGGCGGGATGTCGATCCAGCCCTCGGAGTTCGCCAAGCTCGCCGTCGTCATCGGCATGGCGCTGTGGGTGGCCGAGCGCACCGAGGTGCGCCGGCAGCGGACGGTCACGGCCGGCGACGCCCTCGTCGACGTGGTCGGCATGCTGGTGATCGCGGGGCTGCCGGGCGCGCTGATCCTGCTCCAGCCCGACCTCGGCACGATGCTGGTGCTCTCAGCCACCGTCTTCGGCGTGATCGCCGTGTCCGGGGCGCCCCGGCGCTGGCTGGTGCTGCTCGCCGCCGGCGGCATCACCGCCGCGGCCGCGGCGGTGGCGGCTGGCTTCCTCAAGCAGTACCAGATCGACCGGTTCCTGGCGTTCACCAACCCCGACCTGGACCCGCGGGGCGCGGGCTACAACGTCGAGCAGGCCCGGATCGCGATCGGCAACGGCGGCCTGTTCGGGCAGGGCCTCTTCGACGGCTCGCAGACCCGCTCGGGATTCGTCCCCGAGCAGCACACCGACTTCGTCTTCACCGTCGCCGGCGAGGAGCTCGGCCTGCTCGGCGCCGGCGTCCTGATCGCGCTGCTGGCCGTCGTGATCTGGCGGGCGCTGCGCATCGCCGCTCACAGCGACGACGTGTTCGGCCGCCTCGCCGCCGCCGGCATCGCCTGCTGGTTCGGCTTCCAGGCGTTCCAGAACATCGGGATGTGCCTGGGCATCATGCCGGTCACCGGCGTCCCGCTGCCGTTCGTGTCGTACGGCGGCAGCTCGATGTTCGCCGGACTGCTCGCCATCGGTCTGCTGCAGAACGTCCACCTGCGCTCGCACGCGTCGGTCCCGAACCGGTTCGACCGCCCGACCCGGGTGCTGGCCTCCCGCTGAGCCGGCGGCCGGTCGCCGTCAGGGGCTGATCGCGAGGAAGACGAAGGCCGCCATCAGCACCAGGTGCACCCAGCCCTGGAGCGACTTGGAGCGGCCGGGCACGACGGTGAGCACCGCGGCGACGACGGTGACCATCAGCAGCACCATCTGGGTCGGCTCGAGACCGAGGGCGAGCGGCCCCTCCAGCCAGATCGAGGCGATCGCGATCGCCGGGATGGTCAGGCCGATGCTGGCCATCGCCGACCCGTAGGCGAGGTTGAGGCTGATCTGGACCCGGTTGCGGGCCGCCGCCCGTGCGGCGGCGATCGACTCCGGCAGCAGCACCAGCAACGCGATGACGACGCCGACGAACGAGCTCGGGAAGCCCACCGCCTCGACGGCGTCCTCGATCGGGTACGACTCGACCTTCGCCAGCCCGACGACCGCGACCAGGCCGAGCAGCAGCAGGACCAGGCTGGCCAGCGCCGCCTGCGTGCTCGGCGGGGCGGCGTGCGGGTCGTCCTCACCGGCGGCGACCGCCGCCTCGCTGGCCTCCGCCTCGGCGATCGACGTCGCGGTCTCGACCGGGAGGAAGAAGTCGCGGTGCCGCACGGTCTGGGTGAAGACGAAGATCCCGTAGAGCGCCAGCGACGCGATCGCGGCGAACGCGAGCTGCCCGGAGGAGAACTCCGGTCCCGGCGTGCTCGTCGTGAACCGCGGCAGCACCAGGGTCAAGGTGGCCAGCACGACGACCGTCATCAGCGCCGAGCCCGAGCCCTCCGGGTTGAAGACCGCCATCCGGTACCGGGTGGCGGCGACCAGCAGCGAGAGGCCGGCGATGCCGTTGAGGGTGATCATCACGGCGGCGAACACGGTGTCGCGGGCCAGCGAGGCGGTGTCGCCGCTGCCGCTGACCATCAGCGTGACGATGAGGGCCACCTCGATGACCGTGACCGCCGCCGCGAGGAGCAGCGACCCGAAGGGCTCGCCCACCTTGTGGGCCACGACCTCGGCGTGGTGGACGGCCGAGAGCACGGCGCCGACGAGGAAGACGGCGATCGCCGCTGCGGCCACGGTGCCGGGGTGGCGGCCCCAGGCGAGCACCAGGACGACGAGGGCGGCGACCGGGGCGATCGTGGTCCAGGACGGGCGGCGCCAGCTCATGCCTGAACCCTACGGAGTGGGCAACGCCACTCAGCCGGGACCGGAACACGTTCTAGGCTGGTCGGCGATGAGCGAGCAGACGACGCCGGCTGCCGGAGCGGGCCCGACGGAGACCGGGGAGTACACCCACCGCCAGGTCCTGACCATCCTCTCCGGCCTGATGCTCGGGATGTTCCTCGGCGCCCTCGACCAGACGATCGTCAGCACCTCGATCCGGACCATCGCCGACGACCTCAACGGTCTGTCCGTGCAGGCGTGGGTCACGACGGCGTACCTCATCACCGCGACGATCACGACCCCGATCTACGGCAAGCTCGGCGACCTCTACGGCCGCAAGAAGCTGTTCATGTTCGCGATCACGATCTTCATCATCGGCTCCGCGCTCTGCTCCTTCGCGAACTCGATGTACCAGCTCGCGGCGTTCCGGGCGTTCCAGGGCCTCGGCGCGGGCGGCCTGTTCACGCTGGTGCTCGCGATCATCGGCGACATCGTCTCCCCGCGGGAGCGGGCCCGCTACACCGGCTACTTCATGGCGATGTTCGGCACGTCCAGCGTCCTGGGGCCGTTGATCGGCGGCTTCTTCGCCGGCCAGGCGACGATCCTCGGCATCGACGGCTGGCGCTGGGTGTTCCTCGTCAACGTGCCGATCGGCATCCTGGCGCTGGTCGTCGTCCAGGCCACGCTGCACGTCCACCACGTGCGCCGCGAGGTCCGGGTCGACTGGTGGGGGGCGGCTGCGCTGGTGGTGGCGCTCGTCCCGCTGCTCACGGTCGCCGAGCAGGGCTACCAGTGGGGGTGGGGGTCGCCCCGCAGCGTCACCTGCTTCGTCGTCGGCGGGATCGGGCTGGTGGCGTTCGTCTGGGCCGAGCACGTGATGGGTGACGCCGCGCTGATCCCGCTGCGGATCTTCCGGATCCGCGCGGCCTCGGTGACGATCGCGGCCAGCGTGATCGTCGGCATGGCGATGTTCGGCGGGATCATGCTGCTCCCGCTCTACATGCAGATCGTGCACGGCGCCTCGCCGACGGAGTCCGGCCTGCTCATGCTGCCGATGGTGGTCGGGATGATGGCGTCCTCGATCGGCTCCGGCCAGATCATCTCCCGCACCGGCCACGTCCGGATGTTCCCCATCGTCGGGTCCGCGGTGATCGTCGTGGGCCTCGGGCTGCTCTCGCGGTGCGGCGCGGACACCGCGCTGCCGTGGGTCAGCGGCGCGATGTTCGTGCTCGGCATCGGGCTCGGCAGCTGCATGCAGCCGCTGCTGCTCATCGTGCAGAGCGCGGTGCCGCCGACCGAGATCGGCGTTGCGACCAGCTCGGCGACCTTCTTCCGCCAGATCGGCGGCACCATCGGCGTCGCGCTCTTCCTCTCCGTGCTGTTCAGCACCGTGGGCGACAACATCGCCGACGCGATCCAGGCGGACGCGCAGACCGCCCGGTGGCAGCAGACCGTCACCGACCCCGAGGTGCTCGCGAACCCGCTCGACAAGGCGGTCGTCCAGGAGCTCGCCCACCCCTCGCCGGAGGGCGGCGTGCTCGCCCAGGTGCAGGACGACTCCTCGATCATCGACGAGATGCACCCGGTGCTGGCGCACCCCTTCAAGGTCGGCTTCGCCACGTCGATGGACCTGGTGTTCACGCTGGCCGCCGCGGTCGCCGTCCTCGCGTTCCTGATCCTGCTGCTGCTGCCCCCGGTCGAGCTCCGGGCGACGTCGGCGAGCGTGGCCGCCCGGCAGGCCGAGCAGGCCGGGGCCGAGCCCCCGCTCTGAGGCGGCCGGGTCCGTCCGCGGGTTCGCGGCCGGGCCGCCCCCCGACGTACCCTGGGTCGTTCCGACCGTCCCGCCCCCGACGCACCGTGTGAGGTAGCCAGATGTCCGCGCCCGTGAGCGCCCCGGAGTCGGTGTTCCCCCGGCTCGAGCCCCGTCTGCTGTCGGTCTCCAAGCCGATCCAGTACGTCGGCGGCGAGCTCAACTCGACGGTGAAGGACTGGAGCTGCGCCCCGGAGGGCGAGACCGTGCGGTGGGCGCTGATGTACCCCGACGCCTACGAGGTCGGGCTGCCGAACCAGGGCGTGCAGATCCTCTACGAGGTGCTCAACGAGCGGGACTGGATCATCGCCGAGCGCACCTACGCGGTGTGGCCCGACATGGAGCAGGTCATGCGCGAGGAGGGGGTGCCGCAGTTCACCGTCGACGCCCACCGCCCGGTGCGTGCCTTCGACGTGTTCGGCATCAGCTTCTCCACCGAGCTCGGCTACACGAACCTCCTCAACGCCCTCGACCTCGCGGGCATCCCGCTGCACGCGGCCGACCGCACCGACGACGACCCGATCGTCCTGGCGGGCGGGCACGCGGCCTTCAACCCCGAGCCGGTCGCCGACTTCCTCGACGCCGCGGTGCTCGGTGACGGCGAGGAGGTCGTGCTCGCGATCTCCGAGGTGGTGCGCGAGTGGAAGGGCGAGGGTCGACCGGGCGGTCGTGACGAGCTGCTGCGCCGGCTGGCCGTCAGCGGCGGCGTCTACGTGCCACGCTTCTACGACGTCGCGTACGCCGAGGACGGCTCGATCGAGGCGGTCGTGCCCAACCGGCCGGGCATCCCGTTCCGGGTCCGCAAGCACACCCTCATGGACCTCGACGGCTGGCCGTACCCGGCCAAGCCGCTGGTGCCGCTGGCGGAGACCGTGCACGAGCGGTTCTCGGTCGAGATCTTCCGCGGCTGCACCCGCGGCTGCCGGTTCTGCCAGGCCGGGATGATCACCCGCCCGGTGCGCGAGCGGTCCATCCGCACCGTGGGCGACATGGTCGAGAACGGGATCCGGAAGACCGGCTTCGAGGAGGTCGGGCTGCTCTCGCTCTCCAGTGCCGACCACACCGAGATCGGCGAGATCGCGACCGGGCTGGCCGACCGCTACGAGGGCTCGAACGTCTCGCTGTCGCTGCCCTCGACCCGCGTCGACGCCTTCAACATCACCCTCGCCAACGAGTTCTCCCGCAACGGCCGGCGCTCCGGCCTCACGTTCGCGCCCGAGGGTGGCAGCGAGCGGATGCGGAAGGTGATCAACAAGATGGTCACCGAGGAGGACCTGATCCGCACCGTGGCGACGGCGTACTCGCACGGCTGGCGCCAGGTGAAGCTCTACTTCATGTGCGGCCTCCCCACGGAGACCGACGAGGACGTGCTGGCCATCGCCGACCTCGCCAAGCAGGTGATCGCCAAGGGCCGCGAGGTCTCCGGGCGCAACGACATCCGGTGCACCGTCTCGATCGGCGGGTTCGTACCGAAGCCGCACACGCCCTTCCAGTGGGCCGCCCAGCTCGACCACGAGACGACCGACGAGCGGCTGCGCAAGCTCCGGGAGACCGTCCGCGACGACAAGCGCTACGGGCGGGCGATCGGGTTCCGCTACCACGACGGCAAGCCCGGCACGATCGAGGGACTGCTGTCGCGGGGCGACCGCCGCGTCGGCCGCGTGATCGAGGAGGTCTGGCGCGACGGCGGCCGCTTCGACGGGTGGAGCGAGCACTTCTCCTACGACCGCTGGGTCGCCTGCGCCGAGAAGGGTCTGGCCGGGACCGGTGTCGACCTGGCCTGGTACACCACCCGTGAGCGCGACTACGACGAGGTGCTGCCCTGGGACCACCTCGACTCCGGGCTCGACCGGGACTGGCTCTGGGCCGACTGGGAGGACGCGCTCGCGGTCGCCGACGGCAGCGCGGACGTCGAGGTCGAGGACTGCCGCTGGACCCCCTGCTACGACTGCGGGGTGTGCCCCGAGATGGGCACGGAGATCCAGGTCGGTCCCACCGGCCAGCAGCTGCTCCCGCTGTCCGTGGTCTGACGGGGAGCCGGGCCTCCTACGAGCCGCCCGAGCGCACGCTGCCCGTCGAGCGCTCCTGACGCAGGTCCAGCTGGTCCTCCAGCAGCACCGGCCGGGACACGTACGCCGCGAGCGGCAGCAGCGGGAGCGCGAGCGCGGTGAGGAGCACCAGCGGCCACGTCCACCCGCCGGTCGCGTCGTGGACGACGCCGACGAGGAACGGGCCGGCCGCCGCGATCAGGTACCCGGTCGACTGGGTGAAGGCCGAGAGCGAGGCGGTGCCCTCCGGGGTGCGGGCGCGCAGCCCGATGAGGGTGAGGATCAGCGGGAAGGTCGCGGTGGCCGCACCCACCACCAGCGCCCACGCGATCGCCAGCGAGTGCGGTGCGATCATCAGGCCGACGTACCCGACCGGGTAGGCGAGGATCACCGCGAACAGCACCCGGCGCGGGTCGGCACTCCGGGCGAGCACGTTGGGCAGCCAGAGCGACAGCGGGATCGCCGCGGCGGCGAGGACGCCGGCGAGCACCCCGGCCACGGTCGGGGAGTAGCCGCTGTCGCGCCACAGCTGGGCGAACCAACCGAAGATCGCGTAGGCCTGGAGCGACTGGAGCCCGAAGAAGAGCGCCATCGCCTGGCCCAGGCGGGTCCGGGCGACCTGCCGGAAGGTGATCGTCTGCGGCGTCTGGTCCAGGTGCCGGTCGTGCGCGACCAGCGCGACCCACGGCACCGCCGCCAGGACGGCGAGCGCCGCCCACCCGCCCAGGCCCCACCGCCAGCCGCCGGCGACCTCCGAGACCGGGACGGTCAGCACCAGCGCCGCTGTCAGCCCGACCGAAGCGCGGTGGTGTAGATCGCGGTGACCTGGCCGATCCGGTCCGGGAAGTGCAGCTTGACCAGGGAGGGCAGCAGCACGTTCGCCATCGCCATCCCGCCGAGAGCCAGCAGCGAGAGCACCAGGAAGAGGGCCTCGCTGCTCGTCGTCGCCCGTCCCACCAGGCCGGCGACCGCGGCCAGGATCGCCAGCAGCGTCACCCGGTGCACGCCGACCCGGCGCGCGGCAGCGGGTGCCAGCGCGCCGAAGACCGCGAACGCGACGACGGGCAGCGAGGTGAGCAGGCCGGCCACGGGGCCCGACATGCCGAAGGTGCCGCGGACCTCCGCGAGCACCGGGCCCACGCTCACCGCCGCGGGACGCAGGTTGAACGACAGCAGGACGATCCCGGCCAGGACCAGGACCGTGGCGCGGCGTACCGAGGTGCTCACCCGGTCCATCGTGTCAGGGGGGTCGTCGCCCTCGTGGTGTCGGCACCCTCGGGCAGGATGTCCGCGTGCGCCACGTCACCGACGTCGAGAGACGGCACCGGCTGGCCCGCCGGCACGCGCTCGCGCCCGGGCACCGTGCGGCCGACGCCGTCGCGGCGACCCGCGCGATGACCGTGCTGCACGCGACCGAGGCGCCGTCGGTCTACCTCTCGCTCTGGGCGCGCGTGGACGAGGTGACGGTCGACGACGTCGACCGGGCCCTCTACGACGACCGCAGCCTGGTCAAGCAGCTGGCGATGCGCCGCACGCTGTTCGTCTTCCCGCGCGACCTGCTGCCCGCTGCGTGGGGGAGCGCCTCCGCCCGGGTCGCCCGGGCGCAGCGGACCCGCCTGGCCAAGGACGTCGTCGCCGGCGGCATCGCCGAGGACGGGGCGGCCTGGGTGGACGCCGCGTGCGCGGCGGTGCTGGAGCGCCTCGCCGACGGCAGCGAGCTGTCGGCCCAGGAGCTGCGCGAGCAGGTGCCCGAGCTGGCCGGCCGGATCGAGATCTCGCCCGGCAAGTCCTACGGAGGCGTCTTCCCGATCGCGCCACGGGTCCTCACCCAGCTCGGCGTCGAGGCCAAGATCGTGCGCGGTCGCAACAGCGGCCACTGGCGCACCGCCCGCCCGAGGTGGACGGCGATGGAGAGCTGGCTGGGCGAGGTGCCGGAGCCTGCCGAGGAGCGGGAGGGGTACGCCGAGCTGGTGCGCCGGTGGCTGGGCACCTTCGGCCCGGGCTCCGCGGCCGACCTGCAGTGGTGGCTCGGGTCGACCGCGGGCGCGGTCCGGCACGCCCTCGCCGACCTCGGCGCGGTCGAGGTCCCGCTCGACGGCGGCCGGGCCGGCTGGGTGCTGCCTGACGACCCCCTGCTCGACGGCCCGGAGCCCGAGGTCGAGCCGTGGGCGGCGCTGCTGCCGGTGCTCGACCCGACGGTGATGGGCTGGAAGGAGCGTGGCTTCCACCTCGGCCCGCACGCGCCGATGCTGTTCGACCGCAACGGCAACGCGGGCACCACCGCGTGGTGGGACGGCCGGGTGGTGGGCTGCTGGGTCCAGGACCCGGACGGCGTGGTCGTGGTCGAGCTCCTCGAGGACGTCGGGACCGAGGGGCGCGCCGCGCTCGAGGCGGAGGCCGGCCGCCTGTCGGCCTGGCTCGGCGGCCACCGGGTCAGCACCGTCTACCCGTCGCTCGCGATGAAGCAGGCGATCGGCGACTGAGTCCCGGGGCACCTCGGGACGTAGCCTGGCCCGGTGCGTGACCAGCCCGAGCAGCAGGCTCCCCCCGTCCAGCGGCTCCGGATCCGCTACGCGAAGCGCGGCCGGCTCCGCTTCACCAGCCACCGCGACTTCAGCCGGGCCTTCGAGCGGGCGGTCTTCCGGGCCCGGATCCCGATGGCCTACTCGTCGGGGTTCAACCCCCACCCCCGGATCTCGTACGCCGGGGCCTCGCCGACCGGGTCGGCCAGCGAGGCCGAGTACCTCGAGATCGGGCTCGCCGAGGTCGTCGACCTCGACGAGGTCCGCGGCCTGCTGGAGGAGGCGCTGCCCGACGGCCTCGACGTGCTCGAGGTCGTCGAGTCGCCCGGTGGCTCCCTGGCGGACCGGCTCGAGGCCAGCCACTGGCTGATCGACCTGGACGCGGCCCCCGACGTGGCGACCGCGGCGGTCGCCGCCTTCCTCGCCGCCGACACCGTCACCGTGCAGCGGATGACGAAGAAGGGGCTGCGCGAGTTCGACTGCCGCGCGGCCGTCGTGCGGCTCGCCGTGGCGGCCCGCGACGGGGGCAGCCGGTTGGACCTGGTGCTCCGTCACCTCGAGCCCGCGGTGCGTCCCGACGACGTGCTCGCGGGGCTGGCCGCCTCCGGCGGTCTGACCACCGCCGGCGCTCCGCTCCTCACCCGGCTGGCCCAGGGACCGCTCGACGAGGCGTCCGGGCAGGTGGGGGACCCGCTCCGGGTCGGCGACTGACCCGGGTGTCGCGATGACCGACGCCGGTGGTCGGTGTGCGATACTCGCCGTGGTCGGCCCGGGCACCCCGCTCGGAACGACCCGACGACGTTCTCGCCGGCTCCCTCAGCACCACCTGGAGGTCGGCACACCGGACGGCACGTTCGCCGCCAGACCGCGACGCGGCCCGGCAGGTCGGTGACAGCGACCCGCCACAGGCAAGACGCCTGAGGGGCCGGCGACCGCGGCAGGTGGTACCCGAGCAGCTGGTGACGCAGTGCGGAGGATGTCGCCGCCACCCGAAGGCTTTGCGTCGCCCGTCCTGAGTTCCCGGGCGGACGACGTCGGACCGCTCGCGGCGTACCCGCCCGGGCGCTAGGAGTGCAGCACATGGCCGACGACGACCTCCGCGCCGAAGCGGACGAGACCACGGCCGAGGCGGCTCCCGCCGCCGACGCCCCCGCCGGCAAGCCGGCGAAGAAGGCGGCCGCCAAGAAGGCGCCCGCCAAGAAGACCGCCGCCAAGAAGGCGCCGGCGAAGCGGACCACGAAGAAGGCCGCCGCCACCCCCGCCGCGGAGACCGTGGAGCCGGCCGTGGAGCCGGCCGTGGAGCCGGCCGTGGAGCCGGCCGTGGAGCCGGCCGTGGAGCCGGCCGTGGAGCCGGCCGTGGAGCCGGCCGCCGGCGAGCCCGAGGCGGCCCCGGTCGCGAAGAAGGCGGCCCGGAAGGCGCCCGCGAAGCGGACCACGAAGAAGGCCGCCGCGGCGGAGCCCCAGCCCGCCGAGGCCGCCGTCGAGGCGCCGCACGGCGATCCGCTGGCCGAGGACGCCCCGGCCGGTGCGCCGGCGGTGCTGTTCCAGCCGCCGACGGTCACCACGACCACGCGCCGCCGGATCCGCAAGACAACGGAGCCCGCCGAGTCGCCCGCCGGGGAGACCGCGCCGGTCACCGACGAGCCGGCCGCGGACGCCGAGGCAGAGAAGCCGGCCACGAAGGCCGCCGCGAAGAAGACCACGGCCAAGAAGAGCGCCGCGAAGAAGTCGACGACGAAGAAGAAGGCCGCCCCGGAGCCCGCCCAGGACGACCAGGCCGCGGCCCCGGAGGCCGACGAGGCGGAGGAGGCTCCCGCGGCCGAGAGCGCCGAGGGCTCCGAGGGCTCAGAAGGTGGCGAGGGCGGCGAGGGCGGTGCCCGGCGCCGCCGGCGCCGCGGCGGTCGACGCCGCCGGAAGTCGGGCGACTCGAGCGACTCCGGCTCGGGCGAGACCGCCGCCGAGAGCGCCGACGGCGACGAGACCGCGGGCGCCGAGGCCACCGAGGACGCGGCCGCCGCGGACGACAGCACCGGCGAGGGCGGCACCTCGCGCCGCCGCCGGCGCCGGCGCCGGTCGGGCGAGGACGGCGGCGAGGGCGGGGACGACCCCGACAACACCGTCACCCGGGTCCGCAGCCGCCGGTCGGCGGAGGACGAGATCACGGCCGTCGCGGGTTCCACCCGCCTCGAGGCCAAGAAGCAGCGCCGCCGGGAGGGCCGGGAGGCCGGCCGGCGTCGTGCGCCCATCGTCAGCGAGGCCGAGTTCCTGGCCCGCCGGGAGTCCGTCGACCGGGTGATGGTGATCCGCCAGCGCGACGACCTCACCCAGATCGGCGTGCTGGAGGACAAGGTCCTCGTCGAGCACTACGTCGCCCGCGAGTCGCAGACCTCCCTCATCGGCAACGTCTACCTCGGCCGGGTCCAGAACGTGCTGCCTTCGATGGAGGCCGCGTTCATCGACATCGGCAAGGGCCGCAACGCGGTCCTGTACGCCGGCGAGGTCAACTGGTCGGCGCTCGGTCACAAGGACGGTCAGCCGCGCAAGATCGAGTCCGTGCTCTCGTCGGGCCAGACGGTCCTGGTCCAGGTCACCAAGGACCCGATCGGCCACAAGGGCGCCCGGCTCACCAGCCAGATCAGCCTCGCGGGCCGGTTCCTCGTCTACGTCCCGGACGGCACGACGAGCGGCATCTCCCGCAAGCTGCCCGACACCGAGCGCAACCGCCTCAAGACCCTGCTCAAGGAGATCGTCCCGGACACCGCCGGCGTCATCGTGCGCACCGCGGCCGAGGGTGCCAGCGAGGACGAGCTGACCCGCGACGTCGAGCGGCTCAAGGCGCGCTGGGAGGACATCGAGGGCAAGGCCAAGGGCAGCGCCCCGCAGCTGCTCTACGGCGAGCCGGACCTGACCCTCAAGGTGGTCCGCGACCTCTTCACCGAGGACTTCAGCAAGCTCGTGATCCAGGGCGACGACGCGTGGGACACCGTGCAGAGCTACGTGCAGCACGTCGCGCCCGACCTCGAGCCGCGGCTCGAGCGCTACGACCCCGGGGCCGACGGCGCCCGCGGCAAGGCCGACGTCTTCGCCGAGTACCGCATCGACGAGCAGATCGCCAAGGGCCTGGACCGCAAGGTCTGGCTGCCCTCGGGCGGCTCGCTGATCATCGACCGCACCGAGGCGATGACGGTCGTCGACGTCAACACCGGCAAGTTCACCGGCTCCGGCGGCAACCTCGAGGAGACCGTCACCAAGAACAACCTCGAGGCGGCCGAGGAGATCGTGCGCCAGCTCCGGCTGCGCGACATCGGCGGCATCATCGTCGTCGACTTCATCGACATGGTGCTCGAGTCCAACCGGGACCTGGTCCTGCGCCGTCTCGTCGAGTGCCTCGGCCGGGACCGCACCCGCCACCAGGTCGCCGAGGTCACCTCGCTGGGCCTGGTGCAGATGACCCGCAAGCGGATCGGCACCGGCCTGCTGGAGTCGTTCAGCGAGAACTGCGAGCACTGCCAGGGCCGCGGCGTGGTCATCTCCGAGCAACCGGTCGAGCCCAAGCGCGGCGACGACGAGTCCCGCCGCGGGGGCGGCAGCAGCGGTCGCCGCGGCGGCCGTCGCGGTCGCGGGGGTGAGGGTGGTGCCAAGGAGCAGGAGCAGCCGAGGACGCCGCCGGCCCCGCCGTCGCCCAAGGACCTCGCCGCGATGGCCCCGCGCCCGGAGACCGCGGCCGAGTCCCCGGCCGAGTCCCCGGCTGAGTCCCCGGCCGAGGCGCCGGCCGACGAGGCGGCGCGCGCTCCCGAGGCCGGGACCGAGCCGACCACGGTCGAGACCCCCGAGCCGGCCGCGGTCGAGGCTCCCGCGGCCGTCGAGCCCGAGCAGCCGAAGGTCACCACCCGGACCCGGCGCCGCAGCGCCAGCAGGCCTGCCGGTGAGCCGACGCCGGTCGCGCACCAGGACCCGGCTCCCGCGGCGGCCCCCGAGCCGACCCCCGAGCCGACCCCGGACCCGGTGGCGTCCCCGACGCCGGAGCCCGCGGCCGAGGTCGCTGAGCCCGAGCCGCCGAAGGTCGTCACGCGGACCCGGCGCCGCAGCGCCAGCCGCCCCGCCGGCCCGCCGGTGGACCAGCCCGCGGCGCAGGCCGTGGCGCCGTCCGGCTCGATCGGCAGCGTCGGTTCGCCGCCCGCGCACGGGGCGGTCGAGCCCGGCACCGCCGAGACCGACGCCGGTGGCCCCGCCGGCTCCGGTCCGGAGGCCGAGACCCTCGACGGGGAGAGCCCCAACGTCGAGCACGTCCCGGTCAAGAAGAAGGGCTCCCGGAAGCGCTGACCACCGTGGGCTGCGCCGGTGCGGACCGGCGCAGCCCCGGGGTGTTCACCACGGTGACCAGCACCGACGCCACGGCCACGACGCCCATCGCATGAGCGGGGGAGACGACCGTGGCCGCCAGGCCGCCGAGCAGCGCGCCGATCGCCTGCCAGACCATCAGGCCGGTGCCGTAGAGCCCCATCGCCTGCCCCTGGACCGCGGGGTCGGTGTGCTGGAAGAGCCGCTCCTGGAGCGGCAGGCCGGCGGCGTACCCCACCGACGCCACGAACGCCACGGCGACCGTCACGGTGGCCGGTGGTGACAGCAGCAGCAGGAGGTACGGCGCCGCCAGCGTGAGCCGCAGCGGTCCGATGAGCGCGTCCCGGCGCGCGGGGGACACGAACCGGCCCACGACCAGGTCGCCGAGCATCATCCCGGCGGCCGCGGCGGCGAAGAGGTAGCCGGCCACGGAGCCGTGCCCGTAGGGCACGAACAGCGCCTCGGCCCCGACGACCAGCCCGTTGGGCACCCACATCGCGACGTAGAGCGCCCGGGTGGTGCGCGAGCCGAGCAGCACCCGGTTGACCGCGGCGGTGCGGCGCACGACGTTGCCGCCCCCGGAGCGGCCGCGGGCCGGCCGGTCGGCGAGCCCGAGCCGCAGGTTCAGCAGGCACACGGCGTCGGCCATGGCGGCGACCAGGAAGAGGTCGCGGGCCGAGAGCCACAGCAGGGCGACCCCGCCGAGCCCGTAGCCGACGACCTGCATGCCGCCGACGGCCAGGTTGAACGTCGAGCGGGCGAGCACGTAGGACCCCTCGGGCACGATCTCGCGGACGACGACCCACTGGGTGCCGGAGAACATCGCGTTGACGACGTACGGGATCGCGAGCAGCGCGAACCGGGCCTGCCACGGCACGCCCGGCACGGCCTGGAGGCTGTTGGCCACCAGCGGCGCCAGCATCTGCAGCATCAGCGCCGTCTGTGGCCGCACGGTGTCCGAGCTCGCCAGCAGCAGCTGTGACGCGACGAGGGAGACGAGCGGGCCGCCGAACATGGCGAGCGCCGTCAGGACCGGCGACCCGGTGGCCTCGTAGGTGATCGTCCCCAGTGCCAGGCCCGACGCCGCGACCGAGACCATGACCACGCACCGGTTGAGGAACAGGACCCGGAACTCCCGGATGGCGAACAGCTCGCGGTAGGTCGGCACGGCTGCAGTCTGCGGACGACCGGTCGGGCTGCGACAATGATTCGCGAGGAGGCGAAACATGGGGACCTGGCTGGTGCCGGCGGACCTGCTCGCGCGGAGCGGGTTCCGGCTCTCGCCGCTCAACGAGACCGTGGCGGCGATGACCCTGCTGGACGCGCCGACCCCCCTCGGCGCGCCGTGGCAGCGCTCCTTCCATGCCAGCCACCGCGAGGCGTACGCCGAGATGCTGGCCGCCGACCCGGTCCGCGCTGCGCTCGCGGGCAGCCTGTGGCGACCGCGCCAGGGCGGCCGGGCGGGGTGGATGGCGGACTTCCTGACCCTGCCGCCGCTCGGGGAGGGCGCCGGGTTCGAGGACGAGCTCGCCCAGCTGCGGACCTGGGACGACGCGCGGATGCGCGCGGAGATCCTCGGCCTGCGCCCGGGACCGCTCCCGCCGGCCCTCGAGCGGCCCGGGCTGCGCGAGGCCGTGGCCGACCTGCTGACCTGGGTGTGGACGGCCACGGTCGCCGCGGACTGGCCGCGGCGGCGCCGGGTCCTCCAGGCCGACGTCGTGGCCCGGACCAACCGGCTCGCCACCCAGGGCTGGGCCGGCGTCGTCCCGACGCTCGGCCGGCGGATGGAGTGGCGGGGCGGCGGCCACCTGCAGATCAACTCCTACGACCTGCCGACCCGCGACCTGTCCGGGGCGCGGGAGCTGTCCTTCGTCCCGGTGCACAGCAACGGCCAGTGGGTCTGCTGGGACCTGCCGGACCGGTTCGCGGTCGTCTACCCGGTCACCGGGGCGCAGGCTCCGGCCGACCGGGCCGCCGCCGGCGGGCTGGCCCGGCTGGTCGGCGCCAACCGGGCCCGGGTCCTCGAGCTGCTCGACGAGCCGCACTCCACGACCCAGCTGGCCGCGCTGACCGGGCTGCCGCTGGGGGCGGTCGGCAACCACCTGCGGGTGCTCCGCGACGCCGGCGCGGTGCTGCGTCGACGATCCGGCCGGGAGGTGCTCTACTGGAGGACGGCGCTCGGCGACGAGCTGGTAGCCGCCGGCCGGTAGCACCGCGGCTCGGGGTCCACGGACGACGTTTTGCCCGATCGGTGCCCGATCCGTAGTATTGACCCTCGGTGCGCGCTCGGTAGCGCGCCCTCCTGTGCGGCGCCGAGAGCCTGGCGCGCCAGACCCGAACCCAGCTTGGACCCGACGAAGGAGACCGCGGTGTACGCGATCGTGCGCGCAGGCGCCACCCAGCAGAAGGTTGCCGTGGGCGACGTCATCGAGATCGACAAGATCACGACCGGGGTCGGCGAGTCGGTGACCCTCCCCGTGGTCCTCGTCGTCGACGGTGAGCAGGTCACCTCCGACGCCGCGAAGCTCGGCAAGGCCTCCGTGACCGCCGAGGTCCTCGGTGCCACCAAGGGCCCCAAGATCATCATCCAGAAGTACAAGAACAAGACCGGCTACAAGAAGCGCCAGGGTCACCGCCAGAAGTACACCCAGGTCAAGGTCACCGCGATCAACGCCTGATCGCCCCACCGACTCCCTCGAAGGACTGAAGAGATGGCACACAAGAAGGGCGCCGCGTCCACCAAGAACGGCCGCGACTCCAACTCGCAGCGGCTGGGCGTCAAGCGCTACGGCGGCCAGGTCGTCAACGCCGGCGAGATCATCGTCCGCCAGCGGGGGACCCACTTCCACCCGGGCAGCGGCGTCGGCCGCGGCGGTGACGACACGCTCTTCGCGCTGGTCGGCGGTGCGGTCGAGTTCGGCACCCGGCGCGGGCGCCGCGTCGTGAACATCGTCCCGGGCGAGTGACCTGGCGCTCACCCACCCTTATCTCGTAGCTCTGCGAGGGCGTCCTGACTCGGGACGCCCTCGCGGCATTTCTCAGGAGTACCGATGGCAGTCCCGACCTTCGTCGACCGGGTGACGCTGCACGTCAGCGCCGGGCGTGGCGGCAACGGTGTGGCCTCGGTGCACCGCGAGAAGTTCAAGCCGCTCGGCGGCCCCGACGGTGGCAACGGCGGCCCGGGCGGCTCGGTGATCCTGCGCGTCGACCCCGACGTCACCACGCTGCTGGACTACCACCACAGCCCGAAGCGTCGTGCCGAGCACGGCGGCCACGGCGCGGGCGCGCACCGCAACGGCGCGCACGGCTCCGACCTGGTGCTCCCGGTGCCCGACGGCACCCTGGTCACCGACCCGAAGGGCAACGTGCTCGCCGACCTGGTCGGCCCGGGCACCGAGCTGGTCGTCGCCCAGGGCGGCCGCGGCGGCCTGGGCAACGCCGCGCTGGCCTCCTCCAAGCGGAAGGCGCCGGGCTTCGCGCTGCTCGGCGAGCCGGGCGACGAGCTCGAGATCGTGCTCGAGCTCAAGGTGGTCGCCGACGTCGGCCTGGTCGGCTTCCCGAGCGCCGGGAAGTCCAGCCTGATCGCGGCGATCTCCCGGGCCCGGCCCAAGATCGCCGACTACCCGTTCACCACCCTGGTGCCGAACCTCGGGGTGGTGACGGCCGGCGACACGACGTTCACGGTCGCCGACGTCCCGGGGCTGATCGAGGGTGCCAGCGAGGGTCGCGGGCTCGGCCACGACTTCCTGCGCCACATCGAGCGCTGTGCGGCGATCGTGCACGTCATCGACACCGCGAGCATCGAGCCCGGCCGCAACCCGGTCGACGACCTCGACGTGATCGAGCGTGAGCTGTCGCGGTACGGCGGCCTCGAGGACCGTCCGCGCCTGGTGGCGCTCAACAAGATCGACGTCCCCGACGGGCGCGACATCGCGTCCTTCGTCGTCGACGAGCTGCGCGGTCGGGGGCTGCGCGTCTTCGAGGTGTCCGCCGCGTCGGGTGAGGGGCTGCGCGAGCTGACCTTCGCGATGGCCGGGATCGTCGACGCGGCCCGGCGCGCGAAGCCGACGGTCGAGGCGACCCGGATCGTGCTGCGCCCGCCGTCGGCCGACGGCAGCGACGAGTTCACCGTCAAGCTCACCGGCGACGGCTGGCGGGTGCGCGGCGAGAAGCCGGAGCGCTGGGTGCGGCAGACCGACTTCAGCAACGACGAGGCCGTCGGCTTCCTCGCCGACCGGCTCAACCGGCTCGGCGTGGAGACCCGGCTGGTCGAGCTCGGCGCGGAGGAGGGCGACGCGGTCCTGATCGGCCACCCCGACAACGCAGTCGTCTTCGACTTCAAGCCCGGCATCGACGCAGGCGCCGAGATGCTCGGTCGGCGCGGCGAGGACCAGCGCTTCGACGACTCCCGCCCCGCGGCCCGCCGGCGCCGCGCGATCGACGAGCTGATGGACGAGCGTGCCGAGGGGGAGACCCGCGCCGACGTCGCGCGGCGGCTCGACAAGCCCGAGCGGCAGGGGCCGACGTCGTACGAGATCGGCAGCGCCGACGACCCCGACTGGTCCGAGGACGACCCCGGAGAGTGAGCACGGGATGAGCATGCGCGCCGAGGTGACCGGGGCGAGGCGGGTCGTCGTCAAGGTCGGCTCCTCCTCGCTCACGACCGCGGCCGGGGGGATCGACCCGGCCCGGGTGCAGGACCTGGTCGACGTCCTCGCGGCCCGCCGTGCGGCCGGGGTCGAGGTCGTGCTGGTCTCCTCGGGTGCGATCGCGGCCGGCCTGGCGCCGCTCGGGCTGAAGCGGCGGCCGCGCGGGCTCGCCGCGCAGCAGGCGGCGGCCTCGGTCGGCCAGGGGCTGCTGGTGCACCGCTACACCGAGGAGCTGGCCCGGCACGGCGTGATCGCCGGGCAGGTGCTGCTCACGGTCGACGACGTGACCCGGCGCTCCCACTACCGCAACGCCTACCAGACCTTCGCCAAGCTGCTCGACCTCGGCGTCCTGCCGATCGTCAACGAGAACGACACCGTCGCCACCAGCGAGATCCGGTTCGGCGACAACGACCGGCTGGCCGCGCTGGTCGCCCACCTGGTGCACGCCGACCTGCTGGTGCTGCTCTCCGACGTCGACGGCCTCTACGACGCCGACCCGTCGCGTCCGGACAGCTCGCTGCTCCGCGACGTGCTGTCGGTCGACGACCTCGGTGACGTGCGGATCGGCAGGACCGGGGCGGCCGGCCTCGGCACCGGCGGCATGCAGACGAAGGTGGACGCCGCCCGGATCGCCACCGGCGCCGGGATCCCCGTCGTGCTCACCTCCGCCGAGAAGACCGGCCCGGCGCTGGCCGGCGAACCGGTCGGCACCCTCTTCCACACCACCGGCCGGCGTCGCCCGACCCGGCTGCTGTGGCTGGCCCACGCCACCGAGCCGCAGGGCACGCTGGTGCTGGACGCGGGCGCGGTGCGCGCCGTCGTCGAGCGGCGCGCCTCCCTGCTGGCCGCCGGCATCACCGGCGTCCAGGGCACCTTCCTCGCCGGTGAACCGGTCGACCTCGCCGGCCCGGACGGCACCCCGGTCGCCCGCGGGCTGGTGAACTTCGACGCCGCCGAGCTCCCGGCCCTGCTCGGCCGCTCCTCGCACGACCTCAAGCGCGAGCTGGGGGCGGAGTACGAGCGCGAGGTCGTCCACCGCGACGACCTGGTGCTGCTCTGACCGGCTGAGCGCGACCGCTCAGTCGAGCACCTGGTCGAGGAAGTCGTCGATCGCGGCACGGACCCGATCGCCGTCGGCTCCGCGCAGCAGGGCGACCCCGTGGGTGCGTCCCGGGAGCACCACGACGGTCTCGTCGCCGGGGTGCAGCGCCTGAAGCCGGCGGGCGTCGGCGGCGTCGAAGAAGTGGTCCCTGTGGCTGCCGAGCTGGAGGAGGGGACCGTGCCACCGGGCGATCCCCGGGCGGAAGTCGAGACCGGGCAGCGTGAGCTCGCCCCCGAGGGAGAACACGCCGGCCGGCGCGGGCCGGAGCCGGTGCGCCTCGGACATGACCGTCGCACCTCCGAAGGACGCGCCACCGAACACCACCTCGCGCGCGCCCGCCTCGCGGAGCGCGTGGGCGGCGAGGGCGGGCAGCTCGGCCCGGGGGTCGGCCCAGCGGTCGAGGACGGCGACGCGGTGGCTGGTCGCCAGCTCCTCGGCGTACGGCAGCCACTGGCAGACGTCGCCGTCGTCCTCCGGTGCGAGCACGACCCCGGCCGTGCCGCTGCCGATCAGCAGCATGCCGACGCCGTTGCCGGCGCTGGTGGTGGTGGTGACGTACTCCCCGCCCGCGTCGTCGGCGCACCGGGGACGGGTCGGCATCGGGAAGCCCCGGTCGTCCACGGCCGGCGAGGGTGCGGCGGACGAGGGGGACGCGGACGCCGGCGGCTGGGCCTCCGGGGGCGAGGCGTCGTCGGAGGAGCAGCCGGTCGCCGCGGCGAGCACGACGCCGACCGCGCCCAGCACGGCCCGGCGGAGGAGTCCGGTCGTCATGCCCGAACCCTAGGTGGGTCTGCCGACACCGGGCCGGACCTGGGGAGAGCCGGTAGGTTCGGTGCGTGCGCGTGGGGGCGGTCGTGTTCTGGGTCGCCGTCGCCGTCCTCCTGGTCCCGGCGCTCGGGGTCACCTTCGCCCGGGCCGTGGAGCCGCAGCGGTCCTTCTGGCTGCTGGTGGAGGGGTTCACCCCCGTCGGGGTCGTGCTGTACGGCCTCGTGGTGCTGCTGCTGGCCGTCCGGCTGGTCGTGGTGCGGCGCTGGTGGACGTGGGCACTGGCCGCGGTCGCCCTGGCCGGCCTGCTCGTCCACTGCTGGTGGTTCGCGCCCCAGGTCAGCGGCGCGAACCCGCCCCCGGCGGCCGGGGCCGAGCCGATGGTGGTGATGACCTCCAACATCGCCCACGGGGCCGGCGACGCGACCGCACTCGTCCGCCTCGCCGAGAGCGAGCGGGCCGACGTCCTCGTGGTCGAGGAGATCACCGCCGCGGACCTGGCGGAGATGGACGCCGCCGGACTCGCGGACCTGCTGCCCCACCGCGTCGGCACCCCGGAGCCGGACAGCGACGGCACGATGGTCTTCGCGCTCGAGCGGCTGGGACCGGCCGAGGCGCTCGCCACCACGCACGGGGGCTGGGTGGTGGCGCTCGGCGACCTCACGCTCGTGGCCACGCACCCGCAGGCGCCGACCGTCCCCGAGGACTGGCGCGCCGACCACGCGGTGCTGCTCGCCACGGTCGAGGCCGACCACCCGGACCTGGTGGTCGGCGACCTGAACGCGACCAGCGACCACGCGCCGATGCGGGCCCTGGCCGACGCCGGCTACCGCGACGTCGGCGAGCTCGCCGACCAGGGCTGGCAGCCCACCTGGCCGGCCCAGGGGTCCTGGTCGCTGGGACTCCCGACCCCGCCGCTCGCGCAGATCGACCACGTGCTGGTCGGCCCGCGGCTGGCCGCGATCGGCATGCACACCGTCGACGTCCCGGGCAGCGACCACCGGGCGGTCGTCGCACTGGTGGCCCGCAAGTAGGCTGGAGGGCGCGATGACTCCCCACGAGACGACAGGGCAGGCCCGGACCGTCTACCTCGACCACGCCGCCACGACGCCGATGGTGCCGGCGGCGGTCGAGGCGATGTCGGCGCACCTGCTCGACGTGGGCAACGCCAGCTCGCTGCACGCCTCGGGCCGACGGGCCCGCCGGGTCGTCGAGGAGTCCCGCGAGACCATCGCGCAGGCGCTGGGGTGCCGGCCGGGGGAGGTCGTGTTCACCTCCGGCGGCACCGAGGCCGACAACCTCGCTGTCAAGGGCGTCTACTGGGCGCGGCGGGCCGCGGACCCGCGGCGCACCCGCATCCTGAGCACCGCGGTCGAGCACCACGCCGTCCTCGACCCGCTGCACTGGCTGGCCGAGGCCGGGGGCGCCGAGGTCGAGCTGCTGCCCGTCGACCGCGACGGCCGCCTCCACGTGGCCGCGCTGCGGGCGGCGATCGACCGCGACCCCGGCTCCGTCGCGCTCGTCACCGTGATGTGGGCCAACAATGAGGTCGGCACCCTCCAGCCGATCCACGAGGTCGTCGCCCTGGCGGCCGAGCACGGGATCCCGGTCCACACCGACGCCGTCCAGGCCGTCGGCCACGTCCCGGTCGACTTCGCGGCCTGCGGGGTCGACGCCCTCACCCTGACCGGCCACAAGCTCGGCGGGCCGTACGGCGTCGGCGCGCTCGTCGTCCGGCGCGAGCTGTCCGTCAGCCCGCTGGTGCACGGCGGCGGCCAGGAGCGCGACATCCGCAGCGGCACCCTGGACACGCCCGCGGTCGCCGGCTTCGCCGCCGCGGTGGAGCTCGCGGTCAAGCACCAGGCCGAGCACGCCACCCGGGTCGCCGCGCTGCGTGACGACCTCGTGCGGCGGGTGCTCGAGGTCGTCCCCGACGCCCACCTCCACGGGGCGGCCCTGGACCCCGCAGGCCGGCACCGGCTCCCCGGCAACGCCCACCTCGGCTTCCCCGGCTGCGAGGGCGACTCCCTGCTCATGCTGCTCGACGCCCGCGGCATCGAGACCTCGACCGGGTCCGCCTGCTCGGCGGGTGTGCCGCAGCCCTCGCACGTGCTGCTCGCGATGGGGTGCGACGAGGAGGCCGCGCGGCACTCGCTGCGCTTCTCCCTCGGCCACACCTCGGTGCCCGCCGACGTCGACGCGGTCGTCGAGGCGATCGGCCCGGTCGTCGAGCGGGCCCGGGCCGCGAGGCGCTGACGTGCGCGTGATCGCCGCCATGTCCGGCGGCGTCGACTCCGCCGTGGCCGCGGCCCGTGCGGCCGAGGCCGGGCACGACGTCACGGGCGTCCACCTCGCCCTGTCGCGCAACCCCGCGTCGTACCGCTCCGGCGCCCGCGGCTGCTGCACCATCGAGGACGCCAACGACGCCCGCCGGGCGGCCGACGTGATCGGCATCCCGTTCTACGTCTGGGACCTCAGCGAGCGCTTCCACGAGGACGTGGTCGAGGACTTCCTCGACGAGTACGCCGCCGGCCGGACGCCCAACCCGTGCCTGCGCTGCAACGAGAAGATCAAGTTCGCCGCCGTGCTCGACCGCGCGCTCGGCCTCGGGTTCGACGCCGTCGCCACCGGCCACTACGCGCAGCTGCGCACCGGCGCGGACGGCCTGGTCGAGATGCACCGCGCGGTCGACCACGGCAAGGACCAGTCCTACGTCCTCGGCGTGCTCGACCAGGAGCAGCTGCGGCACTCGCTGTTCCCGCTCGGCGGCTCCACGAAGGCCGAGGTGCGCCGGGAGGCCGCCGAGCGGGGCCTGCTGGTCGCCGACAAGCCGGACAGCCACGACATCTGCTTCGTCGCCGACGGCGACAACGCGGGCTGGCTGCGCGAGAAGCTCGGCGACCGGGCGCCGAACCACGGTGGCGACGTCGTCGACGAGTCCGGTGAGGTCGTCGGCGCCCACGAGGGCACCTATGCGTTCACGATCGGGCAGCGCCGCGGGCTGCGGCTGGGCCGACCGGCGCCCGACGGCCGGCCGCGCTTCGTGCTCGACATCGAGCCGGTCTCGGGCACCGTCACCGTGGGCCCGCGGGAGCGGCTCGCCGTGGACCGGCTCACCGGGGTCCGGCCGCGGTGGTGCGGCAGCGTCCCCGACCTGCTCGAGGGGACCGTCCAGCTGCGCGCGCACGGCGGGGAGCTGCCGGCGCGGGTGCGCGTCGGCGAGACCGTCGAGATCGAGCTGCTGGAGCCGGCGTACGGCATCGCGCCCGGCCAGGCGGCGGTCCTCTACGACGGCACCCGGGTCGTCGGCTCGGCGACCATCGCGAGCACGCGGTGAGCGTCGCCACGGGAGTCGGCTCCTTCCCCGGCGAGGACGTCCACGAGGCGCTGCGCGTCGTGCTCGGCGAGCTCGCGCCCGACCAGCAGGGCCTGCCGCACCTGCCCGAGCTCCCGGCGCGGGGCGCCACGGCCCAGATGACCGGGCGCGCCCTGGCGCTGGTCGCCGAGCTCGGCGCGGACCTCCAGCCGGCCGGCTGGCGGCTCACCGGCGGTGGTGGGGGTGTCGACCAGCGGCGCGCCCGCAGCCTGCTCGCCCAGGACCTCGACGCGCTCGAGGAGCGGGCCCAGGGCGCGACCGGCACGTTCAAGGTCCAGGTCGCCGGCCCCTGGACGCTCGCGGCCACCGTCGAGCGCCCGCGCGGCGACAAGGTGCTCGCCGACCACGGCGCCCGCCGTGAGCTCGCCCAGGCGCTGGCCGAAGGGCTGCGCGAGCACGTCGCCGACGTGCGACGCCGGCTCCCGGGCGTGGACCGCCTGGTCGTGCAGGTGGACGAGCCGGTGCTGCCGGCGGTCCTCGGGGGCCGGGTCCCCACCGCGTCGGGCTTCGGACGGCACCGCACGGTGCACCCCCCGGAGGCGTCGGCCGCCCTGGCGTGGGCGCTCGAGGCGATCGCCGGAGCGGGTGCGGAGCCCTGGGTGCACGGCTGCGCCGCCGGCCTGCCGGTCCGCCTGCTGCGGGGCGCCGGCGCGCAGGGGATCTCCGTGGACCTCGCCCAGCTCGGCGCCGCCGACCACGACGCGCTCGCCGAGGTCCTCGAGGAGGGCGGGACGGTCGCGCTCGGCGTGCTGCCCGCGACGGACCCGCCGGTCGCGCCGACCGACACCGAGGTCACCGAGTCGGCGCTGCGCTGGCTCGACATGCTCGGGCTCGACCCGGAGGAGACGGGTCAGCGGCTGGTGCTCACCCCGGCGTGCGGGCTCGCCGGTGCCTCGCCGGCCTGGGCCCGGCAGGCGCTCGGGCTGCTGAGCAGCGCCGCCGGTCACCTCTCCGGGTGAGGAATCGGGGGAGCCGAGGCCGGGTACCGGCCCGCCATGACCCACCTGACCGGCAAGACCGTGGCCATCATCGCGACCGACTTCGTCGAGGAGCCGGAGCTCGTCGAGCCCCGTGACGCGCTGCGCGAAGCGGGCGCGACCGTGAAGATCTACTCCTCCTCGACCGACCCGATCCAGGCGGTGCAGGGCGACACCGACCCGAGCGGGACGATCGACGTGGACGGCACCTTCGACGACCTCGACGCCGGTGCGATCCACGCCCTGGTCGTCCCCGGCGGCACCGTCAACGCCGACCGGATCCGGGTCGACCACCGGGCGCAGGACATCGTGCGCCGGGTGATGGAGGACCGCAGGCCGCTGGCGGCCATCTGCCACGGCCCCTGGTTGCTGGTCTCCGCCGGCCTGGTCCGCGGCCGCAGCCTCACCAGCTACCACAGCCTCGCCGACGACGTCCGCAACGCGGGTGGCACCTGGACCGACGAGGAGGTCGTCGTCGACGGCAACCTCATCACCAGCCGCGACCCGGACGACCTGCCCGCCTTCATCAAGGCGCTCGAGGACGCCCTGACCTGACGGGGACACCCCCGCTCGGGTCCCGCGACGTCATACGCCCTGGCTGCCGGAGCAGCCAGGGCGTATGACGTTGCGCGGGATCGGCCGTCAGCCGACGCGGCTCAGCAGACGTGGACGGGTGCCTCCGGCCCGTCGGTGGCCAGCTCCTGGTGCTTCACGTTGAGGAAGACCCAGGTGACCAGGGACGCGACCAGCATCAGCGCGGCCCCGAGCAGGAACGCGTCGGTCGCACCAGCGGTGAAGATCTGGTGGGCGGCGACCGTCTGCTGAGCCTCGGTGGCCTGCGCCCCCGCCTTCTGGGCCGCGGTGGCGAAGTCGGTGCCGAGGTCGGTCATCGTCTGCGTCGCGATGGTGGCGAGCAGCGAGAGACCGAGCGCCCCACCGACCTGCTGCATGGTGTTGAGGACGCCCGAGCCGATGCCGGAGTCCTCGGCGCGCAGGTGGTGCACCGCGGTGAGGGTCAGCGGCACGAAGGTCATCCCCATGCCGAACGACATCATCAGGATGTAGGGGAGGATGTCGGTCCAGTAGCCGGCCTGGACGTCGGCGGGCGGGAACGTCGTGCTGTGCGGGATCCGGGAGAACCCGAACAGAGCGACCGCCGCCAGCAGCGTGCCGAACCCGGCGAGGTAGCGCGGGTCGATCCGGTTGATGAGGTTCGAGGACAGGCCGGCCGCGAAGACCAGGCCGAAGCAGAACGGCAGGAAAGCGACGCCGGCCTGGATCGGGCTGTAGCCCATGACCTCCTGGATGTACTGGCTGAGGTAGAAGAACATCGCGAACATCGCGGCCGGGGCGAAGAACATCGCCACGAAGCTGGCCGCCCGGGTGCGGTTCATGAAGACCCGCACCGGGAGCAGCGGGTGCTCGACGCGGCGCTCGATGAGCAGGAAGCTCACCAGGAGCAGCAGGCCGGCGGCCAGGCTGGCGACGGTCCAGGTGTCGGTCCAGCCGTCGGTGCCCGCGCGGCTGATGCCGTAGACGATGCCGAGCAGGCCGAGGGTGCCGGTGACGGCGCCGGGCAGGTCGAGCTGGCCGGGGTGCGACTCGGACTCGGCCAGCAGGCGCGGGGCGAGCAGCGCGGTGACGATGCCGATCGGCACGTTGATCAGCAGGGTGAGCCGCCAGCCCTCGACGTCGAGGCCGAAGATGCTGTCGAGACCGGTCAGCCAGCCGCCGAGCAGCAGGCCGACGGCCGCGCCGACGCCCGACATCGCGGCGTAGACGGCGAAGGCGCGGTTGCGCAGCGGTCCGGCCGGGAACGTGGTCGTGATCAGGGCCAGGGCGGCCGGGGACGCCAGCGCGGCACCGAAGCCCTGGAGCGCCCGGGCCGCGAGCAGCAGGCCCTCGCTGGTGGCGAGGCCGCCGAGCAGGGACGCGACGCTGAAGACGATCAGGCCGGTCATGAAGATCTTGCGGCGGCCGTAGAGGTCGCCGAGCCGGCCGCCGAGCAGCAGCAGGCTGCCGAACGCCAGTGCGTAGCCGGTGACGACCCAGCGCAGGTTGGCCGGGGCGATGTCGAGGTCGTGCTGGATGAACGGCAGCGCGATGTTCACGATGGTGCCGTCGAGCACCACCATGAGCTGCGCCACCGAGATGAGCACCAGGGCCCATGCCAGGTGCTGCTTGGTGCCGGAGCTGGTGCCCTCGGCGTTGGCCACGTCGGTCATCGGGTCTTCCTTACTGGTGGGTGTGGGTCCGGGGACGGGCGACGGCGCAGGGAGTCGCCGCCGGCAGGATGATCTGGTCGATCACGCGGGTGATCAGGTCGGGCGTCGGCTCCTCGCCCATGACGAAGACCCGGTGCAGCACGATCCCGGCCAGGGCCGGCTCGAGCAGGGACAGGTCGATGTCGTCGCGCAGCTCACCGCGCTCGCGGGCCCGCTCCCAGATCTGCTGGGAGACGGCGATCTTGGGGCCGACGACCTCGGTGCGGAAGGCCTCGGCGAAGTCCGCGTCGCGGGCGATCGCGGTCAGCACGCTGGCGAACATCGCCACCGTGTCCGGGTCGACGAGGCCGCCCAGGCCGCAGAAGACGCCCATCAGGTCGCCGCGCAGGGAGCCGGTGTCGGGGAGCTCGGTCGGGCCCTTGCTGTGCTGGAGGGCGTCGATGACCAGGCTGACCTTGTTGGTCCAGCGGCGGTAGAGCGTCGCCTTCGAGGCCTTCGCCCGCGCGGCCACGGCGTCCATGGTGAGCCGGTCGTAGCCGACGTCCGCGAGGACCTCGAGGGTCGCCGACAGGATCTCGAGCTCGCGGTCGCCCTCGACGCGGGGCCGCTCGACGGGAGACATGCTCCGTCCTCCTCTGCGTAACACGGATGAAACGAAACGGTTTCGTTTCATCGCCGACAACACGCTACTGCGCGCCTCCATTCCGCCCAAGCCGATATTTCTCGGATCTTCTTCTCCACCGATCCTTGCGATGACCACCGACAGTCGCCGGTGGTGTTGTCGGCGGCTGCGGGCAGAATCGCCCCATGACGGACGCGCGTGAGGAGCACCGGCGGATCGCGGAGCAGGTCGAGGACGCGCGCTGGCGCTACTACGTCCTGGACAGCCCCACCATCGACGACGCCGAGTTCGACCGGCTGATGCGGCGGCTCGAGGAGCTCGAGGCGGAGCTGCCCGAGCTGCGCACCCCGGACTCGCCGACCCAGAAGGTCGGCGGCGCCGTCTCCACCGACTTCACCCCGGTCGACCACCTCCAGCGGATGGAGAGCCTCGACAACGCCTTCTCCTTCGAGGAGCTCGCGGCCTGGCACGCCCGGCTGGCCCGCGACGGGGTGACCGACCCGGCGCTGCTGTGCGAGCTCAAGGTCGACGGGCTCGCGATCAACCTGCTCTACGAGGGCGGTCGCCTGGTCCGCGCGCTGACCCGCGGCGACGGGACCACCGGCGAGGACGTCACCCCGAACGTCCGCACGATCGACAGCGTCCCGCACCGGCTGACCGGCACCGACGAGTTCCCCGTCCCCGAGCTGCTGGAGGTCCGGGGCGAGGTGTTCCTGCCCGTGACGTCCTTCGAGCGGCTCAACGAGGCGATGACGGAGGCCGGCAAGCCGGTCTTCGCCAACCCCCGCAACGCCGCCGCCGGGTCGCTGCGGCAGAAGGACCCGCGGGTGACCGCCAGCCGGGCGCTCGGGATGGTCTGCCACGGCATCGGCGCCCGGCGCGGCTTCGAGCCGGAGGCCCAGTCGCACGCCTACGAGGCGCTCGCCGCCTGGGGCCTGGCGACCTCCGACCAGGTCCGGGTGCTGCCCACCCTGGCGGACGTGGAGAAGTACGTCGAGAACGCCGGCGAGCACCGGCACACGATCGTCCCCTACGAGATCGACGGGGTCGTCATCAAGGTCGACGACGTGACGCTCCAGCGCCGGCTCGGCTCGACCAGCCGGGCACCCCGCTGGGCGATCGCCTTCAAGTACCCGCCCGAGGAGGTCAACGCCCGGCTCCTCGAGATCCGGGTCAACGTCGGCCGGACCGGCCGGGTGACGCCGTACGGCGTGATGGAGCCGACCAAGGTCGCCGGCTCGACCGTCGAGAACGCCACCTTGCACAACGCCCACGAGGTGAAGCGCAAGGACGTGCGCCCCGGCGACACCGTGGTGCTCCGCAAGGCCGGCGACGTCATCCCCGAGATCCTCGGCCCGGTGCTGCCGCTGCGCCCCGAGGGGCTCGCGGAGTGGGTGATGCCCACCGAGTGCCCCGCGTGCGGCACGCCGTTGGCCCAGCAGAAGGAGGGCGACAAGGACCTGCGCTGCCCCAACCACCGGCACTGCCCGGCCCAGGTGCGCGAGCGGGTCTTCCACGTCGCCGGCCGCGGCGCCTTCGACATCGAGGGCCTCGGCTACGAGGCCGCCGCGGCGCTGCTCGACGCGCAGGTGATCGCCAACGAGGGTGACGTCTTCGACCTCGACGCCGCGACGCTGGTGCAGGCGCCGCTGTTCACCCGCGCCCCCAAGAAGGGCGAGGACGGTCCGCAGCTCAGCGCCAACGGCCAGCGGCTGCTCGACAACCTCGCCCGCGCCAAGCAGGTGCCGCTCTGGCGGGTGCTGGTCGCGCTCTCGATCCGCCACGTCGGCCCCACCGCCGCCCGGGCGCTGGCCTCGGAGTTCGGCTCCATGGACGCGATCCGGGCCGCCACGGAGGAGCAGCTCGCGGCCGCCGAGGGCGTCGGACCGACCATCGCCGAGGCCGTCATCGAGTGGTTCGCCGAGGACTGGCACGTCGAGATCGTCGAGAAGTGGAAGGCGGCCGGCGTCTCCCTGGAGGACGAGCGCGACGAGTCGGTGCCGCGCACCCTCGAGGGGCTCACGGTCGTGGTGACCGGGTCCCTGGTCGACTACAGCCGTGACTCCGCCAAGGAGGCGATCCTGGCCCGCGGCGGCAAGGCGGCCGGGTCGGTGTCGAAGAAGACCGACTACGTCGTCGTCGGCGACAACGCCGGCTCCAAGGCCGACAAGGCCGAGCAGCTCGGCGTCCCGATCCTCGACGAGGCCGGCTTCACGGCCCTCCTGGAGGGCGGCCCGGCCGCCCTCTGACCGGGCGCGGGACCAGTGGCCCGGCAGGGGGGACGTAGGCCCCTCCCCGGCGCCGCTCCCCGGCGCGCATGCTCGGGGCATCGGAGAGGGTCACGACGGAGGAGGCCGAGATGTTCCTCGCACTGATGATCGCGGGCGGGATCCTGGTGGTGACCGTGTTCGTGGTCCTGGTCCTGCGCGACTGGGGCCAGGGCGTCAGCCGCACCGAGGCCGAGCTCCACGAGCCCGGCGCCCGGACCGTCGCGTTCGACGTCCCGCCCGGCCGCGACCCGGCCGAGCTGATGGCCGTGCTCTCGCACGCCGGCTACCGGGCCATCGAGGAGAACCCCGGCCGGCTGCTCGTCGCCTGCCCGCAGGTCGACGACCCGGTCAAGGTGCGGATGCTGCTCGCCGGGGGGTGACCAGGGGGGAGTCATCCCTCGGCGAGGACCTGCTCGCGCAGGATGTCGCCGTGACCGGCGTGCCGGGCCAGCTCCTCGACCAGGTGCAGGTAGATCCACCGCAGCGTGAGCGGCCCGCGCCGGTTGTGCTGCGCGAGGTCGTCGAGCCCGTGCGCCGCCGCGATCTCGTCCGCCTCCGCCCAGGCCGCCCGGTACGACGCCCGCACCGACTCGACCGTGTCGTCGTCGGTGAGCAGCCAGCTGTCCTCGGCGGCCTCCGGCAGGCCGAGCTCGGCCCGGCTGCGCCCCGCCAGCGAGACGTGGAACCACACCTTCTCGACGAAGACCGCGTGCTTGACGATCGCCAGCGGGGAGGTCAGCGACGGCACCAGCCGCCGTCGCGCCTGCTCGTCGGTGAGCCCGTCGAGCACGCCGAGGATCTCGAGCCGGTTGTCGTGGAGGAACGCCTCGAGCTGCTCGCGCTCGGTGCCGGTCAGGGTGGCTTCGCTGCGGTAGTCGTCGGAGGACACGGGCTGGATCCTAGGGTCCACCGGTCGGAGCGTTGAGGCCGGAGTTGACCGACCCGCGCACGACGGTGACGCGATCACCCACGGGCGTGCCGGTGTCGTCGCACGCGCCGGTGGTCGGGCTGCACACGAGGACCGTGTCACGGTCGGCGCTGGGCGCCACCAGGTCCCCGTCCGGCGTCCAGCCGACCTCGGTCGGGTGCGCCGGCAGCTCGAGCGGCAGCCGGGCGCCGGTGGCGACGTCGTACACCCTGACCACGTCCTCGCTGCCGGTCTCGAGGTAGCGACCGTCCGGGGACACCGAGGCCGCCTGCGCGCCGTCGTCGGGGAACGACCCCACCAGTCTCCCGTCCGGGAGGGACCGCACCAACCACTCCGTGACGTGCTCGGGCGAGGCCTCGGACGAGGTGAGGTAGCCAGCGGGCCCGAAGGACTGGTCGAGGGTGAGCCCGATGTCCTGCTGAGGAAGGGACCCGGTCTCCCCGGTGTGCCGGTCCATCGTCAGCATCCGCTGGCCGCGCAGGAACACCACGTAGGGATCGCTCATGCCGAGTGCCACGGACGTCGAGCGGCCGCTCTCGAACGGCTCGCCCAGCGGTCGCTGCTCGTCGGTGGCCAGGTCCCACGTCACCAGCTGCCACGTGTGGTCGCCGGTGGACCGGGCGAAGACGATCTCGGGGGAGCGGGGGTCCGCCGCGACCCCTCCGAGGTGCCCGAGGTCCCGCGTCCTCCCGTCCGGCGTCACCAGCGTCACCACCTGCTGGGAGGTGTCGCCGTCGAGCGACCCGACGAGCACCCCCTGCGCCGTGTACAGCATCCCGACGGCGTCCGGGATCCGCACCGTGTGCCCGGCGATGTGGAGCCTGTCGTCGACGATCCAGGCACCCTGCTCCCGGTAGGCGGTTCGGTCCGCGGGGGAGATCGCGTCGCCGCCACCGGTCCAGCGGTCGACGGCGACGGTGGCCGCGACGGCCACGAGCGCCGCGGCGACCGCGCCGGCGAGCGCGGTGCGGGTCCGGCGCCGGCGCACCTCGCGGCGGCCCGCGGCGAGGACCCCGCCGGGCGCCGGCGGCACCGGGATCCCCCCGGCCTCGTCGTGGAGCAGGGTCGAGAGTCGGTCAGTCATGGGGGACTCCCTCGGTGGACGGGACGACGTCGTCACCCAGGACGATCCTGAGCCGGGTGAGCGCGTCGGAGGTCTGGCTCTTGACGGTGCCCTCGGAGATGCCGAGGGCGCGGGCGACCTCGCGCACGGGGAGGTCGTCGTAGTAGCGCAGCACGACCACGGCCCGCTGCCGGGGAGCGAGCGTGGCGAGCGCGTCGAGCAGGGCGGTCCGGGCCGTCGGGTCCTCCTCGACGCCGTGCTCGGGGAGCGTCTCGGTCGGGCGCTCGTTGCGCCAGGACCGCGTGCGGAACCAGCTGGCCGCGGTGTTCGCCAGCACCACCCGGGCGTACGCCGGAGCGGCGGCCCGGTCCCGCACCTTGCGCCACGAGGCGTAGGTCTTGGCCAGGGCCGTCTGGGCCAGGTCCTCGGCGAGCTGGTGGTCGCCCAGCATCAGGTACGCCGTGCGGTACAGACCCGGCCACGCCGCGTGGACGAGCTCGGTGAACTCGTCGTCCGTCAGCTGTCGTGCCATGGAACCCTCCTCGAGCGGTCAGCAGTCAAGACGCTGCGTCGCCCGGATCGGTTGGGTGCGGTCAGGACAGGACCCTGGCCGCCCCCGGGTACTCGCGCAGCCGCGCCGCCAGGGCCACCCAGACCGCGTCGACCGCACGCGGGTCGCCGTGCCGGTGGGCGACCACCTCCTCGAGCCAGGCCCGTTCGCCGCTCACGACACCGGGGTCCTCGACCAGCAGCGCGCCCACCACGCAGTCGACGACGTGCGGCACGAAGGTCGAGAGCACCGTGGTCCAGTCGTCCGGCGACCCGTCGTGGTTGCCCAGGGCGGCGGTGACCGTCGGCGCGGCCAGGACGTCGCGGACGACCTCGTCGGCGATCGCGCTGATGCTGCGGGCCTCCTGGGCGGCGGCGCCCCGCAGCGGCGCGGCCGCGGGCACGTGGTGGGGGAGCGTACCGATCATCCGGAGCACGTCGGCCGGCGTCGCGGCGCACGCCGTCGCGCCGAGCCGCTGCGCCCGCACCGGGTCGCCCCCGAACGCACGCCCGCCGACGACGACCGGCGTGCCGGTGCCGCGGACCGCCTCGACCTGGCGACGGACCCGGGGGAGCGAGGAGGCGACCGAGGCGCTGAGCAGCACCAGTCGCGGGCCGGTGTCGAGGATCCGGGCGACCACCTGGTCCCGCGACGCGCTCGCCCCGACGAACTCGGCGCGGAGCCCGGCCGCCCGCAGGGTGTGGGTGACCACCAGCGCAGGCAGGGCGTGCCACTCGCGCTCCGCGCAGGCGACGAGGACCCGCGGTCCGCCGGGCTCGGCGGCCAGCGGCGCGAGCCGGGCGACGACCGCCTCGCTGACCGCGGTCGCGGCGTGCTCCTGGGCGACGGTGAACCCGTTGGCCTCCCACAGGTCACCGACCCGCGCCTGGCTCCCGGCGACCAGGCCGTCCAGGACCGTGGGCAGCGGGACTCCCCGCGCGAGGCAGTCGGTGGCGACGGCGTACGCCGCCTGCTCGTCGCCGTCGAGCACGGCGGCCCAGTAGGCGTCCTGGTCGGGCAGGCCGACGCCGGCGACGTCGGTGACGCTCATCGGGGCCCCGACCCGGGTCGGTGCTGGACGGCGACCAGGGCGATGTCGTCGTGGGCGCGGTCACCGAGGTGGTCGGTGACCGCGATCGCGATCGCCTCGACGACGGTGCGGGCCGGGAGCCCCGCCATCCCGGTGAGCGCCTTCCGCAGCCGCTGCTCGCCGAACATCTCGTCCGCGCCCCGGGCCTCGGTGACCCCGTCGGTGTGCATCAGCAGGGTGTCGCCGGGGGCGAGGCGGACCGTCGTCTCGTCGTACGCGCTGTCCTGGAGGAGGCCGATCGCGATGCCGGAGGCGCTCACCTCCTCGACGGCGCCGTCGGCGCGGAGCAGGAGCGCCGGAGGGTGCCCGGCGTTGGCGAGGTCGACCTCGAAGACGTCTCCGGCGCGGTGCAGCCGCATGCAGGTCGCGGTGGCCAGGCCCTCGTCCTCCGGTGCGGCCTCGTCGACGACGACCCGGTTCACCAGCCCGAGGATCCACGAGGGCCGGCGGTCGACGAGGGCGGCGGTGCGGGCGGCGTTGCTGATGCGCTTGGCGTGCACCGCCGCCTCGACGCCCTTGCCGGCGACGTCGCCGCACAGCACCAGGACGTCCTCGTCGAGCACGTGCACGCCGAGGAAGTCGCCGCCGACGTCCTCGGACTCGTGGGCGACGCGGTAGAAGCTCGCGAGGTCCAGGTCCTCCACGTCGGGCAGCTCGGCCGGCGCGAGCGAGCGGCGCAGCACCCCGGCGACGTACCGGCTCTCGGCGACGACGAGCGTCGCGTCCAGCCCGACGGCGACGCGCTCGGCGAGGTCCTCGAGGAAGGAGTGCGAGCCGCCGAAGCCGAACCCCTGGCCGCGGCCGAGCACCAGGACGCCGAAGGTGCGCCCGCGGGCGGTCAGCGGCAGCGCCACGACCTGCTCGACGCCGAGCTCGTCGACCGCGAGCAACGACTCCTCGTCGGCGACCAGCGAGCGCAGCACCCGGCCCCGGGCCGCGCCGTCGGCCGGCAGCGCCACCTCCTCCGTCACCGCCCGGGTCAGGACCTGCTCGAGCGCGGACGGCGACCCGTCGACCACCCAGCGGGTGGTGTCGCTGCGGAGGCTGCTGCCCTGGGTGCCGACCCCGGTCAGCTGCCACGGGCCGGTGCGGACGACGACCTGGGCGAGGTCGACGAGGTCCTCGAGCAGCAGCGACACCAGGGCCTCGAGCGCGCGCTGCGGGTTCTGGACGGCCGAGACGGTGCGCGAGGCCCGCAGCAGGAACTCGGCGCGGCTCACCGCCTGGGCCAGCCGGGCGCGCGGCTCAGCCGCTCGGGAGTCGGCCAGCAGACGTGCGTGCCGCTCCCGCACCGAGATCGACACCGAGGCCCGCCTCTCACTGGGGTGCGCCGAGTCTAGAGGGGGCCGGGTCCCGCCCGGACTCCCCCGAAAGGAGGTGGCGGCCGCCGGCTCCTAGGATTGCCCTCATGCCCGAGATATCCCGTGCCGAGGTCGCGCACCTGGCGACCCTCGCCCGGATCGACCTGTCCGACGCCGAGCTGGAGCACCTGGCCCCGCAGCTGAGCGTGATCCTGGAGTCGGTCGCCTCCATCACCGGCGTGGCCGGTGAGGACGTGCCACCCACCTCGCACGCCCTGCCGCTGACGAACGTCTTCCGCGAGGACGTCGTCACGCCGTGCCTCACGCCGGAGCAGGCGCTGTCGGGCGCGCCCGCCGTCGAGGAGCAGCGCTTCTCGGTGCCGCGGATCCTGGGGGACGAGCAGTGACCGCCGACCGACCCACGGCCACCGCCGCCGAGATCGCGGACGCGCTCGCCGCCGGCGAGACCACGTCCGTCGAGGTGACCCGGGCGCACCTCGACCGGATCGCCGCCGTCGACGACGCCGTCCACGCCTTCCTGCACGTGGACGCCGAGGGCGCGCTCGCCCAGGCGGCCGCCTCGGACGCCCGCCGCGCGGCGGGCACCCCGGCGTCGTACCTCGACGGCGTGCCGATCGCGGTCAAGGACGTGCTGGCCACCGAGGGCCTGCCGACCACCTGCGGCTCGCGGATCCTCGAGGGCTGGGTGCCGCCGTACGACGCGACGGTCGTGCGCCGGCTCCGGGCGGCTGGGCTGCCGATCCTCGGCAAGACCAACATGGACGAGTTCGCGATGGGCTCGTCGACCGAGCACTCGGCCTACGGCCCCACCCACAACCCGTGGGACCTCGACCGGATCCCGGGCGGCTCCGGTGGTGGCTCCGCCGCCGCGGTCGCCGCCTTCGAGGCGCCGCTCGCGATCGGCACCGACACCGGCGGCTCGATCCGCCAGCCCGGCGCGGTGACCGGCACGGTCGGCGTGAAGCCGACGTACGGCGGGGTGTCCCGCTACGGCCTCGTCGCGCTCGCCAACTCCCTCGACCAGGCCGGCCCGGTGACCCGCACGGTCCTCGACGCGGCGCTGCTCCACGAGGTGATCGGCGGCCACGACCCGCTCGACTCCACCTCGATCGACCAGCCGCTCCCGGCGCTGGTCGACGCGGCCCGCCAGGGTGCGACCGGCGACCTGACCGGCCTCAAGGTCGGCGTCGTGACCGAGATGGCGGGCGACGGGTGGCAGCCGGGCGTGATGGCCCGGTTCCAGGAGTCGGTCGACCTGCTGGTCAAGGCCGGCGCCGAGGTCGTCGAGGTGTCCTGCCCGACCTTCGTGCACGCCCTCGCGACGTACTACCTGATCCTCCCGGCGGAGGCCTCGAGCAACCTCGCCAAGTTCGACGCGATGCGCTACGGGCTGCGGGTGTGGCCCGAGGGCCGGCCGGACGCCAGCGCGGAGGACGTCATGCGCGCCACCCGCGACGCCGGCTTCGGCGACGAGGTCAAGCGCCGCATCATCCTCGGCACCTACGCGCTGTCGAGCGGCTACTACGACGCCTACTACGGCCAGGCGCAGAAGGTGCGCACGCTGATCTCGCGCGACTTCGACGCGGCGTTCGCGCAGGCCGACGTCCTGGTCTCGCCCACCGCTCCGACCACGGCCTTCAAGCTCGGCGAGAAGCTCGACGACCCGATCGCGATGTACCTCAACGACCTCGCGACCATCCCGGCGAACCTCGCCGGCGTGCCGGGCATCTCGGTGCCCAGCGGCCTCGCCGACGAGGACGGGCTGCCGGCCGGCATCCAGGTGCTGGCCCCGGCGCTGGCCGACGACCGCCTCTACCGGGTCGGAGCGGCCCTCGAGGCCGCGCTCCTGGCCCAGTGGGGCGCCCCGCTGCTCTCGAAGGCCCCGTCCCTGGAAGGACCGCGCGCATGAGCGAGACCCTGGTGGCGTTCGAGGACGTCCTCGCGTCGTACGACCCGGCGATGGGCCTGGAGGTCCACGTCGAGCTCAACACCGCGTCCAAGATGTTCTGCGGCTGCCCGACCGAGTTCGGCGCGGACCCCAACACCCAGGTCTGCCCGACCTGCCTGGGGCTGCCCGGCGCGATGCCGGTCGTCAACGGCAAGGCCGTGGAGTCGGCGATCCGGATCGGGCTGGCGCTCAACTGCCAGATCGCGGAGTGGTGCCGGTTCGCGCGGAAGAACTACTTCTACCCGGACATGCCGAAGAACTTCCAGACCTCGCAGTACGACGAGCCGATCTGCTTCGAGGGCTACATGGACGTCGAGGTCGACGGGGAGACCTTCCGGGTCGAGATCGAGCGGGCCCACATGGAGGAGGACACCGGCAAGTCGCTGCACGTGGGCGGCGCCACCGGCCGGATCCACGGCGCCGACCACTCGCTGGTCGACTACAACCGGGCCGGCATCCCGCTGATCGAGATCGTCACGAAGCCCATCCTCGGGGCCGGGGCGCGGGCACCGGAGGTGGCGCGGGCCTACGTCGCCCAGCTGCGCGACCTGATCGTGGCGCTCGGGGTCTCCGACGCGCGCATGGACCAGGGCTCGATCCGCGCCGACGTGAACCTGTCGCTCTCGCCGAAGGGCAGCGGGGTGCTCGGCACCCGCACCGAGACCAAGAACGTCAACTCGCTGCGCTCCGTGGAGCGCGCGGTCCGCTACGAGATGTCGCGGCACGCCGCGGTGCTCGACAGCGGCCGGACGATCCTCCAGGAGACCCGGCACTGGCACGAGGACACCGGGGTCACCACGAGCGGCCGCGAGAAGTCCGACGCCGAGGACTACCGCTACTTCCCCGAGCCCGACCTGGTCCCGGTCGCGCCGAGCCGCGAGTGGGTCGAGGAGCTGCGCGGCACCCTGCCGGAGAACCCGACCGCCCGGCGGGCCCGGCTCCAGGCGGAGTGGGGCTTCTCCGACCTGGAGATGCGCGACACCGTCGGCGCCGGTGCGCTGAACGCCATCGAGGAGACCATCGCGCTCGGCACCGCCCCGCAGGCCGCCCGCAAGTGGTGGCTCGGCGAGCTCGCCCGGCGCGCGAACGAGCAGGGCGTCGAGGTGACCGCGCTGCCCGTCGGCCCGGCCGAGATCGCCCGGGTGCAGGTGCTCGTCGACGAGGGGACGCTCAACGACAAGCTCGCGCGGCAGGTCTTCGACGGCCTGTTCGCCGGCGAGGGCACCCCCGACGAGATCGTCGCGGCCCGCGGCCTCGCCATCGTCTCCGACGACGGCGCGCTGTCGTCGGCCGTCGACGACGCGATCGCCGCCAACCCCGACGTCGCGGACAAGATCCGGGACGGCAAGGTCGCCGCAGCCGGTGCGCTGATCGGTGCGGTGATGAAGCAGATGAAGGGCCAGGCCGACGCCGGCCGGGTCCGCGAGCTGATCCTCGAGAAGCTGCAGTAGCCGCGCCGACCAGGTCGTGGCCGGGGCGGGTTATGCTGCGCCGGCACAACTCAATCTCGTTCACGCCCGCAGTGGGGGAAGCCGGTCAGAGTCCGGCGCTGTCCCGCAACCGTAGGCACCCGGCGACCGCCGGGTGCGAGCCGGAACGCCTGCTGCGGAGCGTCCCGAATTCGCGCTGTCGTGGAAAGCAGCTGCGGGAAGGAACTCCATGCGACCGAGCTCGCGCCGTACCGCCTCCCTCCTGGCGGTCCCCACCCTCCTCATCGCCGGCCTGGTCGTCAGCGGCGGACCTGCGTCCGCCGCACCGGCCGCCGCACCCGACCCGGCACCCCGAGCGGCGGGCGCCGACTGGCTGGAGCACCAGCTGACCGACGGGCTGGTCCACAACGACCAGTTCGACATCGACGACTACGGCCTCAGCATCGACGTCGGCCTCGCGCTGGACGCCGTCGGCGGTCACGACGACACCGTCCAGGCGGTCGGCGACGCGGTCGCCGCCCACCTCGGCGACTACATCACCGGCGACGCGTTCGGGGACACCGGCAGCCACTACGCCGGGGCGGCGGCCAAGGCGCTCTGGTACGCCGAGGTCACCGGCGCGGACCCGCACTCCTACGGCGGTGTCGATCTCCAGCAGACGGTCGAGGACCTCGTCGCCACCGACGCCCCGCTCACCGGCCGGATCCAGGACGTCAGCCAGTACGGCGACAGCGCCAACGTCGTCGGCCAGGTGTTCGCCGCCGAGGCGCTGACGGCCCTCGGCTCCGACCGCGCCGCGGACGTGCGCTCCTTCCTGCTCCAGCAGCAGTGCAGCGACGGCTACTTCCGGCTGCGGTTCACCAAGAACACCGCCCGGGAGGACCAGTCCTGCGACGGCGGGTCCGCGACCGCGAGCGCGCCGGACACCGACGTCACCGCGACCTTCGTGCTCGCGATGCACCCCTTCGACGCCGACCCCGCGGTCGCCTCGGCCGTCGACGAGGCGGTCGCGTGGCTGTCCGACCAGCAGCGGCCCAACGGGTCGTTCGGCGGCGGGCCGACCACCGAGGCGCCGAACGCCAACAGCACCGGCCTCGCCGGCTGGGCGCTCGCCGAGACCGGGGACACCGCGGGTGCCGCCGACGCCGCCGCCTGGGTCCGGGCGCACCAGGCCGCGAACGTCGGCGACTGCACGGCGTTCCGCGCGGCCGACCTCGGCGCGGTCGCCTACGACAACGCGGCCCGCGCCGCCCTGGTGGACAGCCGGATCGAGCCGGCCACCCAGGACCAGTTCCGGCGCTCGACCGCCCAGGCCGTCCCCGTGCTCGCCTGGGCCGAGGAGGCCGGGGAGACCCACCTCCTCGCCAGCCCCGAGTACGTGAAGGCGGGTGGCCGGGCCACCGTCGGCGTGATCGGGGCCGCCCCCGGCGAGGCCCTGTGCGCGCGCCGGCTCCCCTCCGGCGCCACCGGCGTCGGCTGGGCCGACGAGGACGGCGAGGGCCAGCTGGCCGTGGCGCTCCCGGACCGGTCCGGCACCTACCGGGTCCGGGCCTGGGACGCCACCGGCGACATCGGCACGGTGCAGGTGAACGCGCTGGCCGCGACCGACCTGCGGATCGGCCTGAAGCGCAAGCGCATCGCCCCCGGCCGCACCCAGGTGCTGACCGTCCGCGGCCTCGCCCCCGCCGAGGTGGCGACCGTCTCGATCACCTGGCCCGAGCGCGGCTCCAGCGCCTCGGGTGACGGCGTGGCCGGACAGGCCGACGACGACGGCGTCCTCCGGGTCACCGTCAAGGTCCCGCGCCGCCCGGGAACCGCGAAGGTCGAGGCGACCGGCGCGTTCCGCAACCGCGCCGGCGCCACCTCGTTCCGCGTCACCCGCTGACATGACGGCCATCGGACCCCTCGTCCGGCTCGTCGCCGCGGCCGCACTGGCCGCGGCGGCGTACGCCGTCGTGCCGGCCGCCCCCGCGGCGGCCGCGTCCTGCGGGACCGACCACGGCGTCACCGTCGTCGTCGACTTCCACGCCCTCGGGGGCGGCGTGCAGACCGCCTGCGTCGCCGACGGCGGCGGCGACTCCGCCTCCTCGCTGCTGCCGGCCGCCGGTTTCCCCCTGACCTACGTGCAGCGGCAGCCCGGTTTCGTGTGCCGGGTCAAGGGCCTCCCGGACGACGACCCGTGCGTGAACACCCCGCCGGCCGACGCCTACTGGGGGCTCTTCTGGTCCGACGGTGAGTCGGGCAGCTGGAGCTACGCCACGACGAGCGCCGCGAGCCTGCACGTGCCCGACGGCGGCTACGTGGCGTTCTCCTGGCAGGGCAGCGACGACCGGAGCGCCCCCGGCTACCGGCCGTCCCCGCACCCCAGCGCGACCCCCGATCCGGAGCCGAGCCAGGAGCCCACCCACGCTCCGACGCACGACCCGTCGCACGACCCGTCTACGGCACCGTCCTCGGCCCCGTCGGGCGCGACGTCCGCGTCGAGCCCGACCGGGTCGGCGAGCGCCGACGGCGAGCGAGGCGACGGGGACGGCGGCGGGGCAGGTCGTGACGAGAAGGGCGAGGACCCGACGGACGAGCCGGAGGACACGGGGTCCGCCTCACCCACCCCGGACGAGACGGAGCCCGGCACGCCGACCTCGTCACCATCGGTCGCTGCGGCGTCCGCCGAGCCGGCCGACCCGGACGGCGGCCTGCCCGGCTGGGTCGCGCCCGCCGTCGTCGCGGTCCTGTTCGGTGCGGCCGGTGCGGTCGCGGTCGTCCGACGCCGGCGGGGTCCTGCGTGAGCAACGACCGGCTGCCGCGCGACCTGCACCCCGTCGCCTGGTGGATCTGGGCGCTGGGGCTGGCCGTCGCGGCGTCGCTCACGACCAACCCGTTCGTGCTGCTCATGCTCGTCGGGGTGGCCGCGCTGGTCGTCTCGCTGCGGCGCTCGGACCAGCCGTGGGGCCGGTCGTTCCGGCTCTACGTCTGGCTCGGGGTGGCCATCGTCGGTGTCCGGGTGGCCTTCTGGGTCCTGTTCGGCGGCTGGACCGGCGGCCGGGTGCTGCTCGACCTGCCGACCGTGCCGCTGCCGGACTGGGTCGCCGGGGTCACCCTGCTCGGGCCGCTCTACGCCGAGGCGCTGCTCTTCGCCCTGTACGACGGGCTGCGGCTCGCGACGATCGTCATCTGCGTCGGCGCCGCGAACTCGCTGGCCAACCCCAAGCGGCTGCTCCGCTCGGTGCCGCCCGCTCTCTACGAGGTCGGCACCGCGCTCGTGGTGGCCGTGACCGTGCTCCCGCAGTTCGCCGACAGCGCCCGCCGGGTCCGGGCCGCCCAGGCGCTGCGCGCCGGCGAGACCGGCCGCGTGCGCCGGCTGCGCCGGTTCCTGGTGCCGGTGCTCGAGGACGCGCTCGAGCGCTCGCTGGCGCTGGCCGCCGGCATGGACGCCCGCGGCTACGGCCGGGCCGGCGCGGCGACACCGGTGCAGCGGCGTACGACCGGGGCCCTGATGCTGGCCGGCCTTGGCGGCATCTGCGTCGGCACCTACGCCGTCCTCGACACGACCGCCCCCCGCGTGCTGGCGCTGCCGATGCTCGCGCTCGGCGTGGCTGCGGCCGTCGCGGGCCTGTTCAGCTCGGGCCGCCGGGTCGACCGGACCCGCTACCGCCCCGACCCCTGGCGCTGGCCCGAGCTCGCGGTCGTCGCCTCCGGCGTGGCCGTCGGCACGCTGGGCTGGTGGCTCTCCGGCCACGAGCCGACCGTCGCCTACCCGGCGCTCGACGCGCTGCCGCCGGTGAGCGGCGCCGGCCTGCTGCTCGCGGGCCTGGCGCTGCTCGGCCCCCTGTGCTCGCCGCCGCCCCGCCTCGCCATGGAGGTGACGGCGTGATCGAGCTGCGCGGCATCGGCTTCCGCTACGACGACGGGTCCGCCCCGGTCCTCGCCGGCGTCGACCTCGCGATCGAGGAGGGCGAGCTGGTGCTCGTCTCCGGGCCGACCGGCGTGGGGAAGTCGACGCTGCTCGGGGTCGTCACCGGCCTGGTGCCGCGGTTCAGCGGCGGCGTGCTCGAGGGCGACGTCCTGCTCGACGGCGTGAGCATCGTGCGGACGCCGCCGCGCGACCGCGCCCACGTCATCGGGTACGTCGGCCAGGACCCGGCCGCCGGCTTCGTCACCGACACGGTGGAGGAGGAGCTGGCCTACGGCATGGAGCAGCTCGGGCTGCCGCCGGACACCATGCGCCGCCGGGTCGAGGAGACCCTCGACCTGCTCGGCATCGCCGACCTCCGGGCCCGTGACCTGCGCACGCTCTCCGGAGGCCAGCAGCAGCGGGTCGCGATCGGCGCGGTGCTCACCATGCACCCGCGGCTGCTCGTGCTCGACGAGCCGACCTCGGCGCTCGACCCGACCGCGGCCGAGGAGGTGCTCGCGACGCTGACCCGGCTCGTGCACGACCTCGGTGTCTCGGTGCTGCTCGCCGAGCACCGGCTGGAGCGGGTCGTGCCGTTCGCGGACCGGATGTGCCTGATGACCGGCGCCGGTCGGGTGCACGTGGGCGAGCCCGGCGAGCTGCTCGTCGACTCACCCGTCGTACCCCCGATCGTCGAGCTCGGCCGGCTCGCCGGGTGGCACCCGCTGCCGCTGAGCGTCCGCGACGCCCGCCGCCGCGCCCGCGGGCTCGCCGACCGGCTCCGTCCCCCCGCCGAGCCGGTGCTGGTCCCGGCCGGACCGCCGGCGGTCGAGGTGCGCGGCCTGTCGGTCGCGCACGGGCGGGCGGTCGCCCTCCGCCAGGTCGACCTGGCGCTCGGCTCCAGCCGGGTCACCGCCCTGATGGGGCGCAACGGTGCGGGCAAGTCCTCGCTGCTGTGGGCCCTCCAGGGCAGCGGGCGGCGCTCGGGCGGGTCCGTGACGGCGAGCGGGTCGGACCCGGCGGCGCTCAGCCCGGCGCAGCGTCGCGACCTGGTCGGCCTGGTCCCGCAGAACGCCGCCGACCTGCTCTACCTCGAGACCGTCGAGGAGGAGTGCATCGCCGCCGACGGCGGCTCCGGCGTGTGCCGGTCGCTGCTGGACCGGCTGACGCCGGGCATCCCCGACGACCACCACCCCCGCGACCTGTCCGAGGGCCAGCGGCTGGCGCTGGCGCTCGCGCTGGTGCTCGCGTCGCGACCGCGCGTGCTGCTGCTCGACGAGCCGACCCGGGGGCTCGACTACGCCGCCAAGCGGGTGCTGGCCGGGGTGCTGCGCGGTCTCGCGGCCGAGGGCCACGCGGTGCTGGTGGCGACCCACGACGTGGAGTTCGTCGCGCAGGCCGCCGACGACGTGGTGGTGCTCGCCGACGGCGACGTCGTCTCGTCGGGGCCGGTGCGCCGCGTGGTGGCCGAGTCGCCGTCCTTCGCCCCCCAGGTCACCAAGGTGCTCGGCCCGCCGTGGCTGCGCGTCGACGAGGTGGCCGCGGAGCTCGCCCGGCTGGACGCGTCGTGACCGCCGCGGTCCGGATCTCCCCACGGTCGGTCGTGGTGCTGGTCGTGGCGTCGGTCGCCGGGCTGGCGATGCTCTGCTGGCCGCTGCTGCTGCGCGTGCACGGCACCACCCGGGTCGACCCGCCGTTCCTGTTCCTCGCCCTGCTGCCGGTGGTGCTCGCGGTGGTGCTCGCCGAGCTCAACGAGGGCGGCCTGGACGCACGGGTGCTCGCGGTCCTCGGGGTGCTGAGCGCCGCGAACGCCATCCTGCGCGGCATCTCGCCGGGGACCGGCGGCATCGAGCTGACCTTCTTCCTGCTGATCCTCGCGGGACGCGTGTTCGGGCCGGGCTTCGGCTTCGTGCTCGGCTGCACGTCGCTGTTCGCCTCCGCGCTGATGACCGCGGGCGTCGGCCCGTGGCTGCCCTACCAGATGCTCTGCGCCGCCTGGGTCGGGATGGGCGCCGGGCTGCTGCCGCGCCGGTTCACCGGCCGCTCCGAGCTCGCGCTGCTGGCGGCGTACGGCGTCGCGTCGGCCTACCTCTACGGCATCTTCATGAACCTGTCCGGCTGGCCGTTCATCGCCGGCATCGTGGTCCAGGGCCACGAGGGGTCCCTGGCCTACGTCGCGGGGGCGCCGGTGCTGGACAACCTGCACACGTTCCTCGTCTACACGCTGCTCACGTCCACCGGGAGCTGGGACACCGCGCGGGCGGTCACCAACGCCGTCGCGATCGTGGTGCTCGGGCCGGCGATTCTGACGACGCTGCGGCGCGCGGCCCGGCGCGCCACCGTGACCGGCACGGTCGGGACGTCGGTGCCGGCTGCGCCCGCCGAGCCGCCTGAGCACGCCGAGCCCGCCGGGACCGTCACGGGTCGATGAGCAGGATCCGGTCGTCCCCGGACCGGGGGTCGCCGCGGCCGTCGCGGTTGCTGGTCGTGACCCACAGCCGGCCCTCGGGCGTGACGACGACGGTGCGCATCCGGCCGTACTCGCCGACGAAGTAGTCGACCGGGTGCACGGCCCGGTCGCCGTGCACGTCGACGCGCCACAGCCGCTCGCCCCGGAGCGAGGCCATCCAGAGGTGGCCGTCGAGGTAGGCCAGGCCGGACGGCGAGTTGTCGTCGGTCGCCCAGACGACCTGCGGGTTGGTCAGGCGGCCGCCGTCGGTGTCGCCGCGGCCCTCGACCATCGGCCAGCCGTAGTCGCGGCCCTTCTCGATCAGGTTGAGCTCGTCGTAGGTGTCCTGGCCGAACTCGGAGGCCCACAGCCGGTCGGCGTCGTCGAAGGCGAGGCCCTGGACGTTGCGGTGGCCGTAGGTCCAGATCTGCGAGCCCGGGAACGGGTTGCCCGGGGCCGGCTCGCCGTCGGTGGTCATCCGCAGGACCTTGCCGGCGAGCGTGCCCTTGTCCTGGGCGAGCTCGGGCTGGCCGGTCTCGCCGGTGGAGGCGTAGAGGTAGCCGTCCGGACCGAACGCGAGCCGGCCGCCGTCGTGGATGAACCCGTTGGGGATGCCGTCGAGGATGACGGTGGTGGGGCCGAGCCGGTCGTCGTCCAAGCGGGCCTTGACGATCCGGTTGTCGGAGGCGGTGCTCACGTAGAAGTAGAGGAGGTGGTCGCGCTCGAAGTCGGGGGAGACGGCGACGCCGAGCAGCCCGGCCTCGCCGCCCTGGTCACCCAGGGGCACGGCCGCGCTGATCGTGCCGACCTGGCGGACGTCGTACGACGGCGCGCGGAGGAGCAGTACCCGGCGGGTGTCGCGCTCGGTGACGACCGCGTCGCCGTCCGGGAGGAACCCGATGCCCCACGGCGCCGCGAGGTCGGTGGCGATGGTGCCGACGACCTTCGGCGGCGTCGTGTCGGCGCTCGGGCTCTCCTCGGTGGGCTCGGCCGTGGGGGTCGGGCTGGTCGGCGCACTGCTCGCCGGGGACGACTGCGGGCTCGCGGTGACGGTGTCGTCCGGCGCGGACTCCGGGTCGTCGCTGCTGCACGAGGCCGTCGTGGCCGCCAGCAGGACGGCGGTGACCAGGGCGGCGCGGCGTCGCATCACCCCACCCTACGGACGAACTCCACGAGCCGGCGGTGCACCTCGTCGGGGTGCTCCATCTGGAGGAAGTGGGTGCCCCGGAGCTCGGTGTAGGTCGCGTCGGCCATCCGGGACGCGGCCGTCGCCATCGCGCGGGGCCCGGCGAGCAGGTCCCAGGTGCCGGCGACGAAGACGGCAGGCGCCGCGATCCGGCTGAGCCGGATGCGGGGGTGGTAGGAGGTGTGGATCGCGACGTGGAAGTACCACTCGACCGGGGTCTGCAGGAACGCCGCCACCGCCTTCCGGGCCATCTCGGGGTCGGCCACCGGCAGCATGAAGCCGCTGTGGCTGAGGACGTCGATCGCGCGGCGGCCGACGGGCAGCCGGCTGGTCACCGGGGTCACCAGGTGGCCGACCCGCTCCAGCACCCGGGCGGCGCCCACGGCGATCGCGCGCGTCGGGGCGGGCGGCAGGCGCAGCGGTCCGAGCATGGTGGCGAAGGTGTCGCCGGGGACCCCGGCGACCGCGAACAGCCCGGCCACCCGCTCGGGGTGGTCGACGGCGATCTCGAAGGCGGTGTTGACGCCCATCGACCAGCCGACCAGCACCGCCTTGTCGATGCCGAAGTGGTCCATCACCGAGACGCCGTCCTCGGCGAACTGCTCGATGCCCACCCGCTCGGGGTCGACCGGCCGGTCGGAGCCGCCGGTGCCGCGGTGGTTCCACGAGACGACCCGGACGTCGCAGTCGGGGGCGAGGAAGGCCGGCCAGGCCCAGGCGCTGGTGCCGAGCCCGTTGCACAGCACGACCGTGGGCCCGTCGATCACGCCGTCCGGGTCGTTGGTCCACGCGCGCAGGCGGGTGCCGTCGTCGGAGAGCACCTCGTGGAAGGCGAGGCGGGGAGCGGCCGTCGTGGGGGCGGGCGAGGCGGGCATGACCACGATTGTGCCTGGCGGCACCCGCCGTTGCGGGGAGGTGTGGCTGAGCCCACCGGACGGCCAGGGAGAGGCAGGTCCCGCCCGGTGGGCTCAGCCGTGCGCAGCCTGAGCTGCTGCCTCCGGGGCCGGAGCCCTGCCGAGGGCGGCGAGGAACTCCTCGACCTCGTCGAGCTCCGCACGTCGTTGTGCGAGAGCGGTGGAGGCGACCATGGCGTTGCGGCGCGAGCGCTGCTGCGACTCGACCGGCCAACGGCGTACCGCGCCGATCGGGCGGCGAAGGAGGTGGGTGACGACCATCGGGGGCTCCCCAGGGCGCAGGTTCCGAGAGTGGGTGTGCGTCCCAACCTAGGAGCCGGGCGCTTCCCCCCGGTCAACGTCGTGTGACGGTTGCGTGAACTCGGGCGCGACCCGGCCCGAGCACCTCAGCGCAGCAGCTCCCCGAGCCACTGCGTGCTGCCGTGCCCGTGGTTGACCGGGGTCGACCAGAGGAACTGCCCGGCGGGCACCGGGCCGCCCAGGCTGAACCGCGCGACGGCATCGCTGAGCCGCAGCAGCCGGTCCCGGTCGAGGTCGTAGAGGTAGGTGCCCCCGGCTTCCCTCGAGTACGACGTCAGCACCAGGGCGTCGCCGCTGCCGCTGCGGCCGGCCAGGACGCCGTCGACGCCGTCGTCCTGGACGGTGACGACCTGGTCGCCGTCCGTGGTCAGGACCTGGACCCGGTCGTCCCGGCCGTCGTCGTAGGTGCCGCAGTACTGGCTCATCACGATCCGGTCGCCGGTCGCACCGAAGGCGAGCAGGTTGCAGCGCTCGCCGGAGTGCGGGTCGAAGGAGTGCTCCTCGCCGCTCGCGAGGTCGCGCACGTGCACCTGGCCGGCGGCGCCGTTGCTCGAGTCGGTCCACACCATCGCGGAGTCGGTGAAGGCGACGTCGCCCACGGTCAGCCCCTCGTCGCGGACGTCGCCGACGTCGGTCAGCGACACCGACCAGAGCCGGTAGGTGTCGCCCTCGGCGTCCGCGTCCTCAGCGTCACCGCCGGGCTGGGTCGGCCAGCCGCCCTCCGGGATCTTGCCCTGGGTGAAGGGGACGGACACGTAGAGACGGCCGTCGGGCCCGGCGACGGCATGGAACGGGTCGGCGTCGGGCAGCCCGGGCCACGTGATCGTCGACCACGCGCCGGCGGTGCGGTCGAAGACGTGCGCGACCAGCGTCCCTCCGTCGCCGGTGTCGTTCCGCAGGCCGAGGAGCACCAGCCGCTCGCGGCCGAGCGAGACCGGCCAGGTCTGGTTCTGCCCGACGTGCGGCCGCGGCAGCCAGTCCTTCGCCCCGGTCCCCGGGTCCATCAGCGCGAACCGCGGGTACAGCTGGTCGGACCGCGGGCCGTCGCGGAAGAGCACCAGGCCGTCGTCGGTGACCCCGTCGAGGTACTGCCCGTTGTCGCGGTCCAGGTTGTCGTTCGTGTACGACGTCAGGACGCGGTAGTCGCGCCCCGCGACCGCGTCCGCCGCCCCTGCCAGGCGCACCGTCGGCGCGTCCGGCGCCGGCCGGTGGTCCGCCGGCGTCGCCTGCTGGCCGCCGTGGGGGAGCAGCGTGACGGCGACCGTGACGACCGCGGCGGTGGCGAGCGCGGCGGCACCGGCACCGGCGCTGCGGCGTACCCGGACCCGGCGCCGGCCGGCGCCCAGGACCGCCTGCAGGTCGAGGTCGTCGGGCGGCGGGGAGGCGACGTTCTGCCGCATCAGCTCCTTGAGCTCGTTCACCACGGCAGGCTCCTCTCTCCGGCCACGACGAGCTCGTCGCGGGATGCCTCGTCGAACATGGCCCGCAGCGACGCGAGCGCGCGCGAGGTCTGGCTCTTCACCGTGCCCTCGCTGCACCCCAGCGCGGCGGCGGTCTCGCGCACGTCCAGCTCCTCGAAGTAGCGGAGCACGACGCACGCGCGCTGCCGCTCGGCCAGCCGGGCGAGCGCGGCCATCAGGGCCGCGCGGTCGGCGACCGCGGCGGCGACGTCCTCGCCGGACTCCCGGTCCGGGTGCTGGGAGGCGGGCCGCTCGGTGCTGGACCGCTTGCGGCTGCTGTCGAGGAACGCGCTGACGACCGCCTTGCGGGCGTACGCGAGCTCACCCCCGCGCCGGACCAGCCGCGGCCAGGCGACGTACACCCGGATCAGGCCCTCCTGCACGTGGTCCGACGCCCGGTCCCAGTCGCCGCACAGCAGGTAGGCCGTGCTGCGCAACCGGCTCCGGCTCGCGACCGCGAACTCGGTGAAGGCGGCCTCGTCTGCCGCATCTCGCCCCATGCCCACTCCAACGAGGTCAGTCGGGGATCGGTTGCATGACGGCCCGGGACGAGCGCGTGGCGCCGACCGACGCGACCACGACGCAGGCCATCGCGACCCACTGCTCGGCGGTGAGGCACTCGCCGAGGACGACCATCCCGGCCAGCGCCGCCGCGGCCGGCTCGAGGCTCATCAGGATCGAGAACACCGACGGTCGCAGCGAGCGGAGCGCGACCAGCTCGCAGCTGTAGGGGATGACCGAGGACAGCAGCCCCACCAGGGCGCCGAGCAGCAGGATCCGGCCGTCGAGCAGGTCGCTGCCGCCGACCGCGACGGCGGACGGCGTCAGCAGCAGGGTCGCGACCACCGAGGCCAGCGCCAGCCCGTCGAGCCCCGGCCAACGGCGTCCGGTCTGGGCGCTCAGCAGGATGTACGCCGCCCAGCAGCCGCCCGCGAGCAGCGCGAACAGCACGCCCGCGAGCGTCACCGACCCGTCGCCGCCGCCGAGCCCGAGGACCGCGACCCCGGCGCCCGCGAGCAGCACCCACAGCAGGTCCCGTGGCCGGCGGGAGCCGAGCACGGCGAGGGTGAGCGGCCCGACGAACTCCAGCGTCACCGCGACGCCGAGCGGGATCCGCGCGAACGCCTGGTAGATCGCCCAGTTCATCGTCCCGAGCGCGGCGCCGAAGGCGAGCACCACCATCCAGTCGGTCCGGCTCCGCCCGCGCAGGTGCGGCCGGGCGACCGCCAGCAGCACGAGGGCGCTCGTCGCGAGGCGCAGCCACACGATGGTGGTGGGCGCGACCTCGTCGAAGAGCGACTTGGCCACACCGGCGCCGAACTGCACCGAGAGGATCCCGATGAGCACCAGCCAGACCGGGGAGGCCAGGCGGAGCGATGAGTTCCTGCTGGCCACCGGGTCAACCTAGCGGCAGAGTGTCGGGGAGCAGAGGAGGGCGACATGGCAGATCGCACGGTGCTGATGGTCGGGACCCGCAAGGGGCTCTGGATCGGGACCTCGGACGAGGCACGCCTCGACTGGGAGTTCACCGGGCCGCACTTCGATATGGAGGAGGTGTACTCCTGCCTCGTCGACAAGCGGGGTGACGCCCCGCGCCTGCTCGCGGGCACGTCGTCGCCCTGGCTCGGCCCCCAGGTGCAGCGCTCCGACGACCTCGGCGCGACCTGGCAGGAGACCGCGAACGGCGCGATCCGGTTCCCCGAGGACACCGGCGCGACCGTCGAGCGGGTCTGGCAGCTGGTGCCGGGCACCGAGGACGGGGTCGTGTACGCCGGCACCGAGCCGGCCGCGATCTGGCGGTCGACCGACGGCGGCTCGTCCTTCGAGCTCGAGCGCGCGCTGTGGGACCACCCGCACCGGCCGCAGTGGAACGCCGGCTTCGGCGGGCAGGCCTTCCACACCGTCCTCCCGCACCCGACCGACCCGCTGTCCGTGACGGCGGCGCTGAGCACGGGCGGGGTCTACCAGACCGCCGACGGTGGCCGCAGCTGGGAGCCGCGCAACCAGGGGATCCGGGCCGAGTTCCTCCCCGAGGGCCAGCAGTACCCGGAGTTCGGGCAGTGCGTGCACAAGGTGACCCGCCACCCCTCGCGCCCCGAGCGGATGTACCTCCAGAACCACGGCGGGGTCTACCGCTCCGACGACCACGGCGGCAGCTGGACCTACATCGGCGACGGACTGCCGGCCGACTTCGGGTTCCCGGTCGTGGTGCACCCCCACGAGCCCGACACCGTCTACGTGTTCCCGATCAGCGGCGGCGACGGCCGCTACCCACCGGAGGCCAAGGCCCGGGTCTGGCGCTCCCGCGACGCCGGCGGGACCTGGGAGGAGCTCGGCGACGGGCTGCCCGACTCCTTCTACGTCGCGGTGATGCGCGACGCGATGTGCGCCGACGACCACGACCGCGCCGGCCTCTACTTCGGTGCGCGCAACGGCGCGGTCTGGGGCTCCTCCGACGAGGGCGAGACCTGGCACCAGGTCGTGTGCGACCTCCCCGACGTGATGGTGGTGCGCGCAGCGGCCCTGTGAGGCAGGATCACCCGCATGGCCGGCTACGAGGTGGTCCGCACGACGACGATCGAGGCCGACCCCGCGCGCGTCCACGACCTGCTCGACGACTTCCACGCGTGGGTCGCGTGGTCGCCGTGGGAGGACCTCGACCCCGACCTGCAACGCACCTACACCGGACCCGACCGGGGCGTCGGCGCCCACTACGCGTGGCAGGGCAACCGCAAGGCGGGCCAGGGCAGCATGGAGATCACCGGGTCGACGCCCGACCAGATCGACATCGACCTGCGCTTCCTCAAGCCGTTCGACTCGGCCAGCAAGGTCACCTTCGACCTGGTCCTCGCCGGGGAGTGCCGGACCGAGGTCACCTGGCGCCTGCGCGGGGAGCAGAAGGGGCTCTGGGGACTCGTCGGCCGGGTGTTCTCGATGGACCGGCTGATCGGCAAGGACCTCGAGAAGGGGCTGGCCCGGCTCAAGGCCGTCGCCGAGCAGTGACCCTCAGGACGTCGGCAGGTGCGGTGTCGCCGCCGGCAGGTCGAGGAGCTGGACCGGGATCTCCCCGGTGGCGTCGGCGAGCTCGTCGTGCGCGTGGATCGGCTCCGGGACGCCCGCGGTGATGGTGCTGCCGTCGGCGCGCTGACCGCCGACGATCGGCCGGTCCCCGAGCAGGCCGTCGATGCGCTCGCCCTGGTCGGGGAGCTCGACGACGACGGGGGCGTCCGGCCGCACGACGAACGACCGACCGCGGACCGACAGCGGTACGTCGGCGTCGCCGGAGACGACCTCGAACCGGATCCGCTCCTCGGTGAGGGTGACCAGCACCCGGGTGCCCTGCCAGCAGAGCCGGAAGGTCAGGCTGTCCCACGTCGCCGGGAGCCGGGGGTCGAACTGCAACGACCCGTCGTGGTCGCGCATCCCGGCGAAGCCGAAGACCAGGGCGCTCCACACGCCGCCGGTCGAGGCGACGTGCAGCCCGTCGACGGTGTTGCCGTGGAGGTTCATCAGGTCGACGTAGAGCGACTGGTGGAAGTAGTGCAGGGCCGCCTCGTGGTAGCCGACCTCCGCCGCGATGACCGACTGCACGACCGCCGAGAGCGTCGAGTCGCCGGTGGTGATCGGGTCGTAGTACTCGAAGTCGGCGCGCTTCTCCTCGAGCGTGAACCGGTCGCCCTGCAGGAAGAGGGCGAGCACCACGTCGGCCTGCTTGAGCACCTGGAACCGGTAGATCACCAGCGGGTGGTAGTGCAGCAGCAGCGGGCGCAGCTCGTCCGGGGTCTGGGAGAGGTCCCACACCTCGCGGTCGAGGAAGTAGTCGTCCTGCGGGTGGATGCCCAGGCCCTCGTCGTAGGGGATCGTCATGCCGTCCGCGCAGCGCTGCCACTCCTCGACCTCGCCCGGCTCCAGGTGCAGTCGCGCGGCCACCCGGACGTGCTCCTCGGGGTGGTGCTCGCGGATGTACTCCATCGCCTCGGCGGCCTGCTCGAGGTTGAAGCGGGCCATCACGTTGGTGAAGAGGTTGTTGTTGACGACCGTCGTGTACTCGTCGGGCCCGGTGACGCCGTGGATGTGGAACGACGGCTCGCCGTTGCTGCGCCAGAACCCGAGGTCGGCCCACATCCGGGCCGTCTCGACCAGGATGTCGATGCCCTCGCGGACGAGGAAGCCGTGGTCGCCGGTCGCGCGGACGTACTTCATCAGGGCGTACGCGACGTCGGCGTCGATGTGGACCTGGGCGGACCCGGCCGCGTAGTAGGCCGACGCCTCCTCGCCGCTGATCGTGCGCCAGGGGAACAGCGCCCCGCTCTGCGCGAGCTCGCGGGCCCGCTCCCGGGCGGCCGGGAGCATGACCGACCGGAAGTGCAGCGCGTTGCGGGCGACCTCCGGCTGCGTGTAGGTGAGGAACGGGACGACGTAGACCTCGGTGTCCCAGAAGTAGTGGCCCTCGTACCCCGACCCGGTGACGCCCTTGGCCGGGACGCCCTGGCCGTCGATGCGACCGGTTGCCTGGGCGAGGCTGAAGAGGTTGAACCGCACCGCCTGCTGCACCGCCCGGTGCTGGTCGGTGCTGCCGCCGATCTCGACGTCGGCGCCGGCCCAGAAGTCGGCGTACCACGCGCGCTGGTCCTCGACGTAGTGGTCGAGACCGTGGCGCTTGGCCCGGTCCAGGGTCCGGTCGCAGCGGTCCGACAGCTCGCGGACAGGGACGCCGCGCGAGCTGTGGTAGGTCGCGGTCTTGATCAGCCGCATCGTGCGGCCCTGCGTCGCGTCGACGCGGAAGACCACCTTGGCCTGGTCGTCGTCGGAGCGGGCCACCACCTCGTGCTCGTCCTCGGTCTCGAGCACGTGGTCGGCGGCGACCGCGAGCGTCATGCCGGAGTGGGCGCACTGGTAGCCGAGGAGCATCCGGTCGCGGTTGGCGTAGCTCATCCGCGGCAGCAGCACCCGCTCGCCGAACGCGGCCGCCTTGCGGGGGTCGACGGCGGCGAGGGCGGCGTCCTGCGGCATCCGGTACTCGTCCATGCCGTCTTGGCGGTTCAGGATCTGGGACGAGATGACGATCGGGGCGTCCCCGGTGAGCACCTCGATCTCGAGGGTCATGATCGCGAGGTGGCGCTGGGTCATCGAGACCATGCGGGTCGAGTCGATCCGCACCCGCTTGCCCGACGGCGTGCGCCAGATCAGGTGCCGGCGCAGCACGCCGTCGCGGAAGTCGAGGCACCGCTCGTAGTGCTCGAGGTCGGCCGTGCCGAACGTGAGCGGCTCGTCCTCGACGTAGACCTTGAGCACCTTGGTGTCCGGCGCGTTGACGATCGTCTGGCCGGTGCGGGCGAAGCCGAAGGCGGACTCCGCGTGCCGGATCGGCCAGGTCTCGTGGAACCCGTTGACGAAGGTGCCGTGCTCGTAGGACGGCCGCCCCTCCTCGGGGTTGCCGCGCATCCCGAGGTAGCCGTTCGCGACCGTGAACAGCGTCTCGGTCACGCCCATGTCGTCGGGCCGGTAGCTGGTCTCCACCAGGGACCAGGGGTCGACCGGGAAGCGGCCCCGGTTGAGCGGGTCCGGGCCGACCGCGGGGCGGTTCACGCCGCCCCGCCCGGGACGAGCTCGGCGAGGTCGGCGACGACGACCCCGGCCCCGGCCTCGCGCAGGACGTCGGCGCCGGCGCCGCGGTCGACCCCGACGACGAGCCCGAAGTGGCCGGCAGCCCCGGCCCGGACCCCGGAGACGGCGTCCTCGAGGACCACCGAGCGCTCGGCGGTGCCGTCGAGCTCGCGGGCCGCGTGCAGGAACGTGTCGGGTGCCGGCTTGCCGGCCAGCCCGAGCTCGTTGGCGACCCGGCCGCTCACGACGGTCCGGAACCGGTCCAGGAGGCCCGCCGCCTCGAGCACCGCGGGCGCGTTGGCCGAGGAGGAGACCACGCCCATGGGGACACCGATCCCGTCGAGGTGGTCGAGGAGCAGCACCGACCCGGGGTAGGCCACCACGCCGTCGCGGGCCAGCACCACGTTGAACGCGTCGTTCTTGCGGTTGCCCAGCCCGCACACGGTGTCGGCCTCGGGCGGGTCGTCGGGGCTGCCCTCCGGCAGCCCGATGCCCCGCGAGACGAGAAAGTCGCGCACCCCGTCGTAGCGGGGCTTGCCGTCGACGTGCGCGAAGTAGTCGGCGTCGGTGTACGGCGCAGTGTCGCCGTCGCCCTCCCAGGACCCGAGGAACGCGTTGAACATGTCCGACCAGGCCCGCATGTGCACCTCGGCGGTGGGCGTGATGACGCCGTCGAGGTCGAACAGCACGGCGTCGTAGTCCTGCCAGGTGACGGTCACGAGCACCAAGGCTAGGACGTGCCGGTCGTCCCGCTCTCCAGAACCCACCGGACGGGGCGCGCGGGGTCGGGCTCGGCGACGCACACGGTGCCGGTCCGCACGGTGTCGCGCAGCAGCCGGGCGACCGCCGGGTCGTGCCGGTCGACCCTCGCCAGCGCGGCCGCGATCGTCTTGCGCACCGCGGTCCGGGCCCGCTCCGCGGTCGCCCCGGAGCGCCGGTCGCGGCCCGCGAGCCCGGTGGCGCGGCCGAGCTCGTCGAGCAGCGCCTGGCGCTCGAGCGCGGCGCGCTCGGAGCGGCCGGTGTCGGCCCAGGCGTCCGCCTCCTCGATCTCGGCGTCCAGCTCGGCGAGCCGGGTGCGGTAGGCCCGCCGCGCGGCGTCGTCGAGGGTCGGGCCGAGGTCGCCCTCGCGCGGCCCGCCGGCACCGCCGGCCAGGTCGGCGGCCGGGACCTCGACGCCGGGCCGGCCGATCAGCAGCCGCAGGTGGTGGAGCCCACGCAGGTCCGGCAGCGTCGCGGTCGCGCCGTCCCGCCCGACCGTCCAGGTCCCGCCCGGGTCCGGGTGCAGGTGGACCACCAGCGGTGCGCCCGGCGGAGCCGGCGGCGGGGCGCCGAGCCGTTCGGCCCACCAGGTCGCGCCGATCCGCTGGTACGCCGCGAGCGCCGCCGCCCGCCGCGACGGCTCGGAGGTGACCCGGGCGAGCGCGTCGTCGACCACGCCGTCGAAGGAGACCGCGGCGGCGTTGACGACCGCGCGGCCGGCGTACGGCGCCAGCACGTCGGCGCACTCGGCCGCGAGGTCGGTGCGGCCGGTCGCGGCGGCGACGTGGGCCAGGGAGGACACGGTGAGCAGCAGGTCGACGTCCTCGGGCACCTCGGCGGGGCGGGGGAGGCGGTCGACGACGGCCCCGGCCCGGGCGGGGTCCCCGGCGTCGAGCCACAGCACCGCGGCCTCGGCGAGCACGGACACGATCCCCTCGGCGTCGCCGTAGGCCTCGTAGGCCGCGGCCTCGGCGCGCATGGCTGCGGTGTCGCCGCGTTGCCGGGCGAGGTCGGCCGCGAGGCTGTGCACGACCGCCTCGACGTCGGCCTCGGCCAGGGAACGGCCGACCTCGGTGACCTCCTCGAGGAGCGCGGCCGCGCGCTCGAGGTCGTCGACGACCAGGGCGTGCATGGCCTGCCGCGACCGCGCGTAGAACGTGACCCGCGGCGACCCGGCCTCGGCCTCGAGCAGCTCGAGCCCGCGCAGCTGGCGGCGGACGGCGACGACGTCGAGGCACTCCCACGCGGTGGTCAGCCGCCACAGGTGGGCGGTGAGCCGCGCCTCGGGGTCGACGAGGTGGGCGCTGACCTCCTCCAGCCGCGCCGCGAGCCGGACCCGCTCGGCGAAGTCGTCCGGCCCCCAGTGCGCGAGCAGGGCGGCGTCCAGGACGTCGGCCGTCAGCTCCGGGTCGGCGATGCCCGCGGCCAGCTCCTGCGCCTGCGCGGCGAAGTCCGCGGCACGAGCCGCCTCGCCGCCGTACACCCAGGCCCGCGCGAGCGCGGCCAGCAGCCGGGCCCGGGTGCGGTCGTCGCCGGCGGCCAGGAGCGCCTCGTGGAGGTACGCCGGGACCTCGCCCGGGTGCACCCCGAAGCCCTGGCCGCGCGGCAGCGCGAGCGCGGCCTCGGCCATCAGCGCAGGGTCGCCGGTCGCCCGGGCGTCCCGGAACGCCGCGACCAGCTCCGCTCGTCGGCCGGCCATGAGCCGAGTATGCCGTCGGCGCCGGCCGTCAGGGGCGCACCAGGTGCACGGCCTCGGCGTGCCGGGCCACGGTCTCCTCGTCCCAGTCGCCGGTGCAGTAGACCGAGATCTGCGAGACGACGCCGTCGGCGACGTCACAGCGCATCAGCTCGCGGCAGTACCAGCGCCGGCCGCGGTCCTCCCACTCCTCCTCGACCTCGAGCAGGAAGCCGGTACCGGTCACGTCGAGGCGGGTGCGCGGCACCCGGCCGCCGCCGGGGTGGCCGGCCCGCCGCAGCTGGACGCCGCCGTCGCGGGTGTCGGCCTGGAGCCGCCAGAGCGGCATCGTGAAGTCGGTGAACAGGTCCGGGGCGAAGAGGCCGTCGGGCGGCGTGTTGGTCTCGAGGAAGCGGACCAGCTTGCCGGCCAGCTCCTCGGCGAGCGCGGTGTCGGTCAGGGTCGTGGGTGCAGGTGTCGTGGTCATGCCCAGGAGGCGTGACCGACCGGGTCACATCGTGACCTCCGCCCCCGCGGGCCCGTGACCCGCGACTACCCTTCGGGGCATGACCGGCCCCGACATCAAGCCCCGCTCCCGCGACGTGACCGACGGTCTCGAGAAGACCGCTGCGCGAGGAATGCTCCGGGCCGTCGGCATGGGTGACGAGGACTGGGAGAAGCCGCAGATCGGCGTCGCCTCGAGCTGGAACGAGATCACCCCCTGCAACCTGTCGCTCCAGCGGCTCGCGCAGGCCGTGAAGAACGGCGTCCACGCGGCCGGGGGCTACCCGCTGGAGTTCGGCACCATCTCGGTGTCCGACGGCATCGCGATGGGCCACGAGGGCATGCACTTCTCGCTGGTCTCCCGCGAGGTCATCGCCGACTCGGTCGAGACCGTGATGATGGCCGAGCGGCTCGACGGCTCGGTCCTGCTCGCCGGGTGCGACAAGTCGCTGCCCGGCATGATGATGGCCGCCGCGCGGCTGGACCTGGCGAGCGTCTTCCTCTACGCCGGCTCGATCATGCCGGGCCAGGTCGACGGCAACGACGTGACGATCATCGACGCCTTCGAGGCGGTCGGCGCCTGCCTGGCCGGCAAGATCACCCGCGAGGAGGTCGACCGGATCGAGCGGGCGATCTGCCCGGGCGAGGGCGCGTGCGGCGGCATGTACACCGCGAACACGATGGCCGCCGTCGCCGAGGCGATCGGCATGTCCCTCCCGGGCTCCGCCGCCCCGCCGGCGGTCGACCGCCGCCGCGACGGGTTCGCGCACCGCTCCGGCGAGGCCGTCGTCAACCTGCTCCGCCACGGCATCACCGCGCGCCAGATCATGACCAAGGAGGCGTTCGAGAACGCCATCACCGTCGTGATGGCCCTCGGCGGCTCCACCAACGCGGTGCTGCACCTGCTCGCGATGGCCCGCGAGGCCGAGGTCGACCTCACCATCGACGACTTCAACCGGGTCGGCGACAAGGTGCCGCACCTCGCGGACCTCAAGCCGTTCGGGCGCTACGTGATGAACGACGTCGACAAGATCGGCGGCATCCCCGTCGTGATGAAGGCGCTGCTCGACGCCGGGCTGATGCACGGCGACTGCCTGACCGTGACCGGGCGGACGATGGCGGAGAACCTCGCCGAGCTGGCACCCCCGGGCCTCGACGACGACGTGATCCGCCGGATGGACCGGCCGATCCACGCGACCGGCGGGCTGACGATCCTCAAGGGCTCGCTGGCGCCCGAGGGCGCGGTCGTGAAGACCGCCGGCTTCGACGACTCCGTCTTCACCGGCACCGCTCGCGTCTTCGACGGCGAGCGCGCCGCGATGGACGCCCTCGAGGAGGGGCGGATCCAGCACGGCGACGTCGTGGTCATCCGCTACGAGGGTCCCAAGGGCGGCCCCGGCATGCGCGAGATGCTCGCGATCACCGGCGCGATCAAGGGCGCCGGCCTCGGCAAGGACGTGCTGCTGATCACCGACGGCCGCTTCTCGGGCGGCACGACCGGGCTCTGCGTCGGCCACATCGCGCCCGAGGCCGTCGACGCCGGCCCGATCGCCTTCGTCCGCGACGGCGACACCATCACCCTCGACGTCGCCAACCGGCTGCTCGAGGTCGAGGTCGCCGACCAGGCCGAGTGGGAGCAGCGCAAGGTCGGCTGGGAGCCGCTGCCGCCGAAGTACACCCGCGGCGTCCTGGGCAAGTACGCCAAGGTCGTGCAGTCCGCCGCCCACGGCGCGATCACGAGCTGACCGGTGGCACCCCGGAGATGACCGACGACCCGGACCACCGCGGTCCGGTCATGTTCCTGGTGCTCCTCGCGATCACCGCGCTGATCGTGGTCGCCTGGGGTGTCGAGCACCCCGGTGTCGTGGCGCGCTCGGCCGCGCCCGTGGGCGGGCCCGCGACGGTCGAGCAGGGAGGCGCGCCGGCGCTCGAGCCGTCCCCCTCGGTGGTCGAGCAGGGAGGCGCGCCGGCGCCGAGCGTCGTCGAGACCCCCGCACCGACGCAGGGCGCCGACCACCCCGATCCCGAGCGGAGCCCCGCACCGCTGCCCGACGGCGGGACCCGGGTCTTCGGAGGCGGCCACGTGCTGGTGGCCTACTACGGGACCGCCCAGACCGCGGCGATGGGCGTGCTGGGGGAGAGCGACCCGGCCACCATGGACGCCCGGCTGCGGCGTGCGGCCCGGCCCTTCGGCGGGCCCGACCGGCCGGTGCGCCACGTCTACGAGCTGATCGTCACCATCGCCGACGGCAGCCCGGGCCCGGACGGCGACTACAGCCACGACGTCCCGCGCGCCGAGGTCGAGCGGTACGTCGCCGCCGCGCACCGCCACCACGCCCTGCTCGTCCTCGACCTCCAGCCCGGGCGCAGCGGCTTCCTCGACGTGGCGAGGCGCTGGGCCTGGGCGCTGCGCGACCCGTGGGTCGGGCTGGCCCTCGACCCCGAGTGGCGGATGGCGCCGCACCAGGTCCCGGCCCGCACCATCGGTCAGGTCTCGGCGCGAGAGGTGAACCGCACCTCGGCCTGGCTCGCCGCGCTGACCCGGCGGGAGCGGCTGCCGCAGAAGCTGTTCGTCCTCCACCAGTTCCGCGTCGACATGGTCGAGCACGTCGAGGACGTCGTGCGCCGCCCGGGGCTGGCGATGGTCCAGCACGTCGACGGGTTCGGCACGCGGCAGCAGAAGCGGGCGACGTACCACGCGGTCGCGCGGCCGCGGACCTTCACGATGGGCTTCAAGCTGTTCTACGACGAGGACGTCGACCGGATGGGCGGGCCGGCCGTCCGCGCACTGCGCCCGCCGGTGCGGTTCGTCAGCTTCCAGTGACCGCGGCGATCGAGAACGCCAGCCGGTGGGACCCGCCCGGCTCGAGCACGACCAGGTCCGTGCCGGTGCGGAAGGCGTCGGGCGGGCAGCTCATCGGCTCGATCGCGACCGCCTGGCGGGCGGGCTCCTGGGTGTCGCAGGTGAAGACGTGCAGCCACCGGCAGCCCTCACCGAGGTGCACCGCCGTCGCCTGACCCGACGCCGGGTCGCGCAGCACCGCCGGCCCGCCGGTCAGGTCGCCGAAGGGGTGGTCGACCACCAGGTCCCCGATCACCCGCGGCGTGCGGAAGTCGTACGGCGTCCCGTCCACCGGCCGGCTCGGCCCCGGGAGGCCGCGCTCGTCCATCGGGCACCACGTCGCGGCGGGCACGGTCAGCTCGAGCTCGTCGGCCGGCCGGCCCAGTGTCAGGTAGGGGTGGTGGCCGGCGCCGTACGGCGCGGGCCCGTCGCCCACGTTGGTGGCCGCGACCGCGACGTGCAGCCCGTCGTCGCGCAGGTGGTAGTCGACGGTGAGGTCGAGGGCGAAGGGGTAGCCGTCGCGAGGCACCAGCTCGTGCCGGAGCACCGCCCGGGCGGCGTCGGGGTGGTGCACCTCCCAGTGGTTCCAGCCGGCGAGCCCGTGCAGGGCGTTGCTGTTCTCGGGCTCGGTGAGCGGCAGCTGGTGGGTCGCACCGTCGAAGTCGTAGCGGCCGTCGCCCACGCGGTTGGGCCACGGCTGGAGCACCCAGCCGCGGTAGTCCCGGCAGATCTCGCCGGCCGGCCAGCCCGCCACCAGGTGCCGGTCGTCGTGCGTGAGCGAGCGCAGGGCGGCGCCCACGCCGACGACCTCGGCGGCGTACGAGCCGTGCCGCAGCACCAGCGTGTGTCCGGACGGCTCGCGCATGGGCGCAGCCTGACACAATCCGCCCCATGCCCACCGACCGCACGCTCGTCGCAGGGATCGACTCCTCGACCCAGTCCTGCAAGGTCGTCGTCTGCGACGCCGAGACCGGCGAGCAGGTCCGCGCCGGCAGCGCCGCGCACCCCGACGGCACCGAGGTCAACCCCGACCACTGGTGGGCCGCGCTCGAACAGGCGTCCGCGGCGGCGGGCGGGCTCGACGACGTCGCCGCGATCGCGGTCGGCGGCCAGCAGCACGGCATGGTCTGCCTCGACGGGTCCGGTGCCGTGGTCCGGCCGGCACTGCTGTGGAACGACACCCGGTCGGCGCCGGCGGCGCTCGACCTGATCGGCGAGCTCGGCGGCCCCCAGGCCTGGGTGGACGCCGTCGGCCTGGTGCTGGTGGCGTCGTTCACCGTCACCAAGCTCCGCTGGCTGCGCGACCACGAGCCGGAGAACGCGGCCCGCACCGCGGCCGTCTGCCTGCCGCACGACTGGATCACCTGGCGGCTGGCCGGCGCCCCCGGGATCGACGCGCTGGTGACCGACCGCGGCGAGGCGAGCGGCACCGGCTACTGGTCGCCGACGACGGGGGAGTACCGCCACGACCTGCTCGAGCTCGGGCTCGGCCACGACGCCGTCGTCCCGCGGGTGCTCGGCCCGTCCGAGGTGGCCGGCCGCACCCCCGCCGGTCAGGTGCTCGGACCCGGCACCGGCGACAACGCGGCCGCCGCCCTCGGCCTGGGCGCGGTCAGCGGCGACGTGGTGATCTCGATCGGGACGTCCGGGGTGGCCTGCGCGGTCGCCGACCGGCCGGTCGGCGACGTGACCGGCGCGGTGGCAGGGTTCGCCGACGCGACCGGCCGCTACCTCCCGCTGGTCGCGACCATGAACGCCGCACGGGTGCTGGACGCGGCCGAGCGGCTGCTCGGCACCGACCACGACGGGCTCTCCGAGCTGGCCCTGTCCGCCCCCGCCGGCGCGGGCGGGCTGGTGCTCGTTCCCTACCTCGAGGGCGAGCGCACGCCGAACAAGCCCGACGCCACCGGGGCACTGCACGGGCTCCGCCTCGAGACCACGAACCCGGCGTACCTCGCCCGCGCCGCGGTGGAGGGGATGCTGTGCGGCCTCGCCGACGGCCTCGACGCGGTGCGCGCGCTGGGCACCCCGGTCGAGCGAGTCGTGATGGTGGGCGGGGCCGCCCGGTCCCGCGCCGTCCGCGAGATCGCGTCGGCCGTGCTCGGGCTGCCGGTGACCGTGCCGCCGCCGGGGGAGTACGTCGCCCGCGGCGCCGCGCGGCAGGCGGCCTGGGTGCTCTCCGGCGCCGCCGAGCCGCCGGCGTGGCCGCTCGCCGACGCGGTCGCGACGGAGGTCCCCGCGACCCCGGCCGTGCGAGCCCGGTACGCCGAGGTCCGCGACCTGACGGCGAGCCGGCCGTGAGCGCCGAGGTGGGCGTGGGCGGGGCCGGGCGGGACGCCCGCGACCCGCTGGCGGGCTACCGCGACCGCTTCGTCGGCGCCGAGTCGTCGCTGGTCTACTTCGACGGCAACTCGCTGGGGCGGCCGCTGAAGGTGACCGGCCCGCGGCTCGCGCGGTTCGTGGACGAGGAGTGGGGCGGGCGGCTGATCCGCGGCTGGGACGAGCGCTGGTTCGACCTGCCGCGCACCATCGGCGACGACCTCGGCCGGGTCGTCCTGGGCGCCGGGCCGGGGCAGACGGCGGTGGGCGACTCGACCACGGTGCTGCTCTACAAGCTGATGCGCGCCGCGGTGGCCGCCCGGCCGGGCCGCACCGAGATCGCCATCGACCGGGACAACTTCCCGACCGACCGCTACGTGGCTGCGGGCATCGCCGACGAGTGCGGGCTCACGCTGCGCTGGATCGACGTCGACCGGGCGGCGGGCGTGACCCCCGACCTGCTCGCAGCGGCCGTCGGCGAGCAGACCGCGCTGGTCGTGCTGTCCCACGTCGCCTACCGGTCGGCCTGGCTGGCCGACGTCCCGGAGCTGACCCGGATCGCGCACGACGCGGGTGCGCTGGTGCTGTGGGACGAGTGCCACTCCGCCGGTTCGGTGCCGGTCGCTCTCGACGACGCCGGCGTGGACCTCGCGGTCGGCTGCACCTACAAGTACCTCAACGGCGGGCCCGGCTCGCCCGCCTACTGCTACGTCGCGCGGCGGCACCTCGACACGCTGACCCAGCCGATCCAGGGCTGGATGGGGGCGGTCGACCCGTTCCTCATGGGGCCGACCTACGCGCCGGCCGAGGGCATCCGCCGGTTCCTGTCCGGCACGCCGCCGATCGTCGGGATGCTGGCCGTGCAGGACATGCTCGACCTCGTCGAGGAGGTCGGCATGCCTGCCGTGCGGGCCAAGTCGGTCGAGCTCACGTCGTACGCCGTCGAGGTGGCCGAGTCGCTGCTCGGCGACCACGGCGGGGTGCTGGCGTCCCCGCGCGACCCCGCGCAGCGCGGCGGGCACGTGACCCTGGACCACCCGCTGATGCGCGAGGTCACCGCGGCGCTGTGGCAGCAGGACGTCATCCCCGACTACCGCGACCCGGGCGGCCTGCGGATCGGGCTGTCGCCGCTCTCGACCTCGTTCGCGGAGGTCGAGCGCGGGCTCGAAATGGTTCGCGCCACCCTCGACGGGCTGTCAACCTGAGGCATGGAGCTGACCCTGCCGCGACTGCGCTTCCCCCGACCGCTCGAGCAGGGTGACCGGATCGGCGTCACCGCGCCCTCCAGCGGCGTGCAGCCGGAGATGCAGGCCCGCTTCGAGGTGGCGGTGCGGTCCCTGCGCGACCGCGGCTACGAGGTCGTCCTCGGTGCGTGCCTCGGCACCGACGGCGTGGTGTCGGCGCCGAAGGAGCAGCGGGCCGCGGAGCTGACCGCCATGCTGGCCGACCCGTCGATCCGCGCGGTCGTGCCGCCGTGGGGCGGCGAGCTGGCGATCGACGTGCTGGACCGCATCGGCTGGGCCGAGCTCGCCGACGCCGAGCCGACCTGGCTGGTCGGTTACAGCGACATGACGACGGTGCTGCTCCCGGTCACGCTGCGCCTGGGCTGGGCGACGCTGCACGGCGCGAACCTGATGGACAGCCCCTACGCCGCGCCCGACGGGCTCCTCCACTGGACCGAGGTGGCCTCCGGCCCGGGGCCGTTCACGCAGTCGAGCCCGGGCCGCTACCGCTCGACCGGGTGGGACGACTACGTCGGCGACCCGGGGGTCGACACGCTGCGCCTCGACGCGCCCGGCACCTGGCGGGTGGTCGGCGACGAGCCCGTCGACGTCACCGGCCGGCTGGTCGGCGGCTGCATCGACGTCCTCGGCCCGGTCGCCGCGACGCCGTACGGCGACGTGCGGTCGTTCGGGCGCCAGCACGCTGCCGAGGGACTGGTGGTCTACCTCGAGGCGTGCGAGGACAGCGCCTACTCGATCGCCCGCGTCCTGCACTCGATGCGCTACGCCGGCTGGTTCGAGCACGCCAACGCCGTCCTCGTCGGCCGCACCTCGGCCCCGGACGCGCGCGACCTCACCCAGACCGGCGCGGTCGTCGACGCCCTCGGCGACCTCGGCGTCCCGCTCGTCCTCGACGTCGAGTGCGGGCACGTCGCGCCGTACCTCCCGCTCGTCAACGGCGCCCTCGCCCGGGTCGTGGTGGACGGGGATCGTCGGGAGATCACGCAGATGCTCGCCTAGGCCGTAGCCTTCGGTCCGTGACGACCATCACCCAGCGGTCCGGCGCGACCGCGACCGCGATGCTCGGCCTCGGTGTCCACCGACCCGAGCGCATCGTGACCAACGACGAGATCTGCGAGGTGCTGGACTCCAGCGACGAGTGGATCCAGACCCGCTCGGGGATCCGGACCCGGCGGTACGCCGCCGAGGGCGAGTCGCTGCTCGACATGGCCGAGATCGCGGCGCAGCGTGCGCTCGAGGTCTCCGGCGTGGCGGCGGCCGACCTCGGCACCGTGATCGTCGCGACCTCGACGCACGTCCAGCACACCCCGGCGGCGGCGCCGGTGCTCGCCGACCGGCTCGGCTCGCGCGCAGCGGCGTTCGACGTGTCCGCGGGGTGCGCGGGCTTCTGCCACGCGCTCTCGATCGGCTCCGACCTGGTCCGGGGCGGCAACGCCGGCCACGTCCTCGTCGTCGGCGTGGAGCGGCTCAGCACCTTCATGGACCCGACCGACCGCGGGACGGCGTTCATCTTCGCCGACGGCGCCGGCGCCGTCGTGCTGGGTCCCTCCGACGACCCCGGCATCGGGCCCGTGGCGTGGGGCTCGGACGGCTCGAGGTCACACGTGATCACGCAGTCGATGCAGTGCGACACCCTCGACCACGACCACCCCCTGGTCGTGCAGATGGAGGGCACCCAGGTCTTCCGGTGGGCGCCGTTCGCGATGGTCGACGTCGCGCGCGAGGCGGTCGCGGGCGCCGGCCTCGAGCTCACCGACCTCGACGCGTTCATCCCGCACCAGGCCAACCTGCGGATCACCGAGACCCTGGCCCGCAACCTCAAGCTGCCCGAGGGCATCGCCGTCGCCCGCGACGTCCAGGACTCCGGCAACACCTCGGCCGCCTCGGTCCCGCTGGCGATCGAGGCGATGGTCCGCCAGGGCGAGGCGAAGCCGGGCGACACCGCCCTGCTGATCGCGTTCGGCGCCGGTCTCAGCTACGCCGGGCAGGTCGTCCGGGTCCCGCCGGTCGCCGGGCTGTAGCCCCGCGGCCTCAGTGGAGGTGCTGGCGCCAGTCGAGCGGCACCCGGCCCCGCGGCCCCGGCGCCGGCTGGTCCGCGGGGTGGCAGTCCGGGGAGGCCAGCGCCGGTCCCTCGAACCCCTCCTCCGTGGCGTAGTCCCAGAACCAGTCCTCGCCGGGCTCGAAGCTGGTGATCACCGGGTGGCCGGTCGCGCGGAAGTGCGCGGTCGCGTGCTGGGCGGGGGAGGTGTCGCAGCAGCCGACGTGCCCGCACTGGGCGCACCGGCGCAGGTGCACCCACCACCCGCCGGCGGCGTCGCACTCGACGCACCCGGCGCCGCTCGGCGGGACGGACGGGTCGATGCCGGCGCGCTCGCTCATGCCACGAGACTACGGTCCCGCCCCGCCCGGCCCGGGGCCTCGACACGGCCGGGGGCCGGGATGGTCCCCGCCGCCGCCGGGCGGGCCCGGCGCGACCAGAGGTTGTTGGCCACCAGGGCCGCGACGGTGAGGCCGACGCCCACCAGCTCACCCGCCTGAGGTGCGTGGCCGCGGAAGGCCTGCACGGTGAAGGTGGTGATGGGCACCAGGTTGATGAACAGCACGCCGTCCTGCGGTCCGAGCACCCGCATCGCGTGGTTCCAGCAGAGCACCGCGACCACCGCGGCGAGCACCACGACGTAGACGAGCTGCCAGGCGACCGCGGCCAGGTCGGCACCGGTCGGCACGGTCAGCACGTCCAGGGACGACAGGACCAGCGCGATCGCGACGATCACCACCGCTCCCGCGGTGGCGCTCAGCGCGGTGTAGCGCAGCGGTGACCAGTCCGGGAGGCCCGCGGCACCGGTCGTGTACACGACCCAGCAGGTCGCGCCGAGCAGCACGAGCAGGTCCCCCCGGCCGAGGCCGCCGTGCAGGACGGCGAGCGGGTCGCCGTCGCCGAGGACCGTGGCGACGCCGACGAGGGCGACGACCCCGGTGACCCAGGTCGCGGCCCGCGGTCGCACGCCGGTGCGTGCCCAGAGGACGAACGCCGTGATCATCGGCATGGTGGAGACGATCAGCGACGCGGCCTGCGGGGTGGTCCAGCGCAGACCCACGAACGCGAGGAGGTTGAAGCCTGCGAACCCGACGGTCCCGAGGACCGCCACGGTGCGGAGCTCGGGGCCGCGCGCGAACGCGCGACGACCTTCGACGAGCGCGAGCAGCGCCAGGAAGACGACGCTCGCGGCGCCGTACCGGATCGCGGTCTGCCAGACCGCGTCGACGTGCGGGAAGGCCGACTCGGCGACGACGAACATCCCACCCCACGCGAGGGTGGTGATGACGGCGGCGGCCACGCCCAGGGGGCGGTGCGAGGACATCGGGGGTCCTTTCTCTCGGGTGGGGTGCCAGCCTGGGCCGCGACCGACCACGTCGACAGTGGCCCGCAGGTCGACGATCGACTACTTCGGGCCAGTCGGGCAGGACCGGCGGACCGATGGCCCGATCTGGGTGTCAGGTGGCCCGCGGGCCATGGTGCGGAGCGGATCGGGACTTCTAGGCTGGGGTCTTCGAGAGGAGGCCCGGATGGCCGTCGTCGCCGTGGTCGCGCTGGACGAGACCCCGTTGTTCCACCTGTCCGTCCCGTGCGAGGTGCTCGGAGCCGACCGCACCGACGACGGGCTGCCGCGCCACGAGGTCCGGGTCGCGCGGGCCGGCCGCGGGCCGATCCGGTCCAGCGGCGGCGTCGTCCTCCAGGCTCCGTACGGCCTGGAGGCGCTGGAGGACGCCGACGTGGTGATCGTCCCGTGGTGGGGGCGGCTCGCCGGTCAGCCGCTGCCCACCCGCCTGCTCGAGGCGCTGCGCCGGGCGCACGCGCGCGGGGCGCGGGTCGCGGGTCTCTGCGGCGGGGCGTTCGTCCTGGCCGAGGCCGGCCTGCTCGACGGCCGGCGTGCGACGACCCACTGGAAGTACGCCGCCGACCTCGCCGCCGGCTACCCCCAGGTGCGGGTCGAGGCGCAGGTGCTCTACGTCGACGAGGGGGACGTGCTGACCTCCGCCGGGACCGCCGCCGCCATCGACCTGTGCCTGCACCTGCTGCGCTCGCTCAGCGGGGCCGAGGTCGCGAACGCGGTCGCGCGACGGATGGTGGTCCCGCCGCACCGGGCCGGGGGACAGGCCCAGTACGTCGACGTGCCGGTGCCCGAGGTCCGCGCCGACGACGGGCTGGCGGTCGCCATGCAATGGGCGCTGGAGCACCTCGACGAGCCGATGGGGGTCGAGGAGCTCGCGGCCCGGGCCGTGATGAGCCGGCGCACGTTCACGCGACAGTTCCGGCAGCGCACCGGCACCAGCGCGCTGCAGTGGCTGCTGCAGCAGCGCACGCTGCTGGCGCAGCGGCTGCTCGAGACCACCGACCTGCCGGTGGAGGTCGTCGCCCGGCGCAGCGGGTTCGGCTCGGCGGTGACGCTGCGCGCCCACTTCCAGCGCGCCCTGGGGACCTCGCCGCGCGACTACCGCGCGACGTTCTCGCGCGAGGCACACCCGGTGCTGGAGCGGATCGCGGCCGGCTGAGCCCGCGGCGGGCCGGAGTGTCGGCGGCCTGTGCCAAGGTGGAGCGATGGACCAGCGGATCAGCTTCGTGACCCTCGCCGTCCGTGACCTCGACGCGACGCGTTCCTTCTACCTCGACGGGCTCGGCTGGGAGGCCGCGCTCGACGTGCCGGGGGAGGTGCTGATGATCCAGGCCGGGCAGCACCTCGTGCTCTCGCTGTGGGCGGAGGCCGGCTTCGAGGCCGAGGTCGGGCCGATCAGGCGTGGCCCCGGCCTCGCCCCGATCACCCTCGCCCACAACGTGCCGGCGCCCGAGGAGGTCGACGCCGTGCTCGCGACCGCCCGGGCCGCGGGTGCGGAGCCCGTCACCGACGCCGTCGCGCGCGACTGGGGCGGCTACACCGGCTACTTCGGCGACCCCGACGGCTACCGCTGGGAGGTCGCGCACAATCCCGGACCGATCGGACAGGTGGTGCTCCCGTGAACGACCCGAAGACCGTGCTGCGCTACCCGCAGGTGCAGGCCGAGGCGCTGGCCGACTGGCGCTTCTTCCTCATGAAGCTGCACGCCCGGTTCCGCACCGGGAGCTTCGTGAAGGGGCTCGAGCTGGTCACCCGGATCACCGAGGCGGCGGAGGAGGCCGACCACCATCCCGACGTGGTGCTGACCTATCCGCAGGTCGACGTCGACCTGCACAGCCACGACGTGCACGGCGTGACCAGCCGCGACATCGAGCTGGCCCGCCGGATCTCCGCGATCGCGGCCGAGCTCGGCATCGAGGCGGCGCCCCGCGAGGTCTCGACGCTGGAGCTCGCCCTCGACGTCCCGGACGGGGAGGTCGTGAAGCCGTTCTGGGCCACGGTGCTGGGCTACGACGACGAGGCCTACCACCAGGTCGAGGACCCCGGCGGCCGCAACAACGCGCTCTGGTTCCAGGAGGCGCCGGACGCGACGGGGGAGGTGCAGCAGCGGTTCCACCTCGACATCGTCGTCCCGCGCGAGGTCGCCGAGGAGCGGGTGGCCGCCGCGGTCGCGGCGGGCGGGTCGCTGGTCACCGACGAGTACGCGCCGGCGTTCTGGGTGCTGGCCGACGCCCACGGCAACAAGGTCTGCGTGTGCACCGCGGACGGCCGGGAGCCCGCCGCCCAGTGACACGGGCTGAGTGACGGGCTGGGTGACACGGGCTGAGACGGGTGTCCCGGATGCTGGGACGCCTGTCACACTCGGATGCGGGCGTGAGCCCCGGGCGGCTACGGTGAGCCCATGCGCCAGGACATTCTTGTACGCACGCGACGTGTGAGCTGAGTCGGACCGACTCCGCACGCACGTCACCCCTCGCCGCCCGTCGCCGGGCCGAGGGGTTTTTTGTTGGGCTGAACCATCAGCAGGGCACGGCAGGGCAACGAGACAGGACACAGACCGATGAGCGAGCAGGTGACAGGCGCCCAGAGCCTGATCAGGTCGCTGGAGGCCGCGGGGACCACCGACATCTTCGGGATCCCGGGCGGCGCGATCCTCCCGGCGTACGACCCCCTCATGGACTCCTCCATCCGGCACGTCCTGGTGCGCCACGAGCAGGGCGCCGGGCACGCCGCGCAGGGGTACGCCGCCGCGACCGGCCGGGTCGGCGTCTGCATGGCCACCTCCGGACCCGGCGCGACCAACCTGGTCACCCCGCTGGCCGACGCCCACATGGACTCCGTCCCGATCGTCGCCGTCACCGGCCAGGTCGGCGCCGCGATGATCGGCACCGACGCCTTCCAGGAGGCCGACATCCGCGGCATCACGATGCCGATCACCAAGCACAACTTCCTGGTCACCGACCCCGCCGACATCCCGCGCACCGTCGCCGAGGCGTTCTACATCGCCTCGACCGGGCGTCCCGGCCCGGTGCTCGTCGACGTCGCGAAGTCCGCGCTGCAGGCGACCACGACGTTCCACTGGCCGACCGAGCTGAACCTGCCCGGCTACCGCCCGGTGACCAAGCCGCACTCCAAGCAGATCCGCGAGGCCGCCCGGCTCATCCTCGAGGCGCGCCGTCCGGTCCTCTACGTCGGCGGCGGCTGCATCCGCGCCGGTGCCGCTCGTGAGCTGCGGGTCCTCGCCGAGCTCACCGGGATGCCGGTGGTCACGACCCTGATGGCCCGCGGTGCGTTCCCCGACAGCCACCCGCAGCACCTCGGCATGCCGGGCATGCACGGCACGGTGGCCGCGGTCGCCGGGCTCCAGCGCAGCGACCTCATCATCAGCCTCGGTGCCCGCTTCGACGACCGGGTCACCGGCAACCTCGACTCCTTCGCGCCCGGTGCCCGGGTCATCCACGCCGACATCGACCCGGCCGAGATCGGCAAGAACCGCGCGGTCGACGTCCCGATCGTCGGCGACTGCCGCGAGGTGATCAGCGACCTCGTCGTCGCGCTGACGGCGGAGGCCGACGCCGGCCACACCGGTGACTACGAGGCGTGGGTGGAGTTCCTCGCCGGGGTGAAGCGGAAGTACGCCCTCGGCTACGACAAGCCCGCCGACGGGGGCCTCGCGCCGCAGTACGTCATCGAGCGGCTCGGCGCCATCGCCGGCCCGGAGGCGATCTACACCTCCGGTGTCGGCCAGCACCAGATGTGGGCCGCGCAGTTCATCGGCTACGAGCACCCCGGCACCTGGATCAACTCCGGCGGCCTCGGCACGATGGGCTTCTCGGTCCCGGCCGCGATGGGCGCGAAGGTCGGCATGCCCGACTCGACCGTGTGGTCGATCGACGGCGACGGCTGCTTCCAGATGACCAACCAGGAGCTGGCCACCTGCGCGATCAACGACATCCCGATCAAGGTCGCGATCATCAACAACGAGTCGCTGGGCATGGTCCGTCAGTGGCAGACGCTCTTCTACAACGAGCGCTACTCCAACACCGACCTGCACTCCAAGCGGATCCCGGACTTCGTCAAGCTCGCCGACGCCTACGGCTGCGTGGGCCTGGCCTGCGACAGCCCGGACGACGTCGACGCCACGATCGGCAAGGCGATGGAGATCAACGACGTCCCCGTGGTCGTCGACTTCCGGGTCCACCGCGACGCCATGGTGTGGCCGATGGTCGCCGCCGGCACGAGCAACGACGACATCAAGTACGCGCGCGACCTGGCCCCCCAGTTCGCCGACGACGCAGACCTGGAGCTCCGGCCATGAGCGAACGCAGCGACACCCGGCACACCCTCTCGGTCCTGGTCGAGAACAAGCCCGGCGTCCTGGCCCGGATCGCGGGCCTGTTCAGCCGTCGCGGCTTCAACATCGACTCGCTGGCCGTCGGTCCGACCGAGCACCCCGAGGTCTCCCGGATGACGATCGTGGTCAACGTGGAGGAGTCGCCGCTCGAGCAGGTGACCAAGCAGCTGAACAAGCTGGTCGAGGTGATCAAGATCGTCGAGCTCGACGGGTCCGCCTCGGTCAACCGCGAGCTGCTCCTGGTCAAGGTGCGCGCCGACGCCGCGTCCCGCGGCCAGGTCCTCGACGCCGTCCAGCTGTTCCGCGCCAAGGTCGTCGACATCGCGCCCGACGCGGTCACGATCCAGGCGGTCGGCAACGCCGACAAGCTGTCCGACCTGCTGCGCGTGCTGGAGCCGTTCGGCATCCGCGAGCTCGTGCAGTCCGGCATGGTCGCGATCGGTCGCGGCTCCCGTTCCATCTCCGAGCGCACCCTGCGCCCGGTGACCGTCCCCGCCCCGCCCGCGGCGGGCTGAGGTTCCAACCAGAAGGAGTAGCCCCCGTGGCTGAGATGTTCTACGACGACGACGCCGACCTGTCCCTGATCCAGGGCAAGAACGTGGCGGTCATCGGATACGGCAGCCAGGGCCACGCCCACGCGCTGTCGCTGCGCGACTCGGGCGTCGACGTCCGCGTCGGCCTGCAGCCGGGCTCGAAGAGCCGCGCGAAGGCCGAGGCCGAGGGCCTGCGGGTGGTCACCCCCGCGGAGGCGGCGGAGGAGGCGGACGTCGTCGTCATCCTCGCTCCCGACCAGCACCAGCGGAAGCTCTACGCCGAGGAGATCGAGCCGCAGCTGGCCCCGGGCGACACGCTCGTCTTCGGCCACGGGTTCAACATCCGCTTCGGCTACATCACCCCGCCGGCCGGCGTCGACGTCTTCATGGTCGCCCCGAAGGGCCCCGGCCACCTGGTCCGCCGCGAGTACGTCGACGGGCGCGGCGTGCCCGTGCTCGTGGCCGTCGAGAAGGACGAGTCCGGCAACGCCTGGCCGCTGGCGCTGTCGTACGCCAAGGCCATCGGCGGTCTGCGGGCCGGCGGCATCAAGACCACCTTCACCGAGGAGACCGAGACTGACCTCTTCGGTGAGCAGGCCGTGCTCTGCGGCGGCGCCTCCCAGCTGGTGATGTACGGCTTCGAGGTGCTCACCGAGGCCGGCTACCAGCCCGAGGTCGCCTACTTCGAGTGCCTGCACGAGCTGAAGCTCATCGTCGACCTGATGTACGAGGGCGGCATCGCCAAGCAGCGCTGGTCGGTGTCCGACACCGCCGAGTACGGCGACTACGTCTCCGGCCCGCGGGTGATCACCCCCGAGGTGAAGGAGAACATGAAGGCCGTCCTCGAGGACATCAAGAACGGCTCGTTCGCCCAGCGCTTCATCGACGACCAGGACGCCGGCTCGCCCGAGTTCACCGCCCTGCGTAAGAAGGGCGAGCAGCACCCGATCGAGGAGACCGGTCGCGAGCTGCGCAAGCTGATGGCCTGGGTGAAGTCGCACGACTCGGACTACACCGAGGGCACCGCCACCCGCTGACGCCCCGCGCGACGCCGGGTCGGCGCAGATGTCACGGACATCTGCGCCGACTCGCATTTCGGCCGCGGGCGTTTCGGCCGCGGACCGGGGTGGGTACGAGGTCCTGCGGTGCACGTCATCGGGGCGTGGACCGACGGCTCGGCCGCAGGAGGCACTCGGACATGACCACCGGCACGCAGGAGCGCGAGACCAAGCAGCGCAGCACCAAGCTCCTCCGCGAGGTGGGGCTGATCGGCCTGATGTGGGCCTCGATGGGCTCGATCATCGGTTCGGGGTGGCTCTTCGGCCCGCAGGAGGCGCTGATCGCCGCCGGCCCGGCCGCGATCATCTCGTGGGTGATCGGCGGCATCGCGATCGTGGTCCTCGCGCTCGTGCACGCCGAGCTCGGCGGCATGTACCCCGTCTCCGGGGGCACCGCCCGGTTCCCGCACTACGCCTTCGGGGGCGTGGCCGGTGCGTCGTTCGGCTGGTTCGCGTGGCTCAACGCGGCCACGGTGGCGCCGATCGAGGTCTCGGCGATGCTGACCTACGCCGGCCACTACGACTTCGCGAAGGGCTGGATCGACCCGGAGACGGCGGTCCTCAGCACGACCGGCATCGTCGTGGCGATCATCTTGATGGCGCTGCTGACGGCCATCAACTTCCTCGGGGTCAAGCGCCTGGCCACGACCAACAGCGCCGCGACCTGGTGGAAGATCGCGATCCCGCTGCTGACGATCCTGGTGCTGGCGATCGCCAACTTCAACCCGGGCAACCTGACGGCGGCCAACGGCTTCAGCCCGGAGGGCCTCAAGGGCATCTTCGCCGCCGTCTCCACCGGCGGCATCATCTTCAGCTACCTCGGCTTCGAGCAGGCCGACCAGCTGGCCGGCGAGTCCGCGAACCCCAAGCGCGACGTGCCGTTCGCGATCATCGGGTCGGTCATCTTCGGGACGATCCTCTACATCCTGCTCCAGATCGTGTTCCTCTTCGCGCTGCCAGCGAGCGCGATCGGCGACACCTGGGACCAGGTCGGCCCCGGGCTCTACACGACCTTCACCGGCCCGTTCGCCGAGATCGCGACCCTACTCTCGCTCGGCTGGCTGGCCGCGATCATCTACGCCGACGCCATCATCAGCCCGGGAGGAACGGGCCTCATCTACACGACCGGCTCCTCGCGCCTGGCCTACGGCCTGGCCCGCAACGGCTACGTCCCCGCCGTCTTCGAGTGGACCAACAAGCGCAGCGTGCCGTGGGCCGGGCTGATCGCCGCCTTCGTCACCGGCTGCATCTGCTTCCTGCCGTTCCCGAGCTGGCAGTCGCTGGTGGGGCTGATCACCAGCGCCTCGGTGCTGATGTACGGCGGCGCGCCCCTCTCGCTCGGCGCGTTCCGTCGTCGCCTGCCCGACGCCGAGCGCCCCTACCGGCTGCCGGCCGCCGCGGTCATCTCGCCGCTGGCCTTCATCATCGCGAACCTGATCATCCTGTGGACCGGGTGGGACACCATCTGGAAGCTCGGCGTCACGATCCTCATCGGCTACGCCATCTTGGTCGGCAACCGGGTCCTCGGCCTGAACTCCCACAAGCCGACGCTGGACTGGAAGGCCGCGTCGTGGCTGATCCCGTACCTGCTCGGCATGGGCGTGATCGTCTACATCAGCGACTTCGGGCCGAAGGGCGACGACGCCCTCATCCCGTTCGGCTGGGACGCCCTCGTCGTGGCCGGCTGGAGCCTGGTCGTCTACTACTGGGCGATGGCGGTGGCGCTGCCGACCGCGATGATCGAGGAGATGATCGGCGAGGTCGAGCTCCCGGAGGAGGGCATGGAGCCGGTCGCCCACTAAACGCCCTCCGGACGGTAGGTTGCGCGGGTGGAGACGGAGGGATCCGGGCCGTCCGCACCCGTGCCCGTGCCCGAGCTGGTCAGCCACCCCGACCACACGGGTTGGTCGGACTCGGCTGCCCGCTCGGTGCTGCAGCTGATGGTGGAGTCGGTGGCCGAGATGATCGGCTTCGAGGTCGCCGCGCTCTCGGTCGTGCTCGACGACGAGCTCGTCACCATGGCCTACACCGGCCCCGAGCAGTTCCGTGACTACCTCATCGACAACCCCGACCCGGTCTCGGTGATCGACCCGGTCGTCGAGCGCGGCGACACCTGGGGCCGGTTCCACTTCCTGCCCGCCGAGCGCTACGACGGCGACCTCGACGGTCACTGGGTCGTCACCGCCGAGGAGCCGGCGGCGCCGCTGCCCGACGCCTGGAACCCGCTCGACGTGCTCGTCGGGCGGCTGACCGACGACGACGGCCGGCTGGTGGGCGTGCTCTCGGTGGACAACCCGGTCTCGGGGCGCCGGCCCGACGAGGCCCAGCGCCGGCTGCTGGAGCGATACGCCGCGCAGGCCGAGCGGGCCGTGCTGACGGCCTTCGAGCGGGAGGAGCTGGTCCAGCAGGTCGCGCACGCCGAGGCGGCCCGGCGGTTGGTCCGCTCCGCCTCGATCTCCACGCACACCACCCTCGACGACGTGCTGCGGCACACCCACCGCTCGCTGGTGAAGGGCTTCCGCGCCAGCGGGTCGTGGATCCACGTGCTCGACGGGCGCCGTGCGGGCTTCGGCTACGCCCGGTCCCACGTGGGCGAGATGGTGCACCTCTCCGACGAGGTCGTCGCGCTCGCGGCGCAGATCGCGCCGCAGCTGTGGGACGAGCAGCGGGTGCTGGTGGTCAGCGCCGGCGAGTCGACCGAGGTCCCCGACCCCGTGCACCGCCAGCTCGCGGACCTCGAGCTCTCCTCCGTGCTGGCCGTGCCGCTCGGCGTCGGCACCGAGTGCGTCGGCTTCCTGGTGCTCACCCGGCGGGCGCAGGACCCGCCGTGGTCGACGGTCGAGACCACCTCGGCGCTCGAGATCGGACACGACCTCGGTGCCGCCCTGCTCACCTCCCGCGCCCTGGAGAGCGAGCGCGACCTCGTGGACGAGCTCCAGCAGCTCGACGCCTACCGCACCCAGCTGATCGCCACGCTCTCGCACGAGCTGCGCACCCCGCTGACCGTCATCTCCGGCAACCTCGAGCTGCTCGAGATGAACGGCGTGCCGCCGGACGCGGAGCGCTTCGTCGCGGCGATGGCGAGGGGCGCGGACCGGATGCAGAAGGTCGTCGACGACCTGCTCCTGCTGGCCCGGGTCAGCCATCCGCAGCACCCGCTGGTCCGGGCCGGTGTGGACCTGGCCGACCTGGTCGGCGACGTCACGCTGCTGGTGGAGTCCACGGTCCGTGCCAAGGAGCAGACCCTCGACGTCGTCCTCGCCGACGCGCCGCTGCTCGTCTGCGGCGACCCCGGCGAGCTCGACCGGATGCTCGGCAACCTGGTCAGCAACGCGGTCAAGTACACCCCGAGCGGCGGCCACGTCACCGTGTCCGCGGAGCGTGCCGGCAAGGACGTCGTGGTGCGGGTCTCCGACGACGGGCTCGGGATCTCCGAGGAGGACCAGGCCGGGCTCTTCGGCGCGTTCTTCCGGACGACGAACCCGGCCGCCCTCAGCGAGCCCGGCACCGGGCTGGGGCTGGCGATCGTGGCCACCATCGTCGAGCGGCACGGCGGCAAGGTCGCGGTCGAGTCGCGGCTGGGGGAGGGCGCCACGTTCACGGTGACGCTCCCCGCCGCGCGCGAGGGGGAATGAGCGTCGGGCCGCCCGACGTTCGGCCCACGTGCGTATCGAGATCTGGAGCGACGTCGTCTGCCCGTGGTGCTTCGTCGGCAAGCGTCGCCTGGAGGCCGCGCTCGCGGGCTTCGACCACGCCGACGAGGTGGAGGTCGTCCACCGCTCCTTCGAGCTGGACCCGACCGCCCCGCAGCACGGGACGGAGCTCTCGACCGGCGTGATCGCGCGCCGGTACGGCCGCACCGAGGACGAGATGCGCGACATGCAGCAGCAGCTGATCGACCTCGCGGCCGAGGACGGCCTCGAGCTGCGGCTCTTCGAGACGGTGCACACCAAGACCGTGGACGCGCACCGGCTGCTGCACCTCGCCCTGGACACCGGCGGCCCCGACATCCAGGCCCGGCTCGCCGAGGCGTTGCTGGCGGCGTACTTCCTCGACGCCGAGGACGTCGGCGACCACGCGGTGCTCGCGCGGGTCGCGACGGCGGCCGGCCTCGACCCGGCGCGGGTCGCCGAGGTGCTCGCCGGCCACGAGTACGCCGACGCGGTGGAGGCCGACGTCGCGCAGGCGCGCGCGTTCGGCGCGACCGGTGTCCCGTTCTTCGTCGTCGACCGCCGCTACGCGGTCTCCGGCGCCCAGCCGGCCGCGGTCTTCGAGCGGCTGCTCCAGCAGGCCTGGGCGGAGTCGCACCCGGTGCCGTCGTGACGAGTTCCACTTTGGTTAGGCAAACCTAACCAGGTTCGCGTAGCATCCGGACCGTGCTCGCCAACTACCTGATCGGCCTGCGCGAGGGACTGGAGGCGGCCCTCGTGGTCAGCATCCTCGTCGCGTACCTGGTCAAGACCGACCGACGGCACCTGCTGCCCCGGATCTGGCTCGGCGTCGGCATCGCCGTCGCCGTGGCGCTGGCCTTCGGCTTCGCGCTGTTCTTCGGGCCGCGGAGCCTCACCTTCGAGGCGCAGGAGGCGATCGGCGGGATCCTGTCGATCCTCGCCGTCGTCCTGGTCACCTGGATGATCTTCTGGATGGCGCGCGCCGCGCGGTCGCTCAGCGGCGAGCTGCGCGGCCAGATCGACCAGGCGGCCGAGGGCTCCTGGTGGGCGCTCGTCCTCGTCGCCGTGCTCGCCGTCGGGCGCGAGGGCCTCGAGACCGCGCTGTTCCTCTGGTCGGCGACCGAGGCCGTCACCCGCGACAGCGACGCCACCTGGCAGCCGCTGCTCGGGGCCGCGCTCGGCATCGCGACCGCGGTCGTGCTCGGCTACCTGCTCTACCGCGGCGCGATCCGCATCGACCTCGCGAAGTTCTTCACCTGGACCGGCGCGTTCCTCATCCTGGTCGCGGCCGGCGTCCTCTCCTACGGCGTCCACGACCTCCAGGAGGCCGGCATCCTGCCCGGCCTCAACACGCTGGCCTGGGACGTCTCGGACACCATCGACCCGAGCACCTGGTACGCCACGCTGCTCAAGGGTGTCTTCAACTTCTCACCGGCCACCACCGTCCTCGAGGCCGTGGTCTGGGTCCTGTACGTCGTCCCGGTGATGTTCCTGTTCCTCCGCGGCGCCCGGCGCCGCAGTGCCGCGGCCGCGTCGCCGGCCCCGGCGCCGACCCCCGTCAACCGCTGACCGGAAATCCGAGCCCAGAAAGCACCCACCTGATGCGTCTTCCCCTCCTCGTCGCGCTGCTCGCCGCGACGCCGATGGTCGCTGCCTGCACCGAGAACGCCGACGGGTCCGACACCGCCGGCTCCGACGACTCCCGGACGATCACCGTCAGCTCGACCGACGACGGCTGCGAGCTCTCCAGCACCGAGGCACCCTCCGGCACGCTGACCTTCAAGGTCACCAACGACGGCTCGCAGGTCACCGAGTTCTACCTGCTCGGCGAGGACGGCCAGCGGATCGTCGGCGAGGTCGAGAACATCGGCCCGCAGCTGTCCCGGGACCTCGTGGTCAGCGCACCTGCCGGCGACTACGTCACCGCCTGCAAGCCCGCCATGAAGGGTGAGGGCATCCGCGGCGACTTCACCGTCACCGAGTCCGACCAGGAGCCGACGGCCGCCACCGACGGTGAGGCGGTCGAGCAGGCGCTGGAGTCCTACGAGGACTACGTCGGGGAGCAGACCGAGCAGCTGGTCGCGAAGACCAGGACGTTCGTCGCGCTCTACCGGGCCGGCAAGGACGACGCCGCCCGCGCGCTCTACCCGGTGGCCCGCACGCACTGGGAGCGGATCGAGACCGTCGCGGAGTCCTTCGGCGACCTCGACCCGAAGATGGACGCCCGCGAGGCCGACCTCGAGCCCGGGCAGAGGTGGACCGGCTGGCACCGCATCGAGAAGGACCTGTGGCCGCCGGCGACCGGCTACACCGCGCTCACCCCGCAGCAGCGGAAGGTCTTCGCCGACGACCTGATGGCCAACACCGAGACCCTCGAAGGTCGGATCGACGACCTCACCTTCACCGTCGACCAGGTCGCCAACGGCTCGCGCGGCCTGCTCGAGGAGGTCGCGACCGGCAAGGTCACCGGCGAGGAGGAGATCTGGTCGCACACCGACCTGTGGGACTTCCAGGCCAACGTCGACGGCGCCCGGGTCGCCTTCGAGGGCCTGGAGCCGATCGTCGAGCAGAAGGACCCCGACCTCGCCCAGACCCTCGAGGCCCGGTTCGCGGCGCTCCAGGAGCTGCTCGACGCCCAGCGCACCGCCGACGGCTTCGTCTCCTACGACCAGCTCACCCCCGCCCAGGTGCGCGAGCTCTCGAACGCGGTGAACGCGCTCTCCGAGCCGCTCTCGCAGCTCACGGGGGCCGTGCTGTCGTGACCGAGCACGGCGTCTCCCGGCGCGGCCTGGTCGGCGGCGGTGTCGCCGTCGCCGGGGTGGCCGCGGGTGCGTTCGTGGCCGGCCGGGCGACGGCGGCCGAGGGCTCCGCGGGCCCCAGCGCCGAGGACGCGTTCGCCTTCCGCGGCGCCCACCAGGCCGGCATCACGACCCCGGCGCAGGACCGGCTGCACTTCGCGGCCTTCGACGTCACCACGGGCTCACGGGCCCAGCTGGTCGCGCTGCTGAAGGCCTGGACCGAGGCGGCCGACCGGATGACGAGCGGGCTCCCGGCCGGTGAGGTCGGCCCGACCGGCGGGGCGGCCACGATGCCGCCGGACGACACCGGCGAGGCCATCGGGCTGTCGGCCAGCGGCCTGACCATCACCTTCGGCTTCGGGCCCACCCTCTTCCGCGACGCGCACGGCCGCGACCGGTTCGGGCTCGCGGACCGCCAGCCGGACGCGCTGCGCACGCTGCCGCACTTCCCGGGCGACGCGCTCGACCCCGACCAGTCGTACGGCGACCTGTGCATCCAGGCCTGCGCGGACGACCCGCAGGTGGCCGTGCACGCGATCCGCAACCTCGCGCGGATCGGGTTCGGCACCGTCGCGGTGCGCTGGTCGCAGCTCGGCTTCGGGCGCACCTCGACGACGTCGACCGCCCAGTCCACGCCCCGCAACCTCTTCGGCTTCAAGGACGGCACGGCCAACATCAAGTCCGAGGAGACCGCGGACGTCGAGAAGCACGTCTGGGTCGGTGCGGGCGACGACGCGAGGGCGGGCTGGCTCGCCGGCGGCTCCTACCTCGTGACCCGCCGGATCAACATGACGATCGAGGTCTGGGACCGCCAGCCGCTCGGCGACCAGGAGGCCTTCGTCGGGCGGACCAAGGACTCCGGCGCCCCGCTCTCCGGTGGCACCGAGCTCACCGAGCCGGACTTCGCGATGCCCGGCAGCGACGGCCCGGTCATCCCGCGCGACGCCCACGTCCGGGTGGTGCACCCCGACACCAACGACGGCGTCCGGATGCTGCGCCGCGGCTACAACTTCGTCGACGGCTCCGACGCCCTCGGTGGGCTGAACGCGGGGCTGTTCTTCATCGCGTTCGTGCGCGACCCGGACACCCACTTCATCCCGGTCCAGAACAAGATGGCCAAGGTCGACGCGCTGATGGAGTACCTCAAGGTCACCGGCTCGGCGCTGTTCGCCGTGCCGCCCGGGATCGGCCCGGGCGAGCACGTCGGCCAGGCGCTGTTCAGCTGAGCTCGATCACCCGCTCCACGCCGACGTCCTCCAGGAAAGCCGGGTCGTGGCTGACCACGACGAGCGCGCCCCGGTAGGAGGCGAGCGCCGAGACCAGCGCGTCGTACGACGCGAAGTCGAGGTTGTTGGTCGGCTCGTCGAGCAGCAGCAGCTGGGGCGCCGGGTCGGCCAGCAGCAGCGCCGCCAGCGTCGCCCGGAACAGCTCGCCGCCGGACAGGTCGCCGACCCGCTTGTCCGCGGCCGTGCCGCGGAAGAGGAACCGCGCCAGCCGCGCCCGGACCGCGTTCGCGTCGGCCCCCGGCGCCCGCCGCGCGACGTTGCCGTAGACGCTGTCGTCGGGGTCGAGCACGTCGAGCCGCTGGGGGAGCAGCGCGACCGGCACCCGGGCGTGCTCCACGAGCCGGTGCAGCAGCGTGGTCTTGCCCGACCCGTTGGGGCCGACCACGCCGATCCGGTCCGGGCCGCTGATCGCCAGGTCGGTGCCCTCGACCTCCTCGAGCACGACCCGCCCGCGCGGCACCTCGGTGCCGGGCAGGTCGACCCGGATCTCGCGGTCCTCGCGCAGCCGCGCCTCGGCCTCCTCGAGCCGTCCGCGGGCCTGCTCGAGGCGGTCGTCGTGGACGCCCCGCAGCCCGGCCGCCGACTGCTCGGCGCGGTTCTTCTTGTAGTTGATCTGCGCCTTCCCGAGCCCGCCGCTGATCTCCGCCTTCTTCGCGACCCGGCGCCGCTGGGCGAGCTGCCGCTCGGCCTCGACCCGGTCCTGGCGCTGCCGGCGCAGGTCGGACCGCGCGGACGTGACCGCCTGTCGGGCGGCCTCCTGCTCGGCCTCGACCTGGGCGGCGTAGGACGACCAGCCGCCGCCGTACCACCGCACCGAGCCACCGCGCAGGTCGCCGATCCGGTCCATCCGCTCGAGCAGCTCGCGGTCGTGGCTGACGACGAGCAGCGAGCGGCTCCAGCCCTCGACGACCTCGTAGAGGCGCCGGCGGGCGTCGCGGTCGAGGTTGTTCGTCGGCTCGTCGAGCAGCAGCACGTCGGGACGCCGGAGCAGCAGCCGGGCCAGCCCGAGCTGGGTCACCTCGCCGCCGGAGAGCTCGCCGAGGCGACGGTCCAGCACGTCGCGGGGCAGGCCGAGCCGGCCGAGCTCCGCGACCGCGCGCTCCTCGACGTCCCAGTCGTCGCCGATGGTGTCGAGGTACGCCGCGAGCTCGGCCGGATCCGCGGTGCCGGACTCGACGGCCCGGATCGCCCGGCGCACCGCGCCGACGCCCAGGAACTCCTCGACCCGCTGGTGCACGTCGAGGGTGAGATCCTGCTGGAGGTAGGCGACCTCGCCGGCGACGCTGACGTGCCCGGCGGTGGGCTGCAGCAGGCCGGCGACGAGGCGCAGCAGGGTGGACTTCCCCGCTCCGTTGAGGCCGACCAGGCCCGAGCGGCCGGGGCCGACGAGCAGGTCGAGGTCGTGCAGGACGGGGGTGCCGTCCGGCCAGGCGAAGCCGAGGCCGGAGGCCGTGATGACAGCCGTGGTCGAGGACATGGGGGTGCTCCTGGTGAGGTGGTGTGGTTCGGGGGACACCTCAGAGCTCCACGGGGCCTGCCTCGGGTGGGGGGATGGGACCGGACGAGGGTAGGCGAGCCGCGGACCGGACGCACCCGAATTTCCCGGCTACCGTCGGGTACAGTCGCTCGGGAGCACAGTGTCGTGCCGTTCCCACCCGCACGACGTCGAGGACAGCCGCTGTGAGCATGCCCGTCGTACTCATCGCCGAAGAGCTCAGCCCCGCCACGGTGGAGGCGCTGGGCCCGGACTTCGAGGTCCGCCACTGCAACGGCGCCGACCGGGAGGACCTGCTCCGCTCGATCGTCGACGCGGACGCCGTGCTGGTGCGCTCGGCCACCCACGTCGATGCCGAGGTGCTCGCCGCCGCCCGCCGCCTCAAGGTCGTCGCCCGCGCCGGGGTCGGCCTCGACAACGTCGACGTGCGCGCCTCGACCCTGGCCGGCGTCATGGTCGTCAACGCGCCGACGTCCAACATCGTCTCCGCCGCCGAGCTCGCCGTCGCGCTGATGCTCGCCGCTGCCCGGCACGTCTCGCCGGCGCACGCCGCGCTCCGCAACGGCGAGTGGAAGCGGTCCCGCTTCACCGGCGTCGAGCTCTTCGAGAAGACCGTCGGGATCGTCGGCCTCGGCCGGATCGGGGTCCTGGTCGCCCAGCGGCTGTCCGCGTTCGGCATGCAGGTGATCGCCTACGACCCCTACGTGCAGGCCGGCCGGGCCGCCCAGATGGGCGTGAAGCTCGTCGACCTCGACACCCTCCTGGCCGAGGCGGACTTCATGTCCGTGCACCTGCCCAAGACGCCCGAGACGATCGGGCTGATCGGCACCGAGGAGCTGGCCCGGGTCAAGCCGTCGCTGATCCTGGTCAACGCCGCGCGCGGCGGGATCGTCGACGAGGTCGCTCTCTACGCCGCGCTCAAGGAGGGCCGGGTCGCGGCCGCCGGGCTGGACGTGTTCGCGCAGGAGCCGTGCACCGACAGCCCGCTCTTCGAGCTCGAGAACGTCGTCGCCACCCCGCACCTGGGCGCCTCGACCGACGAGGCCCAGGAGAAGGCCGGGATCGCCGTCGCCCGCTCGGTGCGGCTCGCGCTCTCCGGCGAGCTGGTGCCCGACGCCGTCAACGTGCAGGGCGGCGTGATCGCCGAGGACGTGCGGCCCGGGATCCCGCTGGCCGAGAAGCTCGGCCGGCTGTTCACCGGCATCGCGGGCGAGGTCGCCCAGCAGGTCGACGTCGAGGTCCGCGGCGAGATCACCGAGTACGACGTCAAGGTGCTCGAGCTCGCGGCGCTCAAGGGCCTCTTCGCCGACGTCGTCGAGGAGCAGGTCTCCTACGTCAACGCTCCGCTGCTCGCGGCCGAGCGCGGCTGCGCCGTACGCCTGGTGACGGAGTCGGAGAGCCCCGACCACCGCAACCTGGTGACGCTGCGAGGGACGCTCGCGGACGGGTCGCAGGTCTCGGTGAGCGGCACCCTGATCGGGATCGGCCAGCGCGAGCGGCTGGTGGAGGTGAACGGGTTCGACGTCGACATCGAGCCGACCGCGCACCTGGCGTTCTTCACCTACCAGGACCGGCCCGGCATGGTCGGCACCGTCGGCGGGATCCTCGGCGAGGCGGGTGTCAACATCGGCGGCATGCAGGTGTCGCGGACCGAGCCCGGCGGCAAGGCGCTGGTCGCGCTCTCGGTCGACACCGCGATCCCGCACGACGCGCTGGCCGACATCCAGCACGCGATCGAGGCGGTCTCGGTGCGCGCGGTCGACCTGGTCTGACGCGTCGCGTCGGACGTCCCCCACCTGGGCGGTGAACGGCCCTACCTTGCAGGTATGGCCGACATCCTCCTGGGCCTCCTCGCGGTCATCGCCGGGGGCGCCATGCTCGTCGCAGGGCAGTTCGTCCTGCGGTTCATGATCCCCGTCTGGGGCTTCTTCGCCGGGTTCGCGTTCGGCGCGGGCCTGGTGGCCCAGTTCGCCGACGAGCACTTCCTCGGCACGGTCCTCGGGTGGGCGCTTGGTCTGCTCTTCGCGCTCGTCTTCGCGGTCCTCGCCTACCTCTACTACTACATCGCGATCATCATCGCGATGGGCGCGGCCGGCTTCGCGATCGGCTCCGGCATCATCGTCGCCCTCGGGATCTCCTGGAACTGGCTGGCGGTCCTGGTGGGTCTGGCCCTCGGGATCGTGGTCGGCTTCGCCTGCGTGCTGGTGGACATGCCGATGATCGTGCTCGTCATCGTCGGCGCCATCGCCGGCGCGGTGAGCGTGACCTTCGGCCTGATGCTGATGTTCGGCGACCTGAACTCCCGCGAGTTCACCAACGGCGACTTCACCGACACGGTCGCGCACAGCGCCGGGTGGTCGATCCTGCTGCTGGTGCTCGCCCTGGTCGGTCTCGTCATCGGGGCGCGGCAGCGGGCCGTCATGCGCCAGAACGTCCGCGAGGTCTGGTACGCCGAGCCCTCCTGAGCGGCGGGTCTCCGTCGGCCGCGGAAGATTCTTCGCGGCCGATGGAACCCCGGAGGGGGCTCGCGGCTCTTGAATGGTCGAGGACACCCGACCGACAGGAGCTCTGGTGGGACGCACGCCGGCATGGGAGAGCGCGTACCGCGACTACTTCGTCGCGCGGCAGCGCTCGCTGATGCGCACGGCGTACGCCGTGCTGGGCAGCTGGCCGGCCGCCGAGGACGCCGTCCAGACGGCGTTCACGCAGCTCTACGTGCACTGGCCCCGGATCCAGCCGGGGGCGGTGGACACCTACGCCCGTCGTACGGTCGTGCACGCCTGCTTCCGGATGGCCAAGCAGCGCGGCCGGGAGACGGCGACCGGCCGGCTCCCCGACCGCCCCGTCCCGGGGCCTGAGGGCGGGCTCGAGCGGCTCGACCTGATGGACGCGCTCGCCGGCCTGTCGCCCCGGGACCGGGCGGTGGTCGCGCTGCGGTTCCTCGACGACCTCCCGGTCGCCGAGGTGGCGCGGGTCCTCGACCTGCCGGAGGGCACGGTCAAGAGCCGGACCGCGCGTGCCCTCGACCGTCTCCACGTGGTGCTCGCGCCACCCCAGACCACCGAAGGGAACACCCATGACCACTGAGCAGCAGCTCCGCGACCAGCTCGACCGCGCCACCACCGACGTGCCCGCGTCGCCCGACCTCGAGACCGCCGTCCGGCGGGGACGCCGCCGGCGCCAGTACCGCCGCGGTGGGCTGGCGCTGGCCGCCGTGGCCGTGGTGGGTCTCGGCTCCGCGGGTGTCGTGGCGGCCACCTCCGGGGACGACGGCGGCCCGACCGTGGCGCAGGACGCCCCGGTCGCCGCCGCCCCCGCCGCGACCACCGACTGGGTGGCGGGCACCGACATCGACACCGACCTCGCCGACCTCGTCGCCGCGCAGCTGCCCTCGCTGCCCGCGCCCGACGACGTCTACCCCAGCGACAGCCACACCGCCGGCCCGATGCCCGACGCCGACTTCGCGCAGGCCGAGGACTGGCAGGCGACGTACACCGTGGGCGACAGCACCTTCCTGGTGATGATGGCCGCGCCGAGCGAGGGCGGCGTGCGCTGTCAGGGCTGCGAGAAGAAGGAGGTGCCGGGCGGCACGCTCTACCACCAGACCTTCACCTCGCCCGGCCCGAACCACTGGTACTTCGGGGTCTACCTCGCGCGGCCGGACGGCTCGGCCGTCAGCGCCTACGAGTCCCTCACGGCGCCCGACGAGGCCACCGCGATCGCGCAGCGGCAGCTGACCGACGCCGAGGTCGAGGCGCTGGTGCAGGACCCCGGGCTCAGGTTCCCGGACTCGTGACCTGCGGCGCTCCGGCGGGGGACCCCCACTCCCGCCGGAGCAGCCCGTAGACCCAGGAGTCCGACACGTCGCCGTCCACGACGCAGTCCTCGCGCAGCGTCCCCTCGCGCACGAACCCGAGCTTCTCCAGCACCCGGGCCGACGCGATGTTGCGGGTGTCGGTCTCGGCCTGGACCCGGTTGAGGTCGAGGGTCTCGAACGCCCACCCCAGCACGGCGCCCGCCGCCTCGGTCGCGTAGCCGTGGCCCCACGCCGCCTCGTCGAGGCAGTACCCCAACGCTGCGCTCCGGTACGCCGGCACCCACCGGCTGAGGCTGCACCAGCCGAGGTACGTGTCGCTGGTGCCGCGGTCGACGACCAGCCGGACCCCGACCCCGTCCTCGGCCAGCTGCCGGCTCCTCGCCACGAACGCCTCGGCGCGGGCGGGGTCCGTCCACGGCGGTGAGTCCCAGTAGCGCAGCACGAGCGGACTGCTGTGCATCGCGTACAGCGCGTCCGCGTCGCGGTCCGTCACCGGCCGCAGCCGAAGGCGGGCGGTGGTCAGGGTGGGCGTGAAGAGCGACACGCCCACATCGTGCACCGCATGACGCGGTGGGCGTGGAACGACGACTCGGTGGAGCGAATCTCCCTTGCCCACGTGCGGGGACGAATCCAGACTGGTGGGTGATCGCTCGGGTCGATAGGGGTCGTCGATGAAGGCCATGACGGGAATGCCCTTAGACCAGTCGCTTCCCTGGCTGACCTGGGAGCTCGACGGGTTGGGTGGCTGCGACTGGTCGGTTGTCGGCGCCGCTGTCGTCGTCCTTCTGCGCGCCCTCGTTCCAGCGGACGCGATCGTCTGGAACGGATTCGACTTCGCGACGGGGGAGTGTCGGGTCCTGGGAGACCCGCCCGAGATGTTCAGCGTCGAGATCGGGCAACTGACCATGGAGCTTGATGACCACCCGATGATGCATGCCTATCTCGGTGGCGCGGCGGCGGCGACCGCCGCGCCACTGCGAATCAGCGACCTGGTGGACGAGCGGACCTTTCGCCGTACCCGCACCTGGGCCGACCTGTTCCGTCCGCTCGGACTGAAGCACCAGCTCACCACTCCGACCGGGGGCGACCTTCGCACCGTCGGCGTGGGTTGGTCCCTCAATCGAGCGCACGGGGACTTCACAGACGCCGAGGTCGAGTTGATGACCATGCTGCAGCCGGTACTGGCGGCGCTGGAGCACACGAACCGGTGGGAACCGGTGCCTGCAGTCGACCACTCAGCTGGGCTCACGCCTCGAGAACTGCAGGTGCTCGCCCTGGTGGCCGACGGGCTGACGGCTCAGGCGATCGGACACCGGCTTCGGATCTCGCCTGGGACCGTCCGGAAGCACTTGGAGCATGTCTACGAGAAGACCGGTTGCCGAGATCGTTTGCTTGCTGTCAGATTCGCTCTTGACGCTGGTCTCATCGGCGATCGGCCGACACATCCGCCAACTCACCACTGAGATCAGGCATGCGGGTGCGAGGTCCACCAGCAACCGGGCACGAGCATGGCGAGTAGTTGCTCCATGACGGCCGGGCTCATGGCCGTCGAGTGCAGCCCGCGCCTGCGAGATCATCACCAGAAGCTCCCCCATCCGCACCCGTTCTCTCCGAGGGCAGTGATGCTCACCTTGATGAGCTCGGGCGCGAACGCCGAGATGAACGCGGCCGGGATCGCGCCGGCTCCGGTGGCTCCGGCCGCAGCAACAGCCGCCATCGCGGCCGTCCCGATGATGGCTCCTGCCGCAGCCCGCTGACACATCGTCCACGGAGCGCCGAAGATGGAGGACCCCGGCTGAGTCGCGCCCCGAGGTCGGACGAGCTCAGGCGTCCGTGAGACGTGGCCGCTGGCCTCCTCGATCCGCGCGATCAGCTCGTCCATGAGCTGCCTCGCGATCTCGTCATCGCCGAAATCGATCCCTTGAAGCAGGGTGACGACCTGGGCGCCCAGATTGGGGTTGGACATCTCGTACCCGTGGAGTCGTGGGCTGAGTTCGCTCAGGATCGTGTCGAGCTGGTCGTCGACCGACCCCGGATGCGGCACAGGGTCCGTGTCGTCGCCAGGCGGGTGCGGTGGGGGAACGATCAGCGGTGCCGGACCGTGCACGAGGCTCGACCAGAACTGCACCACGGGCTGATCGTCGGGAACTTCGTCGGGGTGCGGCAGCGACAACACCTGGTTCCAGGGATTGTGGTGCCCGCCCTTGTGGTCCTGCGGCCAGTCCTGGTCCACCGGGCCGGGTAGGTCGCCGGACTGTGGCGGGGCCAGCCCCTGGCTGCGGTAGCTGGTGTTGATTGCATCCTCGAAGAAGGTCAGGTCCTCGGTCTGTGTCGGCATCGCCCGCTCCTGTCTCGAACTGTCCAGCCGGAGGTCGGCTGGCGCCGTCAACCCTGTGCCTCGGCGGAGGTGGGCGCCATTCGTAGAAGTGCGTACTTGCGGAGACGGTCAGGCACTCAATTGCCGTCACTGAGCTGTGGACAACGGCCCACGATCGTGACCTGATCGTGACCCGGATCCCTGTGCACACAGGGGATTCTCGGGCCTGGATGTCGGTGGTCGGTGCTTGACTCGTCCCATGGTCGAGCAGGCGGAGCTGGAGGCGATGACCGAGGACGAGGTCCTCGAGACAGCGACCGCGGCTGCCGACGCGATCTGGCAGGGCGAGGTCGCGATGCTCCGGATCGCCTACCAGTGGGCGGTGCTGCACTCCGCGGACCGCCTCGACCCGGCCGAGGCCGCCAAGCCGGGCCGGGAGAAGGCCCGCCGGATCGGGGGCGACGGGGTCCCGGAGGTCACCGAGTTCGCGGCTGCGCAGCTGGGGCTGCGGATCGGCCGCTCACCGTGGGCGGCGCGGCAGCTGATGGCCGATGCCCAGGACCTCCACCACCGCCACCCCCAGCTGTGGGCCAGGGTCCAGGCCGGGGAGGTCCGCGCCTCCTACGCCCGCCACGTGACCGCGAGGACCCGTGACCTGTCGAAGGCGGAGGCCGGGTTCGTCGACGCCGGGGTGGTCGAGTCCGCGGACGGGAGGATCCCCTGGTCCCGGTTCGAGACCCTGGTCGCGGCCAAGGTCGCCCAGGCCGCCCCCGAGCTGGCCCGGGAGAAGGAGGAGCGTGCCCGCCGGGCCAGCTTCGCGAGGAAGCTGCGCGGCGAGGCCCACGGGATGGCCTCGTTCCTGGTCCGCGCCGACGCCGCGACCATCGAGACCATCGAGGCCGCGGTGGCCGCGAAGGCCGACCAGGTCCGGCGGGCCTGCCCTGATGCCCCCGACCTGCAGACCGACGACCAGCGCCGGGTCCGCGCGACCCTGCTGCTGGCGACCGGCACCGACCTCGGGACCGACCTCGCCGAGGTGCTGCCGTCGGTGCAGCTGGTGGTGCACTGCTACGCCGGTGACGACCGGGAGCCGCTCATGCGGTTCGAGGGCCACGGGCCGGTCACCGAGGCGTGGGTCCGCACCGTGCTCGGACCCCGGGCCAGGTTCACCATCTTGCCGGTGCTCGACCTGGCCGGGCAGGCGCCGGTCGACTCCTACGAGATCCCGGAGCGACATCGTCAGGCCGTGCGCATGATGACGCCGGCCGACACCTTCCCCTACGCCTCCTGCACCGCACCGTCGATGCAGGTCGACCACTCGGTGCCCTACGACGAGGGCGGGATCAGCGGGATCGGGAACTACGGGCCGATGGCCACCTTCCACCACCGGGTCAAGACCCACGGTGGGGTCGAGGTGCGACAACCCTTCCCGGGCATCTACGTGTGGCGCGACCCCGGCGGCGCGTTCTTCCTCGTCGACCACACCGGCACCCGCCGACTCCCCGCCCCCGCACCCGCACCCGGCCCCGCACCCGACCCCACCGGCCGAGCACCCCGACCACCCCTCACCGTGGAGCTCTGGCACACGCCGTACGAGATCCACGTCGACCTCGCCGCCTGACGCGGCACCTCGCTTCGGCGTAGCGTCGGCGGCGTGGCGGAGGTCGGGGACTACCTGGAGACGGTCGAGGGCGCGGACCGGGTCGCGCTCGAGCGGGTGTACACCCTGGCCCGCGAGGTGGTGCCGGAGGCCGTGGAGGGCACGAGCTACGGGATGGCGGCGCTGCTCTACCGCGGCAAGGGCCTGGTCGCGACGGTGCGGACCAAGAAGTTCCTGTCCCTCTACCCCTACAGCGGCAACGTCGTCGCCGCCCTCGCGGCCGACCTCACCGGGTTCGGGACGACCAGCGGGAGCATCCACTACTCGGCCGACCACCCGCTGCCGGACGACCTGGTCCGGCGCATCGTCGAGACGCGCCGGGCCGAGATCGACGCGAAGGCACGCTAGGTACGCCCGCTCGGGCGGACGAACGGAGGAAGCGCCATGCCAGAGCTGCTCGTCGACTTCATCACGTCCCTCGACGGCTACGCGTCGGGCGAGGGGTGGCCCGGGTTCTGGGGCCTCGAGGGCCCGGAGTACCTGTCCTGGCTCGGGGAGGCCCCCGAGGCGGACTACCTCGTCCTCATGGGTGCGAACACCTATCGGCTGATGCACGGCTTCACGAAGGACGGCGAGCCGGGCACGGACACCCTGGGTGGGATGTCCAAGGCCGTCTTCTCCAGCACCCTGACCGAGCCGCTGGAGTGGGAGAACTCGGTCCTGATCTCCGGCGATCCCGTGGAGGCGGTCCGTGAGATGAAGGCGAACGGCGACCGGTCGATGCGCACCATCGGCAGCCTCTCCCTGTGTCGCGCGCTGCTCGCCGCCGGCCTGGTCGACCGCTTCCGGGTCGTGATGTTCCCGGTCATCACCGGCGCCACCGGCTCCGAGCGCATCTACGACGGCTACCCCGACGTCGCCCTCGACATGATCAGCAGCCGCACGTTCGACGGCCGGACCCAGCTGGTCGAGTACGTCCCGCGGGTCCTCGACGGACCGCCCGCCGCGGACTGAGCCGTCAGCCCCGCAGGGCCTCGATCACCTTGGCCAGGCGTCGTTCCCGGGTCGCCTCCGTCTTCGCGGACTCGACGGCCGTCGCGTGCTCCTTCTTCCTGGAGGGGCTGAGCGACTCCCAGGCCGCCTGCGCCGCCGGGTCGCCCGCCAGCGCGGCCGCCAGCGCCGGAGGCGGGGTGACGGTGCGTGGGGCGTCGTCGAGGTCGAGCCGTACCTCGACCTCGTCGCCGGCACCCCGGCCGGTCGCTGCCCGTGTGGCGGCGTTGAAGGAGATCAGGAAGCGCCCGCCCATCGACGAGATCGTGTTGGGGTAGGCGTGGTCGCCGTCGATGGTCACCAGGACCGGAACCCGCTTCCCCCGGTCGAACGCGGCGACGACCTCGTCGGGCACGACGACGGCGACGTTGTTGCCGCCCGTGGCTTCGAGCACGGTGCGGAAGGTCTGGGTCTGCATGGCTCGAGTCTGCCAAGGGAACGCCCACCGACGTCGCCGACGTCTGGATGATGACCGCCTCGGGTACGGCTCCGCCATGCGGATCTTCTTCACCGGCGGCAGCGGCAAGGCCGGCAAGCACGTGGCCCCCTACCTCGCCGAGCTCGGCCACCAGGTCACCAACGCCGACCTGCGACCGCTGGGGCACCCGGCGGTCGCGGACCTGCGGGTCGACCTCACCGACGCCGGTGAGACCTACTCGGCGCTCGCCGGGCTGGCGACCTTCGACGAGCTGGACCTGCCCGAGAAGCCCACCTACGACGCCGTCGTCCACTTCGCCGCGGTGCCGGCGATCCTGCTCACGCCCGACGCGGCGACGTACGCGACGAACGTGCTCAGCACCTACCACGTGCTCGAGGCGGCGACCCGGCTGGGCGTGCGCAAGGTCGTGTTCGCATCGTCGGAGACCACCTACGGCATCTGCTTCGCCCAGGGCGAGCGGCGCCCGCTCTACGTGCCGGTCGACGAGGAGCACCCCACGGTCCCCGAGGACTCCTACGCGATGTCCAAGGTCGCCGGCGAGGTGACGGCGCGGTCCTTCCACGCCCGCACCGGGGCGGACGTCTACGGCCTGCGGATCAACAACGTGATCGAGCCGCACGAGTACGCCGAGAAGTTCCCGGCCTTCCTCGAGGACCCGGCCCTGCGGCGTCGCAACGTGTTCGCCTACATCGACGTGCGCGACCTCGGCCACATGGTGCAGTGCTGCCTCGAGACCGACGGGCTGGGCTACGAGGTCTTCAACGTGGCCAACCCCGACATGTCGGTCGCGGCCACCACGCAGGAGGTCCGGGACCGCTTCTACGACGGCGTGGAGGTACGCCGCGAGATGGGTCGCGACGAGACCTTCTACGCCATCGACAAGGCCCGCGACCTCGTCGGCTTCGCCCCGCGCCACTCGTGGCGCGACGTGCTCGCCGACCCCGGGGCAACCAGCGCTGCAGGTCAGCCTCTGGACTCGTAGTGGGACATGGTGACGTCGTTGGGGAAGGTCCTCGTCCCCACGAGGCGCAGGTCCACCCTGGTGTCCAGCGAGCTGAAGAACGGCGTGCCGCCGCCGACCAGCACCGGGTGCGTGACCACCTGGTACTCGTTGATCAGGCCGGCCCGCATGGCCGCGCCCGCGAGCACGGCGCCGCCGATCTCCATCGGGGCCCCGTCCTCCTCCTTCAGCCGGGCGATCTCGGCTACCGCGTCGCCGGTGACCAGACGCGCGTTCCCGCTGACTTCTTGGAGGGTCGTGGAGAACACCACCTTCGGCGTCGCCTGCCAGATGCGGGCGAACTCGACCTCGACGGGCGTCGCGTCCGGCTCCTGGTCGGCGGTGGGCCAGTGCCCGTTCATCAGCTCCCACAGCCGGCGGCCGTACAGCGAGACCCCGACCTCACGGGCCCGGTCGTTGAACCACTGGTGCAGCTCGACGCTGGGCAGGCCCCAGCCGATGTCGTCGCCGGGCGCAGCGATGTAGCCGTCGAGGGTCACGTTCATGGCATAGATCAGCTTCCGCACGGAGCCAGCCTCCCACCAGTGGTGTCGTCCGTGGTCCGACGGCGGTCGGTCGTACCGTGGTGACGCCCGGACGGACGTGACGTGAGGAGGGATCGTGGACGCCCCTGACCTGGTGGACTCCGTGCACGTCGCAGCGACGCCCGATCGGGTGTGGGCGTTGGTGAGCGACGTCCGTCGCATGCCCGACTGGAGTCCGCAGGTGGACTCGACCCGCCTCCGCAGCGGGTTCGACGCCGTCGCGCTCGGGACCCAGTTCACGAACCGCAACAGTGACGGCGACCTGGTGTGGACGACGCACGCCGAGGTCGTGCGCTTCGAGCCCGAGCGCGAGATTGCCTTCCGGATCGAGGAGAACTGGGTGACGTGGTCCTTCGCGATCACCCCGGAGGAGGGCGGCGTCGAGCTCGTCCAACGGCGGGAGGCCCCCGACGGGATCTCGGACCTGTCCCTGGAGCTCACCGACGGGTTCATGGGCGGCGTGGAGGCCTTCACGGCCTCGATGCGCGCCGGCATGCGGCTGACCCTGGAGCGGATCAAGGCCGAGGCGGAGTCGTGACCGGGCACCTCGCACCGCCCGGCCGGCGTGGAGCGGTCACGTCGGCAACCGGTCGCCCCGCTGCTCGAGCAGGTCACCGGGCGCGGTGAGCCGCCACGCCTCGAAGACGAGCTCGGCGAGCTCGTCGCGCTCGACGCCCTCGAGGCGGACCACGACCCACCCGTGCGCCGTGGTGGTGAACTGCACCTCGAACGTCTCCGGACGCTCGGCCACCAGGGCGAGCTGCTCGGCGATGGTCTGCTTGAGGCCGACGGTGCGGGTGGGCTCCCAGAGGTAGCCGAAGGTCTGGCCGCGGACGGCGATCCGCCAGTAGCGGCCGTTGTCGTCGCGGGTGACCTCGGGGAGCTGGTCGGCCAGCTCGGCGAGGTCGGTGATGCGGCAACCGGTCACCGGGTCATGCTGGCAGGAAGCGCCGACGTAGGCTCCGCAGGCCGAGACGACAGGGGTGGGACATGGTGGCGAGCCGATCCGCACGCGAGCGGAAGGCGGCCGTCGAGGCCGGCCCGCTCGCGAGGGTCACGATCGACCTCGGCGCGGACAAGCAGTTCCTCTACAAGATCTCGTGCCGCGAGTGCGTCGTGCGGGGCGACCGACGCTGGTCGGCGTACCGCCCCGGTGGTGACAACTCCTTCATGGCGGCGATGGACCGGTGGATCTTCCACCTCGACCAGAAGCACCCGGGAGCCGAGGCGCCGTGCCTGGCCTATCGTGCGGCCGCCCAGCAGCGCCTGCACGAGCGACGCGAGCAGCGGGACGCCTGATGCGCGCCGTCGTCGTCGACGCCGCCCGGGCCCGGCCCGAGGTCCGGGACGTGCCGGAGCCGTCGGCCCCGCCGGGCGGCGTGGTCGTCCGGGTCGCCGCCACCGGCGTGTGCCGCAGCGACTGGCACGCCTGGGCCGGGCACGACGACATCGCGTTCCCGCACGTGCCGGGCCACGAGCTGGCCGGCGACGTGGTGGAGGTCGGCGACGGGGTCTCCCGGTGGCAGGTGGGAGACCGGGTCACCGTCCCGTTCGTCTGCGGCTGTGGCCGCTGCGCGTGGTGCCGGTCCGGCAACGCCCAGGTCTGCCCCGACCAGGAGCAGCCCGGGTTCACCCACTGGGGCTCGTTCGCCGAGCTCGTCGCCCTGCACGCCGCGGACACCAACCTGGTCGCCGTCCCCGAGCAGGTCGACTCCGCGACCGCGGCCGGGCTCGGGTGCCGGTTCGCCACGGCGTACCGCGCCCTCGTCGGCCGGGCCCGGATCGCCGAGGGCGAGACGGTCACCGTGGTCGGAGCCGGTGGGGTCGGTCTCAGCGTGGTGATGATCGCCCGCGCGCTCGGCGCCCGGGTCGTCGCGGTCGACCGCAACCCGGAGGCGCTCGGCGTGGCCACCGGGCTCGGCGCGGAGCACACGGTCCTCGCCGACGGGGCCGACGTGCCGTCCAGGATCGCCGACCTCCTCGGCGGCGGCAGCCACGTCGCCGTCGACGCCGTCGGCAGCGAGCAGACCTGTGCCGACGCCGTCCTCAGCCTGCGCCGGCGCGGTCGCCTCGTGCAGGTCGGGCTGCTCCCCCCGGTCGACGGACACCCGCGGGTGCCGATGGACCGGGTGATCGCCTGGGAGCTCGACGTCCTCGGGAGCCACGGGATGGCCGCGGCCGACTACCCCGCCCTGCTGGCGATGGTCGAGGCGGGCACGCTGCAGCCGCAGCGCCTGGTCGAGCGCACCATCGGTCTCGACGAGGCCGCGGACCTGCTGCCCGGCTTCGACCGGGCGACCGTGGCCGGGATGACGATCGTCGACCCGACCCGCTGACCTCAGCGGGCGAGCCGCCGCGCGAGGTACGGCGCCGTGGCGCTCCCGTCGGTCGTGGCGACGTCGGCCGGCGTGCCGGTGGCGACCACCTGGCCGCCCGCGTCGCCGCCGCCCGGACCGAGGTCGACGACCCAGTCGGCGGTCGCGATGGCGTCGAGGTCGTGCTCGACCAGGACCACCGTGTTGCCGGCGTCGACGAGCCGGTGCAGTTGGCGGAGCAGGAGGGCGGTGTCGGACGGGTGCAGGCCGGAGGTCGGCTCGTCGAGCAGGTAGAGCGCATGGCCACGGTGGGCTCGCTGGAGCTCGGTCGCGAGCTTGATCCGCTGCGCCTCGCCACCGCTGAGCTCGGTCGCCGGCTGCCCCAGACGGAGGTAGCCCAGGCCGACGTCCTGCAGCGTCCGGAGGCTGCGGGCGGCGGACGGCACGTCGGCGAGGAACACCGCGGCCTCGTCCACCGACAGGGCGAGGACCTCCGCGACGTTCTTCTCCCGGTGGGTGATCTCGAGCGTCTCGTCGTTGTAGCGCGCGCCGTGGCAGTCCGGGCACGGCGCGTAGGTGCCGGGCAGGAAGAGCAGCTCGACGGCGACGAAACCCTCGCCCTGGCAGGTCTCGCAGCGCCCCTCGGCGACGTTGAAGGAGAACCGGCCGGCGCCGTAACCACGTCGGCGTGCCTCGTCGGTCGCGGCGAAGAGCTTGCGCACGGCGTCGAACATCCCGGTGTACGTCGCGAGGTTCGACCTGGGCGTCCGTCCGATCGGGCGCTGGTCGACGAGCACGAGGCGGTCGAAGGACTCGAGGACGGCCGGGTCCTCGGCGAGCACCTGGCTGACCAGCGTCGACTTGCCCGAGCCCGAGACCCCGGTGACGGCGGTGAGCACGCACCGGGGGATGTCGACGGACAGCTCGCGCAGGTTGTGCCTCGAGACCCCGGTCAGCTCCAGCCAGCCCTGCGGCTCGCGGACGTCGTGCTCGAGCCGCTCGGCGCGGCCGAACAGGTGGGCGCTGGTGGCGGACTCGGCCACGTCCTCGAGACCCGCGACCGGGCCGCTGTAGAGCACCCGGCCACCGGCCTCGCCCGCGCCCGGCCCGATGTCGACGACCCAGTCGGCCCGGCGGACCACGTCCAGGTCGTGCTCGACCACGAAGAGGGAGTTGCCGGAGGCCTTGAGCCGGTCCAGCACGTCGAGCAGCGGCTCGGCATCGGCCGGGTGCAGACCCGCGGAGGGCTCGTCGAGGACGTAGACGACCCCGAACAGTCCCGACCGCAGCTGGGTGGCGATCCGCAGCCGTTGCGCCTCGCCGGGCGAGAGGGTCGTCGAGCTGCGCCCGAGGCTCAGGTAGCCCAGCCCCAGGTCGAGGAGCACCTCCAGGCGGGTGACCAGGTCGGCGCAGATCCGGACGGCGACCTCGTTGGTCGCCTCCGGGAGCGCGGCGACGGGGCGCAGCAGGGCGACGAGCTCCGCGAGCGGCAGCGCGTTGACCTCGGCGATCGAGCGGCCGGCGAAGGTCACAGCGAGCGCCTCCGGCCGGAGCCCGCTGCCGTGGCAGTCGGGGCAGGGCGCATCCTCGACGAAGCGCAGCGCACGCTCGCGCATCCGCTCGCTCTTGGAGTCGGCCAGCACGTGCATGACGTGCTTCCTCGCGCTCCAGAACGTGCCGTGGTAGCCGTAGTCGATGCGGTCGCGCTCCGGCTTGATGAGCACCGACGGCTGCTCGTCGGTGAACAGGAGCCAGTCGCGGTCCTTCTTCCGCAGCCTCTTCCACGGCCGGTCGATGTCGATGCCCAGGCCGGTGACGATGCTGCGCAGGTTGGCGCCCTGCCAGGCACCGGGCCAGGCGGCGATCGCGCCCTCGCGGATGCTCAGCGACGGGTCCGGGACCACCAGCTCCTCGGTGACGTCGTGCACGACCCCCAGGCCGTGGCAGCGCGGGCAGGCGCCCGCGACGGTGTTCGGCGAGAAGGCCTCGGCGGCGAGGTGGTCGGCGCCGGCGGGGTAGTCGCCGGCCCGCGAGTAGAGCATGCGCAGCAGGTTGGACAGCGTGGTGATGGTGCCGACCGACGAGCGCGAGGTCGCCGCCCCGCGCCGCTGCTGCAGGGCCACCGCAGGCGGGAGCCCGGTGATCTCCTGCACGTGCGGCGCACCGACCTGCTGCAGCAACCGGCGCGCGTACGGCGCCACCGACTCGAAGTAGCGGCGCTGCGCCTCCGCGTAGAGCGTGCCGAACGCCAGTGACGACTTCCCCGAGCCGGACACCCCGGTGAAGGCGACCAGCGCGTCACGGGGGATGTCGACGTCGACGGTGCGCAGGTTGTGCTCGCTGGCGCCGCGGACGCGGACGAACGGGTCGATGTCGTGGGGGATCACGACCCCGTCGTACCCGGTGCCCCGCCCGGTTCAGGCATCGCACGTCCCGGGGTCCCGCACCACCGTCGGTCGAGGACCGCTACGAGCACGGCCGCCCGGCCGTCACGGCGCCTGGTTCACGAACCGGAACCGGACCCGCACCTCGGTCATGTCGACGACCACCGTCGAGTCGCTGGGGTCCCACCTCTCCGGCACGAGGAACATCAGGTCGCCCGCCTGGATCAGCAACCGCAGGCCGTAGTACCGGTACCGGAACGGGTGTCCCTCGGACTCCTGGTCCGGCGGTGGCTGCGGCAGGGTCTTCTGCGTGGTGACGGTGTCGCCGAGGTAGAGCGGCTCACGGGTGTCGAGCACCACCGCCGGCAGGTCGCCGAGGTGACGCGCAGTGCGCATGGCGACGCCGCGGCCGGTCCACTGCGCCAGCGTCGCCGTCGCCCAGAAGGTCGCCAGGGCCGCCACCAGCGCCAGCATCACCGTGACCGACGGCGGGAACCCCCGCGCCCGGCCGACGACGGCGAGCAGCCCGGCGCCGGCGGTGACCAGCAGCGGTGTCACGAGCGCGTACGCCGTCCAGCGGCCCGCCCAGGGGTAGAGCAAGACGGCCACCAGGCCGATGCCGCCGAGCACCGCGCCGCCGTACACGAGCAGCCGGACCGCGCGCGGCCCGAGCCGTCCCGACCGCACGCCGGCCAGGAGGGCGGCGGTGGCGGTGCCGACCACGAGCAGGAGCAGGGCCGGCACCAGCAGGGCCTGGGGGCTGCGGGTGACGTAGTCGCGGGTGCTGAGCCCGGTCGTGTCGACGTCGACGCCGAAGTAGGCGTACTGCGACCTCGCGGAGACGTACCCGAAGTAGAAGAGCACCGCGCCGACGAAGGTCGCCGGCGCCACGAAGGTCGTGGCGACCGTGTACCAGCGGCCCCAGGTGTCGGCCGGGGTCTCGTCGGTCATCAGGAGCTCTCGGTGGGCGACGCCGACTCCGGCTCGGTCGTCTCGGACCCGGTGCTCCCGGACCCGGTGTCGACCTCCGGGAAGGTGACCAGCGCCGAGCCGCCGTTCGACGCGGCCTCGGCCGCGAGCTGGTCGCAGGCCTCCTGGCTCGCGCACACCGCCGTCCCGGCGGCGGTGATCGACGTGTCGTCCGCCGCAGGCGGGGTGCCGTCCCAGACCAGGGCCACGCTGCACGTGCCCTCGTCGGGGGTGAAGCTGTCCGCCCCCAGGCAGGGCCGCCCGTCGCACGTGGCGCCGGAGTCCTCGCCCACTCCGGCCGGGTAGCCCAGGTCGGTGATCCGGACGACCACGCCGTCGGGGATGGTGCCGTTCCACGCGATGAACGCACAGGTCGTGGTGGTGCCGGCGTCGAACACCACGCTGCCACCGATCGGCAGGCCGGGCAGGTCGACGGCGGGCTGGTCCCCGCCTTCGGCCGGGCCGTCCACGTCGCCGATGTCGGTGCCGGCGCCGCCGGCCTCGGCCGTCTGGTCGTCCACGGTCTGCTCCGCGCCGGGGGTGCCGGGGTCCTCCGACGACCCGCACGAGACCAGCCCGAGACAGGCAGCGCCGAGAACGGCTGCGATCCAGGTCCGCATCGTTGCCTCCTCCGAGACGGACCGGACCTCGGTCCGTCAGCAGGAGGAGGGGCCGGCGACGACCCCAGATACCCCGCGGCTCAGGCTGACGGGCCCGGGTCGACGCGCAGGACCTTCTCCATCGGCCGGCCCTTGGCCAGCTCGTCGACGAGCTTGTCGAGGTAGCGGATCCGCTGCATCAACGGGTCGTCGAGCGACTCGACGCGCACCCCGCAGACGACGCCCGTGATGAGCGACGCGTTCGGGTTGAGGTCGGCCTCGGCGAAGAGGTCCTCGAAGGTCGTCCCCGCCGCGAGGTGGCGCTCGAGGGTGGCCTCGTCGAAGCCGGTCAGCCAGCAGACGACCTGGTCGACCTCGTCCTTGCTCCGGCCCTTCTTCTCCGCCTTCGCGACGTAGAGCGGGTAGACCGAGGCGAAGGGGACGGTGAAGATCCGGCTCACTCCACGAGCGTAGTGACGTCGTGTGCCACGCTCCCTCCGTGAGGCGGATGGGGTGGGTCTGCGCGGTGCTGCTGGTCGTGCTCGTCGGCACCTCGCTCGAGCGGGCCGGCGACCTCGGCGCGGCCGACCCCGCCGGCGCGTCCGTCCCCGCCTCGGCGCACGACAGCTTCACGGTCACCCGGGCGATGACCATGAACGACCCGACGCGGCACCGGGGGACGATCGCCCGGCAGCTGCGCACCTACATCGAGCACACGCCCTCGGGGGCGACGATCTCGATCCTGTCGTTCTACCTGTCGTCGTCGATCACCTGGCCGGCGCTCCGGGCGGCGTACCAGCGCGGGGTCCACGTCCGAGCGGTCCTCTACGGCGGTCCGGCGGGCACGCCGATGGCGGGGGTCTCGAGCGAGGGCGTGAAGCTGGCCGAGCTGATCAGGCAGGGACGCGACCACGGCCGCCGCGGGTCGTGGGTGGTGTGGACCCGGCGCACCGCCCGGGGCGTGGACGCCACCGGCACGGTGATGCACGCCAAGGTCTGGCAGTTCTCGCGGGTCGGCCGCACCCGCAAGGTCACGATGATCGGCTCGTACAACAACGGCGATCCTCCGGACGCACGTGCCTACTCCGCGATGGTGACGCTGACCGACCCGAGGCTGTACGCCGACGCGCAGTCGATGTTCGTCGCGGCCGCGAAGGACCGGCGCGACGGCCGGAACCCGCAGCGCCGGTTCTCCGGTGACGGATGGGACCTGTACTACTTCCCCTCCACCCCGATCACCCCCGAGAACGACCCCGTGCTGGAACGGCTGCAGTCGATCCCGGGCAACGCGGACACGCGGATGGTCATCTCGATGTACTCGATGCAGGGACGTCGCGGGGCGTGGCTGGCCCGTCGGCTCGCGGCGATGGTGGAGCGCGGCGCCCACCTGACCCTCGTGGTCGGTCCCGACGTCTCCGGCTCGGTCGTCCGCACGCTGGGCCGCGCCGGCGCCACCCTCGAGGACGGCTGCTGGAGGACCGGGCGGAAGCGGTCGCCGTACGCCTACACCCACGACAAGGAGATGACGGCGACCTGGGTCGCGGACGGCGTGCGCCACCACGCGGCCTGGATCGGCTCGGACGACTGGGGCAACGGCTCCGGCGGGTCGCAGTCGGACCAGGCCACGATCGGCCTCTACTCCACCTGGGCCTACCAGCGCCTCACGAGGCTCCTCGCGCCCCAGATCGCCCACGAGCCCGACCGGCTCGGCCGGTGCGACCCGCTCTGACAGCAGCGCCCGGCAGGACCAGGGTCAGGCCACCATCACCCGCCGCCCCGTCGTCGTCCGACGGGAGGGACGGTCCCGCACCACGGCCCACGCCGCGGCGATCCGTCGCACGGCCTCGCGCATCTCGTCGGGCGGCCGGCTCCAGGGGATCCGGACGAACGTGTCGAGGCCGCCCTCGGCGGCGAACACCGGTCCGGGCGCGATGATCGCGCCGCGCTGCTCGGCCTCGTCCGCGACCGCGGTCCCGAGCGGGGCGGGCAGCCGGCACCAGAGCGCGAGCCCGCCGGTGGGGACCCGGAAGGACCACTCCGGCAGCTCGGACGCGACCCCGTCCACGAGCGCGTCGCGCTGCTCGCGCAGCCGCGTCCGGTTCGCGGCGAGCACGTGGTCGTCCTCGAGGAGCCGGGCCAGGACCAGCTGCTCGAGCACCGGCGCACCCAGGTCGAGGCTGACCCGGGCCCGGGACAGCCGCTCCATCGCCGCGTGCGGGGCGCGGATCCAGCCCAGCCGCAGACCGCCCCAGTAGGCCTTGCTCCCGCTGCCGATCGTGATCGTGTCGGCGGCGTACGACGCGAAGGGTCGGGGCATCTCCTGGCCCTCCAGGGCCAGCGCCTGGTGCGCCTCGTCGACGACGGCGGTCGTCCGCGCGCGGCGCAGGTGCGTGGCGTACTCCTCGCGCTGCTCGTCGGTCATCAGGTGGCCCGTGGGGTTCTGGAAGTCGGGGACGAGGAAGGCCAGCCGGGGTGCGGACTGCCGCACCGCGGCCCCCACCGCCGCGAGGTCCCAGCTCTCCGGGTCGACGTCGGCCGGCACCAGCCGCGCGCCCGCGTGCCGCAGGGCGTCGGTCGCGTTGGGGTAGGCCGGCGACTCGACCAGCACCCGGTCGCCGGGGGCGCTGAACGCCCGCGCGACGATCGACGCCGCAGCGAGCGCACCCGGGGTCACCATCACCTGGTCGGGGTCGGTCGGCAGCCCGCGCGCGTCGTAGGCCGCCGCCACCGCCTGCTGGAGCTGTGGCAGCCCGGCGGGGAAGTAGCCGTGGCCGCCGAGGTACGCCGGCAGCTCGGCCACTGCGGCGGCGTACGCCGGTGCGATCCCCGGCGGCGCGGACGGCGCCGCGCAGTTGAGGTCGATCGCGTCGGTGTCGCCGGGTCGGGGGAGCAGCGCGCGGTCGTGCGCCCGTGCCCGGCCGCCCGGTACCCGCGTGAACGTCCCGGCACCCTGTCGGGCCACGGTGTAGCCGGCGTCGCGCAGCTCGGCGTACGCCCGGGTGACGGTGGTCCGCGACACCCCGAGCGCCTCGGTGAGCTCCCGCTCGCTGGGCAGCCGGGTGTCGACGGCGATCCGGCCGTCGCCGATGAGGAGGACCAGGGCCTCGGCGAGGCCGGCGTAGGCGGGCGACCGGTCGAAGTCGCCCACGAGGCCGGCCACCCGGGCGGCGCTGACGGTGCGGGTCATGGGTCCACTGTTCCACGATTGGCTATCCCGGAGAAGGCCAATTCCCCGCACCATGGTCTGGTGCTCCTCGTCGACCTCGGGCCCATCGCCCAGCTCCGCGCCGGCCGGCTCGGCCGGCGGCTGCCGCAGCTGTACGTCGGCCTGGTGGCCTACGGCGTCTCGCTGGCCATGATGTACCGCGGCGACCTGGGGCTGGCGCCGTGGGACGTCCTGCACTCCGGACTGATCCAGCACCTGCCGATCACGATCGGCGAGGCCGTCGTGCTGATGAGCTTCGTGGTGCTGCTGCTGTGGATCCCGCTGCGGGAGACCCCCGGTCTCGGCACGATCTCCAACGCGCTCGTCGTCGGCTTCTCCGCCGACCTCACGCTCGCGCTCGTCGACCCGCCCGACGCCATCGTGCTGCGGGTCGGCCTCATGGTCGGCGGGGTCGTGCTCTGCGGCCTGGCGAGCGCCCTCTACATCGGCGCCCAGCTCGGCCGCGGACCGCGCGACGGGCTGATGACCGGGTTCGCCCGGCACACGGGCCACTCGCTCCGCCTGGTCCGCACCGCCCTCGAGGTCACCGTGGTCGTCATCGGCGTGCTGCTCGGCGGCACCATCGGCCTCGGCACCGTGCTCTACGCGCTGGCGATCGGGCCGCTGACCCAGCTGTGGCTGCCCGCGTGGACCATCGACGTGGGTCCGGGGCCGGATCGGTCACCAGACGCCGCCGGAGCGTGACAGACTCGGGCCGACGGCTCGACGGAGCCGCTCGGACCGCCCGGAGGACGCACATGACGACAGCAGCCGGAGACCCCGGCGCGGGCGCAGCCGCGGTCGCGCCCCTCACCCCGCCCGATGCCGCGTTGACGCTGGTGGCCCCCGAGGCGCCACCGGCCGTGACGACCACGCAGGCGCCCCGGATGGCGCCGCAGGTCCCCGAGTCCGCCCTGCCGGAGCTGGACGCCAAGGTCGACGGCTTCATGGCCGCGCTCAGCGCGACGGCCGTCAACAGCCCGGAGTTCGCGGCGCAGGCCGAGAGCGTCCGCACCATGGGCGACGGCGACATCCGCAAGGCCGCCGAGACGTCGAACCGCCTGCTCCAGCAGCCTGTCCGCGCCCTCCAGGAGGGCGGGATCAGCCAGGGCTCGGCCGTCGGCAAGACGCTGCTCGAGCTGCGGCGCACCGTCGAGGACCTCGACCCGAGCCAGGCGACCGGTGCCCGGCGCTGGCTGGACATGCTGCCGTTCACCGACAAGGTCACCGACTACTTCCGCAAGTACCAGTCCGCGCAGAGCCAGCTCAACGGGATCCTGCACAGCCTGCGCAGCGGCCAGGACGAGCTGACCAAGGACAACGTCGCCCTCAACCTGGAGAAGACCAACCTCTGGGCGTCGATGGGCCGGCTCAACCAGTACGTCTACGTCGCCGAGCGGCTCGACACGAAGCTCGCGGCCAAGATCGCCGAGCTCGAGCTCACCGACCCGGAGGCCGCGAAGTCGCTGTCGCAGGACGTGCTCTTCTACGTGCGCCAGAAGCACCAGGACCTGCTCACCCAGCTCGCGGTCTCGATCCAGTCCTACCTGGCGATCGACATCATCATCAAGAACAACATCGAGCTCATCAAGGGCGTCGACCGCGCCTCGACGACGACCATCTCCGCGCTGCGGACCGCCGTCATCGTGGCGCAGGCGCTGGGCAACCAGGAGCTGGTCCTCGACCAGATCTCCGCGCTCAACACCACGACGTCCGGGATGATCCAGCGCACCTCCGAGATGCTCCGCGAGAACTCGGCGAACATCCAGCAGCAGGCGGCGTCCTCGAGCATCGGGATCGAGCAGCTGCAGGCGGCGTTCACCAACATCTACGCGACGATGGACTCCATCGACGAGTTCAAGCTCAAGGCGCTGGACTCGATGTCGGCGACGATCGGCGTGCTCGAGACCGAGGTCGAGAAGTCGAAGGCCTACCTCGACCGGGTCCAGGCCCACGACGCGCGCAACACCGGCGGGACCCTCGACCTCTCGACGTTGCCGACCACCTGACGTGGGCCTGAAGTCGTGGTTGGGACGGCTGCGCGGTGAGGACGAGGCGGCCGGTGCTGCCGTCCCGGCCCCACCGACCGAGCAGGACATCCTGGCTGCGCTCAACCGGGTCAACGCGATGCTCGTCGAGGGCAACGCGCCGCCGGTCGTCACCTCCCGGGTGCAGCGGATCGCCCGCACCATCAAGGACACGCTGCCCCAGCTGCGCAACCTCGGCGTCGGCACCATGGAGAGCTACTCGGTGATGGCGACCGCGACCGACTACCTCCCCGAGGCCGTCGGCGGCTACCTCCGGCTGCCGCGGGACTGGGCCGACACCCGCCCCGTCGACGGCTACAAGACCTCGCTGATGGTCCTCGTCGACCAGCTCGAGCTGCTCGCGACCACGATGGACAAGATCCTCGACGCCGCCAACCACGCCGACGCCCAGGCCCTGGTCGCGCACGGCATGTTCCTGCAGGCGAAGTTCGGCACGCCCGCCGGGCCCGACCTCACCCTGGGGCCGCCGTCATGACCGACGTGCTCTCGCTCGCCGCCGCCCTGGAGGCGCTGGACGCCGTCGCGGTCGCCGCCGACGTCGACCGCGGCGCCGCCCGCCTCGAGGGCGAGCGGCTCGCGGCCACCGTCGCCGAGCCGGCCCGCGGGGCGTACGTCGACTGGTCGGAGCAGACCGGTCACCCCACCTCGGCCGAGGCGTTCATGAACGCGGCCTCGCGCGGGCGCCGCTACCGCTCCGCACCCACGCCGACGATGAGCGCGCTCGCGCTGGCCGGCTCGTCCCACGCGCCGGCGTACGCCCGCGCGCTCGCCGACGTCGCGCTGGCCGCGACCGGCCTGGGGGAGGAGAACCCGCGCACCGTCGGCAACGCCGCCACCGCCGGCGCCGCCCAGCTCGGCGAGGCGGCGCCGCCCGCCGTGCCGCCGGGGCCCGCGGGGCCGGGCGCCGACCCCTTCTCCGGCGCGCCGGTGCCGGTCGGTGCCACCCCGACCCAGGCCGCCCCGCCGTCGGACGGCGCTCCCGCGGCCGCCGCCGAGCCCGAGCCCGCGCCGAAGACCGTCGAGGAGCTGCTCGCGGAGCTCGACGAGCTGGTCGGCCTGGCCGCGGTGAAGGCCGAGATCCACCGTCAGGCCGCGGTCCTGCGCGTCGAGGGGCTGCGCGCCGACGCGGGGCTGAAGTCGCCGACCATCACCCGGCACATGATCTTCAACGGCAACCCGGGCACCGGCAAGACCACCGTCGCCCGGCTGGTCGCCGGCATCTACCGGGCCCTCGGCCTGCTCTCGAAGGGCCAGCTGGTCGAGGTCGATCGCTCCGAGCTGGTGGCCGGCTACCTCGGCCAGACCGCGATGAAGACCGCGGACGTCGTGAAGTCCGCCGTCGGTGGCGTCCTGTTCATCGACGAGGCCTACTCGCTCGCCGGCGACCAGTACGGCACCGAGGCGATCGACACCCTGGTCAAGGAGATGGAGGACCGGCGCGACGACCTCGTCGTCATCGTCGCGGGGTACCCGCTCCCGATGGCGGTCTTCATCGCGCAGAACCCCGGGCTCGAGAGCCGGTTCCGCACCACCATCGACTTCGCCGACTACACCGACGACGAGCTCGCCGCGATCTTCGAGGTGATGGCGAAGGACGCGGAGTACGACGTCGACGACACGGTGCTCGCCCGGCTGCGTGAAATCCTCGGAACCGTGACCCGCGGCCCGACCTTCGGCAATGCTCGCTACGTGCGCAACCTGCTCGAGGCAGCGATCGGCCGCCAGGCCTGGCGGCTGCGCGACGTGAAGACCCCGACCGTGGAGCAGCTGCGGGCGATCCTCGCCGAGGACCTCGAGCCCGTGGAGCCCGAGCCGGCCGACGACCCGCCCGTCGACGCCACGCCGGTCGACGCGCTGCGGGTCGACGCCCCGCCTGTCGAGCCCGAGCCCACGCCCGAGCCGACGCCCGAGCCGACGGAGGTGCAGGCGCCGTGACGACGAAGGCACCGCGGAAGACCACGAGGAAGCCCCGGAAGCGGGCGGCGACGCCGCCGACACCCGCAGCCGCCGCAGCCGCTCCGGCCGCCGGTCCGGCGGTCCCGGCCGCCGGCGCGCCGGGCGCGCCGGCGAGCACCGAGGACGTGCCGCGGCTCCTCAACCGCTGGCAGGTCGTGGCCGTGCTGGCGTGCCTGCTGTTCGCCGCGCTGACCGCCGGCCTCCAGGTGATGTCCTGGCACGCCAACCGGGCCGCGGCCGACAACACCGAGCAGCTGGTGCGGGTGCAGAACATCCAGTCCACGCTGTTCCGCGCGGACGCGCTCGCCACGACGGCGTTCCTCACCGGTGGCCTCGAGCCGCCCGAGCAGCGGGCGGCGTACGACGACGCGATCGAGTCGATCACCCGCCAGATCGCCGACGCCGCGGAGGCCCAGCCGGCCGACCGCGAGGCGCTCGCCGACCTCAACGCCGCCGTCACCGACTACAACGCCACGATCGCGCAGGCCCGGGCCAACAACCGCCAGGGCTTCCCGGTCGGTGCGGAGTACCTGCGGACCGCGTCCACCGGACTGCGCGACACCACCGTCCAGGGCTCGGCGATCCCGATCGCGAAGGCGCTGGTCGCGGCGAACGCCGACCGGGCGGAGTCCGAGCTCGGCGCCCAGCACCCCTTCCTCGTCCTGCTGCCCGGCCTGGTCGCCCTCGGGCTGCTGTGGTGGGTCAACCACCAGCTCGCACGGCGGTTCCGGCGGCGGATCAACGTCGGGGTCGCCCTCGCCGCGCTCACCGTCGCCGTCCTGACGCTCGTCGCCTTCGCGGTCGCCGCCGTCCAGTCCAGCCACAACAGCGACCTGCGGGCGGGCAGCTACGACACGTCGTACCGCGAGTCGACCGCACGGACCGCGGGCAACGACGCCAAGGCGAACGAGAGCCTGCGGCTGATCTCCCGCGGGTCGGGGCAGGTCTACGAGGACCGGTGGGAGGTCGCGTCGCAGGTCGTGCAGGACAACGCGTCCGACGAGACCGCGTCGCTCTGGGACGACTACGTCTCGGTCCACCAGCAGGTCGTCGACCTCGACAACGGCGGGACCTACGAGAGGGCCGTGGCGCTCGCGACCACCACCGACAGCAGCGGATCGACGGCGGCGCTCGACGCCTTCGACAGCCGCTCGAAGGAGATCGTCAGCGAGTCCGGCGCCCAGACGACCGACGCGCTGCGGAGCGGCAACACCGGCATCCTGGTGCTCGCCGTCATCACGCTGCTGCTCGGCATCGCCGCCGCCGGCCTCGCCGTGTGGGGCATCGCCCAACGCCGCAGGGAGTACGCATGAGCACCGCACGTCGAGGGACGCTCCTCGCGATCGTCGCCGCGCTGGTCCTCGCGGTGCTGGCCGGCTGCGGCTACTCGGCCACGCCGGTCCCGGAGGCCGTCCCGGCGACACCGGCCTCCGCCGCCCCGGCCGCGCCGTGCGACAACACCGGCGCCACGAGGTCCTACGAGCCGCTGCCGGGAGGAGTGCCCGCGCCCGGCGACCTCCCGTCCGGCTCGACGATGGCGAAGATCCGCGACCGCGGCTACCTCATCGCCGGGGTCTCCGGCGACAGCTACCTGCTCGCCTCCCGCAACCCGTTCACCGGCAAGGTCGAGGGCTTCGACATCGACATGGTCGACCAGGTCGCCGCCGCCATCTTCGGCACGGCCGAGGGCCACGTCCAGCTGCGCGTCATCTCGGCGGCCGACCGGATCCCGCTTCTGCAGTCCGGCGACATCGACATCGTGGCGCGCAACATGACGATCAACTGCTCGCGGTGGGACCAGATCGCGTTCTCGGCCGAGTACTTCCACGCCGGGCAGAAGGTGCTGGTCGCGAAGGACTCGGGCATCACCCGCGTCGAGGACCTCGCCGGCAAGCGGGTCTGCGCCCCCGCCGGCACCACGAGCCTCGACAACATCCAGCAGATCGCACCGGACGCGATCCCGGTCGCTGCCGTCAACCACACCGGCTGCCTGCTGAAGTTCCAGAACGGCGAGGCCGACGCCATCACCGGCGACGACACCGTGCTCGCCGGCCTGGTCGCCCAGGACCCGTACGCCGAGGTGCTGGCCGGCAAGGCGCTCACCGACGAGCCCTACGGGATCGGCGTCAACGCCGACAACGTCGACCTGGTGCGCTACATCAACGCCGTCCTCGAGCGGATGCACGACGACGGGTCGTGGGACGCGTCGTACCAGAAGTGGCTCCGGCCGTCCCTGCACGTGCCGGCCACCCAGCCGACCCCGGTCTACGGGCGATGACCGCCGCTCCGACCCCGCCGGGCGCGATCGGCACCGCGCCCGAGCCGGCCGACCTCCAGACCTACCTCGGCGCGCTCGACGACTGGGTGCGAGGCCGCCGGACCGAGCTCGACGAGCTCGACGCCGCCGCGCTCTCCGCGCAGCGCGGCGGCGACGTCGCGGCCGACATGGCGCTCTCGCTCGCGCTCTGGAAGGCGGTCGCGGACCGCTGGCAGCTGATGTGGGCGACCTGGGACGGCGGCCGCGTCGGCGTCGAGGAGCGCACCCGGATCGCCACCTTGATCTGGGGCCGCCTCGACAGCACCTCCGGTGCCCCGTCGGTCTCGCTGCCCGAGGCCTGCCGGCTCTCCGACGCCCTGGCCGGACAGCTGCGCGCCACGCTCGCGCTCACCCCGGGCGCTGATGCGGCGGCGGGCCGCATCAAGGAGCTGCGCGCGCAGCTCGAGCGGATCCGCGACCAGGTCGGCCTCGAGCCCGCGCTCTCGCGCACCGCCGCGGTCGACCGGCTCGCCGGCCTGATGCAACGTCTCGACGACGTCACCGAGCGCGCCCGGCGCGGCGCGGACGTGGGCGGCCTGCTCGGGCCGCTGGAGAGCGACGCCTCGACGATGGAGCGCGACCTGATCGTCGGCAACGCCCGCCGCCGCGAGGCCCGCGACCAGCTGCGCACCGTGCGCGAGCTGCGCACCGACCTGACCGCCCGCGCCCAGGCGCTGCGTCGGCTCCAGGACATCTGCGTGCGGACCGTCGACCCGGCGCCGCGCTATGCGGTCCCCGACGTCGACGCCCTCGGCCCCGTCCCCAACACCCCCGAGGCCCTCGACCCCTACCTGCACCGGCTGCACCGGGTCTCCGAGGCGCTCACGCTCGCCCAGCGCTCGTACGCCGACGCGCTGGCCGAGCGCACGCAGCTCGCCGACCTCCTCGACGCCTACGTTGCGAAAGCCCGCGCGCTGGGCGTCGCCGGCCGGCCCGACCTGCAGGACAGCGAGCGGCAGGCCCGCGAGGTGCTCGGCCGCGAGCCTGCCCCGATGCCGGTCTGCCGCCAGCTGGTCGGCACCTACCAGGCCTGGCTCACCCAGCTCGCGGCTGCCGGCCCCGCCGGCGGCCCGTCGGCGGCCGCCCCGTCCAAGGAGTCCGCATGAAGTGCACCCAGCCCGGCTGCAGCGGCACGATCACCGACGGCTACTGCGACGTCTGCGGGATGGCCGCGGCGACCACGCCCGCGACCGGGGCCGCATCCTCCGGGGCCGCACCGTCCGGGGCCGCCGCGAGCGCCGCCGCAGCCTTCGTCGCCGCCGACGGCGCACCCTGCGCGCAGCCGGCCTGCACCGGCACCATCCTCGACGGCTACTGCGACGTGTGCGGGTCCCCGGCAGCGGCCCCGGCCGCCGCGGTGACCCCGGGGCCTGCTCCCGGCACCGCGACCGAGGTGTCCGTGGCGACCTCGTCCAGCCGCGTCGGCTCGGCGGCCATCGGTTCGCGGCTCGCGCAGACCAGCGGCACGACCTCCACGCGGCGTACCCGGACCGGCTCGCAAAGGGTGCGCGCGGCGCGGCTCGGCGCCGGCCTGACCGTCGTCCCGCCCGCGCCGGCCGTCGACGCGAGCAAGGCGATCAACCCCGACCCGCAGGTCCCCGAGGACAAGCGGACCTGCTCGAAGTGCGGCAACGCCGTCGGCCGCAGCATCGACGGCCACCCCGGCCGCACCGAGGGCTTCTGCCCCCAGTGCGGGCAGGAGTTCTCGTTCTCGCCCAAGCTGCAGCCCGGCGACCTGGTGGCCGGCCAGTACGAGGTGGCCGGCGCGCTCGCCCACGGCGGCCTCGGGTGGATCTACCTCGCGCGGGACCGCAACGTCTCGGACCGCTGGGTGGTGCTCAAGGGCCTGCTCAACTCCGGCGACCCCGACGCGCTCACCGCGGCCATCGCGGAACGGCAGTTCCTCGCCCAGGTCGAGCACCCGCTGATCGTCGAGATCTACAACTTCGTCACGCACGAGGGTGCGGGCTACATCGTGATGGAGTACGTCGGCGGCAAGTCGCTCAAGCAGATCCTCAAGGAGCGGATGCGCGCCAACAACGGCGCCTACGACCCGCTGCCGGTGGACCAGGCGCTGGCGTTCCTGCTCGAGGTGCTGCCGGCGTTCCAGTACCTCCACGACCTCGGGCTCGTCTACTGCGACTTCAAGCCCGACAACCTGATCCAGGTCGGCGACGCGGTCAAGCTCATCGACCTCGGCGGCGTGCGCCGCATCGACGACCAGGACTCCGCGATCTACGGCACGGTCGGCTACCAGGCTCCCGAGGTCGCCGAGGTGGGGCCGAGCGTCGCCAGCGACATCTACACGATCGGCCGCACGCTGGTCGTGCTGTGCATGGAGTTCCGCGGCTACCAGGACGCCTACCTGCACACGCTGCCGCCGCCGGAGTCGACGCCGCTGTTCGCGCAGCACGACTCGCTCTACCACCTGATCGCCAAGTGCTGCGCGCCCGACCCGGCCGACCGGTTCGCCTCGGCCGACGAGCTGCGCGGCCAGCTGCTCGGCGTGCTGCGCGAGGTGGTCGCCGACCGCACGACGGGCACCGCGCTCACGTCGGCGGCCTCGGTGCTCTTCGAGCCGCCGGCCGCCTCCGCGTCGGTCGTCGGCTGGTCCGACCTGCCGGCGCTGCGCCCGGACACCACCGACGCCCAGCACGCCTGGCTGAGCAGCGTCGGGACCGACGACCCCGCCCAGCGGCTCCAGGACCTGGAGGCCGCGCCCGAGGCGAGCGCCGAGGTGCTGCTCGCCCGGGCCCACGCGGCCCTCGAGCTCTCCGACGCCGCTCGCGCCGAGGGGTACGCCGCCCAGCTCCTCGCCGACGACCCCTGGGACTGGCGCGCGCTGTGGATCGACGGGCTCGCGGCGATGCAGAAGCAGGACTGGGCCTCGGCGCAGTCCGCGTTCAACGCGGTCTACCAGCAGGTGCCCGGCGAGCTCGCCCCCAAGCTGGCGCTGGCCGTGGCCTGCGAGCGCGGCGGCCTGCCCGACGTGGCCGAGGGCCTCTACAGCACCTGCGCGGCCACGGACGCGACGTACGTCCCGCCCGCGGCCTTCGGCCTCTCCCGGGTGCGCGCCCACCGCGGTGACACGGCTGGCGCGGTCGCGGCGCTCGACAAGGTGCCGTCGACCAGCCGCGGCTACCCCGAGAGCCGACAGCTGCGGGCCGAGGTCCTCCTCGCCGGCGGCAGCAGCGACCTCGCGGTCCTCGACCAGGCGATGCGCAGCATCGAGTCGGTGCAGATGGACGGCGGGGCCCGGCAGCGCTACACGGTGCGGATCCTCGGTCACGCGCTCGAGGTCGTGACGGCCGGGCCGGCGCAGGGGCGCTCGGTGCCGACCGTCGGCAGCGTCCCGGCGACCGAGCCGGGCATCCGGGACGGGCTCGAGAAGGCGTACCGGGCGCTGGCCCGCGAGGCCCCGCTGCTCGAGGACCGGATCGTGCTGGTCAACCAGGCCAACGCCGTCCGCAGCTGGACGCTGACATGAGCGAGACCACCGCCCCGACCATCACCTGCCCCTCGTGCGGCGCGCCGGCCGCGGCAGGGGCGCGTTTCTGCGAGGGCTGCGGGAAGCCGTTCGCCGCCGACGGGTCGACCCCGCCCCCGCCGCCCGCGGCTCCCGCGGGGTCCTCGCCGGCCGACGACCTCGGCAGCGGACCGATCAGCGCGCCGACCCACCGCAAGGTGACCGACCCGCCGGTCGACGCGGCCGCTGCGGCGCCCCGGCGGTGCCTGGCCTGCCAGGGCACCGTCGGTCCGGACGGCTACTGCGAGACGTGCGGCACCAAGGCACCGAGCGAGCGCGACCACTTCGAGGAGACGCCCGCCTCCTGGGTCGCCGGCGTCTGCGACCGGGGCCTGGTCCACTCGCGCAACGAGGACGCGATGGCGCTGGTCGCCTCGGAGACCGCGGGGGAGCGGGCCGTCCTCGTCGTGCTCGACGGAGTCTCCAACTCGACCGACTCCGACGTCGCGTCCCTGGCCGGCGCGAAGGCGGCCCGGGAGGTGCTGCGCTCACCGTTCCCGCAGGGGATGGGCACACCGGCGAGCCGGGCCGGGGCGATCGCTGCGGTGCTGGCCGACGCCGCCAAGGCCGCGAACGACGCGGTCGTCGCGGTCACGGACCCGGCGTCGACCAACCCGGCCTCGGCCACCTTCGCCGTCGCCGTGCTCGAGGGAGACCTGCTGGCCTACGCCAACATCGGCGACTCCCGGGTCTACTGGCTGCCCGACGGCGGCCCCGCTGTCCAGCTCACCGTCGACGACTCGGCGGCCGAGCAGCAGATCGAGGCCGGCGTACCGCGGGCGGTCGCGGAGACCTCGCCGCAGGCCCACGCGATCACCAAGTGGCTTGGGCGCGACGCGCCCGACATCGCGCCGCGGGTCGGCCAGCAGAGCGTCGTTGGGCCCGGGTGGCTGCTCGCCTGCTCCGACGGCCTGTGGAACTACGCCTCCGAGCCGGACGCCGTCGCCGCCCAGGTCGCGGCCGCGCAGACCGCCGAGCCGCTCGCCCTCGCCCGCGCCCTGGTCGCCTTCGCGAACGCCCAGGGCGGCCGGGACAACATCACCGCGGCGCTCGCCCGGGTGGGCGGTCGGGCGACCGGGGCCGCACCCGGGGCCGCCCCGGCAGGGCAGAATGCACCCGGACCCACCGCACCTGGACCCACCGCACCTGGACCCACCGCACCCGGACCCGCGCAACAGGAGAACGCCTGATGGCTGAGTTCACCGCGACCGTCTACCAGAACGAGTTCCTCCCGGACGGGGGGACCGACGTCAACGCGATCGTCACCGTGACCTGCACCGGTGCCGGCACCGCCGGTCAGACGGGGGCGGGCGCGGCGGGCGAGATCATCATCGTCGACACGTCCGGCTCGATGGGCCGCGAGACGATGCAGGCCGCCCGGGCCGCCGCCCAGGCGGCGCTGGCCGAGATCGTGGACGGGACCTGGTTCGCCGTCATCTCCGGCTCCGACCACGCCGAGCTCGCCTTCCCGCACGTGACCTCCGGGCCCGGCATGGTCCCGATGGACTCCCGGGTCCGGGAGCAGGCCAGCGCCGCGATCGAGCAGTTCCGGGCCGGGGGCGGGACGGCGATCAGCACCTGGCTCGACCTCGCCGGCACCCTCTTCTCCTCGGTGCCGCAGGTGACCCAGCGGCACGCGATCTTGCTGACCGACGGCGAGGACCGAGAGGGGCCCGGGTTCCTCGAAGCCGCCCTCGGTCGCGCCACCGGCTACTTCCAGTGCGACTGCCGCGGTGCGGGCACCGACTGGCGGGTCGAGGAGCTGCGCCAGATCGCCCAGGCGCTGCTCGGGACCGTCGACATCATCCCGGAGCCGTCGATGATGCAGGCCCAGTTCCAGGAGATGATGCGCGCGTCGATGGCCCGGGGCGTCGCCGACGCCCAGCTGCGGGTGTGGACCCCCCAGGGCGCCCAGATCCTCTTCGTGCGCCAGGTCTCGCCCACCGTCGAGGACCTCACCGCCCGGCGGGTCGAGATCAACCCGCTCACCGGCGGGTACCCGACCGGGGCCTGGTCGGACGAGTCCCGCGACTACCACGTCGCCGTGCGCGTGGCCGCCAAGGCGATCGGCCAGGAGCAGCTCGCCGCCCGCGTGCAGCTCGCGATCGGCGACGAGGTCGTCACCCAGGGACTGGTCAAGGCGACCTGGTCCGGCGACTCCGAGCTGACCGCCCGCATCGACCAGCAGGTCGCGCACTACACCGGACAGACCGAGCTCGCCGCGATGATCCAGGAGGGGCTCGCCGCCAAGGCGGCCGGTGACGAGGCCACCGCCACGACCAAGCTCGGCCGGGCCGTCCAGCTCGCGGCCGAGACCGGCAACGACGAGGCGACGTCCAAGCTGCGGAAGGTGGTCGAGATCGACGACGAGAAGGAAGGCACCGTGCGGCTCAAGGCGGCGGTCGCCAAGGCGGACGAGATGGCACTCGACACCGCCTCGACCAAGACCACCCGGATCAAGAAGTGAGCACCTGCCCGGCCGGTCACGAGACCACGGCCACCGACTACTGCGACGTCTGCGGCCTCGCGCTGGGCGACGCCCCGGCCGATGCGGCCGCCCCGGCGGACGCGGCGGCCCCGGACGCGTCGGCACCCTCCGGGACCGCGAGCGGCACCTGCCCGAACTGCTCGGCGACCAACCCCGCGAACGCGCTCTTCTGCGAGGCGTGCGGCTACGACTTCACCACCGGCACGCTGCCCCGGCCGCTCACGCCGCCGCCGGCCGCGACTCCCGAGCCGGCTGCCGACGCCCCTGCCGCCGTACCGGCGGACGCCGCGGCTGCTCCGGCCGCGGCGGGCGCGAACCCGTCCCCGCCGCTGACCGAGCCGTGGGTGGCGGAGGTCTGGATCGACCCGGACTGGTACGCCGACCAGGAGTCGACCGACCCGCTGCCCTCACCCGGGCTGCCGCGGGTGGTCGCGCTCAAGAACACCTCGGTGCTCATCGGCCGGGCCTCGCGCAGCCGCAACATCACCCCCGACATCGACCTGTCCTCGGACAACGGGATCAGCCGGCGGCACGCGCAGCTCACCACCGACGGCACCCGCTGGTGGGTCGAGGACCTCGGGTCGTCCAACGGCACCTACGTCGGCGGCAACGTCGGCGCGCTGCCGAAGACCCCGATCCCGCCGGGTCAGAAGCAGGAGATCTCCGAGGACGACCGGATCTACCTCGGCGCCTGGACCCGCATCGTCGTGCGCCGCGCCGCCGAGGGCGAGGTCTGAGCGGGCGTCAGCGCTTGGTCGCGATGAGCGCCGACGCGTCCGGGGCGACCATCACCTCGACCGCGGTGAACCGCTCGTCGACCAGCCACTGCTCGCGCAGGGAGTCGACCCGGCCGTAGGCGATCGGCGGCCACACCTCGCACGGGGTGAAGTCGTCCAGCACGACGATCCCGCCCTCCTCGACCAGGTCGGCGACCGAGTCGACGCCGACCTCGGTGGGCTCCCCGGAGTCGAGGAACAGCAGCGAGAACGGGCCCTTGTCGAGCAGCGTCGACCAGTCCGCCGAGAGCACCTCGACCTGCGGGTCGTCGACGAAGATCTCCGCGGCGGCGTCCGCGAGGCGGGCGTCGAGCTCGGCGGTCACGATCCGCGCGTCGCCGCGCACGCCCGAGCGCAGCCAGGCGGTCCCCACCCCGCAGCCGGTCCCGAACTCCGCCATCGTGCCCGCGCGGGTCGCGGCGAGGGTCGCGAGCAGGCGGCCGGTCTCGTTGCGGCAGAACGACACGTACCCGGCCTTGCGGGACACGTCGAACGCGCGCGCCACGATCTCGGGCAGCACGGGGGGAGCACTCATGCTGTGAGTCTTCCATTTCGGACAACCTGTCTCGTCAGGTGGACAGTCCGTGGAATGCCGTGGCCGGCGGCCGGATCCTCCCTTACCGTTGTCCCACCATGCGGAGCGTCTTCGTACTCATCGACTGCCGCGGCGGGGCCTGACAGAGAGGCCACCTCGCCGCGGTGTTCGGCGTTGACGGTCTCTCGGCACATCTGGATCGAAGATGTCCCCGCGGGATCGAGCGCCCAGCAGCACGGCGTGATCCGCATCCTCTGGTCTCTCCCTCGGACTCGTGCGACCCACGAGCCGATCGCTCTCTCCGGCGAAGGGCCATCTTCGTTCCAGGTGTACCGGGACCGCACGGGCACCACGAAGGATCCACTTCCCACAGAGAGAGACAGACCGATGTACGACATGTACCCCGACTGGGGTCCCGCCAGCCACCACCCCGACAACCCGCGCAGCCACGAGAACGTCCAGGCGGCGCTGCAGGCCTCGCTCGACCTGCGGGACAACGGCGGCCTGCGCCCCGACGACAACTAGCCTTCGGCCCATGACCTCCACGCAGACCGGCACCCCGGGGCCAGGCACCCTCACGCTCGCCGTCATCCCCGGCGACGGGATCGGTCAGGAGGTGACCGCGGAGGCCCTCAAGGTGCTCGAGGTCGCCTCGCCGGACGGCGTGAAGTTCGAGCAGACCCGCTACGACCTCGGCGCCGAGCGCTACCTCGCCACCGGCGAGGTGCTGCCCGACTCCGTGCTCGGTGAGATCCGCGAGCACGACGCCATCCTCCTCGGCGCGGTCGGCGGCAAGCCGAACGACCCGAACCTGCCGCCGGGCATCCTCGAGCGCGGGCTGCTGCTGCGGCTGCGCTTCGAGCTCGACCACTACGTGAACCTGCGGCCGTCCCGGATCTTCCCGGGCGTGGCCTCGCCCCTGGCCGACCCCGGGGACGTGGACTTCGTGGTGGTGCGTGAGGGCACCGAGGGTCCCTACACCGGCAACGGCGGCGCGCTGCGCGTCGGCACGCCGCACGAGGTCGCCACCGAGGTGTCGGTCAACACCGCGTTCGGGGTCGAGCGCGTCGTCCGCGACGCCTTCGCCCGCGCTCAGCGGCGGCCCCGCAAGAAGCTCACCCTGGTCCACAAGACCAACGTGCTCGTGAACGCCGGCTCCGTGTGGTGGCGGCTGTTCCGGTCGGTCGCCTCGGAGTACCCCGACGTGACGACCGACTACATGCACATCGACGCGGCGATGATCTTCATGACCACCGACCCCGCGCGCTTCGACGTGATCGTCACCGACAACCTCTTCGGCGACATCATCACCGACCTCGCCGCCGCCATCACCGGCGGCATCGGCCTGGCGGCCTCCGGCAACGTCAACCCCGACCGGACGGCCCCCTCCATGTTCGAGCCGGTGCACGGCTCGGCGCCCGACATCGCGGGCCAGCAGAAGGCCGACCCCACCGCCGCGATCCTGTCCACGTCGCTGCTGCTCGACCACCTCGGGCACCCCGACGCGGCGGCCGTGATCGAGGCGGCCGTCATCGACGACCTGGCCGCCCGGGAGCCGGGCACCACCCGCCGTACCTCCGAGGTCGGCGACGCGATCGCCGCTCGGGTAGCGGGCTAGGACCGCCCCTCTCCAGCGTCCTCCGGGAGAGCCGGGCACACCCTCGTGTGCCCGGCTCCCTCTCATTTGCCAGGAAGGCCTACTAAGTTGTCCGCCATGGAGATCAGCACCACCCGTTCGAGCGCCCCGGTCTCCGACGAGCGCCTCGACGAGATCCTCGCGAACCCGGGCTTCGGCCTGCACTTCGCCGACCACATGTTCACCGTCGAGTGGACGCCCGACGAGGGGTGGCACCACGCCCGGATCGAGCCCTACGGCCCGCTGGTGCTGGACCCGGCCACGGCCGTCCTGCACTACGCGCAGGAGACCTTCGAGGGGATGAAGGCCTACCGGCACGGCGACGGGTCGATCTGGTCGTTCCGGCCCGAGGAGAACGCCGCCCGCATGGTGCGCTCCAGCCACCGCCTCGCGTTCCCCGTGCTGGAGGTCCCCGACTTCCTGCAGGCCGTGGACGCGCTGGTCGAGGTCGACCAGCGGTGGGTGCCGGACCCGGCAGGGGAGAAGAGCCTCTACATCCGGCCGTTCATGATCGCGACCGAGAAGTTCCTCGGCGTGCGGCCGAGCCAGCACGTGACGTTCATGGTGATCACCAGCCCGGCCGGTTCCTACTTCAAGGGCGGCGTCAAGCCGGTCACGCTCTGGCTGACCGAGGAGTACACCCGCGCCGGCCGCGGCGGCATGGGCGCGGCGAAGACCGGCGGCAACTACGCCTCCTCGCTGGTCGCCCAGCAGGAGGCGATCGCGCAGGGCTGCGACCAGGTGGTCTTCCTCGACGGCCAGGAGGGCCGCTACGTCGAGGAGCTCGGCGGGATGAACATGTACTTCGTCCACGACGACGGGACCATCGTCACCCCCGCGACCGGCACCATCCTCGAGGGCATCACCCGCTCGAGCATCATGGAGCTCGCCGGCAAGCTCGGCCACCAGGTCGAGGAGCGCAAGTTCTCCATCGACGAGTGGCGCGACGGCGTCAGGAGCGGCCGGATCACCGAGATCTTCGCCTGCGGCACCGCTGCGGTGGTCACCCCGGTCGGGGAGCTGCGGTGGGAGGGCGGCTCGGCTCCCGCTCCCGCGAGCACCGACCTCACGATGCGGATCCGGCAGGCGCTCGTCGACATCCAGTACGGCCGCGCCGAGGACACCTTCGGCTGGATGCACCGGATCGTCTGACGGGCGTGCGCCTCAAGCCCGGTCGGCCGGACCTCGGGCGGTACGCCGACCGGTTCGACGTCCCCCTGGCCGACGGCTCCTGGGGCGTGACCTTCCTCGGCGTCGCGAGCCTGCTGCTCGACGACGGGGAGACCCGGGTGCTGACCGACGGCTTCTTCTCCCGGCCGTCGCTGGCGCGGGTGCTGCTCGGGAGGATCGCCCCGGACCCCGCGCGGATCGACGCCGCCCTCGCGCGGGTCGGCGTCGACCGGCTGGCCGCCGTCGTCCCGGTGCACACCCACTACGACCACGCGCTGGACTCCGCCGTCGTCGCCGACCGGACCGGTGCCGTGCTCGTGGGCGGCCAGTCCACGGCATACGTCGGCCGCGGGCACGGCCTGCCGGCCGACCGGATCCGCGTGGTGACGCCGGGCGAGCCGCTGGCGTTCGGCGCCTTCACGCTCACGCTCGTCGAGTCGCACCACTGCCCGCCCGACCGCTACCCCGGCGAGATCACGGCGCCCGTCGTACCTCCGGTGCGCGTCGGCGCCTACCGCTGCGGGGAGGCCTGGTCGATCCTGGTCGAGCACGCCGGCGGCGCGACCGCGCTGCTGCAGGGGAGCGCCGGGTACGTCGCCGGGTCGCTCGCCGGACGCCGCGCGGACGTCGCCTACCTCGGTGTCGGCCAGCTCGGGGTGCAGAGCGAGGACTACCTGCGCACCTACTGGGCCGAGACCGTCGAGGCCGTCGGCGCGAAGGTCGTCGTGCTGACCCACTGGGACGACTTCTTCCGCCCGCTGGACCGCCCGCTGCGGGCCCTGCCCTACCTCGGCGACGACCTCGACGTGACGGTGCGGGTGCTCGACGAGCTCGCCGCCGCGTCGGGGGTCAGCGTCCACCTGCCGACGGTGTGGCGGCGCGAGGACCCCTGGCGGCTCCTGCCGTAGTCGCCCGACCGGTGCGCCCGCCCCCTAGGCTGGCCGGACCGACCCACGGAGGAGAGCGCGATGGAGCTGCTGGAGCTGGACGAGACCCGCCGGATGAAGCGCGAGGAGGCCGCCGAGCGGCTGCGCGAGCTCGCCGACCAGCTGTCCCGCAACAACTCCGTCGAGTTCGCCCGCGACTCCGGTCGGGTCACGGTCCGCGTCCCCGACGAGGTCAACCTCAAGGTCGAGGTCGAGCTCGGCGACGAGAACGAGCTGGAGATCGAGCTCACCTGGTGAGCTCCGACCGTCAGGACAGGCCCAGAATCGTCCCGTCGTCGGCGAGGTCGATGCGGGTGGCCGCGGGGGAGCGGGGGAGCCCGGGCATCGTCATCAGGTCGCCACAGACCGCCACGACGAAGCCCGCGCCGGCGGCCAGCCGGACCTCGCGGACGTGCAGGTCGTGCCCGGTCGGCGCGCCGAGGAGCCTCTGGTCGGTCGAGAACGAGTACGGCGTCTTGGCGACGCACACCGGCAGCGACTCGTACCCGTCGCGGGTGATCCGGTCGAGCTGGCGCTTGGCCTTCGCGTCCCAGCTCACCTCGGCGGCGCCGTACACGCGGGTCGCGACGGCCTCGACCTTCGCGACCAGCGGCAGGTCGTCAGGGTAGGTGAAGGAGAACGTCCCCGGCCCGGGCTCGTCGAGGGTCTGCAGGACGGCCTTCGCGAGGTCCTGCGCGCCCGCGCCGCCGTCGGAGAAGTGCGTGGCCGGGCAGGCGCTGGCGCCGGCTGCCTCGACCAGCTCGACGACCTTCGCGACCTCGAGGTCGGTGTCGGTGGGGAACCGGTTGATCGCGACCACGCACGGGATGCCGTTGACCTCGCGCAGGTTGTCGAGGTGGCGGCGCAGGTTGGCCATCCCGGCCTCGACGGCGCCCAGGTCCTCGTGGTCCAGGTCGGCCACGGCGACGCCGCCGTGGTACTTCAGGGCGCGGACGGTGGCCACGACGACGGCCACGTCGGGCCGCAGGCTGGAGAGCCGACACTTGATGTCGACGAACTTCTCGGCGCCGAGGTCGGCTCCGAACCCGGCCTCGGTGACGACGACGTCGGCCAGCCGGAGGGCGGAGCGGGTCGCGACCACCGAGCTGCACCCGTGCGCGATGTTCGCGAAGGGTCCGCCGTGCACGAAGGCCGGGGCGCCCTCGAGGGTCTGCACCAGGTTCGGGGCGAGCGCGTCGCGGAGCAGGACGGCCATCGAGCCCGCTGCGTGCAGGTCGCCGGCGGTGACCGGCGTCCCCGCCCGGGAGTAGCCGATGACGATCGCGGCGAGGCGGCGCTTGAGGTCCGCCCAGGACTCGGTGAGGCAGAGGATCGCCATCAGCTCGGAGGCCACGACGATGTCGAAGCCGTCCTCGCGGGGGAACCCGTTGATCCGGCCGCCGAGCCCGACGACGGTCTCGCGGAGCGCGCGGTCGTTGGTGTCCAGCACCCGCTTCCAGGTCACGGTCCGGACGTCGATGTCGAGCTCGTTGCCGTGGTGGACGTGGTTGTCGACGAGGGCGGCCAGCAGGTTGTTCGCGGCGGTGAGCGCCGCGAAGTCGCCGGTGAAGTGCAGGTTGATGTCGGTCATCGGCACGACCTGGCTGTAGCCGCCGCCGGCGGCGCCGCCCTTCATCCCGAAGACCGGCCCCATCGAGGGCTCGCGCAGGCAGGCGACGACGCGGCGACCGAGCCCGTGCAGCGCGTCGGTCAGGCCGATCACCGTCGTGGTCTTGCCCTCCCCGGCGGGGGTCGGCGACATGGCGGTGACCAGCACCAGCCGCCCCGGCGGACGGTCGGCGAGGGACGCCAGGTAGCCCAGGTCCACCTTCGCCTTGTCGTGGCCGTAGGGCACCAGGTGCCGCTCCTCGATGTTGAGCGACTCGGCCGCCACCTCGCGGATCGGCCGCACGACGGCGGCGCTCGCGATCTCGATGTCCGACAGCACGGCCGGCTCCCTCCCTGCGGTCTCGCCTGCTCCCCGCGTTCGGCAGGCTACCGAGGTCGCCGGTGGTTGGGACGGGGCTTCCGGCCGTCCCGGGCGGGACCTTCGTAGATCACGATCTCGACTCGGCGCGACCGGCTGCCGGGCTCGCGGGCCGCCCGCAGGTAGCCTCGAGCGGTGACGACTTCGCAGTCGGCCGCCGAGAAGCCCACGGTCGGCGGCTACACGCTGCTGACCCGGCTCGGCGAGGGCGGCATGGGCGTCGTCCACCTCGCCCGCCGCGGCCCGACCGGTCCGCGGGTCGCGCTCAAGGTGCTGCGGCCGCACATCATCGGCGACCAGGAGGCGCGCCGCCGGCTCGAGCGCGAGGTCGGCTCGCTGAGCCGGGTGCGCAGCCGGTGGGTCGCCGAGATCGTCGACGCCGACCCGTGGGCCGAGATCCCCTACGTCGCGACCCGCTACGTCCCCGGCCTCTCGCTCCACGACCTGGTGGTCGAGGAGGGCCCGGTCCAGGGCGACGACCTCTACTGGCTGGCCGGCTGCCTCGCCGAGGGCATCGCCTCGGTGCACGCCGTCGGGGTGCTGCACCGCGACGTGAAGCCCTCCAACGTGCTGATGGAGGGCCGCACCCCGATCCTCATCGACTTCGGCCTCGCCCGGGTCGCCGACGACCCCAAGCTCACCCACACCGGCTGGCTGCTGGGCACGCCCGGCTACCTCCCGCCCGAGATCCTGTACGGCGAGGACGCGACCGCCGCCAGCGACGTGCACTCCTGGGCGGCGACGGTGGCCTACGCCGGCACCGGCCACCCGCCGTTCGGCCGCGGCCCCTCGATGGCGATCATGGACCGGGTCCGGCGCGGCCAGATGGACCTCGACGGGCTGCCGCCCGACCTGGGCCGGGTGGTCGCCGCCGCGCTCGACCCGGAGCCGCGCAACCGGCCCACCCTCGACCAGCTGCTGGCCTGGCTGCGCCCGCTCACCACCCGGCGCGGCGACCGGCCGCCCGCCCCGTCGACGCCGCCGCCGACCGCCCCGCCGCACGACCCCTACACGGTGCCGCTGGCGCTGGCCTCCCAGGCCGCCGCCGACGACGAGACCGACGTCTGGCCCGGGCACGACGCCGCGGAGCCGCACACGCTGGCCATCACGTCGTACGAGCCGCCGGCGCCGCCGAAGCCCTCCGCCGCGGAGCGGTTCCGACGGGGTACCCTGCTGACGGCCGGCGCACTGGTCATCGGCGCCGCGCTCGCGGCCTTCCCCTGGCTCACCGCCGCCCTGGTGCTGACCGCCGTCTGGGTGCTGCGCAGCGGCTCCCACGCCGGCTCCGCGCGCGACCAGCGCCGCGAGTACCGCGGCCGCAAGTGGTACGACGGCGTGCAGCTCCTGGTCGCGGCTCCGTGGCACCTGGTGCAGTCGATCCCCGGCACCGCGCTGCTGGCGCTCTGGAGCCTGGGGATCGCCGTCGCCGCGGCGCTGGTCTGCTACGCGGTGTCGACCGGCCTGGACCTGGCACTGTTCGTGTGCGGGGTGGTGCTCGCGGTCTCGCTGTGGCTCGGGCCGGGCGGCTCCCGCGTGCGCGGGCCGGTGGCGCGGGTGGTCAACCCGCTGGCGGCCTCGCTGCGGAGCTGGGCGGTCGCCCTGCTCGTGCTCGTCGTGGTCGCCGTCGGGCTCGGCCTGCGGGCCGACCTCTCGGGCCCCGACTGGACCCCGGCCGGCAGCCGGCCGCACGCACCTCAGCTGCCGGGGTAGGACGGCGGCCGGTCACCGGGCGCCGTGCCCCAGGAGCCGGCCTCCGGGGTCGTCGTGACGACGACCTGCCGCGGTCGGCCCGGTCCGAGGTCGAGCCAGGACGCGCTGCGGTCCGTGCCGTCGACGGTCACCCCGCCGACGTGGGCGCCGGTGCCGACCCGGGTGATCCGCAGCGCCGGCCCGTCGGAGGGGCGGACCACGACCCGGTCGAAGGCGGGCACGCCGACGGCGACGTTCGGCGTGCCGGGCGTGAGCGGGTAGAGGCCCAGCGAGGTCCACACGTACCAGGCGGACATCGCGCCGAGGTCGTCGTTGCCGGGGATGCCCTCCGGGGTCAGCGACCAGAGCTCGGCGCGCGCCCGGTCGACCACGTCCTGGGTGCGCCCCGGCTCCCCGAGCCACTGGTAGGCCCACGGCGAGACGAACGACGGCTCGTTGCCGAGCCAGGCGTGCGGCTCGCCCCCGGCGTCGAGCTCGGTGAAGAAGTCGTCGAGCCGGGTGCGGACGGCCTCGGGCGACCCCAGCGAGCCGAGCAGCCCCGCCATGTCCTGCGGGACGCCGCCGAAGGTGTACTGCAGCGCGTTGCCCTCCTGGAAGCCGGTGCAGCACCCGTCCGCCTCGCCCGCGGGCGGGAACGACCCGTCAGCGGCGCGGGGCACCAGCAGCCCGCGGTCGGCGTCGAGGAGGTGCCGCCACGAGCCGCTCCGGGCGAGGTAGCGCCGCGCGACGCCGTCTCGCCCGGCCGCTCGGGCGAGGCGCGAGATAGCGAAGTCGTCGACGGCGTACTCGAGCGTCGTCGACGCCCCGAACCGCACGTCGGGCACCGGGACCCAGCCGGCGGAGAGGTAGGCGGCGAGTCCCTCGCGCGGGCCGTCGGTGCGGTCGCCCTGGCGCACCAGCCCGGCGACCACGTCGTCGAGCGGGAAGTCACGGGCACCGAACGCCCAGGAGGCGGCCGCGATCGGCCCGGCCGAGTCGCCGTTCATCACGCCGGTCTCCTCGGCGACCAGCGGCCAGCGCGGGAACCAGCCACCCTGGACGGCGTCGCGGTGCAGCGACCGCACGACCTGCGCGGCGACGTCGGGCCGCAGCAGCGCCAGCAGCGGGACCTGCGTGCGGTAGACGTCCCACCCGGAGACCGAGCTCAGCTGCACCTCGCCCGCGGGCAGCCGGTGCACCCGGCCGTCGAAGCCGGGGTAGCGGCCGTCGGCGTCGCTGACCGGCGTCGGCGCCACCAGCACGTGGTAGAGCGCGGTGCGGAACAGGCGCCGCTGGTCCGGGTCACCGCCGGTGACCTCGACCCGTGCGAGCTCGGCCTCCCACACCTGCCGGGCCCGCTCCGCGAGGCGGTCGACCGACCAGCCGGGCCGCTCGAGGTCGAGGTTGCGCCGCGCACCGGCGGCGTCGACGTACGAGACCGCGACCTGCGCGCGGACGACCGCCCGGCGGCCGAAGCCCACCCAGGCGCCGTCCGGGCCGGTCCCGTGGGAGCGGATCCGGCGGTCGAAGCGGTAGAGCACGTGCACGACGTAGTGGTTGTGCATCCCGCAGAAGCCGCCGCCACGGGCGCGGACGGCGACCTCGTGGTCGGAGGGGAAGGTGACGCGACCGCCGCCCTTGACGACGACGAAGGCGCGCTCGCCCGCGGGGTAGGCGAAGCGCAGCAGCCCGGTGCGCACGCTGGCGGCGAGGTCCACGGCGACGCCGCTGCCCAGCGTGACCGAGTAGCGGCCGGGGACCGCCCGCTCGGTCGACCGGTCCAGCTCGGACGTGGCCGCCTCGGGGCGGCCCGGGACGGCACCCGGCACCGGCAGCACGGGTACGTCGGCGAAGGCTCGACAGCCCGCGCCGGACAGGTGCGTGGGGGAGAAGCCGCGCACGAAGCGGTCGGTGGCGGCGTACCCCGACGGGTTGGCGGACGGCGTCGCGTCGGCCGCGTCGTCGGTGGTGTCCGGTCCGAGCTGCACCATCCCGAACGGCAGCGTCGCGGCCGGCGTCGTGCCGCCGCTGCGCCACGGCGGGGGACCGCCGGTGCCGACGAACGGGTCGACGTCCACGGTCACGCCGTCGCGTGCGGCCGCCGGCCGCTCGCCCGCGCCCACCAGCACGAGCGCGGCGGCCAGGACGGACGCCGAACGCCAGCGGGGTCGGGTCACCCCTCCAATCTAGGCCGCGGAGGGGTCCCAGATCCCGAGATCGGCGCTCCTGCCCGGGGCCGCGTGGCAGGATGGTCGTCGTGCAGCACCAGCAGATCATCATTGCGTAGCGCGTCGCCGATCCCACCCGGGGATCCACGACGCGCAGACCTCTCGTTCCCGAGAGGTTTTTTTGTTGTCCGGGCACGACCAGCAGCTGATCGACAGAGAGAACCCCGATGGACCTCCAGGGCGCGTTCCACGTCTACGACACCACCCTGCGCGACGGCGCGCAGCAGGAGGGGCTGAACCTCTCCGTCGCCGACAAGCTGACCATCGCGCGTCAGCTCGACGGGCTCGGCGTGGGCTACATCGAGGGCGGCTGGCCGGGCGCCAACCCCAAGGACACCGAGTTCTTCCGCCGGGCCGCGGCCGAGCTCGACCTGCGGCACGCGCGGCTCGCGGCGTTCGGCGCCACCCGCCGGGCCGGGCTCAAGGCCGCCGACGACCCGCTGGTCGCGGCACTGCGCGACAGCGGCGCGAGCGTCGTCACCCTGGTCGCGAAGTCCCACGACCGGCACGTCGAGCTGGCGCTGCGGACCACGCTCGAGGAGAACCTCGCGATGGTCCGCGACACGGTCAGCCACCTCACGGCCGAGGGCCAGACGGTGTTCCTGGACGCCGAGCACTTCTTCGACGGCTACCGCGCGAACCGGGACTACGCCCTCGAGGTGCTGCGCACGGCGTACGACGCCGGGGCCGAGGTGGTCGCGCTGTGCGACACCAACGGGGGGATGCTGCCGGGCTGGGTCTCCGACGTCGTCCACGACGTGCGCGAGACCGCGCAGGTGCGGGTCGGCATCCACTGCCACAACGACACCGGCTGCGCGGTCGCGAACACGCTGGCCGCGGTCGACGCGGGCGCGACCCACGTCCAGGGCACGATCAACGGCTACGGCGAGCGCACCGGCAACGCCGACCTGGTCTCGGTCGTGGCCAACCTCGAGCTGAAGCTCGACCGGACCGTGCTGCCCCCCGGCCTGCTCAAGGAGGCCACCCGGATCGCGCACGCGGTCGCCGAAGTCACGAACTTCCCGCCCGCCTCGCGGCAGCCGTACGTCGGCTCATCGGCGTTCACGCACAAGGCCGGCCTGCACGCCAGCGCGATCAAGGTCGACCCGGACCTGTACCAGCACATGGACCCCGCCGGCGTGGGCAACGACATGCGGCTGCTCGTCTCCGACATGGCCGGCCGCGCCTCGATCGAGCTCAAGGGCCGCGAGCTCGGGTTCGACCTCTCGGGCGACCGCGACCTGGTCACCCGGATCACCGACCGGGTCAAGGTGCTCGAGAGCCGCGGGCACACCTTCGAGGCCGCCGACGCCTCGTTCGAGCTGCTGCTGCTCGAGGAGGTCGAGGGGGCCCGGCCGACCTACTTCGAGGTCGAGTCCTGGCGGGTCATCACCGAGACGCTCGACCGGCGCACGGTCGGCGAGGAGGCGGTGTCCGAGGCGACCGTCAAGCTCAAGGCCGACGGGGTCCGCTACGTCGTCACGGGCGAGGGCAACGGTCCGGTCAACGCGCTCGACCACGCCCTGCGGCTGGCGATCGAACGGGCCTACCCGGCGGTCTCGAAGTTCGAGCTCATCGACTACAAGGTCCGCATCCTCGACCAGGGGCACGGCACCGACGCGATCACCCGGGTGCTGATCGAGACCACGGACGGCGAGTCGTCGTGGGTCACCGTCGGCGTCGGCGCCAACGTCATCGAGGCCTCGTGGGGCGCGTTGGTCGACGGGATGACCTTCGGCCTGCGACGGCACGGGGTCTGACCGGAACGGCGGCTACCGTCGCGTGATGCGGCGGGCCAGGTCGACCCAGCCGTGGTAGACGCGGTCGACCGGGAACCCGTCGACCTGGACCTGCTGCTCGAGGATCGGGCCCTCCAGCGGGGCCAGCAGGGCGACGGCCAGGATCGGCAGGTCGCCGGTGACGCCGAGCTCGCCCAGCAGGTAGCGCACGTGCATCGCGGCGAACGAGTAGGCGGCGTACGACCGGGTGCCGGCCCGGCCGGCGGCCCGGATGAGCTCGGCGTGCAGCAGCGTGGTCTCGAGCCGCGACCGACCGAACGCCAGCAGCCGGTCCCACGGCTCGGCTCCCGGTCCGAGCGGCGGCGGGCCGCTCATGACCAGGCCCTGCCACTCCGTCTCGGAGTGGTCGAGCAGCGCGGCCATCAGGCCCTCCCGCGACTCGAAGCGCCGGAAGACGGTGCCCTTGCCGACCCCGGCGGCCGCCGCGACGGCGTCCATCGTCACGCCCCGCGTGCCGCACCGCTCGACCAGGGACTGCGCGGCGTCGAGCAGCCGCTCGCGGTTGCGCGCCGCGTCACGGCGCTCCGGCGGGCGGGCGCCGATGATCGGCAGCAGGTGTGGCTCGGTCATCTCGGGAGACATCTCGGGGTCACCCTAGGGCGGGGTGCGACGTCGCGCTCGCGAGTTCTGGACCGGCCGGCGGGAATGAAAACGGACTGGAGTCCGTTTTGCCTGGCATGACTGACACCACCATCGCCGTCCTGGTCGGCAGCCTGCGCTCCGACTCCGTGAACCGCAAGCTCGCCGAGCTGCTGGCCGCGCGGGCCCCCGAGGGCGTCACCGTCGAGATCGTCGACGGCCTGGGCCAGATCCCGTTCTACAACGAGGACATCGACAACCCGTCCGACATCCCGGCCTCGGCCGCCGCCCTGCGCGAGCAGGTCGGCTCCGCGGACCGCGTGCTCGCGGTCACCCCCGAGTACAACGGCACCATGCCGGCCGTGCTCAACAACGCGATCGACTGGCTCTCGCGCCCCTACGGCGCCGGCGCCATGGTCGGCAAGCCGTTCGGCGTGGTGGGCGCCACCCCGACGCCGTACGGCGGCAAGTGGGCGCACGAGGACACCGCCCGGTCCGCGCGGATCGCCGGTGCCACGGTGGTCGAGGACGTCACCGTCTCGCAGTCGGCGGTCGACGTCGACGTGCTGACCGACCCCGACGTGCTCGAGCGGCTGGCCCGCGCGGTGCGCACGCTGGTGGAGCACGACACCGCCGCGGCCGCCGCCTGACCCGGCTCCGTCCGGCCGCCGTCCCGCTACCGTCGGGTCCGTGGCCGAACTCCATGACCTGACCGCGCTGGAGCAGGGCGGGCTCGTGCAGCGACGCGAGGTGTCGCCGCGCGAGCTCGTCGAGCACTACCTCGGACGCGCCGACCGGCTCGACTCGGTCGGCGCGTTCGTCACGCTCACCCCCGACCTGGCCCGGGCGCGGTCCGGCGCCCTGGGCGTCCCCGGCCCGGAGCGGTCGCCGCTGTTCGGCGTGCCGACGGCGATCAAGGACCTGAACCTGACGGCGGGGGTGCGGACCACGTTCGGATCGGCTGCGTTCGCGGACTTCGTGCCGGAGGTCTCCGACCACGTCACCCTCGCGCTCGAGGCGGCCGGGATGGTGAGCCTGGGCAAGACCAACACCCCGGAGTTCGGCTCGCCCTGCTACACCGAGCCGGAGATCGCGCCGCCGGCCGTGACCCCGTGGGACCGCACCCGGACCGCCGGCGGGTCGTCCGGGGGAGCAGCGGCTGCCGTCGCCGCCGGGCTGGTGCCGGTCGCCCAGGGCTCCGACGGCGGCGGCTCGATCCGGATCCCGGCGTCCTGCTGCGGGCTGGTCGGGCTCAAGCCGAGCCGGGGCCGGATCAGCGGGCACCCGATGTACGGCGACCCGGTCGGCCTGGCCACCGCCGGCCCGATCGCCCGGACCGTGCGCGACGCCGCGGCGCTGCTCGACGTGCTCGCCGGCCGCCGGCCGGGGGACCCGTCCTGGGCGCCTCCGCCGTCCGGGTCGTTCCTGTCCGCCTGCGACCGCGACCCGGGCCGGCTCCGCGTCGCGCGGTTCGTCGACCCCGTCATCACCGACACCCCGGTCGACCCCGAGTGCGTGCGGGCCTGGGAGGACGCCTCCCGCCTGCTGGAGTCGCTCGGCCACGAGGTCGTCGACGTGCCGGTGCCGCTGCCGCGGGAGGCGGTCGCGACCTTCGAGACCTGCTGGGCGGTGCTGACCGCGCTGTCCGTCGTACCGCCCGAGAAGGAGCACCTGCTGCGTCCGCTCACCCGGTGGCTCGCCGAGCGCGGTCGCGCGGTGAGCGGTCCGGAGTTCGGGCTCGCCATCGGTGCGATGCGCCGCTACGCCGCGGGCGCGCTCGAGGCGCTGGCGCCCTACGACGTGGTCCTGACCCCGACCCTCGCGACCCCGCCGCTGCCGGTCGGCGCGATGCGCGACGACGCCGACCCCGCCGCCGACTTCGAGGCGCAGAAGGCCTTCACCCCCTGGACCTCGGCATGGAACGTCACCGGCAGCCCGGCCGTCTCGCTCCCGCTGCACTGGACCGACGGCGGCCTCCCGGTCGGCGTCATGCTCGCGGCCCGCCCGGCCGAGGAGGAGCTGCTGCTCTCCCTCGCCGCCCAGGTCGAGGCCGCCGCACCGTGGGCGCACCGGCGGCCGCCGGGCTGGTGAGCCCGCCGTCTGGGTGACCGACGCCACACCGGCGTACGCTGGAGGCAACCGACCTGCCGGGCCAGCTCGCCGAGCTGCAGGACAGGACTGAAGGGTGGACGTCATGACGACGTCACCGACCTCTGCTGCACCCCCGACCAGCGCGCCCACCGGCGACCGCCCGCCGCTGCGGCTCGAGCTGCACGCCGGCGCGAAGGGATCCACCGACGGCACCTGGTGGCCGCGGTCCCGCGACCTCCCCACGGAGGCCGCCGACCTGCTCGACCACTTCCCCGAGTCCGCGGGCCGCATCAACCGGCTGCTCTTCTCGCGCCCCGACTGGGACAACGCGACCGAGGACGGCCACAGCCTGCACCGCGTCATCGCCCGGCGCGGACCGGTGAAGATCGGCTCGTTCCCGAGCGACGACACCCACCTGATGATCCTGTCGATGGCGTCGGGACAGCGGCTGCGGCTCGACGTCGTGCCCAGCGACGTCGACGAGGCCGAGGGGGAGCGCCGGATGCGGGCCTCCGCGGAGGGCACCGACCTGGGCTGACCCCCCTAGGCTGATCCCATGAGCAGACCGGTGGTCGTGGTCGTGGGTGCAGGTCCGGGCGTGAGCGGCTCGGTCGCGCGCCGCTTCGCGCGCGAGGGGTACGACGTGGGGCTGCTCGGCCGCGAGGAGGAGCCGCTGCGCGTCCTGGCGACCGAGCTCGAGGAGGTCGGGGCGACCGTCGGGCACGCGGTCGTCGACATCACCGACGCCGAGGCCACCACGGCGGCGATCCAGCGGATCGGCGACCACACCGACCGCATCGACGTGCTGCACTTCAACCCCAGCGCGTTCCGCGAGAAGGACCCGCTCGAGCTCACCGTCCCCGAGCTCCTCGAGGACGTCGCGCTCGGCGTCGGCGCACTGCTGACCGTCGTCCAGGCGGCCCGGCCCTACCTGTCCTCGGGCGGGCGCGTCACCGCGACCGGCAGCCTCGCGGCCGACCAGCCGTGGCACCGCGCCGCGTCGCTCGGCGTTCAGAAGGCGGGCCTGCGCAACCTGGTCCACAGCCTCGACGCGACGCTCGCGCCCGACGGCATCCGCGCGGTGTCGGTGACCGTCCGCGGCACGCTCGCGCAGCACGGGTCGTTCACCCCCGACCGGGTCGCGGACGCGATCTGGGCGGCCGTCCACCAGGACGAGGGGGAGTGGCGGACCGAGGTGCCCTACTCCGGCTGAAGGAAGGCGAGCACCGCCTCGGCGAACTCCGCGGGCCGGGTCGCGTGCACGAGGTGTCCTGCCTCGACGGTGACCATCCGTGCCCGCGGGACCCGGCGCACCAGCTCCTCCACGCGGTCGCGCGGCATCGGGCTCGGCGCGCCGCCGTACACGACCAGGGTGTCGGCGGTGATCCGGGAGAGCCCGGCGAGCCAGGCCGGGTCCGGGGCGTCGATCTGGGGGCGCACGGCGAGGACCATGTCCCAGTCGAACCCGAGCTCGCCCGGCGGCCGCGCCAGTGGCGGTCCGACCCGCGGGAGCGGCGCGGTCACGTCCTCGAGCACGAGGCGGTCGACGCGGTCGGGCGCGTGCTGGGCGAGGAGGAGGGCGACCAGCCCACCGAGCGAGTGCCCGACCAGGTCCACCGTCGCCAGGTCGAGGGCGTCCAGCAGGCCGAGGACGTCGTCGCGCATGAGCTCGAGGGAGTAGGTCCCCGGCCAGTCGCTCGCGCCGTGCCCGCGCAGGTCCACCGCCAGCACCCGGCGCCCGGGCGCCATCGACGGGACGACGACGTCCCAGTCCGCGGCGCTCTCCCCGAGCGCGTGCAGCAGCACGACCGGCCGGCCGCCGGGCGTCCCGGCCTCGCGGACCGCGAGCTCGATGCCGTTGGTGGGGACGCGCACCCGGCTACCGTAACGAGGTGGCCACGGTCGAGGACGTGCACGAGCTCGCGCTGGCGATGCCGCACGTCACGGTCGTGCACGGCCAGCGGGCCCGCAACCCCGTCTACCAGGTGGGCGGCAAGTCGTTCGTCTTCTTCCGCACGCCCCGGCCGGACGCGTTCGACCCCGAGACGGGGGAGCGGTACGACGACGTGATCGTGCTCTGGTGCAGCGCCGAGGACAAGGAGGCGCTGGTGCAGGACGAGGGCACGCCGTTCTTCACGACCCCGCACTTCGACGGACACCCGTCGGTGCTGGTCCGGGCCAGCCGCCTCGGCGAGGTCTCCCGCGAGGAGCTCGCCGAGATCGTCCAGGACGCCTGGCTCTCCCGCGCCTCCGCCGCGCGCTGCCGGGCCTGGCTGGCGTCACGGGGCGGGACCGGCTGAGGGTCAGTCGTCCCCGATCCCTCGGGCCTGCAGCGCGTCGCCGGTCTCGTGCGCGCGGGCGACGACGCGGATCACGAACGGGGTGAGGAACGCCCGGGGGTGGCGCACGCCGCGGGCCCGGGCCGCGTCGCGGGTCTCGACCGCGAGCGCGATGGTGCCGGGCAGGGCCTGGATGGCGAGCCCGAAGGTGAGGGCCACCCGGTCCGGCTTCACGCCGATCCGGCGCAGCGGCGTGATCCAGCGGATGAGCGCGTCGAGCATCGCGTTGACCGGCGTGGTGGCCGTGACGACCACCGCCGCCAGCGACAGCGCGACCAGGTCGACGAAGGTCTCGATCGCCTTGTCGCGGCCGTACCAGTACCACTGGAACGCGCTCACGAAGAGCGCCAGCACGAGCACCGCCCGCGCCGCACGGGCCAGGGTCAGCACCCGCACCCGGGCGACCAGGGCGAGCAGCAGCGTGACGCCGAGGAAGACCCAGGACGCCGGCATGCTGCGCACCAGCACGATGGACAGGCTCAGCGCGCAGAGGCCGGCCAGCTTCACGCCGACCGGCAGCCGGTGGAGCAGCGTCGAACCCGGCTGGTAGACGCCGACCAGGCCGGTGGAGCTCACGACGCCACCGACGCGAGGTAGTCCGCGACGGCCGCGTCGGGCGCACCGTCGAACCGGACCCGTCCGTCCTCGACGACCACGACGCGGTCGCAGCGCCGGACCAGGTCCAGGTCGTGGGTCACCAGGACCAGCTGCTGGTCGAGCCCGAACAGCAGGTCGCCGACCCGACGGGTGTTCGCCAGGTCGAGCAGCGTGGTCGGCTCGTCGGCGACCAGGACAGCGGGGTCGACGGCGAGCACGCCGGCCAGCGCGAGCAGCTGCTTCTGGCCGCCGGACAGCGTGTGCACGCTGGAGTCCGCGTGCTCACCGAGCCCGTTGCGCTCGAGCACACCCCGGGCGAGCTCGTTGCGGCGCTTCGGGTCCTTCTCGCTGCGGCGCAGCGACAGCTCGACGTCCTCGACGCAGGTCGGCATCACCAGCTGCGCGGCCGGGTCGGTGAAGGCGAACCCCACCCGCCGTCGTACGGCGGCCCCGTGCCGCGCGACGTCGACCCCGTCGACCAGCACCCGGCCGGTGGTCGCCTCGACGAGGCCGTTCACCAGGCGGGCGAGGGTCGACTTGCCGGAGCCGTTCGCCCCGATGACGCCGACCCGCTGCTCGGTCAGCTCGAGGGTGGTCGGCTCGAGCACGACCCGGGTGCCGCCGGGGACCGGGACGGTGACCCCGGCGGCCTCGAAGCTGATCGTGGGCAAGTCAGCGACGCGCGAGCAGCTGCGGGAACGCCCGGTGCACCTCGGCGGCGACCAGCGCGACCAGCGTGGTCTTGAGCAGGTCGCCGATCCAGAACGGAGTGTCGTAGGTGAAGGCCTGGTGCCAGGAGACGTCGAGGTAGAGCTTCATGCCGATGATGCCGAGCGGGTGGATCACCAGCACGCTGCCCGCCAGCGAGCAGAAGAAGACGTAGATCGCGCGGGTGCGGTTCTCGCGGGCGACGTACTTCACCAGGAAGCCGGCCAGGGCGGCCGCCAGCGGGAAGGCGAACAGGTAGCCGGCGCTCACGCCGGTGAACACCGCGATGCCCGAGGAGTGCTCGGCGAACACCGGGAGCCCGATCGCGCCGAGCAGCAGGTAGAGCGAGACCGCGAGGAAGCCACGGACCGGGCCCAGGACGCAGCCGGCCAGCATCACGCCGAAGGTCTGGAGGGTGATCGGCACGCCGGCGCCGCCGACCGGGATCGAGCCGATGTAGGCGCAGGCGCTGATCAGTGCCGCGAACCCGGCGATCAGCGCGAGGTCGGTCGTGACGGACGTGCGCCGCCGCGGGGTCGCCTCGGGGGTGGTGGGGTCGGCGGTCTCGGCCATGGCCATGCTCGGTTCCTCTGCTCTGCCCGTCTCGGGGTCCGTCGTCGGGGTCGATCCTGGGGGGTCCATCTCGGGAGCGCACCTGAACGGTGGTCAGGTGAACGGCGTTCAGGTTAGGGTTCGGGTCCGCGCGCGGTCAACGGTGACCGACGAGTACGAGGAGTGTGACGTGCGTTACCACCGCGAGGACGTCGTCGAGCGGGCGCTCGGCGTGCTCGACACCTACGGGCTGGCCGACCTCACCATGCGCCGGCTCGGGACCGAGCTCGGCATCCAGCCCAGCGCGCTCTACCACCACTTCGCCACCAAGCAGCTGCTGCTCGCCGCCGTCGCTGACGAGATCCTGGCCCGCGGTCCGCACGGTCCGCGCCCGGCGCGCTGGGACGACCGCGTCGCCGCCACCTGCGAGGAGCTGCGCGACGCGATGCTCGCCTACCGCGACGGCGCCGAGGTGGTCGCGACGTCGTACTCCTTCGGGCTCGGCGCGGCGGCGCCGTACGACGACCTGGTCGGTGCGCTCGCCGAGGGTGGTCTGCCGGCGGACCTGGTGCCGACCGCGGCGCGGACCCTGCTGCACTTCGTCTTCGGCCACGTCAGCGACGAGCAGACCCACCTGCAGGCCGGCAGCGCCGGTGCGATCGACGACGACCCGCTGCCCGCGTCGGACTTCGCGGCCGGCCTGGGGCTGGTGCTCGACGGCATCCGGGTCCGGGTCGCCGACCGGTCAGGAATCGAGAAGCGCGGCGCGCGACCGGTCACCTAGCGTGACGCCATGACCAAGAACACCGGATTCACCGACGCCGAGCGCGCCGCCATGAAGGACCGCGCCGCCGAGCTCAAGGCCGAGGGCCGCAAGGGCGCCAAGAAGGCAGACGACCTCGAGGCGCTGCTCGCCAAGGTCGCCGAGATGCCCGACGACGAGCGGGTGATGGCCGAGCGCGTCCACGCGATCGTCACCAGGGTCGCGCCGCAGCTGGACCCGAAGACCTGGTACGGCATGCCCGCCTGGGCCCGGGACGGCAAGGTGGTCTGCTTCTTCAAGCCGGCCTCGAAGTTCGGCAACCGCTACTCCAACCTCGGGTTCAACGACCCCGCGCACCTCGACGACGGCAACATGTGGCCGACGGAGTACGCCCTGCTCGAGATCGGCGACGCCGAGGCGAAGCGGATCGAGGCGCTCGTGGGCCAGGCGGCCGGCTGACCGACCCGGTCAGGTCGGGTCGACGACGGCGCCGTGCT
>NZ_JBGAHF010000030.1:0-28284 GCF_044226305.1 Nocardioides sp. | reverse complement strand
TCAGTGAACACCGGGGCCTCCTATGCCTGTGGATAGGTCGCGCAGGCCACTCCTGCCCGACAACCCACGTACATGCATGTGAGAGGCCCCGGCCTGCAACCCCCTCACACCGAGGCGGTCACGTCATACCGTCTGACCCGCTCGGCTGACCCGCTCGGCCGGCCGGCGGTCAGACGTTCGCGACCTGCGCGAGCTTGCTCGGCCGCACCGGCACGCAGTCACACCCGTCCCCGCACTCGAGGTAGGTGTGGAGGGCGTGCCCGCAGTGTGGGCACGGCATGTCGTGCGTCAGGTGCTCACCATTGGTCTGGACGGTGTCCCACATCGTTCTACCTCCTCTCGAGCCTCGGCGACGTGGCCCCCCACGGGCGATGCCGGCGCCGTTCCGAGACGCTGTCCCCTTCGAGGAGACCGGTCCTGGGCGGCGGATACATCCTCGTTCGAAGGTAAAGACGGAGCCGGGACGCGACCCGGCGTTTCGGGACAAACCCCGGAGAATGCCCCGTCCGGGTGGTGGCGGCATGGCCCGGAGGGGCCAGGGGTCCCGACCGGCCGGCTAATCACCGGACGGCAGGGCCGCCGTGTCCCATGCTGGTCCCGTGCGCGTCCGCCGGCTGCCCGTCCTCCTCGCGCTCGTGGTGGTGCTGCTGGCACCCGGCTGCTCGCGCGACGGGTGCCCGGGGACGGCGTACCGCCCGGACCTGTCGGTGTCCGGCGCGGAGACGCCGATCCGGGCGCTGGAGGTCTGGCTCGGGACGCACGAGGGGTTCGGCGAGCCGCCGGACGAGGGCTGGATCGTCGAGGACCCGGGGGAGGCGGACGCCGACCGGGTGGTCATCACCAACGACGACGGCGACGGCTGGTGGGTGGCGACCGTGCGCACCGACGAGGGGGGCTACGTCGTAAGCGAGGCCACCGACCACAGCGCCGGCTGCGAGGACGAGCTCTCGTGAGCGTCGCGCTCCTCCTCGGCGCCGCGGTGCTGGGCGCCCAGATCTCCGCCCAGGCGCCCGACGAGGTGCCCGTGGACGCGCGGATCCCCGTGCACGGCGAGGTGCGGACGGCGGACGAGCGGCGGGTCGTCCGGCTCCAGGAGCACTACCCGGACGGCTGGGCGACGGTGGCGACCGAGCGGGCGCGGCGGAGCGGCCGGTTCGCCTTCGACATCTCCTCCGGCCACCTGCTGACCACGCGCGAGCTGCGGGTCGTGGCCCCCCGTGCCGGGCGGCTGCCGGCGGCCCGTTCGGCGCCGCTCCGGGTCCGGGTCGTCGTGCCGCTGCCGGACCGTGCCGGTCGCTAGCATCGCTGGCGTGACGAGCACTCCCGGCCGCGACGAGCGCCTCCGGGACCTCGCGCGGCTGCGCCGGGTCCGGGACCGGATCGACCGGGAGTACGCCCGGCCGCTCGACGTCGAGGCACTGGCCCGCGGCGAGCACATGTCGGCCGGGCACCTGAGCCGGCAGTTCAAGGCGGCCTACGGCGAGTCGCCGTACGGCTACCTGATGACGCGGCGCATCGAGCGGGCGATGGCGCTGCTGCGGCGCGGCGACCTCAGCGTGACCGACGTGTGCTTCGCCGTGGGGTGCCAGTCGCTGGGCACGTTCAGCACGCGGTTCACCGAGCTGGTCGGCGTACCACCGAGCGTCTACCGTCGCGACGCAGCCCGCGACCTGGCCGGCGTGCCGTCGTGCGAGACCAGCAAGGTCGCCAGGCCGGTCAGGAATCGAGAAGCACCGACGGCCCCCGGGCGCCTAGGTTGACGGCCATGGACATCACCATCCACACCACGTTCCTGCCGCAGGACGACCCCGAGGCCGCGCTCGGCTTCTACCGCGACACGCTCGGCTTCGAGCTCCGCAACGACGTCGGCTACGAGGGCATGCGCTGGCTCACCGTGGGCCCGCCGGACCAGCCCGGCGTCAACATCGTGCTGCACCCGCCGGCCGCCGACCCCGGCGTCACCGACGAGGAGCGCCGGACCATCACGGAGATGATGGCCAAGGGCACCTACGCCAGCATCATGCTGGCGACCCGGGACCTCGACGCCACCTTCGACGAGCTCCAGGCCAGCGACGTCGAGGTCGTCCAGGAGCCCACCCGGCAACCGTGGGGGATGCGCGACTGCGCCGTCCGCGACCCCGCAGGCAACATGGTCCGGATCCAGGAGACCCCCTGAGCGCACCTGACGCCACCCACCACACCCACGACCCGGAGGACCGCCGATGAGCGCGCCGCTCGCGGACAGCCACGACCTCATCCGCGTGCACGGCGCGCGGGTCAACAACCTCAAGGACGTCAGCCTCGAGATCCCCAAGCGCCGGCTCACGGCGTTCACCGGGGTGTCCGGCTCGGGCAAGAGCTCCCTGGTCTTCGACACCATCGCCGCCGAGTCGCAGCGGATGATCAACGAGACCTACAGCGTCTTCGTGCAGGGCTTCATGCCGACGCTGGCCCGGCCCGAGGTCGACCACCTCGAGGGGCTGACCACGGCGATCATCGTCGACCAGGAACGGATGGGCGCCAACCCGCGCTCGACGGTCGGCACCGCGACCGACGCCAACGCGATGCTGCGCATCCTCTTCAGCCGGATCGGCGAGCCGCACATCGGCTCGCCGCAGGCCTTCTCCTTCAACGTCCCGACCCGGATCGCCAGCGGGATGATGAAGACCGACAAGGGCGCGGGCAAGACGCAGGTCGTCAAGCAGCAGGTCTACCAGGGCGGCATGTGCCCGCGCTGCGAGGGCATGGGCGCGCTCAACGACTTCGACCTCACCGCGATCTACGACGAGAGCCTGTCGTTGGCCGACGGTGCGCTGCTGGTGCCCGGCTACTCGATGGACGGCTGGTACGGGCGGATCTTCAGCGGTGCCGGCTTCGACATGGACAAGCCGATCGGGAAGTACACGCAGAAGGAGCTGAAGAAGCTCCTCCACGGCGAGCCCGAGAAGATCAAGGTCGACGGCGTGAACCTCACCTACGAGGGCGTCCTCACCAAGGTCCAGAAGTCGATGCTCTCCAAGGACGTCGAGGCGATGCAGCCGCACGTGCGGCGGTTCGTGGAGCGGGCGGTCACCTTCACGACCTGTCCCGACTGCGACGGCACCCGGCTCAGCGCCGAGGCGCGGTCGGTCACGGTCGGCGGCAGGAACATCGCCGAGCTGAGCAGCCTGCAGATCAGCGACCTGGCCACCTGGCTGCGGGGGGTCACCGAGCCCGCCGTGGCGCCGCTGGTGGCCGGGCTACAGCACCTGCTCGACGCGTTCGCCGAGATCGGGCTCGGCTACCTGTCCCTCGACCGGCCGGCCGGGACGCTGAGCGGGGGAGAGGCCCAGCGCACCAAGATGATCCGGCACCTCGGGTCCGCCCTCACCTCACCGACGTGACCTACGTCTTCGACGAGCCCACCATCGGGCTGCACCCGCACGACATCGAGCGGATGAACGAGCTGCTGCTGCGGCTGCGCGACAAGGGCAACACCGTCCTGGTCGTCGAGCACAAGCCCGAGACGATCGCCATCGCCGACCACGTCGTCGACCTCGGGCCGGGCGCCGGCAGCGCCGGCGGCGAGGTGGTCTTCGAGGGCACCTACGACCAGCTCCGCGCCAGCGACACCGTGACCGGCCGGCACCTCGAGGACCGGGCCCGTCTCAAGGAGACCGTGCGCGAGCCGTCCGGCCGGCTCGAGGTCCGCGGCGCCTCGACCCACAACCTCCGCGACGTCGACGTCGACGTCCCCACCGGCGTGCTGTGCGTCCTCACCGGCGTCGCCGGCTCCGGCAAGAGCTCGCTCGTGCAGGGCTCGATCGCCGGACGCGACGGCGTCGTCGTCATCGACCAGGGCGCGATCAAGGGCTCGCGCCGCAGCAACCCGGCGACGTACACCGGGTTGCTGGACCCGATCCGCAAGGCCTTCGCCAAGGCGAACGGCGTGAAGCCGTCCCTGTTCAGCGCCAACTCCGAGGGCGCCTGCCCGGCCTGCAACGGCGCCGGCGTGATCGTCACCGAGCTCGGCATCATGGCGACCGTCGAGTCGACGTGCGAGGAGTGCGAGGGGAAGGGCTTCCAGCCGGCCGCGCTGCAGCACCACCTCGGGGGCCGGAACATCAGTGAGGTGCTGTCGATGCCGGTCACCGAGGCCCGGGAGTTCTTCGGGCCCGATGGCCCCGGGAGCCTGCCGGCCGCCCGCAAGGTGATCGACCGGCTCGCGGACGTGGGCCTGGGTTATGTCAACCTGGGCCAGCCGCTCACCACGCTGTCCGGAGGGGAGCGCCAGCGCCTCAAGCTCGCCACCCAGATGGCCGAGCAGGGCGACGTCTACGTCCTCGACGAGCCCACCACCGGGCTGCACCTCGCCGACGTCGAGCAGCTGCTCGGCCTGCTGGACCGCCTGGTCGACTCCGGGAGGTCGGTCGTCGTCGTCGAGCACCACCAGGCCGTCATGGCGCACGCCGACTGGATCATCGACCTCGGACCCGGCGCCGGCCACGACGGCGGGACGGTCGTCTTCGAGGGAACGCCGGCGGACCTGGTCGCGTCCCGGGCCACGCTGACCGGCCAGCACCTCGCGGCGTACGTCTCCGGTTGAGTCGAGACTTCTGACCGTTGAGTCGCGACTTGTGACGGTCGAGTCGAGGGTTCTGACGAGGGCGTCGGTCGGAAGTCCCGACTCAACCGGCGGAGGTCTCGACTCGACCGGCGGAGGTCTCGACTCAACCGTCACTAGATCGCCGATAACTGACATTATGTCAACATACGAAGACGGATCCCCGCCCTGGAGCGCCCTCAGTCCTCCTCCACGTCCCTCTCTGCGCCGGCCTGCTCGGCGGCGATCTCCTCGGAGATCCGCTTGATGCGCTGCAGCCGGGCGTCCCAGGCGGAGCCGACGGACTCCAGCTGGGCCGCGGCGACGGCGAGCTGGGCGTCGTCGACGCGGTAGCGACGCTCGCGGCCCTCGAGCGTGCCGGTCACGAGACCGGCGCGGTCGAGGACGACGAGGTGCTTGGCGACCGCCTGCCGGGTGACCGGCAGCCGGGCGCTCAGCGAGGTGGCCGTGCCCTCGCCGGCCAGCAGCAGGTCCAGCATCCGCCGCCGCGTCGGGTCGCCGATCGCCGACCACAGCGCGTCGTCCACCGCGACGGTCACGCCCGCGCCCCCACCGACGCCGCGTACGCCGGCAGCCGGGGCAGGAAGTGGTCCCACCCGGCGACGTGGTCGGCGTGCTCGGCCGCGACCTTCGCCTCGTCCCAGCCGCGCTCGCGGAAACCGGTCTCGGTCATCCGCAGCAGCGTGCCCGCGCCCCGCGGCTCGAGCTCGAACACGACGAGCATCGAGTTGCCCGGCCCCGGCTCCTCGCCCTCGTCGTGGGTCCAGCGGAAGGAGAACATCCGCGGCGGCACGGCGTCGACGACCTGGAGCTGCGCCCAGGCCACCGTGCCGTCGCCCTGGCGGAACCCGATGCGCCCCGCTCCCCCGGGCTCCGCCGGGTAGTCCGCCTCGTCCGGCCACCACGCGCGCACGTGGGCCGGGTCGCTGACGACGTCGAAGACGACCTTCGGCGCCGCGTCGACGTGGATCTCCCGCTCGATGCTGTCGTGCTCCATCTGTCCTCCTGCAACTAGTGGTTGCGCATGACGCTAGCCCACGCCGGCTCGTCACGCAACCTTTTGTTGCAGATCGCTTGGGGCTGCTCACCCCCCGGTCGAGAACAGCGCCGCCAGGCTCGTGTCCCGCGCGTAGCCGTTGCCGTTCACCTGGAGCACCCGGTCGCCGTCGACGAAGGTCGGGGCGAAGTCGAACTCGTAGGCGTAGGAGCTGCGCTCCGGGAGCTGCCAGGTGCGCAGCGACCTCCCGGTCTCCAGGTCGAGCTCGCGGATCTCGTTGTCGAAGTCCATCGCGGTGTAGACGTAGGCGCTCGTCCGGTCCGGCGTCACCCCGAGGACCTTGATGCTCGGCGGCGAGGCGGAGCGCAGGCCGCCGGGCAGCTGCCACGTCCACAGCCGCTTGCCGGTGGCCATGTCGTAGCGGACGACCGAGGTGTAGCCCACCCGTGCCGGCACCTCGTACGGCGTGAGCACGGTGCCGTCCCCGACGACCAGGCTGAGGTCCGGGCCGTACTCCTGGGCGATGCCGGGGACGCCGTCACGGCCGCGCTCCAGGCCGTCGTACGGCGCCAGCACACCCGGCTGCTCGAGCTCGCCGCTCTCGGGGTCGATGGCGCGGACGCGGTAGGACCTCGTCCCGTGCTGCCGGGCCACGTCGACCACCAGGCCGGGGAGCACGTCGTCCTGCCCGAAGCTGTCGCGCACGTGACCCGCCCCGCCGACGAGGCGCGCGACCGACGTCTGGAAGACCAGCTCCAGCTGGTCGTCGTCGCCGAACCGGAACCCGATCACGTCGCCGCGGTCGGTGGGCTTGCCGAAGGTCTTCGGGTCGAAGCCGCCCTTCTGCGGCGGGATCATCCGCGCCACGAACACGTCGGTGCCGGGGATCACCTGGAACCGCGCGAGGTTCCAGCCGTCGTACTTGTCGTCGAGGATCACCGGGCTGCCCACGGTCGAGGAGTCGCCGGTGTCGTCGAGGCGACGCACCCGGTCCTCCTGGTCGACCCAGTAGGTGCTCTCCCCCAGCTGGAACATCCCGAGGTTGCTCGACAGCCGGAAGCCGGACGCCCGGGCCTCGCGGGTGAGCGAGCTGTAGGAGAGCGTGACGTCCCCGGTCCGCAGGTCGTAGACCGTGAACTCGCCGCAGAGGTCGCCGCCACCGTGGTTCGCGACGACGACCGAGGCGTCCGGGCTCGGCAGCGCGAGGCGGCAGACGGTGTCGCCGCCGGGCAGCGAGGACTCCATCCGCACGTGCCAGCGCGGGCGCCCGGTGTCCCGGTCGACCGCCCACAGGTTGCCCCGGGTGTCGCTGAAGACCGCGAGCTCGTCGGTGAACACGGCGCGCACCTCTGAGGTCGGGTACGCCGAGCGGTAGTCGGGCTTCGGCAGGACCCGCACCTCGGCCAACCGGCCCCCGTCGAGCGGCGCCACCACGTCGGCCCCGTCCACCAGGTCCGGGACCGGGGCCGTCGACGCGGACGGCGAGGCCCCGGCGTCCTGGCCTGCCGCGGTCCCCCTGCCGCCGGACCCGTCGTCGCCGCCGGAGCAGCCCGCCGCGCCCAGCCCCAGCACCGTCATCACCACCGCGGCCGCGGTCGCGGCGGCGCGTCGCCCGAGTCCCATCCGTCCCCCGTGTCGTCGTCCCACCGGCCGATCGCGGGCCGGTGCCGCCACCCTTCCCGTCGCGCCGCGGGTCCATGCCTCGCCGCTGGGAGGCGGCGTCTAGGCTCGGCGCGTGCCGCCCGACTCCCGCAGGAAGCACCGCCCCTGGTGGCAGGAGACGCTGCTGCTGCTCGTCATCGCCGTCGTCCTGGCCGTGGTCATCAAGACGTTCTTCGTGCAGGCCTTCTACATCCCCTCCCCCTCGATGGTCCCCGGGCTGGTGAAGAACGACCGGATCCTGGTCGAGAAGCCGTCGTACTGGTTCGGCGGCAGTCCGCAGCGCGGCGACGTGGTGGTGTTCGAGGACCCGGGCGGCTGGCTGAGCCCCGCCGAGGAGTCGGGACCGGGCAACCCGGTCGCCCGGCTGCTGACGCACGTCGGGCTCTACCCCACCGGCGGTCACCTGGTGAAGCGGGTGATCGGGGTCGCCGGTGACACGATCACCTGCTGCGACGACGAGGGGCGGATCTCGGTGAACGGCCAGCCGCTCGACGAGGACGACTACGTCAACCACGCCGGCACCGTGAAGTGTCGCGGCCCGATGGGGCCGGGCGCGTGCGACTGGACCGCCGGTCCGGTCCCAGCCGGGCACGTGTTCGTGATGGGCGACAACCGGACCAAGTCGGCCGACAGCAGCTACCACCTCTGCCGCACCGGCCAGACCCAGTGCGACGACGACGACGCCTACGTCGACACCGACCTCGTGGTCGGCCGGGTCTTCGCCGTCGTGTGGCCCCACGACCACTGGGACTGGCTGCACCGGCCCGCCACCTTCGACGACGTCCCCGACCCCAGCAGCTGACCTCGGCAGCTGACCTCGGCAGCTGATCCGGCAACAGGACCTGGGGCGCCCGAGCCGGCCACGGTAGTTGAAGGGTGGAGTACCGTCAGGCCATGGCTGACCGCGACCTCGACCGGATCGCCGCCGAGCGCGACCGGATCCGCTCGACGTACCTCTCCCCCACCGCCACCCGCCCGGCGTCCTCGGCGCGCGGCCTGCACCACGTCGCGATCGTGTGCGCCGACGTCGAGCGCACGGTGCGCTTCTATCAGGAGCTGCTCGGCTTCCCGCTGACCGAGATCGTCGAGAACCGCGACTACGCGGGGTCCAACCACTTCTTCTTCGACATCGGCAACGGCAACCTGATCGCCTTCTTCGACTTCCCCGGCCTCGACGTCGGGCCGTACGCCGAGGTGCTCGGCGGCCTGCACCACCTGGCGATCAGCGTGGAGCCCGAGCGCTGGGCCGGGCTGCGGGGACGGCTCGACGCCGCCGGCGTCGAGTACCTGCTCGAGAGCGGCACCTCGATCTACCTGCATGACCCCGACGGCACCCGGGTCGAGCTGATCTCCGACCCGCTCGGGTCGATGTACGGGCTCGAGGTCCTCTGAGCGCCTGCCGGGGCATACTCGGACGCATGACCTGGATCATCGCGGCGCTCGTGGTCGTCGCTCTCGGACTCCTCTACTGGCGCAGCAGCCGCAAGGGCCGCTGGGTCGACAGCGGGAAGCTCTACGACCGGCGGGTCCAGGACGCCCGCAAGACCAGCTCGCAGGACACGCCCGGCGGGTTCTGGTGAGCGACGGCGGCCTCAGCGGCCCGCGAGGTGCGGGACCGCGTGGTCGCACACGCGCTCGGTCCAGCCGACCGGGTCCTCGGTGGGCGGCATCAGCGTGATGAGCGAGATCCCGAGCGCGGCGTACTCCTCCATGTCGCGGACGAAGCCCTCCGGGTCGGTCGCCGGGTCGGGACCGTCGACGCCGTTGACCATCGTCTTCTCGATCTCGTCGTAGTCGCGCCCGACGTCGTCGCATTGCCGGCGCAGGACGTCGAGCTTGTGGCGGATGCCCTCGACGTCGCTGCGGAAGAGGTTGCACGCATCGGCGTACTGCGCCACCAGGCGGAGCGTCTTCCGCTCCCCGCCGCCGCCGATGAGGATCGGCGGCCGCGGCTGCTGCACCGGCGGCGGCACGCACACGGTCTCGGCGAGCTGGAAGTGCTTGCCCTCGAACGGGCCGTCGTCGTCGCTCCACATCTGCCGGACGACCTGCAGCGTCTCCTCGAGCCGCTCGAACCGCTCGCTCGTCGAGGGGAACGGCACGCCGAGGCCGGCGTGCTCGCGGTCGTACCACGCGGCGCCGATGCCGAGCACGGCCCGGCCCTGGGAGAGCACGTCGAGGGTGGTGGCGATCTTGGCCAGCAGCCCCGGCCAGCGGTACGTCGTGCCGGTGACCAGCAGGCCCAGCCGGACCTTCTCGGTCCGGCCGGCGAGGTAGCCGAGGGTCGTGTAGCCCTCGAGCATGGGCATCGGCGGGCCGCCGAGCGCCTCCATCTGGAAGTAGTGGTCCATCACCGTGAACATCGCCACGCCGCCCTCGTCGGCGACCCGCGCCGTCTCGGTGAGCCGGTCGCGGAGCCGGTGCTCCCAGTCGGGGTGGGTGAAGTTCGCGTAGTGGATGCCGATGCGCACGGCTCGAACCTACGCCCCGACCCACAGCCAGCGGGCGCCGACGAGCAGACAGCCGAGCGTCACGACCAGGAACGCCACGACCCAGACCATCCCGGGCAGCCGGGTCAGCCGGGCCAGGGTGTCGGCGTCGGAGTCGCGGACCCGCCCGCTGCGGCGTGCACCCTGGAGCTCGAGCACCGGCCGCGGAGCGGCGAGCAGCAGGAACCAGACGCCGGTGTACGCCGCCAGCGACTGCACCTCGTCGCTCCCCCACCACGACACCGCCACGACGGCGGCGCCGGCGACGAGGACGACGTACAGTCCGTAGAAGTTGCGGATCTGCAGCAGGAGCAGGGCGAGGAGCAGCACCGCCGCCCACAGCACGGCGAGCGCGTGCCGCTCGCGCAGGAGGGCGGCTCCGCCGAGGCCGAGCAGCGCCGGGCCGACGTACCCGGCGAAGGCGGTGACCACCATGCCCGGCCCGGTCGGCCGTCCCTTCGAGACCGTCAGCCCCGACGTGTCCGAGTGCAGCCGGATGCCGGCGAGCCGCCGTCCGCTCAGCAGCGCGGCGACGCCGTGCGCGGCCTCGTGGGCGATCGTCACGACGTGCCGCGCGACCTGCCACGCGCGCGGTACCGCGACCAGGGCCAGGGCGACCAGCGCGGTGAGCACGACGCTCCGCTCCCCCGGCGGTGGCTGGACGCCGGTCACGTCCTGCCAGATCGAGTCCCACACGCCGACCAGCCTGCCGGACGCGTGCCTGCCGCAGGCGGTGGGTACCAGCGCGCCATGATGGACAACCAGAACGACGAGAAGCTCGAGGCCATCCAGGCCGTGGTCGACCGTGTCACCTCGTGGCAGGACGGCGCGCCGGAGGGCACGGTCGAGAAGGAGCTGCGCGACGGGTTCGGCGAGGCCGGCGTGGACGTCGCCGACGACGACGTGCGCCGCCTGGCGGACGCGATCCAGGACGAGCGCGGCGCGGTCTCCGCGCGGGAGGTCCTCTCGGCATGAGCACGACCGACGCCGACGGCCTCGACGACAGCCTCGACGACGCCACCGTCGAGGCGGTCGGCAAGCTCTCCGAGGCGTTCGAGGTCATCGAGGACGCCCGCGGCAGCCCCTACCGCTTCCACCGGCTCTCGGGCACGGCGGACTTCACGCTCGGCGAGGCCGTCGAGGCGTTCCGGGAGGCCGGCCACGACGAGCTGGCCGACCGGATCGAGAGCGACCTGGTCGGGCGCAACGTGCTGCCGGGCATGTGGACCTTCCAGGTCGTGGAGCGCTACGACGACGACTACTACGCGACCTTCCGGCGGTTCGTGACCGAGGCCCGGGACCGGCTCACCGCCGGCGAGCGGCACACCTACGAGGCCCGCCTGAAGCAGCAGCGCCGCACGCCCGGCAGGCCGGGGCACGAGGCGACGCCCGAGGACGTCTGAGGACGCCGGCTGGGTACGGTGGCCGGCATGGCGGTCCCGACCCACACCCTCAACGACGGCACGACGCTCCCCGCGATCGGGTTCGGCACCTACCCGCTCACCGGCCCCGAGGGGACCGCCGCCGTGCGCAGCGCGATCGAGGTCGGCTACCGGCTGATCGACACGGCCGTCAACTACGACAACGAGCGCGAGGTCGGCGAGGCGATCCGCACCAGCGGGATCCCGCGCGAGGAGCTGCGGGTGGCCAGCAAGATCCCGGGCCGCCACCACGGGTACGACGACGCGGTGGCCAGCGTGCACGGGTCGCTGGAGCGGCTCGGGCTCGACTACCTCGACCTCCACCTCGTGCACTGGCCGAACCCCAGCGTGGGCAAGTACGTCGAGGCCTGGCGCGCGCTCGTCGACCTGCGTGAGCAGGGCCTGGTGCGGTCGATCGGCGTCTCGAACTTCACCGACGAGCACCTCACCACGATCATCGACGAGACCGGGGTGACGCCCTCGGTCAACCAGGTCGAGCTCCATCCCTACTTCCCGCAGGTGCAGATGCGCGCCACGCACGAGCGGCTCGGCATCCGGACGGAGTCCTGGAGCCCGCTGGGCAAGCGCCGGGCGCCGTTCGCCGAGCCGCCGGTCGCCGACGCGGCCGAGCAGCACGGCGTCACACCCGGGCAGGTCATCCTGCGCTGGCAGGTCCAGCTCGGCTCGATCCCGATCCCGAAGTCGGCGACGCCGGAGCGACAGCGTCAGAACCTCGACGTCTTCGGCTTCGAGCTGACCGATGACGAGGTCGCGGCGATCTCCGCGCTCGAGCGCCCCGACGGCCGGCTGTTCGGCGGCGACCCGGACACGCACGAGGAGATGTGAGGACCGAGCCGTCGACGCCGTACCTCCGCGTCGACACCGCACGGCTCCGGGCCAACGTGGCGCGCGTCGCCGAGCAGGCTGCCGCTGCCGGGATCGCGCTGCGTCCGCACGCGAAGACGCACAAGTGCGCCGAGGTCGCCCGGCTCCAGCTCGAGGCGGGCGCCGTCGGCCTGACCGTCGCGACCGTCGGCGAGGCCGAGGTCTTCGCCGACCACGGCGTCGAGGACCTGTTCATCGCCTACCCCCTGTGGCTGACCGAGGACGCCGCCCGCCGCCTGCGCGACCTCGCCGGGCGGGCGGACCTGGCGATCGGCGTCGACTCGACCACCTCGGCCGACCGCGCGGGCGCCCTCCTCGCGGGCGCCGAGGTGGCCGTCCTCGTCGAGATCGACAGCGGCCAGCACCGCAGCGGTTGCCCCCCCGAGGAGGCGGGCGGGGTCGCGTCCGCGGCCGCAGCAGCCGGGCTGGCCGTACGCGGCGTCTTCACCTTCCCCGGGCACGCCTACGGACCGGGCGCCGGGGCGTCCGCAGCAGCGGACGAGGCCCGCGCGCTGGAGGCCGCGGTCGCGTCGTTCCGGGCGGCCGGGCTCGAGCCGGACGTCGTGAGCGGCGGCTCGACCCCGAGCCTGGCGGCCAGCCTGGCCGCAGGCCCCGGCAGCGGCGGCGTGGTCACGGAGCTGCGGCCCGGGGTCTACGTCCTCGGCGACGCCCAGCAGTGGGAGCTGGGGTCGATGCGGCCCGCGGACGTCGCCCTGGTCTGCCGCACCACGGTCGTCAGCCACGCCGGCGGCCGGCTCGTGCTCGACGCCGGCAGCAAGGCGCTGGGCGCCGACCGCGCGGCCTGGGCGACCGGCTGGGGCCGGCTCCCGGCGTACCCCGAGGCTCGCGTGGTCCAGCTCTCCGAGCACCATGCGGTCGCCGACCTGGCGGGCGCCGCCCTGCCGTCCCTGGGCACCGTGCTCGACCTGGTCCCGAACCACGTCTGCAACGCGGTCAACCTCGCCGACGAGCTGTGGGCCGACGACACCGAGCGGTGGTCGGTCGTGGCCCGCGGACGCAACGGCTGACCACTCCCCTACCATCGGCGGCATGCTGCTGCGCCGCGCCGCCCTCACCCTGGCCGCCACCGCTGCCCTGGCCGTCCTCGCCGGATGTGGGAGCGACGGCTCCGACAGCGCCACGGACACGAGCCCGACCCAGACCGGCGGCAAGACGACGCCGTGCACGTACAACGCCGGCGGACAGGGCGCCAAGCAGGTCGACCCGCCGTCGACCGAGGCGCCCGCGGAGGGCACCTTCGGCGCGACGCTGGAGACCAACGTCGGCGCCATCCCGATCACCCTGGACGCCGGCGCCACGCCGTGCGCGGTCAACTCGTTCATCTCCCTGGCCGACCAGGGCTACTTCGACGACACCCCGTGCCACCGCCTGACGACGCAGGGCATCTTCGTGCTCCAGTGCGGTGACCCGACGGGCACGGGCACGGGCGGCCCGGGCTACAGCTTCGACGACGAGCTCAGCGGCACCGAGACCTACCCCGCCGGCACCGTCGCCATGGCGAACGCGGGACCGGACACCAACGGCTCCCAGTTCTTCCTCGTCTACGAGGACACCGAGCTGCCGCCGAGCTACGACGTCATCGGCCAGATGGACGACGCCGGCACCGAGCTCGTCGCCAAGGTCGCCGACAAGGGCACGGCCGACGGTGGGCCCGACGGACCGCCGAAGGAGTCGGTGCAGATCCAGTCGGTCAGCATCGGCTGAGACCGGTCACCGGCCGAGCGGGAAGCGCTCCCCCGTCAGCTCCTCCGACCGCAGCCAGAGCTGCTTGGCGAGGTCGGGGTCCGACGCCTGGCGGCTGCGACCGACGCTGGTCGGCCAGCCGGTCATCTCCAGGAACCCGCCGGGGCCGATGAACGTGTTCCCGGGCACGTCCATGGTCGCGGCGTACAGGACGGTCAGCGCGCCCTTCCAGGGCGGCATCCCGACCAGCCGGTGGCCCCACGAGCCGACCCAGGTCTTGAAGCGGCTCCCGGTGTTCGCCGTGATGGCCGTCGCGGTCGAGCCCGGGTGGGCACCGGTGGCCCGCAGCGTCGACCCGGCGGCTGTCAGCCGGCGCTGGAGCTCGGCCATGAACAGCAGGTTCGCGAGCTTGGTCGCCCCGTAGGCGGCGTACGGCTTGTACTCGCGGCGCTCCCAGTTGAGGTCGTCCAGGTCGAGCTCGCCGGTGTGGTGCGAGTCCGACGAGACCACGACGACGCGGTCGGTGAGCCGCGGCAGCAGCAGGTTCGCGAGGGCGAAGTGGCCGAGGTGGTTGGTGGCCAGGTGGGTCTCGAAGCCGTCGGCCGTCAGGGCGTACGGGACGGCGAGCACGCCGGCGTTGTTGACCAGCACGTCCACCGGGCCGACGTCCGCGGCGAACGCCCGGACACTGGCCAGGTCTGCGACGTCGAGCCGCCGCACCTCCACGGAGCCGGTCATGGTCGCGGCCGCGGCCGCCCCCCGCTCCTCGCTGCGGACCGCCAGCACCACGTGGGCGCCGGCCCCGGCCAGGGCGCGCGCCGTCTCCAGGCCGAGGCCGCTGCTCGCCCCCGTCACGACGAAGCGTCGCCCGTCCTGCCGGGGCACGACGTCCCAGCGGCCGGGTCTCCTGCGACGTGCCATCTCCCGGCCCGCTCAGGCCTCGACGTACTCGACCGGGGCGCCGAGCTGGACCGTCCGGCCCACCGTGCACAGCCGGTCGCGGGACTGGGCGATCGAGCGCGGCAGCGCCTCGCGGGCCCGGTCGCCGTCCTCACCCTCGGGGAAGCGCACCTCGAAGGTGAGCCGGAGGTCCACCAGGTGGTTGCCGTCCTCGTCGCGGACCTTGTCACCCTCCGCCACGAGGTCGAACGACGTGGCGTGCGCCCGCTTGCCGGTGATCAGCTCGACGTCGATCGCACTGCACCCGGCGAGCGCGGCGAGCAGCAGCTCCACGGGTGTGAAGTCCGGGTCGTCGCCGGAGCCCACCGGCAGCACGCCACCGCGCGCGTTCGTGGCCTTGAAGCGGCCGGGGCCGATCTTCGTCAGGTCGACGCGGCGGTGGGCGTCCTCGGCGACGGGCGGGACAGGCAGGTCGGGGGTCATGCGCCCAGGGTGCCAGACCCCGCGACACGCCCGGGATCGGCGCTCGGGTTGTGTCGCGGACGACCATCGGGGACGGTGGAACGGGTAAGCAACCGCTATCCGGAAGGCGAGCCGATGCTCACCCTGACCGACAACGCCAGCGCCATCGTCAACGAGATCACCACGCAGCCCGGCCTCGCCGAGAGCGCCGGGCTCCGCATCACCACCGAGGACGCTCCCGAGCCCGCCTTCGCGATCTCGGCCGCCATGCAGGGCGAGCCGGGCGACCAGGTCGTCGAGCAGGGCGGCGCCACCGTCTACCTCGACTCCGCGGCCGCCGAGCTCCTCGACGACAAGGTGCTCGACGCCGCCGTCGACCCCTCGGGGAAGGTCGAGTTCGCCCTCGCCCTGCAGGGCTGACGTCACCACGACCGCGCGTCCCACCGGGGCGGTGCGACCCACGCCGGTCGCACCGCCCCGGTGTCCTGCGTGGGCCGGTCCGGTGCGTGGTGCGAGGTCACAGATGCCTCACCAGTTACGCGAGTCGCCAGTCAGGACGATGATCGTCGTGTAACCATCCAGCGCATGCAGCGACCCACCCCGAGCGTCCTCGGCGCCCTCCTCGCCGCAACGGTGCTGCTGCTCGGGCTCGGGGTCTCCCCCGCCGCCGCCGACAGCGCGACCCTCGAGGACCCGACGGGGGACACCGACGGGCCGGGGCTCGACATCACCGGCGCGACCCTGCGCAACCTGGACCACCGGGTGGTGGTCGACGTCGACGTGCACCGGGCCGTCCGGGGCGACCTCGTCGTCAGCGTCGACCCCCGCCACGCGACCGGTCTCCGGTTGGTGAGCCTCTTCCGGCCCACGGCGCACACCCGCAGCTTCGTGCTGGCCGGGGCGTTCACCGACCACGCCACCGAGGGCGGGGACCCGCGCGTCCCGTGCCGTGGCTTCCGGGTGCGGTGGAGCACCGAGGCGCCCACGGTCCGGCTCACCCTGCCGGCGCACTGCCTCCACGACGGCGAGTACGACGACCTCAGGTTCGCCGTCCTCACCGAACGGAGCTCCGACACCGACTACGCGCCCGACGACGCCGAGGCGTCGCCCTGGGTGCCTCGGGGATGACCACCCGCCGCGGGAGGTGGGGCGCCGGGTCCCTCCTCGCACTCGCCGGGCTGCTGGTCGTGCTGTCCACCGGCCCGCTGCCGGCCGCGGCGTTCCCCCACCGGCACGTGCCCGGCACCGGCGTGGTCGCGCTCGACTGGGGCGACCTGGACCGCACCCCGGGCGCCGCCACCGGCGACTACATCGTGATGGAGCCGTGGGAGTACGACCGCATCCCGGCGTACCGGCTGCAGAACCCGGGCGTGCGGATCCTGATGTACAAGGACGTGTCGGCGACCGTCGACCGGCCGCACGAGACCGGCCTCTACCCGACCGGGGTCTCGTACGCCGACGCCGACCGCAACCACCCGGAGTGGTTCCTGACCGACGCGACCGGGGCCCGCCTCGAGTGGTCCGACTACCCCGGCCTGCACCCGATGGACGTCGGCAGCACGACGTACCAGGACGCCTGGTCCGGCGGCGTGCTCGCCGAGCTGCGCGCCCATGACTGGGACGGCGTCGTCCTCGACGACACGCTCACCTACCTCAGCCACCCCACCGTGGACGACCTCACCTCGACTCAGATCCCCGACGACGCGTCCATGTACCTGGCGACGCAGTCGTTCCTCTCCCGCGTCGGCCCCCGGCTCAAGGCCGCCGGCTACCTCGCGATCTCCAACGTGACCGTCGAGTGGAACACCTGGGCCTCGGTGATCCCCGCGTGGACCCCCTACGTCAGCGGCTGGGAGGACGAGTACTTCACCAAGTGGGGCCTGGACACCCAGCCCCGCTTCGAGAACGCCGAGTGGCAGTGGAAGATGCAGCTCGCCGCCTGGTGCGCAGCGCGTCGCGTGCCCCTGCTCGCCGTGACCTACAGCAGCCAGACCGACCGCGAGGCGCAGGTCTACCACCGGGCGACCTGGCTGCTCACCTGGGACGGCGCCACCGGCGCGAGCGTCTTCGTGCCCGCCGAGCTCGAGGCCGACCACTGGCAGTACCGGGCCAACCTCGACATCGGACGACCGGTCGCCCCCCGCGTGCGGCTCGTGGACGGCGTCTACCGGCGCGCATTCACCCGCGGGCTCGTCGTGGTGAACCCGACCTCCTTCACCCGGGTGGTCGACCTGGGGGGCACCTACGAACGGCTCGGCGGCCGCGAGGTGACCCAGGTGCGCCTCGCGCGGGCCACCGCCGTGCTGCTGCGCCGGGCCGGGTAGGTCGGGGCCGGGTAGGTCGGGGCCGGGCAGGTCGGCCAACGACCGGCCCCGCGTCGCCCACGGTGCGGCGGGACCGCCGTGGCAGGGTGGGTCGCGTGAGGCGGTACCAGCACGTCGCGGCCGACGGGGTCCGCAGGCCGCAGAGCGAGCGGTTGCGCCGGCGTCAGCGCTGGTACTTCGCCCTCATGGGCGTCTGCCTGCTGCTCATTCTGCTGGCCTGGAACCTGGTCCGGCTGTGGTCGACGACGGCGGCCGTGGCCATGTCGGCCGTCGCTGCCGTGATCCCGCCGGTCGCCGTGATCGTCGCCAATTGGGGCGAGGACCGATGAGGAGCGCCCGGACCCGCTCGCACGTCACCGGGCGCGCGTCGAGCGGAGGTGGGTGACGAGACCCGCCGCGATGCGCCAGCCCAGCATCGTGACGGCGAGGAACACCGCGGCGACGACGAGGAAGCCGGGCGCCGTGCCGCGGCCCGATGCCGCGCGCAGCAGCATGCCGAGCACGTAGGTGGCCACCAGGACGACGGCACCCTCCGGCCAGACCCGGCGGGTCCGGCCGCCTCGCAGGACCAGCCACCCGTGCGCCAGCACGGTGGCCACCGCGAACGGCCACACGATCGCGAGGACGACCCACGCGGACTCACCCGGGTCGTGGGAGCTCTTGCCGCCCACCGCGAGGGCGAGCACGCACCCGAGGTCCGCGACGACCGGGACCAGCCAGCGCCCGGTCGATCGGGTCGGTCGCGTCGTCGTCGGTGTCACCACGGGACCAGGGTCCCAGGCGACCCGCGCGGACCGGTCAGCCGGTGCGGCCGGCCAGGCCGTCGACGACCGCGCGGAGGGGCGACCAGCGGCTGCGGCCGGTCCGCGTGACGGCGTACGCCCGCAGCTCGACCCGGGGGTCGCCCAGGGGGCGCACATTGACGCCCCGACGTGGCGCGTGGTCGCGGGGCAGGAGCGCGACGCCGAGCCCGGCGGCGATGAGGTCGTCGACGAGCTCCAGCGAGTCGATGCGGTGGACGACCCGCGGCTCGAAGCCGGCCATCGACGCCAGGGTGCGGAGCACCTCCTCGTCCGCGGTGTTGCGCGAGTTCACGATCCAGTCGTCGTCGGCACGGTCGGCGAGCCCGTGCCGGGTTCCGGTGCTGGGTGCGCCCAGCCCCCAGTCGACCCGCCACAGAGCCGTCACCTCGTGGTCGCTGCGCCAGGCCACCGGGGCGAGGTTGTAGTCGTAGACCAGGGCGAGGTCGACCTCGTCCCGGGCGAGCAGGTCGAACGCCTCGAGCGGCTCGTGCTCGTGGATGCGGATCTCGACGCCCGGGCGGGTCTCGGCGAGGTCGGTGACGACGGGGAGCAGCGAGCGTCGGATGGCGGTCGCGAACCCCGCGACGCGGACGACCCCCGACGGCTCGGATCCCGGGTCGAGGTCGAGCCGGGCCGCCTCGACGGCAGCGAGGATGGTGACGGCGTGCTCGGCCAGCCGGGCCCCGGCCGGGGTCAGTCGCACCCGCCGGCCGTCGCGCTCGACCAGCGCGGTGCCGACCTCGCGGGCGAGCGCGGCGATCCCCTGGGACACGTTCGACGTGGTGGTCCCGAGCTCGTCGGCGACCTCCCGCATCGAGCCGAGCCGCGAGAGCTCGAGCAGGAGCTGGAGCCGGCGCACGTCCATCCGCTGATCATGCTGGTCTGATGAACGGTATGTCCAGCACAGTCACGTGGACGTGAACGGTCGTGCCGAGTTCACTGGTCGGCATGTTCCCTTCGTCTGCCCGAGCCGGCGCCTCGATGGCGATCGCCTCGATGCTGTGCGTCCAGGTCGGCCTGGCCGCCTCGGTCGGGCTCATCGACCAGGTTGGCGCCGGCGGCGCCGCCTGGTTGCGGCTGGCCTGGGCCGGCGTCCTGATGCTCGCCCTCGTCCGGCCGCGTCCGTCCATGTTCAGCCGCGAGACGGTGCGCCTCGGCGCGACGCTGGGCGTGGTCACGGCCGGCATCACGCTCCTGTTCATGGCCGCCCTCGAGCGGCTGCCGCTGGGCACGGCGAGCGCGCTGGAGTTCCTCGGCCCCCTCGGGGTCGCCGTGGCACGCACCCGGGGCGCGGCGCGGTGGTGGGCCGTGGTCGCCGCCGGCGGGGTCGTGCTCTTGACCCAGCCCTGGGCGGGCGGCGCGGACCCGGTCGGCGTGGCGCTCGCGCTGGCGGCCGCGTGCTGCTGGGCGGCCTACATCCTCCTCACCCAGAAGGTCGGGGACGCCGCCGACGGCATCGCCGGGCTGGCCATCTCGATGCCGGTTGCGGGCCTGGTCGCCACGGTGGTGGCCGGGCCGGCCGCCGTCGGCCGGGTGACGCCCGAGCTGGTGCTGCTCGGCCTGGGTCTGGCCGTGCTGCTCCCGATCGTGCCCTTCTCGCTCGAGATGCTGGCGCTGCGCCGGCTCACGGCCGGCGCCTTCGGCACGCTGATGGCCCTCGAGCCGGCCTTCGCACTCGGCATCGGGTTCGTCGTCCTGGGCCAGCAGCCGAACCTGCTGGCCGTCGCCGGCGTCGGGATGGTCGTCGCTGCTGGGCTGGGCGCCGCGCGCGCAGGTGCGCGCCGGCCTGACGCACCCGTCGAGCCGCAGGTCGGACCGGTGCTGGCCGACGCCTGACCACCTCCGGGTCGTCGCTGCCGGGTCCGCGGAACGTAGGCTCGTCGTCGTCGCCGCTCCCGCCCCGCACGCAGAGGAGGCTTCGTGTCCCGCACCACGACCCGCATCCGGACGGTCCTGCCGACCTCGAGCCGCACCGCCATCGGTGCGACGGTGGCCGGTGGGCTGCTGACCGGCCTCGCCGCGGCCCCGGAGCGGGTGGGCCGGCTCTTCCGGCGCCGCTTCCCGGTGGTGGCCGTGACCGGCATGACCGGGGTCGGGAAGAGCCAGCTGGCCGACCGGCTCACGCGGCGTGCCTCCGGCGACGGCGTGACGGAGGTGGGCTCGGCGGTCATGGAGCGCCGGACCCGCCGGTCCGCGCGGATGCAAGGTTTCCGCTTCCGGGTGGTGCCGGGCGACAACGCAGCCACCCGGCTCGGCGCGCTCGACGAGGTCTTCCACGACGAGCCGGTCGACGGCGTGATCCACGTGGTCGCCAACGGCTACGCCACACCGCGGCGGGCGGCGGGCACCACCGGCACGGCGACGGCCACCCGCGAGGAGCAGCTGGCCGCGGAGCTCGAGGACTGGACGATCACCTCCCACCGGATCGCCTCGATGGCCGTCCGTCGGGACCGCCCGATCTGGCTCGTCATCGCGGTCACGAAGACCGACCTCTACCCCGACGAGATCGACGAGGTCGTGCACTACTACTCACCCGGCAGCGGGTCGGCCTTCGGGGACAAGGTCGACGCCCTCCGGGCGCTCGCCGGCGGCGCGAGGCTGTCGATCGACGTGCTCCCGGTCTCCAGCCAGGGCGGCGACAAGAGGTCGCCGATCCCGGCCAAGCGCGCCAGCGCGATGGTCGACGCGCTCGCGACCCGGATGGCCCAGCTCAGCGGCCACGCCTGACCTGCGGCCCGTCGGTCGCGCGTCGCAGGGCGGCGGGCCGACCTACGACGACTCCGCCAGGCACCGCTCCGGCAGGTCGAACCACCGGAGGTGCTCGAAGTCCGCGCTCAGGTCCGCCGGGTGCGAGTCGAGGTCCGGACCCGGGGCGGCTGCGAGGATCGCCGCACCCTCGCGCAGGTGGTCGGCGAGCAGCTCCTCTCCCCCGGTGGCGTCGTTGGCCGGCATCGACACCCGGCCGCCGGCGTACGACACGTCGTGCAGGCTGAGCGGGGGCGTCACCAGGCCGTCGCGGTGCCGCCAGCGCCCGGTCGCCGGGTCGAGGCGGTAGTCGCCGAGCAGCCGCCAGCCCTCGCGGGCGACCAGGAGGACGGCCTCGACGAGGTAGTCGACGACGGCGTCGGAGACGAAGTAGTTGAAGTTGACCCGCACCCAGCCCGGCTTGATGCCCTCGCAGCCGCCGGTGATCTCACGCTCGAACTCGTGCGAGCGCTCGAGGTCGATGCCCAGCAGCCGGTGTCCGTAGGGGCCCGCGCACGAGCAGCCGCCGCGGGCCTGGATGCCGAACAGGTCGTTGAGCAGCGCGACGACGTAGTTGTGGTGCAGGTAGCGGCCCGACGGCGAGCGGACCACGAAGGACACGATCGAGAGCCGCTGGGCGTCGAGGTTGCCGAGCAGCTCGATCGCCGGCTCCGCCCGCCAGGCCTGCACCGCGCGGCGCAGGTGCCGCTCCTCCTGCTCACGGATCGTGTCGGTGCCGACGGCCTGCTTGAGCTGGAAGACCAGGCCCGCGCGGATCGACTCGATGATCGCCGGCGTGCCGCCCTCCTCGCGCTGGGTCGGGTCGGCGAGGTAGGAGTGGTCGTCGTCGTTGACGTAGGCGACCGTCCCGCCGCCCGGGACGTCCGGCACCCGGTTGGCGAACAGCTCGCGCCGGGCGATCAGCAGCCCCGGCGTGGAGGGGCCGCCGATGAACTTGTGCGGCGAGATGAACAGGGCGTCCTTGTAGGACAGCGGCCGGCCCTCGAGGGCCGGCATGGTGATGTCGACGTACGGCGCGGCCGCGGCGAAGTCCCAGAAGCTCAGCGCCCCGTGGGCGTGGAGCAGCTCGGCGATGCCGTAGGTGTCAGAGACGATCCCCGTCACGTTGGACGCGGCCGAGAAGGAACCGACCTTGAGCGGCCGGTCGGCGTACTTCTCCAGCTGCTCGCGCAGGTCCTCCTGGTCGACCCCGCCGTCGGCGTCCTGCCGGATGGTGACGACGTCCGCCACGGACTCGCGCCACGGGATCTCGTTGGAGTGGTGCTCGTACGGGCCGATGAAGACCACCGGGCGCTGGGCGGGCGGGATGTGCTCGCTGAGCGCGTGCGCGTCGTCGAGCACCGACGGGATGCGCAGGCCCAGCACCCCGATCAGCTTGGCGATCGCTCCGGTCGACCCGGAGCCGGCGAAGAGCACGATCGTGTCCTCGTCACCGTCGACGGCGGACCGGATGATCTCGCGGGCCTCCTCGCGCAGCCGGGTGGTCTGCAGCCCGGTGCCGCTGGACTCGGTGTGGGTGTTGGCGTAGCTCGGCAGCACCTGGTCGCGGACGAAGTCCTCGATGAAGGAGAGCGCCCGACCCGAGGCCGTGTAGTCGGCGTAGGTCACCCGGCGCCGCCCGTACGGCGTCTCCATCACGTGGTCCTCGCCGATCACCGAGGCCCGGATCAGGGCGAGGAGCTGCTGCTTGTCCGGCTCCACGCGGCCACCCTAGCCACGAGGGACGGTGCAGCGTGGCCCCGCAGGGGTCCTGCGGGGCCACGCCGTGGTCGACCGTGCGGTCAGCGCGCCTCTCCGATGGAGAAGAAGCGGCCGCGCACGACCGAGCCGAACGGCCCGAGCACGGTCTGGACCGTGCGCGGGTTGTCGTCGCCGCCACGGAACCGGCCGTGGGCCGAGCCCTCGCTGCCGTGGTGGACGCGCGGGCCGCGGCTGAGCGCGACGACCATCTCGTCGTTGCGGACCTGGTCCTCGAGCCACGCCTGGATCTCGTCGATGTCGCGCGGCATCCGCTCGGACCCGGACTGCGCACCGCTCACGACCTGGAGGGCGACCATCCGTCCGGAGAACGAGGCCGGGACCTGCAGGCTGGCCGGCACGACCTGCGTCGGGGCGCCGTCGCCGGTGAGGGTCACCCGGGCGTGCAGCACCTGCCCGCCGCGGGCCACCAGGCCCGAGCGCCGCTTGAGGGTGACCCACTCGCCGCCCTGCTTGACCTCGATCTTGCTGATCTTGAGCGTCGACACCGTGTCGACCAGGTCGCTGTCGGTCGTGATCGTGTCGATGGTGACGCCGGGGATCTTGGCGAGCGCGTAGACGACGTCGCCGATCGCGAACCCGAGCCGGTAGGTCAGGTCGGACTCGGAGGCGTAGAGGTCACCCGAGGACAGCGAGAACGACGCGCCGTCGGCGTCGGTCCCGGTGATCGTCCAGGTGAGGTCCTCCGAGCCCTGGACCGGCCCGTCGACGAGGGCCTGGTGGTCGGCGATGATCCCGTAGAACGTGCTCCAGGCCATCGTGTCCGGGGTCCGGTCCGCGATGTGCGTGACGCCGGTGCGCGACCGGTCGCCGTGCGTGAGGCCGACGGTCAGGTCGGCGGTGTCGGGCAGCGGCCCCAGCGTGCCGGCGATGCCGGACATCCGGTCGTCGGTGATGGTGCCGACCGGGTCACCGAGGTTGGCGACCTTGAACCCGGCGATGAGGTCCTCCTGGATGTAGATCGCGTCGGCCGGGTGCAGGCCGAGCGTGGTGTCGCCCGTCCAGTTCATCGGGTGACCGAAGCCGACCACCCGGTCGCCGCAGACCGAGGTCGCGGTGCCGATGCCGGCCATGGTGACGTCGCCCCAGGTCATGGAGGCGGCGAGGTTGCCGCCCGCGACGATGTCGTCGGCACCGGCAGCCGCTGCCGAGGCACGCCCGACGGCGTACGTCGAGCGCGGCAGCCAGCGGTGACCGCTCGCGTGCTGCTCGGCCTTGGCGAGCGCCCGGGCGCCCACCCCGGCGACGCCGAGCGGCATCGGGAGCTGCTCGAACCCCTCCCGGGCCTGCGCGACGGAGACGTCGCTGTGCCGGGCGATCTGGCGGGCGGCCGCACGGTCGACCGCGACCTTGCCGGCCGCGTCGGCCAGGTAGTCGTCCATGGACTCGTACGGCGTGACGCCGGCGACCGGTGAGCCACCCATGGCCAGGCCGTAGGACACGGCGCCGATGAGGCGGCCGTCGCCGGCGTACACCGGCGAGCCGGACATGCCCTGCCAGATCCCGACGCGGTCGATCTCGGGCGAGGTGAGCCGGACCATGATCATGTCGACGTCCGGCGCGATGCCGTCGTCGAGGACACCGAGGACCTCACCGGTGAAGCCCTCCGGCGTCGTCCCGTGGGTGACGGTCAGGCCGGTGACGTCCTGCCCGGCGGTCAGGTCGGCCTCGGGGTAGGCCACCGCACAGTCCCCCGCGGGGTCGGCCGATTGTGCGGGTCCGGCAACGGCGGCTGCCGCCCCGATCCCGAGCCCGGCGACGGTGATGAGCGAGGCCAGGGCGCGTCCCCGGCGTCGTGTGAGCCGCTGCATGCGTGTGTTCCTTCCGGAAGGGTGGGCGCGGGTCTCGCGCTCACTGTTCAGACTCCGGTCGGCGCGCGCTGGTTGCACGACTCCCCCGTCGAGCCAGCTGCACCCTAGGTGGTCTGGACCAGCCCCCCGGTCGAACACCGGCACCGTTACCGAACCGAGATCTCGAGGCCTCACGAGGCCCGACATAGGGTGACCCGGTGACCAGCCCCTACCTGAGCCTGCAGCACCGTGAGGCCGTCGACCGGGCCCGTCTCCTCACCGTCGAGGAGTACGACGTCCGGCTCGACCTGGCCGCCGACGAACGGACGTTCACGTCGCTGACGACCGTCCGGTTCCGGAGCGCAGGTGGACCCACCTTCGTCGACCTCAAGCCGGTCTCGGTGGCCGCGATCACCCTCAACGGTCAGCGGCTCGACCCCGACCTGCTCGAGCGCGGCCGGCTGCCGATCGACACGGTCGAGGGCCCCAACGAGCTGGTCGTCGACGCCGTGATGCCGTTCCGCAACGACGGCGAGGGACTGCACCGCAGCGTCGACCCCGCCGACGGTCGGCACTACGTCTACGGCATGAACTTCATGGACGCGGCGCCGACGGTCTACGCCTGCTTCGACCAGCCCGACCTGAAGGCGCCCTACCGGTTCCACGTGACCGCCCCAGCCGACTGGGTCGTCATCGGCAACGCGCCCGGCTCCAACCCGGAGCCCGGCGTGTGGGAGCTGGAGCGGACCCAGCCGCTGTCGACGTACTTCGTCACCCTGGTCGCCGGGCCGTACCACGTGCTCCGCGACGAGCACGACGGGATCCCGCTCGGCCTCTCGGCCCGGGCGAGCCTGGCGAAGGACCTCGACGCCGACGCCGACGAGCTGTTCACGATGACCAAGCAGTGCTTCGACGAGTTCCACCGGCTCTTCGGCATCCGCTACCCCTTCGGCGACTACCACCAGGCGTTCGTGCCGGAGTTCAACGCCGGTGCGATGGAGAACCCGGGATGCGTGACCTTCCGGGACCCGCTCATCTTCTCGAGCCGGGTGACGCGCGGCATGCGGATCCAGCGGGCCACGACCGTCGCGCACGAGATGGCGCACCAGTGGTTCGGCAACATCGTCACGCCGTTGTGGTGGGACGACCTGTGGCTCAACGAGTCCTTCGCCGAGTACATGGGCGTCCGCGTCACGGCCGACGTCACCGAGTACGCCGACGCGTGGACCGACAACGCCTACGACCGCCGGATGTGGGGCCTGTCGGCCGACCAGGGCCCGAGCACCCACCCGGTCGCCGGCAACGGCGCCTTCGACGCCAGCGCGGCCCTCCAGGACTTCGACGGCATCTCCTACGCCAAGGGCTCCAGCGTGCTCAAGCAGCTGAACGCCGCCGTGGGCGACGAGGTCTTCTTCGGCGGGGTCGTCGACCACCTGACCCGGCACCGGTTCGGCAACGCGACCATGCACGACCTCTTCGAGTCGTGGGAGCGGGCGGGTGCCGGCGACCTCTCGTCGTTCACGTCGAACTGGCTGCGCACCGCCGGCGCCGACACCCTCTCCCTCGACCGGACCGCCGCGGCGCTCCGGCGCACACCCCCAGCAGAGCACCCCGCGGACCGGGCACACACGTTCCGCGCGGCGGTGGCCGTCGACGGCCGCTGGGAGGACCGATCGGTCATCCTGACCGCCGAGGAGACGCCGTTCGACGTGCCGGCCGGCGCCGCCGTCGTGCTCGACGCGTACGACGAGTCGTGGGCCGTCGTGCACCCGGACGCCGAGACCGTGGCCGCCCTCGGACAGCTGCTCCCGTCGGTCGGCGACGACCTGCTCCGCGCCGGCATCTGGAACAACCTGCGGGGCGCCCTGCACGACGCGGCCGTCGACCCGGCCGCGGTGCTCGACATCGCGGTCGCCAGCCTGCCGGTCGAGGACACCGAGGACGCCCGGCGCCGCACCCTCACCTGGCTGCTGTCGACGGTGGTGCCGCTGGCCGGCCCCGGAGCGCTGGGCCGGGTGCACGGCGCCGCGGTCGCCGAGCTGGACCGGCTGGAGCCCGGGTCGGAGCGGCAGCTCGCGGCGTTCCGCACTGCCATCAGCTCGGCCGACGACCCGGAGCGGCTCCGCGGCTGGCTCGCGACGACGCCCCCGGGGATCGACCTCGACCTCGACCTGCGCTGGCGGCTGCTGGTGCGGCTGGCCACGCTCGGCGCGACCGACCGCGACGAGCTGCAGGCCGCGCTGGACGCGGAGCCGACCGGGCGCTCACGGGTGGAGCACACCCGGGCGGTCGCGTCGCTGCCCGACACCGAGGCGAAGGAGTGGGCCTGGGACCGCTTCACCGGCAAGGTCGACGTCCCCAACTACGAGCTGGAGGCCGCCGGCAGCGGGATGTGGCGCGGCGGCCAGGAGCACCTGACCGACCCGTACGTCGACCGCTACTTCGCCGACCTGCCCGCGACCGTCGGGGTCCGGTCGGGCTGGGTGCTGGCCGACGCCACCGAGTTCTTCTTCCCCCGCACCTCGCTCAACGAGGGGACCCTCGAGCGGACCCGGTCGCTGGCGGCCGAGGAGTCGCTCGCGCCGTCGGTGCGGCGCCGGCTCGCCGACCAGGCCGACCGGCTGGCCCGACTGCTCGCCGTCCGCGCCCGCTACCCGCACGAGTGACCCGGCGTTGACCCGACCATGACCTGGAGCCGCGCCCGTCGCCCCGGACCGACCGTCCGGGCGCGGGTGCGCGAGCACGCCGTCGTACCTGGGGGCGCCCCGGACGGGCGGGCCCAGCGGGAGCGCGAGGACCGGCTGGCCACCGAGGAGCCGCTGGAGGTCCGGCTCGCCTGGCCGGGCGCCGACGCCCGGCGGGTGTGGGTGACGATGCGGACGCCCGGCCACGACTTCGAGCTGGCGGCCGGCTGGCTGGTCCACGAGGGGCTCGCGCTGCCGGCGTCGGTCCACGGCGTCGCCTACTGCACCGACACCGCGCTCGCGCCGGAGGAGGAGCTCAACGTCGTCACCGTCACGCTGTCCGGGCCGCCGCTGCGCGACCCCGGGCACCGCCACGACGGGTCGGGGTCGTCGGCGTGCGGGGTCTGCGGCAAGGACAGCGTGAGCTCGTGCCTCGACGCGCCGCGCGGGGCGCCGTGGTCAGGGCCGCTCCCCTCCCCCGAGGTCGTCCGCTCGCTGCCGGGCGCGCTGCGGTCGGGCCAGGTCGTCTTCGCCCGCACCGGCGGCGTGCACGCCGCCGGGCTCGCCACCGCGGACGGCGAGCTGCTCGTCGTCCGCGAGGACGTCGGCCGCCACAACGCGGTCGACAAGGTCACCGGCGCGCGGGTCCTCGCCGGCGCGTCGCCCGCCGAGGCCTGCCTGGTCGTCAGCGGTCGGGCCGGGTTCGAGCTGGTGCAGAAGGCGGTGGCCGCCGGGGTCGGCTCGCTGGTCGCCGTCGGCGCGCCCACCTCGCTGTCGGTCCGGCTCGCCGCCGAGGCCGGCCTGGCCCTCTACGGGTTCACCGCTGCCGACCGCTGTGTCCAGTACGCCTGACTGGATGTCCCTCGTGCCGGTCGCGGGGGACGGCGGTGACCGGGTCTGCCGAGTTGCGGATGTCGCAACGCAGCGGTGGGTGAGCCACCTTTCAAGCGTTGGGTTTGGTGGAACACTCACCGCTGCCCCGTGTCGGCGCCGACCGCCGGTGAGCTGTCCACCGATCTACTCCGCGAGAAGGTGG
>NZ_JBGAHF010000005.1:166417-237708 GCF_044226305.1 Nocardioides sp. | reverse complement strand
GCGGAGATCGACGCGGTGGACGCGATCTGCTCCTTGGTCTCGACGTCCTTGGCCATGCCGAGCAGCTGCTCGGACACGGCGGCGACGGCGGCCTCGATGCCGCGCTTGAGACCCATCGGGTTCGCGCCGGCCGCGACGTTCCGCAGACCCTCGCGGACCATCGCCTGGGCGAGCACGGTCGCGGTCGTCGTACCGTCACCGGCGACGTCGTCGGTCTTCTTCGCGACCTCCTTGACCAGCTCGGCCCCGATCTTCTCGTAGGGGTCCTCGAGCTCGATCTCCTTGGCGATGCTCACGCCGTCGTTGGTGATCGTGGGGGCGCCCCACTTCTTCTCGAGGACGACGTTGCGGCCCTTGGGCCCGAGGGTGACCTTCACGGCGTCGGCGAGCGTGTTCATACCCCGCTCGAGACCGCGCCGGGCCTCCTCGTCGAATGCAATCAGCTTCGGCATGACTCCTGCGATCCTTCGCATTTCAGAGTTCGTGGATCCGGTTCGACGGGTTGCCCGCGACGGACGGCCCCCTCGGCACCGGCGAACCCTTTCTCGCCGGACGTGGAGACCTCAACTGGCGCCGATCCGGTTGTCACTCTCCTGGGGAGAGTGCCAGCGTCATGTTTAGCACTCGACCCTGGCGAGTGCAAGCAGCCGGGTCACCAGGTGCGGGGGTACGCGCGGGCGGCGACCACCTCCGCGAAGGGCAGCGCGTTCAGCGGCAGCACGTCGAGGTAGAGGCCCGGCTCGGTGAGCTCGACCTCGCTCACCACCAGCCGGTCCTGGTAGCGCATCATGTCGACGCGGCCGTAGACGATCTCCTCGCCGAGCAGGTCGACCACGGTGGCGACCGCGCTCGCCGCCAGCGAGGCGGCCTTCTCGGTCAGCTCCATCGAGTGGGCGGTCCCGCCGTACTGCTCGTTGACCCGGATGTCGGTCCGGCTCGGCATCTTCTGCACCTGGCTGACCGGACGCCCGGCGATGACGAAGACCGAGATCTCGCCGTCGTGGTGGATCGACTCGACCAGCGGCTGCACGACCCACGGGCCCGGGTGCCCGCCCGGCTTCGGCAGCCAGACCTTCCCGTCCGCGACCACCTCGAGCCCGCGGCCACCCGCGCCCACGCGTGGCTTGACGACCGCCAGCCCGAAGCCGTCCGCCGCCGCGCGCACGTCGAACACGGTGTCGGCCGAGACCGTCGGCACGATCGGGAGCCCGGCCTTCTGGAGGTCGATGAGGTAGCGCTTGTCGGTGTTCCACCGGAACACCGCCGCACCGTTGAGCAGCGCCGGCCCGACGCCGGAGGCCCAGCCGAGGAACTCGCCGAGCCGCCCGTCGTAGTCCCAGGTGGAGCGGACCGCGACCACCTCGGCGGTGCCCCAGTCGACGCCGAGGTCGTCCCAGACGACCCAGCGGCTGGCCAGCCCGTGAGCGGAGAGGGCGGCGTCGAGCGCGGCATGACCCGGCTCGCCACCCGCCCACTCGCGGCTGGTGGCGAGCAGCACCAGGGGGACCTGGGCCTCTCCGCGATGCTCCATGGAGAAAGGCTAGGGGCTCGGTCAGCCGCTGTCGCGTACGACGAGCCGCGTGGGGAGCATCCGGCCGGGGTGGTCGAGTCCAGGCTCGGCCATCGTGTCGAGGAGCAGCGCCACCATCTCCCGGCCCATCTGCTCCGGGGACTGGTGGACCGTGGTCAGGGGCGGCTGCGTCGACGCGGCGACGGGGGCGTCCTCGAAGCCCACCACGGCGACGTCCTCCGGCACCCGTCGCCCGGCCTCGCGCAGCGCCTGCAGCGCGCCGGCGGCCATCAGGTCGTTCGCGCAGAACACCGCGTCCAGGTCCGGCTCGCGCTCGAGCAGCGCCCGCATCGCGGCGGTGCCGCTGTCGCGGCCGAAGTCACCGCGCTCGACCAGCCGCTCGTCGACCGCGCGGCCGGCGGCGGCCAGCCCGTCGACGTACCCCTGGTAGCGGGAGCTGCCCGCGACCATGTCCGCCGGCCCGGCGATCGTGGCGATCCGCCGCCGGCCGGCCGCCACGAGGTGGCTCACGGCCAGGGTCGCCCCCTGCACGTTGTCGACGTCGACGAAGCCGACGGGGGTCCCGTCCTGGGGGCGGCCGCCGACGACGACGGGGACGCCGTGCGCGCGGATCCGCCGGGGCAGCTCGTCGTCGTCGTGGAGGGAGAGCAGGAGGACGCCGTCGACGTGCTGGCGGGTGAGGTAGCGGTCCAGCCCCCGCCGGCGCTCGGAGGCCTGCGCCATCACCAGCACCAGCTGGCGGTCCGCGTCGCCGAGGGCCGCGCCGATCCCGCGGACGACGCCGGCGAAGAACGGCTCCCCGAAGACCCGCTCCTCCGACTCCGCGATCACCAGCGCGACGGTGTCGGTGCGCCGGGTCACGAGCGCCCGGGCGGCGGCGTTGGGCACGTAGCCGAGCTGCTCGATCGCGTCCTCGACCGCCAGGCGAGCCCGCTCGGAGACCTTGTCGCCGCCGTTGATCACCCGGGACGCCGTCCCGCGGCCGACCCCGGCGAGCGCGGCGACCTGCTCGAGGGTCGGTCGGCCGGCAGCCGTCGGGGGCGAGGACATGGCGTCATTATGGTCACCGCGAGGCGGGTCGGGGCGTGCCTACCCGACCGGCACCCGGTGCCCGTGCGGCACCTCGACGTCGAGGCCGAGCGCGGCGAGCACCGAGGGCAGCAGTGCCTTGGCCGTGCGGTGGTAGCCGGCGGCACTGGGGTGGAACCGGTCCAGGCTGAACATCTCCTCGGGGTCGGCGACGAAGAACGGCCCGACGACCCGCGCCAGCGACACGGTGTGCGCCCCGGCGGCCACGGCCGCCGCCTCCTGGGCGAGCGCCAGCTGCCGGGAGGCGCGCGAGCCGAGCGCGCGCAGCGGCTGGGGCACCGGGCGCAGCGCGCCGAGGTCGGGACAGGTGCCGACCACCACGCCCGCACCCAGCGCCCGCAGGGCGAGCACCGCCCGCTCGAGGTCGGCGACCGACTCCCCCACCGGCACCCGGTGCGTCACGTCGTTGCCGCCGACCACGACCACCGCGACGTCGGGGCGGTACGACGGCGGCAGCGTGTCCAGCTGCCCGGCGAGCATCGAGGACTCGGCGCCGACGCGCGCCACCGTGCGCAGCCGGACCGAGCGACCGGTCGCCTTCGCGAGCGACCGGGCCAGCCGGCCACCGAGGGTGTCCTTCGGCCGGTCGGCGCCCAGTCCGGCCGCGATCGAGTCGCCGACGAGGAGCAGGTCGACCGGGTCGCCGTACTTCTTCTTCCAGAGCCGGTCGGCGTCCGGCGCGACCTCGCCGTGCGGCTTGCCGATGAGCCCGCGCGCGACCGCCGCCTGGCGTCGCAGCAGGCCGCGGCCGCCCGCCGCCAGGGCGAGACCGCCCGCGGCGACGAGCGCGAGACCGGTGCTCCAGCGCTTCACGACCCCAGTTGACCCAGAAGTCGGTGAACGGGAGGTGTCGATCGCCGCCCTCCCGCCCGTCATCGCGGCGACAGACCCACCCACGTCCGTCGTCTCCCGGCCCCGCGCCGCGCGGAGCTGTAACGCCGTGTCACTGCGCCTTCACACGGTGCTGCACCGGGGTGGGAACAGCTGGTGACACGGCGTTACAGCTGGGCGGCCGCCGGCTCAGCCGCCCGCGACCGCCGGGATCACCGAGATCTGGGTGCCGTCGGGGGTGGGGGTGGCCAGGTTCTCGAGGAACCGCACGTCGTCGTTGTCGACGTACACGTTGACGAAGCGGCGCAGCTCGCCGGCCTCGTCGAGGATCCGGCCCTTGATGCCGCTGTAGTTGCCGTCGAGGTCGTCGAGCACCTCGGCCAGCGTGGCGCCGGAGGCGCTCACCTCGGAGTCGCCACCGGTGTAGGTGCGCAGGATGGTCGGGATCCGGACGGACACGGACATGCGGGCAGCTCCTCGGCTTCGAAGGGTCAGGCCAGGCCGGTGGCGGCGAAGGCGGCGTACGTCGGCGCGATGGTCGCGGCGGGCGCGACCGAGCCGGAGACGGCGTCGAGGGTCTTGAGGCCGTGGCCGGTGTTGATGACGACGGTCTCGAGGCCGGTGTCGAGCTGGCCGGTCTCGACGAGCTTCTTCAAGACGGCGACGGTGGTGCCGCCGGCGGTCTCGGTGAAGATCCCCTCGGTGCGGGCGAGCAGCACGATGCCGGCGCGGACCTCGTCGTCGGTGACGTCCTCGACGGCGCCGCCGGTCTGCCGGCAGATGTCGAGCACGTAGATGCCGTCGGCGGGGTTGCCGATCGCCAGGCTCTTGGCGATCGTGTCCGGCTTGACCGGGCGGATGGCGTCGACGCCGGCCTTGTAGGCCACCGAGACGGGCGAGCAGCCCTCGGCCTGCGCGCCGAAGACGCGGTACGGCTTGTCGGCGACCAGCCCGAGGGCGATCAGCTCCTGGAACGCCTTGTGCACCTTGGTCAGCTGCGACCCGCTCGCGACCGGGATCACGATCTGGTCCGGCAGCCGCCAGCCGAGCTGCTCGGCGATCTCGTAGCCCAGGGTCTTGGAGCCCTCGGCGTAGTAGGGGCGGACGTTGACGTTGACGAACGCCCAGCCCTCCTCCTCGCCGGCGATCTCGGAGGCGAGCTTGTTGACGTCGTCGTAGTTGCCGTCGACGGCGACCAGGGAGTCGGTGAAGACCGCCGAGTTGACCTGCTTGGGCTGCTCGAGGTTGCTCGGGATGAAGACCACGGTCTTGATGCCGGCGCGCGCGCCGGCCGCGGCGACGGCGTTCGCGAGGTTGCCGGTCGAGGGGCACGCGAAGACCTTCGAGCCGAACTCCCGGGCGGCGCTCAGCGCGCACGCGACCACGCGGTCCTTGAAGGAGTTGGTGGGGTTGGTCGAGTCGTCCTTCACCCACAGGTTCGAGAGGCCGAGCTCGGCGCCGAGGTTGTCGGCACGCAGCAGCCGGGTGAAGCCCGGCTCGGTGTTGGGGCTGGTCTCGATGTCGTCGGGGACGGGCAGCAGCGCCTTGTAGCGCCAGATGTTGCGCGGACCGGCCTCGATCTGGGCGCGGGTCACGAGCGGGAAGTCGTAGGCGATCTCGAGCGGGCCGAAGCACTCCGGACACGCGTAGTGCGGCCCGAGCTCGACCTGGTGCCCGCACTCGCGGCAGGCCAGGGCGGTCGCGTTGCCGAAGGCGCCCTGGCGCAGGGCCTTGCCCGTCGGGGTGCTGAGCTCGATGGTGGGTGCGCTCACGGAGTCCTCCTCATCTTTCCGGTACGGCTCTCGCACCGGACGGATTTGGCACCGGGCCCGCACGCGGAGGCGTGCGGCGGTTGCCGGGACTTCACAGGGCCGTTCCCTCAGTCCCTCTGGATGAGCAGTGACCACCGTACGACGACCGTCTCAGCATGTGCACATCGCATCCGCATGCTGGACGGTCCTCCTGGGCCTCAGGACGGTAGTCCCTGACGTTCCGGCCCCCGACACGCCGGTCGGACGGCGAAAACGTCAGGGACTATCCGTCCGAGCCACCCGTTCAGGCCGCAGTCAGGCGGCCGCCACCGAGGCCGCCTCGGGCGCCGCCAGCGCACCACGTACGACGTCGCGAACGTCCCCCACGAGGTGGACCGTGAGCTGCTCCAGCACGTCGGCGGGGACGTCGTCGAGATCGGGCTCGTTTCGCTGGGGCACGAACACCTCGGTGAGGCCCGCGCGCTGGGCGGCGAGCAGCTTCTGCTTGAGCCCGCCGATCGGCAGCACCCGGCCGTTGAGCGTGACCTCGCCGGTCATCCCGACCTCCGAGCGCACCGGGCGGCCGGTGGCCAGCGAGGCGAGCGCGGTCACCATCGTGATGCCGGCCGACGGACCGTCCTTGGGGACGGCACCGGCGGGGACGTGCACGTGGACCGCCCGGTCCAGGACGGCCGGGTCGACCCCGAGCTCGGCCGCGTGCGAGCGGACGAAGGACAGCGCGATCTGCGCGGACTCCTTCATCACCTCGCCGAGCTGCCCGGTGAGGGTGAGACCGGCCGCGCCGTCGGACGCGGACGCCTCGATGAACAGCACGTCACCGCCCAGCCCGGTCACGGCGAGGCCGGTCGCGACGCCGGGCACCGCGGTCCGCTCGGCCGACTCCGGGGTGAACCGGGGCCGGCCGACGAGGCCGGCGAGGTCGTCCGGCCCGATGTCGACGCGGGTCGCCCCGGTCGCGAGCCGCGTGGCGGCCTTGCGCAGCGCCTTGGCGATCAGCCGCTCGAGCTGCCGGACACCGGCCTCGCGGGTGTGGCCCGCGGCGAGCTCGCGCAGTGCATCGTCGGACACGGTGACCTCGGACTCGGTGAGCGCCGCGCGCTCGAGCTGCCGGGGCAGCAGGAAGTCACGGGCGATGGCGACCTTGTCGTCCTCGGTGTAGCCGTCGAGGGTGACCAGCTCCATCCGGTCCAGCAGCGCCGACGGGATCTGCTCGACGACGTTCGCGGTCGCGATGAACAGCACGTCGGAGAGGTCGAGGTCGAGCTCGAGGTAGTGGTCGCGGAAGGTGTGGTTCTGCGCCGGGTCGAGGACCTCGAGGAGCGCCGCGGCCGGGTCGCCCCGGTAGTCCGAGCCGACCTTGTCGACCTCGTCGAGCAGCACGACCGGGTTCATCGAGCCGGCCTCCTTGACCGCCCGCACGATCCGGCCGGGCAGCGCGCCGACGTACGTGCGCCGGTGGCCGCGGATCTCCGCCTCGTCGCGCACGCCACCGAGGGCGACCCGCACGAACCGCCGGCCGAGCGCCCGCGCCACGGACTCCCCGAGCGAGGTCTTGCCCACTCCCGGAGGACCGGCCAGCAGCACGACCGCGCCGGAGCCCCGGCCGCCGATCACCTGCAGGCCGCGCTCGGCCCGGCGGGCGCGGACCGCGAGGTGCTCGACGATCCGCTCCTTGACCTCGTCGAGGCCGTGGTGGTCGGCGTCGAGCACGGCCCGGGCGGCGACGACGTCGGTCGAGTCCTCGGTCGTGACGCTCCAGGGCAGCTCGAGCACGGTGTCGAGCCAGGTGCGGATCCAGGCCACCTCGGGGTTCTGCTCGCTGGAGCGTTCGAGCTTGTCGACCTCCTTGAGCGCGGCGGCGCGCACGTGCTCGGGCAGGTCGGCGGCCTCGACCCGCGACCGGTAGTCCTCGGCCCCCTCGGGCTCGCCCTCGCCGAGCTCCTTGCGGATCGCGGCGAGCTGCTGGCGCAGCAGGTACTCGCGCTGCTGTTTCTCCATGCCCTCGCGCACGTCCTCGCCGATCTTGTCGGTGAGCTCGGACTCGGCGAGGTGGTCCTTGGTCCAGCCGATGAGGGTCTCGAGCCGCGACTCCACGTCCGGGTCCTCCAGCAGCTCGCGCTTGCGGTCGACCGAGAGGTACGGCGCGTAGCCGGCCGCGTCCGCGATCGCGGACGGGTCGCTCATCTGGTGCACGGAGTCGATGACCTGCCAGGCCTCGCGGCGCTGGAGCACGGCCACGACGAGGCGCTTGTACTCCTCGGCGAGCTCGCGGGCGCGGTCGGTGACCTGCCCGTCGGGGTAGTCCTCGACCGGGTCGACCTCGACCCAGAGGGCGGCACCGGGGCCGGAGACCCCGCTGCCGATGCGCGCGCGGACGCCTGCCCGGAGCACGGCGGCCGGCGATCCGCCCGAGAAGCGGCCGACGCGGTCGATGGTCGCGACCACGCCGTACGACGCGTAGCGGTCCTCGAGGCGCGGGGCGACGAGCACCTGGCCGTCGCTGCCGGCGCGGGCGGCGTCGATCGCGGCGCGCGCGGCGTCGTCGAGCTCGAGCGGCACGACCATGCCCGGGAGGACGACGAGGTCCGGGACGAAGAGGACGGGGAGCTTCAGGGTCATGCACCAGGAACGTCCGGCCCGGGGCCGGTGTTCCGGAGAGTGCCTCCTGTTCGCTGAGGACGAACAGGCTCAGGTCGACCGCGCGCGGATGTCCTCGGTGAGCCGCCGGAGCAGGTCCAGCACGCCCTCGGGGCCGTGCACGACCACGTCGGAGAGCGGCACCAGCGCGCTCTGCTCGGAGGAGGCCGAGCAGACCAGGAGCGTCGGCAGGCCCTCGGCGGCCAGCTTGGCCACCGCCTCGAAGGCCTCGACGTCGCCGAGGTCGTCCCCGGCGAACATCACCGCGCCGGCACCGACCTCCCCGACGAGGGTCTCGACGGCGCGGCCCTTGTCCATGCCGGGGGCCCGGACCTCGATCACGTGCCGGCCCGGCTCGAGCACCAGCCCGTAGCGGGAGGCGAGCTCGCGCAGCGGTGGCAGCAGCCGATCGAACGCGGCGTCCGGGTCGGCCATCCGGCGGGTGTGGACGGCGTGCGCCAGGCCCTTGTCCTCGACCCAGGCGTCGGCCGCGTCGGCGGTGCGCAGGGTCCGCGGCAGGTCGCGGAGGAACGTCGCCAGGCCGGCCGGCGGCCGGGGGGAGATGATCCGGCGACGGGTCGAGCTCCACCGCTCGTTGCCGTACTGGCCGAAGAGGTAGAGCTCCTTGCCGGTGTCGCCGATCGCGTTGCCGACCTCCTCGAGCCCGCCGAGGTCCAGCGCCTGCCGGGCCGGGCGGCCGGTGACCACGGCGAGGCCGGCGACCTCGGCGGCGAGGTCGACCAGGACCGCGGCGGCGTCCGGGTGGATGTGGGCCCGCTCGGGGTCGTCGACGATCGGCGCGAGGGTGCCGTCGAAGTCGAGCCCGATCACGGCCCGGTGCCCGGCGCGCACGAACGCGTCGTACCTGTGCTCTCCCTCCGGGGAGGTGAACTCCATGGCCCCACCCTGACATCCGGGCGTCGACCGCGCCCAGCCCGGAGCGGGTGTGGGCTGGGTCTCAGCCGGCGGCCGGGGCCGCGATCGGCCCGGTCAGGATGACCGTGAGCCGGTCGAGCCGCATCGGGTCGATGGCGAGCGCGGTGCGCTTGATGCCGAGGTCGAGCGCCAGTTGGCGCGCGGCGGGCTTGAGCTTGGCGGGGTAGTAGACGGTGGTGGCCGGGATGGTGCCGTACCAGTTGTCGGAGCCGACCACCTTCCAGCCGATACCGGTGGCGCGCTGCGCCACGCTGCCGGCCAGCCCGGTGATCCCGGAGTTGTTGTAGACCTCGACGTAGACCTTGCCGCGCTGCACCGGCGGCGGCGTGGGCTTGGGGTCGGCCGACGGGGTGAAGGTCGCCGACGGCGAGGGGCTCGGGGTGGTGTTGCGGGCGACCGTGGTCACCTCGCGCTCGGCGGGCTCGCCGCCGCGGGTGGCGACGAAGGCGATCCCGGCCATCGCGACCGCGATCACGCTGAGCATGACGACCGGGGAGGGCAGGGCCGCGCCGCGCTGCCCCCGAGGGCGGTGGGTGGGCACCTCAGACCTCGAAGCCGAGACGGCGAGCGGAGCGCTGGCGCTGGCGGGCCGACCGCAGCCGCCGCAGCCGGCGGACCAGGAGCGGGTCGGCCTCGAGGGCCTCCGGGCGGTCGATGAGCGCGTTGAGGACCTGGTAGTAGCGCGTCGAGGACATGTCGAACTTCTCGCGGACCGCGGTCTCCTTGGCGCCGGCGTACTTCCACCACTGGCGCTCGAAGTCGAGGATCTCGCGGTCGCGGTCGCTCAGCACCGTCGTGGCGTCGGCCTCGCCACCGAGAGCGTTCGCGGCGTCCATGGGCCCCTCCCGATTCCACGTCCGTCAGTGCAGGTCAGGCTGCCCACTGTAGGCGACGAATGACAGCGATGTCATTCAGTCCCCGGGCGCGTCGCGATCCCGCCTCCTAGGCTCTCGCCATGACCACCCGATGGGGCATCCTCGCGACCGGCAAGATCGCGCACACCTTCGCCCGCGACCTCGACCTGGTGCCGGACGCCGAGCTGGTGGCGGTGGGCTCCCGGCGCGCGGAGAGCGCGGCGGCGTTCACGGCCGAGCACGGCGGGACGCCGTACGGCTCCTACGAGGAGCTGGTCGCCGACCCCGCCGTCGACGTCGTCTATGTCGCCACCCCGCACGCGCTGCACCTGGAGAACGCCCGGCTCTGCTTCGAGGCCGGCAAGCACGTGCTGTGCGAGAAGCCGCTGACCCTTGACGCAGCGGCCGCCGAGGAGATGGTGCGCCTGGCCCGGCAGCACGACCGGTTCCTCATGGAGGCGATGTGGACCGCCTGCCACCCCGCGGTGCTCGCGCTGCGCGACCGGCTCCGCTCCGGCGAGCTCGGGACGCCACGGCACCTGCACGCCGAGCTCGGGTTCCGCGTGGACGCGCCGCCCGAGGACCGGATGCTCAACCCGGCCCTGGGGGCCTCGGCGCTGCTCGACATGGGCATCTACCCGCTCGCGTTCGCCGACCTGATGCTCGGCGAGGCGGTCGACCTGCACGCCACCGCCGCCCTCTCCGCGGACGGCATCGACCTCGACGTCGCGATGGTGGGTCGCTACCCCGGCGACGTGCTGGCCACGATGACCGCATCGATGACGTCCTGGTCCTCGCGCCGGGCCTCGATCGCAACCGACCTCGGGCGGATCGAGGTCGACGACTTCCACCACCCCTCGCGGACCACCTTCACGCCGTACGTCCAGGCGCCCGGCGACTGGGTCTTCGAGCCCGGCGCGACGACGGAGATCACCCACGACCCGGTCGTCGGCCAGGGGTACGCGCACGAGATCGTCGAGGTCGGCCGCTGCCTCGAGGCGGGCCTTCGGGAGAGCCCGGCCGTGCCGCACGCCCGGACCCTGGCGGTGCTGCGGCAGATGGACGCCGTGCGCGAGCAGGTCGGCGTGCGGTTCCCGACCGCCCAGGGCTGATCTCCGGGCGAGCGCGGCCGGGTGGTTCCCGTTCAATTGCTCGGTGCGGCCCTGCTTACCCGTCGGTAACCGGGACCTTTCCCAGCAATTGAACAGGAACGACGGCCCGCGCCCGGCACCCACCGCCGTCAGCCCGGGACGGGGGCGGTTCCGGGCGGCGCAGGGCTGAACCCCGGACGAGCGGGCACTGGGGGGCCATGGCACCTCAGACTCGGACTAGGGTGAGATCCGTGGCTCCCAGCGGTACGGCAGACCTGGTGATCGTCGCCAACCGCCTGCCGGTCGACCGCGTCGAGGAGGCGGACGGCAGCGGCAGCTGGCGGCGCTCCCCCGGCGGGCTCGTCTCCGCGCTCGAGCCGGTGATGCGGGCCAACGACGGCACCTGGATCGGCTGGCCCGGCGGCACCGAGCAGGGGCTCGAGCCGTTCGAGGCCGACGGCATGAACCTGGTGCCGATGACGATGACGGGCGAGGAGATCGAGGAGTTCTACGAGGGCTTCTCGAACGCCACGCTGTGGCCGCTCTACCACGACGTGGTCGCCAAGCCGGAGTTCCACCGGGAGTGGTGGGAGAGCTACGTGTCGGTCAACCGGCGGTTCGCCGAGCGGGCCGCCGAGGTCGCCGCCGAGCACGCCACCGTGTGGGTGCACGACTACCAGCTCCAGCTGGTGCCGGCGATGCTGCGCGAGCTCCGCCCGGACCTGCGCATCGGCTTCTACCTGCACATCCCGTTCCCGCCCAACGAGCTGTTCTCCCAGCTCCCCTGGCGCCGGCAGCTCCTCGAGGGCCTGCTCGGCGCCGACCTGGTCGGGTTCCAGCTCAGCGGCGCCGCCCAGAACTTCGTCCGGCTCGTCCGTCGGCGCGTCGGCCACAAGACGCACCGCGACCTCGTCTACCTGCCCGACGGCCGCACCGTCCGGGCGGCGGCGTTCCCGATCTCGATCGACGTCGAGGCCTACGAGTCGCTCGCGCGGTCCGAGGAGGTCGTCGCCCGCGCCAAGGAGATCCGCGAGGCCGTCGGCAACCCGCGCAAGATCTTCCTCGGCGTCGACCGCCTCGACTACACCAAGGGCATCTACCCACGGCTGCGGGCGTTCGGCGAGCTCCTCGCCGACGGCGAGCTCGACGTCGAGGACGCCGTCTTCATCCAGGTCGCGACCCCCTCCCGCGAGCAGGTCGAGCAGTACCGCATCCTGCGCGACGACATCGAGCGACTCGTCGGCCGCCTCAACGGCGACCTCGGCAAGATCGGCCAGCCGGCGATCCACTACTTGCACTCCTCCTACCCGCGCGAGGAGATGGCGGCCTTCTTCCGGGCCGCCGACATCATGGTCGTCACCCCGCTGCGCGACGGCATGAACCTGGTCGCCAAGGAGTACGTCGCGTGCCGCTACGACGACGACGGCGCCCTGGTGCTCTCGGAGTTCGCGGGCGCTGCCGAGGAGCTGCGCCAGGCCTGGCAGATCAACCCCTACGACATCAACGGGATCAAGCAGGCGCTGCTGGACGCCTACCGTGCCGACCAGCGGGAGGTGACCCGCCGCATGCGCGCGATGCGCCGCACGGTCATCCACCACGACGTGTCGGTGTGGGCCGAGGAGTTCCTCGCCGCGCTCGGCTCGACCCGTCCCTCGCACGGCAAGAACGTGCGCCCGGCGAAGGGGTCCTAGCCGCCCGGTGGCCGGACGTCCTCGGGCGCGACCCGTGACCGCTCGGCCCTGCGGTAGTTTCCGAGGCATGGACCTCGTGCCGAAGCCGGACCAGCTGGTCGCCGCCGCCGGCAACGTCGCGCACGTCGTCATGTACGGCGGGCTCGCCGACCTGCGCCCGATGCCGCGCACGCTCATCGACGAGGGCACCCTCCGCGAGGTCTACCACTACCGGCCCGCCGTCGGGGTGCGCTCGCAGGGCGACCCCGTCCTGCTGGTGACGCCGCTCGCGGCACCCGCCGTCTGCTTCGACCTGCGCCGCGGCTGCTCGCTCGTGCAGCACTTCGTCGAGGCAGGCCGACGGACCTACCTCGTCGAGTACGGCAACGTCTCCTTCCGCGACCGCAACCTCGGGCTCGAGCACTGGGTCGAGGAGGTCGTGCCGACCGCGGTGCGCGAGGTCTCGGCGCACGCCGGCGGCCGCCCCGTGCACGTGGTCGGCTGGAGCCTCGGCGGGATCTTCGCGATGCTCGCCGCGGCCGACGCCCCCGACCTGCCGATCGCGTCCCTGACGGTCGTCGGCTCCCCCGTCGACGTGACCAAGGTGCCGATGGTCGCCCCGCTCCGGCCGCTGCTCGACCTGACCCGGGGGCACGGACTGGTCACCCGCACCTACCGCGCCGTCGGCGGCGCGCCGACCCCGCTGGTGCGGTGGGCGTTCCAGCTCTCGTCGTTCCAGAAGCTGGTCACCAAGCCGATCGCGATCGCCACCCACCTCGACGACGCCGACTTCCTGGCGCAGATCGAGGCCGTCGACCGCTTCACGGCCCAGATGACGGCCTACCCGGGCCGGTCCTTCGGCCAGCTCTACCACCGCTTCGCCAAGGGGAACGCGCTCGCCTCCGGCGCGGTGCAGGTCCGCGAGCACGCGGTGGACCTCGCCGACGTGACCGCACCGGTGCTGGTCTTCGCCGGCGCGAACGACGGGATCGCGCCGGTCGCCGCGGTGAAGGCGGTCGTCCCGCTGCTGCGCGGGGCGCGCGAGGTGCAGTTCGAGATCGTCCCCGGCGGCCACCTCGGCATGCTCACCGGCCGCGCCGCCCGCGGCAGCACCTGGCGGGTGCTCGACGAGTGGATCGACCGGTGGTCGGGCTCGGGCACCGAGGCGGAGGAGCCGACGAAGGCCCCCGCCAGGAAGAGGGCGGCCACGAAGAAGACCGCCACGAAGAAGTCCGCCACGAAGAAGTCGGCCACGAAGAAGTCGGCCACGAAGCGCACCGCCACGAAGAAGGCGTCCGCCACCAAGACGGCGACGAAGAAGTCGTCGACGAAGAAGACGGCCACGACGTCGGCGGCGCCGGAGCCGCCGGCCTCCCCGGACACGATCGGCTCGAACCCCACCCGCCGCTACGGCTCGGGCGGGTCCCGCGCCCTCTCCCGCTGACGCGCCCGCCCGTTTCCTTCCGCGATACGCCGATGGGCGGCGAGGCCTGCCGCTAGCCTCGCGCCATGCCTGCCACCGAGCGCCTCCCGCGCGGGGTCCGGTTCGGTTACGGCTCGGGCTCCGTGGCGACCGGCGCCTTCGGGACCGTCCCCGGGCTGATGTTGCTGCCCTACCTCACCGACAGCCTCGGGATCGCCGCGCTGGCGGCGGGCTTCATCGTGTTCGCCCCCAAGGCGTGGGACGTGGTCCTCAACCCGATCGCGGGCCGGATCAGCGACCGGACCGTCGACCCTCGTGGTCCCCGGCGCCCGTGGCTGCTGCGGGCCGGGACCGGCCTGGCGATCGGCTTCGCGCTGCTCTTCGCGGCGCCCGAGATGGGGCAGTACGCCGAGGCCGCCTGGGTGCTCGTGCTGTTCGTGGCGTGTGCGACGGCGTACGCGTTCTTCCAGGTGCCCTACGTGTCGATGCCGGCCGAGATCACCGACTCCTACGACGAGCGCACCCGGCTGATGACCTGGCGGGTCGCCATCTTGGCGTTCACGATCATGCTCGCGGGCGCGAGCGCCCCCGCGATCCGCGACGCCGTCGGCGGCCGGGCCGGCTACCGCGTGATGGGGCTGGCGATGGCGGCGATCATCCTGCTCGGCGTCGTCAGCGCCTACCTCGGCACCCGCCGGGCTCCGGTCACCGCGCCCCACCCGGGCGCCGGCACCCTGCGCGACCAGCTGCGGATCGTCGCGACCGCGGACGACTTCCGGCACCTGCTGACCACCTTCGTGGTCCAGGCCCTCGCGACCGGCTGCATGCTGGCCGGCGTCGACTACCTCGCCTCGGACGTGCTCGGTCGGGACGGCGCCACCACCATCCTCTTCGTCTGCTTCGTCGGTCCCGCGCTCGTGCTCACCCCGGCGTGGTCGGCGCTCGGGACCCGGATCGGCAAGAAGCGCGGCTACACCGCGTCCTCGGTCGTGCTCGCGGTCGGTGCGCTGCTCGCCGCGACCGCCCAGTCCGCGCCGGTGGCGCTCGTCTACGCCGCCGTGGTGCTCGTCGGGGTCGGGTACGCCGGCTGCCAGGTGTTCCCGATGGCGATGCTGCCCGACGCGGCCTCCGTCGACGCCCGGCGCACCGGCTCGAGCCGGGTCGGCGTCTACACCGGCGTCTGGACCGCGGGCGAGACGCTCGGCCTCGCGCTCGGGCCGGGCGTGTTCGCCCTGGTGCTCGCGCTCGGCGGCTACCGCTCCTCCACCGGGGGCGACGTCGCCCAGCCGGACTCGGCCCTGACCGCGATCACGCTCGGGTTCTCGGTGCTCCCGGCCGCGCTCATCATCCTCAGCCTGCTCTGGCTGCGCCGCTACTCCCTGGACGCCGGCGCGGTCGACGTCGCCGCCGACCCGGCACCCGAAGGAATCGCATGAACACTCCCACGCCCGACGCCCTGGCCCGGCTGCGCGAGCTCCAGGCCGGCGACCTGCCCGTGCACGGCGGCCGGACCCTCGCCTACGTCTACGACTCCGGGCTCCCCGAGGTGGACCGGGTCGCGCGCGAGGCGGTGGCCGCCTACGCCGGCTCCAACGGCCTCGACCCGACCGCGTTCCCGAGCCTGCTGCGGATGGAGAACGACCTGGTCGGCTTCACCGCCGACCTCCTCGACGCCCCGGGCACGGCCGTCGGGTCGGTGACCTCGGGCGGCACCGAGTCGGTGCTGCTCGCCGTGCAGGCGGCCCGCGACAGCCGGCCCGACGTCGAGCACCCGCGGATGGTGATCCCCGAGACCGCGCACGCCGCCTTCCACAAGGCCGCGCACTACTTCCGGGTCGAGCCGGTGCTGGTGCCCGTCGGCCCGGGCTTCCGGGCGGACCCGGCGGCGACGGCGGCCGCGCTCGACGACGACCGGCACCGCACCGTGCTCGCGGTCGTCTCCGCGCCGTCGTACGCCCACGGCGTCGTCGACCCGGTCACCGAGATCGCCGCCGCGGCCGCCGAGCGCGGCATCCGCTGCCACGTCGACGCCTGCATCGGCGGCTGGGTGCTGCCCTACGCCGCCCGGCTGGGACGCCCCGTGCCGCCGTGGACGTTCGCCGTCGAGGGTGTCACCTCGATCTCGGTCGACCTGCACAAGTACGGCTACGCGCCGAAGGGCACCTCGGTGCTGCTCCACCGCACCCCCGAGCTGCGAGCACCGCAGTTCTTCGCCTCGGCCACCTGGCCGGGCTACACGATGCTGAACTCGACGATGCAGTCGACGAAGTCCGGCGGCCCCCTGGCCGGGGCCTGGGCCGTGGTGCAGACGCTGGGCGACACGGGCTACGAGCTCCTCTCCCGCGACGTGTTCGACGCCGTGGACCGCATCGTCGCCGGCGTCGCCGACATCGACGGCGTCTCGGTCCTGGTCGCCCCCGACTCGACGCTGGTCGCGCTCGTCACCGACGCCCGGTGCGACGCGTTCACCGTCTGCGACGAGATGGCGACCCGCGGCTGGTACGTCCAGCCGCAGATGTCGTACGGCGGCGCGCCGCCCACGATCCACCTGTCGGTGAGCGCCGCGACGCTGGCGCACGTCGACGGCTTCCTCGCCGCGCTGGCCGCGTCGGTCACCGCGGCGGCCGAGGCCGGCCCGGTGCAGGTCGACCCGGGCGTCGCCGCGTTCATCGCGGCCCTCGACCCGACGGCGCTCACCCCCGAGGACTTCGACGGGCTGCTGCTCGCGGCCGGCCTGGTCGGCGGCTCGGACGGCGGCCCGGACGGCGGCCCGGACGGCGGCGCGGACGGGCTCGCCCTCCCCGACCGGATGGCGGAGGTCAACGCGATGCTCGACCTGGCCGCGCCCGCGATGCGCGAGGCCCTCCTGCTCGCCTTCCTGGACCGGCTCTCGCGGCCGAACCGCTAGCTCAACCGCGGCCCGGGCCGCCGGTGCGGAGGCCGCCGAAGACCACGTCGCCGCCGGCCGGGACGTGGCCGACGTACCAGCCCGGGCGCCCGGCGTGCCCGAAGGACCGCGGCAGGCGCGCGTGGCGGACGTAGGCGTGGTCCGACCAGGACGGCCGGGCGACCCGGCCGAGCGGCCAGACGAGGAACGACACCTGCCGCCCCTGCACGCGCAGGCAGGCGCGCCACGGCAGCGGCGCCAGGCGCCGGTGCCCGGTCAGCAGGACACGGGCGAGGTCGAACTGCCCGACCGAGCGCCACGCCGGGCCTCGTCGGTCGGTGTCCCAGGTCAGCACGTTCATCACCGTCTGCACGCCCCACACGACGTTCTTGGTGACCGTCACCGCCCGCACCCGCTGGCCGTCGTCGCGCACCCGGACGGCGAGGCCGGGCTGGACCCGCCACGCGCTCTGACGGACCCAGGTGGCGCAGGAGGTCTGGTCGCGGGTCGGCCGCGACCCGGCCGGCACGACCACCTCCCGGCGGTTGGGCTCGCCCCGACCCGTCGACCGCTCGGCCCGTACGGCGAGCCGGTGCCCGTCGTACCGGTAGTGGAACGCCGGGCCGTCGGGCGTCAGCACCGAGCGGCTCACCGCGTCGTCCGGCACCCGGGCGGGCGCGACCAGCGCCAGCACGAGGGCCACGAGGACGCCGATGTTCACGCCCGCACTGTAGGTCCTCCCGCGGTGTCGCAGAAGGAGGTGACGGCGTCCAGGTCGTAGCTCCCGGCGTCGGTGCCCAGCCCCTGCGCGACCTGGGCCGCGGTGGCGCACCCGAGCTCGGCCGCTCCGCGCAGGTCGCGCCCGAGCGAGAGCCCGCGGAGGAACCCGGCCGAGAACGCGTCCCCGCAGCCGGTCGTGTCCACGACGTCGACGGCGTACGCCGGCACCTCGACCACCTCGTCCGCGGTGACGACCAGCGCTCCCTTGCTGCCCTGGGTCACCGCCACGCATCCGACACCCGCGCCGACCAGCGCTCGGGCGCCGTCCACGAGGGAGGTCGCGCCCGTGAAGCCGAGCACCTGCTCGTCGTTCGGCAGCAGGTAGTCGGTGTGCGGCAGCGCGTCGGCGATCCACGCCAGCAGGTCGGGGTCGCCGGGGGCGAGCACGTCGAGCGAGGTCACTGCTCCGATCGACCGGCCGTGGGCCAGCAGCTCGGCGGCTGCCGGGCCGCCGAGGAACTCGGGGCCGCCGAGGTGCAGGTGGGTGGTCCCGGCGAGCTCCTGCAGGTCGAGGTCGTCGAGGGTGAACGCGCCGTTGGCTCCGATGCAGTGCCAGGCCGGCCGCTCGCCGTTCGGCCGCACCGGGATCACCGACGCCGACGTCTGCTGCGCGGGCGAGCGCACCAGCCCCGTGACGTCGACGCCCTCCCGGGCGAGCAGGGCCAGCAGCGTGTCGCCGACCGGGTCCGCGCCGACCGCACCGAAGGAGCGGACCGCGGCGCCGAGCCGGCTCAGCACGACTGCCGTCCCGCCCGCCGTCCCGGCCGGGGAGAGGCGGATGGTCTCGACGAGCTGTCCCTCGGAGCCCTCGGGGACGGACTCGACCCCGATCACGTGGGTGTCGAGCACGTGCACGCCGACGGCGGCGACCTTCATCTGGCTCATGCGGGGTTCTCCTGGGTGGTGCCGTAGCCGCGCCGCAGCGCCTGGGCGATGACGTCGTGCTGCTGCTCCTCGGTGAGCACCCGCGGGGTGCCGAGGGTGCTGGCGCGCAGGTGGAGCGCGGCCAGCCACTCGAGGAGCAGCGCGTGCTCGACGGCCTGGTCGAGGGACCCGCCGACGGCCACCGAGCCGTGGTTGGCCATCAGCGCGGCCTGCCGGCCCTCGAGCGCGGCCAGCACCCCGGCCGCGAGCGCGGGCGTCCCGAAGGTGGCGTAGGGGGCGACCCGGACCTCGCCGCCGAGCGCGAGCTGCTGGTAGTGCAGCACCGGCAGCTCGACCAGGACGCACGCGACGGCGGTGGAGCAGGGTGGGTGCGCGTGCACGACGGCGGCGGCGTCGGACCCGGCGTACACGCCGAGGTGCAGGCCGAGCTCCGAGGTCGGCACCAGCGCGCCCTCGAGCACCTCGCCGGTCGGCGACACCACGGTGACGTCGTCCGCGGTGCACGCGCCGAGCACGACGCCGGTCCCGGTGACCGCGACCCGGTCGCCCTCGCGCGCCGAGACGTTGCCGGCGGTCCCGACGACCAGACCCTCGGCAGCGAGCCGGCAGGCGGCGGCCGCGACGTCCTCGCGCAGGCTCACCGCGGCACCCCCGCGAGCCCGGCCGGGGTGGCGTAGCGCTCGAGGTAGGCGGTCACCATCGCCACGCCCTCCTCGACGAGCCGCTGGTCGCCGCCGTCGTCGTGCTCGTAGGCGAGCTGGAAGACCCGGTCGCCGACCTCCACCGCCAGCACCGCGACGTCCAGGGGCAGGTCCGGCCGGGCCAGCCCGGCCTCGATCGCGAGGTCGCGGAGCAGGGCCGCGGTGCGGGCGTTGTGCTCGCGCCCGAAGCGGTGGACGGCGACGTTCGTGCGGCCGCGCAGGTAGATCTCGACGAACGCCGGGCGCCGCCGGTAGACCGCGACGTACGCCGCCATCGTGGTCCGCACCAGCGTCGCGACCGACAGCACCTCGACGGCGGCCAGGTCCGCGGCGACCTGCGTGTCCATCTCGTCCATGTCTCGTTGAGCCAGCGCGAGGAGGACGTCCTCCTTGTCGGCGAAGTACTGGTAGAGCGAGGCGACCGGGGCGCCGGCGGCCTCGGCGATGTCGCGGGTCGTCAGGGCCGCGACGCCGCGCTCGACCACCAGCCGCGCCGCTGCGTCGAGGAGCCCCTCGACGCGCCGGCGGCTGCGCTCCTGGCGCGGGACCCGGCGCCCGGACCCCAGCGGAGCCGGAGGAGCCGGTGTGGTCGACGTCGCAGCGGCAGCCATGGGCGGCAGTGTACGGTACGAAACCGAATATAACACAGGTTCACGTTCGACGACTCGAGGAGCCGACATGACCCTCTCCCGCCGCTCCCTGCTCGGCGGTGCCGCGGCGACCGGGCTGGCGCTCGGCGCCTCGGTCGGCACCATGCACGACGCGGTGGCCGCGGGCGCGCGCCAGGGCGGGTTGCCGCGGCAGGTCGACGTCGTCGTGGTCGGCGGCGGCATCTCGGGGCTCGTCACCGCCCGCCGGCTGGCGCACCGCGGCCACGACGTGCTGGTGCTGGAGGCCCGCGACCGGGTCGGCGGACGCGTCCTCAACCACCACCTGCGCGGGCCCGGCACGCACGGCGCCACGATCGAGTCCGGCGGCGCGTTCATCGGGCCGACCCAGACCCACATCGCGCGGCTCGCCCGCGAGCTGGGGGTGCCGACGTTCCTGGAGTACAACCAGGGCAACAGCGTCTACGTCTCCTCGACGACCGGCCGCACGGAGTACTCCGGCACCGTCCCGCCGGACCCGCTGATCCTCCCCGACGCCGCCGTCCTGCTCCAGCGCATCGACTCGATGGCCGCCGAGATCGACGTCGCCGCGCCGTGGTCGCACCCGCGCGCCGCCGAGTGGGACGCGCAGACGCTCGGCGAGTGGATCCGGGCGAACGCCGTGAACGGCGACGGCGTCGAGAACCTCATCGAGTGCTGGACCCAGCCCGGGTTCGGCGCCGACCCCGACGAGCTCTCCCTGCTCTACGTCCTCTGGTACGTCGCCTGCTCGGGCGACGAGCAGCACGTGGGGACGTTCTCGCGCAACTCCGACACCGCGAACGGCGCGCAGGAGCGTCGCTTCGTCGGCGGCTCCCAGCTGGTGCCGCTCGGGCTGGCGCGCCGGCTCGGCGACGTCGTCGCCCTCCACGCACCGGTGCGGCGCATCGAGCAGCGGGACGGGCACGTCGTCGTGCACAGCGGCCGCGGCGTGGTCCGGGCCAAGCGCGTGGTCGTCGCCGCTCCCCCGCCGCTGGTCCTCGGCATCGACTGGTTCCCGCGGCTGCCCGTGCGGCGGCTCCAGCTGCTGCGCCACCTCGACATGGGGCAGCTGATGAAGTGCGACGCCGTCTACCGCACGCCGTTCTGGCGCGAGGCCGGCCTCAACGGGTTCGGCATCAACGACTCCGGAGCGGCCCGGGCGGTCTTCGACAACTCTCCGAAGGAGGGCGAGCCGGGCGTGCTGCTCGCCTTCGTCGGCGGCGACACCTGGCGGCAGTACGGCGTGCTGCCCCTGGCCCAGCGACGGCAGGCCGTGCTCGAGGGGTTCGCCGCGATGTTCGGCGACCAGGCCCTGCACCCGATCGACTACGTCGAGCACGACTGGACCCACGAGCGCTGGACCACCGGCGGCCCGGTCGCCAACTACGCGCCGGGGACGATGGTGCGGTTCGGCTCCGCGATCCGGAAGCCGTTCGGCCGGGTGCACTGGGCCGGCACCGAGACCTCGACCTACTGGACCGGCTACATGGACGGCGCCGTGCGCGCCGGTGAGCGGGCCGCCCTCGAGGTGGGTGAGCGGCTGTGAGGCGGTGGTCGGCCGTGCTCGCGGCGCTCGTGCTCGCGGCCGCCGCACCGACGGCCTCCGCCGCGCCGTCGGGCTCCGCTGCGCCGCGTCCGACGTGGGACACGCGGGTCTTCTCGCTGGTCCCCTCGCCCGGCCACCCGGCGTACGTCCACGTCCACACCAACGGGCGTGTGTACGCCGGCACCTACGAGTCGACGGGCAGCACGGTCGCCTCGCGGGTCTTCGAGTGGACCGCGGACGGCACCCTGCTCCGGTCGTGGCGCGTGCCGGGCCAGCACCTCGACGAGGAGCACGGCGTCCAGGTGGCGAACCAGACGAGGAGAGGGCGGCTGGTCCTCCTGGAGACGTCGACCGCGTCGGTCCTGACCCTCGACGTGCGGACCGGCCACGTCCGCCGGGTCGCCCGGTTCCCGGACGGCACGGTGCCCAACTACGCGACCTGGGGACCGGACGGCGCCCTCTACGTCACCGACTACGCCGACGGGGTGGTCTGGCGGCTGCCGCACGGGTCGCGCACGCCGCAGCGGTGGTTCGAGTCGCCGGCACTGGTGGGCGCGGCCGGCTTCGGCACCGCGGGGATCCGCTACCGCCCGGGGCGCCACGACCTGCTGATCACCCAGCAGACGGTCGGCGACGGCAGCGACCTGCCGACCGACGGCGCGCTCTACCGGCTGCCGGTCGGCCGCGACGGCGCGCCCGGCGAGCTCCACGCGCTGTGGACCTCGCAGCCCGGCGACCTGCCCGACGGCTTCGGGATCGGCCGGTCCGGTCACGTCTACGTCGCCCTGGCGGGGCTCGCCAACCAGCTCGTCGAGCTCACCGCGGCGGGCGAGGAGGTGGCCCGGTTCCCGGACGTGCCGGTCACCGGCGACAACGGCTCCCCGGTCCCGTTCGACACCCCGTGCAGCGCGACGTTCCTGGGCCGGCGGGTGCTGGTGGCGAACCAGTCCGCGGTCCAGGGCGACCCCGCCCACCAGGCGGTCCTCGACGTGTACGTCGGCGAGCGGGGCCGGGCGCCGTACCTCCCGCGGGACGCGGGCTTCTGACGGTGGCTAGGGTCGCGCCATGGGCGCGCTGGCGGGACTCGTCGACCAGGGCCTGATGGCGCCCGACTGGGCCGAGCAGCTGGCGCCGGTGGACGAGCAGATCGCCGCCATGGGGCGGTTCCTGCGCGAGGAGATCGCCGCCGGCCGGGGCTACCAGCCGGCCGGGGAGCGCGTCTTCCGGGCGTTCCGGCGACCGCTGGCGGACGTCCGCGTCCTCGTCGTCGGGCAGGACCCCTACCCGAACCCGGGCCACCCGATCGGGCTGTCCTTCGCGGTCGGCGCGCACGTGCGCCCGCTGCCGCCGAGCCTGGTCAACATCTACACCGAGCTGCAGTCCGACCTCGGCATCGAGCCGCCCCCGCACGGCGACCTGACCGCATGGGCCGACCAGGGCGTGATGCTGCTCAACCGGGCCCTCACCGTCCAGCCGCACCGGTCCGCCGCCCACCGCGGCAAGGGCTGGGAGCCGATCACGCAGTGCGCGATCGAGGCGCTGGTGCGGCGCGGCGGCCCGTGCGTGGCGATCCTCTGGGGCAGCGACGCGCGCAACCTCAAGCCGGTGCTCGGCGCGATCCCGGTCGTCGAGTCGCCGCACCCGTCGCCGCTGTCGGCGTACCGGGGCTTCTTCGGCTCGCGTCCGTTCAGCCGGGTCAACGACCTGCTCGTGCAGCAGGGGGGCGAGCCGGTGGACTGGCGACTGCCGGCGGTGCCTGAGGGCGCCTGACTCCCGTCGGCGCCGCGCAGCGTTCCCGACGGGAGTCAGGCGTCCTGGGGACCTTCGTCCATGTCCCGTCGCGACCCTTCGCCCTAGCGTCGATGTGTGGGACCCCTGCATCGCATCCGCGTGGCGCTGTTCGCGCTGCTGGCCGTCACGGTCTTCGGAACCGTGGGCTACATGCTGCTCGGGTTCACCCTGCTCGAGGCGAGCTACCAGACGGTGACCACGGTGGCGACCGTCGGCTTCCGCGAGGTGCGTCCGCTCTCGCCCGTCGGGCAGGTGTTCACGATGGTGCTGATCGTCGTGGGGGTCGGCACCGTGCTCTACAACCTCGGCGTGGTGATGGAGGCCGTCACCGAGGGCCACCTGCGCCAGAACCTGGAGGAGCGCCGGATGAGCAAGGACATCGCCGCCCTGCGCGGCCACGTGATCGTCTGCGGCTACGGCCGCGTCGGCCGGTCGGCGTCCGACTTCCTGCGGTCCAGCGGGGAGGAGGTCGTCGTGGTCGACAGCGACGCCGCCCGGTTCACCGACCTCGACCCGACCGTCCCGCGGGTGGTCGGCGACGTCACCCGCGACGAGGTGCTGCTGGCGGCCGGGCTGGCGCACGCCCGCGCGGTCGTCGTGTGCCTCGAGTCCGACGCCGACACCGTCTACTGCACGCTGTCGGCCCGCGCGCTGCGTCCCGACGTCGCGATCGTCGCCCGGGCGCGCACGACCGGCTCCAAGACCAAGCTCGAGCTCGCGGGCGCGAACCGCGCCGTGAACCCGCAGCGGATCGGCGGGCGCCGGCTCGCGGCGTTCGCCCTCCAGCCGGACGTCGCCGAGTTCCTCGACGTCGTCATGCACGAGGACTCGCTCGACTGGCGGGTCCAGCAGGTGCCGGTGGTCGCCGGGTCCGACCTGGCCGACAGCACCGTGGGGTCGTGCCGCGAGCGCACCGGCGTGCTGCCCCTCGCCGTACGACCCGCGCGGGACGCGGCACTGGAGGCCAACCCGGCGCCGGACGTGGTGCTCCCCGCCGGCGCGGTGCTGATCGTGCTCGGCACCCAGGAGGAGCTCACCGCCCTGGCGCTGCTCGCCCGGGGGGCCGAGCACCCGGCAGGTGCGGAATAAAGTTGAATGTGCAATCATTACGCCTGACATGACCGACACGACCTCGCGGATGCCCGCGCTCTACATCGGGCACGGCGCCCCGCCGCTGCTCGACGACCCGGTGTGGTCGGGCCAGCTGGCGGCCTGGGCACGCGACCTGCCGCGCCCGCGGGCGATCCTCGTCGTGAGCGCGCACTGGGAGTCGGCGCCGGTGATGCTCAGCGCGAGCCAGGCACCGCTGGTCTACGACTTCGGCGGGTTCGACCCGAAGTACTACCGGATGACCTACGAGACCCCGGACGCCTCGGCGCTCGCCCGCCAGGTGGCGGCGATGATGCCGGCGTCCGCGCCGGTGCACCAGCACACCAGCCGCGGCCTCGACCACGGCGCCTGGGTGCCGCTGCGGATCATGTACCCCGAGGCCGACATCCCGGTGCTGCAGATGTCGCTGCCGACCGACGACCCCGTCGCGCTGATGCAGCTCGGCGAGCGGCTCCGGCCGCTGCGCGACGAGGGCGTGCTCGTCATCGGCTCCGGGTTCCTCACCCACGGGCTCCCGTTCCTGACCGAGTGGCGCATCGACGCGGCCGCCCCGGGCTGGTCGACGGAGTTCGACCGCTGGGCCGGCGAGGCGCTCGCCCGCGGCGACGTCGACGCGCTCGCGAACTACCGCGCCGAGGCCCCCGGCCTCCCCTACGCGCACCCCACCGTCGAGCACTACACCCCGCTCTTCGTCACCCTCGGCGCCGCCACCGACCCCGAGGAGCCCGGTCTCCAGGTCATCGACGGCTTCTGGATGGGCCTCTCGAAGCGCTCGCTCCAGGTTGCCTGAGCAGCGGCGCGAGGTCGAGTCGGGACTTCCGGACAGTTGAGTCGGGAGTTCCGGACACGGCCGTGTCCAGGACTCCCGACTCGACCGTCACAAGTCTCGACTCGACCGTCACAAGTCTCGACTCGACCGACCGCGGGGTCAGACCCAGAACGTGTCGTGGCGGAGCATGAACTCCGCGCGCTGCTCCTCGGTCATCTGCTCACCCCGGGCGAGCGTCTCGAAGTAGTCCTCGCGCGGGCCGCCGGGGGCGAACATCAGCAGCATCGACGCGCCCCCGCCGCCCCGGAAGCCGTGCAGCCCGCCCTCGGGCACGTAGAGGAAGTCGCCGCTGCGCGCGGTGACCCACGCGCGCCCGTCGTACAGGCGGACCTCGCCGGAGAGCACGTAGAACTGCTCGGAGATCGAGCGGTGGAAGTGCGGGTCGGGGCCGGTCTCGGTCTCGCCGAAGGTCCACCGGTAGAGCCCGAACCGGCCGGCGGTCTGGTCGCCGGTCGCGATGTACTCGCACGTCCCCCCGGTGCGGTAGGTGATCTCCGGCGGCTCGTCCCCGCGACGCACCCACGCGGAGACCTCACCGCCCTCGCCGTGGTAGGTGTCGGGCGGGTAGGGCCGGGGCAGCGACATGGTCCGACCGTACGACGGCCGCAGGCTCGTCTGCTGCGGGTTTCTCGGCCCGTCCGCGGTTGCCGGCCCACCTCAGGTTCACCATGGGATGCAGGCGAACCGTCACTTCCCACGGCGAGCACACCGTGGGAAGTGAGGGTTCACCTCCTGACCATGGTGAAACAACGCCGGGCCACCTCGGCCCGTCAGCGGATCCCGGTCCTCCGCATCATCCGCAGCCCGCCGAGCATCCCCTTGACGTACTTGTCGTAGTCCTGGCCGGGCCGCGCGCCCATCACCTGCTTCTTGAGCACCGCGAGGTTCTGCACGTCGGTGTACTTGAGCATCCCCTGGTCGCCGTGCCGCGCGCCGACGCCGGACTGCTTCACGCCGCCGGACGGGGTGCCCTTCGACGCGAACGCGGTCGCGAGGATGTCGTTGACGTTGACGTTGCCGGACTCGATGCGCCGCCCGACCTGGCACGCGGTGGCGAGGTCACCGCCCCAGACCGACGCGTTGAGGCCGTACTCGGTGTCGTTGGCGAGGGCGACCGCCTCGTCGACGGTGCGGTACCGGTGCAGGGCGACGACGGGGCCGAAGGTCTCGGTCACGCCGGCGACCATGTCCTTCGTGACGCCCTCGAGGATCGTCGGCTCGAAGAACGCCGGACCGAGGTCGGGTCGCGCCTTCCCGCCGGTCAGCACCGTGGCGCCCTTGGCGACCGCGTCCTCGACGTGGGACCGCACCCGCTCGAGGTGGTCCGGGGAGACCAGCGACCCCATGTCCGGCCCGAAGTCGTACGACGCGCCGACCGTCAGCGCCTCGGTCGCGGCGACGAACCGGTCGCGGAACTCGTCGTACCGCGACTCGGGCAGGTACATCCGCTCGATGTGCATGCAGATCTGGCCGGTGTTGCCGAACGCGCCGAAGATCGCGCCCTGCACGACCTCCTCCAGGTCGGCGTCCTCGAGCACGATCATCGGGTTCTTGCCGCCGAGCTCGAGGCAGCAGCCGATCAGGTTGCGCCCGGCGCGCTCGCCGATCACCCGGCCGGTCGCGGTCGAACCGGTGAACATCACGTAGTTGGCGTTGTCGATCAGGGTCGGGCCGACGTCGGGACCCTCGCCGCACACGACCTGGAACAGCCCCTGCGGGAGGCCCGCCTCCTCCAGCATCTGCACGCCGTAGAGCGGCGACAGCGCGGTCTTGTTGTCGGGCTTGAGCACGATGGCGTTGCCGGCCATCAGCGCCGAGATCGAGTCCGAGATCCCGGTCGCGAACGGGAAGTTCCAGGGCGCGATGATGCCGACCACGCCCTTGGGCTGGCGGATCTCGGTCGAGGTCGACAAGAACGGCACCGGCCCGCCGCGCTTGACCGGCTTCAGCAGGTGCGGGGCGCGCTTGAGGTAGTGGCTCATCACCATCACCGGGTCGCAGGTCTCCTCGATCGCCATCCGGCGGTTCTTGCCGCTCTCCGCCTGGATCAGGTCGGTGGTCGTCTGGGCGTTGTCGAGGAAGAGCGAGTGCGCCCGCTTGAAGACCGCGAGCCGCTCGCGCAGCGGCCGCCCCGCCCACTCCCGCTGCGCCTCCCGGGCCGTGGCGAACGCCGCCTCGACGTCCGCCGGCGTCGACTGCGGCAGCTCGACGAGCAGGTCACCGGTGTAGACCTCGGTCAGCTTCCACGAGCCGCCGCTGGTCGACGGCACCCGGGCGACGAGGCCCTGGAGGAAGGAGTCGGTCAGGGTGGCGGGCCGCTGCAGGGCTGTCATACCGAGAGAATGTAACTCGTTCTAGTTTGCTCGTACAGGTCCCGCTGGGGAGGATCCGGGGGTGAAGATCCTGTCCATCCAGTCCTCGGTCGCCTACGGCCACGTCGGCAACTCCGCCGCCGTGTTCCCGCTCCAGCGGCTCGGGCACGAGGTCTGGCCGGTGCTCACGGTGCACTTCTCCAACCACACCGGGTACGGCGCCTGGCGCGGGCCGCTGCTCGACCCCGAGGACGTCCGCGAGGTGATCGCCGGCATCGAGGACCGGGGCGTCCTCGGCGAGGCGGACGCGGTGCTGTCCGGCTACCAGGGCGACCCGGCCGTCGGGGCGGTCGTGCTCGACACGGTCGCCCGCGTCAAGGAGCTCAACCCCGGCGCGGTCTACTGCTGCGACCCAGTCATGGGCGACGTCGGGCGCGGGATGTTCGTCCGGCCGGGCATCCCGGAGATGATGCGGGACCGGGTGGTCCCGGCGGCGGACATCATCACGCCCAACCACTTCGAGCTCGACTTCCTGGCCGGCCGCGCGACGTCCACCCTGGCAGGGATCGTCGACGCGGTCGACGAGGTCCGCGAGCGCGGCCCGCGCGACGTGCTGGTCACCAGCGTCCTGCACGGCGAGGTGCCGGAGGGGCGCCTGGACGTCATCGCCGTGTCCGACGAGGGCGCCTGGGCCGTCGAGACGCCCCTGCTGCCGATCACCCCGAACGGCTGCGGCGACGTCACCGCCGCCCTCTACCTCGCGCACCTGCGCACCACCGGGTCCGCCGCGACCGCGCTCGCGCGGACCACCGCGTCGGTCTTCGCCGTGCTCGAGGCGACGATCGCGGCGGGGACCCGCGAGATCGCGCTGGTCGCCGCGCAGGACGCGATCGCCGACCCCCCGGACACCTTCGAGGTGCGCCGGCTGAGGTGACGGCCGTCCCGACGACGACGGGACCTTGGCCACCGGCGCCGTGACCGGCGGCCACCTACCGTGGCGGCATGAGTCGTCGCCGCCGTACCGCCCTGCCCGCGCTCGTCGCCGTGGTCACCGCCGCGTTGCTCGCGCTGGGCGGCTGCGGGTCGTCGGACGGCGGCAGCGACGCCGGGGACTCGACGGCCAGCTCGGCGGACGCCTCCTCGGACGGCTCCTACAACGACGCCGACGTCGCGTTCGCGACCGGGATGATCCCCCACCACGAGCAGGCGCTGCAGATGGTGGCGATGGCGCAGGGTCGCGACCTGTCCCCCGACTTCGAGACGCTCATCGGCAACATCTACGACGCGCAGCAGCCCGAGATCGACGAGATGCAGGGCTGGCTCGCGAAGTGGAGCGAGCCCAGCTCCTCCGCGACCGGCCACGACATGTCCGGGATGTCGGACATGCCCGGGATGTCCGGCTCCGCGCCGGGGATGATGAGCGACGACGACCTGGCGGAACTGACCAACACCTCGGACCGGTCGGCGTTCGAGGAGATGTGGCTGACCATGATGATCGCCCACCACGAGGGGGCCGTCGAGATGGCGCAGACCGAGCTCGACGAGGGCTCCTACCCGCCCGCGCTCGACCTCGCGCAGTCGATCGTCGACTCGCAGAGCGCCGAGATCGACCAGATGAAGCAGATGCTCCAGGGCTGACCGCCTCCCGGTGGTGCCGGCTCAGACGGCGAGCCGCTCGACCGCGGCCCACAGCCGCCGGTCGGCGAGCTCGTCCACGAACGCCCGCAGCTCGGGTGACAGCGTGCGGTCGCGGCCGACCACCTTCTCGACGTACTCGCGGTGGACCCGGTCGAACTCGGCGGCCACGCCCGGCTCCCACGGAAGGCCGAGCGCGTCGAGGACCGCGCGGAGCGACGTCGCGCCGGGGTCGCCGAAGAAGCGGCCGTACTCCACCACCGTGGCCAGGTCCGGGTGGTCACGCACGGCGCGGCGGATCCGCTTGAGCGACTGGTTCCAGCGCTCCACCGACGCCTTGGCGTCCGAGCGCTCGGGCCAGTGCTGGTCGGCGGCGTCCTGGGCGCGGCGGTCCCACGACGACGCCACCTGGTCGATGTCGCGCACGATGAAGACGAACCGGGCCTCCGGCAGCCGCTCGTGCACCCGGTCGAAGCGGACGGTGGTCATCTTGTCGCCGACGTACGTCGCCTGGTCCCACTTGGCCTCGAGCGCCACGTAGTCGACGCCCCAGCGCGCGGCCTCCTCCGGGTCCTGGTTGGTCAGCCCGTCGGAGAAGTCGAAGAACCGCTCCTTCTCGAACAGCTCGGGGCCGAGCCGGTCGATGCCGCCGCTGACGACCCGCTTGTAGCGCTCCATCCCGATGACGACCTCGGGGTGCGCGTTCATCACGTGCAGCAGCGCGGTGGTCCCCGAGCGCGCCAGGCCGGCGAGGAAGAGCAGTCGCTGCGGGGACGTCATGAGCCCGGAGCCTAGTGGGGCTGCACGAGCGACACAGAGCCGGTGACAGGAGTCGAACCCGCGACATCCTCTTTACAAGAGAGGCGCTCTACCAACTGAGCTACACCGGCAGCGCGCACATGCTACGGCGCGACGGTGCGCACCTCCCACATGGCCGACAATGGCCGCATGACCCGGTCCCGGCGCGCGCTGGCTGCTCGCCGCCGGGCTGGTGCTCGTCGTCGCGGGGGTCGCGGCACTGGGCTGGATCGGGTGGCAGTACGTCGGCACCAACTGGGTCTCGGCGCGCAAGCACGCCGCGATCGTGGACCGGCTCGAGCGCGGGTGGTCCGACGGTGAGGCCGAGGTGCACGTCGACGAGGGCACCGCGGGGGCGATCGTCCGGATCCCGCGGTTCGGCGACGACTACGCCGTGCCGGTGCTCGAGGGGACCTCCGACGACGCCCTCGCCGCCGGGTTCGGCCACCTCGAGGGCACCGCAGGGCCGGGCGAGGTCGGCAACTACGCGCTGGCCGGCCACCGCGTCACGCACGGCGAGCCGCTGCGCGACATGCCCGACCTCGAGGTCGGCGACCGGGTCGTCGTCGAGACCGCCACGACGACGTACACCTACGAGCTGGTGACCGCCGGCGACGCGCTGACCGTGCCGGCGTCGTCCGGCTGGGTGCTCGACCCGCTGCCGACCAACCCCGACGCCGGCGGGGTCGAGCCGCCGCAGGGGGCGGGTCAGCGGCTGCTGACGCTGACGACCTGCTCCGAGCTGTTCCACACCGACGACCGGCTGGTCGCCTTCGCGGAGCTGGTCAGCTCATCCCCCCGTCGTGGGCGATGACGGCGCCGGTCACCATCCGCGCCGCCGGCGAGGCCAGCCACACGATCGTCTCGCCGATCTCGGCCGGCTTGATGGCGCCGCCCGGCAGCATCATCATCAGCCGGTCCGCGACCCGGCTGTCGAGGTCGTCGGTGAGCTTGTGGAAGACCTGCTCCACGATCGGGGTGTCCACGGTGCCCGGGCAGACCGCGTTCACCCGGATGCCCTCCGGCGACAGCTCGAGGGCCAGCGCCTTGGTCAGCTGGGTGAGGCCGCCCTTCGCGGCGGCGTACGCCGTGGCGTAGGGCTGCGCGACGTTCCCGGCGACGGACGAGACGTTGATGATCGCGCCCTTCGCCGCGCGGACGTGCGGGAGCGCGGCCTGGATGAGGAAGAACGGGCCCTTGAGGTCGACCGCGTGCACGCGGTCCCACTCCTCCTCGGTGACTGTCTCGATCCGGCCGAACTGCACGATGCCGGCCACGTTGGCGAGCACGTCGATGCGGCCGTGGACTGCACACGCGTCGACTGCCTGCTGCACCGCGGCGAGGTCGCCGACGTTGCAGGGCACGTAGGTCACGCCGTCGGGGACGGTCGGGTTGATGTCGAGCCCGAAGACCGTGTCGCCGAGGTCGCGGAACAGCGCCGCGGTCGCGTGCCCGATGCCGGACGCGGCTCCCGTGACGACGATGACGCGGCTGCCTGGCTCGTTCATGGACTGCCTCTCAGAGGGTGATCGTGAGGTGGTGGTCGAGGAGGCCGGGGCGGCCGATCCCGAAGCGGCGCTCGAGGAACCGCCAGCCGCCCGAGGGGCCTCCGTAGCCGCCGGCGACGAAGGTGTCGACGTACGTCCCGGTGACGATCGGCTGGAGCGGGACCTCGGGGAGCGCCTGGAAGACGAGGTACGTCGACGTCACCTCGACCGAGCCGTCGGTGCGCGCCTCGCCGAAGGACGTGTTGGCGACGACGTGCTGGGTGCCCGGCGTGCCGTCCTCGTGCAGCTTCACCAGCCGGCGGTAGAGCACCTCGACCTCGGCGGCGCCGGTCGCGAGCACGGTCCCGTCCTCGGTCTTCAGCACCGCGTCGCTCATCAGCGCTCCGACGCCCGCGAAGTCGCCGGCGTCGATGAGCCGGCAGTAGGTCGCGAGGAGCCCGCGGATCCGGTCGCCATCGGTGAGCTGCACGTCGGGGACGGTACTGGAACGCGTTCTATTCGGGATAGTCCCTGACCTTTTCGCCCCCGGCACGGTCTGTCGAGGGCCAGAACGTCAGGGACTATCCCAGTACTTGAACCACGCTTGAGGTTCCGCCAGGCTGACCCCATGGAGGACGGCCCAAAGAGGAGTGACCCGTGACGGCGCTGACCATCGGGCACCTGGCCGAGCGCGCCGGGGTGGCGACGTCCGCGATCCGGTTCTACGAGGCGCGGGGACTCGTCAGCTCGGTCCGCACCACGGGCAACCAGCGCCGCTACGACCCCTCGACCCTGCGCCGGCTCGCCTTCATCCGCACGGCGCAGCGGGTGGGGCTGAGCCTCGACGAGATCGCCGACGCCCTGGCCACCCTCCCCGGGGGCCGGACGCCGACGGCCGCGGACTGGCGACGCCTGAGCCGGACCTGGCGGCCCCGGCTCGACGAGCAGATCGAGCGGATCGAGCGGCTGCGCGACAAGCTCGACGGGTGCATCGGGTGCGGCTGCCTCAGCCTGAAGTCGTGCTCGCTCAACAACCCCGAGGACGAGGCCGCCGACCGCGGCGCCGGTCCGGTCTTCCTCGAGCCGGAGTCCACGAGCACGGCGGAGTAGCCCGAGGCGTCTAGCCTGACCGCATGGCGCTCCGCATCGTCGCCAACCGGCCCGACCCGGCGCTCCTCGCGCTGCCCTGGGCGATCCCGCTCGAGGAGTGGACCGAGCACGTCGTACCGCTGCCCCGCGGCATCTCGCGGCACGTGGTCCGGATCGTGCGGCTCGGCGACAACACGTACGCCGTCAAGGAGACCGTCGAGGAGATCGCGTTCCGCGAGTACCGGCTGCTGCGCGACCTGCAGCGCCTCGGGCTCCCGGCCGTCGTCCCGCAGGGCGTGGTGACCGGCCGCGTCGACGCCGAGGGGGCGGAGCTGCCGGCGGCGTTGCTGACCCAGCACCTGCAGTTCTCGCTGCCCTACCGCAGCCTCTTCAGCCACGGGCTCACCGCCGACAACCTGCCCTCGCTGATCGACGCGATGGTGGTGCTGCTGGTCCGGCTGCACCTCGCGGACTTCTACTGGGGCGACGTGTCGCTGTCGAACGTGCTGTTCCGCCGCAACGCCGGCGGCTTCGCGGCGTACCTCGTCGACGCCGAGACCGGCGAGCTCAAGCCGACCCTGTCGGACGCGCTGCGCGAGTACGACCTCACGGTCGCGACGGAGAACGTCTTCGCCGAGCTGCTCGACCTCCAGGCCAGCGAGTCCCTCGACCACGAGGTGCAGGCGCACGAGATCGTCGAGATGCTGGTCGAGCGCTACCACGCGCTGTGGGACGAGCTCACCTCCTCCGAGGAGTTCTCGAGCGGCGAGCTGTGGCGCATCGAGCGCCGGGTCGAGCGGCTCAACGAGCTCGGCTTCGACGTCGACGAGCTCGACATCGTCACCGACTGGGACGGCGACCGGATCCGGATCCAGCCGAAGGTGGTCGAGGAGGGGCACCACCGGCGCGAGTTGCAGGCCCTGACCGGGCTCAACGTCGAGGACGCCCAGGCCCAACGGATGCTGAACGACATCGCGTCGTACACCGCGAGCCTCGGGCTCGGCCGCGAGGACCGTGCCCTGGTGGCGAACCGCTGGCTGACCGAGATCTACGAGCCGGTGATGGCGATGGTCCCCGCGGAGGCCCGCGGCAAGCTCGAGCCCGCGGAGATCTTCCACGAGCTGCTCGTGCACCGCTGGTACCTCTCCGAGCGCGCCGGCCACGAGGTCGGCATCGTCGAGACCGCGCAGGACTACATCGACAACGTGCTGCTCCAGAAGCCCGAGGAGGCCGTCGCCGCCGAGGAGTGACCCTGCCCCGGCGACCACCTCGTACGACGTCCGCGCGACCACCCCCCGGGCGTCATACGAACCGGCTCCCCCGGCGACCAGTCCGTATGACGTCCCCCGTGCCCTGTGCCCGACGCGGTGCCCGGTGCGCCCGACCCTAGGGCCGGCAGACCCGGCAGGGGGTGAGGTGGCCGTTGTTCTCGCCGACGGGGCGCAGGTCGTCGCGGTGGGCGATCAGCGAGCAGTCCCGGCGGTGGATGGTGGCGCCGTCCCCGGCGGTGACCGGCAGGGCGGAGACGTCGACGCCGTCGTCGCGGGTGGTCGCCGCCCGCGAGGTCACGTCGGCGAGCACGAGGAGCGTGTCGGCGAGCCGCCGCTGCGACTCCTTCGCGTCGGCCGCGAGCCGCGCCAGCCAGGCCCCGAAGTAGAGGAACCCTCCGGTGAAGGTCAGCCCCAGGCCGAGCAGCCCGCCCGAGACCAGGTAGGAGAGCTGGTCGTACTGGTACGGCGTGTTGGCGGCGCCGTACCAGCCCAGGACGATCACCACGAGGCCGAGCGGGAGCAGGATGGCGCCCGCCCAGAACAGCACCAGCTGCAGCAGCTGGTAGTGGTTGTCCTTGAGCGGCGCCGCCCCCGAGCCGGTGCCGCGGCTGCCGGCCCGCGGCAGCCCCACGGAGAGCCGGTCGGCCGGGACGGTGCTGAGGGGCTGGTCGATGGTCGTCATCACGATGTCTTTCGGAGGTCGGGCAGGCCGCTGTCGAGGCCGTGCGAGCACGATCCGGTGCCGCCGAGCGCGATCACGCCGATCCGGCGGAGCCAGGAGCCGCCGACGGCGGCGAGGAGGATCCCGCCGGCGAGGATCGCGCCGGGGATGGAGTAGAGCGGCGGCAGGCCGGCGCCCGTGAGCGTGCTCGGCGGCAGTGCGCTGTCGGCCGCGGGCGCACCACCCGCGGAGGCCGGGGCGGACCCGCCCGGCGTACCCGCCGGGCCCGCACCGGCCGAGCCGGCGCCCCCGCCCCCGCCGGAGCCGCCCGCGCCACCGGACGCGCCGCCGGGGTCGTTGTCCGGGACGTCGGTCGGGATGTCGATGCCCTGCACGGTCTCCACCTCGGTGGTGGCCGTGCCGAGCGTGAGGACGATCCGCGGCGACAGCCCGGCGACGGCCTGGAGGTTGCTCTTCAGCTCCTTCGGGTCGTCGGGGAGCGCGCCGATCAGGGTGTCGAGCGGCAGCGCGTCGAGCTTGCTGCGCAGCACCTTGGTGTCGATCTCGACCTGGAGCGCGGAGACCGTGCTCGCGGCCTTGCCCTGCCCGTGGCTCAGGTCCGGCTTCGGGAGGGTGATCGTCAGGCCGAGCTGCTTCAGCGCGGCAGCGGCCTGGTCCGGTACGGCGGGAGCGTCGCCCTGCTGCGGACCGGCGTGGTAGCCGGACGAGCCGAAGGAGAACTCCTGGCCGGCGACGGTGATCCCGCCGAGGGCCGATCGTCCCGTCGCCCTGCTGGTCGCGCCGTCGCTGGTGCTGGTGCTGGTGCTGGTGACGCCCTCGAGGGTCACCAGCCCGCCGAGCAGGGTCACGTCGCCGAGCGCGGCGCGCGAGACCGTTGTGACCCGGTCCTCGGACGCCACGTCCTGGCTCGACGAGGTGTAGCCCTCGACGTCGACGAGCGCGGCGACCTGCGGCGGCAGGCCCGGGGCGCCGCCGCCCGGGGCGGGGTCGGAGCCGTCCTCGGCCACGCCCGACTGCGTGCCCGACGGCGTGCCCGACGGGGTGCCGGTGATCGCGTCTCCGAACTGGCCGAGCAGGTCGGCGCCCGAGCTCGCGGACCCCCCGGAGAGCCCCGGGAGGGCGGGCAGGCCCGGCACCCCGGGCGGCCCCGGCAGCCCGGGTACGCCGCCCCCGCCCCCGCCGTCGCCGCCCCCACCGCCGGTGCCGTCCCCGACCTCGCCGTCCGGCGAGAAGCCGGCCTGCGCGTAGGTCCGCTCCGCGCTGGCGCCGGTGCGCATCACCGTGCCGGGGAACGGCTCGTCGGCCTGCTTCTCCTCCCCGGAGGGCTGGCCGGAGTTCACCTGCACCGGGTAGCCGTTCTCGAACAGCTGCGACGGGAGTCCGAGCTGCTCGCCGAAGGTCTTCGCGCCCTCACCGACGGGGTCGCCCGGCCAGAGCCAGCTGGCGCGGCCCAGCGAGCTGCCGGAGTCGGCCTCGACCTTGGTGTAAGCCAGCTCGACCTCGAGCTGCGGCTCGGACGGGATCGGGATCGTCGGCTCGTAGATCTCGATCCTCACGGGCGCCGCGACGGCCGCGGCGCTGTAGCCGCTGAAGCCCGGGCCGGAGCCGGCCTTGCCGGCGCGATGGTCAGCGGCCGACTGTGCGCTCGCCGGGATCGCGCCCATGCAGAAGGGCAACGACAGACCGACGAGCGCGGCGGCCGAGATCGGGACGAGGTACCGCTTCATGCTGCGCCTCCGAGGATGACGTCGGACATCGTGGCCAGGACCTCCGCCGGCTCGCCGGTGGCCACCACCCGGCCGCCGGTCATCACCGCCGCGTAGTCGGAGACGCGGAGGGCGGTGCGGGCGAACTGCTCGATGCAGAGGATCGAGACCCCGCTGGCCGCGATCTGCGCGACCGTGTCGTAGAGCTCCTCGACGATGAGGGGCGCGAGCCCCATCGAGAGCTCGTCGAGGAGCAGCAGCGCCGGGTCCGACGCCAGCGCCCGCGACATCGCGAGCATCTGCTGCTCACCGCCGGACATGGTGCCGGCGAGCTGGTGCCGGCGCTCGTGCAGCCGGGGGAAGTAGGAGTACGCCGTCTCGAGGACCGCGTCGGCGGCGACCCCGGCGTACGACATCAGCGTGAGGTTCTCCTCCACCGTGAGGTTCGGGAACACCGACCGTCCCTCCGGGACCGTGCACAGCCCGAGCCGGGCCAGGTCCTCCGGCGCCGCGTCCTGCACGTGGACGCCGCCGAGGTGGATGTCGCCGGAGGTCGCGCGCTTCTGCCCGCTGATGACCTTGACCAGGGTGCTCTTGCCGGCGCCGTTCGGCCCGAGCAGCGCCATCACGGCGCCTTTCGGGACCCGCAGGTCGACGCCGCGCAGCACCTCGATCCGGCCGTACGCCGCGTGCAGGTCGGCCACCTCGAGGATCGGGACGCCGCTCATTCGGGGCCCCTGCGGAAGCGTGGTCTGGAGGAGCGAAGCGGAGGAAGCCCGCGCTTTCGTGGGGTGTTCATGTCCGCACCGCCGGGATCGTGAGGGTGGCCTCGACCGGGGGCAGGTCGGTCCGCGTGTGGTCGGCGGCGTCGGCACCGTCGTCGGAGTAGCCGAGGTAGGCCTGCTGCACCAGCGGGTTCGCACGGATCTCGGCCGGCGGGCCGGAGGCGATCACCGCGCCGAAGTCGAGCACGTGGAGGTCGTCGCACACGCTCATCACCAGGTCCATGTCGTGCTCGACCATGAGGATCCCCCGCCCCTCCGCGGCCAGCTCGGTCAGCAGCCGGCCGAACGCCTCCGTCTCGGACTCGTCGAGGCCCGAGGACGGCTCGTCGAGCAGCAGCAGGGTCGGGTCGCCGGCCAGGCAGCGGGCCAGCTCGAGCAGCCGCGCGGTCCCGGTGGGGATCGAGTCGGCGCGCTCGTCGGCGTACGCCGCGATGCCGACCCGCTCGAGCAGCCCGTCGACGTCGGCGGTCGCCGGCCGCACCAGCCCACGCAGGCCGCGGTGGATGTCGCGGGCCACGCGGACGTTGTCGCGCACGCTCAGCGAGCCGAACGCCTCGAGCCGCTGGAAGGTGCGGCCCATCCCGCGCCGGGCCCGCCGGTTCACGGGCAGCCGGGTGACCGACCGGCCCTGGAACCGCACCGCCCCGCGGGTCGGCTTCTGCAGCCCGCTGATCACGTTGAAGCAGGTCGTCTTGCCGGCCCCGTTGGGACCGATCAGCCCGGTGATCCGGCCCGCCTCGGCCACGAACCCGGCGTGGTCGACCGCGGTCACACCACCGAACTGGACGACGACGTCATCGACCTCGAGCAGCGGCATGCGCCCCCACCTCCTCCTGCTGGACCTCCTGCTGGGTCTCCGGCCGGACCTCCTGCGAGACCTCCGGGACGGCGGGCAGCACCCCCACCTCGAGCCGGCTCAGCGGCACGGCGTTCTCCTCACCCGGGTCGGTCCGGTCGCCGGGCAGCGGCAGCACCGGTACGACGGCCCGCACCCGGTCCCCGAAGCGACGCTCGAGCAGCCGGCCGAGCCGGAACAGCTGGTTGGCCAGCCCGTTCGGGTCGCGGCCGAGGGCGACGGCGCCGAAGCCGAGCACGACGAAGACCAGCCCGGCGAGCTCGGGCCGGCTGCTCTGCAGCACCGGCAGCAGCATCAGCCCCAGGCCGCCGAGCGCGGCGCCGGTCACCGACGTGACGCCGCAGACGACCGCGAGCAGCAGCAGCGGCAGGCTGTTGAAGAGCTGGAAGTCGGCCGCGCCGATCGTCCCTCGCAGCCCGGCGAACAGGCCGCCGGCGAGCCCGGCCATCCCGGCCGAGAGCGCGAACAGCGCGACCCGGAACCAGCGCATGTCGAGGCCGAGGGTGCCGCACGCGGCCGGGCTGTCGCGCATGGCGACGAGGATCCGGCCGAGCACGCCGCGGCGCAGGACCAGCAGCACCAGCGCCATGGCGACGAAGAAGACGGTCATCACCACGACGTAGCCGCCGGTGGAGTCGAAGGAGCGGCCGAGCACGGAGAGGCGCTGCGCCTGCAGGGTGCCGTTGTAGCCGAACGCGAAGTCGGCCTGGAACACCATCTTGTCCATCAGCACGCCGAACGCGAGCGTCGACAGCGCCAGGTAGAGGCCGGTCAGCCGCAGCACCGGCAGCGCGACCAGCGCCCCCACCCCGGCGGCGACGAGCGCCGAGAGCAGCAGCCCGTAGAGGTTCGGCTCGTCGAGCTTGGCGTACGCCAGCGCACCCACCCCGGCGAAGGTGAACTGCGCGAGCGAGACGTGGCCGCCGTACCCGGTGAGCAGGACGAGGGAGAGCATCACCATCGCGTACGTCGCCGCGGTGCCGACCAGCAGCAGGTTGGCGTCGGACATGGTGATGCTGAGCACCGCGACGAGGGCGACCAGCGCGACGCCGCAGCCGACCGACCGGGGCAGCGAGGGCAGCGGCGCGGACACGATGCCCTTGACCTGGCCGATCCGCAGCTGCGCCTGGGGCATCGCCACGATGACGACGAAGAGGAACAGGGCGGGCACGACCGCGCGCAGGCCCGCGAGGTTGCCCTCGCTCGGCAGGTAGGCCACCGCGAAGGACTGGAGCACGCCCAGGCCCATGGCACCCACGAAGGTCAGCGGCAGGCTCTTGAGCCCGCCGAGCATCGCGGCGGCGTACGCGTTGATGACCAGCAGGGTGAGGTCGAAGTAGGACAGCCCGATCACCGGGGTGAGCAGGATGCCGGCGAGCGCGGCCAGCGAGATCCCGATCGCCCACGAGAGCGAGGCGACCCGGTCCGGCTTGCCGCCGAAGAGCTGGAGCAGCACCGGGTTGTCGACCGAGGCGCGCATCGCCGTGCCGATCCGGGTGCGGTTGAGTAGCAGGTAGAGCGCCGCGGCGACGACCGCCGAGAGCACGATCGTGATGATCTGGTGCGCGGTGACGTAGGTGCTGCCGATCTGGACGCCGGAGTCCGGCAGGAACGGCGGCAGCGTGCGCGGCGCCGGCGGCCACACGTACTGCGCGACGCCGATCAGGCCGACGAACAGGCCGACGGTCACGACCAGCGACACGCTCACCGGACCCTCGCCCAGCCCGCGCGTGACGAACCGCTGCACGAACCACCCGATGCCAGGTGCCACCACCCCGAGCACGAGCACCAGCGCGAGCCAGGTGGGCATGCCCTGCCGCTGGCTGAAGTCCCAGAAGGTGAAGGCGAGCACCATGCCGAACGCACCGTGGGCGATGTTGAACACCCGGGTCGTCGTGTAGGTCAGCACCAGCCCGCTGGCCGCGATCGCGTACGCCGCGCCCGTGAAGAGGCCGAGGATGGTGAAGGACAGGATCGTGGACATGGCGCTCCGCTAGTTGCCGTTGAGGAGGGGTCCGCACTGGAAGCCGGCCCCGGAGACCTGGCGCCACGTGCCGTCGTTCAGCTGGAGGACCGACCCGCAGTTCGCGGTCGTCTTCGCACCGACCTGCTGCGGGACGTGGAGGCCGTTGCCGGTCCAGTTCCTGACCTTGCTCATCGCGTCGACCAGGGACGCGCGGGTCAGCCGGCCGCCCAGCGCGACCGCCTGCTCGACGAAGAGTCGCGCCGCCGACCAGGCGTAGAGGCCGTAGTAGTTCGGGACGGCGCCGGGCTTCACCTGCTGGAGCCAGGCGCGGTAGAGCTGCATCTCCTTGACGCTGGTGTCGTCGAAGAGCCGGGTGGTGGACCAGGCGTAGACACCGTTGCCGTTGTCACCGGCCTGCTCCACGAAGTTCTGGTCGTAGATGGTCGCGTCCTGCACGAACGCGTCCGGCTCGAAGCCCTGCTGGTGCATGGCGTCGAGCAGCTTGACGGTGTCCTGGTAGGGGCCGGTGTAGGTGACCAGCCGGATGCCCTTGTCCTTCATCTGCTGGACGTAGGGCGCGTAGTTGAACTCCGAGACGTCGATGCCCTGGTAGTAGTCGACGTTCCAGCCGGCCCGGTCGTAGGCGTTGCGGAACTTCTCCGCGTTCACCGCGGCGGCGCCGGCGTTGATGAAGAGCACGGCGGCGTGCTGGGTGGCGTCCTTGAACTTCGAGAGGAAGAAGCGCGGCATCGAGCCGTTCACGAGGCCGGGGTCGACGGCCTGGGCGGCGAAGCAGGTCGAGCAGTCGCGACGCTCCGGCGTGGTCGTCGTGGAGCGGATGTCGGGCAGGCCACAGGACTCGGCGGCCTGGGCGCCGCCGGAGTCGAAGGCGCCCATCGAGCCGACCGCGGCGAACGCGTCGTCGCAGGCCTTGGTGTAGGCCTGCTGGTCGGCGCCCGCGTCGGCGCGGCTGTCGAGGAGCTCGACCTCGAGCTTGCGGCCGCAGATGGTGTTGGTGGAGTTGAAGTACGCCGCGTAGGCCCGGGTCGCCTGCTGCGCGGACTCGAAGATGCCGGGCACCGGGCCGGAGACGTCGGCGACGTTGGCGAGCGTGATCGTCTTGTCGGTGATGCCGGTCTGGTTCTCGAACCCGGTGCAGCTGCCCGCCTTCGCCCCACCGGTGGCCGAGTTGGCCCCGGTGCCCTGGGTGGCGCCGCCGGCCGCGGTCGTGCCGCCACCGGCCGCCGTGGAACCGCCGCCGGTCGACGTCGACCCGGCGCCGCCGCCCCCGGCTCCCGCGACCGAGCCGTCGGGCGCCGTACCCCCGCCCGTCCCGCCCGCGCCGGTACCCGCGACGCCCCCGCCCGCGGCGTCGCCGCCGGCGCGGGCGACCTCGTCGGGGTCGAGCTGCGAGCCGCACGCGGCCAGGGCGGCGCACAGCGCCACCGTGACGAGGAGCGTGGCGGACCTACGCATCGGATCCCTCCCGGGCCGCTGGCCTCGAGACCGGCCAGACTCGGAGGGACAACGAGCCCGCCCGGCCGGGGTGACGCGGGCCACACGGCGGTCTGGACACCCGGGTGGCGGTCACGAGGTCCCGCTGCAGGTGTACTTCGTCCCGCCGACCGGCACCCACCGGCCGTGCTGGAGCTGGATGAACCGCCAGCACTCGCCGGTGTGCCGCGGACCGACGTGCTGCGGGGAGTGCAGGCCGTTCGCGGTCCAGTCGTCCACCTTCGCGAGGTCGGCCAGCAGCGTCTGCCGCGACAGCTTCCCGCCCAGGGCCGCGGCGCGCTCGACGAACAGCCGGGCCGCCGACCAGGAGAACAGCCCGAAGAAGCTGGGCTCGGCGCCGGGCTTCACCTGCTGGAGCCAGCTCGTGTAGAGCTGCAGCTCCTTGTTGCTCCCGGCCTCCTCGAACGGCGTGAAGTTGATGAAGACGGTGGTGCCCTCGACCGCATCGCCGCCGCTCTGCACGAAGTCGCGGTTGTACGCCGTCGGGTCGAGCATGAAGACCTCGGGGTGGAAGCCCTGCTGCTGCATGGCCTGCGCCAGCCGGACGAACTGGGCGGTGGCGCCGATCATCTGGACGTACTCGACGCCCTTGTCCTTCATCTGCTGCACGTAGGGCGAGTAGTTGAACTCGGAGATGTCGATGCCCTGGACGTAGTCGAAGTGCATCCCCCGCCGCTGCATCGCGGCGACCTGGGCCTTGCCGTTCTCGGCGGCGGCGCCGGCGTTGATGTAGAGCATCGCGGCGTGGGCGGCGGCGTCCGGGTGGTTCTTCTTCACGAAGTCCGGGACGGCGTTCTGGAACTCGTCCGCCTGGGTCGACTGGGCGCCGTAGCAGGTGGTGCACGCCTGCCGGTCGGCGGTGACCGAGGCCGACCGGAGGTCGGGCAGCCCGCAGCCCTGGGCGGTGCCGGCACCGCCGGAGTCGAACGCCGACATCGACCCGACCATCGCGAAGGTGTCGTCGCACGCGCTGGTGTAGGCCTGCTGGTCGGCGGCCGCGTCGGTGCGGCTGTCGTAGGTCTTGAGCTCGAGCTTGCGGCCGCAGATGTCGCTGGTGGAGTTGAAGTAGGCGACGTAGGCGCGGACGGCGTCCTGGCTGGCCTCGAACAGCCCGGGCACCGGCCCGGAGACGTCGGAGGCGTTGCCGATCACGATCGTCTTGTCGGTGATGCCGGTCTGGTTCTTGAAGCCGCTGCAGCTGCCGGCCTTGGTGGCGCCGGTCGCGGCGTTCGCGCCGGTGCCCTCGGTGCCCGACCCGCTGCTCCCGCCGGCAGCCGTGCTGGTCCCGGCGCTGCCGCCGCCGGTCGTGGTCGTCGAGCCGGCGCCATCGGCGCCGCTGCCGGGCACCGACCCGTCCGGCCCGGTCGCCGACGTACCACCGGCCGCGGCGTCGCCGCCGGCCACCGCCGCGCCGCCGTTGACCTGCGCGACGGTGTCGGGGTCGAGCTGGGAGCCGCAGGCCGCCAGGGACAGCGCGAGCAGGGCGCCCGCAGACGCCAGGACTGCGCGGGGGAACGGCACCACAGGGCCCTCCACGGGGAGCTAGAACACGTATCAGTTCTGCTCAACGACCCGGTCCGGCGGAGGTGACGCAGGACACGCGCATGAGCAGACCAGCGGGTGGGTACGACACGCGCCGCTGTCCGCCCGGGTCGGCGTCGTTTCCGTTCAATTGCTGGGAGAAGCCCGTGTGGGAGCGTGCCCACCGGGGCCGGACCGCGCAATTGAACGGAACCGGCCGCAACCCCGGCGCACCGCGACGACGAGCAGCGGCCGGCGGAGCATCAGTCCGGGTAGTGCAGGGGCACCCAGTTGCCGGTGTCGAAGCTGCCGTCGGACTGCAGCGTCACCCACTGGATGCCCGCGGGCCGGCCGTCGCGGTAGGTCACCAGGCTGACGTCGGCCGCCCGGCGTGGCTTGCTGCCGAGCGCGATCGCGTACGCCGCCCCGCCGGTCGTCCCGGTCGTGTAGGTGTAGCCCACCGCGCCGTCCGCCCCCTCGACCCGCTCGGGTCCGGCCCGGACGTGCGTGTGGCCGCCGAGCACCAGGTCGGCGCAGCCGCGGTCGAGCGCGGCGGCACCCAGGTTCGCGTCGTGGACGAGGATCGTGGTGACCCGCTCGTCGGACGCGCAGGCGGCGTCGGCGATCCGGTCTGCGACGTCCGCGAAGCTCAGCCCGGTCTCGTCGCGCCAGTTCCCGAGGCCGCTGGACCGCGGGTCGTCGACGCCGAGCAGCGTCGTGCCCGCCGGGCCGTCGACGACCTCGCCGTCGAGCATCGTCCAGCCGCGCGCGGCGAGGTAGTCGCGCACGACGTCGCCGTGGTCGTGGTTGCCGCTGACGCCCCAGCGGTCCAGGTCGCCGAAGGCCGCGTCCAGCGAGTCGAGCGAGAACGTCTCCCAGCTCTTGCCGGTCGAGGTGTCGTCACCGCCGTCGAAGACGGCCTTCGCCCCCGCAGTGTCCGCGACCGCCTGGGCGACCGGGTCCATGCCGATGTTGTCGTGCCGGTCCGAGACGAACGCGACCACGGTCTCCCCGTCGCGGGGGTCGCGCAGCGGCAGGTCCGCGGCCGCGTCCGCCGCGGCGGCGTAGAAGGTCTTGCTGGTGTCGTAGGTGCTGACCGCGCTCTCGATCAGCCGGTGCGTGGACTCGGTCGTGACGTCGCCGCGGACCTCGATACCGTCGAGCCCGGCCGGGAGCGGCACCTCCGGACCGAGGAACGTGGCGAGCGGCTCCCACTGCTCCCCGGCCTGCACGGGGTCGTCGGGATCGGTCCACGGCTGCCAGAGCGCCACCGCGAGCAGGCTGAGGACGGCCACGCCGGCCACCGCCTCGCGGACGCCGACCCGGGCGGCGAGCTCCCGCCGACGGGCCGCGCCCAGCAGCAGCCAGACGCCGACCGGCACCAGCGCGACGACGGCGCCGCGGAGCACGGCGTCGAGGGCCATCGCCTGCACCGCGTCGGTGACCTTCTCGACCTGGCCCTCGGGCTGGCTGGCGAGCAGCGCGTAGCGCTGGACCAGGTCGTCGATCGAGGTGGCGTCGGTCTTGCCGAGCCGGATGTCGACGCCGACGACGCTCCCGCTGTCGACGCGGACGTCGGGGAGCACGGGTCCGGTGTGCAGGACCGCCCGCCCGCTGAGGTCGGGGCTGACCACGGCGTCGTGCCCGGCGACCACGACGTCGCTGCTGCTGGTCAGGAAGAACAGCAGGGAGGCCAGCAGGGCGCACCCGAACCAGGCCCCGGTGAGCACCAGGACCCGCGACGTACGCCGAGAGATCAGTGCCGCGACTCCGCGATGGCGTAGAGCGCCACCGACGCGGCGACCCCGGCGTTGAGGGACTCGAGCGAGGACACCATCGGGATGGACACCAGCTGGTCGCAGGTCTCCCGCACCAGCCGCGACAGCCCGTTGCCCTCGGAGCCGACCACGACGACGAGCGGGCCGTCCCCGAGCTCGAGGTCGGGGAGGCTGACGTCGCCGTCGGCGGCCAGGCCGATGACCATGCAGCCCGCGTCCTGGTAGGCCTTGAGCTGGCGGACCAGGTTGACGGCCTGCGCGACCGGCAGCCGCGCGGCCGCGCCCGCGCTGGTCTTCCAGGCCGAGGCGGTCATGCCGGCCGAGCGCCGCTCGGGGACGAGCACGCCGTGCGCGCCGAACCCGGCCGCGCTGCGCACGACCGCTCCGAGGTTGCGCGGGTCGGTCACGGAGTCGAGGGCGACGACGAGCGGGGGCTCGCCGGCGTCGGCGGCCGCGGTGAGGAGGTCGTCCGGGTGGGCGTACTCGTAGGGCGGGACCCGGGCGGCGAGGCCCTGGTGCACGGCCCCTCCGGTCATCCGGTCGAGCTCGCCCTTGGTGACCTGCTGGATGTTGAGGCCGCGGTCCGCGGCGGCGGCGAACGCCTCGCGGAGCCGGTTGTCGCGCTCGACCCCGTCGGCGACATAGAGGCCGGTGACCGGGACGCCGGCGCGCAGCGCCTCGACGACCGAGTTGCGCCCCGCGACCCACTCGGCCTCGTTGCCGGTCCTGCGCTTGGTACGGCGGGCGGCAGCCTGCTTCTCCGCGCGCTTCGCGTCCTTGTGGGCCTGGTGGTAGGGCCGGTCCTTCGCCTTCGGCGTCGGGCCCTTCCCCTCCAGGCCGCGGCGCACCCGGCCGCCCGACCCGGCGGTCGGGTTGCCCTTGCTGCTCTTGCGGATCGCGCCCTTGCGCTGGCTGTTGCCTGGCATGACTAGGAAAGGCTCCCTGCGTCTAGTGACCACTTCGGGCCGTCGGGGGTGTCCTCGACCTCGATGCCGGCCGCCTTGCTCGAGGAGGGCGGTGACGAGGACGTCGACCGCCTCGGTGAGCCGGTGGTCCTGGCCGCCGACCGTCGTCCACGCCGGGTCGGCGGGGTCGAGGCCGAGCACGTCGAGCATCGCGCGGACCTGGGCGGCCTGCGGCGTCGGGTCGTCGGCGCGGTTGCCGTCGCGGACGGTGTCGAAGAGCACCGCGAGCGCGGCGGGCGTGCCGAGGTCGTCGTCCATCGCCGCCGCGAAGGCGTCAGGCAGCTCGCCGGCCGCGGCCTCGCCGGCCCGCTCCAGGAACGCCTCGACCCGGCGGAAGCCGGCCGCCGCCTCGTCGAGCGCCTCGAAGCTGAACTCGACGTGGCTGCGGTAGTGCGCGGCGAGGAGGTAGTAGCGCAGCTCGATGCCGCGGTAGCGCTCCAGCACGGCCGGGATCGTCAGCGAGTTGCCGAGCGACTTGCTCATCTTCTCGCCGGCGGTGGTGATCCAGGCGTTGTGCATCCAGTACGACGCGAACGGCCGGCCGGCCGCGCGGGACTGGGCCTGCTCGTTCTCGTGGTGGGGGAAGCGCAGGTCGACGCCGCCGCCGTGGATGTCGAAGGCCGGGCCGAGGTACTTGCCGGCCATCGCCGAGCACTCGATGTGCCAGCCCGGACGGCCAGGGCCCCACGGGCTCGGCCAGGCGGCGGTCTCGGGCTCCGACTCCTTCTTCCAGCCCTTCCACAGCGCGAAGTCGCGCGGGTCGTGCTTGCCGCGCGGGTCGGCGTCCTCGGCGGCGGCCATGTCCTCGATGCGCTGGCGGGTCAGCTCGCCGTACTGCGGCCAGGACCGCACGTCGAAGTAGACGTCGCCCGAGCCGTCCTCCGCGGCGTACGCGTGCCCCTTGGCGACCAGCTCCTGGATCAGCACGATCATCTCGGGCACGTGCCCGGTGGCGGCCGGCTCGTAGGTCGGCGGCGCGACGTTGAGCGCGTCGTAGGCCCAGGTGAGCTGGCGCTGCATCCGGTAGGCGAGCTCGTACCAGGCGATGCCCTGCTCGGCGGACTTCATCAGGATCTTGTCGTCGATGTCGGTGACGTTGCGGATGAACGTCACGTCGTAGCCGCGGTGGCGCAGCCAGCGCTGGAGCACGTCGAAGTTGACCGCGGAGCGGACGTGCCCCACATGCGGCTCGGACTGCACCGTCAGACCGCAGACGTAGAGACCCGCCTTCCCCTCCTCGAGGGGGACGAAGTCACGGACTTCGCGGGTCGCAGTGTCGTACAGCCTGAAGGTCACCCGCTGATTCTAGAGTTCGGGAGTGCCACGCCTGACATCCGCGATCCTCGCCTCCCTGCTGCTGGTGCCGCTCGTCACGGTCGAGGCGTCCGCGACGGGGTCCGCCGCCGTCGCCGCGCGTCGCATCGACCACCTCGCGTGGGACGCGCCGGCCGAGCTGCGCGCCGGGACCTCGCAGGGGCTCCGGGTCACCGGTGGCCGGCTCACCCTCGACGACGCCGACACCGGCAGGTGGACCTCTCCGTGGGCGGCCCCCGGGTTCGCGCTCACCCAGCTGATCGCGTCGTGGTCGGCGCGGACGCCCGGCCACAGCTCGGTCCGGGTCGAGGTGCGCGGCCGGCACGGCTCGACCACCTCGAGCTGGGACACGCTCGCCGTCTGGGCGGCCGGCGACCGCTACCTCCACCGCACCACGTCCTCGGGCCAGGCCGACGACCTCGGCTCGGTGAACGTCGACACCTGGCAGGTGCCGGGCGGCGTGACGTCGTACCAGCTGCGGGTGACCCTGGTGCGGGCCGCCGGCCAGGCGGCCTCGCCCTCGGTGGACGCGGTGGGCGCCGTCGCCTCGCGGCTGCCCGACGTCGACGACGTCGCGACCTCGCGGCCGGGGGTCGCACGCGGCGTCGTGCTCGACGTGCCGCGGTACTCCCAGATGATCCACTCCGGCGAGCTCCCGCAGTACGGCGGCGGCGGTGAGGCGTGGTGCTCGCCGACCTCGACCTCCATGGTGCTGGGCTACTACGACGCGCTGCCGCGGCCGGCGGCGTACGCCTGGGTCGGCACCGGGCACACCGACCCGTGGGTCGACCACGCCGCCCGGATGACCTACGACTACGAGTACGACGGCACGGGCAACTGGCCGTTCAACACCGCGTACGCCGCCGCGCTGGCCGGGCACGCCTTCGTGACCCGGCTGCGGTCGCTGCGCGAGGCCGAGCCGTACGTGAAGGCCGGGATCCCGCTCGTGGCCTCGATCGCGTTCGGGCCCGGCGAGCTGACCGGCGCCCCGATCTCGTCCAGCAACGGGCACCTCGTCGTGATCGCCGGGTTCACCCGCTCCGGTGACGTCGTCGTCAACGACCCCGCCGCGCCGAACGACCGCACCGTCCGGCGTACCTACGACCGGGGCCAGTTCGAGGACGCCTGGGTCCCCGCCTCCGGCGGCACTGTCTACGTGATCCACGACGACGCCCACCCGCTGCCGTAGCCGGTGGTCGCGCGCCGGAGAGTTTCATCGGCCGGCCGATGAAACTCACGCCTGGACGATGAAACTTCGTCGTCCAGGCGTGTGTTTCATGGCCGGACCCCTTGCCCTACACCCCGTAGCCCCCGTCGACGTCCAGCTTCTGGCCGGTGACGAACCCGGCCCGGTCGGAGGCGAGGAAGCAGACCGCCTCGGCGACGTCGTGGGCGGTGCCGAACCGCCGCATCGGGATGTTGCGCCGGGTCACCGCCAGCGCCTCCTCGGACAGCTCGCCGGAGTCGATCAGCCGCGCCGCCATCCCGTCGACGAGCATCCCGGGTCCCACGGCGTTCACGCGTACGCCGTACCGCCCCTCCTCGGCGGCGAGCGCCCGGACCATCGCGTCGACCGCCGCCTTGGGCACCGACGACAGGCCGTCCCGCACGGGGAACCGGCTGGTGGCGGCGGTGCTGACCGCGACCACCGACCCGCCCGCGGCGCGCAGGTGCGGCAGCGCGGGCTGCACGACGGCGAAGAACCCGGCCGCGTCCGCCGCCAGCTGCGCGGCCATCGCGGCGGGGGCCACCGTCGAGAGGTGCACCATCGGAACGTCCGGGCCGGCGGCGTGCACCAGCGTGTGGATCCCGCCGTGCGCGGCCGCCGCCTCGACGACGCGGGCCGCGTCCTCGGCGGCGGTGGGCGCGGCCAGGTCGAGGGCGTACGACGCCGCGTGGCCGCCCCGCTCGCGGACGACCTCCACCGCACCGTCGGCGGCGTCCGGGCGGGAGCGGTAGGTCACCACGACGTCGGACCCGCGCTCGGCGAGGAGCCGCGTGACGGCCAGCCCGATGCCGCCGCTGCCGCCGACCACCAGGGCCACACCCGTGCGCTCGGTGAAGTCACCCATCGCCGTCTCCCTCAGCTGTCCGCCGGGCACCTCTCCGCCGGGCACCTCACCCGGTGGCCGTGAACCGGACCGAGTGCCAGCCTGTCGCGCCGTCGGGCACCACGTCCTGGGACTCGCCGGTCTGCACCAGCCCGTCCTCGTCGGTGGCCCGCACCCGCACCGTGTGGTCGCCCGGCTCGACGTCGATGGTCGCCGCCCACTGCACCCAGGTGTCGGCGCTCGGCACCCGGGCCAGCTCGGCGGGCTGCCAGTCGCCCTCGTCCACCGACACCTCGACGCCGGCGATGCCGGTGTGCTGCGCCCAGGCGACCCCGGCGACCCGCCCGCCGGACGCCGCGACGTCGCCGCCGTCGCGGGGGACGTCGATGCGCGAGGACATCTTGACCGGGCCGAGCTCGGACCAGCCGCGCTCGGTCCAGTACGCCGAGATCTCGCTGAACCGCGTCACCTCGAGGTCCACCACCCACTTGCACGCCGAGACGTAGCCGTAGAGCCCCGGCACGATCGTCCGCACCGGGAAGCCGTGCTCGATCGGCAAGGGCTCCCCGTTCATCGCGATCGCCAGCATCGCGTCCCGGTCGTCGGTCAGGACGGCGAGCGGCGTGCCGCACGTCCAGCCGTCGGCGGAGGTCTGCAGGACCGCGTCGGCGCCGCCCTGCACGCCGGCCCGCCGCAGCAGCTCCGCGATCCGGACCCCGCCCCACCACGCGTTGCCGATCAGGTCGCCGCCGACCTCGTTCGAGACGCAGCAGATCGTCACCCACGCCTCGGTGTCCTGCTGGTCGACGAGGTCCTGGTAGCTCAGCTCGACCTCGCGGTCGACCAGGCCGTGGATCCGCAGCCGCCAGCCGTCGGGCTCGACGGCAGGGACCACGATCGCCGTGTCGATCCGGTAGAACTCGTCGTTCGGCGTCTCCCACGGCGGCATCCCCGGTACGCCGACCGAGGAGCCGGCCGGCGGCTCGGGCTTCGTGATGCCCGGGAGCCGCAGCAGCCGGCGGGCCTGCTCGACCTGGCGCCGGCTGGCGCCGACCGCCCGGCCGGCCGCCCCCACCGCCACGGCGACCACGGCGACCGCGCCGACGCGCAGCAGGAAGCCCCGGCGGGTGCTGCCGGGGGCCGGCTCCGAGGCGGCCACCGGTGCCGGGCTGCGGAGCGGACCGGTCATGAGCGCCAGGGCGCCGATCCAGGTCAGCAGCCCGACCGCGAGGGCGACGTACTCGACGGGCGACTCGCCGCGCTGGGTGGCGACGGCGACGACGCCGACGAGCGCGAGCACGCCGTACACGACCAGGGGACCGGCCCAGCCGCGGCGTGCGAGCACTCCGGCCCAGGCGAAGAGCGCGGTCAGGATGACGAGGACGCCGATGACGAGGGCGGTCTTGTCGTGGTGCCGGAAGAGCTGGATCGCCTGCTCGGCGGCCGGCCCGGGGGTCTCGCGGATCACCAGGTCCGCGACGGCGACGACCGCGGAGCCGTGCGCCGTCGCCAGGCTCGCGACGCAGTAGCTCGTCGCCAGCCCGGCGTAGCCGGCGACGACGCCGGCCAGCGCCCAGGGGCCGCGGGAGGTGGTCACCCGACCGATTGTGGCCGTCAGACCCCGGGGCCGGAGCGCTCGGGCATGATCATTCCGTGACATCTGCGCCCCGGATCGGCATCGGCACCGACGTCCACCGGCTCGTCGAGGGGGTCCCGATGCACCTCGCGGGGCTGTCCTGGCCCGACGAGCCGGCCGGGCTCGAGGGACACTCGGACGCCGACGTGGCCGCCCACGCCGCCTGCGACGCGCTGCTGTCGGCGGCCGGCCTCGGCGACCTCGGCTCTAACTTCGGCACCTCCGACCCGGCCTGGGCCGGCGCCTCCGGCGCGGCGCTGCTCGCCGAGACCGCAGCCCGCGTGCGGGCGGCCGGCTACGAGATCGGCAACGTCGCCGTACAAGTCGTCGGCAACCGTCCGCGGCTCGGTGCCCGGCGGGCCGAGGCCGAGGCCGCGCTCGGCGCCGCCGTCGGCGCCCCGGTGTCGGTCTCCGCCACCACGACCGACGGGCTGGGGCTCACCGGCCGCGGCGAGGGCGTGGCCGCGATCGCCACCGCGCTGCTGCTCGCCCCCTGAGGGGTCAGGTCCTGCCTGGGCCGGGCTGAGCTGGTCGGTTCCGTTCAATTGCTCGGTCCGGCCCGGTTTCCCGCGAGTAGACCGGTACCGGACCGAGCAATTGAACGGGAAAGATCAGACCGCGGCGTGCTTGCGGTGGCCGACCAGGACCACCCCCTCGTCCACGCGCACGTCGTACGCGGGGATCGAGACGTGCTCGTCGTCGAGGCACCTGCCGCTGCGCAGGTCGAACGCGTGCTTGTGCGCCGGCGAGGCCACGAACGGCACGCCGTCGCGGACCCCGACGATCCCCCGGGCGATCACCGAGGCCTTGGCGAACGGGTCGTGGTTGCCGAGCGCGTAGACCTGGTCGTCCTGGGTCCGGAAGATCGCGATCGCCTGCCCGTGCACGAGCGCCGTCGCGCCCCGCTCGACCTCGAGCTCGGCCACCCGGCAGACAGGCTGCCACTCCATGCGTGCCCCTTCCTGGTACGCCGAACGTAGGGGTGCACTGTCAAGCCGCTGTTTCGCCGTGTAACAACCATGAAAAACTCCCCAGGTGCCCGCAGCCGTCGTGATCCTCGCCGCCGGTGCCGGGCAGCGCGTTGGCGCCGGCGCCAACAAGGTCCTCCTCGCGCTCGGCGACAAGCCCGTCCTGGCCTGGTCGGTCCGGGACGCGCTCGCCCTGGAGGACGTACGACGGGTGCTCGTGGTCGTCCGCCCCGGCGAGGACGACCGGGTGGCCGAGGCCCTCGCGCCGCACCTGGGCGGTGGTGAGGTCGGTGTCGTCGACGGCGGCCCCACCCGGCACGCGTCGGAGTGGCACGCCCTCCAGGCGCTGCGCCCGGAGATCGAGGCCGGCACGGTCGACGTGGTCGCCATCCACGACGGCGCGCGGCCGCTGGCCGGGCCGGCGCTCTTCGAGGCGACCATCGCCGCCGCCCGCGAGCACGGCGGCGCGCTGCCCTGCGTCCGGCTCCCCGGGCTGCTCGACCTGGCCGGGCGGACCCTGCCGCCGGAGCTGGACGGCGTCCAGACGCCGCAGGCGTTCCGCGCCCCCGAGCTGCTGGCGGCGTACGCCCGCGCCGAGCAGGACGGCTTCGACGGCACCGACACCGCGGGCTGCTGGGCGCGCTACACCGACCTGCCGGTCGCGGCGGTGCCGAGCAGCCCGCGCAACCTCAAGATCACCTTCCCCGAGGACCTCGAGCTGGCGCTGCGGCTGGCGTAGCCCGCTCAGGTCGCTCGGACCGCTCAGGTCGCGGTGAGCGCCTCGAGGACCCGCAGGTCCTCCTCGCTGCCGACCCGGCGGGCGTACGGCGGCGCCTCGACCAGCTCGACCGGGTACCGCCGGCGCAGCTCGGCCACCAGCGCGACAAGGTCGCTCGACGGCGGGCCGTCGAGGGCGGCGACCACCGCCGGCGGCAGCACCACCGGGGAGGCGACGGCGACCAGGCCGGTGCGGTCGAGCGTCTCGCCCACGAACCCGTCCGCCACGACCTTGACCGTGTCGGTCACCGGGCGGACGCCGACGACCACGCAGGCGTGCGCCGTCGCGTGGTCGACGCAGCCGGCGATGAAGTCGGGCGGCGTCATCGGGCACAGGGGGTCGTGGAGCACCAGCGGCAGCTCGGCCTCGACGAGCTCGGCCCACGGCGTACCCGTGTCGACCGGGGTGACCCCGGCCTCGCCCAGCGCCCAGGCGGCGGCCGCGACCAGCGACTCGCCGTGCACGAGCGCGTAGGGCAGCGCCCCGCGGTCCTCGTCGACGACGAGCCCGAGGGCGGCGGCCCGCTCCGGGACGTCGTACGGGTCGGTCGTCATGGCGACCACAACGTATGACGTCCCCCGGGAGCCGACCAAGCGGGTCCCGGCAGAGGCGACGACAGATGTGCCGACAAGTGCGACGACAAATGCGACGAGGCCCCCGGATCGACCGGGGGCCTCGTCAGCCGGATCAGGAGGCGAGCACCTCGTCGAGGAGGGCCTCGGCCTTGTCCTCGTTGGTGTGCTCGGCCAGGGCCAGCTCGGAGACGAGGATCTGGCGCGCCTTGGCCAGCATCCGCTTCTCGCCGGCCGACAGCCCGCGGTCACGCTCACGCCGCCACAGATCGCGCACGACCTCGGCGACCTTCATGACGTCGCCGCTGTGCAGCTTCTCCAGGTTGGCCTTGTAGCGGCGCGACCAGTTGGTCGGCTCCTCGACGTGCGCGGCACGGAGGACGTCGAACACCCGGTCGAGACCGGCCTTGTCGACGACGTCGCGGACTCCGACCAGATCGAGGTTGCACGCAGGCACCCGGACCACGAGGTCCTGTTGGGCGACGATGCGGAGTACGAGGTACTCCCGGTCCTCCCCCTTGATGGTCCGCATCTCGATGTCCTCGATGATCGCGGCCCCGTGATTCGGGTAAACAACCGTCTCGCCGACAGTGAAAGTCATATGTCAGGTACCCCTTCCTAGGTGAACATTCTAACACGTTGCTGAGCGTGGCCCGGTCGCGTTTGTGCAGGTCAGGGGCACAATCCGGGCTTGACAGATCCGGGGTGGGTGTGGTGGCGACGCTCCGGTGGGGCCGAACCCTCCCCTTCCGCGGCGGTCTGGCAGATACTGCGGATGTGTCCCCGACCCTCCGTCGCCGCAAGAGCGTCGCCACCGTGCCGGACGCCGCGCCGGAGTCGTCCGCGCCCGCCTCAGGACCGGGCGCGGGGTCGGCAGCCGCCGTCGCCGAGCCCCCGGCGGCCGAGGCGACTGCCGAGACCACCACCGAGACCACCACCGAGCCGCCCCGGCCCTCGCCCGAGCGTCGCCGCACCCTCGGCCACACCACGCCGGTCCTGCTCCTGCGCGCCGCGCACCCCCGCCAGGCGGTCCTCACGGCCGGCGGGCTCGCCCTCGCCGCCGCCCTGAGCGGGCGCCCCGGTCGCGAGGTGCTCCTGGTCCTGGGGACGGTGCTGGTCGGCCAGGCGGTGCTCGGCTGGCACAACGACCTCGTCGACCGCCGGCGCGACGCGACCCGGCTGCCGAGCGGCAAGCCGATCGCCGACGGCTACCTCGACCCCGGCACCGCCTGGTTCGCGCTCATCTGCGGCGTGCTGCTCGTCGTCCCGCTCTCGATCCAGAACGGCGTGACGGCCGGGGCGGCGTACCTCGCGTCGGTCGCCGTGGGCCTGGCCGGCAACTACGTGTTGCGCCGCGGCCTGCTCTCCTGGGTGCCGTGGGCCGTCGCCTACGGCCTCTACCCCGTCTTCCTCTCGTACGGCGGCTGGGGCGGTGACGCGACCGGCGGCCCGCCCGCGTGGTCGATGGTCGCGCTCGCCGCCCTGCTCGGCGTCGGCGTGCACGTCCTGTGCGCCCTGCCCGGCCTGGTCGCCGACCACGAGGACGGGTTCCGGCACCTGCCGCTGCGCCTGGCCCTGCGGGTCGGCGCGACCCGTCTGCTGGTGCTCGCCCTGGCCTGGGTGGTCGTCGACGTCGCGGTGATGCTGGTCGTCGGCGACAGCGTCGGCCTGCGCCGCTGACGGGCCCCTGACCCGGCGCCTGAGCCGGGTCGGCGACCGCTAGGCTGTCGTCCGCACCGCCGTCGACCCGTGAAGGTCCCCACCATGCAGCTTCGCCTGTCCGCCCGCGTGCTCGCCGCGACCGGGGTGGTCGCGCTCGCCACCACGCTGTCCTCCTGCGGCTTCGGCTACGCCACCGACCGGCCCTACACCCCCGCGGCGGGCGTCAACGACCGCGACGCGATGGTCGACGTCCTCGGCGCCGTCGTCGTCTCCGGCCAGGACGGCTCGGGCACCTTCATCGCCTCGTTCGCCAACAACGACCAGACCGAGCCCGCGACGGTCTCCTCGATCGAGGGCTCCGGCGACGACAGCGACATCAAGGCGGAGGACTTCCAGCCCGTCGAGGTCCCCGCGGGTGGGCTGGTCAACCTCGCCACCGACGGCGGCGTCGTGCTCACCGGCGACCAGATCGCCTCCGGCGCCTTCGTGAACCTCACCATCGGCTTCGACAACGGCGAGAGCGTCGACATCGACGTGCCGGTGCTGCCCCCGTGCCACGAGTACGAGGGCCTCGACGAGTCCGGCGACGGCTCCTCGGCCGAGGAGAACTGCACGGTCGAGTCCGCCGAGCCCGCCGAAAACTGAGCCGACACGGATCGGAGTCGCTGCGATGACCCACACGCTGGTCCTGCTCCGCCACGGCGAGAGCGAGTGGAACGCCAAGAACCTCTTCACCGGCTGGGTCGACGTCCCCCTCAACGACAAGGGTCGCGCCGAGGCCCTGCACGGCGGCGAGCTGATCCGCGAGTCGGGCCTGCTGCCCGACGTGCTCCACACCTCGCTGCTGCGCCGGGCGATCAACACCGCCGCGATGGCGCTCGACGTCGCCGACCGGCACTGGATCCCGGTGCGCCGCTCGTGGCGGCTCAACGAACGGCACTACGGCGACCTCCAGGGCAAGAACAAGAAGGAGACGCTCGAGCAGTACGGCGAGGAGCAGTTCATGCTCTGGCGCCGCTCCTTCGACACCCCGCCGCCGCCGATCTCCGACGACAGCGAGTGGTCGCAGGCCGGGCTCCCGCAGTACGCCGACCTCGGCGACGAGCTCCCGCGCACCGAGTGCCTCAAGGACGTGATCGCGCGGTTCCTGCCCTACTGGGAGTCCTCGATCGTCCCCGACCTGCGCGCCGGCCGCACCACCCTGGTCGCCGCCCACGGCAACAGCCTGCGCGCCCTGGTCAAGCACCTCGACCAGATCAGCGACGAGGACATCGCCGGGCTCAACATCCCCACCGGCATGCCGCTGGTCTACGAGCTCGACGACCAGATGCGCCCGACCGTCCCCGGCGGCCGCTACCTCGACCCCGAGGCCGCCGCGGCCGCTGCCGCCGCCGTCGCCAACCAGGGCCGCTGACACCCGCGCCACCGGGATAGTCCCTGACCTTCCGGCCCTCGGACCGCCCGCCCAGGGGCGAGAACGTCAGGGACTACCGCCCCGGAGCGGCTCAGACCTCCACGGCGTACGGCGTCTCGCCGGTGACCACGAACACGATCCGGTTCGCGACCGAGACGGCGTGGTCGGCGATCCGCTCGTAGTAGCGGCCGAGCAGGGCGACGTCGATGGCCGCCTCGACCCCGTGCTCCCAGTCGGCCGAGAGCATCTCAGCGAAGGTGGCCCGGCGCAGCCCGTCCATCTCCTCGTCGGCGAGGGCGAGCTCGCGGGCGCCGTCCACGTCGCGGTCGGTGATGACCGACGCGGTGCGGCGGCACATCTCCTCGGCGACCTCGGCCATCCGGGCCACCGTGGGGCGCATCGGCTCGGGGACGGCGAGGTTCGGGACCCGGAGCCGCGCGATCTTGGCGACGTGCACGGAGAGGTCGCCCATCCGCTCGAGGTCGCTGACCATCCGCAGGGCGGCGACCACGGTGCGCAGGTCGCTCGCGACCGGCTGCTGCAGCGAGAGGAGCATGAACGCGGAGTCCTCGATCTGCTCCCGCTCGTGGTCGATCGCGGCGTCGCTGCTGATCACCTTCTCGGCGAGCGAGGAGTCGCCGGTCAGCAGGGCCGCCGTCGCCAGCCGCACCGCCTCCTCGACGTCGCCGCACATGCCGGCGAGGTCCTGGAAGATGGCGTCGAGCTGCTCGTGGAAGGCCTGTCGCATGGGACAGAGCCTAGGCGGAGCAGATGGCACACCCCGTACTGAGCGTGAACGGGGGGTGAACATCCCGAAGCCCGGCGGCTCCTGGCGAACCCCGGGTGAAATCACTCGTACCATTCAAGCGTGGATCCGACGACGCAGGCGTTCGTCGCCGCGCTCATCGGAGCCGTTGTCGCCGGCGGCGCCGTGCTCGCGTGGCACGTCAGCGACCGCCAGCAGCACCCCTCGCCGCCCATCGAGGAGCCGGCGGTGCCCGACGGCGTGGCGACCGTGCTCTCCGTGCTGCGCAGCAGCGCGGTCCTCGTCGACGACTCCGACGTCGTGCTCAAGGCCTCCGCGCCGGCGTACGCCATGGGCCTGGTGCGGGGCACCGCGCTGGCCTCCACCGAGCTCGCCGACCTGGTCCACCAGGTGCGCCGCGACGGCCAGATCCGCGAGACCGAACTGCTCATGGACCGCCCCGCGTCGTCCCCGCGGCACGTCACCGCCCGGGTCGCCCCGCTGGGCGCCCGGCTGGTGCTGGCGCTGGTCGAGGACCGGACCCGCGAGCGGCGGGTCGAGGCGGTACGCCGGGACTTCGTCGCCAACGTCAGCCACGAGCTCAAGACGCCGGTCGGTGCCATCCGCCTGCTGGCCGAGGCGGTCCACGACGCCGCGGGCGACCCGGAGGCGGTCAAGCGGTTCTCCCACCGGATGCTCACCGAGAGCGACCGGCTCTCCCGGCTGGTGCAGCAGGTCATCGAGCTCTCCCGGCTCCAGGGCGACGAGCCGCTGGACCACCCGATCGCCGTCGACATCGACGAGGTCATCAAGATCGCCGTCGACACCAGCGCGATCGACGCCGACGCCAAGCGGATCTCAGTGGTGACCGGCGGGGTGCCGCACCTCGAGGTGTTCGGCAACGAGGAGCAGGTGATGGCCGCGGTCGCCAACCTGGTCGCCAACGCGGTGTCCTACTCCGAGCCGGACGCGACCGTCCTGGTCTCGACCAAGGTCGAGGACGACATGGTCGAGATCTCGGTCGTCGACCAGGGCATCGGCATCCCGGCGGGCGAGATCGACCGCATCTTCGAGCGGTTCTACCGGGTCGACCCGGCCCGGCACCGCTCCACCGGTGGCACCGGGCTCGGCCTGTCCATCGTCAAGCACGTGGCGGCAACCCACGGCGGCGACGTCCGCGTGTGGTCCGTCGAGGGGCAGGGGTCGACCTTCACACTGACCTTGCCCCGCTACGTCTCGGCCCGATCAGCAGAGGCACGGAACCAGGAGGCAGGCCGGTGACCCGGGTACTCGTCGTCGAGGACGAAGAGAGCTACAGCGACGCTCTCGCCTACATGCTGCGCAAGGAGGGCTTCGAGGTCGCGATCGCCGCGGACGGCAACGCCGCGCTCACCGAGTTCGACCGCAACGGCGCCGACATCGTGCTGCTCGACCTGATGCTCCCGGGCATCCCCGGCACCGAGGTGTGCCGCCAGATCCGGCAGACCTCGAGCGTCCCGGTGATCATGGTGAGCGCCAAGGACGACGAGGTCGACAAGGTCGTCGGCCTCGAGCTCGGCGCCGACGACTACGTCACCAAACCCTACTCGCCGCGCGAGCTGGTCGCCCGCATCCGCGCCGTCCTGCGGCGCGGCCAGGAGCCGGAGCTCGCCCCGGCCGCGCTCGAGGCCGGGCCGGTGCGGATGGACGTCGAGCGGCACGTCGTGACCGTCGACGGCCAGCAGCAGAAGCTGCCGCTCAAGGAGTTCGAGCTCCTCGAGATGTTCCTGCGCAACCCCGGCCGGGTGCTCACCCGCGGCCAGCTCATCGACCGGGTGTGGGGCTCCGACTACGTCGGCGACACCAAGACCCTCGACGTCCACGTCAAGCGGCTGCGCGCCAAGATCGAGCCCGACCCGGGCGAGCCGAAGTACCTCGTCACCGTCCGCGGGCTCGGCTACAAGCTGGATCTCTGAGGCGACGCGTGGCGCACGGCGGACCGCGGGACCTCGGCTCGTCGTTCGGCACGGCCGCGGGCGCGTACGCCGAGCACCGGCCCGACTACGCACGGGAGGCGGTCCGCTGGGCGCTCGCGGCCGCACCCGGTCCGCGCGTGCTCGACCTCGGTGCCGGGACGGGCAAGCTGACCGCGACGCTGCTCGCCCTCGGCGTTGATGTCGCCGAGGTCGTCGCGGTCGAGCCGGACCCGGCGATGCTGGCCGAGCTGCGCCGGGCGCTGCCGACCGTCCGCGCCCTGGCGGGCAGCGCGGAGGCGGTGCCGCTGCCGGACGGGTCCGTGGATGCCGTGGTCGCCGGCAATGCCCTGCACTGGTTCGACATGGACGCCGCCGGCCCGGAGATCGCACGCGTCCTCGCTCCCGGCGGCACCCTCGCCGGGCTCTGGAACGTCCTCGACGACCGCGTCGGCTGGGTCGCCGGGCTCGAGCAGGTCGCCGGACCGGCGGCCGTCGGACCCCGCGACACCCTCAGCAGCTGGCGAGCCGCGACGGCCGGGGCCCACCTCCCGGGCGCCGGGCAGGTCGCCCGGTTCGAGTCACCGGAACGCGCCGAGCTCCCCCACGGGCAGCGCCGTACCGCGGACTCCCTCGTCGCCACCCTGGCGACGCGTGCGGGGATGCTCGTCATGCCGGAGGCGGAGCGAACCGCCGTGCTGGACCGGGTGCGCGCCTACCTCGGCGGGCGGCCCGAGACCGCCCGGGGCGAGTTCACGCTGCCGATGCTGACCTGCGTGCTCCGCGTCCGCCGCCTCGCGCCGTAGCGACCGCGAGTCTCAGCAGGTCGGCTGCTCGGCGCTCCAGCCCAGCGGGATGCAGGCCGTGGTGCGGCTGGGCGTGCCGTGCTTGCCGATCCTCCACCGGTCGACCCGGGCGTTGTAGCCGGGCACGGCGAGGCTGACCTCGAGGGTCCGGCCGGGCTTGAGCTTCTTCACCGCCGCGGGACCGAGCAGCTTCATCAGGTCGACGGGCTTCTTCATGCTGCCCGGCGTGGTCCGCGGCGCGAAGCACCCGGCACCGGAGCAGGAGACCGTCACCACCCCGCGGTAGTCGATCGTCTCGCCGTTCTCGACGGCCGCCTCCGGCAGCACCTGCGTGGGCACCTTGTCGACCGTGAGGCGGCTCAGCGTCGGCGTACCCCGCCGGTCGGCCTGCCAGCCCGCGCGCACCTTGGTCGGCACGGTGGTGGCCAGCTGGTTGAGGCCCCAGGGCGGGTTGGCGTTGACGATGCGCCCGTCGGCGCACTTCACGTGCACGTCGGGCCACGCGGAGCCGGCGCCCTCGGCGGAGAGCGTGTAGTCGCCGGCCGGGATCTCGGTCCAGACGACGCCGCCGTCCGAGGACGTCTCGGTCTGGGTCCGGTCGGGGATGACGCTCTCGTTGAAGTAGGTCCGCTGGCCGGCCTCGGGGGTGATGTGCGCCTGGACGCCGGCGACGCCGTGGGCGCCCCAGTCGATGAACTGCTGGTAGGTCACGCCCCGGACCTGCTTGGTGCTCACCGTGCTGACCACGGCGCACTGCGCGGGGTAGCCCGCCTCGTCGGTGTCGATGTCGAGCACCAGCGCGAGCAGGTCGCGCACCCCGAGGGTGGGGGTCTGGAAGTTGACGTTGACGAGGTCCTGGCCGTCGGTGCTGAAGGTCTGCAGGTAGATCGTCCCGTAGCCGTCCTTGGTGATGTACGGCGTCACCTCGGCGTGGTCGGGCACCTCCAGGGCGTAGGTCCCGTCGTCGGCGACGGTGGTCGTGAGGCCCTCGTCCTCGAGGACGTGGATGGTCGCGCCCGCGAGCATCGTGTGGACGGTGTTGAACTGGTAGGCCGTGCCGCTCATCGTGACGGTCCCCTCGTCCGCGACCGCGGAGGTCGAGGCGCCGGTGAGGGGGACCAGGGCCAGCCCGAGGGCGGCCGCGGCGAGCGAGGCGAGGGCGAGACGGGGCATGCCGACCTTCCGTTTGTGGACGAACAGCGTCCCGAGGCCGCGCCCGGACCCTACCGGAGCCGGACGACCTCCGCGTCGGAACCGGGCGGAAGGGGTTCGCCGTCGATCGCCTCGAGCACCCGGCGGGTGTGCGCGACCGCGGCCGGCGGCGGGGCGCCGTGCGCGTCGAGCAGGTGGATGGTCGCCTCGACGAGGAGCGTGGACACGAAGTCCGGCACCGTCAGCACGTGCCCCTGCGTCGCGATCCGGCCCTCCGGGTCGGCGGCGCGCGCCGCGTGCCCGGCGGCGCCCGCGGTCGCGGTCCACTGGGCGAGGAGACCCCGCGGGCCGTCGTACGCGTCGGCGACGGCGACCACGAACCGGGCGTGCGCCGCGTCGTCGCCGCCCCCGGACGGCAGGAACGGACGCCAGTAGGTGACGTCGTCGACGTCCGGCTCGCCGCTCGCCGGCGTCGCGAGCGCGACCAGCGCGCGCTGGGCGTCGAGGAGCTGGTGGAAGAGCAGCTGCCGCACGTTCCAGGCGGGGGCGCGGGTGGGCTGCTCGAGCCCGGCCGGCGCCAGGCCGGTCACGTGCGCCGTGAACGCGTCGTAGGTGTCGGCGAGCAGGTCTGCGAGCTGCTCCGGCGTCCGATCCGTCACCGTGCGATCCTGACATGGCGGTGGATCGCGCCTCGACGTCCGATTTCCGCGTGTCCGAGGTCGGTGCCGGTCCCTACTCTTGGCAGGTGACGAGTACGACGGCTGCGGACCGCGCCCCCGCGACGAGCCCGCCCACCTGGATGCCGGTGACGGCCGTCGCGGTGACGCTGGTGTTCTGGGCGTCCGCGTTCGTGGCGATCCGGCACCTCGGCGAGGACTTCTCCCCGGGCGCGCTGACCCTCGGGCGGCTGCTCGTCGGCTCGGTCTGCCTCGGCGTCGCCGCGCTCAGCCGCGGGCTGCCCCGGCCGACCGGCCGCGAGTGGGTGTCGATCGTGCTGATCGGCGTGCTCTGGTTCGGCGTCTACAACGTCGCGCTCAACGCCGGTGAGCGGCGCGTCGACGCCGGCACCGCCGCGATGCTGATCCAGGTCTCGCCGGTGCTGATCGCCCTGCTGGCCGCGGTGTTCCTGCACGAGCGGTTCACGCTCTACCTCGGGCTCGGCCTCGCGCTCGCGTTCAGCGGCGTCGGGCTGATCAGCCTCTCGACGTCCGGGTCCGCCGACGGCGGCAACGACGTGCTCGGCGTCGTCCTGTGCCTGGTCTCGGCGGTCGTCTACTCGATCAGCCTGATCCTCCAGAAGCCGCTGGTCGCCCGGCTCCCCGCGATCCACGTCGTCTGGCTGGCGTGCACCGTCGGCGCGATCTCCTGCCTGCCGTTCGCGGGCCGGCTGGCCGACGAGACCGCCGCCGCGTCGGTGTCCTCGATCGTGTGGATCGTCTACCTCGGTGTCTTCCCGACCGCGATCGCCTTCACCACCTACGCCTACGCGCTGCGACACATGAGTGCCAGCAACCTCGGCGTGACGACGTACCTCGTCCCGCCGATCACGATCGTCATGGGCGTGGTGTTCCTGGGCGAGGCGCCGCCCCCGATGGCGTACGTCGGTGGCGCACTCGCCCTCGTCGGCGTGGCCGTCGCCCGGCGCAAGCCCCGCCCCCGCCCGGTCGTCGACGTCCCGGCGCCGGCGTGACGGTCGAGTCGAGGGTTCTGACCACTCGAGTCGAGGGTTCTGACCACGACGTGGCACGAACCCTCGACTCAACGGGTCACCACCCACGACTCAACTGTCGTCGGCCTCGAGCCAGCCGCGGAACGCCTCGAGGTTGTGGGTGGGCTCGCCGCGCAGGGTGCGCCACTCCCACTCCTTGCGGATCGAGGAGGCGAAGCCGAGCTCGAGGATGGTGTTGAACGACTCGTCGGCGTAGGTGAGCACCGAGCCGAGCAGCCGGTCGAGCTCGTCGGGGGTGACGGCGGCGAGCGGCAGCCGGCCGTCGAGGTAGATGTCGCCGAGCCGGTCGAGGGCGAACGCGACGCCGTACATCCGCAGGTTGCGCTCGAGCAGCCAGCGGTAGACGCGCTCGTGGTTCTCGTCGGGCTTGCGGCACACGAACGCGTGCACGCCGAGGACGTGCGCCCCGACGTCGAGCCGGACGGCGGTCTGCAGCTTCTTCTCGCCGGGCAGCGCGAAGGAGAAGACCCCGTCGGCGACCTCGTCGTACTCGACGCCGGTCTCGGTCAGGTGGTCGCGGATCACCTGCGCCGGGTCGTGCGCGGGGTCGCTCACACCGTCTCCCGCAGCTCGGCGCGGGCCCGGCCGTAGACCTCGAGCACCCGCTCGGCGGTGCGGTCCCAGGAGAACCGCCGCGCCTGCTCGAGCGCGCCGGTCTCCAGCCGCACCCGCAGGTCGTCGTCCTCGACGACCCGGCGCAGCGCCGCGGCCCAGCTGTGCGGGTCGTGGCCGTCGACGAGCAGCCCGCTGCTGCCGTCGCGTACGACGGTGGTGAGGCCGCCCACCGCGGCGGCGACGACCGGGGTGCCGGTGGCCTGGGCCTCGACCGCGACCAGCCCGAAGGACTCGTTGTAGGAGGGCACGGCGACCAGGGTGGCAGCGGCGTACCAGCGCGCGAGCTCGTCCTGGGCGACCGGCGGCACGAACCGGACCACGTCGTCGAGGCCGAGCTCGGTCGCGAGCTGGGCGAGCGACTCGGGGTGCTCCAGGCCGCTGCCGGAGGGGCCGCCCACGACCGGGACGACCAGCCGGGACCGCATCGACGGGCTCTGCTCGAGCAGCTCGGCGACCGCACGCAGCAGCACGTCGGGGGCCTTGAGGGGCTGGATCCGGCCCGCGAAGAGCAGCACGGCCGCGTCGGCCGGCAGGCCGAGCCCGGCCCGGACCTCGCGGGTGTCGTGCGGCCGGAAGACCGACAGGTCCACGCCGGGGTGCACGACCTCGAGGCGGCCCGGGTCCGCGTCGTACAGGTTGATCAGCTGCTTGGCCTCGAGGTCGGTGTTCGCGACCAGCATGTCGGCGGCCTCGACGACCTGCTCCTCACCGATGATCCGGGCCGCGGGCTCCGGGGTGTCGCCCTCGGCGAGCGCCTCGTTCTTGACCTTCGCCATCGTGTGCATGGTGTGGACGAGCGGGACGCCCCAGCGGTCGCGGGCGAGCGCGCCGACCTGCCCGGAGAGCCAGTAGTGGGAGTGCACCACGTCGTAGTGGCCCTCGGGCTGCGCGGCCTCGGCGCGCAGCACCTCGCGCGCGAACGCGCACATCTGGCCGGGGAGCTCGGCCTTGGTCAGGCCCTCGAACGGACCGGCGTGCACGTGCCGCACGGTGACGCCGTCGCCGGCGGGGACGACCTGATCGAGCGTGGACCGGGTCGCGCGGGTGAAGACGTCGACCTCGATGCCCTGCGCCGCGAGCCGGCGGGACAGCTCGATCACGTAGACGTTCATGCCGCCGGCGTCGCCGGTGCCCGGCTGGTCGAGAGGGGACGTGTGCAGGCTGATCATCGCCGCACGACGGATCGGGTCCACATCCACCTCGGAGCTCGGTTGCAACGCTGGTCAACCACGGTGAACAACCGCGGCGCCGGGTTGATTCCCGGATCGGCCGCCGCCAGGACCGCCCGGTGGCCGATCAGGCGGCGTGCGCGCCCGGGGCCCGGGGGCCGCGCTGGGCGCGCTGACCGCGCTCGGGGCGCCGGGAGCCACCGGCCTCCCCCTCGGCGCGGCGGGTCCGGACCACCGCGGGGGCGCCGACGGCCACGGCGACGAGACCGGCCGCGACCAGCAGCACGGCGTGGTCGACGTTGTCGCGCAGCACGCCGAGCACCGACGCGACCAGCGCCAGGAAGCACACGGCGACGACCGCGCGCAGCCAGGTCGCGGTGCGGCTGACGAGCGCCGCGCCCGCGGCGAGGACGGCCACGGTGAGGAGCACCGCTCCGACCCAGAACAGGACGCCGACCCACGCGGCGACGATCCAGCAGAGTCCGCCGACCACGGCGGCGATCGCCACGGCAAGGCGCATCTACGTCTCCTTCGACGGGGGTGTGAGACGACAGGTCAGTGTGCCACTGCTTGCGGCCGCCGACCAGAATGGCGCCATGGACCACACCCGCACCGCCGTCGTGACCGGGGCGAGCAGCGGCATCGGCGCCGCGACCGCCCGCCACCTGGCCCGGGAGGGCTTCCACGTCTTCTGCGCGGCCCGGCGCACCGACCGGATCGAGGCGCTCGCCGCGGAGATCGGGGGTACGGCGGTCGCCTGCGACGTCACCGACGAGGCCTCGGTCGCGGCGCTGGCGAGCGCGGTCGGCGACCGGCTCGACGTCCTCGTCAACAACGCCGGCGGCGCGTTCGGGGCCGGGCCGGTCGCGGAGGCCGACAGCGACGAGTGGCGCCGGATGTTCGAGGTCAACGTGGTCGGCCTGATGCAGGTCACCCGGGCGCTGCTGCCCGCACTGGTGGCGAGCGGGGACGGCGTGGTCCTCAACGTCGGCTCCACCGCCGGCCGGATCGCCTACGAGGGCGGCGCCGGCTACACCGCGGCCAAGCACGGCACCCGGGTCGTCAACGAGACCCTGCGCCTGGAGCTCTACGACCAGCCGGTCCGGGTGATGGAGATCGCCCCCGGGATGGTGCGGACCGAGGAGTTCGGGCTGGTCCGGTTCGGCGGGGACGAGGAGAAGGCCGCGGCCGTGTACGCCGGGGTCGCCGAGCCGCTGGTCGCCGACGACATCGCCGACGCGATCACCTGGATGGTCACCCGACCCTCGCACGTGAGCGTCGACGAGCTGGTGATCCGGCCGAAGGCCCAGGCTGCCCAGCACAAGGTCCACCGCCAGACCTGAGCGAAGCGAAGGTCTGACGCGGTGGAGGTCGAGCGAGCCCCGCGACCGACGCAGGAGGTCGCGACGGGCGTGTCGAGACCCAGCGGGCGGAGCTGGACGATCCCACCACCAGATCCAGCCTGGACATACCGCGGGCATCTGACAGACTCACCGCCATGCAGACCATCGGACTCGTCGGCGGGATGAGCTGGGAGAGCAGCGCGGTCTACTACGAGGCGCTCAACCAGGGCGTCGAGGAGCGCCTCGGCGGGCTCTCGTCGGCGCGGACCGCGATGGTCTCGGTCGACTTCGCCGAGGTCACCGCGCTGCAGGAGCAGGAGCGCTGGGACGACGTCGCCGAGGTGCTCGCCCGGGCCGCGCGCGGCGCCGAGCTGGCCGGTGCCGACTTCCTGGTGCTGTGCACGACGACGTTCCACCGGGTCGCCGACCAGGTGGCCGAGGCGGTCGACATCCCGCTGCTGCACCTGGCCGACGTCGTCGCCGACGCCTGCACGGCGCAGGGCGTCACGGAGGTCGGGTTCCTCGGGACGACGTTCGCGATGTCGCGCTCGTTCTTCACCGACCGGATCGCCTCGCACGGCCTGACGGTGCACGTCCCGGACGAGCGGCACCACGCGACGCTGAACCGGGTCATCTACGACGAGCTCGTGCACGGCAAGGTGCTCGACTCCTCGCGGCGTACGGTCGTCGAGCTCATCGACGAGCTCTGGGACGCCGGCGCGGGCGGCGTGATCCTCGGCTGCACCGAGCTCGAGATGCTGGTGCGCCAGGCCGACGCCAACATCCCGGTCTTCCCCTGCACCACCCTGCACGTCGCCGCCGCGCTCGACCGCGCCCTGGGCTGAGGCCGGTTCTCCCCGCTCGCCCGCCCGTCCGCCCGCCGGGATAGTCCCTGACGTTCTCGCCCCGGAACGGCGCCCGAAGGGCGCAAAGGTCAGGGACTATCCCGCCAGCACCAGCTCCACGAGCCGGGCCAGGTCGGGGGTGAGGTGCTGCTCGGGGACCCGGGCGCAGTCGCCGCAGAGGTCGAGGTCGTAGACGTAGCGGTCCGGCTGCGGGTCACCGCCGGGCAGCGCAGCCAGGTCGACGCGGTCGACGAGGGCCGCGACCTCCGGGGCCCGCGGGTCGGCGCCGTCGAGGTCGAGCTCGCCGGAGGTCCGCAGGCCGGCGAACCCGCCGGTGCGCTGCACGCTCACCCGCCGCGACCCCGACCCGGTCGCCGCGCCACCGGCACCCGCCGTCCCCGACGAGCCGGTGACGCCGACCGTCGCCCACGCCCGGCGTACGGCGTCCGCGTGCTCGCCCGCGGCGTCGACCGTCGCCGCGGCGAACCCCGCGAAGTCGGTGTCGGCGGTGACCGCGCCGCCGGTGAGCGCGGCGTACCAGACCCGCCCGGCGCCCTCCCACGACGTGCCACCGAGCGCGACCGCGGCGAGCTGGAAGGCGCGGTTCGGGATGCCGGAGTTGATGTGCACCCCGCCGTTGTCGTCGCCGGTCTCCACGTAGTCGTCGAGGTGGCCGACCTGCGGGTCCTTGCCGAGCCGCGGGTCGTCGTACGCCGTGCCGGGCGCGGCCATGTCGCGCAGCGCGCGTGCCCGCACCGACGGCGCGAAGATCCCCTCGCCGATCAGCCAGTCGGCCTCCGCGGGTGACTGGCCGAGCAGCCGCTGCTTGAGGCAGGACGCGAACACGTCGGAGACGGACTCGTTGAGCGCCCCGGGCTGGTCCTGGTAGCGCAGCCCGGCGGTGTGCTCGGTGACCGCGTGGGTGAGCTCGTGGCCGAGCACGTCGACCGGCCGGGTGAACCGCTCGAACACCGTCCCATCCCCGTCGCCGAAGACCAGCTGGAGACCGTTCCAGAAGGCGTTGTCGTAGTCCTGGCCGTAGTGGACGCTGAGGGTGACCGGCGCGCCGCGGCCGTCGTACGACGAGCGGCCGTAGACCTCCGCGTACAGCGCGAGCGCGGCGGCGATCCCGTCGGCCGCCTCGTCGACGGCGGCGTCCCCGGTCGCGGGCTGGCCGGCGGCCCGCACCGCGCGCCCGGGCAGGGCGGTGTCGTGGCCGGCGTCGTGCACGGTCCAGGCCGCGCCGCCGGGGGCGACGACCGACCGGCCCTCGAGCAGCAGCGCAGAGCGCCGGCCTCGGTGCATCCGGTCGACCACGATGCTTCCCGGGGCGATCCGCTCGAGCAGGTACGGGGGCACGAACCGGCAGACGTCGTCCATGCCCCCACCCTTCCCCGGGACCGCGAGCGTCAAAGCAGGTTCGTGCTCACCAGGGGTCGGGTCACCAGAGGCTCAGCCGCGCGGCCGGCTGGTTGACCACGATCGCGTCGCTGTACGTCGTCGCGTCGTTGTCGAACTGCACGTAGACCGACCAGGTGAGCGGGAGCCCGGGGATCGAGTCCATCGTCCACGGGACCGTGCAGCCGCCCGCCAGCGGGAACACCGTCGCGCCGGCCATCGACGCGTGGTTCGACACCGCGACCGTCGTGGCCCCGGCCGGCGCCCGGATGGTCAGCTGGACGGCCGGGTTCGTCGTCTCGGCAGCACCGCCGTTGATCAGCACGCCGACCTCGCCGCTGCAGCCCGTGGAGCCACCGACCGCCTCGGACCGGGCCGCGCCCTTGCCGGCCGCGTTGGACGCGACGACCAGGCAGCGCAGGGCGTGGTCCTGGTCGGCGGCCACCTGCACGTAGGTGGTGCCGGTGCCGATCGTCGCCCCGTCCCGCTGCCAGACCACGGTGTACGACGTGGGCGACCCGGTCCACGTGCCGACCGCGCAGGTCAGGGTCTGCCCGGTGCCCGTCGTGCCGCTGATCGACGGCGGCGTCGTCACGGTCGGCGACCCGCCCGGCACCGCGGGGACGGTCTTGCCGCCGGAGGTGGCGGCCGCCGTGCCCGCGCCGTTCGAGGCGGTCACGGTGCAGCTCATCGACGCGCCCTGGTCGGCCGAGAGGACGACGTACTTGTCGGAGTCGGTGTCCGCGACGGGGGTGCCGTTGCGGTTCCAGACGTAGTGGTAGCTGATGCCGCCGCCGGTCCAGGTGCCCGGGGCGCAGGTCAGCGCCGTCGCGACGGCGCCGGTGCCGCTCACCGTGGGGGTCGCCGTGTTGACCGGCGGCGAGCCGTCGGAGACCACCACGGGCGCGGAGCTGGCGGCACCGTCCCCGGACCCGTTGGTGGCCACCACCGTGCAGACCAGGCTGGCGCCGGCGTCACCGGCCACGACGACGTACGTCGACGCCGTGGCGCCGCTGATCGCCGCGCCGTTGCGGCGCCAGACGTACTGGAACGACGTCGGCGCGCCGGTCCAGGTGCCGTTGCTGCAGGTGAGGGTCTGACCGACCGCGGGGGTGCCACTGATCACCGGCGGCGCGGTGTTGGCGGGGGCGTGACCGGAGGGCCCGGAGACCGTCACCGCCGCGGACGGCGCCGAGGCGGTCCCGCCCGCCGAGGTCGCGGTCACCACGCAGGTCAGCGAGAGACCGACGTCGCTGCTGAGCACGGTGTAGGTGGGCCCCGACCCGGCGTCGGTGACGCCGCGGCGCCACGCGTAGGAGTAGCTGATCCCGCTGCCGGACCAGGTCCCGGGGTTGCAGGTGAGGGTCTCGCCGGGGCTGGCGGTGCCGCTGATGGTCGGCGGGGAGACGTTGGTGGGCGCGGTCCCCGAGCCGCCGACGGTCACCGCGGCCGAGGTCGCCGAGGCGCTGCCACCCGAGCTGGCCGCGGTGACCGTGCAGGTCAGCGCGGTCCCGCTGTCGGCGGCGACCACCGTGTGGGTCGCTGTCGTCTCGCCCGCGATCGGCGCACCGGCGCGGCGCCACTGGTAGGTGTAGACGATCGGGTCGCTGGGGCCGCCGCCGGACCAGAACCCGGTGCTGCAGGTCAGGACCTGGCCGACGGCCGGGGTGCCGGAGATCACCGGTGGGACCTGGTTCGTCGGTCCGTCGCCGCCGCCACCGCCGCCGACCGTGACCGACGCCGACGTCGCCTGGGCGCTGCCCTTGGCGTTGGTCGCCCGGACGGTGCAGCTGAGGCGAGCGCCCGAGTCGTCGCTGCTGACGGTGTAGATCGACGTGCCGGCACCCGAGATCGCGGCGCCGTCCCGGTTCCAGGTGTAGGCGTAGTTGATCGGCTTGGCGCCGGTCCACGAGCCGGACGAGCAGCTGAGCGTGTTGCCGACGACCGCGGTCCCCGAGATGGAGGGCGAGGCGACGTTGGCCGGGGCGCCACCGCCGCCCCCGCCGCCGTCGTCGTCGCCGCCGGCCCCGGCGCGCACGCCGCGGCTCCAGTAGCTGTAGCCACCGGTGCTCCACCGCTGCACGCGGGTGTTGTCGGTGTCGAGGACGAAGTAGTTGCCCGAGAGCCCGCCGCCGTCCTGGTCGTGCTGGGCCAGCGCACCGGGCGAGTTGAGCCGGCCGACCGCGCGGCTGGCGTGCGGCGGGTGGCCGAGGGTGCGGTAGAGCGAGTAGCGGTAGTTGGTGTTGACCAGGTAGAGCGCGTTGTTCGCCATGTCGGTCACGGTCAGCTGGCCGTGCCGGTCGACGACGACGCCACCGGGCTCGGGGCGCGCACCGCCGCGCGGACGCTTGAGCGTGTAGCGGCTGGCCGGGCTCGACGAGCCGCGCAGCGAGGAGGCCTTGAAGGAGAGCACCTGGCCCCGGTCCGGCAGCGCCACGTAGACGAACGCCGGGCGGCCGGCCTGCGCGACGCCGTACGCGACCCCGCGCGGGCGGCCGGGCAGGCCGACGGTCGTCAGCAGGTCCCCGTTGCGGGCGTAGACCGACAGGCTGTTGGCGCACCGGTTGGCGACGTAGATGCGGTTGTCGGCGACCGCGATGCCGCCGTACCGGGTCGCGGGCGTGCTGCTGTCGCAGGTGCGCAGCGGGTCGTGGTCGAAGTGCATGCGGACGTGCCCGCTCGGGCTGAGCAGCGAGACGCCGGTCTCGTAGTCGACCCAGATGTCGCCGTTCGCGGCGACGTCGAGGCCGTCGACGGCCTCGTCCTGGTCCAGCGGCACCGAGCCGTGGAGCTTGCCGCCGGAGTTGATGCGCTGGAGCTTGCCGCCGGTGGAGAACCCGACGTACGTCGTGCCGTTCTTCGCCAGCCCGATCGCGGTCGGCTTGTCGCCGGCGACGGCGTCGGCCGCCTCCGCGCGCGCCACGGACGCGGTCCCGAGCCCCGCGAGGATCATGGCTAGGGCGACCAGACGGCCCAGGGGGGCGCGCACACCTTCACCCTATCCGCGCTCCCGGCCGCTCCGATCCCGCTGTCCGCGGGGGGTCTGGACCGGCTCCGGGCCCCCCTCTCCCGCCGCCGCGGGCCTCGGGGTTGCGTCATCCGAGGTGGCTGCCGGAGCGACCGACCCGCATGACGTCCCGCGGGCCGCCTCGGGGTTGCGTCATATGAGGTGGCTGCCCGAGCGACCGACCCGCATGACGTCCCGGGCCGCCCCGGGTTGCGTCATACGAGGTGGCTGCCGGAACGACCCGCTCGGATGACGTCCCGGGTGCTGCTCAGCCGACCGGGGCGCGGTCCGGCGGGAACCCACCGGTCGCGATCGGTCCCCAGCGGTCGACGGTGATCCGGATCAGCGACTTGCCCTGGCGGCGCATGGCGTCGCGGTACTCGTCCCAGTCGGGGTGCTCGCCGGAGATGCACCGGAAGTACTCCACCAGCCCGTCCTCGGCCTCGGTCGAGGGCATGTCGAGCACCTCGGCGGTCCCGTCGACCTGCACCCAGGCGTCGCCGAAGTCGTCCGAGAGCACCAGCACCGACGCGGCGGGGGTGCGGCGCAGGTTCACGGCCTTGGCCCGGTCGGGGTACGTCGAGATGACGATCCGCCCCTCGGCGTCGACCCCGCCGGTGACCGGCGAGAGCTGGGGGCGGCCGTCCGCACGCGTGGTGACCAGCACCAGGTGGTGACGGGTCCGGGCGAACTCGAGCAGCTGCTCGCGGTCCACCCGCTCGTTCGTCGCGATCGTCGGCATGCCGTCCAGCCTAGGTCGGTCGGCCGACCGACCCC
>NZ_JBGAHF010000005.1:0-166411 GCF_044226305.1 Nocardioides sp. | reverse complement strand
GTCCAGCCTAGGTCGGTCGGCCGACCGACCCCTCAGATCCCGGTCAGGTGGTACCACCGGCTCACGTTGCCGGCCCGGTCCTTCACCTGGAACCACCGGATCCAGCCGCTGTCCCAGGACACGATGTCGGTGCCCCAGCGCACGGTCTTGTTGCTCCGCCGCGAGCTCCCGTAGGTGACGGTCGCCAGCCCGGTGCCCTGGTCGGAGGCGTGGATGTGCACCACCCAGCCCCAGCGGGCGTTGCTCCACGCCGCGGTGACCCGCTTGAGCTTCGGCGCGGCGGAGTCCAGCACGATCTGGTCCTTCGCGCGGCCGGCCGACGCCGCACCCGGGAACCGGACCCAGACCGTCTTCGGCACCTTGCTGGACCGCTTGTCCAGCGTCCACAGGTAGCGGCAGCTCGTCACGAGCGCCTTGGTGTCGGCGCGCTTGAACTTCGCGTCGTTCGAGATCGTCACCGCGGTCGCCCCGACGGGTGCGCGGATCGTGAGGACGGTGTACGGGTCGCGCGCGTAGTGCGCACCCTTGTCGATCTTCACGGCCGGCCGGCCGCGGCAGGTCTTCACCGGCGGCTCGGTCCCGCCTGGGATGGTGACCGGCTCGCTGCTCGCGGGGCCGCTGGCGCCGACGTCGTTGAGGGCGGTCACCACGCAGCTGATCTCCGTGCCCGCGTCGGCGTCGCTGACGACGTACGTCGAGTCGGTCGCGCCGTCGATCGTGACCCCGTCGCGCTGCCAGACGCGGGTGAAGGCGAACGGCGCACCGGTCCACTCGCCGTCGCTGCAGGTGAGCTCGAAGCCGACGTCGGCGGTCCCGGTGATGACCGGCACGGCGGTGTTGACCGGCGCACCCGGGTCGCCCGGCGTCTGGGCGTCGGCCATCCAGCGGGTGGTGCCCTCGACGGTCCAGCGCTGCACCCGGCCGTTGCCGGTGTCGGCAATCCAGTAGTTCCCGCCGAGCACCGGGGCGCCGAGCGTGATCGAGCGCGCGTGGTCGAGGTGGCCCTTCCCGGAGCCGGGGTCCGGCGGGTGCCCGAGGGTCCGGTAGAAGCCGTAGTCCTGGGTCGCGTTGTAGAAGTAGATGGCGTTGTTGGCGGCGTCGAGCACGCCGAGCTGGCCCTTGGTGTCCGCGATGAGCCCGGAGATCAGCGGGCCGGCGAACCCCGGCCCGCGCTGCACGTGCACGGTGCGGACCGGGTCGGCGCCGGTGCGCAGCGAGCGCAGGTTGTAGACCTGCACGACCCGGGAGTCCGGCACCCCGACGTAGAGCCGGGCGGGGACGCCGTCGAACGCCGGCGCGAGGGCCACCCCGCGCGGGTAGTCGTTCCCGGGCAGGCCCACCTGCGCCTCGAGGTTGCCGGCGAGGTCGTAGACCTCCACGTCGGCCCGGCAGCGGGCCGCGACGTAGACCCGGTCGGAGGTGACCGCGAGGCCGCCGTACCGCGCCGGGTCGTGCGCGTGGTCGACCGGGCAGTTCCCTCCCGGGTCGTGCGCGAACTGGGTCAGCGGGGTCCCGTCGGGTGCGACCTGCGACACGGTCTCGCCGTCGTCGACCCACACGTTGCCGTCGGCGTCGACGGCGAGCCCGTCGACCGGCCCGCTGCTGCTGAGGGCGAGCGACCCGTCGGGGTTGCCGTCGGCGTCGAGGCGGAGCAGCTTGCCGCCGGAGGCGAAGCCGACGTACGACGTCCCGTCGGTCCCGACGGCGATCGCGATCGGCCGTCCGGAGCTGACGGCGCCGGCAGGAGGAGGGGACAGCACAGCGAGGGCGGCGGCGACCAACGTCGCCGCGACCCCCCACCTGAGCGCATGCCGCAGCGCACCCCCCACCTCTCCAGGGTATTCGCCGATGCAAGGCGGCGCGGCCTGAATGACTAGACTCGAGCGGGCTCGATCGAGCCCTCAACTCCACCGAACGGACGTCGTACCGCCATGCCCACCACCGCCCGCACCGACCTGCGCAACGTCGCGATCGTCGCCCACGTCGACCACGGCAAGACCACCCTGGTCGACGCGATGCTCCGCCAGGCCGGCGCGTTCACCGCCCACCAGGCCGAGAGCGTCGCCGAGCGGGTCATGGACTCGGGCGACCTCGAGCGCGAGAAGGGCATCACGATCCTCGCGAAGAACACCGCGGTGCACTACGCGGGTCCGGCGGCCGAGGGCAAGCCGATGACGATCAACATCATCGACACCCCGGGCCACGCCGACTTCGGTGGCGAGGTCGAGCGCGGCCTGTCGATGGTCGACGGCATCGTGCTGCTGGTCGACGCCTCGGAGGGCCCGCTGCCGCAGACCCGGTTCGTGCTGCGCAAGGCGCTGAACGCCGACATGCCGGTGATCCTCGTCGTCAACAAGACCGACCGCGGCGACGCCCGGATCGCCGAGGTCGTCGACGAGACCTACGAGCTGTTCATGGACCTGCTCGACGAGAGCCACAGCCAGGACGCGCTGGACTTCCCGGTCGTCTACGCCTCCGGCCGCGCGGGGGTCGCGGGGCTGGAGATGCCCGAGAACGGCGCGCTGCCCGACTCCCCCGACCTCGAGCCGCTGTTCAAGACGATCCTCGAGACGATCCCGGCGCCGACGTACACCGAGGGCGCCCCGCTGCAGGCCCACGTCACCAACCTCGACTCCTCGCCGTTCCTCGGCCGGCTCGCGCTGGTGCGCGTCCACGAGGGCACGCTGCGCAAGGGCCAGCAGGTCGCGTGGATGAAGCGCGACGGGTCGGTCAAGAACGTGAAGATCACCGAGCTCCTCGTCACCGAGGGCCTCGAGCGCAAGCCCGGCGAGTCCGCCGGCCCCGGCGACATCGTCGCGATCGCGGGCATCCCGGAGATCACCATCGGCGAGACCCTCGCCGACCCGGAGCAGCCGGTCGCGCTCCCGCTCATCCACGTCGACGAGCCGGCGATCTCGATGACCATCGGCACCAACACCTCGCCGCTGGTCGGTCGGGTGAAGGGCTCGAAGGTCACTGCGCGCCTGGTCAAGGACCGCCTGGACTCCGAGCTGGTCGGCAACGTGTCGCTGAAGATCCTCCCGACCGAGCGCCCCGACGCCTGGGAGGTGCAGGGCCGCGGTGAGCTGGCGCTGGCGATCCTGGTCGAGCAGATGCGCCGCGAGGGCTTCGAGCTGACCGTCGGCAAGCCGCAGGTGGTCACCAAGGAGATCGACGGCAAGCTGCACGAGCCGACCGAGCGGCTGACGATCGACGCGCCGGAGGAGTACCTCGGCGCGATCACCGAGCTGCTCGCCTCCCGCAAGGGCCGGATGGAGCAGATGACCAACCACGGCACCGGCTGGGTGCGGATGGAGTTCCTGGTCCCGGCGCGCGGCCTGATCGGGTTCCGCACCGAGTTCCTCACCGACACCCGCGGCACCGGCATCGCCCACCACATCTCCGAGGGCTACGAGCCCTGGGCCGGCGAGATCCGCTCGCGCAACAACGGCTCGCTGGTGGCCGACCGGTCGGGTGCGGCCACGGCGTACGCGATGACCTCGGTGCAGGAGCGCGGCATCATGTTCGTCGACCCGGCCACCGAGGTCTACGAGGGCATGATCGTCGGCGAGAACTCCCGCGCCGACGACATGGACGTCAACATCACCAAGGAGAAGCAGCAGACCAACATCCGGTCCGCCACCTCCGACAACTTCGAGAAGCTGATCCCGCCGCGCAAGCTCTCGCTCGAGCAGTGCCTGGAGTTCTGCCGCGACGACGAGTGCGTCGAGGTCACCCCGGAGCAGGTCCGGATCCGCAAGGTGGTCCTCGACCAGAACGAGCGCGCCAAGATCGCCGCCCGGGCCCGCAAGTCCCGCTGACCCGCTCCCTGCTCGCCTCTGGAACGTCATGCGAGCTGGCTGCCTCGGCGACCGGGCTGGATGACGTCCGGCGCCGGCGGGCGGGGGAGTTTCATCGGCCGGCCGATGGAGCAACCACCTCGTACGACGCAACCCCGCAGGTGACCCGGACGTCATCCGACCCGGCGCCCCGAGCAACCACCTCGTATGACGCAACCCAGCCCCGGGTACCGGCCACCCCATGAAGGAGTTCACGAAGGGCGACCGGGTCACCTGGCAGAGCCACGGCGGGACCGCCGAGGGCGTGGTGGAGAAGGAGATCACCTCCGACACCAAGGCCGCGGGGCGCACGGTCAGGGCGTCGAAGGACGAGCCGCAGTACCTCGTCAAGAGCGACGAGAGCGGCGGCGAGGCGGTCCACAAGCCGTCCGCGCTCACCCGGAGCACCAAGAAGGGCTAGCCAGCCCCTCACCCGCAATCGGTGAGGCACCGCCGTCGGAAGCGGGCGACACTGCCCCCGTGACCGTCCCCGTACGACGGCTGCCCGAGGACGCGGCGGCCGCACTGACCGCGGTCGACCTCGTGGTCGGCGTCGTCGCGGTGACCGCCGCCGCGGCGACCGCGACCGCGCGAACCCTCCGCGTCGACGGGCTGATCGCCCGCGGCGCCCGGCCGTTCCTCCGCGCCGGCGCCGCGGCCCGCACCCGCATCGTCCGCGAGGTCGACACCTACGCGCCCGGCCTGGTCACCCTCGCCGTGGGGCGGTACGTCGACCTCGACGGCCTCGTCGCGACGGTCGACCTCGACGCGGTGGCTGCCAAGCTCGACGTCGACGCCGTCATCGACCGGGTCGACCTCAACGAGGTCGCCACCAGGCTCGACGTGGAGGCGGTCATCGACCGGGTCGACCTCAACGAGGTCGCCAAGCGCATCGACATCGAGCTCATCCTCGACCGGCTCGACCTCACCTCGACCGTCACCAGCCGGGTCGACCTCAAGACCATCGTCGACTCGGTGCTCGCGCAGATGGACCTGGCCGGGCTGGTCGAGGAGGTCATGGACGAGATCGACCTGCCGGAGATCATCCGCGGCTCGACCGGGACGATGGCCTCCGACACGGTCCAGGTCGTGCGCATGCAGGGCGTGAACGCCGACGAGGCGGTCGCCCGGATCGTCGACCGGGTCCTGCTGCGCCGCAACCGGGCGCGGCCCGCGCCGGGCGGGGCCGGGTGAGCATGACCGAGCACGCACCCGAGCCGACAGCCGAGCCGACCGCCGAGCCGACCGCCGAGCCGACCGCCGAGCCGACCGCCGAGCCGACCGCCGAGCCAGCGCCCGAGCACCCGCGCGAGCACGCGCACGAGCTCTCCGCGATCCCCCGGGAGGCCCGCGCCTTCCAGGGCAACCGCGCCGGCATCGTGACCCGCGGGGCGGCGGCCACCATCGACGGCCTGCTCATCGGGGCCGCTCTGCTCGGCATCTACCTCGGGTACGCCGGCCTGCTGTTCCTCCTCGACCCGCGCTCGTTCGCGTTCCCGGACCCCACCTTCTTGCGCAGCGTGATACTGGGCGGCTTCCTGATGGGCTTCTACACGACGGTCACCTGGGCGGTCACCGGCCGGACCTACGGCAACCTCCTGCTCGGGCTGCGGGTCACCGGCAGCCGCGGCGGCGACGTCGGCTGGCTCCGCGCGGCCCTGCGCTCGGCCTTCTACGTGTTCTTCCCGATCGGCCTGATGTGGGTGGCGATCAACCGTGGCAACCGGTCGGTGCAGGACCTCGTGCTCGGCACGGCCGTGGTCTACGACTGGCAGCCGCGGGCGCACCGGTATCGTCCCGAACCGTGACGACCTCCCAGCAGCCGACCTACGACCAGCTCGCCGTCCTGCCGGCCTACTCCGAGCAGCCGGTGCCGATCGCGTTCGAGGACGTCAACGGCCACCTCAACGTGCGCCACTACACCGGGATCGCGAGCGAGGGCCTCGACGAGTCGATCGTCGAGCTCGGCATCCCGCAGAACTGGCCGGCCGCCGGGCACGCCTGCTTCTCCGCCGAGCACCACCTCAACTACTTCGCCGAGCTCCGCACCGGCGATCAGATGTCGACCCGGGTGCTGCTCCTCGGCCGCTCCGAGCGCGCCGCCCACGCGGTGGTCTACCTGCTCGACGACACGCACCAGCGGCTCAGCTACGTGATGGAGGAGATCTTCCTCCACATCGACATGAGCACCCGTCGTACCGCGCCCTGGCCCGAGGACGTCGCGGCCAACCTCGACCGCCGGATCGCCGAGGACGCCGCCCTGCCCTGGACGCCGGTGACCTCGGGCTGCCTGGCGCTGCGCTGAGCGCGGGCGGAGCCGGCCCGTGCGCCTCGACGTCCAGCTCCACGCCCGCCCCGACGCCGCGGCCGCCCGCGCGGTCGAGCTCGCCGGCACCGGTGTCGCCGGGCTGTTCACCTTCGAGGGGCCGCACGACGTCTTCCTGCCGCTCGCGGTCGCGAGCCAGGCGGTCGAGACCGACCTGATGACCAACGTCGCGATCGCGATCCCGCGCAGCCCGATGCACCTCGCGCACACGGCGTACGACCTGCAGCTGCTCGCGAAGGGCCGGTTCCGGCTCGGGCTGGGGTCGCAGGTGCGGCCGCACATCGAGCACCGGTACGGCGCCACCTGGGACCGCCCCGCGGCCCGGATGCGCGAGGCGGTGCTGGCGGTCAAGGCGATCCTGGGCGCGTGGCAGGACGGCAGCCGGCTCGACTTCCGCGGTGAGTTCACGCGGCACACGCTGATGCCGCCGACGTTCGTCCCCGGCCCGAACCCGTACGGCGTCCCGCCGGTCTACCTGGGCGCCCTCGGTCCGCTGATGACCCGGACCGCGGCCGAGGTCGCCGACGGGCTGCTGGTGATGCCGTTCCACAGCCACCGGCACTTCCGCGAGCGGACCCTGCCGGCGGTCGACGCCGGCCTCGAGGCGGCCGGCCGCACCCGGGCGGACCTCACGATCCAGCCGCAGGCGATCGTCGCGATGGGCCGCACCGACGAGGAGCTCGCCGCCGCCAGCGTCGGGGTCCGAGGGCTGCTCGCGTTCTACGGCTCCACCCCGGCGTACCGCCCCGTCCTCGAGGTCGAGGGCTGGGCCGACGTGCAGCCGGAGCTCAACCGGCTCTCCAAGCAGGGCGACTGGGCGGCGATGTTCGAGCTGGTCACCGACGAGATGCTCGAGACCCTCGCCGTCCGGGGGACTCCGGAGGAGTGCGCCGCGGAGATCCAGCGCCGGTTCGGCGACGTCGCCGACCGGGTCTGCGCCTACTTCCCCGGGTACGACGTCCCGCTGGACCAGGTGCGCGACCTGGCCGCCGCGCTGGCCTGACGCCCGTCCCCGTCCGCCCGCCCGCCCGTTCGCTCGCTGGGATAGTCCCTGACGTTTCGGCCCTCAGGACCGCGCCGGAAGGGCGAAAAGGTCAGGGACTATCCCGATGTCGACCCAGACACACGGCCAGAGCACCGCTCAGCGAGCCCGGCGCACCTGCGGACTCGTGGCGGAGATGGCGACACCGGCGAACCCGGCGACGAGCAGCACCACGGTCGCCTTCGAGAGGTACTCCGGCAGCAGCATCGAGAACGGGGCGATCACCACGTGCGCGATCAGCGCGACCGGCACCCACACCGGGGTGGTCCGGGCCCGCAGCAGCGCGGCCGCCAGCAGCAGCTCGCCGAGGTAGAGCCCGACGATCCACACGTAGAGGAACACCGCCAGCCCGGTCTCGGAGGCGAGCTGGTCGATGCCCTGGGACTTGATCGTGTCGGTCCGGACGAGGGCCCGGAAGAAGACCATCAGCATCGAGAACCCGGCCGTGCCCACGAACCCGATCTCGAGCACCACCGCGGCGATCAGGCCCAGGGTCCAGCCCCGCCGTTGCACGAGCGTGAGGATGGCGGGCAGGCCGAGCGTGAGGCAGATCGAGGCGATGAAGAGGATCGCGGCCGCGGCCATCCACAGGCCGCCGTCCTGCTGCACGGTCCGCAGCGAGTCGGCCGCGTCGTCGGACTGGGGCAGCAGGAAGCCACCGAGGCCCAGCGCCAGCGCCCCGGTGAGCAGCAGTGCCGCCGAGACCGGCACCCAGTCCATCCGCACGAGCGAACAGTAGGCCCTGCGGCCCCGCTTCGCCGCAGGAACTCCCCAGGCCGCTGGGATGGTCCGCGACCTGGGGTCTGGAGCAGCCTCAGCCGACGATCTCGGCCAGCCGGTGCACCTGGTCGACGTCCGCGTCCGTCGGGATCAGCTGCACCTCGTCGGCGCCCAGGTCCGCGACCTGCTCGAGCACCTCCCGCAGCTGCGCGGGCGTGCCCGCGAACCCGGCCGTCGCGGCGAGCAGGTCGACGAAGTCGGCCGGGATCCAGTTCATGTAGTGCCGCAGGTGCCGGTGCATCTGCTCGCGCGCCGAGCCGTCGCCGTCGTCGAGGGCGAACCAGAACGACGTGGTCAGCCGCGGCGCCGGCCGCCCGGCCTCGCGCCAGGCGTCCCGGGTGAGCGCGAAGACCTGCTCCATGTCGGCGAGCCCGACGTCCAGGGACATGCCCGCGAGCCCGTCGGCCCACGCGGCCGCGGCCCGGATGGTGCGCGGCCCGAGGGTGCCGACGAGCAGCTCGGGGCCACCCGGCTGCACCGGCGGCGGTCCCACCGGCCGTACGGCGTCGCCGACCCGCTCGCCCGCCCAGACCTCCCGCATCGCAGCGACCCGCGAGGCCAGGCCGGCGATGGTCCGGGTCCCGAGGTCGGCGTCCGCGACCTGGTAGTCCTCCTCGCGCCCGCCCACGCCCAGCCCGACGGTCAGCCGGCCGCCGGAGAGCCGGTCGCCGGTCGCGAGCGCCTTGGCCAGCGGCACCGGGGCGTGCAGCTGCGGCACCACCACGGTCGTCACCAGCCGCACCCGCGAGGTCCAGGCGGCGGCCGCGCCGAGCAGGGTGAGGGTCTCGGGGTTGTCGAAGGCCATCCGCTCGCCGAAGCACAACGAGGACCACGGCCCCTCGTCCACGGCCCGTGACCACCGCTCGAGGGTGTCGTCCGCCGACCACAGGTCCGGCTCCATCACCGGCAACGTCATGCCAACGTCCACGTGCCTAGTCTGGCGGGCATGCAGGCCCCGGCGGACCAGATCAGGGACGAGAGCACCGGCACGACCGCGCGGGCGCGGTCCCAGACCCTCGGCGACCTGCCCCGTCGTACGGCGCGCCGGGTGCCCGACAAGCTCGCGATCGTCGACGGCCCCACCCGGCTGACCTTCGCCGAGCTCGACGCGGTGGTCGACGCGACGGCCGCCGCCCTCGCCGACGCCGGTCTGGCGCCCGGTGACCGGCTGGCGCTGCTGTGCCACAACTCGTGGCAGTTCGCGGTCCTGGACTTCGCGTGCGCCCGCGCGGGCGTGGTGCTGGTGCCGGTCAACTTCATGCTCGGCGGCGAGGAGGTCGCGTTCATCCTCGACCACAGCGGCGCCCGGGCGTTCGTCGTCGAGGACGCGCTGGTCCCCGTCGCCGAGCGGGCGCTGGCGGCCTCGGCCGGCACGGTCGAGCGGTGCGCCGTCGTACGCCTCGCCGGGCCCGGCAGCGACGTCCCCGACGGCTGGGTCGACCTCCAGGAGTGGCTCGAGCACGACGGCACCCCGCCGGACGTGGTGCTCGGCGACGACGACCCGGTGCGGATGATGTTCACCTCCGGCACCGAGTCGCGGCCCAAGGGCGCGCTGCTGAGCAGCCGCAGCCTGCTGTGGCAGTACGTCTCCTGCGCCATCGACGGCTCGATGAGCGCCGACGACGTCGAGCTGCACACGCTGCCGCTCTACCACTGCGCGCAGCTGGACTGCTTCCTCGGCGTCGACGTCTACCTCGGCGCGACCAGCGTGATCCTGCCCGGCCCGGACCCGGCGGCGATCCTGCGAGCGATCGAGGAGCACCGGGTCACCAAGTTCTTCGCGCCGCCGACGGTGTGGATCGGGTTGCTGCGCCACCCGGACTTCGACAACGCCGACCTCTCGAGCCTGCGCAAGGGCTACTACGGCGCCTCCCCGATGCCGGTGGAGGTGCTCCGCGAGATCCAGCGCCGGCTGCCCGAGGTCGCGCTGTGGAACTTCTACGGCCAGACCGAGATGGCGCCGCTGGCCACGATCCTCGGGCCCGAGGAGCAGCTGGAGTACGCCGGCTCGGCCGGCCGGGCCGCGCTCAACGTCGAGACCCGCGTGGTCGACGACGCCGACCAGCCGGTCCCGCCCGGCACCGTCGGCGAGATCGTGCACCGCTCGCCGCACGCGACGCTCGGCTACTACCGCGACGAGGCGAAGACCGCGGAGGCGTTCCGGCACGGGTGGTTCCACTCCGGCGACCTGGGCTACCTCGACGAGGACGGCCGGCTCTACGTCGTCGACCGCAAGAAGGACATGATCAAGACCGGCGGTGAGAACGTCGCCAGCCGGGAGGTCGAGGAGGCGATCTACACCCTCGACGGGGTCGCCGAGGTCGCGGTGTTCGGGATCAGCCACCCGGTCTGGGTCGAGGCGGTGACCGCGGTCGTCGTCCCCAAGCCCGGCACCACCCTCACCTCCGAGGAGGTCGTCGCCCACTGCCGCACGGTCCTGGCCGGCTACAAGACGCCCAAGTACGTCGTCGTCGCCGACGCCCTGCCCAAGAACCCGAGCGGCAAGATCCTCAAGCGGTCCCTCCGCGAGGAGCACCGCGACCTGGCCGCCGGCGAGCGGTGACCGGCCCTCCGGGTCCCGACCCCCGGGCCTGCGCCCATCCGGGGCGGGCGCAGGTTAACGTCCTCCCGTGACGTCGCGACTCGGTGGAGCACTCGTGGGGGTGCTCGCAGTGGGTGTGGTCGTCGGCACGGGTGCGATGTGGGTCGACTACAACAACCGGGTCGACGAGACCGCCGCGGACGCGGCCGACCACGCGGGACCCCTCCCCTCCGCGCCCACGAGCACAAGCGCGTCACCGACCGCGGACGCCAAGGTCGTCTCCCTCTGGATCGGCGACGGCTACACGGCCGGCTCCGGCGCGGACAAGCCGGAGACCGGCGAGTCCTGCGTGGCCGCCGAGGAGCTCGGCTGGACCTGTGAGCTCGCCGCCGAGCGCGGCACCGGTTTCCTGAGCAGCGGGCACGCGTTCGACTCGTCGTACGACGCCCTCGTCGACCGGATCGACGAGCTGCCCGCCAGCGAGCCGGACGTCGTCGTGGTCGACGCCGGCCGCAACGACCAGGGGGTCTACTCGCAGGCCGCGATCGTCGCGGCGATGGACACCTACCTGGCCAAGCTCCGCAAGACCTATCCCGACGCGGTGCTCGTGCAGGTGGTCCCGTGGCGGCTCAGTCAGGAGGGGCCCGACCAGGCGATGACCGCCGCGGTCATCAACCTGATGGACAAGTACGACGGGTACGTCGTCGACCCGGTCGCGCAGGGCTGGGCCGGCGCGGGGAAGACCGACCAGCCGGACCTCCTCGTCGCCGACGGGATCGCCAACCAGGCCGGCCACGAGCTGATCGGCCGCAAGCTGGCCGCCTCGATCCGCGCCCTCGACCTCCCGGTCGAGACCGAGGGCACCGCGACCACCAGCGCCAGCCCCAGCACCACCCTGAGCGCGAGCAAGACCCCCTGACGAGCGCTTCATCTGGGATAGTCCCTGACCTTCTCGCCCTGAGATGTGGCCGTGAAGGGCCAGACCGTCAGGGACTATCCCAGCAGGCCCGCCCCCGGGGCCTTGTGGATGACCGATCGAGCGATCCGCGCCGGCGGGAACCGTCTCGTCATGGACCTCTCGGGCGTGACCAGGGACGTGGTCGTCCCTGTGCGCGTCGACCCGACCGGCCAGCAGGGGCCGACACCCAAGGCGGCCCGGGGTCCTCGGTGGCGCAGGTCCAGCCGAGGCCTGTTCGTGCCCGCTGACGTCGACCCGACGGCGACCGTCCAGCGGATCGTCGAGGCGGCGGCCGCGCTGCCGGAGGACTGGGGCGGTGTCACCGGGTGGGCGGCCCTCGCGTGGATGGGTGCGCGCTGGTTCGACGGCACTCCGTGGGGCGGCGGCCCGCGCCGCCTGCCCACCCTCGCCATCGGGGGCAACCGCGCGATCAGGGCGCAGCGGAGCTTCGCGACCTCCGAGGAACGGCTGGCTCCCGGCGACCTCCTCGTGGTCGACGGCCTGCGAGTCACCACCGCCGCGCGGTCGGTCTGCTTCGAGATGCGGTACGCACCCAACCCCCTGGACGCGGCCGTCACCCTCAGCATGGCCTGCTACGACGACCTGGTCTCGATCGACGAGGCGGCGGCGTACGCCGCGACCCTCAACGGCTGGACCGGGATCCCGCAGGCTCGGGACGGCCTGGTCCTGGCCGTCGAGAACGCCTGGTCACCACCCGAGGTGCTCATGGGGACGGTCTGGGCTCGCACCGGTCTCGGACGACCCCTGCACAACCGACCCGTCTTCGACCCCGAAGGTCGTCACCTGGGCACTCCCGACCTGGTCGACCCGGTCGCGGGGGTGGTCGGGCAGTACGACGGCCGCCTGCACCTGGCCGGCGCCCGGCGGCTCCGCGACCTCGGTGGTGAGGAGGCGTACCGCTCGCACGGGCTCGAGGTGGTGACCATGCTGGCCGGGGACCGGCGGGACCCCGGCCCGTTCCTCGCGCGGCTCACGGGGGCGTACCTGCGGGCCGCCGACCTCCCCGCTCACCGGCGTCGCTGGACCATCGAGCAGCCGGACTGGTGGCACGACACCTCGACCGTGGCCGCTCGCCGCGCGCTGCCACCCCACCTGCGCGGTCGGCTGCTGCGCTATCGGGCGGCCTGAGCGGGCCCGATCTGGGGTAGTCCCTGACCTTCTCGCCCCGGAACCTGCCGTTGAGGGGCCGAAAGGTCAGGGACTATCCCCCTCAGACCCGCCCCCCACCACCACCCCCACCACGACGAAGAGCCCCTGACGAGCGTGTCGCCAGGGGCCCTCCGAGGTGCTGGACTACTTGATCCGGAACGCCTTGTCATTGACGTCGAAGAAGTAGTTGCCGACGGCTTCGATCATGATCCATGCCGAGGAGGTCTTCTTCTTCGGCATCTTCACGACGACCTTCCCGTCGTTGGCCGTCTTCTTGGCGAGGACGGTCTTCCAGGTCTGGCCGTTGTCGGTCGAGAGGACGATCTTCACGTTCTTGGCCAGCTTCTGCGTGCCGTTGACCTTCCACGTGATCGTCGTCTTCTTGCCGCCCTTGACCGACTGCCCGGACTTGCCGAACGACGACACCAGGAACGGCCCGGTCTTCGGGTCGACCTTCAAGGTGACGTCGTCGTAGCCGACCCCGCCGCCGCCGGCCACGCCGTCACGCGCGGTCAGCCGGAAGTGCATGGCGTGGTCGCCCTGGCCCGGCGTGCCCTTGTAGGCGGACGTCGGCAGGAACTCCGAGTAGCAGTCCCGCGCCTTCGCCGGCACCGGCGTGTAGTTGTCCGGGTCGTAGGGCGCGACCTTCGGGCAGGTGCCGCTCTTGGCGTTGGTGTTGCCCGCCAGGATCTGCGCCAGGTCCGGGAAGGTCCGGGTCCGGTCGGCCGCCGTGGCGAGGTTCTCGCCGGGCGACTCGTACTCGAGCGTGCCCTCGTCGGTCACGTCCGCGTAGATCCCGAACACCCGGAACAGCGGGCCGAAGACCTTCTTGTTGTCGACCAGCCCGGTGCCGTTGTGCCCGCGGGCGTCGTCGTTCTGCTCCCACAGGTAGATCAGCGGGTCGCCGTCGGCGTCCTTGCCGGTGCCGGTCAGGGTGAACGGCGTGCGGGTCGGGATCGTCTTGTTCTTCGGCGCGCTCACCGTCGGGTTGTGGTTGTCGGTCGGGTTGACCTCGAACCCGGTGTTGCCGGGCTCGCCACCCTTGGCGGTCTCGCCGACGTGGACGTACGTCGCACCCGGGGCAGTGACCTGGAGGGCGGGCTCGTCCTCGCGGTCGCTGTCGTTGGTGTACGGGTCGGCGTCACCGGCGAACATCACCTGGAAGCCGCCCGCGTTGGGCTCGGTCAGCGGCGCCGGGTACTCCCCGGTGTCGTAGATCTCGCCGTAGGGGTCGTAGCCCCAGCCGGCCACCGTGACCTGGGTGCCGACCAGCGCGGAGAGCTGGGTCGCCATGTTGGCCGCGGTGTACGCCGTCGCGCCGGACGTCTGGCCGACCACGAACTGCTTGGTGCCGGCTGCGCCCGGGAACCCGACGGTGATCGTGTCACCGTTGTCGAGGCCGCGGAACGCGACGTCCTGCACCTCGACCGGCGCCCCTGCGGGACTGCCGGTGTAGGCGTTGACCTCGGTCTGCGTCCGCTGCGAGAAGTACGGGTCGGTGTGCGGCTGCAGGTCGTCGTACCGGCAGATGCCGGCGTAGGCCATCACCGAGGAGCCCGAGCCCGGCTCGACCGACGTACCGGCGTTGCGGTTGCCGCCCGAGCAGTTGACCTGGGTGCCGTTGAAGGTGTGGTTGCCGCCGAACTGGTGGCCCATCTCGTGCGCCACGTAGTCGATCGCCATGAAGTCACCGGTCGGGTCCGGCAGGCCGGTGCAGCCCATGCCCTTCTCGATGCTGCCCACGACGCCGAGGCCGGCGATGCCGCCGCCGTTGACGCCGAGCATGATGTGGCCGATGTCGTAGTTGGAGGCACCGACGAGCTGACCGAGCACGATCTGGTTGCGCTCGAGCGTCCCCACGTCGCAGTAGGCGATCTGGCCCTGCACGTAGCCGCCGTTGTCGGTGGCGTCGGGGTCGTTGACCCAGCAGGGGTTCGCGCCGCACGGGCCGTTGGGGCCGGTGGTCTCCGCCTCGGTGTTGAACTGGACGTCGGCGGTCAGCTCGATGTTGATCGCCAGGTCGTCGTTGTAGATCTGGTTCACGCGGTTCATCAGCGTGACCTTCTCCGAGGTGACGTTCGAGGAGCTGGCGCCGAAGTACTCGTAGTAGCTCGGGTCGGTGACCAGCGCGAGCCGGTAGACCTTCTGCGACACGGGGCCGCCGCCGGCGCGGGCCTTCATGGCCCGGTCCTTCATCAGCTTCTTGACGACCGGCATGTCCTTCTCGGCCAGCTGCTGCGCCTGGTCGGGCAGCGAGCCGCCGTAGTAGCTCAGGTGCGTCGTGGTGCCGCGGACGTTGTACGCCGGGTCGACGTACCAGGCGCCCTGGCCGCCGGCCGGGCGCACGCTCGCGTGGAAGCCCATCGGGGTCAGGTCCATCGCGATCGTGGTGCCGCGGTGGTCGGTGGAGCGACCGGCCCAGGTCGAGATGTCGGGGTTGGCCGCGGCGAGCTTCGGCGAGAGCAGCGACGTGCGCTGCACCGCGAAGTGCTCGAGGCCGCCGGTGGGCGTGGGCACCGCGAACGACGTGGTCCGCTGGCTGCCGGCCTTGGCGGCGCCGGCGAGGGCCGAGCGGACCTGCGCGGTGTCGACGCGGAAGGCCGTGTAGTGCTCCGGGTTCACCCGGACGTGCGCACCGCTCGGGCGGAAACCGTCCATCGAGCGGTACATCCCGTGGTCGGTCGACGCGTCAGCGGACGACCCCCCGGGAAGCACTGCAGCGGCGAGCGCGACGGCGGCCAGGGCTGCTAGTGGTTTGAAGTGACGCGACATTGTTCTCCCTCGTGGCCGAGATGCCCCCCGATCAGGCGGCGATTCGCACTCTAGGCCCCGGATGTGGTCCGCGCATCACCCCATTCGAGAGGAAATCCTCCACCGGCCCAGCAGCGTGCCCTCGCCCTCGAGCAGCGTCAGCAGCTCCAGCGGTACGTCGACGGGCGGGCCGACCGCGATCCGCGGGCCCTCCCCGGCGACCAGCCGGGGCACGACCGTCACGCACACCTCGTCGGCCGCGCCGGCCGCGACGAGGTCGTGCAGCAGGTGCGGACCGCCCTCGGCGAGCAGCTGGGTGAGGCCGCGGCCGGCGAGCTCCTCGCGGAGCCGGAGCAGGTCGACCTCGTCCTCGCCGAGCACCAGCACCTGGTCGTTCCCGAGCAGTTGTTCAGCCTCCGCGAGGTGCTCCGCGCTCGCGCAGGTCGCCAGCAGCACCGCTCCCGGCGGGCCCCCGCGCAGTTGTTCGGGTACGTCGCCGCGCCGGCTCACCACCACCGTCGGCCGGTCGACCGGGGCGTAGCTCTCGGCCCTGGCGGTGCCGGCGCCCACGACGATCGCGTCGGCGAGCGCCCGCAGCTGGTCGTAGACGCGCTTGTCGACGGCGTTGTTGATGGACCCGCTGCGGCCGTTCTCGCCGCTGGCGGCACCGTCGAGGGTGCTGACCATGTTGACCCGCAGCCACGGGTCTGCCGGGGCCGCGTAGAGCCGGGCCAGGTCGGGCTCGGCGCCGCCGGGGTCGGGCCCGACCAGCACGCGCAACGTCACCACTCCCACCTCACCACCCAGTACTGCACGCCGTAGGGGTCGGCCTCGAGGTCCACGGTCCCGGGACAGCCCGGGGGCAGGACGGCCGCCAGCTCGTCGAGCGCGAGGGTGTCCGCCCACAGCTCGTGGGCCAGGTCGTGGTCGATGCTCGCGAGGTCGCCGGCCCGCAGCCGCGCCCCCAGGTCGGCATCGAAGCCGACCGCACGCTCGTCCACGTACCCCGGCGACGACTCCCCCCGCTTCGCCGACCCGTTCGCCACGACCACGACCGGTGGTCGAGCTTGTCGAGACCCCGGAACCGAAGGCAGGGCCTCCGCCGGTGGTCGAGCGGTCTCCGGTGGTCGAGCGGTCTCCGGTGGTCGAGCTTGTCGAGACCCCGGAAGCGAAGGCAGGGCCTCAGCCACCAACGCCTCCCCGACCCTCCGCCCCTGCTCCGTCCCGACCACGGCGACCGGCCCGTCCGCGGCCGCCCAGCCGACAGCGGCCACGCAGGCCGCTCGCAGCTCCGCGACGGGGTCCTGCAGCCCGGCGTACTCCGGCAGCAGCGCGAGCACGCCCGGGACCAGGACCGCCCTCACGCCAGCCCCCGGATCGCGCGCAGCGGCGGGCGGCGGCCGGCGATCGACCAGGCCATGTCGACCAGCTGCCGGGTCTCGAGGACCTGGTGGACCCGGTGGATCCGAGCGCCGGCCATCGCGCAGATGGCGGTGGCGGCGTAGGTGCCGTTGCGCCGCTCGCCGGTGGGCAGCCCGAGGGTCTCGCCGACGAAGTCCTTGTTGGAGACCGAGACCAGCACCGGGTAGCCGGTGTCGACCATCTCGCCGATCCGCCGGGTGATCTCGAGGGAGTGGAAGGTGTTCTTCGCGAAGTCGTGCGCGGGGTCGATGACGACGCTGTGCGGGTCCACCCCGGCGGCTACCGCCCGCTCGGCCAGCGCGACGGTGGTCTCGATGCAGGCGGCCACCACGTCGTCGTACTCCTGGCGGAAGGGGTCGGTGCGCGGGCTGAGCCCGCCGGCGTGGGTGCAGATCACCGCGGCGTCGTGCGCGGCGGCGACCGCGACCAGCTCGGGGTCGTGCCCGCCCCAGGCGTCGTTGATGACGTCGGCGCCCTGCTCGAGCACCGCCTGGGCGACCTCGGCGCGCCAGGTGTCGACGCTGATGACGAGGTCGGGGTACGCCGCGCGCACCCGGCCGACGAAGCTCGCGACCCGCTCGATCTCCTCGGCCACGTCGACGTGAGGGCCGTAGCCCGCCCGCACGCCGCCGATGTCGACGAGGTCCGCGCCCTCCTCGACCACGCGCTGCACCCGCGCCCACGCCTTGTCCTCGGCGAAGGTGGCGCCCTGGTCGAAGAACGAGTCCGGCGTGCGGTTGACGATGGCCATCACCAGGGGCAACCCGTCGGTGAACGTCCGGTGCCCGAGCTTGAGCGGCGTGCACGACTCGGACATGCCGACGACAGTAGCGATTGCAGCCACCCAACCTGTTTGTGAGGTTCAATCGAGCATGTCCACGTCACAGGAGCCCCGACGGGGCCGAGGGCGACCGCGGACGCCGGGGGCCGAGAAGCGGATCATCGACGCCGCTCTCGAGGAGTACGGCGAGCACGGCTGGTCGGGGTTCACCATGGACGGCGTCGCGCGCCGCGCCGGCGTCGGGAAGTCGACGGTCTACCTGCGATGGCAGGACAAGGACACGCTCCTCACCGACGCGGTCGGGTCGGCCAGCGACGAGCTCGGCGACGTCGACACCGGGTCGCTGCGCGGCGACCTCAAGGGGCTGGCGGCGAACCTGTTCCGCTACTTCCGCGAGCCGGCCGGCTGGGCGTCGCTGCGGATCATCATCGACACCGCCGGCGCACCCGAGCCGCTGGGCCGCTTCTCCGAGGCGGTCGCCGACGTGCAGGTCGAGCACGTCGAGAAGATCCTCCAGCGCGCCGTCCAGCGAGGCGAGGCCAAGGACGGGGTCTCCCCCAACGCGGTCGCGGAGTGCCTCTACGGCTCGGTCACCATGCAGACCCTCGGCGTCCGCCTCGACGGCGGCGCGCTCGAGGACGCCCAGATCGACGAGCGCGCCGCAGCGCTGGTCGAGATCGTCCTGGACGGGGTGCTGGGCTAGCTGTACTGATCGGTGAGGTTGGTCAACCTGGTGATGGGTGCTGACCCGCCGATCGCGGTGTGGGGCCGGTGGTGGTTGTACTCGTGGAGCCATCCTGCCAGCGCTGCTCTGCGGGCGTGTTCGGAGCGGTAGAGCTTCTTGAAGGCCCAGCCCTGGGCCAGGGTGCGGTGGAAGCGTTCGATCTTGCCGTTGGTCTGCGGGTGGTAGGGGCGGGTCCGTTTGTGGGCGATGGCGAGCTCGGCGCAGGTGTCGCGCCACAGGAATGACCGGTAGCAGCTGCCGTTGTCGGTCAGGACCCGTTCCACGACCACGCCGCGGACCGCGAACCAGGCCACCGCACGGGTCAACACGGCGGCCGCGGTGGCGGCGGTCTCGTCGTCGTGGCACTCGGCGTAGGCCAGCCGGGTGTGATCGTCGATGACGGTATGCACGAAGCAGGTACCGATCTTTGGGTTGTGGTGTGCGTTGCGTGGCTTGCCCGGTGTGGCTGATCGGTTCCGATCTCCCTGCTGGCGACCGACATAGCGCCAGCCGCCGCCGTCGGGGATGTTGCCGAGCTTCTTGACGTCCTGATGCAGCAGCGAGCCGGGGTGGTCGTGCTCGTAGCGACGGATCGGCTCCCCGGTCGCACGGTCGACATGGGTGAGCCGGTTGATCCGGCACCGCACCAGCACCTTGTGCACCGTCGATGGCGCCACCCCGACTCGATCAGCGATCTGGACCGGCCCGAGTCGCTGCTTCCAGCGCAGGTGCACGATCTTGCGGACCACCGGTGCCGGCACCCGGTTCGGTGAGTAGTGGGGACGCGAGGACGCATCGTTCATTGCGTCCGGCCCGAGGAGGCGGTAGCGCTCGGCCCACCGCTTCGCGGTCGGCCAGGACACGTCGTAGCGCTCGGCGGCCCGTGCGATCGGCCAGTCGTTCTCGACAATCAGACGCGCCAGCCGCAGACGAGCGCGAGGGGTCAGTGCAGCGTTAGCGTGGGACACGAAGACCTCCAGGTGGCGGAGCCGGTTCTTAGACAGCTCCACTCCACGCCCGGAGGTCTTCGCCTTCCAAGCTCATTCAGATCGTGTCGTCACACGATCTCGACCAACGTGCCCGATCAGTACAGCTAGCGACCCTGCTCGCGCGCCTCTCTAGCCGACGAACCGGCGTACGGCGGCCGCCAGTGCCGCAGCGTAGGTCGCCCGCCCGGCGGGCCGGGTCATCCGGTGCGCGTCGCCGGCGTTGCGCATGTTGCCCAGCTCGACCATCACGGTCGGGACGTCAGACAGGTTGAGCGTCGCGAGGTCGGAGCGGAAGTCGAGGCCGTTGCCGCCGGCGATGTAGTTGGCCACGGTCAGCCCGCGGCCCTTGAGCGCTGCCCGGGTGTCGAGGGCGAGCCGCTTCGAGGTCCGGTAGATGTCGTGGGTCCAGGGTCGGCGGTCGGTCGGTGCGATCACGTGGAAGCCGTGGGCGCCGGCGGTGTAGGAGCCGTCGCCATGGATGCTGATCTTCGCGTCGGCGTGCACCTTGTTGCCGGCGCGGCCGCGCGCGTCGACACACGGGCCCCACCGGTCCTCGCGGTTGGCGACCCGGGTCAGCCTCACCTTGGCGCCGAGGTGCTCGAGCCGCGCCTGGAGCAGCTTGGACACCCGCCAGGTGAAGGTCGCCTCGGGGTAGCCGCCGTTGGTGGCGGTCCCGGTCGTGTTGCACTCCTTACGGAACCCACCCGCCGGAACCAGTCGGTTGATCTTCTCCGGGAAGTTGTGGTTGCCCAGCTGGTGGCCCGGGTCGATCACGATGACCTTGCCGTCCAGTGGCTTCTCCGTGGTTTCGAGGCTCGTCGCTGGCGCTCCTCGCACCTCAACCACCGAGCCACCCGATCCGCCGGCGTCTGCCGAGCGCCCCGCGTGCGCAGCGCCGACCGGCGCCACCAGCAGGACCGCGACGAGCAGCGCCAGCAGCTTGGTCACTCGTACCCCAGGATCTCCTGGCGCTTCTCGCCCCACGCCAGGGCCGAGCCGATGGCGTCCTCGAGGGAGAGCTCGGTGTGCCAGTCCAGCAGCTCAGCGGACCGGTCGACGTTGGCGAACGCCCCGACGGCGTCACCGGGGCGCGGCGGCGCCTCGCGCACCGGCACCTCGCTGCCGAAGACGTTCTCGAACGCCTTCACCAGCTCGCGCACGGTGACGCCCGATCCGGTGCCGACGTTGATGACGACGCTCGGAGCGCCGGCCGCCTCGATCACCTGGTCGAACTTCTCGACCGCACGCGCGTGCGCCCTCGCGAGGTCCCAGACGTGGATGTAGTCGCGGATGCCGGTGCCGTCGCGGGTCGGGTGGTCGGTGCCGGTGATCGTGAACGCGTCCTTCTGCCCACGGGCCGCCATCACCAGCTGGCCGAGCACGTGCGAGGGCTCCTTGGCGTAGATGCCGGACTCCAGGTCGGGGTCGGACCCGATCGGGTTGAAGTAGCGCAGGATGATCGCGCGCAGCCCGGTCGCGGCGGCCATGTCTTGGAGGACCTCCTCCATCATCCGCTTGGTGCGGGCGTAGGGCGAGGTCGGCGCCAGGAGGTCGCCCTCGGAGACCTCGAACTCGTCCTTGAGCGCGTAGATCGACGCCGAGGACGAGAAGAGCACGCGGCCCTTGCCCAGCGCGTCGAGCTCGTCAAAGAGCTCCAACGACTTCGCGACGTTGTCGCGGTAGTACTCGTAGGGCTCCTCGACCGACTCCGGGACGACGATCCGCGCCGCCATGTGGATGGTGGCGTGGATGTCGGGGTGCTCGTCCACGATCCGTCGCAGCAGGGCGCGGTCGGCGATGTCGCCCTCGTAGAAGATCCGGTCGCGGACGAACGCGAGCGGCCCGGTCAGCAGGGAGTCGAGGATGACAGGGGTGTGCCCCGCCTCCTCGAGCGCCTTGGCGGTGGTCGAGCCGATGTAGCCGGCACCGCCGGTCACGAGAACCTTCATGGTGGCCACCCTAGGTGACCGCCCTCCAGTGCCCAGAACCCTCGACCCGCCCTGCCGCCGGCATCCGGCTGGCATGATCCACACCATGCCGACCGCGCTCATCACCGGGATCACCGGGCAGGACGGGCTCTACCTCGCCGAGCTCCTCCTCGACAAGGGGTACGAGGTCCACGGGGTGATCCGCGGGCAGAACAACCCCAAGCTCGACTTGGTGCAGCGCCTGCTTCCCGACGTGCGGCTGCACAACGGCGACCTCACAGACATGTCCAGCCTCATCCGGGCACTCCGGGACTCGAACCCCGACGAGGTCTACAACCTCGGTGCGGTGTCCTTCGTGGCGTACTCGTGGGAGAACGCCCAGCTCACCACCGACGTCACCGCCAAGGGCGTCCTCAACATGCTCGAAGCCGTGCGGCTGCACACCCACGACAAGCCGGAGGGGATCCGGTTCTACCAGGCCTCCAGCTCAGAGATGTTCGGCAAGGTGCAGGAGGTCCCGCAGCACGAACGGACCCTGCTCTGGCCGCGCTCGCCCTACGGCGTCAGCAAGGTCTTCGGGCACTACATGACGATCAACTACCGCGAGTCCTATGGCATGCACGCCTCGTCCGGGATCCTCTTCAACCACGAGTCCCCGCGCCGCGGACCCGAGTTCGTGACCCGCAAGATCAGCGAAGCGGTCGCCCGCATCACGCTCGGCCTGCAGGACGAACTGGTGCTCGGCAACCTCGACGCCGAGCGGGACTGGGGGTTCGCCGGCGACTACGTCGAAGCGATGTGGCTGATGCTCCAGCAGCCGCAGGCGGACGACTACGTCGTCGCCACTGGGGAGACCCACTCGATCCGGGACTTCCTCGACGCTGCGTTCCGCCATGTCGGCATCGACGACTGGACGCGGTACGTGCGCCAGGACCCGAAGTACATGCGCCCGGCCGAGGTCGACCACCTCGTGGGTGACGCCAGCAAGGCGCGCGAGGTACTCGGTTGGAAACCCAAGGTCTCCTTCCAGGAGCTCGTGGCGCTGATGGTCGACGCCGACCTCGCCGCGACCCGATCGGGATGGTGAGATGACCCGGGCGTTCATCACCGGCATCGGCGGGCAGGACGGCAGCTACCTCGCCGAACAGCTCGTCGCCGAGGGCGTCGAGGTCCACGCGCTCGCCCACGCGATCGAGCCCCTGCCCGACGCGCCGGGCGTCGAGCTGCACTCCGGCGACCTGACGGACGTCGATGACGTGCGCTCGCTGCTCATCGATCTCGCCCCGGACGAGGTCTACAACCTCGCCGCGATGAGCTCGGTCGCCCGCTCCTGGGAGAAACCCGACCTCACGGCACAGGTGAACGGCATGGCGGCAGCGGCGCTGCTCGAATCCGCGCTCCTCGTGCAGGAAAAGCTCGACCGGCCGGTCCGCTTCGTCCAGGCCTCGAGCGCCGAGATCTTCGGCCAGCCCGACCGGTCCCCCCAGGACGAGTCGACACCCGTCCGTCCTCTCAACCCGTACGGCGCGGCGAAGGCCTACGCCCACCTCATGGTCGAGGTCTACCGACGACGAGGCCTGCACGCGGTCAGCGCGATCCTCTACAACCACGAGTCGCCACGCCGGCCCGAGCAGTTCGTGACCCGCAAGATCACCTCGACCGTCGCCTCGATCGCCCGCGGTCGCGCGGACGTCCTGACCCTCGGCAACCTCGACGCCCGCCGCGACTGGGGGTGGGCGCCTGACTACGTGGACGCGATGGTGCGCGCCGCACGTGCCGACCAAGCAACCGACTACGTGGTCGCCACCGGGGTCGCACACTCAGTGCGCGACTTCGTCGCGGCCGCCTTCGCCCAAGCCGGGATCACGGACTGGGAGGACCTCGTGGTCGTCGACCAGGAGTTCGTCAGGCCTGCCGACCCGACCGAGCTGGTCGGGAACGCGACCCGGGCTCGTCGGTTGCTGGGTTGGTCACCGACCGTCGGATTCGACGAAGTCGTCCAGCACATGGTCGAAGCTGATCTCGCTGCTGGCTGAGGAATCACTCAGCGCGGCGAGCGCGGCCCGCACCTCCTCGACACTGCCCGAGCGCGGCAACCCGAGGATCTGGGCGTCCGAGACCGGCGGGACCGGGACGTGCGAGACGAGCGGGTGCCGCGGCCGGACGTCGCGCGGCTCGTCGTCGGCGAAGAGCTCCTCGTGGAGCTTCTCGCCGTCGCGCAGGCCGGTGTACTCGATCGGGACCGGCGTGCCGGACTGCTCCATGAGCTGACGGGCGACGTCGACGATCTTGACGGGCTCGCCCATGTCGAGGACAAGCGCCTCGCCCGGCGCGCCGATAGCGGCCGCCTGGATCACCAGCTGACACGCCTCCTCGATCGTCATGAAGTAGCGAGTCACCTCGGGGTCGGTGACCGTCAACGGACCACCCTCGGCGATCTGGCTGGCGAACGACGCCAGCACGGAGCCCCGGCTGCCCAGCACGTTGCCGAAACGGACCGACAGGAATGTCCCACCACCTTGGCGCGCCTGCTCGGCCGTCATCCGCTCGGCAACCCGCTTCGAGTAGCCGAGCACGCTCGTCGGGTTCGCCGCCTTGTCGGTCGAGATGTTGACGAACCGGTCGACGCCGACCAGGTCGGCCGCCTCCAGCAAGGTGCCGGTGCCGATCACGTTGGTCTTGACCGCCTCCGCGGGGTACTGCTCGAGCATCGGCAGGTGCTTGAGGGCGGCGGCGTGGAACACCACGTCGGGCCGACGCTCGGCGAAGATCCGCTTGACGTTCGTCTCGTCGCGGATGTCGCAGAGGATGACCTCGTCGGAGTCCAAAAGCGCACGTCCGTGGATGGAGAGCTGGACGGCGTGCAGCGCCGACTCGTCGCGGTCGAGCATCATCAGCTCGGCCGGCTTGAACCGGTGGATCTGCCGACACAGCTCCGACCCGATCGAGCCGCCGGCGCCGGTGACCAGGACCTTCCGGCCAGTGAGATAGCCGGCGATCGCGGCAACATCGGTGTCGAGCTGGTTGCGACCGAGCACGTCGGTGATGTTGATGTCGCGCAGGTCGCGGATGCCGACGTTGTCGTGCAGGAGCTGTGTGGTCGACGGCAGGACCTTCACTGGCACGTTGGCCACGACGGCGGCGAGGCGGAGCCGCTTGATGATGGCGGCGGAAGCACTCGGGATGGCGATGACGACCATCTCGATGTCCGCGCGCTCGACGAACCGCTCGAGCTCGGCGGTGCCACCGACCACCGGCACGCCCTTGATCCGCAGGTGCCGCTTGCGCGGGTCGTCGTCGAGGAGCGCGACCGGGAGGTAACCGCTCTGCGGATCGCGCCGCATCGAGGCTACGAGCTCACGCGCGGCCTCGCCCGCACCGACGACGAGCGTGCGCAAGGTGTCGTCGCCCATCCCGGCACGCTCGTCGCGCTCACGGAGCATCCGCCAAGTCGCTCGCCCCCACCCGGCGATGACGAGGGCAAGGAGGGTTGCACCGGCGGGAATGCTCCGCGGGATCCACTGAGCGATGAGATTGAGGGCGAAGACCCCGAAGCCCACTCCACCCATCAGCATCCCGAGCAGCACCGCTTCTTCTAGACTGGCCGTCCGGGCCCGTCCCTGGTGCAGGCGGAACGGCATGGCGAGCATGACGTAGATAGCCGCAGTCACGACAGCAACCGTCATCACCTCCGGCCAGGGCACAGCGGTTGCGTCACTGTCGAGCCGGAGCCATGCGAAGACGGCGTACCCGATCAACCACGCGCCGACGTCGAACAGCACGGCGAACAGCGCACGGTGCCGCCTCATACGCGCAACCACATGGCTCACAGTCTTCCCCCGGGATGTCGACGGTGACACACCCCGAGAGAGGTCTGACCGAGGTCAGCCGGCCGAGACAGTCCGCCGGGATGCTTACCGAGGCAGGCTATCCTCGGTCGTGCATCTACGCACACCTCGTCCGTACATTTCTCAGACCGTGAGCGTGCAAGCGCTGAGGGAACACCCAGTGAACTAGTCGCCCTCAGCCGGGTTCTCCATCTACTAGGCCATAGTCAGGGACGGCATCGCTCGGCAAGCCCACCCAATGAGTTCGCGCTCTAGGGTTCATGGAACTAGGACCGGCATTCGGAGGAATCCGGCCCACCCGACAGTCGGCCGGGGTGAGGATATGGGGCGAGAAGTCGCATACTGTCTGTCCTAGGCGTCACATGGGGGGCGCCATGAGGACGGGACAGCGGTGGAGCTCAAGGACTACTGGCTGGCGGTGCGGCGCCGTTGGCGCGTGATCGTGGCGACGGTCGCGGTCGCTGTTGCCGCCGCTGCCGCACTGACCTGGCAGGCCACTCCGCAGTACGCGTCGACGGCCAGCATCTTCATATCCACGAGCCCGTCGGATACTGCTGACGCCTACCAAGGCAACCTTTTCGCGACTCAGCGCGTCAGCTCGTATGCCGAGCTCGTCGGCAAACGCAAACTCGCCGAGCGGGTGGCAGACGATTTGGGCGGCGACCTCAGCCCCTCCGAGCTTCAGGCGGCGGTGTCGACGAGCGTCAACCCTGACACCGTGCTGCTGGACATCACTGCGACCGACCCCGACCCGGTCCTGGCCCGGGATATCGCCCAGGCCTACGCAAACGTGCTCAGCGACGAGGTCGCCATCCTGGAGACGCCCCAGGGCAAGACGAACGCGCTGGTGCAGGCCTCGATCGTCGACAATGCGCAGGTCTCGTCTACACCCGTCAGCCCGCGGCCGATGCGCAACATCGGGCTCGCCCTGGTGCTCGGTCTTCTGGCGGGCGTCGGGCTGGCCGTGATGCGCGAGCGGTTGGACACCACGCTGAAGACCACCGACGACGTAGCCAGCATCACGGGAGCGCCGATCCTCGGGCGTATCAGCGCCGACTCATCCGCCGTCCGTCGTCCACCAGCCGAAGTGCTGGCAGACGCGACTCCATGGTCTGAATCCTTCCGCGTGCTGCGCACTAACATGCAGTACGTCGAGGTCGACCACGACCAGAAGGTGTTCGTGGTCAGCAGTTCCCTGCCAGCTGAGGGCAAGACCACGACGGCGATCAACCTGGCTACCACGCTCGCGCTCGCCAACCAGCGCGTCGTCCTGGTCGAGTGCGACCTCCGCCGCCCACTTATCGCCAACCGGCTCGGCCTCGACGGGGGTGTCGGCACGACGAGCGTGCTGATTGGCAAGGTGCACCTGCGCGACGCACTCCAGAAGTACGCCGACACCGAACTGTGGGTGCTCTCAAGCGGCCCGATCCCGCCGAACCCGTCGGAACTCCTGCAGTCCAACGCGATGGAGAAGCTGATTGGGGAGCTACGCGATGAGTTTGACATCGTGATCTTGGATGCTCCGCCGCTGCTGCCGGTCACGGACGCCGCCCTCCTGGCTGCCCGATCCGACGGTGCGATCGTCGTGATCCGGCACGGCAAGACCACGAAGGACCAGCTGACCCACGCTATCGAGCGGATCGAGGCGGTCGACGCCAAGGCTATCGGCGTGGTAGTCAACCTAGCTCCCGCCCGCAAGGCTGGCCGATCCTACGGATACGGATACGGATACGGCTATGGCTACGGTTATTCCAGTCACCCGACTAACGATGTATCTGAGAAGCGCGGACGAGGCACCCGCCGGCGCAACGGACGTAAGCCGCGCTCGTAGGTTGGACGCGACACCGACCGCAGCAATTGCAGGTTGGCATCCCGCGGCGGCGCGACCATCTCCACTGTGACGGACCACTCGGACATGGTCCTCTGCGGCTGGGTCGAGTATCGGATCGCCTCGACCACACCGACATCCGGGAGATCCGCACCCGCCTCCGGTACGGCGGTGTCGCAGCGCGACAACCGCCACAGCTTTCAGGCCGTCTCCAAAAAAGCACCTACAGTGGCCCGTTCGACCTCGGCTACACGATCCAGGGCATCACCGAAGGTCAGCTCGTCGCGCACAACCTCGCCGCGCGGTTACGACGAGCCGCTCATCGAACAAAGACGTTCAAGCTCGAAGCGATTTGGTCCGCCGGCACCTAGGGCCGGAACGTCTCGACGAGCATCCCCCGAAATGTCCGATAGGCGTACGCCGCGGGGCCGGCCAGCATCGACGGCACGAGGGGGTTGGCCTCGGCACGGCGTCGCAGGGGGGTATTGACATCCGCGATCAACCCAGCCTCGGATAGCGTAGCCGCGATGCTCCGAGGGCTGCGATAGAAGGTGCGCTCCGTCGAGTAGCGATCGAAGATCTCAGTCCGCTCCTCCAGCGTGTGCTCGTTAGCGAAGTACGGCGCTGCCTGCCCGGTCCGGAGCGCGAGGCGGATGCCAGCGCGCCGAAGTGCCCCCTTGGGGAGCCAGTGGACAATCGGGGTGTGCATGTGAGGCTCGCGTGGGGTCCAGCGAGCAGGGAACACATGCAGGCCACGACCGCCGGGCTTGGTAACCCGGGCGACCTCGCGGGCCAGTGCGCCAAGGTCCTCGACGTGTTCGAGGACCTGATCTGAGACGATGGCGTCAAAGTACTCGTCGGGGTAGGGGTACTCGCCAGATTCGCCGACCAGGCCGAGCCGTGCGCCCCAGCCGCGTGGCTCAAGGTACGCCTCACCGTGCTCGACGTAGCGGGGTTCGACCTCCAGACCGTAGGCATCCCAGCCCTGCTCCAGCATCCAGGCGACGTGCCCGCCAGACCCGCAGCCGACGTCGAGGACTCGGAGCTGGCTGCGCGGCCGCGCCTCCGTGACACGCTCCAGCCAGTCGCGGTGCACGACCCCGAACGACTCAGGACCCTTGAGTGGGCGCACCTTCGCGTGGGTGTCGTGGTCGCTGAAGTCCGGTAACCGAGTCATCGCGGTCGAGCCTAGGCGATGCCGAAATGCCTCGCCAGCGCCCAGGAGATCAATCCCGGCATCACGATGGCTGCTCCGACCCCAAGCGCGATGCCGCAGAACATCAGGTAAAACCGGGCGATTGCACCGAATCTGCCGATCACTCTGCCAGTAGACCACGATACCCGTCCGTGAACGCCCTCGGCCGGAAGTGCCCAGCCTTCATCGACCGTCCAACAGGCTCTGAAATAACCCCGCTCTCCAGCCACACACAGTCGCGCAGGGGCCCGATCGCCACCCTGCACTTGCCGAGCTGAGTCCAGCTGGTCCAATCAGCCATTCTCCTCCCGGGCACCCCAAAGCGAAAGCTCCGTACCCGGGCGTGACCTCGCTGAGCACCATGCGGTTACGAAAACCCTAGGGAACAGGGTCCTTCGATCCTTACCTAGGGGCAGGACAGCGACCGTAGTCGTCCTCGAGCCGCAGGATGTCGTCCTCGCCGGTGTACTGGCCGCGCTGAATCTCGATGATCACCAGCAGCTCGTCCTGCTCATTGACGATCCGGTGCGCGGCACCAATCGGGACCTCGACGCAGTCGCCTGGGCCGGCGTAGGACGTCTCACCATCGAGCACGCAGGTGGCCTTCCCGGAGACCACGACCCAGTGCTCCGCGCGGTGCCGGTGGGTCTGGTACGAGAGCCGCTGCTGCGACGTCACCACGAGACGCTTGACCTTGTACCCCGCTGCCTCGTCGAGGATCTCCCACGATCCCCACGGACGCACGTCCGACATCCCCATGACTACCCCCCAGTGGCCAGCGGCGCTCAGGCCAGCGTAGTAGTCCATCGGCGCCAGCGCCGGGAGGCGGCCGACCTTGAGGAGATCTGGAGGCGTCAGCGGCGGGTCAGAGAAGCCAGCGCCGGGCGCACGTCGGCGAGATAGACGAAAGCCGCAATCGTGAAGACGATGTTGAGGATGCCGAGCGGGCCGCCCATGACCACCTGCACGGCGAGCCCGAGCCCGAGGATGATCGCCCACGCCGGTTTGGTCAGCTTGTTGGCCGCGCTGTAGGACTCGGCCGAGTAGAGCAGCGAGTTCACGAACGCGAACAGCTTGACCCCGAGCAGGACGAGCTCGATCACGAGCAAGAGGGTCGACTCGGCCTGGAGTACGTGCAGCACGCTGCACATCGTACGTTCCGCCCACCGGTGGTTGAGGCGCGAGCGAAGCGAGCGGTGCCTCGGTGGTTGAGGCGCGAGCGAAGCGAGCGGTGCCTCGGTGGTTGAGGCGCGAGCGAAGCGAGCGGTGCCTCGGTGGTTGAGGTGCGAGCGAAGCGAGCCTCGAAACCACCCCGGTCGTCGACCCTGTGTCCAGGAGCAGGAGCCGCGGCCTGGCCAGCACCCCACCACTCGATCCAGAAATGGACGAGGCCCCCGGTGAACCGGGGGCCTCGTTCAGGTCAGAACAGCGTGAGCTGGTCCGATGTCCTTCAGTTGCCGACCTTCTCGGCGGCGTCCGTGGTCGCCTTGACGGCGCTCTCGGCCGTCTTCTGGGCGGCGGTCACGGTGGCCTTGGCGCTGCTCTTCGGGGCCGTGGACGACTTCTTCGCGGTCGTCGTGGTCTTCTTGGTGGCCTTCTTGGCCGTCTTCTTCGCGGTCGTCGCGGTCGACTTCGTGGCCTTGGTCGCCTGGGTCTTGGTGGTCTTGGCCTTGGCCGAGGTGGTCTTGGCCTTCGTCACGGTCGCCTTGGTCGACTGCTGCTTGCGGATCCGCTCGACGAGGGTCTCGCCCCGCTTGGCGAGGTCCGTGTAGGTCTCGCCCACGGTGGAGACGTTCTCGTTGAGGAGGGTCTGCACCCGTGCCGGGAGCTCACGCGCGTCGGCCTGGAGCTCGGCCACGCGGGCCTCGATCGCGGCGCGGCGGGCCTTGGCGTCCTTGGACAGGGCGTCGACGCGGGCGTTGACCACGGTCAGCGCCTGCTCGCGCAGGGCCTTGGGCTCGAGCTCGATGTGGTTGATCCGGGTCTGCACGTCCTTCTGGACACCCGCGAAGCGCTTCTGCACGTCCGCGACGTACTCACGCACGGTCTTCACGGCGAGGTCGGTGACGCCGACGCCCACGTACAGCGGGCGGGTCGCCTCGACCTTGATGTCGAACTTGGTGTTGGGCATGTCGTGCTCCTTCATCTAGGCCCGGCACGACACCGGACCCTGGTGGTTGGTCAGTCGCTGCTGGCCTGGTTGAGAGCGAGGAACGACGCGTACACGTCGAGAAGCGACTGCTTCTGTCGCTCGGTGAGCTGGGTGTCACCGAGGATCGCGAGCTCCACGGAGCCGCCGACGCCGTCCTGCGGGTGGACGATCCCGGCCCGCAGGTAGAGCTGCTCGGCAGAGATGCGCAGCGCCTTCGCGATCTGCTGGAGCACCTCGGCCGACGGACGGCGCAGTCCGCGCTCGATCTGGCTCAGGTACGGGTTCGAGACACCTGCCTGCTCGGCGAGCTGGCGGAGCGAGAGGTGGGCGGCCACCCGCTGCTCCCGGAGGTAGTCGCCGAGGGTCTCGACGGTCTTGCCGACCTTGCCCTTCGGTCCCTTTGCCATACCTCCATAGTGCTAGCAAGAGTTAGCACTTTGCAAGCAGATGGCCTGTGACCCTTTGCACAGACTGGGGATTTGCGCTTGCAGACACCGAATATTCCCGGCTCAAGGGGCCGCAATGGCCTCTGAATCTACGATGGTGGCTGGAGGGAGGGAGCGATGCACCGGCTGACGGGTGAGACCAGGAACTACGCCTGGGGCTCACGCACGCTGCTGCCACGCTTCCTCGGCCGCGACAGCGACGGCGACCCGCACGCGGAGCTGTGGGTCGGCGCTCATCCGGGCGACCCAGCGCGCCTCGCGGACGGTACGACGCTCCTCGACCTCCTGACCGAGCACCCCGGTCGCGAGCTGGGGTCGGCGGTGGCCGACCGGTTCGGCGGGCGGCTGCCCTTCCTGATGAAGGCGCTCGCGGCGGCCGAGCCGCTCTCGTTGCAGGTCCATCCGACCCACCAACGTGCCGAGCAGGGCTTCGCCCGTGAGAACGGGGCCGGGATCGCGATCGGCTCGCCGAGACGCAGCTACCAGGACGCCTCGCACAAGCCTGAGCTGATCTACGCCGTCACCCGTTTCGAGGGGATGGCCGGTTTTCGCGACGTGGACCGGTCCATCGCCATCCTCGAGCTCCTCGGGCTGCCGTGGGCCGACGAGATCGCTCGGGACCTGGCTCACGGGACTCCCGCCGAGGCTCTGCACCGGGTCGTCTCGGGGCTGCTGTCGTTGCGCGACCCGGAGCTCTCCGACGCGCTGGTCGACCTCGCCAAGGCGGCGCGCACGGCAGAGGAGCGATCCCACCGGCAGCGTCCGCCGACGACCCGCCACCACCGCGAACGCACGAGCGTCGAGCGTGAGGCCGTCCGGGTGTTCGCCCAGGCGGCGGCCCTGGCCGAGCGCTACCCGGGCGATCCCGGGGTCCTGGTGACGCTGCTGCTCAACCACGTCGTGCTCTCCCCCGGCGAGGCCATGTTCCTCGACGCGGGTGTGGTGCACGCCTACACGTCCGGCTTCGGGGTGGAGATCATGGCGTCCTCCGACAATGTGGTGCGCGCCGGGCTCACCCCCAAGCACGTCGACGTCGACGAGCTCCTCGAGATCGCCGACTTCACGCCGATGCCGCCCCCGCTGTGCCCCGGTCGGCCGGTCCCTGACGGCCTGGTCAGCTTCAGCCCGCCGGTCGAGGAGTTCACGCTGCACGTCGGCGTCGCACCGGCCACGGCCCTGCCGGCGACCGGGCCGCGCATTGTCCTGGTGCTCGACGGCGAGGTTCACCTGGCGACCGCTGCTGAACGGCTTCACCTGACCCGCGGCGACGCGGTCTTCGTCGGGCACGACGAGGGAGCGCTCGAGGTCACCGGCACCGGACGCGTCGCGGTCGGCGCCGTCCCCGGCTGATCCCGGGCCTCAGACCTCGGGGACGTCGATCCAGGGCCGGCCCTCGTTCTCGAGGGCGTGGATGTCGGCGTCGACCATGATCCGCACCAGCCGCTCGGGGGTGACCCGCGGCTCCCAGCCGAGCTGGCGTGCGGCCTTCGAGGCGTCGCCGACCAGGGTCGCCGTCTCGGTCGGGCGCGCATAGCGGTCGTCGTACCGGACGTGCTTCTCCCAGTCCAGGCCGGCGTGGTCGAAGGCAGCCACCACGAAGTCACGCACCGAGAAGCTGGTGCCCGTGGCCAGGACGTAGTCCTCGGGCCGGTCCGCCTGGAGCATCCGCCACATGCCCTCGACGTACTCCGGCGCATAGCCCCAGTCGCGCCGCGGATCGAGGTCGCCCATGTAGAGGTAGTCCTCGAGCCCGGCCTGGATCCGGGCGACCGATCGGCTGATCTTGCGGGTCACGAACGTCTCTCCCCGCCGGGGCGACTCGTGGTTGAAGAGGATGCCGCTGACCGCGAAGAGGTCGTACCCCTCGCGGTACATGACCGTCGTCCAGTGTGCGTGCAGCTTGGCTGCCCCGTAGGGCGAGCCAGGACGGAACGGCGAGTTCTCGTCCTGCGCGCCGTCGACGGCGCCGAACATCGCCGAGCTCGAAGCCTGGTAGAACCGGCAGTCGACGCCGACGGTCCGGATGGCCTCGAGGAGGGTCACCGCGCCGACGCCGGTGGTGATCGCCGTGTGCTCGGGCTCGTCGAAGCTGACCCCCACATGTGACTGGCCGGCGAGGTTGTAGACCTCGTCGGGCTGGATCTGGTGGAGCAGCCGGATCAGCCGCGCGCTGTCCGAGAGGTCGGCGTAGTGGAAGAACAGCTTCGTCTCGGGGTCGTGCGGGTCCTGGTAGAGGTGCTCGACGCGGGCGCTGTTGAACGTCGAGGACCGACGGCGCAGCCCGTGCACCTCGTAGCCCTTCGCGAGCAGCAGCTCGGCGAGGTACGAGCCGTCCTGGCCAGTGATGCCGGTGATCAGTGCACGCCTGGCCATGCTCGCCCCTCCCTGGTCAGTGGGCCGTCGTCGGTTGGCGAAATCGTGTCACAGGACCGCGCGGACCGCTCCCACTTGCCGACCACCGCCCAGCAGCGGTGCCTCACCCGTCCTCCGGACGGCCTCGCCGTCCACCCCGGGCTCCTCGTCCACGCCCGCACGCACGAGGGCGGCGGCCATCACCACCGGCCGGGCCCGGTCGGTCCCGTCGTCGATCTTCAGCGCGAACGCCCTGCCGTCGGCGAGCGCGACCGCGTAGCACGCCTCGGCCCCGAGCTTGCCGATCGCGCCCGGGATCGCTACGAGCAGGGCGCGGTCGTCGCGCCGGGTGCCGGACACGAGCTCGGGGTGCTGCCGGATGGCATCCGCGACCAGGTGCTCGGGACCGTCCTCGGCCACCGCGAGACGGCGGAACGCGGTCGCCAGGCCGGTCAGCGAGCACGAGAGCACCGGCGCCCCGCAGCCGTCCACCGCGATCTCGCTCGGCTCGCCCGTGAGCTCCTCGACCGTGGACCGGATCGCCCGCTGGAGCGGGTGGTCGGGCGAGAGGTAGTCGTCGGTGCCCCAGCCGTTGTGGACACAGGTCGCCAGCATCGCGGCGTGCTTGCCCGAGCAGTTCATCTGCAACGACGTGGGGCCGCCGCCCGCCCGCAGCACGGCGTCGCGCTCCTCGGCGTCGAGCGGGTAGTCCGGGGGTGTCTGCAAGGCCGCTTCGTCGAGACCGGCCGTCGCGAGGATCCGGCGGACCCCGTCGAGGTGGAACGGCTCTCCGGAGTGCGAGGCGCACGCCAGCGCCAGCAGGTCCGAAGGCAGGTCGAGCCCCTGCCGGACCATCGCCACGGCCTGGAGCGGCTTGAGGCACGACCGCGCCAGGATCGGCTCGCCGACGGCACCGACCATCCAGTCCACCGCGCCGTCAGGACCCAGGGCGACGACCGATCCGCGGTGGTGGCCCTCCACGAACTCGGAGCGGACCAGCTCGGCGACGACCACAGGCTCAGACACCCCGGCAGGGTAACGACCGCCTAGTGGCACGATGACCCCCGTGTCCTTGCCACCCGTCCCGCAGCACTGCCCCACGCCTCGCGAGCTCGACGACCTCGAGCTCCTGGTGACCGGAGCGCTGGTCCCGACGGTCGTCTTCAACGAGCCGGGCAGCCCGGTCACCCTCGAGCTTCCGCCCTCGGTTGCAGAGCAGGCTGCCGCCGCCGGCGCGGTTGAGCTCGTCGATCCCGAAGGGTTGCCGCTCGCCCAGGTGGAGGTCCCCGGCGGCACCATCGAGCCGCTCACGCACACCCAGTACGGCCCGTTCCGGCGCTTCTACCTGACCCCGCGCGAGACCCGCGAGCGGTACGCCGGGCGGACGTTCGTCCCGCTCGTCGACGCGTTGACGCACCCGCAGCTCACCGCACTCGCCTCGGTCGGCCCGCTCGTGCTGCTGCCGCTGGTCGGGCACGGCACCCCGGACCTGTCACCGGTGGCGTTGTTGCGCGCGACGATCGCCGCGGCGAGCCACCTCCCGGACGCGGAGGTCGTCGCGATCCCGCTGGCAGGGCACGGAGACGCCGACGTCGACCACGACCTCGGCGTCCAGGTCGTCGCGAACTACGCGGACGACGACCCGGTCGTCGGGGTGACCGACGACCCCACCGGGGCGTTCACGCCCGAGATCGCCGCCATCGTCGACTTCGACCGTCCCGCGCCCGACCGTCAGGGGCTCGTGCTCTTCTTCACCGGTCTGTCCGGCAGCGGCAAGTCGACGCTGGCCCGAGCGCTGATGGACCGGCTGCTCGAGCACGGCGTGCGCACCCTGACCAGCCTCGACGGTGACGTGGTGCGCCGCAACCTCTCGGCCGGGCTCACCTTCTCCAAGGAGGACCGGGAGACGAACATCCGCCGGATCGGCTGGGTCGCCGCAGAGATCTCGCGGCACGGCGGCGTCGCCGTCTGCAGCCCGATCGCCCCCTTCGACTCGACGCGCCAGCAGGTGCGGTCGATGGTCGAGGACGCCGGCGGCGCCTTCTTCCTCGTCCACGTCGCCACCCCGCTCGAGGAGTGCGAGCGCCGCGACCGCAAGGGCCTCTACGCCAAGGCACGGCGCGGCGAGATCCCCGAGTTCACCGGCATCTCCTCCCCGTACGAGGAGCCAGAGGACGCCGACGTCCGCGTCGACACCACTGGTCGCACCATCGACGACGCCCTCACCGACGTCCTCGAGGCGCTGCGACAGTCCGGCCACCTCGACCTTCTTTCCGAGGGGGGTGAGGACCCCACGCAGGTACCGGTGGTCGAGCCCCTCGACGTCCAGCCCCCCGTCCCGGTGGTTACGCCTGTCGAGGCCCCCGGACCGAAGGCTGCGCCTGAGCCGGCAGCCGAGCCGGAGCCGGTGGTCGAGCCCGAGCCCGAGCCGGTGGTCGAGCCCGTCGAGACCCCCGCACCCGAGGCAGGGCCCGAGCCAGTCGTCGAGCGTGAACCCGAGCCCGAACCGGTGGTCGACCCCGTCGCGACCCCCGCACCCGAGGCAGGGCCCGAGCCAGTCGTCGAGCCCGAACCGGTGGTCGAGCCTGTCGAGACCCCCGCACCCGAGGCAGGGCCTGAACCGGTCATCACCCCGGCTGCAACACCGACGCCCGGCTACGAACCCCGCATCCGTCCCCCGGCCACCACGCAGCCGACGTCCCCCGCCAGCACGACCAAGGACCCGATCCGGGTCCTCTACGTCTGCACGGCCAACATCTGCCGGTCGCCTTTCATGGAGCTGCTCTCGCACCACCTGGTCCGTCCCCACGAGGGAGCGGTCTTCGCGAGCGCCGGCACCCGCGGCTTCGACTCCAAGCCGATGCCGGACGACATGGCCGCGACACTCGTCGAGCGGGGCGTCCCCGGTGTCTCCCGGTTCCGGAGCCGCGCGTTCAACAGCGACCTCATGGCGAACTCCGACCTGGTGCTGACCGCCGAGTCCTCGCATCGCTCGTTCATCCTCGACGACCACCCGGCGTCCTTCCGCAAGGTGTTCACGATCGGCCAGTTCGCGGAGGCGGTGCGCACGGCCCGACCGGAGCTCTCGGGGCAGGCTCTGCTGGACGCGGTCGGCCTGCGTCGCGGGCCGGCCGACCCGGCGCTGGACGTCGCCGACCCCTACAACCGGGGGCCCGAGGCCGCCGAGGCATGCGCGGCATCACTCGAGGAGCTGCTGCGCGTCGTGCTGCCAGCCCTCACCGGAACGAGGAAGATCGCCTCATGAACGACGTCCTGACCACCACGTTCTTCTCCATCCTCGCCGCCGGCTTCTTCGTCGGCGTCGTGGTGGGGCTGACCGGGATGGGTGGTGGCGCGCTCATGACGCCGGCGCTGATCTTCCTCGGCGTCGGCGACGCGGCAACAGTGGTGACCGCCGACCTGACCGCAGCCGCCATCTACAAGAGCGGTGGTGCGATCGTGCACGCCCGGGAGGGCTCGCCGAACTTCACGCTGGCCAAGTGGTTGATTGTCGGGTCGGTGCCGATGGCGCTGCTCGGGCCGTGGTTGGTCCACCGGGCCGCCGGGGGTGACCCGGAGACCCTGGACACCATCCTCAAGGAGTGCATCGGCTGGGCCCTGCTGCTCGCGGCCGCCACCTACGCGATCCGGCTGTACATCAATCTCCGTCGCGTCCGCAGCGGTGCCCCCGACGCCGATCCGGACCCGCACATCAGGCCGATCCCCACCCTGCTGGTCGGCGCCCTCGGCGGCCTGCTGGTCGGCATCACGAGCGTCGGCTCCGGCTCGGTCATCATGATCGCGCTGCTCATGCTCTACCCCGGGCTCGCGGCCGTGAAGCTGGTCGGCACCGACCTGGTGCAGGCAGTGCCGCTCGTGCTCGCTGCGGCGCTCTCCAACATCGCGCTCAACGGCCTCGACTGGTCGATCCTGATCCCCCTGGTCCTGGGCTCGACGCCGGGCAGCATCCTCGGCAGCAAGATCGCCCCGCGCGTCCCCCAGTCCGTGATCCGCCGCGGCATCGTGATCGTGCTGACCATGTCCAGCGTCGCGCTGCTCGACAAGGCCGGCTGGGGGCCGCTCGGCAAGGACGAGACCCACCCCGGCCTGATCGCCGGAATCGGCATCGCGATGCTGGTGCTGGTCCCGATCGTGTGGGGCCTGATCCGCAAGACCCAGGGCCTGCCGATGTTCGGCTCCCCGACGGTGGCCGAGCTCGACGGTGACTTCGGACGGACCGATCGGGCGCCCCGGCGCGTGGACACTCCCGACTGAGCGCGGCATAGTCTCAGACCTCTGAAGTGAACCAGATCACTCCACTTCGACGGCGCTTCGTAGCCTGAGCCGTCCGACGGCTACGATGACGGCTGCTGTCCCGACGAGAGGTCCCCCACGCAGTCATGACCGATACGCATGCCGACTACCGGCTGAGTCAGCTCGACCAGCTGGAGGCGGAGTCGATCCACATCTTCCGCGAGGTCGCCGCCGAGTTCGAGAAGCCCGTCCTGATGTTCTCGGGCGGCAAGGACTCGATCGTGATGATGCGGCTCGCCGAGAAGGCGTTCTACCCCGCCAAGATCCCGTTCCCCGTCCTCCAGGTCGACACCGGCTACGACTTCCCCGAGGTCCTCGCCTGCCGCGACAACTGGGTCAACCGGCTGGGCGCCCGCCTCATCGTGGCCAGCGTCGAGGAGGCCATCAAGGACGGCGTCGTCATCGACGACGGCAAGACGAGCCGCAACCGGCTCCAGATCGGCACCCTGCTCAACGCCCTCGAGGAGGGCGGCTTCACCGCCGCCTTCGGCGGTGGGCGCCGCGACGAGGAGAAGGCCCGCGCCAAGGAGCGCGTCTACTCCCACCGCGACGAGTTCGGCCAGTGGGACCCGAAGATGCAGCGCCCCGAGCTGTGGAGCCTCTACAACGGGCGCATCCACGAGGGCGAGCACATGCGCATCTTCCCGATCTCCAACTGGACCGAGCTGGACATCTGGCACTACATCGGCCACGAGGGCATCGAGATCCCCTCGATCTACTTCTCCCACCAGCGCCGCGTCTTCGAGCGCGACGGCATGCTCCTCTCGGAGTCGCCGTTCAACCCGCTGCGCTCCGGCGAGACGGTCGAGGAGCGCACGGTGCGGTTCCGCACCGTCGGCGACCTGACGCTGACCGGCTGCGTGGAGTCCGAGGCCGACACCATCGACAAGATCATCGACGAGGTCGCCATCGCCCGTGTGACCGAGCGCGGTGCGACCCGTGGCGACGACCGGTTCTCCGAGGCCGCCATGGAGGACCGGAAGAAGGAAGGCTACTTCTGATGAGCGACGAGACCCTGACCCAGGCGCAGGTCGCCCAGCAGATCCGCGAGATGGACCTGCTCCGTTTCGCGACCGCCGGCTCCGTGGACGACGGCAAGTCGACCCTGATCGGTCGACTGCTGCTCGACTCCAAGTCCATCTTCGAGGACCAGCTCGAGGCGGTCGAGGCCACCTCGCACTCCAAGGGCTACGACTACACCGACCTGGCGCTGCTGACCGACGGCCTGCGCTCAGAGCGGGAGCAGGGCATCACCATCGATGTCGCCTACCGCTACTTCGCGACCCCGACCCGCAAGTTCATCATCGCCGACACCCCGGGCCACGTGCAGTACACGCGCAACATGGTCACCGGCGCCTCGACCGCCGACCTCGGCCTGGTCCTCGTGGACGCCCGCCAGGGCCTCACCGAGCAGTCCCGACGGCACGCCGTCATCCTCTCCCTGCTCCGCGTGCCCCACCTGGTGCTCGCGGTGAACAAGATGGACCTCGTCGGCTACGACCAGTCCATCTACGAGAAGATCCACGCCGAGTTCACGCAGTTCGCGACCAAGCTGAACATCCCCGACCTCGAGGTCATCCCGATCTCGGCGCTCAAGGGCGACAACGTCGTCGACCGCTCGGAGAACATGAGCTGGTACTCCGGTCCCACGCTCATGCACCACCTCGAGCACGTCCACGTCGCTTCTGATCGCGACCTGGTAGATGTCCGCTTCCCGGTGCAGTACGTCGTCCGGCCGAAATCTGACGAGTACCACGACTACCGCGGCTACGCGGGCCAGGTCGCCGGCGGCGTGCTGAAGCCCGGCGACGAGGTCGTCGTGCTGCCGAGCGGCATGACGTCCAAGATCGCCGGCATCGACCTCTTCGACCGTGAGGTGACCGAGGCCTACCCGCCGATGTCGGTGACCGTGCGGCTCGAGGACGACGTCGATGTCTCCCGCGGCGACATGATCGCCCGGCCGTCGAACGCTCCCAAGCCGTCGCAGGACATCGACGCGATGATCTGCTGGATGACCAACGAGCCGCTGCGTCCCCGTCAGAAGCTCGCCATCAAGCACACCACGCGCAGCGCGCGAGCGCTGGTCAAGGACATCCAGTACCGACTCGACGTCAACACGCTGCACCGCGACCAGGACACCAAGGAGCTCGGGCTCAACGAGATCGGTCGGATCCAGTTGCGCACCACGGTGCCGTTGCTATGCGACCCGTACTCGAAGAACCGCACGACCGGGTCCTTCATCCTGATTGACGAGGCGACCGGCGTGACCGTCGGTGCCGGCATGATAAATTCTGGCAGCTGACGATGGTCCAGGTCTCGGGATCTGAATCGGGCACATATCTGGTAACCGGGTCGGCCGGGTTTATAGGGTTCCACGTCGCCAAGGCTCTCTTGGACGCCGGCCACCAGGTGGCTGGCGTTGATGCACTCACCGACTACTACGACGTCACCCTCAAGAACGCTCGCCTTGCACGCCTGCAAACGCGGCCCAACTACACGCATCGGTCGATCTGGCTCGAGGATCGCCTGGCCCTCAGAGACGCGTTCGACGCGGCGAGGCCCGACGTCATCATTCATCTAGCCGCGCAGGCGGGCGTCAGACATTCCCTTGAGAATCCGCGGGCCTACTTGCAGAGCAATATCGTCGGGACCTTCAATGTCCTGGAGGAAGCCCGCGCTCGTCCCCCCCGGCACTTGTTGATTGCCTCGACGTCGTCAGTTTACGGCTCCAACAACCAGACTCCATACCGCGAACGTGAGCGAACGGACCATCCTCTTTCCTTTTACGCGGCCACCAAGAAAGCCGTGGAAGATTGTGCGCACTCTTACTCGCACCTGCACTCGATTCCCATCACATGCTTCCGTTTCTTCACCGTGTATGGGCCGTGGGGACGGCCAGACATGGCACTATACAAATTCGTTCAAGCCGCGTTCTCAGGGCAAGCAGTGCAATTGCACGATCCGACGATCATGCGTCGCGACTTCACCTATATCGATGACCTAGTCAATGCAATCCAACTACTAGTTGCCGCCATTCCTCGAAAGGGATCTCCGGTCTCGCCAGATGACTCTCTGAGCCCCTCCGCGCCCTACCGGACTGTCAACATCGGCGCCGGTCAGCCAGTGAGTTTGCTGGACTTCGTCAGCGCGATCGAGCGCGCTACTGGCAAGGAATTGCTGAGACAGAGCGTCCCGGCAGTCCCTGGCGAACTGCCCGAGACGTACGCAGACACGACTCTCTTGCAACAACTCACTGGGTTCTCTCCGACGATAGGGGTGGACGAAGGAGTTGCGAACTTCGTCGATTGGTACCGGAAGTATTACTCGTAACGGTCCAGACACCTCTACATCGCGACCGACGCGCTACCGACGCGCCCGAGAGCGAGATAGTTGCTTGAAATGACCCTATTCGGTCGAGGATTCTTCAAACCGCCGCACACCCCAAACGGTCTCGTAATCGCCGGCCACCTCCTTCATAACGAAGCGAGACTCTTCCATCCGCGCCGCGATTCGGGACCGAAGTTCCTCGTCCACTTCTCGGCTAAGCACGTTTTCGAGTTCTCGTGCCCAGCTGGCAGCGCTCTGCGACAACTCCACAAGGGTGATCCCCTCAGAGACGTTATCCGCAATGAACTCCGTACCCGGTAGGCGCGTCGCAAGCACCGGCGTGCCTGCTGTAAGGGACTCAAGGACAACCCCGGGCAATCCCTCATGGCGAGAGGTCAAAAGCAGCGCGTCCGCCGACCCGAGCAATTGCGGAACGTCGTCTCGCCCCCCGAGCATCGTAATGCGATCGACAGGAGCAGATAGGACGTTGCTGTCAGCAAGCAGGGTTTCCACACTCCGATCACTGGGACCCACGATTACTAAGTGGACATTCTGGTTTTCGCGAACAAGCTCGGCGAAAACTTGGACTGCCTTTTCACGAAACTTCTGCGGGTCGTCGCGCCCAACCACGAGGACAATTCGATCATTCGCACTGAGGCCCAGGAGCTGCCGGGCATAGCTCCGGTCAGTTCTACCAGCGAACTTCTCAATATCTAGTCCCGGTAACAGGAGTTTCGCCCGGGGATCAGAACCCCATCGACGGCCTAACGCAGTCTCAAGCGACCCTGGTGACACACCTGCAATCGTGGTCGCGAACCTCAACGCAATTTGGTGGTATACGAATTCCGGGATCCTGTGAATCCCATTTCTTCGCAATACCCCTTCATTCCGAAAGTGAACGATCCGGACAGGCACACCCCACCATGCTGCCAGAAGAATAAGCAGGTTAGCCCGCTCGTGGCCGCGCATTACATGCACATGAACAGCTGCGGCATTGACCTGCCGCAGATGTTGCCGCGCTTGCTTAAGAAAGGCGAGGCTCCTGAATCTCACTGTAATAACATCAGCGCCAGCGCGAAGATAGTCCTCGGTAAGTGGGCCCTTCGCGCCACCCGTCTGAAACATGACCGTACTGTAAGGCGTCGGTCTCAGGTACTGGAGAAGCTCCAGGGTGCGAACCTCGGCCCCGCCGTATCCGAGATGACTGAAAAGATGGACGACTTCCAACGGCCGCTGCGTTTCCCCGCGCCAAATCCTCATCAGTTTCTCGACGGTCACCGTCGAGTCATATTCGGTGCCCGTGAGTTTGGCAAGTCCGAGTTTCTCGCCTGCCCTTTCGTTTAACCATTGGAACGAGGCGGCAATCTCTCGTGCCCAGTCCCGAGGCGGCGCGTCTACCGGACACAGGCGAACTTGCTCTGGCAGCAAGTCACGCACCCTACGAAGACCAGGCAAGTCCGTGGCTACTACTGGACACCCGGCCGCTAATGCCTCCAGAACGACGCCTGGAACACCTTCATTCCTAGATGTCAGAAGAAGAAGGTCCGCGCTAGCCAGCAAGGACGGCACGTCCTCGCGAATACCCAACCAATGGACGCTGGGCGCCACCCCAAGCGTCGCGGCCTCCGTCTCAATCTCGGACCGCGACCGCTCGTCGATCGTTCCGACAAAGGCGAGATGTACGTTATGAACCGAGTCGCCTAGCTCGGCTAATAAGCGCATAGCCTGCGGCCGGTTCTTGATTGGGACATCTCGCCCAATGTGCAGGATGACCCGAGAAGAGTCGGGCGCTCCAAGTTGCTCCCGCAGTGTGCTCTCAGCTGTGACGTCGTCGAACCGAGTCAGATCGATGCCAGGCTCGACGATCGAGCAACGTGGGTCCTTAGCCCAATCCTCTCCGAATGAGGCTTGCAGCGCCTCCTGAGATATCCCAACGACTGCGGTGGCATAACGTCTCACTAGCCGCGAGCCGATTCGTCTAAGCACTCGTCCAGCAAGCCCGGCGGGCAGCTCCAACTCGTTGAGGTGAATGTGAACGACGCGGCGGGGCGTCCCAAACAACCTGCCAAGGCAAGCGACAACGCCACCAGCTATCCCGATGTGGGTGTGGACCACTGCACACTTACGCAACATGCCAGCCAAGCGCAGCCAGCCTGCCGGCCGCCGGAACGGCGCGAACGCCACCGTTGCGCCACTTTCAGCGAAGTCCTGTGTCAAGGGATGTGGCGCAGCGGTCGCAACCGCCACCACGGAGGTTGCGATGCCTCGCCCGTGTGCAGCGCGGACGAGTTCAAGCAGTCGACGCTCGGCACCACCGTTTGATAACGAAGTGGCGACTAGCACAACCCCATGCCGCGGACGGCTCACCGTAGGACTCTCCCTCCGACACCGATAAAGGATCTCGCCACTTCTCTGGTCGAGACCATACTCAGTCGACAAAATGCCCGGACCGACTCGGCCGAGTAGACCAAGTACGCGACGGAAGCGGCCACCCCTGCGCCCGTCGCGCCGTAAGTTGGGACGAGTGCGATTGAGAACGTCACATTCGTTACCGCACCGACGGCCGCCCGCTGATTCGTGATATCCGCCCTTCCACCACTCACAAAGAAGTAGCCGAACGGTCGCTGAACCGCGAGGAAGAATACCCCTGGCAGAAGGGCGAGGGTAGGTAGAATAGCACCCGAGAATTGCTGACCCCATATCAGTGGGATCACGAAAGGCGCCGAAATTGCGGCAGCGAGGCTGCATGGCGCGATGACAACGGCCGTCAAACGCACAAGACCTACGGTCTCCTGCGCTCCAACGCCGACGTCTGAAGTCAACTGCCTCTGAAGGAAGGTAGTCGTAATCGTATTACCGGCCACCATCAGCGGGCCAGTGATCGCAATCGCGACCGCGTATGAGCCCACCTCGGAACTGCTCGCAAGAGAGCCGAGGAGCAGCACGTCGCAACGCATCAGAAGGTAAAGAAGAATCTGTCCGGGATGATATCTAGCACTTGCCTGCAGGATCCGGCCCGCAAGCTGCAGACGGGCTGCCTGCGGACTTGGTCGGAAGATCACCACCGTCACCGCGGAGCTGACAAAAAGACCGCCAGCGTATGCCGCCAAAGCAGCCGAAACTGTCATGCCGTTCAAACCGACGAGAATCAGACTTCCCGCAAGAAACACGCTTGCCTCTAGGAGTCCAATCACCCCTGCGGCTACAGGCTTGTTATCCATTAGGAGCAACCTCTGGCCCCACACTTGGAAGACGGTGACACATGCAATCATGCCCACGACCCACCACAGATCGCCGCTCAGACCGAAAGCTCCCATGGCGGTTACCACCGCCGCGACAACACCGACTGCAAGGCCGAGGACCGGCGCGAGATACAGCGCCGTTGCGACCACCTGCGTCCGATGTCCAGGATCTTGCGCGTAGAGTTCTGTGGCGCCCTGCTCACCGGATAGGGCAACGACCGTGGCAGTCAGTAGGGCGATCGTCAGTGCCAGTTGGTACTCGCCGCGCCCCGACGGATTCAGCTGGCGAGAGATCAAGACGTTTGCGCAAAAAGCAACCCCGAGTATCCCCATCCGAAGCATGGTGGTGGTGAAGGCGACGCCTTGCAATTGCATGGCTCTAAGTTGCTTTCAGCGTGCGCTGCACTGCCGCGACGCCAAGGCTGAGGAGCCAAAGGATCAAACTAAGCAACGCGAGAACCGGCGCAGACTCAAAAGCATTCCGGACCAACTGCTGAAACATAACGGCTGCCGCTATCGCACCGAATAGTGCGCCAGCGGAGCCCTTCGCGCGACCCGACAGTCGGCCAAGAGCAGCACCGAAGAGAGCCATTACTGCAATAACGCCGGTTCGCCCGAAGTTGTCGTAAGCCTCAGCTATGACAGAGCCGCCGAAGTACCCAACGCGAGTAATAACCTGCGTCGCCATGTAATCCATATCGCGACTGGGATCGTAGTTCTTGTCACGCAAGACGAAGCGTTTGCCGGAGTCTCGTAAAGGGGCGACGTAGGTTCGACCGTGATAGAACGGCTCCTCTTCAGTTTGATGCCACCGAACAGTCTCGGCCACGACATAGAGGGTCCCACCCATCTCGTACACACCGCGCAGAGGGTCGACTGAGATTGAAGTGGTCGACCTCTGTTCTGCCGTGAGACGCGTCTGCGCCACGACGGCGATGGGCACTAGAAGCAAGAGGACAACAGCGGTGCTCTGACGCCAGCTCGGCATCGGTCGCTGAAGGCCGATCACCGCAGCCGCCACGACTGCCGGGAAGAGAACCTCTCCTCTGAGGCCGAGCGGAAACGCCACGACCGCAAACAGACAGTAGACCAACCAGACCAACAGATTGAGTCGGGTCCTATACCGGACCATTGCGAGCGGAAGCGCAAGATTAATCAGCTGATAGAACAACGGAACCGGAGTCCCCGAGACGCTCTCCAAATAGTCCGAGTAGTTGGAACCGACGCCCAGGCCGGCCCGTCTAGCGAACCCAAACCACAGCGCGCACCCAAGGACAAGAGTTACGCCTCCAACTACGCTGACGGACTGCCGAACCTGCACATCCGACGGCGATGACGACTCTTTGCGATCCTTTGGGTATCCCAGAATTGCGAACGTAGCAAAGGCAGATATCCCCACGGATGAGAGATAGACGGCCGTCGGCATTTCCGGCATCCGCAGCAGACGCTGTCCTCCCAGGAACGCAGGTGTGTCTGAGTGTAGGAACTCGACGAGAGCACCAGCGTGGAAGATACATAGGGTCAGAAGACACGTCTGCGGGATGGACCAGAACCCACCCTCGATAGAGCTTCCGACCGCAATAAGCGACATGAGTGCAACTGCGAGGCCAACGCCTGAGACGGCTCGGACGGACCACTCGGGATCGACGATGAGGAGAATCATCGATGACAGTAGGAGCCCGGCAGTTACGGTGGCCCACTGTCTACTGACGGCCGACCGTTCAAGCTCAAGTTCAGCGTTCGTCATCGCTACCGTAAATTTCGTCGATATACGATAGGTAGGACCCGGCACGCTGGCCGGCGCTGGGAAGTTGGGCAACAACGGCACGCCCCGAGGCAATCATGCGCGAAGTGAGTTTCCTGTCGGATAACGCCTGAATCAGCGTCTTCGCGCAGTCACCCGCATCGAGCGGATCGAAATAGGCAGCAGCTTGCCCGCAGACCTCTCGATAGAAGTAACGGTCGCTCACGAAGAGTGGCTTCCCGCTGCGCATCACCTCAAGCGGCGTCACGGAAAAGGCTTCAAGAAGGCTCGGGCAGATTGCGCCATCCATGGCGCTCAGGGCATCGGGAACCTGACGCACAGATATAACGCCAAGATTGACGCAAGCATCTCTAAACCGTCCGTCCCGCCGATCCCAATCCTCGGCCGGAAGTGTTACGGCAAATCGAATTGAGACGCCTAGTTTGAGCGCGCGCTCCCGAACCGCCGGTAGCAACTCAAGGTTCTTATGTGGATAGGGTCGCGCGATGCAGGCAAGCAGATAGTGTGTGTCCTTGGGTCGAAGAACGCCAACGGGCTCCCACGTCTCCGGTTGATCAAAAATCCCATTGTATGAATTTGGCACAACCGCCACCGGCGTCTTCCATCGCTTCAGAACGGTCAACCTCGAAGCAATTGCCTGGGATTCAACGATCACCATATCCGCGCGGCTAATCGCAAAGCGCGACGCCGCCCCGCGCAATTTCCACCATGCCCTGGACTTGGCCGTTGACGGTTCGCCCTTGGGCGTCCCGAAGATTGAGCGCACGTCCGCATAGCCAGCAATATGGTACTTTGCGAGACCATGTGGCCTGTATTCAGGGCCGAATATTGCGAAACTTACTCGATACGATTGGTCGCTCTTTACGCTCTGCCACGGCTTGGGATCGAGCACCGAAATCGGGAGTCTTGCGCGCGCTTGCGCGCCTAATGAGTCCCAGACAGGAGAGGAAACCCAGCAATCAGTCCTCTGTATCCAAGGGAATTGCTCGTCCCACCGTCCGGTCGCCAGCTCGTCCAAGAACGAGCCGGCGACTTGGACGCCACCCCCTGACCGGAGATTGGTTGCTCGAATTAGGACGCGATCGCCGCTAGTCATGATCTGATTCCAGCCCAACCTGCGTGACGCCCAGCTGTTGAAACGATAAAGTTTACGACACGCTGACTGACATTCCGAATGTCGTACGCGTTCGGGACTAAGTCGGGCGAGTGGTCCTGCCGCAACAACAGTTCGAGCGCCAGGACAACATTCGCCGGGTCGAGCCCGACCATGACAATTCCGCCGCTGTCCAAAGCCTCTGGGCGTTCGATCGAGTCGCGAAGCGTCACCGCAGGAAACCCCAAGATCAAACTCTCTTCCGAGATCGTCCCACTATCGGACAACACGCAGGCGGCCCGCATCTGTAACTGATTGTAGTCGTGAAAACCGAATGGCTCGAGAAAATCGACCCCAGCGATTCCATCGAAGCCGTCGAGCACCTCCAGCCGCTTGCGCGTGCGAGGATGCGTAGAGACGATTACGCGCAGTCCCCAAGTCGAATGCACAGCACGGAGACAGTCGATCAGCAATGAGAGGCGAGCGGGCGAGTCCACATTCTCCTCGCGGTGAGCACTGACCAAGAAATAGCCTCGCGGCTCCAGCCCGAGTCTGTCGAGGACGTCAGACGCATCAATTTGCGGTCGGAAGTGCTCAAGGACCTCGCGCATTGGCGAGCCCGTTAGCTGCAGTCGCCTCGGGTGTAGTCCCTCCGCGAGAAGGTTCCGCCGCGCGTGCTCGGTGTAGACGAGGTTAAAGTCCGCGACGTGGTCAACGAGCCGTCGGTTCGTCTCCTCAGGAACGTTCTCGTCAAAGCACCTGTTCCCCGCCTCCATGTGATAAACGGGAATCTGGAGCCTCTTCGCCATGATCGCCGCCAAGCAGCTGTTTGTGTCTCCCAGCACTAGGACGGCGTCTGGTTGCTCTGCCCGCATTACCAGTTCGCTCTTGATCAGAGTCTCACCCAAAACCCGACCCAAGGACGATGTGTCGACTTCGAGGTAGTGGTCCGGTTCACGGAGTTCGAGGTCCTCGAAGAATACCTGATTCAACAGGTAGTCGTAGTTCTGGCCAGTGTGGACCAAGATGTGTTCCACCGACTCGTCTAGCCGTGCAATCACTCTTGAGAGTCGGATGATCTCGGGACGCGTCCCAACGATCGTCATCACCTTCACGCACGGGTCTCCTGCACTACTCGATCGGGATACTGGTCGGGATCATCCGGGTCGAGCAACTGGTCCGTCCAGAAAATTGTGACGAGGTCGTTGTTCCCAACATTAGTGAGGTTGTGCACCCACATGGTCGGCATGTCGATGTAGCCAGGCCGATCGTCCGATACGGTGAATCGGATGACTTCATCGTGCAAAAGCCGTCTAAGGCTAATCTCTGCGGCGCCACGGACGACATAGAAGCGCTCGATCTTTCGCAGGTGGTAATGCTCGCCTCGCGTGTACCCGGGCCGGGTAACCGAGACGAAAGACTGTCCCTTGCCGCCATGACTCCGCACCGTTTCGAAGAGTTCACCTCGTGCGTCGGCATGTACGGTGGCGAACCGCGGGAACTGCTCGGGGAATGTGTACGAGCGATAGGTGTTGAACAGATCGACCGAGAAGCTGTCAGGAAGGGCTGGGATATCGCCGTTGCGGTACACGTTGTGGAATCCACGAATCTGATCGAGGATCTCGGAGACGCTCCGGGGCTCCCCGGTAGGCTCGATTACCACGTCCTGATCGCCAATCATCGCTGAGAGCAACACTTCGGCAGCCGCTTGGGCGTGGAGGAGGGGGACCTCGATGTCCTGGATAATGGACGGTGCGCCGTCGTTAGCGATCAGGTGGCAGAAGGTCGCAACGAACGAGTTGTATTCGGGGCGACCGTGCTCGCCGAAGAGGTTCGGCAGAATGACATCGGCAAGCGACCCGCCGGCCGCTGCCGTAGCTGCGCGAATTAGGTCCCCCGCCTCGGCCTTGCCACAGCCGTAGGGGCTTTTACCTCGCGCCTGGATGCTGTTGGCGTAGACAACCCGTACGGGTTTGGAAGCCGCAACCAGTGCGGCGGCAAGTTGCGTAGCGAGCGCGACGTTGCCTGCCCTGACCTCCTCGTCAGACGCCGCTCTGTTGACGCCTGCGAGATGCAGAACGACATCAGCACGTCGTATGTGTTGAACGAGGCCATCAGGATCCGCGAACTCCGCGCGACCGAGCCGCACAACCTCCATTTCGTGCAAAGCACGCAAACGCGCCGCCGTATGCCAGCCGAGAAAGCCGTGTCCGCCGGTGATTATCACTCTCATTAGTCGTCCTCGACGGCGATGCCAGCGGCAGCCAATTCACGACGAATAGGTGGCAACGATCGGAGGATCGTCTTGACCTCGTCGACATCGAGCCGTCGAGTATTGTGCGACGTGTAGTCGTCCTGGACAACTCGCCGCTCACCTTCATCAAAGAAGAGTTCGTACTCAAGGCCGCGCGCGTCGAGGGGTACTCGGAAGTAGTCGCCGCGGTCGTCGGCCTTCTGAAGTTCCTCACGGCTAAGCAACGACTCGTAGAGTTTTTCGCCGTGACGCACGCCCAGAACCCGGAGGTCGGGGTGTTCGACGCCGAAAATCGAGGCCGTGGCTACGGCGAGGTCAAGCACCGTGCAGGCCGGGGCCTTTCGCACGAAAAGGTCGCCGGCAACGGCGTTCGAGAATGCGTACTCTACCAAGTCCACGGACTCGTCGAGTGACATCAAGAAGCGTGTCATGTCCGGGTCAGTCACTGTTAGCGGGTGGCCCGACCGGATCTGCTCGACGAATACGGGGATCACCGACCCGCGGCTGTACATTACGTTGCCGTAGCGGGTAATAGATACCGTTGTTCCTCTAGTCCCATAGGTGCGGGCGTGGGACTGAGCGACCTTCTCCATCATTGCCTTCGAAATACCCATGGCGTTGATCGGATAGACAGCCTTGTCGGTGCTGAGGCACACAACCGATTGCACTCCGGCCCGTTCGGCGGCACGGATCACATTATCGCTTCCAGTCACATTGGTCAGCACCGCTTGCATCGGAAAGAACTCGCAGCTCGGAACCTGCTTAAGGGCGGCGGCATGGAACACGTGGGCGACACCGGTCATCGCATCCTCGACGCTACGTGAGTCACGCACATCTCCGACGTGAAAGCGCACTCGACTGTCTGCCAACTCGCGACGTAGCGCGTCCTGCTTCGCCTCGTCCCGACTCAGAACCCGGACCTCACTGATGTCGGTAGCCAACAGCCTGCGCACCATTGTCGATCCGAACGAGCCCGTTCCCCCGGTGACCAGCACCGGTCCTTGCGTGTCGCTCACTCCGTCACTCACCTGTCTGCGCCCCAGCCCGTCGATCATCGCCGTGACTGCATGATGCACGACGGAGGACGTCCGCCAGTTTGTGGGACCCGATCTCCTCAGCCATCTCGCGGAGGTAGAGCTCTCTGCCGCGTATGCCCATCGCTCTCAATTCACTCGAGGGCAGGTTGCGCAATCGTAAGACCGCTTCGGCCAGCGCCCGCGGATCCTCGGGTGCTACTCCAATTCCCGCGCCCGCGCGCTCGACGACCGCTGCGGCGTCACCTGGGGCACTCACCACGGCGGCCTTTCCTGATGCCAGAATCGCCTGAACCTTGCTGGGCATCGTGACCGCAAAGAGAGGTTGGTCGGCGAGAGACACGAGCTGGGCGTCGGCCGCAGCCACGATCGCCGGCATCGCGGAGCTGGGCTGCTGGTCCAGGAAGTGAACGTTTCGCAGCCGCTGCTCCTTGACCCGGCGCCGCAGGTCGTTCTTCTCGACACCGTCCCCCACCAGCACCAGGTGGACGTCGTTGCCTACCCGACCAAACGCTGAGACGGCAGTCGCAAGCGCTTGGCCAGCACCGTGGTTTCCTGCATAGAGGAGCACGAACTCCTCGCGCCCAATTCCCAGCTGTTCCCGAAGATCCAGCGAGTCGACATGATCACCCACATGCCCCCTGGGAACCCAGTTGTAGATGAGCTCGAGTTTCTCGGGGGGCACGCCCCGATTCGCCAGCAGGTCGACCATCCCGGGCGAGATGACCACGACAGTGGCAGCAGAGCGGTAGGCCCACGAGACGAACGATTCAAGCATCAAACGTGCAGCGCGGCCCAAGGGACCCGAAAGAAACCCAGAAGCGAATACTGAGTCCGGCCAAACATCCTGAACCACCAGGACGTATGGGACACCGAACAAGTGACGTCCCATCAGGGCCGGCAATGCCGCCGTTGCTGGAGACGAATAGACGAGAGCGACGTCGGCCCGACGAACCTGGGCTACCCCGAAGAAGCAACTCGACAGCGCCCAGGAGACGTAATTGGCAATTCTCCGGTGAGTCTTGAGTCCATGGTCTGCGAAGAGCGGCGTCCGACGGACAGTGATGCCATCGACCACGTGTGTGCTGACTTGCGACGCGCGGTACCCCTTGTGTATCCGTCCCGTCGGATAGTTCGGTATCCCAGTCAGAACTGACACGTCGAAGCCGAGTTCCTTGAGCGACGTGGCAATACCCACAGGCTGCGCAGCCGGTTCCGGGGAGTACCACTGGGTCACGAACAGGAGCCTCGGCTCCGTCATCGTGCTGGAATCCCTTTGACCACAACCCCGGGGGGTACATCCTTCACGACACACGCGCTGCCCCCAACGACAGACGCCCGTCCGACTGTCACGCCGTTGAGCACGACACCGCCCACTCCGATCAGGACCTCGTCCTCGATGACGCAATCTCCGGAGATGGACGCGAGCGGGTTCACGCTCACGAAGTCGCCAATGGAGGAGTCGTGACCCACGGTCGCGTTGATGTTCAGGTGGACATGCTGACCGAGATGAATATTTGTGGTGACACGGACACCGGCACACACCACGCTCCCGTCACCTACCGTTACGCCAGAGCCGAAGGTCGCTGAGGGATGAATCAGAGTCGTGGGCCTGGCACCGCGAGCGAGCATCCGTTCGGCTACCCGTCTGCGCGTTGCCGGGGCACCAATACCGACGACGAAATCAACGTGCTCGAATTTCGGACCTTCCATGCCCCCCAGATAGCGGACGCCGCGGGCTTCGAGTCGAGTTAGATTCTCGTCCGCGGGTGCGTCATCAACGACGCCAAGTAGGTTAAAGACGGGACGATCGGCTACCTCATTGACGGCATCAAGCACATCGATCACTTCGCGGCCAAATCCACCTGCTCCCACCACAACCAGGTCACGCGTCACGAGGGTCACCTCCAGTGCCCGTAAACTCAGCCATCGACACACCGCCCGAGTCGGCAATGCCGTCCCGACGCAGAACTCGTCCAATAGTTCGGACCATGATTGAGAGGTCCAGAGCTGGACTCAGGCGGTCGACATACTCAACGTCCTTTGCAAACTTCTCCTCCCACGTTATTGCATTCCGCCCGCTGACTTGCGCCAGCCCAGTGACACCAGGACGCACCTGGTGACGACGTCGTTGCTCGGGTGTGTAGCGGTCGAGGTAGCGAACCAGAAGTGGACGCGGGCCGACGAGACTCATGTCGCCCTTGAAGACATTCCAGAGGGTCGGGAGTTCATCCAAGCTAGTTGACCGCAGCAGCGAGCCCAGCGCAGTCATACGTTCGGCGTCCGTCATGGGACCACGACTGGGGTCAGGGGGCAGCATCGTGCGGAACTTGATAAGGGTGAAGATACGCTCGTCCTTGCCGGGACGTTCCTGGCGGAAGAGTACCGGCGAGCCGATCCGGAGACGGATCACCACTGCGACAACCATCTGAAGAGGCGCGGTGATGACTATGCCCAAACTGGACACGACGACGTCGGTTAGGCGCTTCCACGGCCCGTAAGAAGTCAGGTTCACTTCGACAGACCTAAGACGCTGTGAATTACTTCCGCGATACGTCCGAACTCGGCGTCGGACATCCCCGATCCGGATGGCAGCGTGAGCCCCATTGAAAAGAGTAGCTCGGCCGTTCCGTCGAGAGTGCCCCGTAGACCCGCACAAACAGGCTGCATGTGCATTGGCTTCCAGACCGGTCGGGTTTCAATCTCGCTTGCCGTCATGGCGGCGCTCAGATCACTAACTGTAAATCGAGAGAGTTCCGGGTCGACGATAACTGCAGTAAGCCAGCAGTTCGAGTCCGAATCGTCCGGACCCCCGAGGATCGAAACGCCAGGCTGCGAGGCAAAGAGTGCTCGGTAGGCGGAGCGCCAGCGTCGTCGCCGCCGAACCATCTCCTCAAGCCGCGCGAGCTGCGCACGCCCCAATGCGGCCAGGATGTTGGACAGCCGGTAGTTGTACCCAATCTCGGTGTGCTCGTAATGGATGACGGGTTCTCGTGCCTGCGTCGACAGCTTTCGCACATGCGCGGCAAGATCGCCGTCTCGGGTCAGCAACACTCCACCGCCCGATGTGGTCATGATCTTATTGCCATTGAACGAAAGTACCGCGGCATCGCCGAAGGATCCGGCCGCCCGACCACGGCAGGTCGCACCGAAGGACTCGGCAGCGTCAGAAAGCACCTTCAGGCCGAACTCGTCGGCCAGCTGCTGGATCTCGTAATAGTCCGCCATCTTGCCGAGCAGGTCAACGGGAACGACCACGCGCACTAGCCGGCCTTCGGCGCGGAGTGCGGCTAGGGCTCTCCGCAGGAGCCTTGGCGACATGTTGCCCGTAATCGGGTCAGAGTCGACGAAGTACGGCTCCGCGCCGACGTAGCGGATGGCGTTGACGGTGGCGGCAAATGTGAGCGTCGAGACGGGTACGACATCTCCCGGTCCGATGCCCCACGAGACCAGCGCCAGGTGCAGCGCCGCGGTACCCGAAGACAGCCCTACAGCGTATGGGGCACCGACTCGCTCAGCAATCTCCCGCTCAAACGCGGTCAGGTCGGGACCGGCAGGTGCGACCCACCCGGACTTGATCGCGCGCATGACGTAGTCCTGTTCGAGCACGCCTACATCAGGCGGCGACAGCAAGATCGCCTCCATGGTGATCATTCCCCTCAGAGCGTTCGTCCCCGGACCGAAGCCCCTGCAGTCTAAGGGCTTACTGCCTCTGGCCGTGCACGTGGCAAGGGAGTGGACTGCCTCAGCACGATGACGAGAAGGCCCGTTGATCAGCCCCTGGCAGGACGCTCGGTGTCATCCTGAGGTGTCCGTCACCGGTCTGCCCTTGGCCTGTTGAACCTTCCCAGGTCAGAACTTGGTCATCACGGGACGAGATCAACACGTCGATGCTCACCACAGGCCGGCCGTTGAGCTGCTGCGCCTTGACGCCTGGGAGCGTTTTGCCGTTCAGGCGGACCTGGTCGATCGAGCCGCCGTAGGGACCGTGCACCCGGACCATGACGTACTGGGAGCCAGGCTCGGTTCCATAGCGACCGCCGCCCGTCACAGACACCGGCAGCTTCGCCGCCTCGCTTGGCGAGATTGCCTGACCGAGAGTGAGCGTCCCGGTCAGCTGCTGCACATCGTTGTCGCACTTCACCGCATCGACATCGGCGCTGTATCGCAGGTAGTAGGACATCTTCGACCCCGTGAGATCGCTGAGGCCGATGTCGACGTGGGGAGTCGATCCGTCGTCGCCGGCCATCGCCCCCTCGACGCTGGTACCCGCGAGCTCACTGCTCACCCCGGCGTCGAACGATGAGATGAGCAATCGGCCTTCGCCGGCCGCACGGTTCAGGCCTTCGGCAAACGCGGTCGGCGAGGCAAGGGAGCCCGTCGCGGCGTCGAAGATCGCCTTCGACGCCTTCGCGAAGAAGGCGTTCTGGGCCTCAGGACCCTCCTCGATGTAGGGCTTGCTCAGCAGCTCCGACACGGCATTGCTACGGCTCAGGGTCACGTCGTCGACGGTTACGGCGCCGGTCCCGTCGAGGAGATAGGACATCCCGACGGGATCGATAGCAAGGACCCCATCGATCGGGCTGTCGGGGAACTTCTGGTCCCAGTGCGCCTGCCACAGCTCTGCTGCGCGCGGGAAGTCCCCGGTCCACCCCGGGTCCTGGAAGTAGATCCCCAGTTCCTTGCCGTAGACCGCCTCTTCCTCGTCCGACAATGGGATGACTGGAGCGGCCGTTGCTGGGAAGTCTGTGGCCGCACCCTGTCGCGTCATCTCGATCCTGCCGTCGTCAGCGTGGATGAGCGCCCACGACCCCGGCATCCCGCCCGTGTCGCGGATCTCGGCATTGTTCTGGAAGAGAAGCAGGTAGTCCTTCGGACCGTCGGCGCCGGCCATCGATGGCAGGACGGAGACCGCCTTGTCGGCGGAGGCCAGGCCCGAGCGGAGGCCGTGCACCAGGTCCGCGTACTTGTCGAAGCGCGTGCGGAGGGGGCCGACGTATCCGTCTCTGTCGAGACCGGCCAGGTCGTCGTCCGCCGTCGCGAGGGCCGTGTGTGCCTCGCTGACGGGTTGTTCCATCGTGGCGACCTTGTCAAGGTCGATCGCGCCGTCAGCGACCAGCCCGTCGAGGCTCTGGACGGCGGTGCTGAGCGGCGCCACGGCGTCGCTCGAGATGACGTCGAGCGAACGACTCATGGCAGCGACGCCGTCGACGTCGTCACCGACGAACGGCAAGTGCCCCATGGCACGCCACCAGACGCCGGAGGTGTGGGCGTCGGCCGACGCAGCGTCGTCGGCCAGATCGGCCGCGGCCTGGTCCTGCACAGCCTTGTCTCCGTCGCGCCACGCCGCCTTCAGCTGGCTGGCACTCGACTCGGCCCCGCGCAGGTCGCGCTGCACCTGCCAGACGAGCCAGGCGGTGTACGCCAGCGCCGCAACGACGACGACGACGATGACGGTCCAGAGGGTGCGGCGGAGGGTCACGGCGCGATCCTGTCACAGACGCAGAAGTGGCCCCGCCGCGACCGCGGCGGGGCCACTCCTACAGGCAATGCGGGTCAGACGACCTGGAACGAGGTCTCGCCGCGCGACCCGCCGAACGGCGTGCTCGAGTACGGAGAGAAGATCCCGCGGGCGCTGTAGGTGCCCTTCTTGTTGATCTTCCGGGTCGTGAAGCAGACCTGGCCGCCCTTGTACTGCTTGGTCCGCGACCAGTGCAGGCCCGGGCCGTCAACTGTCGCGGTCACGCGTCCCTTGGGCTGCCCGCTACCGGGAGTCGTCACCCGGACGCACACCTTGGCCTTCTTGCCCTTCTTGACTGGCGCGTTCGGCACCGTGACCTTCGTGTTGGTCTCGACGCAGCCGGTGTAAGGGCAGCTGGCGCTCGCTGAACCCGTCGACACCCCGACCAGGCCCGCGCACATCATGACGGACGCGATGAGCCCGATGATCAATCGCTTCATGTTTCCGCTTCCCCATTCAGCGCAGTGCGCCACAGCGTGTAATGCAAGTCCGCACCACCATAGTCGAGATGACGGGCGGAGTCACTCGCCCATATGGGCAGGTGGACTGGTCTGGAGCAATTCGCGCGCGAGATCGGGTCCACCAGCAGCGCGACCGGCGAGCTTGGCGAAGGACACGGCACGCTCCACGAGCTGGGCGTTGCGCTCCACGGGGACGCCCTTGGCGAGGGTCAGGACGTCCTCCATCCCGACCCGCAGGTGGCCGCCCATGGACAGCGCCGCGAGCATGACGGGCAGCGTGCTGCGGCCGATCCCGGTTGCCGACCAGCTGCTGGTCTCGGCCGGCAGCATGGCGACGCCGGCGACCAGGGCCGCCGCCGTGCCGGGCATCCCGCCGGGGACGCCCATCACGAAGTCGCAGTGCACCTTGCCGCCGTACGGCAGGCCGAACTTGTTCAGCAGGCGGTCCAAGGCGTGGACATGGCCGAGGTCGAAGAGCTCGAACTCCGGCACGACCTGGCGCTCTTGGCTGAGCTGGTAGAGCTCACAGATGAACGGCCACGGGTTGGAGAAGACGTCGTTGCCGAAGTTGGTCGTGCCCATGGTGAGGCTGCAGGAGTCGGGCTGAGCGTCGAGCACCTTCAGGCGGGCGTCGAGGGGGTCGTGGACCGAGCCGCCGGTCGAGAGCTGCACGACCAGGTCGGTCGACTCGCGCAGCGCCTGCACGGTGTCGTGCAGGCGGGTCTGGTCGAGCGTCGGCCGGTGGTCGGCGTCGCGGATGTGCACATGGATCATGCCGGCGCCGGCGGCCTCGCACTCGCAGGCCGTCTCGACGAGCTCCTCGAGCGTCGTCGGGAGCTGCGGGCAGTCGGCCTTCGCGGTCTCCGCGCCGGTCGGGGCGACGGTGATGAGGATCTGGTCGGGTGACGTCGTCGGCACGGGTGCATCGTGCCAGAGGGAGCGGTTGGGGTGCCTCGGGCCCTGCCTCGGCTTACGGGGTCTCGACGACGCTCACGCGCTAGCGCGCCTTCGCTGCTCGACCACCGGCACGTCGTACCCCCCGGCCCAGCCTTCCCTTACGGGGTCTCGACGACGCTCACGCGCTAGCGCGCCTTCGCTGCTCGACCGGCGGCGACACCCAACGCGGCCTTCGCTGCTCGACCACCGGCACGTCGTACCCACGGGCCCAGCCTTCGCTTACGGGGTCTCGACGACGCTCACGCGCTAGCGCGCCTTCGCTGCTCGACCACCGAGCGAGAGCTCGACCACCGGGCGAGAGACTGTGCGGCGTGAGAGCGGTGATCCAGCGGGTGCTGCGGGCGAGCGTGGAGGTCGACGGCGTGGTCGTCGGGGCGATCGAGGGACCGGGGCTACTGGTCTACCTCGGGGTCACGCACGGGGACGGCGCGGACGAGGTCGCGTGGGTGGCGCGGAAGATCTGGGACCTGCGGCTGCTGCGCGAGGAGCGGTCGGCCTCCGACGTCGGGGCGCCGGTGCTCGTGGTCAGCCAGTTCACGCTCTACGGCGACGCGCGCAAGGGCCGGAGGCCGACCTGGGAGGCGGCGGCCCCCGGCCCGGTGAGCGAGCCCCTCTACGAGGCCGTGTGCGCCGAGCTCGAGCGGCTCGGCGCCCACGTCGAGCGCGGCGTCTTCGGCGCCGACATGCGCGTGGAGTCGACGAACGACGGGCCGATCACCCTGCTGCTGGAGCGGTGACCGGCCCGTCGCCGGCGTCAGATCGAGACGAGGACCTCGGCGACGGTGCCCACCGAGGCGTGCACCTTCTTGTCCACCGGGTCGGCCTTCGGCGCCAGGGTGCGCAGCGTCCACTCGCCGTCGCCGGCGAAGAAGCGGAAGTGCCCGGTCGCGGAGGTCGGGACCTCGGCGGTGAACTCGCCGGTGCGGTCGAGCAGGCGCACGTAGGCGTTGCTCACCGGCTCACCGGCACGGACGACCTGGCCCTGGACGATCGCTTCCTTCTTGGTGTCGATGCCGTCGAGCGACAGCCCACCCTCGGTCGCGCCGCACATCAGGCGTCACCGCGGTCGTCGCCGAGCGCGACGGGGACGCCGACGAGGGAGCCGTACTCGGTCCACGAACCGTCGTAGTTCTTCACGTTCTGCTGGCCGAGCAGCTCCTTGAGCACGAACCAGGTGTGCGAGGAGCGCTCGCCGATGCGGCAGTAGGCGATGGTGTCCTTGTCCCAGTCCACGCCGGCCTCGGAGTAGATCTCGCGCAGCTCGTCGTCGGACTTGAAGGTGCCGTCATCGTTGGCCGCCTTGCTCCACGGGACGTTCGCGGCGGTCGGGATGTGGCCCGCACGCTGCGCCTGCTCCTGCGGGAGGTGCGCCGGGGCGAGCAGCCGGCCGGCGTACTCGTCGGGGCTGCGGACGTCGACCAGGTTCTGCGCGCCGATCGCGGCGACGACCTCGTCACGGAAGGCCCGGATCGAGGAGTCCTGCTCGGTGGCGGTGTAGGAGGTGCCGTCGCGCTTGACCGGCTCGTCGGTCAGCTCGCGGGAGTCGAGCTCCCACTTCTTGCGGCCGCCGTCGAGCAGCTTGAGGTCCTGGTGGCCGTAGAGCTTGAAGTACCAGTAGGCGTAGGCCGCGAACCAGTTGTTGTTGCCGCCGTAGAGGACGACGGTGTCGTCGTTGGCGACACCCTTGTCCGAGAGCAGGGCCTCGAACTGCTGCTTGTTCACGAAGTCGCGGCGGACCTGGTCCTGGAGGTCGGTCGTCCAGTCGAGCTTGATGGCACCCCGGATGTGCCCCTTCTCGTAGGCGCTGGTGTCCTCGTCGACCTCGATCAGCACCACCTTCGGGTCGTCGAGGTGGTCCTCCACCCACTGGGCGGTGACGAGGGAGTTCTCGCGGGTCATGTCTCTACCTTTCTTGTGCACCGGGGAAGCGGCGCGGGGTCTGGGGGTTGCGTTGGCTCTTGGGTTCGGGGGTCTCGACGACGCTCACGCGCTAGCGCGCCTTCGCTGCTCGACCACCGGAGGCGCGCGCTGCTCGACCACCGGTGGTGGCGCGCTTGAGGAGGAGGTACATCTCGCAGCCGAGGCAGAAGCGGAAGACCGCGTTCAGCAGGGCGGCGACGAGCGCGAACGCCACGGCCACGTAGCCGACGACGTCGAGGCCGGTGAGGAACCCGGCCAGGCCGACGAGGGCGAAGACCAGGCCGACGGTCTGCGCGAACCGCGGCGGCGCCGGGTCCTCGAGCTCGGTCGGCGCCGAGAGCCGCGGCCGGACGGCCGTGCGGAACAGCCAGGCGTACGGCGTGTGCTGGATGCCGCGCAGCGAGCCGATCGCGAAGACGACGGCCTGGGCGGCGAGCACGATGACGGCGGCCGGGCTCGGCGCCAGCAGCAGGGTCACGACCAGGACCACCGAGGTGAGGGTCGCGGCGAACTGCGGGCCACGCGGGTCGATGCCGGCGGCGGTGCCGGTGCCGGCGGCGGGCCGGTGGGTGCTGGTGGTGGACATGTCTCTCCTGCGGACGGATGCGGGTACCGGTGGGTGCAGGTCACGGCGCGAACCGAGCGGCGGCCACCAGCTCAGATTAGTCGACTATCTCAGTAGAGATAAGGGTTGCGCGCGACCCTCAGCGCATTCGACACAGGGACGAGCGCACGCGGCAGTGGTCCACTGCGCGGCGCTTCGTCAACATGGTCGAGGACATGACGACCACAGTAGGGACGCCGATCCGCGACAGGCAGTCACCGTCTCGGTGGGCGAGACGGAAGTCCATCATCTGGACACTCACGCCCAGCCCAGAGCGGCCAGCACCTGGTCGCGGCGCGGCGCCCCGGCCGCGCGGGTGACCTCGCGGCCGGCGCTGTCGAGGACGAGCGTGGTCGGGGTCCGCACGATGCCGAGGGCGCGGACCAGCTCGAGGTGGTGCTCGGCGTCGACCTCGAGGTGGGTGACCCCCGGCACCAGGTCGGCGACCTCCGCCAGCGTGCGGCGGGTGGCCCGGCAAGGGGCGCAGAACGCCGAGGAGAACTGGAGCAGCGTGGCGCGCTCGCCCAGGTGGGCGCCGGGGACCGCGGTGGTGACGTGGGCCCAGGGGGTCGGCGCCGGGGTGGTTTCGAGGCTCGTCGCTGGCGCTCCTCGCACCTCAACCACCGCAACCGACTCGCTCTCGCTGCCGCGCACCGCGTGGGTGCCGCGGAAGCGGCCGTCGGTCAGCAGCCGGTAGCCGCCGAACGCGAGCGCGACGGCGACGGCCACGAGGGCGACCCAGGCTCCGGTGCTCACGTCGGGTCAACGGCCGGGGTCGCGGAGTCATTCCGGGTCATCAGAGGTGCGTTCCGGTCACGGCGCCACGAGCGGGAACGACACGCAGAAGGTGCTGCCCACGCCGACCTCGCTCCGCACCTGCACCTCGCCGTCGTGGGCCTCGACGATCGCCTTGACGATGTTGAGCCCGAGACCGGTGCCCGGCGTCATCCGCTGCTGCGCCTGGCGGCCGCGGAAGAAGCGGGTGAACAGCCGGTCCAGCTCGGCCTCCTCGATGCCGATGCCCTCGTCGGCGACCTCGAACACGACCCGCCGGTCGCTCGCGGCGAGGCGGACCCGGACGGTGCTGCCGGGGTCGGAGTACTTCAACGCGTTGGACACCAGGTTGTCGACGACCTGGCGCATCCGCTGCTCGTCGACCATCGCGGGCAGGCTGTCGGGCGCCTCGAGCAGCAGGTCGATGTCGCTCGCCCCCGCGATCGGCCGGACCGCCTCGAGCGCGTCGCGGACCAGGTTCGCGAGGTCGACCCGGGTGCGCGCGATCTGCACGCCGCCGTACCGCACCTGGGCGACGTGCAGCAGGTCGGAGACCAGGTGGCCGAGCCGGAGCGCGTTGCGCTCGACGATGAGGACCTGCTCGGAGGCGTCGGACGGGAGGTCGGTGCGGTCGCGCAGCATCTCGAGGTGGCCGAGGATCGAGGTCAGCGGGGTGCGCAGCTCGTGGGAGACCGACGCGACGAACTCGTCCTTGACCTCCAGCGCCCGCATGAAGTCGGTGACGTCCTTGTAGGCCAGCGCCGCCCCGGCGAACTCCCCACTCGGGTCGTGGACGGTGCGCGCGGAGACCGACAGCGCGCGGCGGGTGATCGGGTCGGCGCCGACCCAGATCCGCTGGTCGTCGAACTCCTCGCCCCGGGTGGCGCGGTAGGTCGGCATCTCCTCGCGCGCCAGCAGCGTCGTGCCGTCGGGCTGGAACACCTCGCCGAGCTGGCCGGCGACGCCGCCGTGCCCGTCGGGGAAGGCGAGCGCCATGAAGTCGTGGTGGCGTCGGTTCATGCCCTCGTAGTGGCCCTCCCGGTCGATGAGGACCAGGCCCACGTCGACGGTGTCGTAGACCGCCTCCAGCATCCGCCGCTGGTGCCCGATGAGCCGGTTGGCGGCGGCGATCCGGAGCTCGTACTCCCGCTGCGCCGTCACGTCGATGATCTGGGAGATGAAGTGGATCGGCCGGCCGTCGGGGTCGCGGAGCAGCGAGACCGACAGGTCGCCCCAGACGATCTTGCCGCCGGCGTGGAAGTAGCGCTTGACGATCCGGTACGACGACCGCTTGCCGGCGAGGGTCTCCTGGAGGAGCTCTATGTCCGCGGCGAGGTCGTCGGGGTGGGTGATCTCCTGGAAGGTCTTGGCCCGCAGCTCCTCCGTGCTGTAGCCGAGCATCTCGCACAACGCCCGGTTGACCGCGAGCAGGCGACCGTCCGGAGCCACGAGCGTCATCCCGACCGGAGAGTTCTCCAGCGTCATCCGCCAGAGCTCGCCGCCCTCCGGGAACTGGTCCACGAGCACCTTCCTCCCTCCCCGTGGCTCCAGCGTGTCAGGTCGGCGGGAATCTGTCGCAGACACGACGAAACAGCGTTTCGACGCCCCCACGGCCGGTCTGACACAGTGGCCCGCCGTGGGGGCGTTGAGGGTGGACCGTCGGCTGTGCCAGGTGGCGCTGGCGATCTACGCCGTCTTCCTCGCCGTGGTGCTCCTCTCCCCCAGCTCCGGAGCCCAGTCGACCTCGGTCAGCTGGTTCGCGGACGTGTTGCGGGCCTTAGGAGCCCCCGACTCGCTGGTGACCGCCGGACGCGCCGAGCTCGTCGCGAACGCGCTCATCCTGATGCCGGTCTCCGCGCTCGGGTCGCTGGTGTGGCCGACGACCGGCTGGCGGGACTGGACGGCCTGGGCGTTCGTGATCGCCAGCGGCGTCGAGCTGGCGCAGGGGCTGCTGCTGCCGGCCCGCAGCGCGACCATGGTCGACATCGTCGCGAACACGCTCGGCGGGCTGCTCGGGGCGCTGGTGGTCCTCGCCCTGCGTCGGTGCGGCTGGCTCAGCGGCTGAGGTGGTGGTTTCGAGGCTCAGGCGCAGGGCGCCTTCGCACCTCAACCACCGAGCGGGTCAGGCGCTGGGCGCCTTCGCACCTCAACCACCGAGCGGGTCAGGCGCTGGGCGCCTTCGCACCTCAACCACCGAGCGGGTCAGGCGCTGGGGCGCCTTCACACCTCAACCACCGGGCGGCTCAGGCGCAGGCGCCTTCGCACCTCGACCACCGAACGGATCAGCCGCCGGCGAACGGCGGCAGGAACTCGACCGAGGAGCCCGGCTGCACCCACACGGACGCCGGGTCGTCGGCGTTCATCGGCCGGTCGCCGACCAGGGTCGAGCAGATCTGGAGCACGTCGCCGAGGCGGGTGCCCGGGTGCAGGTCGAGGGCGCGGCGCACGACGTCGGCCAGCGTGATCGGGCCGTCCACCACCAGGTCGTCGCCGGCGACACCGGCGGCCGAGCGTGCTGCGGCCCAGTAGTGGACGCGGATGACGTCGGTCTCATCGCCGTTGGATCGTTCCGAGGTAGCGCCCATGGTTCGGTATTCTTCCCGAACACGATCCGGCCGAAGCCCAGCGCTGCGTTTCGGTCCCCGTCCCGTCCTGGGAGGAGACCACGCCTTGAGCACGCTCCTGCTCCTCACCAGCGCGCTGCAGCCGTCCGCCGAGGTGCTGCCCGGTCTTGCCCTGCTCGGCCACCACGTGCGCATCCTCCCGGCCGAGGGCAGCGCGCTGCTCGAGGCGCCGGACGCGGACCTGCTGCTCGTCGACGGCCGCCAGGACCTCGCGCACGCCCGCGACCTGTGCCGCCTGATCCGCACCACCGGCACCGACATCCCGGTGCTGCTGATCTGCACCGAGGGCGGCCTGGCCGTCGTCCTCCACGACTGGGGCATGGACGACGTGGTGCTGCACACCTGCGGGCCGGCCGAGCTCGAGGCCCGGATCAAGCTGGCGATCGGCCGGCTGCTCGCCCGGCGCGAGGCCGACGACCCCGAGTCCCACGTGATCCGCTCCGGCGAGGTTCTCGTCGACGACGCGACGTACACGGCGAAGGTCAGCGGCCGCACGCTCGACCTCACCTTCAAGGAGTTCGAGCTCCTCAAGTTCCTGGCCCAGCACCCGGGCCGGGTCTTCTCCCGCCAGCAGCTGCTCCAGGAGGTGTGGGGCTACGACTACTTCGGCGGCACCCGCACCGTCGACGTCCACGTCCGGCGCCTGCGCGCCAAGCTCGGCCCCGAGAACGAGACCCTGATCGGGACCGTCCGCAACGTCGGCTACCGCTTCGTGCTCCCGGCCAAGGAGCAGCAGGCCGCCGCCGACGTACGCCGCGAGGAGCGCGCGGCCACCTAGGCTGGCCGCGTGCAGGCCATCTCCGAGATCGCCGCCGCGGCGGAAGCCGCGGACGGTGCCGCCCCGCTCGACGAGGCCACCTGGCTCGCGCTGCGCCACCACCCCGAGACGGTGACCACCTGGGTGCGCACCGACGGGTTCGCGCTGCTCATCGGCGAGGACCTCAGCCTGGTCGTGCGTCCCGAGGCCCGCGGCCAGGGCCTCGGCCGGTCGCTGCTCGAGGAGGCGCTGCCGGCCACCGGTCCGCTGCGCGCCTGGTCGCACGGGGACCAGCCCGCGGCCGCAGCGCTGGCCCGACGGTTCGGCTTCGACCGGGCTCGGGAGCTGTGGGTGATGCGGCGCCCCACGGCCGAGCCGCTGCCGGCGTACCAGGCCCCGGCCGGGCTCACCGTCCGCGGCTACCAGCCGGGCGACGCCGACGAGGTGCTGCGCGTGAACGCGGCCGCCTTCGCCTCCCACCCCGAGCAGGGCGCCATGGACGCGGCCAACCTGGCCGAGCGGATGGCCGAGCCGTGGTTCGACCCGGCGGGCCTGCTGGTCGCCACCGACGGCGACCGGCTGCTCGGGTTCCACTGGACCAAGCAGCACTCCGAGACGCTCGGGGAGGTGTACGTCGTCGGGATCGACCCGGCCGCGCAGGGCCGAGGTCTGGGCAAGCTGCTGACCCTCGCCGGGCTGCACCACCTCGCCGGTCTCGGCGTCAACGAGGTGCTGCTCTACGTCGAGTCCGACAACGCCCCCGCGGTGGCGGTCTACTCCGGTCTCGGCTTCCGGCACGCGGCCGCCGACACGCACGTGATGTACCGGCGCCCGTAGCCGGTCCAATCCACTCCTCCAAGAAGCTGCGAGGTTCGGCGGTTCTGCCGTCGGCGCCCGGGCGTCCTTCCTATGCTCGCCGCACTTCTCGGTGACCCCCGAGCGACAGTCCGCGCGACAGGCTGCCTCTCGTCCACACCTCTCGGGAGACAACCGTTGGAGAAGGTTGACATGGCCGTCGCCCACGACCCCGAGATCGCCGAGAGGCTCGGCCTCGACGTCGACGTCGAAGCCGTCATCGTGCTGAGGGCGAACCAGCCGTCCTCAGGGAGCATGACCGGCCGCCGGCCGGCCGGGGGGACCGACCGACGGCCGCCCCGTCCGAGTGCGCAGCGGTGACTCGGGGCGGGGACACCCGCCGCGCCGCATGAGGATCCCGAGTCCCGCGGCCCAGCACGATGACGTGCCCGGCCCCGAGGGGCTGCAGAGTCACGCCACCTAGGTGGTACAGACCAGCCTACGAGGGCCGTTCAACCGCACGGTCACCCGCCCGGTCACCCGCCCGGTCACCGGAGCGGGCGCACGTGCAGCCCGACCTCCGGGTCGACCACCATCTCCTGGGCCACGGGCATCCCGTCGACGGTGAGCTGGGCGTCCAGCGGGACGTTGCGCTTGACCATCGCCAGCGCAATCGGGCCGAGCTCGTGGTGGCGCGCCGAGGTGCCGACGAAGCCGACGACCTTGTCGCCGAGCAGCAGGTCGGCGCCGACGGCCGGGAGCCGGTTCTCGGAGCCGTCGAGGTGCAGCAGGGTCAGCCGGCGCGGCGGACGGCCGAGGGTGTGCACCCGGGCGACCGTCTCCTGGCCGCGGTAGCAGCCCTTGTCGAGGTGCACCGCCGGGCCGATCCAGCCGGCCTCGTTGGGGATGGTGCGGTGGTCGGTGTCCAGTCCGAGCCGCGGCTCGCCGCGCGCGATCCGGAGCGCCTCGAAGGCCCACAGGCCGCAGGCCGGGCCGGCGGCCTCGGCGTACGCCGTCAGCTGCTCGCGCGGGACCAGCTCGTAGCCGGCGTACGGACCGTCGCCGCTCGCGGACGGCCGCCAGGTGGTGGCCAGCTCGTTCGTCACGTCGGTGACCTCGACGCGCATCATGAAGCGCATCCGGTCGAGGAACGCGACGAGCGGGGCACCCGCCCCGGGCTCGGTGTGGGCGGTGAACGCCTCGCCGTCGTCGTACCCGAAGAACGCGTGCTCGACGTGGCCCTGCGGGCTGAGGACCAGCACGCCGGTCCACACCCTCGGCGGGAGCGCCTCGAGGTGCTGGGTGGTCAGCGAGTGCAACCAGGTCAGCCGGTCCGGACCGGAGACGCGGACGACGTCGCGGTGGGAGAGGTCGACGAAGCCCTCCCCCTTCTCGAGGGTGCGCTGCTCGCCGTTGAACGAGCCGTAGTGGGCCGCGACGTCGCGGTCCACGCCGTCGCCCGCGACGGCGCCGGGCAGGTCCAGCAGGGGGCTACGCATCTGTCTCCTCGGTCGGGTCGCACTCCACGCAGTGGCCGAAGACGGCCAGGTGGCCGATGTCGAGCACGAAGCCGTGCTCCTCGCGCAGCCGGTGCGCCAGCGGCGCGACCACCTCTGGGTCAACCGAGACGACGCGGTGGCAATTCCGGCAGACCAGGTGGAAGTGCTCGTGGTCGGTCACCGAGTGGTACGTCGGCGCGCGGTCGGACAGGTGCGTGTGTCGCACCAGCCCGAGCTCCTCGAGCACCTCCAGCGTGCGGTAGATCGTGGAGATGTTGACGGCGCTGGACTGGGTCTGGACCTCGGCGAGGATCTCGTCGGGGGTGGCGTGGCCGAGCTTCTCGACCGCCTGGAGCACGAACTGGCGCTGCGGCGTGAGCCGGTAGCCCAGGCTGTGCAGCCGCGCAGCGAGGTCCTCGGTCATCGGGCCTGCCTCCGGGACGGTGCGCCGAGCAGCGGTGACCTGTCCACCGAACCGGCAGCGGAGAAGGTGGCTCTCTCACCGCTGCCCCGCATGGCCCCACGCATGACCGGCCTCCTACTGGCGCTCGAGCGTCGCCCACAGGTGCGGCTGCAGCTCCTGGCCCATCGCGGCCATGTCGTAGGCGTAGAGCAGCCGACCCTCGACGTTGCCGTAGAGCCGGTGGCCGGCGGTGACCTCCTTGGCCGACTCGGTGAAGCTGACGCCGGCGGTGTGCAGCTCGAGCTTGCCGTCGGCGGCCTGGCCGTACCAGATCTCGGAGACGCCGGAGGAGTGCGCGAGCACGAGCTCGACCTTGCCCTCGGGGCGGCAGCGGAGGAACCCGGTCTCCTGGGCCGCGTCCCGGACCTTCTCGCCGTCCTCGTCGACGATCCACGACCTGGCGAAGTAGTGGAAGAACGGGCGGCCGTCCTGCTGGAACACCAGCTCCTGGCCGTAGTCGTAGGCCTCGATCGTCGGGTAGTCGCCCTTGCCGTGCCCACCCCACCGGCCGAGCAGCCAGGCCACGGGACCGCAGTCGGGATGGAGGTTCTGGGGCAGCTCGAAGGGCATGAGGTCACTCTAGGCTGGGCGACATGCCCCGCCCACTCGTCGTCAAGGTGACCTGCGGTGCCGACGACCCCGAGCGCAGCAACCAGGGCCTGACCGTGGCGGCCACGGCGCTCGCCGCGGGCGCGGAGGTCAGCCTGTGGCTGACCGGCGAGGGCGCCTGGCTGGGCGTCGCGGGGCACGAGGCGTTCACGCTCGAGCACGCGGCCGACCCGGTGGGGCTGGTCGGGTCCGTGCTGGCGGCGGGGCGGGTGACCGTGTGCACCCAGTGCGCTGCCCGGCGAGGGATCACCGAGGAGACCGTGCTGCCCGGCGTACGCATCGCCGGCGCGGCCGCGTTCGTCGAGGAGGCGCTGGCGCCCGAGGTGCAGGCGCTCGTCTACTGAGACGCCACCCACCCCTGCGGGCGAGTTCTCGCTGTTTCGGCTCGCGTCAGGACGTCCTTGACTAGCGTCCTCCTCACACCGGAACCCCGTGGTCGGAGGGGTGTCCGACGAGACGGGGGAGCTCGGGCATGCACGGGGGACACATCGGGACGCCGCGCCGTCCTCGACAGCTGGTGAGCGTGGTCGTAGCGGTGCTGGTCGCGTGCGGCGGACTGCTGGCACTGCCGCCGGCGCCGGCGACCGCAGGCGGGCACCACCCGGCCAAGGTCCGCCCGACCGTTGCCTCGGTGAAGCCCGCCAGCGGCGGGGTCACCGGCGGCACCAGGATCACCATCCGCGGGAAGAACCTGACCAAGGTCCGGTCGGTGACCGTCGGCGGGCTGCGCGCCGACTCCGTGCGGACGCTCTCGTCTCACAAGATCGTGGCGGTGACCCCGGCCGGGCTCCCGGGCCGCAGCCCCGTCCAGGTGCGCACCCAGGGCGGCACCAACAAGCCGAGCAGCCACAGCCGGTTCACGTACGTCGAGCCGCAGCCGGCCGACAGCTCGAGCTACGAGCCCGCCGAGGACACCGTCGTCGGGGACGGCGTGCAGTGGGTCTCGGGCGGCTCCGGCGTCGAGGACCCCCAGGCCGGCTCGACCGAGCCGTGGCTGGTTGGGCTCGCGCCCGGTGCCGATGTGCCCGACGTGGGCAGTGACTACTACCTCCCGCCGGGGGGTGACGTCTTCCCGAGCGGCCTGGCCGGGCGGGTCGCCGACGTCGCCACGCAGGCCGACGGTGGCACGGCCATCACGGTCCAGCCGGTCGCCCTCTCCGAGGTGATGGACGGCGTCGCGATCGACTACGCGGGCCCGGTGGGCGAGGACGTCGCCGAGCGACCCAGTGGGCGCCGCTCCTCCGGCGACTCGGTCACCTTCTCCAAGCTCGGGGCGAGCGCCTTCGAGTGCACCGACCGCAACCACCAGACCGTGGACATCACCGGCGAGCTCTCCCTGAGCGCCGAGAACGTCCGGACCAACTTCTACCTCCAGACCCCCGGGATCGGGGTCGAGCCGGCCCTCGACACCTGGGTCCTCGCCGACCTGGTGCTGAGCGGCAAGGTCACCGCGAGCACCGCTGCGTCGTGCAAGCTCCGCCCGGCGTGGCAGAACGCCCAGCGCAAGGTGATCCCGATCGGCACGACCGGTGCCACGATCTCGTTCGCCCCCACCGCGTCGTTCTCGGTGTCGGCCACGGGGACCGTGGAGATCACCCAGCGCACGCGGCGGATGTTCGGCCTGTCGATCTACCACGACCACCCCGAGGTCATCGACATCCGGAACAACCTCGGTATCGAGGTGAAGGGCTCGCTCAGCCTCAGGGCCAAGGCGAGCGTCGGGGTCTCCGTGCAGTTCGGCGCACTCGACCGGGTCGGCCTCGAGGGCAAGCTCCAGCTCGCCGCCGACGCGAAGCTGGTCGCGAGCGCCCCGCCGCCGAAGGTCTGCGCCGACGTCGACCTCAGCGTCATGCTCAGCATCGGCGCCTTCCTCGACCTGTGGGTGGCCCGCTGGGAGTCCCCGACCTACGACAAGACCTGGCACCTGGCCACCTGGGCGGGCTGCACCGGGCCGACCGACGACGCACCGGAGTCCAGCGACCCGGCGATCACGAGCCTGCGCCTGCCGGCGGCGACCAACGGCACCGACTACGAGGCACGGCTGACGACCGCTGACAACCGCAACGGCACCTGGTCCGTCGCGAGCGGCTCGCTACCGACAGGGCTGTCACTGGACCCGGGCTCGGGCGAGGTCACCGGCCGACCGCAGGCCGCCGTACGCGACTGGTCCTTCGGGATCCGCTTCACCGACGGCGACGGCCGGTCCACCACGTCCACGGTCCGGATCCAGGTCAAGCCGATGCCCGTGGGGTCCGGCGACCTGCAGGTCTCGCTGCTGTGGAACAGCCCGGCCGACATCGACCTGCACGTGGTCGACCCGTGGGACGAGGAGATCTACTACAGCAACCCCGAGTCCGACTCGGGTGGCCTCCTCGACCACGACGCCAACGCGGCGTGCGACGAGAACCTCGAGCACCCGATCGAGAACGTCTACTGGCCGCAGGGCACCGCCCCAGCCGGCACCTACACCGCGTTCGCCCGGGTGTGGTCGGAGTGCGCCACCTCCGACCTGAGCTGGCACCTCGTCATCCGGATCGGCGGCCACGTGGTCGTCGACGAGACCGGCTACGGCGACTCGGTGGGCTACACGGTGAACCTGGGCTCGGGCGCGGTCGGCGTGGTCCGGGTCCCGGCCTCGGTCGGGCACGGGCCGAAGCCGACCGACTGACCTCGGCCAGGCCGGTCCGTCAGCGCTGGGAGTAGTGCGGCAAGCGGAGCTCGGTGCGGACGCGGGGTGCCGGCACGGGTGGCGGCTCGGGCACGAAGCGGTACGACGGCGGGGCGGGCTGCCGGCACCAGCGGCAGCGCCGCGAGTCGGCGAGCAGCCGGGCGTGCCGCGGGCCGCGGACGTCGCCGCTCAGGGCGAGCCGCAGCATCGCGACGTTGTGCTTGAGGCAGGCCATGGTCGGTCAACGCCGGGCCGGCGGCGCGGTTACGAACTCACGGGGAACGCCCAGCGTCCGGCTCGTCTCCTCTCAGGTTCGGTTCCTAGGGTCGGCAGCGAGTACCGAACGACGGCGTAGCCCAGATGTGCCCCTTGGCCCGGGTACGCCGATGGTGCCGGGACCGACAGGAGACTGGGGAGCTCCTGACGCTCCGGCACCGCCGAACAACGGGGGGTGCTCGACGGCGTGCGTCCGCTGGCCTGGGCGCACGATCCCGGACCCGGTGCCGACCCGACCCGGCGGCACCGGTCCGGGAGACCGGTGGACGCTCCGCCTCTGCATCGGACGTCCACCGGTCCTTCCGGCGCCCGCGACGGTCGGCCGTCGCGGCAGTCGTCACACCCGGCGGGTAAAGACTGCGAGCCGCCGCGCCAGCCTCTAGGCTCGCGGCTGATGGACTCGAACGATCCAACTCCCACGCGGTGGTGGCAGCGCAAGGCCGACCAGCCGGACGCCCAGCAGGGCGACGAGCAGGACGCCCGGCCCGAGGCTCCGGGCGCCCCACCGGTGGCGCGCACGCCCGCCGACCTCCAGGCCGCGATCGAGCGCGCTGCGGAGCTGCGCCGCCGGGCCGAGCAGGCCGCCGCCGAGCAGGCCGCCGAGCGGCTGGTCGCCGAGGAGGCCGCCCAGGCCGCCGCCCTCGCCCGGGCCGAGGCTGACGAGAAGGCCGCCGAGCACGCCGCCGCGGCCCAGGAGGCGTACGCCGCCCGCCAGGTCGCCGAGGAGGAAGGGGCCGCCCACGCGGCCGAACGAGCCCGGCTCGAGGAGCTCGCCACCGAAGCGGTCCGCGCCAAGGTCGAGGCCGACGAGGCCGCCGTCCGCCTGGTCGACACGGCCAAGGTCGCGACCGCGCTCCGGCTGGCCGCCGAGCAGGCCGCCGCCCAGCAGGCCGTCGACCGCACCGCCGCCGAGGAGGCCGCCCAGGCGGCCGAGGCCCGCGCCGAGGCCGCCGCCGAGGCCCGCGCCCAGGCCGAGGAGGCCGCCCGCGCCCACGCCGAGCGCGCCACCGCCGACACCCGCGCCCGCGAGGAGGCCGACCGGGCCGCCCGCGACGCCGCCGAGTCCGCGCGCCAGGCGCACGCCGACCGCGAGGCCGCCGAGGCGCGCATCGCCGAGCTGGTCACCGCGCTCGCCGCGGCGCAGGAGGCCCGCGACGCCGCCGCTCAGCAGATCGTCGAGCGCGCGGAGCAGCAGGAGGCGGCGTACGAGACCCGCGTCGCCGAGCTGACCGCCCGGCTCGAGGGTGCCGAGCAGGCCGCGTCCGCGCGTCTCGCCGCGCTGGCCGACCAGCACGAGCAGGAGCTCGCCGCCGGCGCCGCCGCCCGCGAGGCCGCCGCACAGCAGGCGGTCGAGCGCGCGCAGGAGCAGGAGGCGGCGTACGAGGCCCGGCTCGCCGAGCTGACCGTCCGCCTCGAGGGCGCCGAGCAGGCCGCCTCCGCGCGCCTGGCCGCGCTCGCCGAGGAGCACGAGCAGGCCCTGGCCGCCGGCGCCGCGGCTCGCGCCGCCGCCGAGGAGCAGGCCGCGCAGCGCGCGCAGGAGCAGGAGGCGGCGTACGAGACGCGCCTCGCCGAGCTGACCGCCCGCCTCGAAGGCGCCGAGCAGGCCGCGTCCGCACGCCTGGCCGCACTCGCCGAGGAGCACGAGCAGGCCCTCGCGGCCGGTGCCGCCGCCCGGGCCGCCGCCGACGAGCGCGCCGCCCAGCAGGCCGAGGCGCGGGCCCGCGCCGAGCAGGTCGCGCAGGAGCAGACCGAGCTGCGCACCGCCGCCGAGGACGCCGCCGCCGAGCAGGCCCGGCTCGCCGGTGCCGCGCACGCCGCGCGGACCGACGCCGAGCAGGCCGCCCAGGCGCAGACCGAGCTCGCCGCCGCGGCCACCGCCGCCCGCGAGGAGGCCGACCGGGCCGCCCAGGCCGCGGCCGACGCTGCCGCCCAGGCCCACACCGACCGCGCCGGGGCCGAGGCCCGGGCCGGGGCGCTCGCCGAGCAGGTCGCCGCCGCCCACCAGGAGCACGAGGACTTCGTGCGGGTCACCGCCGAGGCCCGCGCCGCCGCCGAGCAGGAGGCCGCCGACCAGGCGACCGCTCGCGCCGCAGCCGAGGTCCGCGCCACCGAGCAGGCCGAGGCGCGCACCCGCGCCGACGCCGCCGCGGAGGAGCACGCCCGGCTCGCCGAGCAGGCGCACGCCGCACAGCTGGCCGCCGAGGAGGCCGCCCAGGAGCGGGCCGCCGCGGCCCAGCAGGCGCACGCCGACCGCGCCGCCGCCGAGGCCGCCGCCCGCGAGCAGGCCGACCTGGCCGCCCAGGCCGCGGCCGCCGAGCAGGCCGCGCACCACACCGCCTCCGAGCTGGCCGAGGCGCTGCGCACCGCCCACGAGGCGCGGATGGCCGCCGACGAGAACTCCCGCACCCACGCCGACCTCGCCCGCGAGGCCCACGAGGCCCGCACCGCCGCCGAGACCGCCGCCGCCGAGGCGGCCGCCGCGCGCCAGCAGGCCGAGGAGACCGCGCACGGCCACGCCGACCTCGCCCGTGCGGCCCACGAGGCCCGCACCGCAGCCGAGACCGCCGCCGCCGAGGCGGCAGCCCGGGCCGAGGCGGCGCAGGAGGCGCGGACCGCGGCCGAGATGCGCGCCCACGAGCAGGCCGAGGCCGCGGCGTCGGCCGCGACCGACCAGACCTCGGCGCACCAGCGGGCCGAGCAGCAGGCCGAGGCCGCCCGGCTCGCCCACGAGGCCCGAGCCGTCGCCGACGCCACCGCCCAGCAGCACGCCGAGGCGCGTGCGGCCGCGGACCAGGCCGCCGAGCAGGCCGCCCAGCAGCGGCGGGCCGCCGAGGAGGACGCCCGCGCGCACGCCGAGCTCGCCGCCGAGGCCGCCGCCGAGCGGCAGGCCGCCGACGCGCGGCTCCAGGAGGCGCTTGCCCAGCTGCAGGCCGCCGTCGCGGCCCGCGAGGCGGCCGAGCGGGAGGTCGCCGAGCAGGCCCGGCTGCGCGGCGAGGCCGAGGAGGCCGCCTCCCAGCGGGCTGCGGACCGCAGCGCGGTCGAGGCCGCCGTACGTCGGCAGGCCGAGATCGCCGAGGACGCGATGCGCGAGCGGGCCGAGGCCGAGGAGAAGGCGCGCGACCTGGCCGTCCAGCTGGAGCAGGCCCGGGCCGAGCTGCTGGAGCAGTCGCAGAAGCGCGGCCTGTTCCGCCGCTGACCGTCTCACGAAACGCACTGTTCACCCGATTCGGTCACCAGACCGACGAGACGTGTCCGAGAATGAGGACATGATCTCGGGGGATGGTGAGGTGTGCGCGCGCTGCGGTCACTCTCGCAGGGTTGCAGTCAGCACGACGACGAAGTTCGCGAGGAAGCTGCGCGGGAGGACCGCCCGCGCCACCTGCGGCGAGCCGACCGAGCACGGGTGGGTCTGTCCGTGCCGGAGCCGCTTCCACGTGCTGTGAGCGCGGGGCTGCTTGCAGGTTTCCCCGGCTGACCGGGGAAGCCTGGACTTAGTGGGCGTTGCAACACCCACTAGGTCCAGGGATTGCCCACGGAGTCGTTGTCCACAGATCCGAGATCGGCCGCGTGCGGTGATCCGGCGGCGGGCAGGCGACTTCCATGATGGTGCGAATGAACGATCCCCGCCGCGGCCAGGTCATGCTGCGCAGCCAGCTCCTCGCGGAGGGGTACGACGACCGCTCGATCGCCAAGCGGGTGAAGGCCGGCGAGTGGGTGAGGGTCCGGCACGGCGCCTACACCGAGCGCGCGTCGTGGGACCGCCTCGATGAGGCAGGGCGCCACGCGGTCGTGGCTCGCGCCGCCGTCGCCCAGTCCAAGACCGACGTGGTCGTCTCGCACGTGTCGGGGACGCCCTTCCACGACTCACCGACGTGGGGGCTCTGCCTCGACCTGGTGCACCTCACCCGAGTGGACGGGCGGGCCGGGCGCGCCGAGGCCGGCATCAGACAGCATCGGGGGACGATCATCGAGGGCGACATCGTCGACCGCGACGGGCTCCTGGTGATGTCGCCGACCCGGACGGCGCTGGAGGTGACCACGGTCGCCGACGTCGAGGCGAGCATGTGCGTCGTCAGCCACCTCCTCCACACCAAGCAGACGACGGCGGCTGCCCTGCAGGAACGCTACGCGCTGATGATGCATTGGCCGGACACGCTTCACACCGACCTGGTGCTCCGCCTCTCCGACCACCGGTTCGAGTCGGTCGGCGAGACCCGGACCTACTACCTCTGCTGGCGCGAAGGGCTGCCGATGCCGGAGCCGCAGTACGAGATCGAGGACGAGCGCGGGCGGGTGATCCACCGCGTCGACTTCGCGTGGCCGGAGTACGGCGTCTTCCTGGAGTTCGACGGGTTGGTGAAGTACGAGAAGTACCTCAAGGAGGGCGAGCGGGCTTCGGCTGCCGTCGTCCGCGAGAAGCGGCGCGAGGAGCTGGTCTGCCGGCTCACCGGGTGGCGCTGCATCCGGATCGTCTGGGCCGACCTCGCCCGACCGGCGCAGACCGCCGGCATGATCCGCCGCTTCCTGCACGCCGCGGCCTGAGGCCGTCAGGTCCGGACGCCAGGCCCGACTTCGTGGGCAATCCCTGGACTTGATGGGTGTTGCAACACCCATCAAGTCCAGGGTTCCCCGGCTGACCGGGGAAACCTGCAGGAGCGACCCAGCAGCCCCGGGCGGTCAGCTGAGGGCGGCGCGGAGCCGCGCGGCGATGGCGGCGTTCGCGGCCCGGCTGGAGCGACCCACGCCGACGATGTTGAAGAACCCGTGGATCTGGTCGGGGAACCGGCGCAGCTCCACGGGCACGCCGGCGTCGACCAGCTGGCGCGCGTAGGCCTCGCCCTCGTCGCGCAGCGGGTCGAAGCCCGCGGTGACGACGAGCGCCGGCGCGAGGCCGGCGGGCAGGTCGGCGTAGCGCGGGGAGTAGCGCGGGTCGCGCAGGTCGACGCCCGCGCCGTACTCCGCGTTGGCGAGGTCCATGAACGCGCGGGTCAGGTAGAACCCCTCGGCGAACGACGCCGCGCTCGCCGTCTCGCGCACCCCGTCGGTCGCGGGGTAGACGAGCAGCTGGAAGGCCAGCGGCAGCCCGGCCCGGGCCGCCTCGACCGCCACGCCCGCGGCGAGGTTGCCGCCGGCGGAGTCGCCGCCGACCGCGAGCCGCGCGGGGTCCGCGCCGACCTCGGTCGCGTGCTCGACGAGCCAGCGGTGGGCGGCCAGCGCGTCGTCGTACGCCGCCGGGAAGGGGTGCTCGGGGGCCAGCCGGTAGTCCACGGCCAGGACCCGGACGCCGGACCGCTCGGCCAGGAAGCGGCACGGGGCGTCGTGGGAGTCCAGGTCGCCGTAGAGGAACCCGCCGCCGTGGAAGAACAGCAGCAGCGGGCCGACCGCGGGCGCGCCGGTCGGGACGTAGAGCCGGGCGGGTCGGGCGGCGACCGTCAGGTGCCGGACCGCGCCGATCGGCTGGTGGCCGGCTGTGAGCCGGGCGTGCTCGAGGATCGCCTGCCGGCCCTCGGGGATCGGCATCGTCTCGGCGCCCGGCTTGCGGGTCAGCCGCTGCAGCCGCAGCGCGAGCTGGGTGTCGACGGCAAGGGTCTGGCCGTCGCGGACGACCGGCCGGCCGGCCAGCCACCGCTGCACCCGCTCGGGCAGCGCCAGCAGCGCACGGAGGAAGAACGTCTCGACGCGCTCACGGAGGCTCACGAGGCGCAACCTACCGTTCACCGCCGGGTGCCGGAGCAGGTGCCAGACTGGGCACATGTCTCTCGAGAGCCTCTCCCCCGCCGGCGCTTCGAGCCACGGCGAGGGCGTGCCCGAGGAGACCTTCGAGGTCGAGCCGCCCTACCAGCCCGACCACGAGGCGATCGCGGCCGTCGAGAAGTTCGAGGACCGGTTCCTCGACCGCGAGCTGTCCTGGCTGCGGTTCAACCAGCGAGTGCTCGAGCTGGCCGAGGACCCGCACCTGCCGCTGCTCGAGCGCACCCGCTTCCTGGCGATCTTCACCAGCAACCTCGACGAGTTCTTCATGGTCCGGGTGGCCGGCCTCAAGCGCCGGATCGCCGCCGGCCTGGCCGTCCCGGCCGCGTCCGGGCTGATGCCGGCCGAGGTGCTCGACCTGATCCTCACCACCACCCGCGGGCTCTCCGAGCGGCTGGCGCACGTGTTCACCGACGAGATCGTGCCCGCGCTCACCGGCGCCGGCATCGAGCTGGTGCGCTGGGACGACCTGGACCGCGAGGAGCAGAAGGCCTGCAAGCGGTTCTTCCGCGACCGGGTCTTCCCGGTGCTGACACCGCTGGCCGTCGACCCGGCCCACCCGTTCCCCTACATCTCCGGGCTCTCCCTCAACCTCGCCGTGCTGCTGCGCAACCCGCGCACCGGCAAGGACCACTTCGCCCGGGTCAAGGTGCCGCCGATCTTCGACCGGTTCGTCGCGGTCGGCAACCAGCGGTTCGTGCCGCTGGAGGACGTCATCGCCGAGCACCTCAAGCGGCTCTTCCCGGGCATGGAGGTGCTCGAGGTGCACACCTTCCGGGTCACCCGCAACGAGGACCTCGAGGTCGAGGAGGACGACGCCGAGAACCTGCTCGCCGCGCTCGAGAAGGAGCTGCTGCGCCGCCGGTTCGGTCCGCCGGTGCGGCTCGAGGTCGAGGAGTCGATCGCCCCGCAGGTGCTCGAGCTGCTGGTCTCCGAGCTCGGCGTCAGCGACGAGGAGGTGTTCCGGCTCCGCGGCCCGCTCGACCTGCGCGGCCTCCACGACATCGCCGACCTGCCGCGCCAGGAGCTGAAGTACCCCGCGTTCCTGCCGACCACCCACCACCGGCTCGCCGAGGTGGAGTCGTCCGCGCCCGTCGACGTCTTCAAGGCCGCCCGGCGCCACGACGTACTCCTGCACCACCCCTACGACTCGTTCGCCACCTCGGTGCAGCGGTTCATCGAGCAGGCGGCCGCCGACCCGCTCGTGCTCGCGATCAAGCAGACGCTCTACCGCACCTCCGGCGACTCCCCGATCATCGACGCCCTCATCGACGCCGCCGAGGCCGGCAAGCAGGTGCTGGTGATCGTCGAGATCAAGGCCCGCTTCGACGAGCAGGCCAACATCCGCTGGGCGCGCAAGCTCGAGCAGGCCGGCTGCCACGTCGTCTACGGCCTGGTCGGCCTCAAGACGCACTGCAAGATCGCGATGGTGGTGCGCGACGAGCCCGACGGCATCCGCCGCTACCTCCACATCGGCACCGGCAACTACAACCCCAAGACCTCGCGGATGTACGAGGACCTCGGGCTGATCACCGTCGACGAGCGGATCGGGGAGGACGTCGCCCACCTCTTCAACAACCTGTCCGGCTGGTCGCGCAACGCGACGTACGACGAGCTGCTGGTCGCCCCGGACTCGATCCGCACCGGGCTGGTCGACCGGATCCACCGGGAGGTCGCGAACCTCCAGGCCGGCCGCCCCGCCGGGATCCGCCTCAAGGCCAACTCGGTCGTCGACGAGGCGGTCATCGACGCGCTCTACCTCGCCTCGCAGGCCGGCGTGCCGATCGAGCTGCTGGTGCGCGGCATCTGCGCGCTGCGGCCCGGCGTCCCCGGCCTGTCCGAGACGGTCACGGTCCGGTCGGTGCTCGGCCGGTTCCTCGAGCACAGCCGCGTCTTCTGGTTCGAGAACGGCGGCGAGGCCGAGGCCTGGATCGGCTCGGCCGACATGATGCACCGCAACCTGGACCGCCGCGTCGAGGTGCTGGTGCGGCTGCCCGGCGAGGAGGAGCGGGCCGCGGTCCGCGACGTCCTCGACCTCGCCTTCGACGAGCAGACCAGCGCCTGGCTGCTCGACAGCGACGGCGTCTGGACCCGGAACGACGGGCAGGTGCACCTCCAGGAGCGGCTGATCGAGCGGCAGCGCCGGCGGCGGTAGCCCCTCCTCGGGTCTCACCCGAAGGTTCGGTGACGGATGTCGGCGCGGAGGACTAGCGTCACGGCATGCGCCGCTCGTGGTCGGTCCTCGTCAGTGCGCTGCTCGGGGCGCTGGTGCTGGCCCTCGGAGCGGCGTCGGTCCCCTCGTCCGCCTCATCGGCGGCCCCCGGCTCGGCCGGCCCGGCCGGGCCGCCCCGGCTGGTCACGCTGAGCGTCGGGTCGGATGGTTCGCTGCGGGTGGTGGGGGTCCGCCCCGACCGCGCCGTGCAGCTGCCCGCCTCGGAGTCCGCGCGGCAGGCCGAGCGCAGCGCGCGTCGTACCCTCGCGACCCGGGCGGGCGTCGACGTCGTCACCGTCGAGGTGCTGGACGCGGCCGGTCACGTGACCTACCGGCGCAGCGCGACCGTGGAGCAGCGGGTGCGCGCCGAGCTGCCGCGCGCCGGCTCCGACGTGCTGACCGGGCGCACCGCGCCGGGGACCGACCGGGCCGTGACCCTCGGCCTGCCCGGGGCCGGCGTTCTGGTGCGCACCACCTCGGCCCGCACCGGCGCCACGTCGGACGCGGTGCCGCTCGCGGCCGGCGCGTCTGCCGGCGCGGCCGGCGGCGCGGCGCGGGCGGGCGACCCGCAGCTGGTGCCGATCGCGGGCTACCCGTCGCACGACCCGGCCAACCGGCTCGACGTGGTGATCCTCGGCGACGGCTACACCGCGGCCCAGGCCGACGACTTCGCGGCCGACGCCAAGCAGGTCGCCGACGGGCTCTTCGACATCACCCCCTACTCCGACTACCTGCCCTACCTCAACGTCGTGGGCGTGTTCGCACCGTCCGCGCAGAGCGGGGCCGACCACCCGGCGTACGACCCCGGCTGCGCCGACGGCGGCACCAGCCACCCGATCAGCTGCTGCCCGGACTCGACGGCGCCGGCCACAGCGAGCTACAAGGACACCCGCTACGACTCGTCGTACTGCTACTACGGCATCCAGCGGCTGCTCGTGCCGATCGACGAGCCGGCGGTGCAGGCCGACGCGACCGCGGCGTACCCGGACTGGGACCAGCTGCTGATGGTGGTCAACGACGAGGAGTACGGCGGCTCCGGCGGCAGCCTGGCGACCACGTCGCTGAACCCGAACGGTCTCGAGGTGATGAAGCACGAGCTCGGGCACGGGCTGCTGAAGCTCGACGACGAGTACACCGACTTCACCCCCGGCTACCCGCCCTGCTCGGACACCGGGCGCGCCGGGATCACCGACCCCTGCGCGGCGAACGTCACCGACGCGACCACCCGTGCGCAGCTGAAGTGGGTGCGCTGGGTCGACGTCGACACCGCGATCCCGACCAGCAGCCCCAAGCCGCCCAGCGTGGTCGGGCTGTTCCAGGGCGCGCACTACTCGCCGACCACGTGGTACCGCTCGTGCGACTCGTGCCTGATGCGCTTCCTCGACCGGCCGTTCGGCGCGGTCTCGGCGGAGCAGATGCCGGTGCGGCTCTACAGCGGCGGCTGGCAGGGGCCGGCCGGCGACGGCACCCGGATCGAGCTGGTCGAGCCGGGGAGCGCCACGCCGTCGACCCCGGACGTCACCCTCGAGCCCGGCGCGCAGCGGACCTTCACCGTGACCGTGCTGAGCCCGGCCGGCGGCCCCGGCACCCGCGTGGTCTGGTCGCTCGACGGGGACCCGGTCAAGGCCGAGACGGTCGGCGGCGGCGCGCAGTCGTCCTACCGCTACACCGGCGAGGGCACCGACCACGTCGTGAGCGTCCGGGCCACCGACGTCGCCGGGGTCCTGCACCCCGACCTGCGGTCCCTGAGTGCGTCCACCCACGACTGGCAGGTCCACGTCACCGGGACGACGAGCCGACAGCTGCTGACCAACGGCGGATTCGAGAAGCCGCTGACGAAGGGCTGGAAGCGGTCGAACGTGCCCGCGTCGGCCCGGCACTGCTCCGGGTCGGTCGGGGAGGGCCGGTGCGCGCTGGCGCTCACCGCGGCTCGGAAGCCCCGGTCGCTGACCGCGCGGGTGGGGACGGTGGCCGGCTCGGCCGCCGGTGACGAGCTCGAGCTGGGCGCGCTCTTCGACCCGGCGAACCTGCAGGCCAGGGGCACGATCACGGCGACCGTGGTGCTCGCCGACGGCAGCCGGCACCGGCTCGGCCTGCGCACCTTCCCGCGCGACCCGGGCGACACCTCGACGTACCTCAACCGTCGCGACGCGCTGGTGCTGACCGCCCCCGTGTCGTCGGCGACCGTGCGCGTCGCCCTCGGCCGCGGCAGCGGACGGGTGCTCGTCGACGGCGTGGGGCTCTGGCTGCACCCGGGTTCCTGACCCCGGCGCCGGACGCACCAGGCGTCCGGGACGTTCGGCCCCTCTTCCGCCCCTGTTCGGCCCCACTTCGGCCCGGCTTGCGCGGATGCCCGAGGCACCCCCTAGGCTGTTCCGCGTTCTCTTCCTCCTCCGCAGGAGTTATCCGTGGGTTTGCGATTCCGGCCCGTCGACACGTCCTTCTTCGACCTCCTCACCCAGTCCGCCCAGCACCTGGTCACCGGTGCCGGGCTGCTGGCCGAGATGCTCAGCGAGACGGCTGACCGCGAGGACGTCGCCCGTCGGATGCGCGAGGCCGAGCACACCGCCGACGAGACGACCCACGAGCTGATCCGCAAGGTCAACTCGACGTTCGTGACGCCGTTCGACCGCGAGGACATCTACGCGCTCGGGTCCGGCCTCGACGACGTCATGGACTGCATGGACGAGGCCGTCGACCTGATCCTGCTCTACGAGGTCAAGGTGCTGCCCGCCGAGATGTCCACCCAGGTCGAGGTGCTGCAGCGCTGCGCGGACCTGACCGCGGCCGCGATGCCGGGCCTGCGGTCGATGCAGTCGCTCGAGGAGTACTGGATCGAGATCAACCGCCTCGAGAACGCCGGCGACAAGAACCACCGGCACACGCTGGCCCGGCTCTTCAGTGGCGAGTTCAAGACCATCGAGGTGCTGAAGCTCAAGGACGTCGTCGAGTCTCTCGAGGAGGCGATCGACGCGTTCGAGAAGGTCGCCAACATCGTGGAGCAGATCGCCGTCAAGGAGTCCTGACGCGATGGAGCTCGCGCTCGTCATTGCCGTGGTCGTCGTCGCCCTCTTCTTCGACTACACCAACGGCTTCCACGACGCCGCCAACGCGATCGCGACCTCGATCTCGACCCGGGCGCTGACGCCGCGGGTCGCGCTCGTGCTCGCCGCGGTCATGAACTTCGTCGGCGCGCTGCTCGGCCAGAAGGTCGCGCACACCGTCAGCGACGTCATCAACCCGCCGTCGGGCGTGAACGGGCTGGTCGTCATCCTCGCCGGCCTGCTCGGCGCGATCGTCTGGAACCTCACGACCTGGTACTTCGGGCTGCCGTCGTCCTCGACCCACTCGCTGATCGGCGGCCTGGTGGGCGCGGCGATCGCGTCCGGGAGCCTCGTGCACTGGCCGACCGTGTGGGACAAGGTCGTCATCCCGATGATCGCCTCGCCGCTGGTCGGCTTCGCCCTCGCCTTCCTCGTGATGCTGACGATCATGTGGATCTTCCGGCACCGCAACCAGCACCGGGTCAACCGGGGCTTCCGGGGCGCGCAGACCGTCTCGGCCGCCGCCCTGGCGCTCGGCCACGGTCTCCAGGACGCGCAGAAGACGATGGGCGTGATCTTCCTGGCGCTCACGACCGCCGGCTACTACCTGACCCCGGACGGCGAGCCCCAGTCCCAGCTCCCGCTCTGGGTGATCATCGGCGCGGCGAGCGCCATCTCGCTCGGCACCTACTCCGGCGGCTGGCGGATCATGCGCACCCTCGGTCGCCGGATCATCCACCTCGACCCCGCCCGGGGGTTCTCGGCCGAGTCGGTCGGCGCGAGCGTGCTGTACACGACGGCGTACCTCTGGCAGGCCCCCGTCTCGACCACCCACATCATCACCTCGGCGATCATGGGCGCCGGCGCCACCAAGCGCTTCTCCGCCGTCCGCTGGGGCGTCGCCCGCTCGATCGTCTTCGCCTGGGTGCTCACCTTCCCGATGGCCGGCCTCGTCGCCGCCGCGTGCTACGGGGTCCTGAACGCGATCATCGGCTGACGTCGGTCTGGCTGCGGCCGGTCGGTGCGGTCGGTCGAGGTGCCGGTTCGGGGGGTCGGCGAGCTGGTCGGTGGGGATAGCTACGGACGAAATGGCGGTTTCCACGCCGCTGGAACGACCATCTCGTCCGTAGGTATCCCGCCGCACCGGCGCCGCACGAGTCCCCAACCAGCGGGTCACCGGGCCGGCCGGAGGGCTCAGCCCGTACGGCGGTAGCGCAGGAACCGTTCGCGCTGGGCCGGGCTGAGCGCTCGGCGCAGCTCGACGGTATGGGTCGGCACCCACCAACGAGGGGGGTCGACGGTCCAGGCCCGACGGTCCGCCGGCTCGAACCGCGCCCGAGCGCGCGCGGCACGCATCCGCTCCACCATCCGCCAGGTCTGCGTGGTGTCCTCGGCCACGATCGTGAAGCACTCCAGCCCGACTCTGCGGTAGTCGTCCTCCTGCCGGAGGTCGTGGGCGTGCTGGGCACCCGCGAGGTGCAGCCTCCCGTCGTACTGGCCGACGACCCCTGCCTCCACGTCGATCAGGTCGGGAGTCCCGATGCGGCGGCCCGACCGGTCGAAGACCGGCCGGTTGAGGAGCGGGCGCGGGAACCGGGCATCCAGCTGCCAGACGAGCGACATGTCCATCTCCCGGGGCGACCAGGCGTTCTCCTCCCCGAGGTCGACGCCCTCACGGCCCTGCGGGATCCCGGTGAAGTGCTTGAGCAGGTCGTGGTAGTCCCGCATCTCCTCGATCGACACCAGGTCCGCCGCGGCCGCCATCGCGAGAGCCCGCGCCGCCGCACGGGCGCCGTCGGCGTACCGCATCACGAACGAGAGAGCGCAGACCGGCACCACGACCTGCAGGCCGTCGTGGACGGCGCGGTCGCGCGGGGGGGAAGTACTCCGACGTCACCGCGATCCCCCGCTGGCTCCTGAGCTTGCCGTGCATCACGGCGAGGTCGACCGGCAGCAGGCGACGCCCGGAGTCGTCGCGCCCGGCGAACCACGGTGCACCCCACCAGCGCAGGGCCGCCCAGCCGGTGACCGAGGTGCGGTCGTCCTCCAGGAAGTGACCAGCCTCGACGATGCGTTGCTCGCGCACCGACTCGTCGACGTGGCTGGGGACGTAGAACCCGTGGCTGCTGACCCGCCAGGCCGAGGACCGCGCCTGACCCCGCGTCGGCCCCGCGATCCCCGCCGGGTCGACGGGGACCGGCCGCACCAGGCCGGGCCGCGCCGGGTCGAACGGCGGCGGCCGCATGTGCGGGCGGCGGGACATGGCGGGCAGCCTGCCCGGGACGCAGCCGCCGCGCCGCGGTCATCCACAGCCCCGTCGTACCGGCCCCGGGGTCCTCGCCCTCGGGCGGGATAGCTACGGACGAGATGGTCGTTCGTAGCGCCGGGAAACGACCACTTCGTCCGTAGCTATCCCCCGACCACGCTCCCGACCCGGCCCGGCCCGACCCGACCCCGGCTCAGCCGAAGCGACCCGAGATGTAGGCCTCGGTGGACTCCTCGTCCGGGTTGGTGAACATCTTGTTGGTGGGGTTGAACTCCACCAGGTGGCCGGGCTGGCCGGCAGCCTTGAGGTTGAAGAAGCCGGTGTCGTCGGAGACGCGGGCGGCCTGCTGCATGTTGTGGGTGACGATCACGATCGTGTACTCGGTCTTGAGCTCGTGGATCAGGTCCTCGATCGCCGCGGTCGAGATCGGGTCGAGGGCCGAGCACGGCTCGTCCATCAGCAGGACGTCGGGCGAGACGGCGATCGCGCGGGCGATGCAGAGCCGCTGCTGCTGGCCGCCGGAGAGGCCCATGCCGGGCTTGTTGAGGCGGTCGTGGACCTCGTTCCAGAGGTTCGCGCCGCGCAGGGACTTCTCGACGATCGCGTCGGCGTCGGACTTCGAGAGCCGCTTGGCGTTCAGGCGCATGCCGGCGAGGACGTTCTCGTAGATCGACATGGTCGGGAACGGGTTCGGGCGCTGGAAGACCATGCCGATCTGGCGGCGTACGGCGACGGGGTCGACGCCCGGGTCGTAGAGCGACTGCCCGGAGACGATGACCTTCCCCTCGACGCGGGCGCCGGGGATGACCTCGTGCATCCGGTTCAGGGCGCGCAGGAAGGTGGACTTGCCGCAGCCGGAGGGTCCGATGAAGGCGGTGACCGCCTTCGCGCGGATCGTCATGTTGACGCCCTCGACGGCCTTGAAGTCGCCGTAGTAGATGTCGAGGTCGGAGATGTCGATGCTCTTGGCCATTCTCGGTTCCTTCTGCGTGCTCAGCGGCGACGGTCGGTCTTGGGGGCGAACATCTTCTGCAGGATCCGCGCGACCAGGTTGAGGATCATCACGATCGCGATCAGGACCAGTGCCGCGCCCCAGGCGCGCGCGTAGCCCGGCGGCGGGCCGTCGGTGCCGAACGCCGGGACGCCCGGCGAGCTGTACTGGCTGAAGATGTAGACGGGCAGGGTCATCATCCGACCGGAGAACAGGTTCATGTTCACCGAGTCGGTGGCGCCGGCGACGACCAGCAGCGGCGCGGTCTCGCCGATGACGCGGGAGATCGCGAGCACGATGCCGGTGACGATGCCGCCGAAGGCGGTCGGCAGGACCACCTTGACGATGGTGCGCCACTTGGGCACGCCGAGGGCGTACGACGCCTCGCGCAGGTCGCTCGGCACCAGCCGGAGCATCTCCTCGGCCGAGCGGACCACGGTCGGGATCATCAGCAGCGACAGCGCGATCGAGCCGCCGAACCCGATCCGGATCGCCGGGCCGAACAGCACGACCAGCAGCGCCAGCGCGAACAGGCCGGCGACGATCGAGGGGATGCCGGTCATCACGTCGACGAGGAACGTCGTCACCCGGGCGAGCCGGCTGCCCTTGCCGTACTCGACGAGGTAGATCGCGGCGAACAGGCCGACCGGCACCGAGATCAGGGTCGCGGCCAGCGTGACGAGCAGGGTGCCCATCAGCGCGTGGTAGATGCCGCCGCCGTCGCCGACGATGCCGCGCATCGACTCGTTGAGGAACGCCCAGCTGATCGCGGAGGCGCCGTTCTTCAGCACCAGCCAGATCAGCCAGATCAGCGGGACGAGGACGACGACGAACGAGCCCCACACCAGGGTGGTCGCGAACCGGTCGGCGGCCGAGCGGCGGCCCTCCACGAGCAGCGACCACACCGGCATGCCGACGACGAAGAGCAGCCCGGCGACGATCGCGCCGGCGACCAGGCCCCAGCCGAGCAGCAGCACCAGCAGGCCGGAGATCGCCAGCGACATCGCGCCGATGAGCAGCTCGGCCCACCGCGGGAGCTTGGGCTGGGTCAGCCCGGCGGTGATCGAGTCGAAGTCGTGGTCGAGAGGCGTGGTGGTCATCGCGTCACGTTCCTCTCGCTGCGGGCCACGATCAGCCGGGCGATGAAGTTGACCACGAAGGTCACGAAGAAGAGCACCAGGCCGGTGGCGATGAGGAGGGCCTGCCGGTCCGGGGTCGCCTCCTTGTAGTTGGCGGCGATGTTCGACGCGATCGTGGCCGGGTTGCTGTTGGAGATCAGGTTGAGCGTGACGATCGGCGTCGCGGAGAGCACCATCGCCACCGCCATCGTCTCGCCGAGCGCCCGGCCCAGGCCGAGCATCACGCCGGAGACGACGCCGGAGCGGGCGTAGGGAAAGACCGCGAGCCGGATCGTCTCCCACCGGGTCGCGCCGAGCGCCATCGCGGCCTCCTCGTGGAGCCGCGGCGTCTGGGCGAACACCTCGCGCGAGATGGCGGTGGTGATCGGGATGATCATGATCGCCAGGACGATGCCGGCGGTGAGCATGGTCCGCCCGGTCACCGACGGCGGGCCCGCGAAGAACGGGACGAAGCCGAGGTTGTCGTAGAGCCAGTCGATGACCGGTCGCATCGCCCCGGCCAGCGCCAGGCCGCCCCACAGGCCGTAGACGACCGAGGGGATCGCGGCGAGGAGGTCGATCACGTAGGCGATCGGGGCCGCGAGGCGCGGCGGCGCGTAGTGGGAGATGAAGAGGGCGACGCCGATCGAGAACGGCACCGCGATCACCAGGGCCACGACCGCGGCCAGGATGGTGCCGAAGACCAGCGGGCCGACGTACGACCAGAAGTCGTCGGCGGGCCGGTAGATGTCGGTCGGTGCGGTCAGCCCGGGGAGGCCCTCGATGAGGAGGAAGACGGCCACGCCCGCCAGCGCGGCCATGATGAGGATCGCCGCGGCACGCGCGGTGCCCGAGAAGATGCGGTCACCGAGCCGGACGACGGACTTGTCGGGTGCCCGGGTGGCGGTGTCGGTCACGTGGCTCCTGTCATGGACGTACGGCGGCCCGGTCCACCGGGCCGCCGTACTTCACGGTAGTGCTCCTGGTCAGTTCGCGGAGATGGCTCCCACGATCTCCTGCGCCTGAGCGGCGACCTCGGAGTCGAGGGGGGCCGAGCCCGCCTGCTGCGCCGCGGCCTGCTGGCCCGCGTCGGAGACGATGTAGGAGAGGAACCCGTTGACGAGGTCGGCCTCGCTCGCGTCGTCGTAGTGCTGGCAGGCGATCAGGTACGACGCCAGCAGCACCGGGTAGGCGCCCGACTCGGTCGTGGTGCGGTCGATGTCGTACGGCATCATCGTCGCCGAGGCGGTGTCCGCCGGCTTCGAGACCGCGAGCGCCTTGGCGGCACCCTCGGCGGACGGCGCGGTGTACTCCTCGCCGACCTTCACCGACACGATGCCGAGACCGGCGGCCTGGCTCTCGTCGGCGTAGCCGATGGTGCCCTCGCCGCCCTTGACCGCGGCGATCACGCCCGAGGTGCCCTCAGCGGCCTCGCCGCCCTTGATCGGCCACACGCCGTCGGGGTCGTAGGGCCAGGCACCCTCGCCGGCCTGGTTGAGGTAGTCGGTGAAGTTGCCGGTCGTCCCGGAGTCGTCCGAGCGGTGCACGGGCGAGATCGCGGTGCTCGGCAGGTCGACGCCGTCGTTCTGCGACGCGATCGCCGAGTCGTTCCACTTGGTGATCTTGCCGTCGAAGATCTCCGCGATCGTCTTGGCGTCGAGGTTGAGGCTGTCGATGCCCGGGAGGTTGAAGACGACCGCGATCGGGCTGACGTAGGCCGGGACCTCGACCGGGTCCTCGCCACCGCAGCGCTCCTTGGCGCCGGAGAGCTCGCCCTCGTCGTCGGTCAGGTAGGAGTCGGAGCCCGCGAAGGCGTAGGCGCCGGAGTTGAAGCTCTCGCGGCCGCCGCCGGAGCCGACCGGGTCGTAGGTGATGGTGACGTCGGGGTTCTCGGACTGGAACGCCGCGCGCCAGGCCTGCTGGGCCGAGTCCTGCGAGCTGGCGCCACCGCCGGCGAGCTCGCCGCTGAGGCTGCCGCTGCTGCTGCTGCCGCCGTCGCTCGAGCCGCCGTCGCTGCTCTCGTTGCTGGCGCCGCAGCCGGTGAGGGCGAGGGCGAGGACCGCGATGCCGGGCACGACTGCCCGGCGGATGGAAGTGCGAATCACTTCGGAGCTCCTGAGTCTTCGGATGCTTCTGCTGTCATCCATGACGTTAGGAAGCCGAGGTGGACGGATCCGTGGTCGTCGGTGAACGAGGGGTGAACTCGATGTGCCCAGTCGGCGAAGCACCGGCTGGCACGAGACGACGATCACATGAACAAGCCCGGAGGGGCTTGACGTCAGCGCGCCGCGTGCACCTCGGTCGCGACCACGCCGCCCCGGCGGACGTGGACCACGAGCATCGCCCCGGTGTCCAGCTTGGGGTCCTTCAGACCGAGGCCCTCGAAGATCGTCGGCAGCACCGGACGGTGGCTGCAGAGCACCGACCCGTCGTCGCCGTGGACCAGCTCGTCCACGATCGCCATCACGGTCCGCGGGCTGGCCTTCTCCTCGCTCAGGCCGTCCTCGAGCTCGAGCTTCCAGCCGGTGACGTCGGCGTAGGGACCGACGGTCTCCACGCAGCGGGTGCTGCTCGAGCTGACGATCCGGGTGACGTCGTACGCCGCCAGGAGCGGGACCAGCCGCTGGGCCTGGTGCCGACCGGCCTGGAGGAGCGGGCGCAGGCGGTCGTCCTGGCGGCGCCAGGCCTTGCGCGAGCGGGCCTCGCCGTGCCGGAGCACGACGAGCGCGTGGGTCCGGCGGCGCAGCGGGTAGGCCTCGCGCAGGGTCACCCGGTCGTGCTCGTAGGTGAGCTTGCGCATCGCGTCGTCGAAGGAGAACCAGGCGACCTTGTCGATCTCGGCGTTCGAGCGGTAGCGGCTGACGTCGTCGGAGCCGACGGCGCGGCCGACCCAGTAGGACACCGCCTTCGTCCGGCCGCCCGCGACCGGGTAGCGCTGGCCCGTCAGCGGCGGGCCCAGGCGCACGTGCAGCCCGGTCTCCTCCTCGACCTCGCGCACGGCCGCGGACAGCACGTGCTCGCCGCGGTCCAGCTTGCCCTTGGGGAACGACCAGTCGTCGTACCGCGGACGGTGGACGAGCAGCACCCGCTTGCCAGGACGGAAGACCACAGCACCGGCAGCGAGGACGTCCTTCCCGGGCATGGCGTTAGTCTCACACCACCCGACCCCGAACAGGAGCCCAGGTGCGCAGACGCCTCACGGTCGCCGTGCTGGTGGTCCTGGCGGTGGCGCTCGTGGCGGCCGCGGCGCTGGTCGCCGTGCGCTGGTGGCGCGACCGGGACCGCACCGCGCTCGAGCAGGCCACGTCGTACGCGCCGGCCGACGCGCAGCGGCTCTCGTGGACCGACTGGGCCGCGGTGCGGGACGCGCTCGGCGCCGACCTGGACGGGTCCTCCTCGGCCGGCCAGGTGCAGTCGTTCCTCGACGACGGCTTCGACCGCGACCTGACCTCGACGTCCGCGCTCGTGCAGTCGGCGCCGGTGCTGCAGGAGCGGTTCGGCTTCTCGCCCGCGACCGCGCAGTGGGAGCTGTTCAGCCAGTCCGAGCAGGGCGCGGTGGTGATCGTGCAGATGCCCGACGACACCGACCTCGGCGACGTCGCCGACGAGCTCGAGCACAGCGGCTTCACCCCGCCCGGCTCCGACCCGACCGCCGGCGGGGTGTGGGACGGCAGCGACGTGCTCCCCCAGGTCGGCGCGAACCTCACCCCCGAGCTCCAGTACGTCGCGCTGGACGCCGACGAGCACCTGGTGCTGACCAGCGACAACGCCGGCTACCTGCGCGACACCGTGGACCAGCTCGGTGACGGGTCGCTCCCCTCCGGCATGGCCGACGTCGTGGCCGCCTCCGGCGAGCCGCTGTCCGCGGCGGTGTACGACGGCCCGTACGCCTGCTCGGCGCTCGCGATGAGCCACGCCGACCGGTCCGACCAGCAGGAGGCGGACCAGCTGGTGGCGCAGGCCGGCGAGGTCAACCCGGTGACCGGGTTCGCGATCTCGGCCCAGCCCGGCGGCGACGTACGGGTCGCGCTCGGCTTCGAGAACGGGGACCAGGCCCGGACCAACGCCGACACCCGCTCGGTGCTCGCCAGCGGACCCGCCCCCGGGCAGGGCGGTGACTTCACGGACCGGTTCTCGGTCGACTCCGCCACCGCCGACGGCGACGTCGTCACCCTCGACCTGACCCCGACCGAGGGCAGCTACGTGCTCTCCGACCTGTCGTCGGGGCCGGTGCTGTTCGCGACCTGCTGAGGGCTCTGACCGGGGGATAGTCCCTGACGTTCTCGCCCTCAGCAGGGCGTGCCGGGGGCCAGAAGGTCAGGGACTACCGCCCGGACCGGGCTAGGAACGGACCAGCCGGGAGATCGCGTCGACCGCCTCGGCGACCTTGGCGCGGGCCTCGTCGTCACCCGCGCGGGCGGCGTCGACGACGCAGTGGTTCATGTGGTCCTCGAGCAGGCCCAGGGAGAAGGCCTGGAGCGCCTTCGTCATCGCGGAGACCTGGGTGAGGATGTCGATGCAGTACTTCTCGTCCTCGACCATCCGCTGGAGGCCGCGCGCCTGGCCCTCGATGCGGCGCAGCCGCTTGAGGTAGTCGTCCTTGCTCGAGATGTAGCCGTGCTGGTGATCGTGCTGGTGATCGTGCTGGTGATCGTGCTCGTGCTCCGCCATCCGCCCAGCATACCCCGAGGGGGTATGCCGGGCGTGCTCGTCAGATTTCCTGCCGAGGCTCCGGCACCACGCCCAGAATCTCGTCGATCTGGGCTTCGGAGAGGTGGTCGTCCGACTCGCTCGCGGCGATGATCAGATTGGTCGTGAGCTCCACCTCGCCCAGGAGGTCGGAGTCCTCGAGGGTCACGTCGAACTGGTCGTGCACCTCATCACTCCTCGTGTCCATCCGTTGGACCTCCTCGTCCTGCAAACGTTGCCCGAGGCACGGGGGCGCCAAACGCAACCTCCACCTATTTGGCCCGGTCGGACCATGAGGCATGGCCCACACGGGCTCGTTCGCGGGGCCCGAACGCGGGTGCGGGACCGGGTCCGGCCCCCGGGTGGGACTGGGGCGGGCCTCCGGCGGACCGGGTCCGGACATGGAAGAAGGCCCCACCCGGAGGTGAGGCCTTCTCCGAAGACTGTGGCAGAAGCCCGAGTCTTCCCCGCGATCAGAGCGGGCGGACGTTCTCCGCCTGGGGACCCTTGGGGCCCTGGGTGACGTCGAACTCGACCTTCTGGTTCTCGTCGAGGGACTTGTAGCCCTGCGACTGGATGGCCGAGTAGTGCACGAAGACGTCGTCGCCGCCGTCCTCCTGCGCGATGAAGCCGAAACCCTTCTCGGCGTTGAACCACTTCACGGTGCCCTGAGCCATTGCTCGATTACTCCTTAGTCGGGGCGAGAACCGCCACTTCGGCGATCCGCAGAAGCTGCGGTGACACCGTCGCTCCGACTTGCGTGAGTGGCAGGCCCACGAAAGAAGAAACGCCGTTGGATCACAAACTCCGCGGGCGTCAGACCTGCTGGAACTTGCACCTTCTGCGGGTCATACGTTACCAATTCGCGATCTGCTGCCAACCACCCGTCCGAGGAAATCTCAGAGCGTGCGATGAAGGTTCTGTGACGCACGTGTGACAGGGCGGCGCCGAGCGCTCCCATCTGTCCCCGGTCTAGCCCATGCGCGCTATGGCTGGCGGGTCGAGCCGCGCGCAGACTGGCTCGAAGACTCGGGGAGGTGGAGCCGGTGGTGCTGCTCGTGGGAGAACCACCAGACCGGGCCGACGTCGTCGTCATCGGCAGCGGCTTCGGCGGGTCGGTGGTCGCCGAGCGGCTGGCGGCCGAAGGGCTCGACGTGTGCGTGCTCGAGCGCGGCAAGGCCTACCCGCCCGGCTCGTTCCCGCGCACCCCGTCCGGGCTGGGCGCCAACTTCTGGGACCCGAGCTCGGGGCTGCACGGCATGTTCGACGCGTGGTCCTTCTCCGGCCTCGACAGCATCGTGTCGAGCGGCCTCGGCGGCGGCTCGCTGATCTACGCCAACGTGCTGCTCCGCAAGGACGCGAGCTGGTTCCGCCAGCCCCACCCCTACCGGCCCGGGGTGGAGGAGGTCTGGCCGATCGGGTACGACGACCTGGAGCCGCACTACGAGCGGGTCGAGCAGTTCCTCGACGTCCAGACCATGCCGTTCGACGGGCCCAGCGCCTTCCAGCTCCCGAAGACCGTCGCGATGCGCGACGCCTCCGCGGGCACCCGCGGGTCGTTCTCGCTGGCTCCCCTGGCGGTCCGGTTCCGCGACGCCGCGGGCGAGCCGGCGGTCGGCGCCGAGCTGCCCCTGGACGGCTACCCGAACATCCACCGGCCGGACAGCCCGAGCAGCGGCCGTCGTACCTGCCGGCTGCTCGGCGAGTGCGACGTCGGCTGCAACGAGGGCGCCAAGAGCAGCCTCGACCACACCTACCTGTCCGCCGCCAGCCACCACGGCGCCCATCTCCACGTGCTCACCGAGGTGACCGGGATGGCGCGGACCCCCGACGGCTTCGAGATCACCGTCGCCGTCCACGAGCCGGACGCCGGGCCGCGGCCGACCGCGGAGCGGCCCCCGCACACGATCCACGCGAAGCGCGTGGTGCTGGCGGCGGGCACGCTCGGCAGCACCTACCTGCTGCTGACCAACCGGGACGCCCTCGGCGTGACGTCGCCGGCGCTGGGCACCCGGTTCTGCGGCAACGGCGACCTGCTCGGCTTCATCCTCGGCGCGGCCCGCGCGCTCGAGGGCACCCGCGGCCCGGTCATCAGCTCCTACCTGCGCTTCGCCGACCAGGTCGACACCGGCGACGACCTCGACCACGGCATGTACGTCGAGGACGCCGGCTACCCCGCGATCGCCGCCTGGCTCGCCGAGCTCAGCCAGAGCCCGGCCATGGTGGGCCGGCTCGGGCGGCTGGTCGCGATGCGGCTCCGCGAGCGGTTCACCGGCGGCGCCCACACCCACCTGTCGGCGGACATCTCCCGTCTGATCGGTCGCGGCTCCTTCTCCGACGACAGCCTGCCGCTGCTCGGGATGGGCCGCGACGTCCCGGACGGCACCCTGTTCCTCAAGGACCCCGACGACCGGCCGACGCTCGACAGCACCTGGACGACCCGGACCTCGCAGCGCTACTTCGCGACGATGGTGCGCCGGATGGAGCAGCTCGCCGACGCGCTCGACGGCCGCTTCGAGGTCAACCCCACCTTCTGGTTCCGCCGCGTCATCACCGTCCACCCGCTGGGCGGGGTGCCGATGTCGACCTCCGAGCACGAGGGCGTCGTCGACTCCTACGGACGGGTGCGGGGCGTCGACGGGCTGCGGGTCTGCGACGGCTCGGTGATGCCCGGTCCGGTCGGCGCCAACCCGTCGCTGACGATCGCGGCCTTCGCCGACCGGGTGGCCGACGACCTGCTGGCGGAGGTGGCGTCGTGAGCGTGGAGTTCACCGAGGAGATGAAGGGCTTCTACACACCCGGCGCACCGGCGTACGACGCCGGCGAGGTGACCGGCGTCCGGGACTGGAACCGGGTGATGTTCCACCTCACCATCGGCACCCAGGACCTCACCGCCGCGCTGAGCGACCCCCAGCACGCGATGGCGGCGCGGGGCTACGTCCGCTGCCGCGCCCTCGGCGCGGCCGACCACCCCGTCCACGACGGCCGCTTCGACCTCTTCGCCCCGAGCCCGGTGCCCGGGCGGCTGCTGATGCGCTACCGGCTGCCGTTCGACAGCAACCTCGGCCCGATGACCCTGCTCGGCTTCAAGGACGTCGGGAACGACGGCGGCATGGACGCGTGGCCGGACACCACGACCCTCTACACGCGGCTGGTGCGCGGCACCGTCGACCACGACCACCCCGACGACGCGGGCGACGAGTACGGGCGCGGGATCCTCCGCCTCGACGCGCCCATGTTCGCCCGGCAGCTCACGACCTACCGCGGGAGCCTGCGCGACATCACCCGCTTCAACGTCTTCTTCCTCCGCCGTCTCCTCGGCGTCTACGGACGCCCACCCGCACTGGAGGTCCGGGCATGACCACGACGACCGAGGCCCCGGCCGCGACCCGCACCGAGGTGGTGCCGTTCCGGGCCGGCGACGGGATGGAGCTGAACCTCCACCACGTGACCAGCGACCAGCCGGTGACCCGCGGGCCAGTGCTGCTGGTGCACGGCGCCGGGGTGCGCGCGGACATCTTCCGGACCGCGGACCAGGAGACGATCGTCGACGCGCTGCTGGCCGCCGGCTGGGACGTCTGGCTGGAGAACTGGCGGGCCAGCATCGACCTGCCGCGCAACCGGTGGAACCTCGACCAGGCCGCCGTCCACGACCACCCGGCCGCGGTCGCGGAGGTGCTGGAGCGCACCGGTGCCGACACCCTCAAGGCGGTCATCCACTGCCAGGGCTCCAGCAGCTTCGCGCTCGCGGCCGTGGCCGGGCTCGTGCCCCAGGTCGACACGATCGTGTCGAACGCGATGTCGCTGCACCCCGTCGTACCGCGCCTCTCGGCGCTCAAGCTCTCGCGTGTGGTGCCGCTGGTGGCGCTGGCGATGGACTACGTCGACCCGCACTGGGGCACGGTCGCGCCGGCCGGCTTCCTGGAGCGGCGGATGGTCGACCTGGTCCGGCTGAGCCACCGTGAGTGCCGCAGCGGCTCCTGCCGGATGGTGAGCTTCGTCTACGGCGCCGGCCACCCCGCGCTGTGGTCGCACGAGAACCTGGACGCCGGCAGCCACCGGTGGCTGAACGAGGAGTTCGGCCCGGTGCCGCTCACCTTCTTCGCCCAGATGTCCCGCTCGGTGCGGGCCGGCCGCCTGGTGCCCACCGGCAGCGTCCCCGGCCTGCCGGCCGACCCGGTCGGCGGCGCCCCGCGCACCGACGCCCGGTTCGCGCTCATCGCGGGCCGCGACAACCTCTGCTTCCTCCCGGAGAGCCAGGAGCGCACCTTCGACCACCTCGAGCGCTACGCGCCGGGTCGGCACTCCGTCCACGTCGTCGAGGGCTACGGCCACCTCGACGTCTTCATGGGCCGCTACGCGGCCCGGGACACCTTCCCCCTGATCCTCGAGGAGCTCGACCGATGATCCCCCTGGCACCGCGCCGGCAGCGGGCCCTCGCGGGCCGCGACTCGCTGGTCGACGGCATCCCGTTCTCCCTCCCCGTCAACTCGCTGGACTCGCCCGCGCTGATGGCGGCGTTCACCGCGGACCTCGAGGGCATCCGCAGGCTGCTGCCCGGCGACGAGCTCGTCCCGGTCCGCCTCCCCGGCGGTCGCGGCATCCTGCTGGTGACCGTCATCGACTACCGCACCACCGACATCGGGGCGTACGTCGAGTTCAGCATCGCCTTCGCCTGCGCCCACCGGCGCGCGGGGAGCCCGCTGCTCGCGACGCTACTGCGCGAGCGGACCACCGCGGTCGGGCAGTACGTGTGGGACCTGCCGGTGAGCTCCCAGGTGTCGGTCAAGGGCGGCAAGGGGATCTGGGGCATGCCCAAGCACCGGGCCAACCTTGACTTCCGCGTCGACGACCGCGAGATGTCGAGCCAGTACGACCTCGACGGGCAGCTGTGCCTGCGGATCACGGTGCAGCGGCCCCGCGGCCCGAAGGTCCCGCTGCGCAACTTCGGCGCCGCGAACTACTGCCAGTTCCGCGGGATGCTGATGAAGTCGACGATCTTCTTCTCCGACGACGTCGAGGTGGCGGTCGGCAGATGGGCGAAGGCCGAGATCCGGCTCGGCCCGCACCCGCGGATGGACCCGCTGCGCGAGCTCGACCTGTCGCCCGACCCGCTGTTCGTCGCCTGCCTCCCGCACTCGCACGGGATCCTCGACGACCACTACGAGGGCTGGTTCCTCACCTCGGCCGACCCGCCGGACCCGACCCGGCCGCCGGAGGGCCTGGACTCGGTCGTCGACCTGCCGATCGACGAGAGCTGGCTGCCGGCACCGACGGCGGACGGCCGATGACCACCGAGGCCTGGCTCGGCGCCGGGCTGCTCCTCTTCGCCTCGCTCTACCTCGGCATGGGGTTCTCGCTGGTCGTCCTCCAGTTCCCGGGGGCGCTCGCGACGACCAGCAGCGCCGACTTCCCGCAGCGGTTCGGCGACCCGGTACGCCGGGCCGTCGGGTTCTTCACCGTCGGCAGCCTGCTCATGGTGGTCGGTGCCGTCTGGCTCACGGTCCTCGAGTGGGACGACGGCACCCGGCGGCTGCTCCCGCTCGCCTACCTGGTGCTCGCGGTCCTGGCGACGGCGTTCACGGTCGTGTTCATCCTCCCGGTCAACCGCCGGCTCTACCAGGAGATCCCCGACCAGCGGGAGTTCAGCCGGGTGCTGGAGCGCTGGATCCGGCTGAACGTGGTCCGCTACGGCTTCTGGGTGCTGGAGTGGGCCGCGATCACCGGCTGGTTCGTGGCGGTGGTGTCATGACCGACGAGACCACCCTCGCCCGCCTGATCGGCGCGACGACCCTCGCCTCGGGCCTCGGCCTGGTGGTCGCGCCGCGGACGTCGCTGCGCCTGATGGGCGCCGCGACCCCGGACCCCGCGCCGCTGCTCTACCGCGTGGTCGGCATGTTCATGACCGTGTCGGGCGGGCTGCTGCTCGACGGCGCCGAGCAGCGCGTCGTGCTGCGCTGGAGCCTGGCCCAGAAGACCGGGGCGGTCGCCGGCGTCGGCCTCGGGGTGCTGCGCGGCGACTACCGCAAGCGCGCCCTGCTCGTCGCCTCCTTCGACGCCGTCAGCGCCGTGGCCCTCGCCCGGATGCTCGCGAGCCGACCGGACGAGCACCCCGGGGAGCCGGGGTGACCCGGCGCGCCCTGGTCCTGGCCGGCGGCGGCATCCGCGTCGCGTGGCAGACCGGGGTGGTGGCGGCGCTGGAGGAGGACGGGCTGACCTTCGACCACGGCGACGGCACCTCCGGCGGGATCTTCACCCTCGGGATGCTCCTCTCGGGGCAGCGCCCCGACGAGATGGTCCGCCGCTGGATCGACCTCGACGTCCGGCGGTTCGTGTCGCCGCTGCCGCTGCGGTCCTACCTGCGCTCCCCCACCGACTGGACGGCGTTCGGCGGGGCCGGCGGGGTCCGCGATGCGGTGCTCCCGGCCCTCGGCATCGACCTGGCGCGGGTGCGCGCGGCTGGGCCGATGACCGGCACCTTCAACGTCTGCGACTTCGGGCGGAAGCGGTGCGTGCCGATCCCGCACACCGAGATCGACGAGGACCGGCTGGTCGCCGGCGTCTCCCTCGCCGGGGTGATGCCGGCCGTCGAGCACGACGGCCGCACCTGGACCGACGCGGTCTGGATCCAGGACGCCAACCTGCTCGAGTCGGTGCGTCGCGGCTGCGACGAGCTGTGGGTGCTGTGGTGCATCGGCAACACGCCGCGGTGGGGCACCGGCGCGCTGGAGCAGTACGTCCACATGATCGAGATGAGCGCCACCGGGGCGCTGTCGGCCGAGCTCGACGCGATCGCCGACCTCAACCGCCGCCGGGCCGGCGGCGAGGCCGTGCTCGGCTCGACCGACCCGGTCACCGTCCACGTCATCCGCCCCGACCTCCCGATCCCGCTCGACCCCGACCTCGTCGTCGGCCGGATCGACGCCGAGACCCTGATCGCGATGGGCTACCGCGACGCCCGCCGCTACCTCTGCTCCCGCTCGCCCGCCGGCACCCCGCTGACCGAGGACGCGACCCGGACGCCGGCTCGCGAGCTGGGCGCCCGGATCACCCTGCGCGCGACCGGGTCGACCGACCTCGGTCCGCTGGCCTACACGCTCGTCGTCGAGGCCGACGACCTCGCCGCGCTGCGCCGCACGCCGGGCGCCGAGATGCGGGCGGTCGGCACGCTGCGGTACCCGGAGCAGGGCCTGCGGCTGCTCGGCCGGGGCACCGCCCGGCTGGCCGGGGACGGCGCCGGTCGGCGGCTCGAGGTGCGGGCCGACGTACGCCTGGCCGACGGCGTCGGCGAGCTGGCCGTCGACGTACCGCTCCCCCGGGGCCGCCCGCACGCCGCGCGGCACCACACCTGGCGGATCGCCGAGCCGCACGGCGCCGGCCGGTCCGGGACGGCCACCATGACGACCGGCCAGGCCGTGCGGGCGCTCGCGTCGTTCGAGCCGAGCGGCGCACACCACCTGACCGACCGGGCCCGCGCGCTCGGCCTGGCGGTCGCCCTGGTCCGTCGCGCCCGCTGGTCCGCACCCGTCCGAGAGCCCGCCTGAGGCACCGCGATGGAGGTCTCGATCCGTCCGCTCGTCGCCCCGGGGAAGCCGGCCGGCACGGTCCGGGTCTGGGTGGCGGTGCTCGGGTACGGCGCCCTGCCGGACCTGGCCTGGACGGTCGACGGGGCCGCCGTCGCGCCGCAGCCGGTGCTGCCGCTGCGGCCCGCCTACCCGGAGGCGGGGTCCCTGCGGGTGGCGACGGGGGTGGTCGACCTCATCGGCCTGCCGGCCGACCGCACCACCCGGACCGTGCGGGTCGTCGCCAGCGCGCCAGGGGTGCCGCCCGTCGACTGCGCGCTGGCGGTGCGGTCCGTGCCGGCCGAGGTCCCGCGGGACGGCTCGTCGTTCAACGTCCTGCTGGTCTCCTGCTTCTACCGCGGCGGCGACAAGGCCGGCCGCTGCGGGGTGGTCGTGGACGGGCTGACCGGCCTCGACCGGCCGGACGTCGTGCTCACGGTCGGCGACCAGGTCTACCTGGACCAGCCGCCGCTCATCGGCAGCTTCGACGACGAGCGGCTCGCGGCGACGTTCGCGCAGAAGTACCGCGACAACTTCGTCGGCACCGACGGTTACGCCGCCGTGCTCCGCGCGGCAGCGGTCGCGGCGATCCCCGACGACCACGAGTACTGGAACAACTACCCGCACCCGGCCGTGCTCACCCTGCAGAGCCTCTGGCGCCGCGACGACCTGGCCCAGAACCCGTGGCGACGCGCGGCGCGGGCGATGTACGACGCGTTCCAGCTGGGGAGCCCGGACGGCTACTCGACGCGGTTCGACGTGCCACCGCTGTCGTTCTTCATGATGGACAACCGGACCTTCCGCGCCACCGACGGGGAGACCACGCTGCGGGCGGCCGACCTGCAGCGCTACCGGGACTGGGTCGAGGACGTGGTGGCCGACCGGCTGGTGCCGGTCCTGGTCACCGGCCCGTCGCTGCTCCAGCCGGTGAAGCACGGGTGGGACAAGGTGAAGGACCGCAACTTCGCCAACTACGGGGACTACGGCGCCGTCATGGACGGGCTGACCGGCCTGGCCCGCCGCGGGCGCGGCGTCCTGGCGCTGACCGGGGACGTGCACTACGGCCGGGTCACGGACGCGCGCATCTTCGGGACGACGCCCGAGGCCGGCACGCCCTTCGGCACGATCCGCGAGGTGATCTCGTCACCCACCGCGCTGGTGTGGGGGTCGGACCACCAGCGCGCCGACGTACCTCCCACGCACTTCGCGCCCGGCGAGCCGGCGGTGAAGCTCGACACCTCCGCCACCTGGCCGGCCCCCGCCGACATCCGCGGCGACCACGTCGCGCTGCTCAAGTTCACCCGGAACGCGGGCGGCGTCGCCCTCGAGGTCCAGTACCGGATGATCCGCGAGGTCCACGGCCCCAAGCGCGGCAGCTACGCCCTGCCCCCGGTCGTCCTCCCCGCCTGACCCGCGCCCTCGAGATCGGAGCGACATGTACGCCATCCGCGGATCCACCGCCACCTCGGAGAACGAGGCGCTCGTCGAGCGCGAGCGCACCGGCACCGGCCCCACGGCCAACGTCGAGTGGGTGGCCGGCTGCCTCGCCGACCTGCGCGCGACGGGCGAGGACGAGACCCTCGTGCTGCTCCTCGGCGGGCGCAGCGCCTACGACTTCCGGGTGCGTGTGGCCCAGTCGCACCTGCGGGGCGACATGTCACCCAGCCACTGGTCGCACACGGCCCTCGTCGACGCCGTCGGCGAGCCGGTCGGGGCCACGGTGCTGCGGGAGGTCTCGCTCGAGCCGCGGGAGGGGTTCGGGATGCCGGCGACGACCAACGCCGTGCAGTCCACGCCGCTCGACTGGTACGCCGACCCCGCGCTCGTCCCCAACATCGCCGTCCTCAGCGTGCCGGCGCCGCCCTCCGAGTGGCAGGGGCGCAGCGAGGGCGCGGGCCGGCCCGAGCAGACCTCGGTCCTCGAGCAGCTCACCCAGCAGCGGGTCGTCGTCGACCTGCCGGCGCTGCTGCTGCGGTGGCTGGCCTTCGTGTGGGGCGTGGGGCGCTCGGGCAACCCGCTCCTCGACGGCGACGGGCTGCCGTCGGCGGTGATGATCGAGACGCTGGTCAGCGCGGCCGGCTTCGACCTCACCCCGGGGCTGGACAGCCGCGCCGCGACGCCGGAGGGCTTCTGGCAGACGGCCCGCTGGTGGCACACCTACTTCGAGCTGCAGGACCGGCCGCCCGTCCGCGGCTTCTACTGGGTCCCCGACCGGCTCGACTACGCCGCTCCCCGCTCCCGCCGTACGACTCCCGACGCCGGCTGACGGCCCCGGGTCAGGGAGTGGTCTGGTCGGGCCGCGTCGAGCCCGGGCCGGCTGGGTACGGAGGCCGCAGCGCGGGCGGGGGCCCGCGCTGACGGTGAGGGGTGGGACATGTCGTCGACCGAGGTGACCGGCTGGCGCGAGCGGCCCGACGACGGGATGTCGTCGTCGATCGAGCAACGCGATGGGTTCGACGTGATCCGCCTCAGCGGCGAGCTCGACGTGTCGTCGACCGCCGGCGTGCGGGCCGCCGTCGACGCGCTCGTCATCGACGAGGCCCGCGTCCACCTGGTCGTGGACCTGACCGAGGTGATCTTCATGGACTCCAGCGGGCTGGGCACCCTCGTGCGCGCCCAGCGCCGGTGCCGCGGCCTGCGCGGCTCGTTCGCCGTCGTCTGCCCCGACGGGCCCGTCCTCCGGGTCATCACCCTCACCGGCCTGCTGCGGGTCCTCCGGGTCTTCGACACCCTCGACGCCGCCACCAGCGAGCCGCCGCCCGCGTGACGCGTGCCGGGTAGCAGCGCCACGCGGCCGTGCGGGTCTACTGTCGCCGGGTGGCCACTCGTCAGCAGCCCGTCCCGCGTCGCCGGCTCCGGACGGCGCTGGTGGCACTGACCGCGCCCGTCCTGGTGGGCACGTCCGCCGCTGCCGACGGAGCCGGGCCCGATCCGCGTCCGCGGGCGCACATCCTCAGCGCGTCGTGGGGCACCGACGACGCGGTCGGCTGCCCGACCGGCGAGACCGGCCTGGACAACATCCCGGTCACCTTCAACTGGTTCATCGATCCCACGTCGATCCAGCCCGCCGACTTCAGGATCGTGCGCAGCGACGGGACCACGACCACCCCGGTCTGCGCCCTGCAGTTCCCGCCGGACGAGCCCGACGAGGCGCAGACGGTGAACCTCATCGGCGACTTCGGTGACTCGGTCGACGGCCCGACGCCCGAGACCGTCCGCGTCGTCGGGGGCCTGCAGGGCCACGGCCCCCAGGCGACCCGGTCGCGGCCGGTCGGACACCCCCGTGCCGACGTCGAGCCACTGTCCGGTGGCCCCTACATCGTCGACGCCTGGACGATCCGGCCCGCGGTCTACGCCGGCGACGCCAACCGGTGCACGGTCGGCCGGACCTTCGTGCGCGTCATGTGGTCGAACGGGCTCACGGCGTACCCCACGGGCGAGGAGGTCGGCGAGCCGGTGGTGGCGTCCTACCGCGCCGTCTACCGCAGGACGGACGGCCGGGTCGTGCGGCTCGCGCCACTCGCCGTCGCCGACCTCTACGACCAGGAGACGACCTTCAACTCCGACAACATGCACGACCTGTGCCTGCCCCGCCGGCCCCGCGGTGCGCAGCTCGAGCGCATCACGATCGCCGCCGGGCTGATCCAGGACCCCAACGGGGACCCGAACCTCGCGCAGCGGTTCGTCCGGGTGCGCTGAGACCGCCCGGACCGCGGGGGGCCACGGCAGGAGGAGCCTCGGGGTCAGTCCCCAGCCGGGCGGACGTGCGCGGCAGGCACCCACTGGCTGGTGATGGTGACGTCGACGTTCCCGCCTCCGGTCGCGTACACGACCAGCGCCGACCACTGGCCGTCGCGGCCCCTGCGCCACCCGATCAGCACCCCGGGTGAGGCCAGGGAACCGAACTTCACCCAGACGTGCCGTGGGGACACGTGACGACGGTTCCCCGTCCCGTCGCCCGCGGCCACCGCCATCGAACCATCGTAAGGTCTGAAGTCGAACATGTGTTCGACAACGCTGACGGACGAAACTCGGGTCGTCAGAGGGTTGTTCCGGGGACAACGGCCGGCGCTGGCCACTCCCGCCGCCATGACTGACTCGGGGCGGGTCGGGCAGTATGTGCACCGGCGTGGTCGGCAGTCTCGAGGACGAAGATCCCCAGGGCGGGCCGAGCAGGAGCAACCACGTCCCGGGCCTCTAGCTCAATCGGCAGAGCAGTGGACTTTTAATCCATGGGTTGTGGGTTCGAGTCCCACGGGGCCCACGCCGGGTCGTTCGGGGCCCGGGCCCTCCGCACCGGAGCGGCTCGGGCCCGGGCTCAGGCCTCGTCGCCCTCGAAGCCGACGAGCCAGTGCAGGCCGAACCGGTCGACGACCTGACCGTCGCTCGCGCCCCAGGGGCGGCGCTGGAGGTCGTCCACGACGCGGCCGCCGTCGGACAGCCCGTCGAACCACCGGCGAAGGGTGGCCGGGTCCGCGGTGCCGAGGAGCGAGAACATCAGGCCCTCGCTGCTGAAGGCCGGCTCCCCCTCGGCGACGTCGGCGGCGAGGAGCGCCACCGGCCCGCCGGTGAGGTAGCCGTGGGCGATCGCGTCGGGCGGCCCGTCGGTGCGCTGGAACTCGGCGAAGCTGTGCAGCTGCACCGCGCAGCCGAAGACGTCCCCGTAGAACGTGAGGGCATCCCGAGCGGTGCCGGCGAAGTGGACGTAGGGCGCGAGACCGGTCATCCGGCGATGCTACGGACCGCCCCCGACGGACCGGTCTACTCCACCTCGGAACTTTGCCCGGAAGGTGATGCGCAGGGGGTCCGCGTGCGCCTAGCCTCACGGCTGTTGAACCGTCGGTGACCCGAGACGCCGGCGGTTCACTCTATTTGCGCCCGGTGCGGTGGACCAGACCAGGAGCGGAGGGAGATAACGCTGCTGGTCGGCTGCGCGTTCACTGGGTACGACGTCCCGGCAGTCGGATCCTGCCGAGCTCGCCCCGTCGCCGGAGTACGGGGCGGGCGTGGACGGACGGGGGCCGGCGGGCCCGCACGGCGTTCAGCGCCAGGTGCGGGGCTCGTCGGCCGACCCGGACGCTGCCGCTGACGCGCCGGTCGTCGCCGGCGTCGTGATCCAGTAGCGCCGCTTGCCGTTGCGGGAGTCCTCGTACACCCCGCCGGCCGCGAGGATGACCTGCTGGGAGCCGAGATTGTCCTCGTCGGCGGTGAGCAGCACCCGGTCGAGCCCGAGCGCCGCGGCCTCGGGGAGCGCGAGCAGGAGCGCCCGGGTGGCGTGGCCCTCGCGGCGGCGCGAGGGGCGGACGGCGTACCCGATGTGCCCGCCCTCCTCGAGCAGCCACGGCGTCAGGTCGTGCCGCAGGGCGAGGTAGCCGACGAACACCCGCGCGTCCGGGTCGTCGGCCGGGCCGTCGGTGATCCAGAAGTAGGTGCAGCGCACCCGGCCCTCGGGCGGCATGAAGGCCGGGTCGGCCTGGACGAGCAGGTGCTCGACGATCGCGTCGGCGCCCGCCTCGGTGGTGTCGACCTGCTCGAAGTCCCACAGCCCGGAGCCGTGCATCGTGGCCTCTCCAGCGGCGGCGAACTCGACGACGGCGTCGGCCCACGAGGCGCGGAGCCGGAGATCGGGGCGGTCCAGGAAGGTCATGCGGCATTCCAGCAAATGGAACGTGTTCTAGCATCTGGTTTTGTGGCCGGCTACGTGCGTGACGACATCTCCGAGGACGAGCACGAGCGGCAGCGTGGTCTCTACGGCCCGTTCACGCAGGCGGTGCGCGACCTGCTCGACGCGACGATCCGCACCGAGGTCGACGACGACGAGGTCCGCGCGGTCCAGGCGGAGGTCGAGGCGCTGACCGAGCGGCTCCGCGTGCGCCAGCTCGACGGCCCGTACGGCGTCCGCTTCTCGGCCTCGGGACGCGGTCGACCGTGGGGCAACCCGGTGGTCGGCGTCCGCAACGCGGCAGCGCCACCGCTGGAGGTCGAGCGCGACCCGGCCGGGCGGGCGTGGGCGAGCTTCCACCTCGGTGCGGCGTTCGAGGGGCCACCCGGGCTGGTGCACGGCGGGGTGTCGGCGATGATCCTCGACCAGCTGCTCGGCGAGGCGACCGGCGCGGGCGGCAAGCCCGGGATGACCGGGACCCTGACCCTGCGCTACCGCCGCGGCACGCCGCTGGGCGACCTGCGGGTCGAGGCCTGGATCGACCGCACCGAGGGGATCAAGACCTGGGCGCGCGGGCACCTGCTCGACGCGGAGGGGGTCACCGTCGAGGCCGAGGGGCTGTTCATCCTCCCGCGGTGGGCGCGGGAGCGGCGCGCGGAGGCCGACACCGCGCCGTCGTACTTCGAGTAGCACTGGCTGGCGGGCTGGCGGGCTGGCGAGCTGGCGGGCGTCGGTTTCCGTTCAATTGCGCGGTCCGGCCCTGCTTACCGGCCAGTAACCGGGACCTTTCCCAGCAATTGAACGGAAACGACCAGCCCCGCCGCGACCAGGTCGTCCTTCGAGTAGGACTGGCGCGAAGGAACTGGGTCTCGACACGCCGGTCGCGGCCTCGTTCCTCAGCCGCGCGGCTTGCTCGACCACCATCAGCGGGTCCGCTGACGCGTACCCGCTCAGCCGACGCGCTGCTCCGCGCGGACGCCCCGCTCGCCGGAGTCGGTGAGCCGGGCCTCCTCGGCGGCCTGCGCCTCGAGCTCGGCGCGCCGGGTGGTCTCGAGGAGCGCCCGGGCGGCGTCGTACGAGCCCGGGTCGGAGACCAGGTCGGCGGCGCCGCGGCGCAGGCGGTTGAGCGCGCTGCGCGCGAAGATCTGCTGCTCGGTCGTGGTGCGCTCGGAGCGGCCGCGGCCGATGAACGAGACCGCCCAGTGCAGCAGCGCCGTCACCCGGCTCTTGAAGCCGGTGATGTAGATCAGGTGCAGCGCCAACCACATCAGCCAGGCCAGGACGCCGGTGATCCGCAGCTTGCCGATCAGCGCGACCGCGCGGAAGCGGCTGATGATCGCCATCGAGCCCTTGTCGAAGTAGTGGAACGGGCCCTGGGAGGGCTTCGACTTCAGCCGGTTGTCGATCTCCTTGGCGGCGTACTTCGCGCCCTGGATCGCGACCTGGGCGACGCCCGGGAGGTTGTCGAGCGCGATCATGTCGCCGACGACGAAGACCTCGGGGTAGCCCGGCAGCGTCAGGTCGGGGTTGACCGCGATCCGGCCGGCCCGGTCCAGCGGGGCGCCGGTCTGCTGCGAGAGCGTCTGCCCGATCGGGCTGGCCTGGACACCGGCCGCCCAGATCTTGGTGACGCTGTCGATGCGCTCGACGCGGCCGTCCTTGAACTTCATCTCGATGCCGCGCTCGTCGACGTCGGTCACCATCGCGCCGAGGACCACCTCGACGCCGAGCTTCTCGAGCTCGGCCTTGGCCTTCTCGCCGAGCTTCTGGCCGAACGGCGGCAGCACCTGCGGCGCCGCGTCGACCAGCATCACGCGGGCGTGGCGGGAGTTGATCGCGCGGAAGTCGCGCTTGAGGGTGCGGTGTGCGAGCTCGGCGATCTGGCCGGCCATCTCGACCCCGGTCGGGCCGGCGCCGACGACCACGAAGGTCAGCAGGTGGTCGACGTTCTCGCCGCGGGTCGCGCCGAGCTCGGCCATCTCGAACGCGCCGAAGATGCGGCCGCGCAGCTCGAGGGCGTCGTCGATGCTCTTCATGCCGGGCGCGTACTCGGCGAAGTGGTCGTTGCCGAAGTAGGACTGGCCGGCGCCGGCGGCGACGATGAGGGAGTCGTACGGCGTCACCGTCTCGCGGCCGAGGACCTGCGAGGTGACGGTGCGTGCCTCGAGGTCGATGCCGGTGACCTCGCCGAGCAGGACCTGGGCGTTCTCCTGGCCACTGAGGATCTCGCGGGTCGGGGGTGCGATCTCGCCCTGGGACAGGATGCCGGTCGCCACCTGGTAGAGCAGCGGCTGGAAGAGGTGGTGGGTCGTCTTGGCGATCATCGTGACGTCCACGTCGGAGCGCCGCAGGGCCTTGGTGCCGAACAGGCCTCCGAAGCCGGAACCGATCACCACGACCTGGTGACGGGACGACGTACGAGCTGGCTGCGTGGCTGCCATGCCGGGCCTTTCAGAACTGGGGGTGGAACTCGGGACTGACGGGGTGTGTTGCCGGGTACCAGGTGAACACCGGACGAGTACCCCATTCTTCCGCCGCGACCCCGCACGGACGCAATCGTGAGGGTCACCTCGGTCACAGTCGGGGCGCCGGCCTGGCTCCCCGAACGGAGAGCTCGACCGCCCCGGCGCAAGACCCGGCTGGACCACCGCGGACACGCTCCCAACCCGAGGTTTCGCGCCGATTTCGCCCGGGTACACGAGCCGTCGATGGCGTGGCCGTTCGCCATCGGTCACGACCGCCGTCAACCGGAGACTCTTTGTGCCACTGAACAGGCCAGCCCTGTCCTTGGGCTCGGGTCCTCGCGGGGTGCAGGATGCACGCCGCTGGGTGGTCGACACCTGTCACGACATCGGTCGGCCCGACCTGGTCGAGTGCGCCGAGCTGGGCGTCTCCGAGCTGGTGACCAACGCGCTCCTGCACGGCTCCCCGCCGCTCACGGTGCGGGTCCGCGGCACCCGGGAGCACCCCCGCGTCGAGGTCCGCGACGGCTCGACGGAGCTGCCGGTCATGCCCGAGGACGCGACCCACGACGAGGACGACCTGCTGCTCACCTTCGGTCGGGGTCTGAGCATCGTCGCCCGCTGCTCGGCGGCCTGGGGGGTCGCGGTCGAGGACGACGGCAAGGTGGTCTGGTTCGTGCCCGCGGCGCACAGCGGCGAGCACATGGTCCCCGGGGTCGTCACCGGCGAACCGCCGCCGCCCCCCTCCGAGCCGGCGCCGGACGAGATGCACGTCGAGCTCCTCGAGGTGCCGCTGCGCTCCTACGTCGAGTTCCAGCGGCACTACCGCGAGCTGCGCCGCGAGGTGCGGCTGCTCGCCCTCGCCCACGAGGTGGAGTACCCCCTGGCGCGCGACCTCGCCGCCCTCTTCGGCGACCTCGACCACCACCTGCGCGAGGGCCTCGGCGCCGACCAGATCGAGCGGGCCCTGCACTCCGGCGCGGCGAGCGCCGACCTGCTGGTCGCGATGCCGCGGCCGACCGCCGCGACCATCCGGCGGTTCATCGAGATGCTCGACCTCGCCGACGCCTTCTGCCGCGAGGAGCGGCTGCTGTCCCTGGCCCGGACGCCCGAGCAGCAGCGGTTCCAGCGGTGGTTCCTCGGCGAGTTCGTGCGGCAGCAGGCCGGCGAGGCGCCGCTGCCGTGGCAGGATGCGGCCGTGTCCCGGTCGCAGAGCAGCGTCTCGTGACGACACCGGCGAGGTGACGCCGGCGCTCGCGCCGCGGCTGGTCCTCGCGGTCGCGGCCGGCGGTGCCGTGGGGGCCCTGGCGCGGTGGGCCCTGACCGAGGCGTGGCCGGCCGAGGCCGACGGCTTCCCCTGGGCGACCTTCGCGATCAACGTGGTCGGGTCGTTCCTGCTGGCGCTGCTGCCCGCCCTCGCGGTCGCCCGCCGGCACCGGGTGGTCGCGGTCGCGCTGGGGCCGGGCGTGCTGGGCGGCTTCACCACCCTCTCGGCGTACTCCGAGCAGGCACGGGCGCTCCTCGACGCCGGCCGCACCGGGGTGGCGCTCGTCTACCTCCTCGGCACCCTCGCGGCCTGCCTGGTCGCCGTCGCCGTCGCCGACCACTGGTCGACAGCCGTGGAGCGCTCCGCCTTCTCCGCCGAGGGCGGCGACGAGTGAGCACCCCGTGACCGCCCTCCTGGTCGTCCTGGGCGCCGCCGTCGGCGCGCCGCTGCGGTACGTCGTCGCCAGCTCGTTCGACGGCCGGGTCACGGACAGGTTCCCCGTCGGCACCCTCGCGGTGAACGTCGTCGGCTCGTTCCTGCTCGGCCTGTTCTCGGCCCTCGCGCTCTCCGACCACGCGGCCGCGCTGCTCGGCACCGGCTTCTGCGGCGGGTTCACGACCTACTCCGCCTTCGCGGTCCAGACCCACGACCTCGGGCCGCGGACCGGTGCGGCGTACGCCGTCAGCACGATCGTGCTGGCGCTCGGGGCGTGCGCGCTGGGCTTCTGGGTGGCGTAGGGGGTCCTCGCCGGCCGACAGCTACGGACGAGATGGCGGTTCGACGGCCTGCGGAACGACCAGAACGTCCGTAGCCATCCCGCCAGCCCAGCCCAGCCCGACCCGGAGGCGGGCGACGACGACCCCGGTGCCGGAGCAGCTAGGCGTAGCCGAGGTCGTGCAGCCGGTCGTCGTCGATCCCGAAGTGGTGGGCGATCTCGTGGACGACGGTGATCCGGACCTCCTCCTCCAGCTCCTCGACCGAGTCGCACATGTCGAGCAGGTTGTTGCGGAACACGAAGATCCGGTCGGGCAGCTCCATCATCGGGTCGCCCCAGCGCTCGGTGAGCGCGATGCCGTCGTAGAGGCCGAGCAGGTCGGGATCGTCCTCGGGTGCCTCGTCCTCGATCAGGACGACCACGTTGCGCACCAGCCGGGCGAGCTCGTCGGGGATGCCGTCGAGCGCGCGCTCGACCATGGCGTCGAACGCCACGGGGTCCATCTCGACGGGCACGGACCCATTGTGCCGAGTCCCGGGTAGCGGTTCAGCGCCCGGCGACGAAGTCGCGCACCTGCTCGCCGAGCGGGTCCACCAGGTCGTAGCCGTGGCCGACCGGGGCCGGCACGAACACGCTGCCCGCGGGTGCGTGCGCGGCGATCGAGCGGGCGCCGCGGACCTCCTCGGGCCCCTCGTCGTGCGCCATCGCGACGAGCACCGGCACCCGCAGTGCGCGGCCGCCGCGCACCGCCTCCAGGCCCGGCCACTCGACCGGACCCGAGAGGTCGACGGCCGCGTCCACGCCGTCCAGGCGGGCCGCCGACATCAGGGCGACCGAGCCGCCCATCGACGCGCCGACGAGCACGACCCGCCGGGCGTGCAGCTGCTCACGTGCGTGCCGCACGGCCACGGCGACCGCGTCCGTCTCGGTCCGGTCCGGACGACAGGCGGCGTCGCCGTACTGGCACAGGTCGACCGCCAGCGCGGTGATCCCGGCCCCGGCGACCAGCCGGGTCGCGGGGTCCAGCCACCCGCACAGCCCGTTGCCGTCGGTCTGGTGCAGCAGCACGGCGACCGTGCGGCCCGAGCCGAGGGTGACCGACGGGATCCGCCCGACCGCCGGGTCGCGCAGCACGGCGTACCGGAGCCGGGTGTCGGACAGGTCGGGGGGCTGCGGGCCGCACCGGCCGAGCGGCCCGTCGAGCGTCTGCCACGGCTCCTCGGTCGGCGAGGGCGGGACCGACGGCGAGCTGCTCGCCGTGGACGACCCCGTGGACGGCGCGGCCGCGTCGGGTTCGTCGCTCCCGGTGCCGCAGGCGGCCAGGAGGAGGAGCAGGAGCAGCGTGACGGCGGGTCTCATGCGCCGACGATAGTACGAACTCGTATTATCTGCCCATGGTGATTCCCTCGGACCGGCAGGTCGGCGCCCGCGACGGCAACGTGGTGCTCGACCTGTTCGTGCTCCAGCAGCGGATCGGGGAGCTCATGGAGCTGGCGCTGGCCGGCACCGGCGTGCGCCCGGCCGAGTACGCCGTCTACAGCCAGCTCGGCATCGCCGCGATGACTCCGCGTGAGCTCGGCGCCCGGCTCGGCGTCACGCCCTCGACCCTGACCGGGCACCTGGCCGCGCTGGAGCGGCGGGGGCACGCGCGCCGCACGCCGAACCCCGACGACGGGCGGTCCGCACGCCTGGAGCTGACCGCGGAGGGACGGACGACGCTGGCCGCAGGCCGGCTCGGGTTCCGGCGGATGCTGCGTGCCCTCGAGGTCGAGCTGCCGCTGCCCAACGCGGAGGTCCGCGCCGTGCTGCAGGAGGTGGACGCCGCCGCCGCGCGGACCGTCGCCGCCCTGGCCTGACCGGCCCGCCGGAGGCCCCCGGACATGCGAGACGCCCCCGGACCAGTGGTCCGGGGGCGTCTGCTGGCGACCCCGACGGGACTCGAACCCGCGGCCTCCGCCGTGACAGGGCGGCGCGCTAACCAACTGCGCTACGGGGCCAGGATGCTCTCCTTGCGGAAGCGGTGGAACTCTAACCCACACCCGTCGCGGAGTCCCAATCGGCACCGGGCGGGCCGGGCCGGGGGTCCTCCTTTGGTACGACGCCGGGGTCGGTCCGGCTGTCGTACCTTGACCGCATGGACCGAGTGTGGCGGTTCGCGACCGCGTGGGGCCTCGACGTCCTCATCGTCGTGGCCGCCCTGGAGAGCGGGATCGGCGCGGCGCTGCGCACGGACGCCGACCGCCCCGACGGTGCCCTGCTCTCGCTCGAGGTCCTGCTCATCACCGGCCTGGTGCTCGTCCTGCTGGCGCGCCGCCGGTTCCCGTTCCTCGCGCCGGCCGTCCTCTGGATCGGCTGCGCCGCCGCGAGCCTGGTCGACGGCCAGCTCATCTCCAGCCAGGCAGGGATCTTCGTCGCCGGCCTCTTCGCCGCCGTGCTGCTCGGCCGGCTCCGGAGCCCCGTCCAGTCCCGGGCGGGCCTCCTCATCGTCGTGGCCTGCTCGGTGACCGTGGTCTACGACGTCCCGAACCACGACCCGGCCGACCTCTTCTTCACCCCGCTCATCTTCGTCGTCGGCTGGGTCGTCGGCTTCGCCCTCCGGGAGCGCGACCAGCAGGCCGAGGCCGCCGAGGAGCGGGCGCTGCGGGCCGAGCGGGAGCGCGAGTCGGCCGCCCGCCTGGCCGTGGCCGAGGAGCGGGCCCGGATGGCCCGCGAGCTGCACGACGTCGTCGCCCACGCGGTCAGCGTGATGGTCCTCCAGGTCGGTGCGGTCCGGCACCGGCTGCCGGCCGGCTCCGAGGAGGTCGAGGCGCTGCAGAACGTCGAGCGGGCCGGCCGGTCGGCCCTCGCCGAGATGCGCCGGCTGCTCGGTGCCCTGCGCGAGGGGGACGACGCGCTCGAGCTCACCCCGCACCCCGGCCTCGAGGACCTCGAGACCCTGGCCGGCGACGTCCGGGCGGCGGGGCTCGACGTGCGCCTCCACACCGGCGGCGAGCCGGTCCCCCTGCCGCGGTCGCTCGACCTGTCGGCGTACCGGATCGTGCAGGAGGGGCTCACCAACGCCCTCAAGCACTCCGGCGCCCGGCGCGCCGACGTCACCGTCGACTACGCGCCCGACGAGCTCCGGCTCGAGGTCCGCGACGACGGTCCGGGCGGCGTCCGGCGGGTCGCCGGGTCGGGGCACGGGCTGATCGGCATCGGGGAGCGGGTGAAGACCTACGGCGGGGACATGTCGACGTTCGTCGCCACCTCGGGCGGGTTCGTGCTCCGGGCGACCATCCCGCTCGACGGGGAGCACCGATGACGATCCGGGTGCTGGTCGTCGACGACCAGGCGATGGTGCGGGCCGGCTTCCGGCTGCTGCTCGCCGACGAGCCGGACATCGAGGTCGTCGCCGAGGCCGGCAACGGCCTCGAGGCGGTCGCCGAGGCCGCCCGCTGCCACCCCGACGTGGTCCTGATGGACATCCGGATGCCCGAGCTCGACGGGCTCGAGGCGACCCGGCGCATCCTCGCGGCCGACCCCGCGAGCCGGGTCCTGATCCTGACCACGTTCGACCTCGACGAGTACGTCTACCGCGCGCTCCGGGCCGGGGCCAGCGGCTTCGTCCTCAAGGACGAGCCGCCCGAGCAGCTCATCGCCGCGGTGCGCACCATCGCCGGCGGTGACGCGCTGCTCTCCCCGGCGGTCACCCGCCGGGTGATCCAGCAGTTCACCCGCGTCCACCAGGCGCCGCCGAAGGCGGTCGAGACGCTGACCGACCGGGAGATGGACGTCTTCCGGCTGATCACGAAGGGCTACTCCAACGCCGAGATCGGCCGCGAGCTGTTCATCAGCGACACCACGGTGAAGACCCACGTCACCCGGCTGCTCCAGAAGCTGGACCTGCGCGACCGCGCCCAGGCGATCGTGCTGGCCTACCAGACCGGCCTCTTCGAGTCCTGACCTCCGACCTTCGGAGGACCCGGACGGCACCCAAGGTGCCGCTCGACGAGCGACCTCGCGACGACGCGGCGACCCCCTCGCCGTCCCTAGCGTCGACGCCATGATCACCATCGACTCCCTGACCAAGAAGTACGGCGGCACCACCGTCGTCCACGACATCAGCTTCACCGCCCGACCCGGGCGGGTGACCGGCTTCCTCGGCCCCAACGGCGCCGGGAAGTCCACGTCCATGCGGATGATGGTCGGCCTCACCACACCCACGGAGGGGACCGCGACCATCGCCGGCCGGCAGTTCGCCGACCTGCCCAACCCCGGGCGCGAGGTCGGCGTGATGCTCGACGCCTCCGCCCAGCACGCCGGGCGCACCGGTCGCGAGATCCTGACCATCGCCCAGCGGACCATGGGCATCCCGGCCACCCGGGTCGCCGAGCTGCTGGACCTCGTCAGCCTGACGCCGACCGAGGCGGACCGGCGGGTGGGCAGCTACTCGCTCGGCATGCGCCAGCGCCTCGGCATCGCGGCCGCCCTCGTCGGCGACCCGTCGGTGCTGATCCTGGACGAGCCGGCCAACGGACTCGACCCGGCCGGCATCCGGTGGATGCGCGACCTGCTCCGCGACTACGCCGACCACGGCGGCACCGTGCTGCTGTCGTCGCACCTGCTCGCCGAGGTCGAGATCGTCGCCGACGACATCGTGATGATCGGCCAGGGCCGGATCGTCTGCCAGGGCTCCAAGGCCGAGCTGCTCCAGGCCGCGGGCACCGTGGTCCGGTCGGCGGACCCGGCCGGGCTCCGCCGGGCGCTGGCGGCGGCCGGCATCGCGACGACCACCTCGGACGACGGCTCGCTGCGCACCGAGGCGGACCCCGCCGAGGTCGGGCGCGCCGCGCACGAGGGCGGGGTGGCGCTCACCGAGCTCCGCACCGCCGACAGCGGCGGGCTCGAGGAGATGTTCCTCGCGCTCACCGCCGACACCCAACGAGACTCCCAGCCCGAGAGGACAGCGGCATGAGCGCCACGACCACCACACCCAGCACCACCCCCGGCCGGACCCCCGCCGCGCGGGTCCGCACCGGCCGGCGTACCGACCTGCCGCCGATCGCGCCGATCCCGCTCGGGCGGGTGGTCCGGGTCGAGCTCCGCAAGATGTTCGACACCCGGTCCGGCTTCTGGCTGATCGCCAGCATCGGCATCACCGGCCTGGTCGCGACGATCGCGACCATCGCGTTCGCGCCGGACGACCAGCTCACCTACTACACCTTCGCCAAGGCGATCGGCTTCCCGATCACGGTCATCCTGCCGATGGTCGCGCTGCTGTCGATCACCAGCGAGTGGAGCCAGCGCAGCGGGCTGACCACGTTCACCTACGTCGCCAGCCGGCGGCGGGTGGTCGGGGCCAAGACGCTGTCGTCGGTCACCGTGGCGATCGCCTCGATGCTGTTCGCGTTCGCCGTCGGCGTCGTCGGGAACGTCGTCGGCAGCCGGGTCGCCGACGTGCCGACGGTCTGGGACCTCTCGCTGGGGCACGCCCTGACGATCGTGCTGGGCAACCTGATCTCGCTGTCGATCGGCACGGTGATCGGGATGGTGCTGCGCAGCTCGGCCGGCGGACTGGTCGTCTACTTCGTGCTGGTCCTGCTCGTCCCCAACCTGTCGTCGCTGCTGGCCGCCAGCCAGGGCTGGTACCACGACCTCCAGCCCTGGGTGGACCTGCCGTACGCGCAGAGCTACCTCTTCGAGGGCATGGAGACCGGCGCCCAGTGGGCGCACGTCGCCACCGCCGTGACGCTCTGGCTGGTGCTGCCCGGCATCTACGGACTGCGCCGGGTCATGCGGTCCGAGGTGAAGTAACCCGCCCTCCCCGCGACCCCGTCGCCCGGTCCCTCGCGAAGGGACGAGCGGCGGGGTCGTCGTTCCGACCGGCCCGGGTCGTCCTGCCTCAGCCCGCCGGGCCTCAGGACTCTGGCGGCCCGCAGTCGCCCGGAGCACGATGGGATCGCCACGGCTGAGGGACCGTCTGCGGTCCTCGGTGGAGGGCGCTGCGGTTCCCGGCCGACGAACGATCCTGAGGACCAGGACGAGAAGGAGGGAACGATCCATGAGTCTGATCAAGCGCGAGCCACGCACCGCGTGGCCCCTGGAGACCATGTGGAGCCAGGACGTGGTCGACACGGCCTTCCGCGACATCTTCCGCAACTTCTTCGGTGTCGAGGGGCTCCTCGACCGGGTCGCCGACGTGGCGGGCCCGGTGATGCGGCTGGAGGAGTTCATCGACGGCGACAGCTGCGTGATCCGCGCGGAGCTGCCCGGCCTCGACCCCGAGAAGGACGTCGAGATCACGGTCGCCGACGGCATGCTGCACCTGAGCGCCGAACGGGAGGAGCGGACCGAGGACGAGCGCCCGGACGGCTACCACAGCGAGTTCCGGTACGGCCGGCTGGTCCGCCACGTCCGGCTGCCCGAGGGCACGACCGAGGCCGACGTGACCGCGTCGTACAAGGACGGGATCCTCGAGGTGCGGACCCCCGCGCCCGGGAAGGCCGTCCCGGTCGAGCCGAGGAAGATCCCGGTCGCCCGCGGCTGAGCCCGCCCGCGACCGACCAGCTGTCCCGGGAGCCTCGGCCGTGGCCGACCGGTCACGGCCGAGGCGCTGCCCCCACCTCGGGACCGGCGTGGGTGGCTGGCTGGCACCCCCAACGGGATTCGAACCCGTGCTACCGCCGTGAAAGGGCGGGGTCCCTGGTGGCCCGCCGCTAGACGATGGGGGCCGCCCCCACCCGCGAGGATCGAGCACCCCCAACGGGATTCGAACCCGTGCTACCGCCGTGAAAGGGCGGGGTCCTGGGCCGCTAGACGATGGGGGCCGGACTGCAGGGAGAAGCATAGGGTCCCCGCGCGGGGCGCTCCAAAGCCGCTGCCACGGACGGCGGCACCGTTTTCGTCGGCCCCGGCGGGCTCCTGTAGGGTGTCCGTCGCTCGGGCAGGTAGCTCAGTTGGTACGAGCGTCCGCCTGAAAAGTGGAAGGTCGGCGGTTCGACCCCGCCCCTGCCCACGAGCCGCGACGCCCCCGCCGGGAGACCGACGGGGGCGTCGTGCATCGGCGTCCGGGCGATCAGGCCTCGGCGACCCGCATTCCCCACGGGCCCCCCAGCCACGACACCTCGTACCGGTGACCGACGGGGAGGGTCGCCTCGAGCGTGGTCGTGGTGGACACCTCGGCCGACACCTTCAGGCTCGCGTCCAGGCCGATGGCGTCGACCTTGAGCCCGATCGTGAAGTCGGCTCCTGCCTCGAGGGCGAACGACTTCGCGATCTCCGCCGGCTTCGACCCGCCGGCGCGGTTGTCCACGACGAGGGAGCTCAGGGCACGCGCCTCGAGCGGTACGTCGAGCCGCCGGAACCGGATCGGGAGCGGGCCGCTCACGTCGCCGATCTCGGTGTGGATCCAGTTGTCGTCCGCGTTGCCGGGCGTCGCACGACGCTCCCAGCGGATCGGGAGGCTGACGCTGGCGACGAGCACCTCGCCGGGGCTGCACGTGAGCTTCAACGACTCCGAGATGGTGACCTTCGCGCTGGCGCCGACACCGCTGCCCCCGACCTTCAACGAGACCTCGCCGCCGCTCGCGTGCGAGACCTCCTGGCTCGCGACCAGCTCGAGCCCGGGCACGTCGGCCGCCGAGGCGGTCAGCGCCGGGACGTCGGTGCCGACGACACCGGAGTCGAGGACGTCGTACCGGTCGGCGCTCTTGCCGAACCAGTCCCGGAGGTCCCGCAGCCTCGGCGCGGCGGCCGCGAAGTCGTCGCGGCGCAGGGCCTCGACGAGATCGGGCCCGATCTCGGGCCCGTGACCCTCGTCCGGCCCCAGGGCCAGGAGGTCGGCCAGGAGGCGCTCCCCTCCGTAGGCTGCGGGCTCCTCGAGCGGATCGATCTGCTCGACCTCGGCGGTGACCTGGTGATCTGTCATGTCGCGGACCCTTCGCTCGACAGCCACCACCAGCCTGGGGGCAGGCGGGGACTCCGTCAACGGAGCCGGCCGGATCAGGCGACCGGGACCCGCTGTGAGCCCCACCACGACGCCCCGTGGCGGAGGGCCCGGCCTCCGCCCGAGGATTTGCGGACGCGTCCGCGGCTGTGATTAGGGTGGCCGCGCGCGGGACGTGGACAACGTTGTCCGCAAGCGCATTGTCCGGCCGATCCAGGCGCTGCTCGGGTGGCACGACCACGGGTCGTGAGCACAGCCCTCGGGTGGCGCAGTCGGACCCCTCTTCCTCGCAGTCCCGCGCAGGAGCACCGACAGAGCCCCGCGGGGTGGTGGGCTTTGAGGTGATCCTCGGTGCCTACTCGCCGGCCTCGATGGCGGCGATGTGTCCAGTATCGCTGTCGGGGTAGAGCAGCGCCATGGATCCCTCGGATAGGTAGCGGCGGTCACCGGCTTGCCATTCGTCGTGCATGTCTGCCAGCACGGCTCCGACGAGCCTGATGACGGCGGCGGGGTTGGGGAAGATCCCGACCACGCGGGCGCGGCGCTTGATCTCCTTGTTGACCCGTTCGAGCGGGTTGGTGGACCAGATCTTCTGCCAGTGCGCCCGCGGGAACGCGGTGAACGCGAGTACCTCGGCCTTGGCGTCGTCCATCAGCGGCCCGATCTTGGGGAACGACTTGGCGAGCTGGTCGCGGACCTCGTCCCACGCGGTGCTGACGGCCTCGGCGTCGGGCTGGGCGAAGACCGTGCGGAACACCGCCGCGACCATGTCGGTGTGGGACTTGGGCACGTGCGCGAGCAGGTTGCGGGCGAAGTGGACCCGGCACCGCTGGTGTCCGGCGCCCTGGAAGGACCGCTTGAGTGCCTTGACCAGCCCGGAGTGCTGGTCTGAGATCACTAGCCGCACGCCGTGCAGGCCGCGCTGCTTGAGCGCGACCAGGAAGCCGCGCCAGAAGGTCTCGTCCTCGCTGTCGCCGACGTCGAGTCCGAGGACCTCGCGGGAGCCGTCGGCAGCGATCCCGGTGGCCACGACCACGGCCATGGACACCACTTGGCCGGTGGCATTGCGGACGTTGAGGTAGGTCGCGTCGAGGTAGACGTAAGGGAACTCGGTGTGCTCCAGGGACCGGGTGCGGAACGCGCCCACCTGTTCGTCGAGGCCGGCGCAGATCCGGGACACCTCGGACTTGCTGATCCCGGCGTCGACGCCCATGGCTTCGACCAGCTCGTCCACGGCGCGGGTCGAGACACCGTGGACGTAGGCCTCCATCACCACCGCGTACAGCGCCTGGTCGATGCGGCGCCGCGGTTCCAGGATGACCGGGAAGAACGACCCCTTGCGGAGCTTGGGGATCCGTAGCTCGACATCACCGGCCTTGGTCGACAGCATCCGAGGCCGGTGTCCGTTGCGGTCGGTGACCCGATCCGGGGTGCGTTCGTACGGTGCTGCGCCGATCCTCTCGGTCGCTTCGGCTTCGATCAGCTCCTGCAGCGCGACGCGGACCGATTCACGGATCAGATCCACGCCGTCACCGGCACGGAACGCCTCGAGCAACTCAGACAGGGCAGACTGGGGCAAGGCCATCGGTGGATCTCCTTCAGTGTGTTGCTTGGTCGTTTCACACCGAAGATCCCGCCGGTGGCCGCCTACGTCAGCACGCCTCGCCGGTGAACCTCAAACCCCACCACTCCCTGGGACGCCTACGGAGCACCACTCCGGACCGCACGGTCCGCTCCTGCCGAACCTGGTCGCAACACCGCGCCCGGGCACCCGACACCGAGTGAGGTCTTCGCCGCATGCGAGTGCGACATCTCTTCCGCACCACCCCGAGCACCACCCCTGACCACCACCACCGCCGCTCGTCGGCGCCGACCCGGGCCGCCGCCGTCACCGTCGCGGTCGCCTCCGCCGTCGCGATCGCTGCGGCACCCGCCACGGCCGCCGACGGGACCGCTCCCCGGAAGGCCGTCGAGGTCACCGTCCGCGTGGCCGACAACCCCGCGCAGACCGTCGTCAGCGACGCGGCCCGCCCCGTCGGCGTGCTCGCCGACGCCGGCGTCGAGCGGACCAAGTTCGACCGCATCCTGCTGATGCGCGACGGCCGCGTGATCCACGCCGAGGGCAACAAGGACCTGCACGCCGACGACACCGTCAAGCTCGTTCGGATCGGCCGCGACGTGACGTTCAAGCGCACGCCGATCAAGCAGGGCACCGTCGTGCACAAGACCACGAAGCTCAAGCCGGGCCAGCGCAAGGTCGTCGCCCCGGGCCGCCCCGGCGTCCGCCAGGCCAAGATCGTGCGCTGGACCCGCAACGGCGAGCACGTGGACACCGACCGCTCGCACCGGGTCCTCCGGGCGCCGGCGCCGCGCCGCGTGCTGCTCGGCGTCAAGGCGGCCCCCGGCGGGAACCTCAACTGGGCCGCGCTCGCGCGCTGCGAGTCCGGCGGCAACCCGCACGCCGTGAACCCGGCCGGCTACTACGGCCTCTACCAGTTCAGCATCGGCACCTGGCGCAGCGTCGGTGGGCACGGCATGCCGAACCAGGCCTCGCCCGCGGAGCAGACGCACCGCGCGCAGATCCTCTACTCGCGCAGCGGCCGGTCGCCGTGGCCCTACTGCGGCCGCTTCCTGTGAGGTAGTTCCTGGTGGTCGCATCCCTGCGCGGTCCGTTTCCGCGCAATTGAACGATCAGGGACCGTCTACGCGCGGGTAACACGTACTTTTCCCAGCAATTGAACGGAAACGGACGCTGACCCGGCGCCGCCCGACCCCGCGCCGCCCCGCTCGTACGACGAACGCCCGACCCGTCAGGGTCGGGCGTTCGCCGTCGCGGGCCGAGGTGGACTCCGCCGGGTCGTGTGCCTGAGGACGCGCCATGACGCGTGGTGAGGCACACGACCCGCTCAGGCGGAGCCCGTCAGTGCAGCACCACCGGTCGCGCCGGGGTGAGCAGCCGCTCGCGCGGCGTCGTCCGGGTGCCGGCCGCGCTCGGCGCCGGCGGCGAGACCGGTGCGCACTGCACGTCCGAGTGGCCGTTGCCGGGCTTCCGGTCCGGCAGGGCGCCGGTCTTGAGGTAGCGCGCGATCCGGTTGTCGGTGCAGCCGACGCCCGAGAGCGACCCGGCGTGCGTCGTCCCGTCGACGCCCTCGATGAGCACCGACCTGGTGAACCGCTTGCGGACCTCGAGGGCGCCGGCCCACGGGGTCGCGGCGTCGTCGGTCTCCTCGATCAGCAGGATCGGCGGGACCTTGGCGCCGTTGACCTTGACCGGCGTGCCCGACCGAGCCGGCCAGGTGCGGCACGGCGCGTTGTACCAGGCGTTGTTCCAGGTCAGGAACGGGTGCTCGGCGTAGAGCGCGTCGTTGTCCTGCTGCCAGGTACTCCAGTCCTCCGGCCACGGGGCGTCGGCGCACTGCACCGCCAGGTAGTTGGCGTAGGTGTTGTCCGAGCCGGGGCCGGTCGGGTCGCCGTACCACTCCTTGGCCGGGCCGAGGTCACCGTCGGCGGCGGCCACGAGGACGTGCGCGAGGTCGTCCCAGCCGTAGACGTAGTACGCCGCGCTGACGAAGACGTCGTTCCAGTCCGCCGCACCGAAGTGCGCCTGCGGGTGGTCGCTCAGGTCCTGCAGCGTGTCGTAGTAGATCTGCCGGACGGCGTCACCGTCGGTCCCGAGGCCGTAGGTGTCGTCGTGCGCGGCGATCCAGTCGAAGTAGGTGTCGATGTTGGTGTCGAACTGCTTGTCCTGCTCGAGGTTGGCGGCGTACCAGACGTCCTTCGGGTTCACGACGCCGTCGAAGACGAAGCGGCGCACCCGGTCGGGGTGCTGGGTCGCGTAGACCTGGCCGAGGTAGGTGCCGTAGGAGAAGCCGTAGTAGTTGATCTTCTGCTGGTGCAGCGCCTTGCGGATGCTCTCCATGTCCTGCACCCAGGTGCGGGTGTCGGTGTGCTTGAGGAGCTTGAGGTTCGCCTCCTTGCAGGCGACCGAGTAGCCGACGGCCTTGTCCTGCCAGTAGTCCTCGAGCTGCGGCGTCGTCGGCACGTAGGACGGCCGGCCCGCCGCGAAGAAGTCCTCGTCACAGCTCAGCGACGGCTGGCTGCTGCCGACGCCACGCGGGTCGAAGCCGATCCAGTCGTACGGCGCCCCGCCACCGTTCGGGACGTAGGCACCGAGCCGCGCCAGACCGAGCCCGGAGCCGCCCGGCCCGCCGGGGTTGACCAGCATGACGCCCTGGGACCTCACGCTCGGGTCGTGCTTGATGCGCGACACGGCCAGCTTGATCTTGGTGCCGCCGGGCTTGGCGTAGTCGAGCGGCACCGTGACCATGCCGCACTTCGCGCCGGCCGACTGCAGCGACGACGAGGCGCAGGTGCCCCAGTGGATGGGCGGCGGCGTGTAGCCGCGGTGCGCGGGGGCGGGCGCGGTGCGCGCCGGAGCGGCGGTCGCACCGCCGGCGGTCGCGACCGCGGCCAGCCCCGCGGAGAGCAGGGCCGCTGACGCGACCGCGCTGACGAGCTTCCTCATCGAGGATCCTCCCGAGATGTGAGTGGACGTGGCCCGGAACGGGCCCCGGGACAACCAACCATCTCCGGCGGCCGGAGGGAAGCACCTCAGCGCGGGCGGATCTCGACCAGCGTGACCGACTGGCCGGGGTAGGTCCCGGTGAAACCGCTCCGGCCGACGGCGACCTTGCCGAGCGCGACGATGCCCGCACCGGCGTACTGGTAGGCCTGGGCGGCTCGGGCGTGCGGGAAGTGCTCGAGCGACAGCCGGCTGGTCAACGCCGTCGTGGACTTGTTGACGACGACGACCGTCAACGGTCCGGCGCCCCCGCGCCGGGCTGCGAACACCGAGACCCGGCCGGCGTCGGCGCTGGTGGCTCTCACCCCGCGGTTGCCGAACCCGTGGTGCAGCCCGTCGTAGTTGCGGAAGATGCCGAAGGCCGCCTCCGGGATCCCGGAACGCTCCTCGGGCCAGAAGGTGGCCAGGTCGAGCCCCTCGCGGCCGAAGATGCCGAGCGTGTCGGCCTGGATCACGTTCTGCAGCCGGACGTCGTCGGTGACGCCCAGGCTCATGTTGTACTCGGTCAGCGACGTCTTGGTGCCGGGGTAGCTGCCGTCGACCCAGGCCTGCATCCGCGGCAGCAGCCGGATCCGCTCACCGATCCACGACGGGTCGCGGTAGGTCGGGTCCCACAGCGAACGGGTCACGTCGGTGGTCGGCGAGTAGCCGCCCTGCGGGTAGTAGTGCAGGTCGAAGTAGTCGAGGAGCCGGACGCCGGTCTGCTGCTCGCGGCGCGCGAACTGCTGGAGGTACCAGGAGGAGATGTCGGTGCCACCGTGGGCGGCCCGGTCCGGGGACGAGGGCGAGCAGCCGCCGGCTGCGAGGTCGGCGGCCGAGCAGAAGTAGTTCGGCCAGCCCCACTCGGAGGGCCCGAGGACACCGGCCGTGGGGTCAGCCGCCTTCACCGCGGACGCGATCGCCCTGGACGTCGACCACAGCTCGTCGTAGTCGACCGGGTCGGGGTGGAAGTCGCGGTGCGTGCTGTTCCAGAGCCCCGGCTCGTTGCCGATCTCGTAGAGGCCCACCCCGCCGGCGGCCGCCGACCCGTAGCGCGACACCAGGTCGGCGACCCAGTCACCGTCCCAGGCAGCGCCCGCCGGCGTACCGGCGCGGGTCGGGTCGACCGCGGGAGAGGTGATCCAGTGGCCGTTGCGCTCCCCGTTGCCACACACCGGGTGGTAAGGGTCGTGGTCGTCCTGCGGGTCGAAGACGGCGGCGGGGTAGCTGCACAGCTGGTCCTGGTCGTACGCGACGGACTTCGCGACCCAACCGGCCGCGGGCAGCGTCGCCAGGGTCGTGGCACCCGTCCGGGCGTCCGTCTCGACGAGGTCGTCGAACGCGCTGTAGTCGCGGCCCGTCTCGCAGTAGCCGAAGTCCACGGTCCAGCAGTCCGGGAAGTTCTCGAAGTACCAGTTGGCACCCTGGTTCGCTCCGCGGACCTTCCAGTTGTAGGTCTCGGTGGCGTCGCCTCCCCAGCGGTCGACCGGGAGGCCGACGGAGGTCGCGAACGCCTCGTCGGCGAAGTTCACGCCGTAGATGTCCGGCGAGATCGAGTGCCGGCCGGCTTTGACGTCGACGGTCAGGACCGGACCACCGGAGACCCGGGCGGGGTCGGCGGGCACCGCCCCGTGCGCAGGACCGGCCAGCAGCACGCCGGACACGAGGCCGGCGACGGCCGCAACGCAGACGCTCTTCCTCATCCCAGGGTCCTCGCACAGGTGGTGCGAGCACTCTAGGTGATCGCGGCACGGTCAGCCGGCTGTTCCGAGCCGGACGTCGTCCACGCGCACCCCGTCCCAGCCGTCGGCCGACGAGCACAGCGGACCGCCGAGGTTGGAGCACACCTCGTCGGAGGCGAACCGGAACCACCTGGACCGGCCCGTCGGGCGAGAGGCAGTCGACCTCCTACGCCGACCAGCCGGGTGCGTCCGGACGTCACGCCTGGCCGGCCGGGGCGTCGGTGGTGCCCGCGCCGTGACCGGGACCCGACCGAAGCCCGAGCACCGCCACGTTCGGATATGTCGCGCTTGAGCGCGACGCTCGCGACCGGCGCAGCCGGCAGACCGGCGAGGCGGGCGAACGCCGGCCCGCGCTGCGTCGTCCCGTGCATCCCGGACGCGAAGGCGCCGACGTCGGTCCCGACCAGCGCTGGCCCTTGCGGAGCGCGTCCCAGCTCGCCGGCGCGTCCGGCAGCACCCAGCGGCGGGTGTCACCGCCGAGTGTCACGAACACGGTCCGGTCGTCCCTCGGGTCGGTCGCGACCGAGGTGATGCACCGGTTCGGCGGCCCCGAGGTCATGCCCTGTCGGGGAGGTGGTCACGCGGTTGACCAGACCGGTGGTCAGGCGGTCCGCTCGCGCGGGACCCGCAGCGGCGGCACGCCGCCGAGACCGAGCCGGTAGCGGACGTGCTCGGCGTACTGCTCGAGGGTGCGCCACAGCACCTGGTGGGCCGACCACGGGAGCGGGTCGTCGCCGGTGTACCAGCTCTCGCCGAAGGAGATCCACACCGGCGTCCAGGTCGCGGCGTCGTCCCACGCGCCGCGGCGGGCCTGGAGCATCCGGTGGCGGATCTGGAACGCGCGCCGCGGACCGTCGACGCAGATCGGCGCCGTCGCCACCGGCCACAGCCGCAGGTCGAGGGTCATCAGGTGCACCTCGAGCTCGTGCAGCACGGCCGGGTCGACCAGGACGGTCGCCACGTTCTCGTGCGGATCACGCATGGAGGCACGCTCCCCGTCCGCCCCGCGGCCCGTCAACCCTCCCTTCGGGGGGGTGTGGAGGGCCGCCCGACGCCCGGCCCGCGACCCGGCCCGCGCGCTGTAACGCCGACGCGTCAGCCCTCCGCGAGCAGCTCCCGGACCCGGGGGGCGACCACGGTGCCGTAGAGCCGGATCGACTCGAGCCGCTCCTCGTGGGGCAGCGTGCCGACGGCGTACTTGAGCTGGAAGCGGGACAGGCCGAGGGTGCGCACCGCCCAGGCGATCTTCTGCGCGACGGTCTCGGGCGAGCCGACGAACAGCGACCCGGTGGGGCTCGCGCTCTGCTCGAACTGGATCCGGGTGTAGGGCCCCCACCCGCGCTCCTGGCCGATCTTGGTGAACGCGGCCGCCTGGTGCGGGTACATCTGCTCGCGCGCCAGCTCGTCGGTGGCCGCGACGTGTCCGGGGCTGTGCATCGACACCGGCAGCGTGCCGTGGCCGTAGTGCTCCAGCGCGCGGTGGTAGAGCTCGACAAGGGGGACGAACTGCTCGGGCGAGCCGCCGATGACGGCCACCACGAGCGGCAGCCCGTACGACGCCGCCCGGACCACCGACTCCGGCGTGCCCCCGACGCCCACCCAGGCCGGCAGGCCGGCGGCGGTGCGCGGCCAGACCTCGACACCCTCGAGCGGCGGGCGGACCGTCCCCTCCCAGGTCACCGGCTCCTCGGCCAGCAGCGCGGCGAACAGGTCGAGCTTCTCCGAGAACAGCCGCTCGTAGTCGTCGAGGGAGAGCCCGAACAGCGGGAACGACTCGGTGAACGACCCGCGGCCGAGGGTGACCTCGGCCCGGCCGTCCGAGACCGCGTCCAGCGTCGCGAACCGCTCGTAGACCCGGATCGGGTCGTCGGAGCTGAGCACCGTCACCGACGTCCCCAGCCGGATCCGACGGGTCCGTCCCGCGATCGCGGCCAGCACGACGTCGGGGGCGCTCACGGAGAAGTCGGGCCGGTGGTGCTCGCCGACGCCGAAGAAGTCGAGGCCGACGGCGTCGGCCAGCTCGGCCTCCGCCACCACCTGGCGGATCGCCTCGGCCTGGCTCAGCGGCTCGCCGTCGGGGCCGAGCGCGACGTCGCCGAAGGTGTCCAGGCCCAGGCTCGGGTCCTGCGGGGTGCCGAGCATCGTGAGGTCCACTAGGTCATCATCGGACAATGACTCGGTGCGCGTCGCTCGTCCTCGCGATCCTGGCGCTCCTCGCCGGGACCACGGCGGGCGCCACGGGGCCGGCATCCGGTGCCGCGGACGGCGCCGCGGACAGCGCCGACGCGCCCGCTCGGCACGAGTCGATGCGCCTGCGGGCGGCGGTGCGGGCGCTCCCGGTGGCCGCCGAGACGCCCGACGGCTACGACCGCGACCTGTTCCGGCACTGGGTCGACGCCGACGGCGACTGCCAGGACACCCGGGAGGAGGTGCTGGTGGCGGAGTCCCGGGTGCCCCTCGACGGCTGCACCGTCACGACCGGCGAGTGGTACTCCTGGTACGACGGCGCGACCTGGACCGCGGCGTCCGACGTCGACATCGACCACCTGGTCCCGCTCAAGGAGGCCTGGGACTCCGGGGCCGCCGGCTGGGACGCCGACCGGCGCGAGGCGTACGCCAACGACCTGGGCGACCCGCGGTCGCTGGTGGCGGTCACCGATAACGTCAACCAGTCCAAGGGCGACCGCGACGTCGCCGAGTGGCTCCCCGACCTGGCGGTGTGCCGCTACGTCCGCAGCTGGGTCGCCGTGAAGCTGCGCTGGGGTCTCGCCGTCGACCACCCGGAGCGGTCCGTGCTCGTCCACCGCGCCCGGCACTGCCGGAACCGGTTGGTCGGATTCACGCCCGTCCGACCGGCCGAGCGGTAGGAATGGACCCATGACCTCGGGCGGTTTGGACGGACGGACGGGCGACGACGTCGCCCGACTGCTGTTCGACCTCGTCCCGGACGGCCTCTGGGTCTTCGACGACGACGCGGTCACCACCTGGGCGAACGACCGGATGGCCGAGCTGCTCGGCCGCGACCCGGCCGAGATGGTCGGCCTGTCGGTCTACGACACGCTGGACGAGCAGGGCCGCGAGGACTTCGCCCGGGCGCTGCACCGGATGGTGCGCACCGGCGAGCCCCAGGACGACGTCGACTCCTACTTCATCCGCCCCGACGGGACCGCCGTCTGGGGGCTGATCAGCTTCCGGCCGGTCCTGGACGGCGACCGCCGGATCGGCTGGCTGCACCGGGTGACGCCGTACACCGACCGCAAGGAGCTGCTCGACACCCTCGCGGCCCGGGAGCAGCAGCTCGCCGCGGCGCAGCGGATCGCCCACATCGGCAGCTGGTCGTGGGACGTCGTCGAGGACCGCGTCGAGTGGTCCGACGAGCTGTGCCGGATGTTCGGGGTCGAGCCCGGGACGCTGGTGACGTACGCCGACTACGTGGTCCGCCTGCATCCCGACGACCGCGAGTCCGCCGACCGGGCCATCCAGGAGGCGGCGCGGACCGGCGAGGAGTACTCCTTCGACCACCGCATCATCCGCACCGACGGGGAGGTCCGGTGGATCCGCGGGCGCGGGGTCGTGGAGCTGGCGCCGGACGGGTCGGTGCTGTCGATGAGCGGGACCGCGCAGGACATCACCGAGACCCGCCGCGCCGACGAGCAGGTCGCCGAGGCGACCCGCCGGCTCTTCCTCCTCCAGCAGATGGCGATGGCCGCCAACCGCGCGCGCAGCCTGCGCGAGGCCCTGCTGATGGCCGGCGCCGGCCTGCCCGAGCACACCACCTGGAGCGCGGTGGGCGCCTGGCTCTACGACAAGGACGGTGGCGAGCCCGAGCTCCTCGACCTGCGGCCTCCGGGGAGCCCGGTCACCTGCGACCGGGAGCTCGCGGAGCGGGCGCGGGCCAGCGGCGAGACCGTGATCGGGACGCCGACCGGCCTCGAGGGGACGCACAGCCTGGTCGTGATGCCGGTGCTCCTGGGCGCGGAGGTCGTGTGCGTCGTCGAGCTCGTCGCCGACGAGGTGCCGCCCGACGAGAACTCCCGGCAGCTGATGGCCCAGATCGGCCACCAGCTCGGCGTCGTCGCGGAGCGCGAGCGCAGCGCCGTGGAGCTCGCCGAGGCGCGTGACGACGCGATGGAGGCCTCCCGGCTGAAGTCGGAGTTCCTCGCCACGATGAGCCACGAGATCCGCACGCCGATGAACGGCGTCATCGGGCTCACCGACCTGCTGATGCGCACCGACCTCGACGACCACCAGCGCCGGCTGACCGAGAACCTCCAGGGCGCCGGCCTGACCCTGCTCGGGATCATCAACGACATCCTCGACCTCTCCAAGATCGAGTCCGGCAAGCTCGAGCTCGAGACCGCCGACTTCGACGTGCGCCAGGTCTTCGACCAGGTCGCGTCGGTGCTCAGCGGGCCGGCCCACCACAAGGACCTCGAGCTGGTCGTCGGCTGTGCCCCGGAGGTCCCGCCCCTGGTGCGCGGCGACGCCGTGCGGTTCGGGCAGATCGTGACCAACCTCGGCTCGAACGCCGTGAAGTTCACCGACCACGGCGAGGTGCTCATCCAGGCCCGGGTCGAGTCGCGCACCGACACCGAGGTGGTGCTCCGCATCGACGTCGCCGACACCGGGGTCGGGATCGCCGAGGAGGACCGCGAGCGGCTCTTCGACGCCTTCACCCAGGCCGACCCGTCGACCACCCGGCGGCACGGCGGCACCGGCCTCGGGCTGGCGATCTCCAAGCAGCTCGTCGAGGCGCTCGGCGGCGAGATCGGCGTGACCAGCGAGCTCGGGAGCGGCAGCACCTTCACGTTCACCGTCCGGCTCGGCGTGGCCCCCGACCCCGCGGTCGCGGCCGCCTCCGGCCGGGAGCTGCGCGGACGACGGGTCCTCGTGGTCGACGACAACGAGACCAACCGGTTCATCCTGGTCGAGCAGCTCGGCGGCTGGGACATGCGACCGGTCGCCGTACCCTCCGCCGCCGAGGGCCTGGCGACGCTGCGCGAGGCCGCCCGGTCGGGGCACCCCTTCGAGGTCGCCGTCCTCGACCTGGTGATGCCGGAGACCGACGGGCTCGAGCTGGCGCGCCGGATCCGGTCCGACCCGGCGCTCGCCGGGATCGCGCTGCTCCTGCTCACCTCCGACCAGTCGGTGACCCGCGCCGAGATCGAGGCCGCCGGGATCCACACGTCGCTGAGCAAGCCGGTGCGGCACTTCGAGCTGCGCGGCGCGCTGATGTCGCTGCTCGGCGGCGCGGCGACCGTGGCGGCGCCGGAGGCCGCCGCCGCCCCGGGGCTCGGCGTGCGGGCCCTCGTGGTCGAGGACAACCGGGTCAACCAGCTCGTCGCAGCCGGCATCCTCGAGAACCTCGGCTGCACGGTCGACGTCGCCGAGGACGGCCTCGCCGCCGTCGAGCTGCTCACCCGCCCCCACGACTACGCCGTCGTGCTGATGGACTGCCGGATGCCGCGTCTCGACGGCTTCGACGCGACCCGGCAGGTCCGCAAGGAGGAGCCGGTCGGCCGGCGGGTGCCGATCATCGCGATGACCGCCTCGGCGCTCGAGGGCGAGCGGGAGCGCTGCCTCGCCGCCGGGATGGACGACTACCTGACCAAGCCGGTCGACGCCCGCGAGCTGGAGCGGGTGCTGCGCGACTGGGTGCAGCCCGGCGAGCCGGTCGCCCCACCGCCGGCGGCGGACCCGGACCCCGCTCCGACCGCCACGGCCGAGCCGGTCGGGGAGCCGGTCCCGCTCCCCCGCACCGACCTCGACCGCGGGGTGCTGGACCCCGACCGGGTGGCGATGCTCGCGGACCTGCGCAAGGACGGGGTCAGCTTCTTCGAGCGCACCGCCGCCTCGTTCATGGGCCGGGTCGGCAACCAGCTGGTCGCGATCCGCGACGCGGTCGAGCGCGACAGCGCGATGTCGCTGCTCACCTCCGCGCACCAGCTCAAGGGCAGCGCCCTCAACCTCGGCCTCCCGCGGGTCGCGGCGGCCGCGAAGAAGCTCGAGGAGCTCGGCATCGCCGGCACCACCGAGGGCGCCGGACCGATGCTCGCCGACCTCAACGCCGAGGTGGAGCTGGCGGTCGCCGCCCTCCAGCGCGCCACGACCGACCGCCGATGACGGCGCTGCTGCCGCCGTTCCGGGCGGCCGGGCGGAGCCGCCCGATCGCCCTGGTGGTGCCCGGCTCGACGCTGGCCGAGGTGCGGGCGCCGTACGCCGCCGTGACCGGGCCGACGGCCGGCGGCGGGGCGAGCATCGAGCTGGCGTCCGGCGGGGACCGCCTGGTCGCGCGGTACGACGGCCGCGCGGCCTGGCTGGAGGTGACGACCGGCGGGCGGCGGACCGTGCACCGCTCGCGGCGCCACGGCCGGCCCGACGGCCCGGTGCGCGAGCTCGGGCTGACGCTGACCGGGACGCACCTGACCGTGCTCACCCGCGGGCCGGAGCCGTGGACCGCCCGGTCCCGGGTCGACCTCGCCGGCCGGGTCGACACCCGGTCGGAGGCGTGGCTGTCCGGGCTGCGCAGCGACGCCCCGGTCGCCGGTCGGTTCGGCCAGCTCGGCCTGCGCGACCTGCGCGTGGTGACCGGCGGCCCTCCGGGGCGGGTGCTGCTCTCCGCGACCAGCGCCGGGCCGGGGTTCTTCGACACCGCCCACGCCTCGGTCTGGGAGCTGGACCTCGCCACGCTCGGGCTCACCCACCTGTCCGACCTGTTCTTCCGCCGGCCCGACCGGCCGGGGGCCTACGGCGACCACGCGACGCACCTGGTGCGCGACGGCGACGCCTGGCTGGTGGCCACCAGCACCTGGGGCGACTTCGACCCGAAGCGGCCCGCGGTCGGGGTGACCCTGGCGCGCTCGACGGCCGACCTGCTGCAGGGTGTCCACCTGCTCGACACCGAGCCGCTGCCGCTGCCCGTCGACGGGCTCGGCTCGGTCGGGACCTGGGACCCGCAGCTGGTCCGCACCGACGACGGCTGGCTGGTCGGGTTCGTCAGCGCGACGGAGTTCTTCCGCTTCCACCCGGCGGTCGCGGCCGGCCCGTCGCTCGACGCGCTCACGCTCCGCGGCGCCGCGACCGACCTCGGCCAGACCGAGGGCACGACGCTGGCGCACCTGGGCGGGGAGTGGCGGGTGCTGGCCAGCGACGGCGACGCCCGGCGCTACCCCGTGTTCGACCTCGCGATGCGCGAGACGGGCACCCTGGACGCGCCGTACGGGTCGAACATCCCGTGGCCGACCCTGGTCCGCGACGGCGACGGCTGGCTCCTGGTCGGGTTCGACGGGAGCACGGCCGGCGGGCCGGTGACGGGCTACGGCACGCACGGGGACGTCGTCCTCGCGCGGTCGGTCTGAGCGTGCGGGGGCTGTTCTCGTTCAATTGCTCGGTCCGGTACGCGCTACTGAGCAGTAGACCGGGCCGGACCGCGCAATTGAACGAAACCGGCCGCAGACCCGCGCGACCAGCCCGCCACCAGCGCGCCCCGAGCGCGCCTCCACGTCGTCTTCGCCGACCCGGCCGGACCGTACTACCGTGTGAGGTAGGGCACGACGCCACCGATGTCGCGCCTCCCGCCGCCACCACCCACGTGGCCGACACCAGAAAGCAGGACCACCATGTCCGACGTCTTCGAGCTCGGCTCCGAGCACGAGCAGGTCGTCTTCGCCAACGATCCCGCCACCGGCCTCAAGGCCGTCATCGCGATCCACTCGACCGCCCTCGGCCCCGCCCTCGGCGGCACCCGCTTCCACCCCTACGCCTCCACCGCCGACGCGGTGCAGGACGTCGTGAACCTCTCGCGCGGGATGTCCTACAAGGCGGCGCTCGCCGGGCTCGACCTCGGCGGCGGCAAGGCGGTCATCATCGGCGACCCGGCCACGCTCAAGTCCGAGCCGCTGCTGCGGGCCTACGGCCGGCACGTGCAGTCGCTGGGCGGGCGCTACTACACCGCCTGCGACGTCGGGACGTTCTCGGCCGACATGGACGTGATCGCGCGCGAGTGCTCGTTCGTCACCGGCCGGACCGTGGCGCACGGCGGCGCGGGCGACAGCTCGGTGCTGACGGCGTACGGCGTGTTCCAGGGCATGCGCGCGGCCGCCTCGGTCGCGTGGGGCACCACGTCGCTCGAGGGCCGCGTCGTCGGCATCGCCGGCGTCGGCAAGGTCGGCCACCACCTGGCCCGGCACCTGGTCGAGGACGGCGCCACGGTCGTCGTCACGGACGTGAGCGCGGCCGCCGTCGAGCGGGTCCGCTCCGAGCTGCCGGCCGTGCAGGTCGTCGACTCGACCGAGGCACTGGTCGCCTCGACCCTCGACGTCTACGCCCCCTGCGCCCTCGGCGGGGCGCTCACCGACGAGGTCGTCGAGACGCTCTCGGCCCGGATCGTGTGCGGCGCGGCGAACAACCAGCTCGCCCACCCCGGCATCGAGAAGGCGCTCGAGGAGCGCGGCATCCTCTACGCCCCCGACTACTGCGTGAACTCCGGCGGGCTGATCCAGGTCGCCGACGAGCTCGAGGGCTTCTCCTTCGAGCGCGCCCAGCAGCGCGCCACCGGCATCTTCGACACCACGCGCACCGTCTTCGAGCTCGCAGCCTCCGACGGCGTACCGCCGGCGATCGCCGCCGACCGGCTCGCCGAGCGCCGGATGCGCGAGGTCGGCCGGCTCCGCGGGATGTGGCTGCCCCGGGCCTGACCGGCGCACGCCAGGACGTCATACGGGCCGGTCGCCGAGGCGACCGGGTCGTATGACGTCCGACCGTTACCGACCGCTCAGTCGCGCGAGGGCTGGGAGTAGTCCGACCACTTCTCGAGCTCTTCCGGCTCGAGCTGGTCGGTGTCGTCGCTGTGGCTCTGCCCGTGCAGCTCGTTGGCCAACGCCCCGAAGTCCGTCTCGTGAGTGCGGTACTTCAGGTCGCGGGCGACCTTCGTCTGCTTGGCTTTCGCTCGGCCGCGCCCCATAGGGTCAGCCCCCTCGCACGCTCGGCCGGGGGCGCAGTGGCTCCCGGGCTGTCTCAAAGATTTCTCGTGGAGGCAACGCTACCTGCTGGGTGGCTGTTCCCGCACATCACATCCCGCTATTGCGCCGGCGGGTCTCCGCCGCCGCGCGGCCGGACCTCACCAGCCGGGGTGCCGGCCGACCAGCTCGACCCGCCCGGCGGAGGCGCCGGCGGCGGAGTCGTCCATGCGTACGTCGCCGGCGACCCAGGCGCGCACGCCGTGCTCGGCGAGCACCGCGATCGCGGCGTCCGCGTCGTCGGCGGCAGTGAGAGCGACCATGCCGACGCCACAGTTCAGGGTCATCTCGAGGTCCGCCTCCGAGACCGAGCCGACCTGGCGGACCAGGTCGAAGACCGGCTGCGGGGTCCAGGTGCGGCGATCCAGGCGGGCGGTCAGCTCGACGGGGAGCACCCGCTCCAGGTTCGCGGCCAGCCCGCCGCCGGTGATGTGGGACATCGCGTGGGTCCGGGTCCGGTCGGCGAGCGCCAGGCAGGCGCGGGCGTAGATCCGCGTCGGCTCGAGCAGCTCCTCGCCCAGGGTCCGGCCGAGCTCGTCGACGTGCCGGTCGAGCGACCAGCCGGCGCCGCCGGCCGCGGGGTCGCCCAGCAGGACGTGCCGCACCAGGGAGTAGCCGTTGGAGTGCAGCCCCGAGGACTCCATCGCGACGACCACGTCGCCGGGCCGCACCCGGCCCGGGCCGAGCAGCCGGCCGGCGTCCACGACGCCCGTGGTCGAGCCGGCGACGTCGTACTCGTCCTCGCCGAGCAGGCCGGGGTGCTCCGCGGTCTCGCCGCCGAGGAGGGCGCAGCCGGCCTCGACGCACGCCTCCACGATGCCCTTGACGATGGCCGCGATCCGCTCGGGGACGACCCGGCCGGTGGCGATGTAGTCGGTGAGGAACAGCGGCTCCGCGCCGCACACGACCAGGTCGTCGACGAGCATCCCGACCAGGTCGAAGCCGATCGTGTCGTGCTTGTCGAGCGCCTGCGCGACCGCCACCTTGGTGCCGACGCCGTCGGCGGAGGTGGCCAGCAGCGGCCGGTCGTAGGCCTTGAGGGCGGAGGCGTCGAAGAGCCCGGCGAAGCCGCCGATCCCGCCGATCATCTCCGGACGCCGGGCCTTCTCGATCCAGACCTTCATCAGCTCGACGGCCTTGTCCCCGGCCTCGATCGAGACGCCGGCGGCGGCGTACGCGTTGGGTGCAGCAGGGTCGGGCACGGGGCTGGACAACGGGGCTCCTACGGGTTGTTCAGGACGGGGAGCGCCTTGCCGAACGACGGCGCCTTGATCGAGCTCTCGAGGAGGTGCTTGCCCAGCAGGCTCTCGTCGGGCAGCGCGATCGGGTACTGGCCGGTGAAGCAGGCCTGGCACAGCCGCTCGGGAGCCTGCCCGGTCGCCTCGACCATCCCCTCGAGCGAGATGTAGCCGAGGCTGTCGGCGCCGACGCTGGCCGCGATCTCGTCGACGTCGAGCCCGTTGGCGATCAGCTCGGCGCGGGTCGCGAAGTCGATGCCGTAGAAGCACGGCCACTTCACCGGCGGGCTGGAGATGCGCACGTGCACCTCGAGCGCGCCGGCCTCCCGCAGCATCCGGACCTGGGCGCGCTGGGTGTTGCCGCGCACGATCGAGTCGTCGACGACCACGATCCGCTTGCCGCGGATCATGTGGTCGAGGGCGTTCAGCTTGAGCCGGATGCCGAGCTGGCGCAGCGTCTGGCTGGGCTGGATGAAGGTGCGCCCGACGTAGGCGTTCTTGACGAACCCCTGGCCGAACGGGATGCCGGACTCCTCGGCGTACCCGGCCGCGGCCGGCGTGCCCGACTCGGGCACCGGCATCACGAGGTCGGCCTCGACGGGGAACTCCCGCGCCAGCCGGCGGCCCATCTCGACCCGCGCCTCGTGGACGCTGCGGCCGCTGATCCGGGCGTCCGGGCGGGCCAGGTAGACGTACTCGAACACGCAGCCCTTGGGCGCGGGCTCGGCGAACCGGTGGGAGCGCAGGCCGTTCTCGTCGATGACGATCATCTCGCCGGGCTCGACCTCGCGGACGACGCTGGCGCCGATGGTGGCGAGCGCGGCGTCCTCGCTGGCGACCACCCAGCCGCGCTCGAGGCGGCCCAGGACCAGGGGCCGGATGCCCTGCGGGTCGCGGGCGGCGTACAGGGTGTTCTCGTTCATCCAGACGAAGCAGAAGGCGCCGGAGAGCTGCGGCAGCACCTCGAGCGCCCGCTGCTCGAGCGAGGTGTCGGGGTGGTGGGCGAGCAGCGCGGTGACCAGGCCGGTGTCGTTGGTCGAGGTCTCCACCGGCCGGGTGTGCAGGTCGAGCTCGTCCTCGGGGCCGGGGAGGTCGGTGACCATCTGTGCGAGGTCGTGGGTGTTGATCAGGTTGCCGTTGTGGCCGAGGGCGATCGAGCCGTCCGCGGTGGGCCGGAACGTCGGCTGGGCGTTCTCCCAGGTGCTGGCACCGGTCGTGGAGTAGCGGGCGTGGCCGATCGCGAGGTGGCCCTTGAGCGAGGCCAACGTGGTCTCGTCGAAGACCTGCGAGACCAGGCCCATGTCCTTGTAGACCAGGATCTGGCGCCCGTTGCTGACCGCGATGCCGGCCGACTCCTGGCCGCGGTGCTGGAGGGCGTAGAGGCCGAAGTAGGTGAGCTTGGCGACGTCCTCGCCGGGGGCCCAGACCCCGAACACGCCGCACGCGTCCTGGGGTCCCTGCTCGTTCGGGTCGAGGGCCGCGGTCAGCCGGCCGTCGCCGCCCCGTCGGGGGCTGCTCTGGAAGGGCACGACCGGAGTCTACGGGCGCGAGTGGGGCGTGTCCCATTCCTGGCTCGCCCATTGACCGGTGGGCAGGGTCTCGACCAACGTACGATGGACGAGCCACCTGAGCAGACGAGGATCGATGTCACGGGAGACCCCGGAAGCCACGGCCAGCCATGCGACCCGCTGGTCGGACGCTCCGTCGCGGGACGCCCTCCAGCTGATCGCCGAAGGCGTGACCAAGGTCGCCGGGTTCGGGATCGCCGCGATCAGCGTCGCCCGCAGCGACGGCAAGCTCGAGGTGATGGCGGTCGCCGGGAGCGACGAGGCGCGCGAGTCGCTCCAGGGCCGGCGTACCCCGCTGGACCAGCTCTCCCGCGAGATCGAGAAGGCCGACGACTGGGGGCTGTTCCGCTTCGTCCCGCACGAGCGGCTGGACCCCAGCGCCGGCGAGCAGTGGGGCTGGGTCCCCGACATCGAGCCGATCGACGACCCGGACGCCTGGCACCCGCTCGACCTGCTCCTCGCCCCGCTGAACGACGACGAGGGCCAGCTCCGCGGGACCCTCGCGATCGACCTGCCCGTCGACGGGCGCCGGCCGGGTGAGCAGCAGCGCGCCGTGCTCAACACCTACGCCGAGCAGGCCCGTCAGGCCGTGATCGTGGCCCTGGAGCGCGAGGCGCTCGCCGACCAGGTGCGGATCGCCGAGGCGGCCCGCCGGATCGTCCGCCGCGCGACCGCGCAGCTGAGCTTCGAGCGGATGGTCGCCGACAGCCGCGACGCGCTGCTGGAGGGCTTCCGGGCCGCCGGGATGTGGCTCCAGACCTTCGACCAGGACGGCCACGGGGAGATCTACACCGCCGACGGCCGCGGCATCGTGCTCGGGCCCGAGCTGGTGGCGATCGCGGAGACCGCGGCCCGGCTGGCGTGGGAGGAGCAGACCGCGGTCGTGGTCGCTCCCGGGCGCACCTTCGACGCGATCGGCGAGGAGCGCGGCCGGCTGGTGGCGGACTTCATGGCGTCCATCGGCGTGGAGACGCTGCTCTTCACACCGGTCGGCGCCGGGCCGGAGTGCCTCGGCAACCTGGTGCTCACCCGGACCGTCGGGGCCACGGAGTGGACCGACGCCGAGGCGACCATGGCGCTCGACATCGGCCACGACCTCGGGCGCGCGATCCTCAACGCCCGCACCTTCGAGCGCGAGCACCAGCTGGTCGAGGAGCTCCAGGAGCTCGACACCTACAAGGGCCAGCTGATCGCCACCGTGGCCCACGAGCTCAAGAACCCGCTCACCTCGGTGATGGGTCACCTCGAGATGCTCGAGTCCTCGCCCGACCTCTCCGGCACCACCGTGACCTCGCTGCACGCGATGGAGCGCGGCACCCGCCGGATGGTCCGCGTCATCGACGACCTGCTGCTGCTCTCCAAGGTGGGCGACGCCGAGAACCCGCTCATCGCCGTCCCGGTCGACCTGCACAAGGTCGTCGACGACGTGCTCGACCTCGTCACGGTGGCCGCCGGCCAGAAGGGTCTCGAGCTCCGGGTCGAGGTGCCCGAGGGGCCGGTCACGGCGCTCGGCGACGCCACCGAGCTCGACCGGGTCTGCGCCAACCTCGTCAGCAACGCCGTGAAGTACACCCCCGAGGGCGGCACCGTCACCATCGCGCTCGACCGCGAGGGCGACGAGGTGGTGCTGACGGTCAGCGACGAGGGCATCGGCATCTCCGAGGCCGACGTGGCCAAGCTCGGCACCGAGTTCTTCCGCTCGTCCAACCCGGTCGCGGCCGCCCAGCCGGGCACCGGCCTCGGGCTGGCGATCGTGCGGCGGGTGCTGGCCCGGCACGGCGGCCGGATGTCGATCCGCTCCGCGCTCGGCGAGGGCAGCACCTTCCGGGTGCACCTGCCCGCCGCCTGAGGTCGGTGACACGCCGGGTTTCACCGGCTGACCGGTGAGACCCGCACGACCCGCCGAGTCCCCACGGCGTGTCGTGCGGGTCTGCCCGGGCAGGTTCGCCGGGCCCTCAGCCGAGTCAGGTCACCGGACTCACATCGCGCGCTCGCCCTGCGCGATCGCCTCGCGGATCCGGGTGTAGGTGCCGCAGCGGCAGATGTTGCGGATGCCGTCCAGGTCGGCGTCGGTGATCCGCCGTCCCTCCCGCCGCGCCCGGTTGACCAGCGCGACGGCCATCATGATCTGCCCCGGCTGGCAGTAGCCGCACTGCGCGACGTCCCGGTCGAGCCAGGCCTGCTGCATCGGGTGCAGCGCGGCGCCGACGGTGTCGGGGAGGCCCTCGATCGTGGTGACCTCGTCGTCGGGCCCGAGGTCGCCCACGCGCACCGAGCAGGGGTTGAACGCCTTGCCGTTGACGTGGGAAGTGCAGGCCTTGCAGACATTGATGCCGCAGCCGTACTTGGGCCCGGTCACCCCGAGGAGGTCGCGCAGCACCCAGAGCACCCGCACGTCCGGGTGGACGTCGACGGTCACGGTGCGGCCGTTGAGGACGAAGGTCTGCTTCGGCATCAGGTCACCACGCCTTCCTCAGCCCGTTGGTCGGCGACTGCGGGATCGGGGGCACGGTCGGCTTGGGCCGGAACCGCAACGGGTCGCGGTGGTTGAGCGGGAAGTACGCCGGCACCTCGCCGACCGCCCGGGCGTAGGCGCACGCGACGGCGGCGAAGGTCGCGGCCACGCCCGCCTCGCCGGCTCCGCCGGGCTGCCCGCTGTCGGAGGGCATCACGACGACCTCGACCTCGGGCGGGGTGTTCCACTGGCGCGTGTAGAAGTAGTTGTCCCAGCTCGCCTCGAGGAAGTGCCCGTCGCGCAGGTGCAGGCTCGAGGTCAGCGCGAGGGCGATGCCGTCGTTGATGCCGCCCTGCATCTGGGCCTCGAGGCCGCGCGGGTTGACGACCAGCCCGACGTCGATCGCGAAGACGACCTTGGTGACCCGCGGGCCGCCGATGCCGTCGCGGATGTCGCGCCCGGTCTGGGCCGGGCGGCAGTCGATCTCGACGAGGCAGGCGCTCGCGCCCTTGTACTCCTTGTGGATCGCGATCCCCTGCGCCGTCCCGCTCGGCATCGACCGGCCCCAGCGCCCGAGGTCGGCGACCCGGTCGAGCACCGCTCGCACCCGGTCGTTGCGCAGGTGCGCGCGACGGAACTCGTAGGGGTCCTGGCGCATCGCCGCCGCCAGCCGGTCGACCATCAGCTCGCCGGCGGCCCGGACGTCGGGTGAGTAGATGTTGCGCATGCTGCCGGTGTTGAACCGGTCGTCGGTCTCGACCAGGGTCTGCACGACTGCACCGAAGTCGTAGGGCACCTCCTGGGTGAGCTCGAAGACCGTCTCGGCGAAGCCGAGGTTGCCCAGGCCGGCCGGCAGGTCCGCGGCGTGCGCGGTGATGAGCTCGCCGAGCCCGTGCCGGAAGTCGGTCTCGACGCTGGTGTGGGCCTGCTGGAACGCCAGCACCTGCCCGCCCGCGTGGACGGCGCGCACCCGGCTGGTCGCCATCGGGTGGGTGCGCCCGACCCGGGCGTCGTCGGCCCGGTGCCACATCAGCTTCACCGGCTTGCCCATGGCCTGGGAGATCTTCGCGGCCTCGAGGGCTCCGTCGAAGAAGAGCCGGCGGCCGAAGGACCCGCCGCCCTGGACGACGTGCACGGTCACGGCGTCGGGCGTGAGGCCGAGCTCCTCGGCGATCCGCTCCTGCGCGGTGATCGGGGACTTCAACCCCGACCAGATCGTGGCCCGGCCGTCGCGGACGTCCGCGATCGCGGAGTTGGTGTCCATGGCGGAGTTGCTGCGGAAGTAGAAGAGCACGTCGAGCTCGACGGTCTCGACGAGCGGGTTGTCGGGCAGCTCCGGCATCGGCGTCTCGGCGGCCCGGAGCTCGCGGACGATGTCACGGTCGGCGAGCCCGGCGACCGGGCCGTCGGCCCAGTCGACGTGCATCGCCCGGATCGCGTCGATGCACTGGCCGAAGGTCTCGGCACGCACGGCGACGCCGGTGTCGACCAGCGCCACGTCGGTCACCCCCGGCATGGCCAGGACCTCGCGCTTGTTGCGCAGCCGCTTCGGCGTCCCGTTGAGGGTGGGCGCCCGACAGACCATGGTCGGCAGCGCGCCGTCGACCTGGAGGTCGGTCGCGTACTGCTTGCGGCCCGTCACCGCCTCGAGCGCGTCGACCCGGGGCTGCCCCGTGCCGACGACGCGGAACTCGCCCGGGTCCTTGAGTCGGACGCCGACCGCACGGGTGGTCCGGCTCGCGGCGGCACCGGCCAGCTCGCCGTACGACAGCGACCGCCCGTCGGGCGCCTGGACGACGCCGCCCCTGGCGACCAGGTTCGCGACCGTGTCACCGAGCTGGATGGCGGCGGCCTCGAGCAGGGCCTGCTTGGCGACCGCGGCGGCGACCCGGATCGGGGTGTACGTCGAGATGGTGGTGTTGGAGCCGCCGGTGAGCTGGTTCCAGACGAGCTCGGGGCGGGCGTCGGCCAGGGTGACGCGCACCTTGTCGAGCGGGAGCTCCAGCTCCTCGGCGACGAGCATCGCCGTCGAGGTGGTGATGCCCTGCCCGACCTCCATGCGGGGCAGGGCGAACGAGGCCGCGCCGTCCTCGTGCACCTCGACCGTGATGAGGTTCGCGGTCGGCATCGCCGCCTCGGTCAGGAAGTCGTTGAGGTCGTAGAGCTCGGCGGGCTGGGGCGTCCCCGGCACCGCACCCGCCGGCGCGATCCCGAGGTCGGCCGCCGCGACGAGGGTGGCCCCCGCGACGACGTACCCGACGAAGGTCCGCCGGCCGACCACCACCCGAGCCTGTTGGGTCGTCATGCCGGTCTCAACGAGCCGGCGTGACCGCCGTCACGGGTCCGGCTCAGGATTTTCGGACGGGATCTCTCCGGCGTGTCGGTTTCCCCGGCCGGCCGGGGATCCCTGGACTTAGTGGGCGAAGCAACACCCACTAGGTCCAGGGATCCCCCACGGAGTCGCCCGGCCCGTACGCCGGCCTCAGCGCGCCAGGTTGCGCAGCAGCAGCGCCTCGGCGAGGACGACCCGCTCGAACTCGGCGAGGTGCAGGCCCTCGTTGGCGCCGTGCGCGCGGGTGTCGGGGTCCTCGACGCCGGTCACCAGGACGCTCGCCTCGGGGAAGGCCTCGAGGAACTCGGCGATGAACGGGATCGAGCCGCCCACGCCCATGTCGACCGGCGCGGTGCCGTCCCAGGCCTCGGCGAACGCCGCGCGGGCGGCGTCGTACGCCGGGCCGCTGGCGTCGATCTGCGTGGCCTCACCGGTGTCGACGACCGTGTGGGTCAGGGTCGCGCCCCAGGGGACGTGCGCCTCGAGGTGGCGGACCAGGCAGTCGAGCGCGTGGGCCGTGGTGTCGCCCGGGGCGATCCGCATCGAGATCCGGGCGCGGGCGGCCGGGACGAGCGTGTTGCTGGCGCCCGCGACCTTCGGCGCGTCGAGGCCGGTGATGCTGATCGACGGCTTGGTCCACAGCCGCTCGACGGTCGAGCCGCTGCCGATCCACTCGACGCCGGGCGCGGCGCCGGACTCGGCGCGCAGCCGGTCCTCGGGGTACTCGACGTCGGCGGCCGGCCCCGCGTGCAGCCCCTCGACGGCCACGTTGCCGGCGTCGTCGTGCAGGCTGCTGAGCAGCCGCGCGAGCGTCATCACCGCGTCGGGGACCAGACCGCCCCACATGCCGGAGTGGACCGCGTGGGTGAGGGTCCGGACCTCGATGTCGAGCCGCACCAGGCCGCGCAGGCTGGTCGTGAGGGCGGGCACGCCGATGTCCCAGTTGCCCGAGTCGGCGATCACGATGACGTCGGCCTTCAGCCGCTCCTGGTGCTCGGCCAGCAGCGCCGAGAGCGTCTCCGAGCCGATCTCCTCCTCGCCCTCGATGAACATCGTGACGCCCACCGAGAGGTCGTCGCCGTGCACGCGCAGGGCGCCGAGGTGGGCCACGATGCCGGCCTTGTCGTCCGCGGCGCCGCGTCCGTAGAGCCGGTCACCGCGCTCGGTGGGCTCGAACGGCGGGGAGTCCCAGTCCGCGTGGTCGTTCTCGGGCTGGACGTCGTGGTGTGCGTAGAGCAGCACGGTCGGCGCGCCCTCCGGGCCGGCCTTGTGCGCGATCACCGCGGGCAGGCCGCCCTCGACCGTGACGATGTCGACCTGGTCGAACCCCTCGGCGCGGAAGAGGGCCGCGACCGCCTCGGCGGACCGCTGCACCTCACCGTGGCGCGCCGGGTCGGCGCTGACGGACTCGATCCGGACCAGGTCCTCGAGGTCCGAGCGGACCCCCGGGAGGACGGCCTGGACACGGTCGCGGATGGCGTCGGGAGAAAGCTGGGTCATGGCGCCCAACCTAGCGAGACGGGCCGCGGGCCCCGCCATCGGCGAGGGTCACGGCTGGGGCGGTCAGACGGTCAGGCGAGCGGAAGCCAGGGGGCCAGGTCCGCCCGCTCGCCGCTGGCCACGACCCGTCCGGAGGAGACCGCGTCGTGCCAGTCGAGCTCGCCGGTGGCCAGCGCCAGCCAGGTCGCGGCGTCGGTCTCGACCACCGCCGGCGGGGTGCCGCGGGTGTGGCGGACGCCCGGGACGACCTGCACCGCGGCGTACGGCGGCACCCGGACCTCGACGGAGTGCCCGGGGGCGCGCTGCTCGAGCACGGCGAGGAAGTGCTTGGTGAGCAGCCTCAGGTCGGCGCGGTCCGGCTCGCCGGACCCGACCCGGGCCAGCGCCGCGGACACCTCGGCCACCGGCGCCGGCCTCAGGCGGGCCGGCATCAGTCCCCGTCCTTCGCCCGGTCCCCCGGGTAGGGCTGGAGCACCGAGAACCAGAGGTACGTCGTCCGCTCGGGGTCGCGGCCGCGGGTCCGGTCGAGCCACCGGGTGACGACGTCGTCCAGCTCGCCGGCCAGCTCCTTGGCCTCGTCGACGGTGAGCCGGACCGCCTGCTCGGTGACCGTCCGGAACGTCGCGGGGTCGCGGCGGTCGTCGCTGTACGCCGCGTCCACCACCACGTGTCCCCAGCCGGCGGCGTGCTGGCGGTAGACCGACGAGGCCGCCTTGCCGCCGGGCTGCTTCTCCAGGTCGGTCAGGTTGACCGAGAACCCGTCGGGCGCCACCGGCCGCCACACCCGGTCACGCTTGTCGCGCGCGGCGTCGTGGTCCTCCTCGACCAGGCCGTACTTGGCGAGCTGACGCAGGTGGAAGCTCATCTGGTTGGCGGGCAGGTCCAGCTCGCGCGCCAGGTCGGCCGCGCGCATCGGGCCGCTCGCGGCGAGCTCGGTGAGGATCCGGTTGCGGACCGGGTGGGCGATCGCGCGCAGCACCTTGGGGTCGTGGACCGCTTGGCTCCGGTTCGGGTAGGTCACGTCGCCATGCTAGCGCGAATTCCGCACGCACTCTTGCGCAACTATTATTGCGCAACATATGGTGCGGACATGCCGTCGTACCGCTCCCTCGCCCGGAACCACGACTTCACCGCGCTCTGGGTCGGCCAGACCGTGAGCGAGATCGGCAGCCGGATGACGATGTTCGTCTTCCCGCTGCTCACCTACGCGCTCACCGGCTCGGCGCTGCTCGCGGCGGCGAGCGAGGCGCTCCACCTGCTCGGCCTCGCCGGCACCCTGCTGCCGGCGGGGGTGCTGGCCGACCGGGTCGACCGGCGCCGCATCATGCGGGTCGCGAGCGGGTCCGGCGTGCTGCTCTACACGTCGGTCGCGGTGGCCGGCGTGCTCGACGTGCTCACCGTCGCGCACCTGCTGGTCGTCGCCCTGCTGACCGGAGTGGGCGCCGGGCTGTTCGCCCCCGCGGAGATGTCGGCGGTCCGCACGGTGGTGCCGACCGACGAGCTGCCGACGGCGCTGAGCCAGAACCAGGCCCGCCTGCACGTCGCCTCGCTGCTGAGCGCCCCCCTCGGCGGCGTGCTCTACAGCATCGCCCGCTGGCTGCCGTTCGCGGCGGACGCGGTGTCGTTCGCGGTCAGCTGGGTGCTGCTCGGCCGGCTGCGCACCGACCTCGCGCCGGCGCCGTACGACGGACCCCGGCGCCGGCCGGTCCACGACCTCGGTGAGGGCGTGCGGTTCATCCTGCGGCAGCCGTTCTTCCGCGTCCTGACCGTCTGGGGCGCCCTGGCCAACCTCACCGTCAACGCGCTGTTCTTCGTCGCGGTCCTGCGCCTGATCGAGGGCGGCTTCGGGTCGTTCCAGATCGGCCTGGTCGAGGGCGTGGCCGGCGCGGCCGGCATCGTGGGCGCGGTGCTCGCGCCCTGGGTCATCGACCGGGTGGCGACCGGTTCGCTGACCGTCGCGATCGCCTGGTCCTTCGTGCCGCTCGTGGTGCCGATGGCGTTCTGGAACCAGCCCGCGGTCGTCGCGGCCGCGCTCGGGCTGGGCCTGCTGCTCAACCCGGCCGGCAACGCCGGCATCCAGTCCTACCGGGTCGCGGTCACCCCGCCCGAGCTCATCGGTCGCGTGCAGTCGGCGTCGCAGTTCGTGTCGATGTCGATGCTGCCGCTCTCGCCGGTGATCGCCGGCGTGCTGCTCTCGGCCCTCGGCGGCCAGGCGGCGATCCTGGTGCTGGGCGTCCTCACCGCGGCGGTGGCGATGATCCCCACGCTGTCGCGGTCGGTGCGCTCGGTCCCGCGGCCGGCGGCGTGGGAGCGCTTCGAGGCCCCCGTCGCCGCGGTGCCGGTGGCCGCCTGACCTCCTGGCCTCACCGCCGGACGGCGACCAGCACGGCGTCGGTGACGGCGTGCTCGTCACCGTGGTGCGACTCGGTCCGCGGCCGGGCCTCGGCTCGTACGTCGAACGCGGCCGGGTCGACCGCCGCGGCGAGGTCGTCCGCGGTGAACAGCACTCCGGGCAGCGACCACCGCAGCCCGGTGTGCTCGTCGTCGGGGTGGTGGCCGACCACGAGCAGCGTCCCGCCCTGTGCGACGGCGGCCGCCATCTGCCGGGTCGCGCCGGCCATGCCGTCCCCGAGCAGGTGCAGGAAGTGCGAGGTCACCAGGTCCCACTCCTCGCCCTCCGGCGCCCAGGTCCGCAGGTCGGCGTGCCGCCACTCGACCCGGTCGGCGACGCCGCGCTCGGCGGCGTGGGCGGCCGCGCGCTCCAGGCCCGCCTCGGAGAAGTCCACCGCCGTGACCTGCCAGCCGCGCTCGGCGAGCCAGATCGCGTCCCCGCCCTCGCCGCAGCCGAGGTCGAGCGCCCGCCGGGGCGGGAGGCCGGACGCCTCGGTCACCAGCACCGCGTTCGGGCGGCCGCTCCAGACCCGGTCCGCGCCGCCGTACCGCTCGTCCCACGACGGCTGCTCGAACATCTCCGGGGTGATCTCGTGGTCCATGCCTCCGAGTGTGGCCCTCGGGCCAACCCGGGGAGCGGGTGCGCCACGGGCATGCGGCAGGCTGGAGCGGTGACGCAGGAGGACGCGGACCGGCTCGCCGGCTGGTTGGAGGGACTCGGCCTCGCCGGGACGCTCGCCGAGGCCGGGCTGCCGACCTTCACCCGGGACGCCGACGGCCACGCCGTGTGGACCGAGCCCGACCGGCTCGAGGACCTCGAGAGCGTCCTGCGCAGCGTCGGTGAGGACCCGGAGCACGCCGTCCCGGTCGGGCTGGTCGTCCTCGCCCGGCAGGCCCGGCTGCGGACCGAGCTGCTCGCGACGCCGTGGTTCACCTACGAGACGCTCGGCGAGCTGCGCGGGACCTCGACGGAGGCCACCCGGTTCGCGGTGCACAAGGCGGCGCAGACGCACCGGCTGCTCGTCGTACCGGTGGAGGACGGGGTGGTGGTCCCGGCGTTCCAGCTCACGCCGGACGGCGAGGTCCGGCCGGACGTCGCGCCGCTGCTCGAGCCGCTGCTCGCGGCGCGGATGGACCCGTGGCGGCTGTGGGTCTGGCTCACCCAGCCGGCCGCGCTGACCTTCGGGCGCGCGCCCGAGCAGGCCGTGACCGACCCGGAGCTCGCGGACCTGGTCCGGCACGCCGCCGTACGCCTGGCCGAGCACGTGGGGCGTCGGTAGGGACTACCGTTCGGCCGTGGGCCACTCCCTCGACAAGCTGGACGCCGAGCCGGTCGCGGACACGGTGGCCCGGCTGCGCAACCGGATCGCGGAGCGGTTCGCCGACCGCAACCTGGTGCACGTGGCCGACGCCCTGCTCGGCCTGGTCAGCGAGGTGCGGCTCACCGGGAGCCTGGTCCGCGGGCGGATCCGCACCGCCCGCCTCGTCTCCCGCACGCTCATCGCCGCGATCCTGGTCGCGACCGTGGTGGCGCTCGGGCTCGCCCTCCGCACCGCGGTCGGGGACCAGGGCCCCGACGGGCTCGACTGGCTGCCGCTGATCGAGACCACCATCAACGACCTGGTCTTCGCGGCGATCGCGATCTTCTTCCTCTACACCTTCCCGGAGCGGCTGCAGCGCGGCGACCTGCTCGGCCTCCTCCACCAGCTGCGGTCGCTCGCGCACGTCGTCGACATGCACCAGCTGACCAAGGACCCCGAACGGCTGCGCCCCGGCTTCCACCCGACCGACGCGGGCACGCACGACGACCTCGACCGCGACCAGATGGAGCGCTACCTCAGCTACTGCTCCGAGCTGCTCAGCCTGATCGGCAAGACCTCCGCCCTGTGCGCCGAGGAGTCCCGCGACGCGGTCGTCCTCGACACCGTCAGCACCATCGAGGAGCTCACCCTCGGGATGTCCCGCAAGATCTGGCAGAAGATCTCGGTCCTCCCCGGCTGACGGTCGGGTCGAGCGTCTCGGCTCAACCGGCGATCCGGGCGAGCAGGTCGAGCTGGCGGGCCCAGGCGTCGGAGTCCGGGTCGACGACGGTGAAGTGGTCCCCCTCGACCTCGACGAGGTGGGCGGTCGCGCCGGCGGAGCGGGCCGCGTCGACGTAGGCACGCGACTGGCTGATCGGCACCACGTCGTCCTCGCGGCCGTGCACGCACCAGACCGGCACGCCGAGCGGGACCATCCGGATCGGGTCGACACCCGCGTCGGCGGGCCCGGGCGGGTGGCCGAGGAAGCGCTCGACCGCGCCGCCGCCGAGCCCCTCGTCGTACGCCGAGCGCAGGTCGAGCACGCCGGCCTGGCTCACGACGTGGGTCAGCCCGCCGCCCGCGGCTGCCCAGATGGCCAGGTGTCCCCCGGCGGAGTGCCCGACGCCGACGACCACGTCGGCCCCCATCGGGAGGGCGTCGACCGCGGCGCGCACGTCGCCGAGGGTGTCGGCCGCGCCGGTGCCGCGCCGGTACTCGACGGCCCAGGTCGCCCAGCCGGCCGCGACCAGGCTCGGGACGAGCGGGCGGGCGTACTCGATGCCGTACTCCGGCTTCCAGAAGCCGCCGTGCACCAGCACCGCGACCCCGCGCGGGTCGCCCGCCGGCAGCGTCAGCTCCGCGAACTGGGCCGGGTGCTCGCCGTACGCGTGCCGGCCCTCCCGCGGTCCGCTCACCGGCCGGTCCTCCTCACGCCCGCACGCCGCGAGCGCGACGAGCCCGCCCAGCGCGGGCAGGGAGAGCAGGGTACGACGGCGCACACCCACTGTTCGTAGCGGATCGTCCCCGGGGCGGGTCGGTCAGGCGAGCGCCGACGGCAGGGTCGCCGTCCAGGCGGCGCGCAGCTCGTCCAGCGGGACCTCGAGCTGGCCGTCCACGGCGAGCGCCGCGCCCCCGGTGACGCCGAGCGCGGCGATCGGGACCCCGTGCCGCTCGGCCAGCTCGACCAGCCGCTCCGCGTCGCCGTCGGGGACGGTGACCAGCACCCGGCCGGTCGACTCGCTGAACAGGCCGACGAACGGGTCGCCCGGCACCGCGACCGAGACGCCGACGTCGTGCCGCAGCGCGCCCTCGACCAGCGCCTGGGCCAGCCCGCCCTCGGAGAGGTCGTGCGCGGAGGTGACCAGGCCGACCCCCTCACGGAGCAGCTCCGCCAGCCGGCGCTCGGCCTCGAGGTCGAGCCGCGGCGGCAGCCCGCCGAGGTGGCCGTGCACGACGTGCGCCCACTCGGAGCCGGACAGCTCCTCGCGGGTCTCGCCGAGCAGGAACACCCGCTCGCCCGCGGCCGACCAGGCCGACGGCGTCCGGCGGGTGACGTCGTCGATCACGCCGAGGACCGCGACCACCGGGGTCGGCAGGATCGCGGTCTCCCCGGTCTGGTTGTAGAGGCTGACGTTGCCGCCGGTCACCGGGATGCCGAGCTCGGCGCACGCGTCCTTGAGCCCCCGGCAGGCCTCGGCGAACTGCCACATCACGGCCGGGTCCTCCGGCGAGCCGAAGTTGAGGCAGTCCGAGACCGCCAGCGGGGTCGCGCCGCCGGTGGCGACGTTGCGGTAGGCCTCGGCCAGCGCGAGCTGCGCGCCGGCGTACGGGTCGAGCAGCGCGTAGCGCCCGTTGCAGTCGGTCGACACCGCGACGCCGAGGTCGGTCTCCTCGTCGACGCGGATCATCCCGCTGTCGCTGGGCTGCGCGAGGACGGTGTTGCCGCGCACGTAGCGGTCGTACTGGTCGGTGATCCAGGACTTGTCGCAGAGGTTCGGGCTGGCCGCGAGGGTGAGCAGCGTCTTGCGCAGGTCGTCGCCGGTCGCCGGGCGCGGGAGGGTCTCCGCGCCGTCGGCCTGGACGTCGTCCTGCCACTCGGGGCGGTCGAACGGACGCTGGTAGGTCGGCCCGTCGTGCGCCACCGACCGCGGCGGTACGTCGACGACGCGCTCGCCGTGCCAGTCGATGTGCAGCCGCCCGGTGTCGGTGACCTCGCCGACGACGACGGCCTCGACGTCCCACTTCTCGCAGATCGCCATGAACGCGGCGACGTCGCCGGGCTCGACGACGGCCATCATCCGCTCCTGCGACTCGCTCATGAGGATCTCCTCGGGGGCGAGCGTGGAGTCGCGCAGCGGCACCCGGTCGAGCTCGACGTGCATGCCGCCGTCGCCCGCGGACGCGAGCTCGGAGGTCGCGCACGACAGCCCCGCGCCGCCGAGGTCCTGGATGCCGGCGACCAGGTCGGCGGCGAAGATCTCGAGCGTGCACTCGATGAGCAGCTTCTCCATGAACGGGTCGCCGACCTGCACGCTGGGCCGCTTGGCGGGCCCGTCCGCGTCGAAGGTCTCCGACGCCAGCACCGAGACCCCGCCGATGCCGTCGCCGCCGGTGCGGGCGCCGTAGAGGATCACCTTGTTGCCGACGCCGCTCGCCTTGGCGAGGTGCAGGTCCTCGTGCCGCAGCACGCCGACGCACAGCGCGTTGACCAGCGGGTTGCCGAGGTAGGTCGGGTCGAACACCGCCTCGCCGCCGATGTTGGGCAGGCCGAGGCAGTTGCCGTAGCCGCCCACGCCGGCGACGATCCCGGGCAGCACCCGGTGGGTGTCGTCGGCGTCGAGCGGGCCGAACCGCAGCGGGTCCATCACCGCGACCGGCCGGGCCCCCATCGCGAGGATGTCGCGGACGATGCCGCCGACCCCGGTCGCCGCACCCTGGTACGGCTCGACGTACGACGGGTGGTTGTGCGACTCGATCTTGAACGTGACGGCGTAGCCCTGGCCGATGTCGATGACGCCGGCGTTCTCGCCGATGCCGGCCAGCATCTTGCCGGCCGGGGTCTCCTGGGCCAGCTCGCCGAACTGCTTGAGGTGCACCTTGGAGCTCTTGTAGGAGCAGTGCTCGCTCCACATGACCGAGTACATCGCCAGCTCCGAGCTGGTCGGGCGGCGGCCGAGGATCTCGCGGATGCGCTGGTACTCGTCGGCCTTGAGACCGAGGTCGGCCCACGGCTGGTCTCGCTCGGGATCCTGGGCGGCGACGGCGACGGTGTCCAGCACGCGGCCAATCTACCGGCGGACGGCGCAGCCCTTGACCAGGTGTCCGTCGTCGACCGCGGTGACGTCGAGCCCGAAGGCGGCGGCGAGGCCGGCGACGCCGGTCACCTGCCGGAACCGGGGGCTGGCCACGGTGATGGTCATCGCCCCGCCCCGGACGGCCATCGCGTTGCGGAGCCGGACGAAGACGCTCAGCCCGCCGGCGTCGACGAAGGTGACGTCGGAGACGTCGACCACGAAGTCCTCGAAGCCGTCGAAGACGGCGTCGTCGACCTGGCGACGCACCTGGCCGGCGGTGAACGCGTCGAGCTCGCCACTGACGGCGAGGTCGGCATGGTCGTCGTGCTGGGTGAGCAGTGAGGTGAACTCCATGGGCCGTCCCTGGGATAACTCGTCTCGTCAAACCGGGAACGGAGACGCCGTGGCGGCGGGTCACGAGTAACTCTCGGCTGTCCACCACTGTACGCCGGACCCACCGCCACGAGCACACCCGCACGGGGGGGCTCGTCCCGAGGGCGTTGACCGCGCCTGCACGCGAAACTAGTGTCACTTCTACTGCCAGTTGTTTCGAGAACGGATCCGCCATGACCTCCGACCCGGCCCACCCGCCGTACGGCACCGTCGACCACGAGTACGCCGTCCGCCTGGCGACGACTCCCGCGGCCGAGGACGGCCCGGTGTGGATGATCAACCTGATGAAGTACCGCGACCGCGCGGAGTACCTCGACGGGCGCGAGACGACCCTCACCGGCCGCGAGGCCGACGACGCCTACGCCCCGGTCGACGTGCTGGAGGCGATCGGGGCCGAGGTCGTCTTCTTCGGGGACGTCGAGCACCAGCTGCTCGGCGACGCGCCGCGCTGGGACCGGGTCGCCGTCGTGAAGTACCCGACCCGCCGCTCGTTCATCGAGATGCAGGCCCGCCCCGACTTCCGCGAGCGGTACGTGCACAAGGAGGCCGGGATGGAGCAGACCTTCGTCATCGGCGCCCAGCCGTTCGCGCCGCCCGAGATCCCGATCGAGCAGCCCGACTGGGCCGACGTGCCGTTCCCCTCGACCGCCGAGGACGGCGACGTCATGGTCATCCACGTGATCCGCTTCAACGGCGGTCCCGCTCGGGGTCCGCCTCGCCGGGTGGTTCGCCGTCGAGGGCACGATCGTCGGCGACGGCCGGAGCTGGGACCAGGTGCGGTTCAACCACTTCCCCAGCCTCGAGGCCTTCATGACGCTGGCCCTGCACCCGGACCGGGTGGCGCCGCACCGCGACCACCGCGAGGTGGCGATCGCCGACACCTACACGCTGGTGGTCCGGCCGCTCGTCAACCGGATCGCTGAGTCGATCGGCTGAGTCGATCGGCTGAGCCGATCCGCTAGGCCGGCTTCAGCAGCCCGTCGGCGACGACCTCGAGCATCGGGCGCACGGCGTCCGCGTCGAGGTCGGACTGGTCGGCGACCGAGGCGATGCCGCCCACGAGGCGGCAGACCTGGACCGTCTCGACGCCGTCGCGGAGCGTCCCGTCCGCACGCAGCCGGTCGATGATCCGGTCGTTCGCGGCGGTGAGCACCTGGCACTTGGTGCGGATCGGGGAGTCGGGGTCGTCCATCGCCGAGGTGATCTTGGCGGGACCGCCCTTGTGCTGGCTGATGAGGGCGACGTACTCCTGGAACCAGTTCACCAGCAGGTCGCGGTCCGCGCCCTCGTAGGTGAGCGCCTTGTCGGCGGTGTCGGTGACCTTGTCGACCCACGACTGCATGATCGCGTCGAGGAGGTTCTCGCGCTTCGGGAAGTGCCGGTACAGGGTGCCGGGCCCGACGCCGGCCCGCTTCGCGACCTCGTCGAGCGAGGCGTCGTACCCCTGCTCGCGGAAGACCTCGCGGGCGACCTCGACGATCCGGTCGTAGTTGCGCCTGGCATCGGCACGCACGTTCTGTGGTCCTTCGGTCGGGTCGTCGGTCGGGTCGTCGGAGAAAGGGGCTTGCTAAACGGAGACTGTCTCCGTATTGTTCTCCAGGAAGCGGAGTCATCCTCCGGATCTACTGTACCTCGGCCCGTCGGGCCAGAACAGGACCTCACCCACATGTCCCTGAACGCCACCTCCCTCCCCGCCCGCCAGCCGGGTCGGGAGCTGCCGAGCGAGCTGCCGCCGAACGCCGGCCGCGCAGCAGCCGGCGTCGCGATCGTCCTGGTCGCGCAGCTGATGATCGTCCTCGACGCCACCGTCGTGAACGTCGCCCTCCCCCGCATCGACGACGACCTGGGCTTCGGCCCCGCGTCGCTGTCGTGGGTCCTCAACGCCTACACGCTCGCCTTCGGCGGTCTGCTGCTGCTCGGCGGCCGGCTCGGTGACGTCTTCGGCCGGCTCAAGGTCTTCGAGATCGGCCTGGCCGTCTTCACCCTGGGCTCCGCCCTCGGCGGGCTCGCCCAGACGCCCGGCCAGCTCGTCGCCGCCCGCACCTTCCAGGGCGTCGGCGCCGCACTCGCGGCCCCGAGCGTCCTCGCCCTGCTCACCACGAGCGCGCCCGACGAGGCGGCCCGCAACCGCGCGCTCGCGCTCTTCGGCGCGGTCTCCTCGGGCGGCGCGTCGATCGGCCTGATCCTCGGCGGGCTCCTGACCGACGTCGGCTCCTGGCGGTGGACGCTGTTCATCAACGTGCCCATCGGCCTCGCCGTGATCCTGCTCGCGCCGCGCTTCGTCACCGAGACGCCGCGCCGCCCGGGGCGGTTCGACGTCGTCGGTGCGCTGACCGCCACCGGCGGGGCCGTCGCCCTCGTGTGGACGCTGATCGGTACGCCGGAGCACGGCTGGGTCTCGACCCGGACCGTCGTCGGGTTCGCCGTGGGCGTCGCGCTGCTGGCAGTGCTGGCGCGCACCGAGCTGCGGCACCCGCACCCGCTGGTCCAGCCCCGGCTGGTCCGCGACCGCAACCGCGTCGGCGCCCTGGCCGTGATGGCCCTGCTGCTCGGCGCGAACCTGTCGATGTTCTTCCTGGTCGTGCAGTACGTCCAGGGCGTGCTCGGCTTCGGGCCGCTGATGGCCGGCGTCGCGTTCCTGCCGTTCAGCCTGGGCATCTTCGCCACCTCGCGGGTGACCCCGGCCCTGATCGGCCGGGTCGGCCCGCGGGCGATGATGCTGGCCGGCACCGGCACGCTCGCGCTGGCCTACGCGTGGCTCAGCACGATCGGCACCGGCGACACCTACCTGGCGGCGGTCTTCGGGCCGATGGCGCTGGCCGGCATCGCGTCCGCGCTGACGTTCATGCCGGTGACGGTGATCGTGCTCTCGGGCGTCGAGCCCGAGCACGCCGGTTCCGCGTCGGGGCTGCTGCAGACCACGCAGCAGCTCGGCGGGGCCGTCGGGGTGGGTGTGATCGTGTCGGTCTACGCCACCGGCGCGGTGCCGGGCCAGCTGGTCCCGGGCATGGCCGCCGCCTTCCTCACCTCCGCCACCTTCGCCGCCCTCGCCCTGGTGGTCACCGCGCTGGTGATCCGCACCCGGCGACCGGCGACGGCCGAGGCCGGCGCCGCGGGCGACGAGCTCGTCGAGGCGGTGGCCGCCGAGGCGGCCTGAACCCCGGCCCGGCCCTCGGATCAGCCGGCGCCCGCCACCGGGGGGGCCGGCTGCTCCGTCTCCAGGTCGGCGGCGACCGCCGTCAGGTCGGGCGTGGGCGTCCACGCGTAGCCGTCCCACCACCAGTGGCCGTCGGTGCTCACCAGCGGGACGCCCTCGACGGGGTCGAGGTGGAAGTGCGGCACCAGTCCGAGGAACGGCTGGGTGCTCCAGGTGTCGGTCATGATCGTCTCCCCCCAGGATCGATCCCGGTCGCTCAGGTCGACCGGTCCGCCCAGCGTGCGCCGCCCGCCGACGACCGCGGGCGGAGTTGAGCAAACCTTGCAAGTCGGGCGCCAGCGAACTACACGTCTGTAGTTACCCGGAACTGCTGTTACTGGTGTGATTCCTGAGGTTATGGTGACGTCGCCTCACCCGAGGCAGCCTCCTCTTCCCCGTGCCAGGAGACCGCCATGCCAGCCTCCGTCCGCGCCCTGTGGCGCCGCACGATCGCCGTCCTCGCCGGCGGGGCCCTCGCCGGCGCCCTGCTCGCGACGACGACGGCCGACGGCCCCGCGGCCGCCGGTGAGAGCGCGCGCGGACCCGCGGCCGCGAACCCCGTCACGCCCGGCGACTTCACCGGCTACGGCTTCGACCAGTGCCTCGCCCCGAGCCAGGCGGCGATGGACCGCTGGCTCCAGAGCTCGCCGTTCCTGGCGGTGGGCGTCTACATGTCCGGCGCCTCGCGCGCCTGCCGCAACCAGCCGGAGCTGACCGCGGCCTGGGTCCGGACGCAGCTGCGGCACGGCTGGCGGATCCTGCCGATCACCCTCGGTCCGCAGGCGTCCTGCCAGCCGCGCTTCCCGCGGTACGGCGACGACCCCACCATCATCCCCAAGCCCGGCGCCGACGGCCGTTACGGCAAGGCGCGCAAGCAGGGCAGCGCCGAGGCCGCGACCAGCGTGGCCGCCGCGAAGTCCCTCGGCATCGTCGAGGGGAGCACCCTCTACTACGACCTCGAGGGCTTCGACCTGCGCGACACCCGCTGCCGCGAGTCCGCGCTGGCGTTCCTCAGCAGCTGGACGTGGCGGATCCACCAGCTCGGCTACCTCTCGGGCGTCTACTCGAGCGCCGGCTCGGGCATCAAGATGCTCGACGACGCCCGCCACAACGGCCGCAGCGACATCGTCCTGCCCGACCAGATCTGGATCGCCCGCTGGGACGGCCGCGCCAACACCGAGACCGAGGCGCAGTACCTCCGCGCCGACGGCTGGCGCCCGCACGCCCGCATCAAGCAGTACCAGGGCGGCCACGACGAGCGCTGGGGCGGCGTCACGATCAACATCGACCGCAACTACCTCGACGTCGGCAAGGGGTCGTACGCCGTCCCCGAGACCCACTGCGAGGGCGTGCACATCGGCTTCGGCACCTACCCCACCATCGCTCCGGCGACCGGCAGCGTGACCGCGCCGCCGTCCCGGGTCCGGGCACTGCAGTGCCTGCTGCAGGAGCAGGGCCTCTTCGGCGGGCGGATCTCCGGCGTCTACAACGCCCGGACCCAGGACGCCGCCCAGGCCTTCCAGGCCAAGCGCGGGTTCCCGGTCTCGACGACCTGGAGCCGGCGCAACTGGATGTCGCTGCTCGTCGCGGGCGACCGGCCCGTGGTCAAGTACGGCTCGGCCGGACCGGCCGTCCGCCGGGTCCAGCGCGCGCTCAACGCCATCACCGACCGGGCCACCCCCCTCCGGGCGACCGGCGTCTTCGACGCGACGACCACCATCGCCGTCAAGGCCTGGCAGAAGTCGGTCGGGATCGAGCAGTCCGGCGTGGTCGGGTCGGTGAGCTGGAAGGCGTTCGCGGCCGGCCAGCGGCGGTAGTCCCTGACGTTCTGGCCCCGGATCGGGCGTTGTGGGGGCCGAAAGGCCAGGGACTATCCCCCTGACGACGTTCCGGGCGGTCGGGGCGGGTGCCCGGTCCGGGCCGCGCGGATCAGCCGGCGGGCGGACCGGCGAGGAGGGCGAGACCGGTGAGCGCGGCGACCGCGAGCACGCCGGTCGCGGCCCCGTGCAGCGGCTTGCGGACCAGCCACCCGGCGACGGCGTCGAGCCGGCCGGCCGGCGCCGCCGAGCGCAGCCGCCAGGTGGGCGCGAGGAGGCCGCGCCGCTCGGCGTACCGGTCGAAGAGGACGGTCGCGAACGGCGGGACGGACGAGGCCAGCCCGAGCAGCGCCCGGCCGCGCGACCAGCGCTGGTCGACGGCGACGAGGAGGGTCGTGAGGCAGTAGGCGATGAACACGACGCCGTGCAGCATCCCGAAGACGCGCACCCCGAGCTCGGTGGTGCCGGTGACGTACTTGAGGACCATGCCGAGCAGCAGCAGGCACCAGGTGACGGCCTCGGCGATCGCGACCCGGCGGAAGAGGAGGAGCGGGCTCACGCCAGGACGGCCGCGGCCAGGCTGGTGAAGAACCCGAGGCCGTCGGTGCCGGCGCCCGTGAGCGCCTCGACCGCGTGCTCGGGGTGCGGCATCAGCCCGACCACGTTGCCGCGGTCGTTGGTGATGCCGGCGATGTCGCGCATCGAGCCGTTCGGGTTGTCGTCGAGGTAGCGCGCCACGACCCGGCCCTCGCCCTCGAGCCGGTCGAGGGTCTCGGTGTCGGCGACGAACCCGCCCTCGCCGTTCTTGAGGACGATGGTGACCTCGGCGCCGTCGTCGTACGCCGAGGTCCACGGGGTGCGGTTGTTCTCGATGCGGAGCCGCTGGTCGCGGCAGACGAACTTGCGGTGGTCGTTGCGGATCAGCGCACCCGGCAGCAGGTGGGACTCGCACAGGATCTGGAAGCCGTTGCAGATGCCGAGCACCGGCAGGCCGCGGCCGGCGGCCTCGACCACCTCGGTCATCACGGGGGCGAACCGCGAGATGGCCCCGCAGCGCAGGTAGTCGCCGTACGAGAAGCCGCCCGGCAGCACCACCGCGTCGACCCCCTGGAGGTCGTGGTCGCCGTGCCACAGCGGCACCGCCTCGTGGCCGCCGATCCGGACGGCGCGCTGGGCGTCGACGTCGTCGAGGGAGCCCGGGAAGGTGACGACGCCGACCCTCACGGGAGGGTCTCCACGGCGGCGGGGACGGTCTCGACCGAGACGGTGTAGTCCTCGATGACCGGGTTGGAGAGCAGGGTCGCGGCCATCTGCCGGACCTGCTCGAGCACCTCGTCGGTGAGCTCGCCGTCGATCTCGAGCTCGAACCGCTTGCCCTGGCGCACGTCGCTCACCCCGGTGAAGCCGAGGCGCGGCAGCGCGCCGAGCACGGCCTTGCCCTGGGGATCGAGGATCTCGGGCTTGGGCATGACGTCGACGACTACGCGAGGCACGGCGGTCAGCCTATCGGGCGGTACGGCGCGCGCGACGCCCCGGCGTACGGGTGGCTGCGGCAGACTGGCCGCATGAGCCTGCCCTCCGGCAACCCCGCCATGAACCCGCTGCGGTTGCAGTACCCGCAGTCCCTCGCCGTGTACGACGACTACGCCGCTGCCCAGAAGGCCGTGGACTTCCTCAGCGACAACAAGTTCCCGGTCGAGCACCTGATGATCGTCGGGACCGACCTGAAGCGGGTCGAGCGGATCACCGGGCGGCTGACCTGGGGACGGGTGGCGCTCGGCGGCATCCTGTCCGGCCTGTGGCTGGGCCTGTTCGTGGGGCTGATCTTCTCGTTCTTCGTCGACGAGGACGTGCTCGCGATGATCCTGTCGACGATCCTGCTCGGCGCGCTCTTCGGGCTGGTGTGGGCGCTGTTGGGCTACGCGCTCACCCGCGGGCAGCGGGACTTCTCCTCGGTGACCCAGGTCGTGGCCACCCGCTACGAGGTGCTCGTCGAGCACAAGGTCGCCGCTCAGGCCCGCGAGGTCCTCGCCGGGCTCCCCGGGCCGGCCGACGAAACTCGCGGGTGGACGACGAAGCTTCGTCGTCCCGGAGCGGAATTCGTCGGCCGGCCGATGAAACTCGCCACCCCCCGGAGTCGGAGCCGACATGACCTTCACGACCGCCCACATCTCCGTCTCGCTCGACGGGTACGTCGCCGGGCCGGACCAGAGCTTCGACGACCCGCTCGGTCGCGGCGGGATGGCGCTCCACCGCTGGCACCTCGGGTCCGACCAGCACGAGGTCGACGCCCGCTGGAGCGACCGGATCCTGCGGTCCGGCAGCACCTACGTCATGGGGCGCAACATGTTCGGCCCGGTGCGCGGGGAGTGGGACAGCTGGCCGGAGCCGTGGCGGGGCTGGTGGGGCGAGGAGCCGCCGTACCACGCGCCGGTCTTCGTGCTCACCCACCACGAGCACGAGCCGATCGAGATGCAGGGCGGGACGACCTTCCACTTCGTCACCGGCGGCTTCGCCGAGGCGCTGCGCCTGGCCCGGGAGGCGGGGGACGGCGACGTCTCGGTCGCCGGCGGCGCCTCGACCGTGCGCCAGGCGATCGCGGCGGGCGAGCTCGACGAGCTCACCCTCGACATCGCCCCGGTCGTGCTCGGCGCGGGTGAGCGGCTCTTCGACGGCACCACGCTGCCCACGCTGGAGCTGGTCGAGACCGAGGGCTCGGAGCTCGCCACGCACGTGCGCTACCGGGTGGGGTGAGCGCACGACCTGCTGTCAGGCGCCTTGCGTGACCGGGTAGATCTCGTCGGCCTCGAGGCCGTGCGCCTCACGGTGCACCCGGGCGGCCGTCTCGGCGTCCGGGGCGTCGACCAGGCAGAAGATCTTCCCGTGGGCCTCGTCGACCCAGTAGTGCTTGTAGTCGACGCCGTAGGTGGCCTGCAGGTCCAGGTCCTTCGCGTGGGCGCCGGCGACGTCCTCGGCGCTGACGCCGCCGTCCAGGTGGTGGACGTCCATGAACAGTCCCATGACTGACCTCCTCAGGAGGCCGCGACGGACGCGCCAGGGGTGTCCGGCGCGCCGCCGGCCTCGACCGACCACGCTCGTCCGCGCACCCGGGGAAGTCCATGGCCCGATCAGGCCCCGGGGACCTGCGCACGCAGCCCGGGCGAACCCCAGGTCATCCCGCCAGCGCCGACCCGGCACCCCGGGCGCGCACCCCGGGCGCGCAACCCGGGCGCTCACCCCAGCGGCGCCCCGGCGCTAGGAGAGCTCGCGCTTCAGGATCTTGCCGGTGGACGTCATCGGGAGGGCGTCGACGAACTGCACGATCCGCGGGTACTTGTAGCCGGCCATCTGCTCCTTGCCCCAGGCGACCAGCTCGTCCTCGGTGAGCGCGGCGCCGGGGTTGCGGATGACGACCGCCTTGATCTCCTCGCCGTGGCTCTCGTCGGGGACCCCGATGACGGCGGCCAGCGAGACGTCGGGGTGGGTCATCAGGACCTCCTCGACCTCACGCGGGTACACGTTGTAGCCGCCGCGGATGATCATGTCCTTGGACCGGTCGACGATGTAGTACCAGCCGTCCTCGTCCCGCCGGGCCAGGTCGCCGGAGCGGAACCAGCCGTCGCGGATCGCCTCGGCGGTCGCCTCGGGCCGGGCGTAGTAGCCCTTCATCACGTTGTGGCCCTTGATCGCGATCTCGCCGATCGCGTCGCCGCCCTCGACCTCGGCCCACTCCGGCGAGGCGGGGTCGATCAGCTTCATCTCCACGCCCGGGACCGGGGTGCCGATCGAGCCGACCCGCACCGGCTCGCCGTACCGCGAGAAGGACGCGACCGGCGAGGTCTCCGAGAGCCCGTACCCCTCGAGGATGGTGACGCCGAAGCGCTTCTCGAACTCGCGGTGCACCTCGACCGGCAGGGCGGCGCCACCGGCGACCGCCACGCGCAGGTTGGCGGCGAGCTCGGAGACGTCGATGTCGTGCTCGTCGGAGAGCGCACCCAGCAGGCCCCAGTACATCGTCGGGACGCCGGCGAAGAAGGTGATCCCCTCCCGGAGCATCAGGTGCAGCGCGGCGTGCGCCTCGAACCGCGGCAGCATGACGACCGTGCCACCGAAGGCGAACGCGCCGTTCTGGCACACGGTCTGGCCGAAGGAGTGGAACAGCGGCAGCACGCACAGGAACGTGTCGGGCCGGTCGGCGCTCGCGCCGAAGAGCTCGACGCCCAGCAGGGCGTTGTCGCGCATGTTGCGGTGCCGCAGCTCGGCACCCTTGGGCTGTCCGGTGGTGCCGGAGGTGTAGAGGATGACCGCGGTGTCGTCCTCGTCGGTCGCGATGCTCTCGAAGGTCGCGGGCTGGCCGCCCATCGCCTGCGCCATCGTCTCCACGCCGTCGATCGGGGACGGCGACGCGAGGTCGGCGGTGATCACGAAGAAGTGCTCGCAGCCGTCGACCTGGGAGAACCCGGTGTGCCCGGCCTCGCCCATCGGCAGCTCCGGGGTGCCCTCGAAGCAGAAGTAGGCCTTCGCGTCGGAGTCGCCGAGGTGGTAGGCGACCTCGCGGCCCTTGAGGAGCACGTTGAGCGGCACGACGGTCGCACCGGCCTTGAGGATCCCGAAGTAGACGACGGTGAAGTAGGGCAGGTTCGGGCAGGTCAGCGCGACCTTGTCGCCGGGCCGGATGCCGCGGGAGACGAGCAGGTTGGCGACCATGTTCGCGAACGCGTCCACCTCGGCGTACGAGAGCCGGGTGGCCTCGCCGTCGGGACGGGGCAGCACGACGGCGGTGCGCTCGGGGTACTTCTGCGCGCTCTCCTCGAGCAGCGTCGCCAGGTTGTACGTCGTCACGGTGTGGCCTCCATCACTCGGGTCTCGCGGCCAACCTACTCACCGGTCACGAGCGGCGCGACAGGACCTCCGCCGCCCGGCGCAGGTCGGACCGCACGGCCGGCACGCTCGCCGCGGTGAAGGCACGGCCGACCGGTCCGAGCATCCGCACCCGGAAGCCGAACGCCACGTCGCAGCCGCCCGGCGTGGCGGTGAACCTCAGCTCGAGGTCCGCGGTCACGCCGTGCCAGCTCCCCGACTCCGCCCAGCGGGCGGGCCGCTCGAAGACGGTGGTCCGCATCAGCGGGCGCAGCCCGGGCTTGGTCACGTCGACCCAGTGCTGGCCGACCCCCACATCGCCGGCCACGTGGTCCACGCGGCGCAGCGAGGACTGCCACTCGGCGCGGTTCGCGGGGTCGACGAGGTAGTCGAAGGCGACGTCGGGCGCGACCGGGAAGGCCACCGTGCCGCCGGGCATCCCGCCCACGCCGTTCAGAACCGCTCCCCGGTCAGCAGCTCGTAGGCCTCCACGTAGCGGCTGCGGGTGCGCTCGACGACCTCTGGTGGCAGGGGCGGCGGCGCCTCGCCGGAGGCCCGGTCCCAGCCGGACTCCGGCGACAGCGCCCAGTTGCGCACGATCTGCTTGTCGTACGACGGCTGCGCCTGTCCCGGGCGCCACTGGTCGGCCGGCCAGAACCGGGAGGAGTCCGGGGTCAGCACCTCGTCGCCGAGCACCGTGGTGCCGTCGGGCCGGGCGCCGAACTCGAGCTTGGTGTCGGCCAGGATGATGCCGCGCTCGCGGGCGACCGCCTCCGCCCGGCCGTAGACGGCGAGGGTGAGGTCCCGCAGCTCGGCGGCCCGCTCCGCACCGACGGTCGTCGCGACCGCGTCGTAGGAGACGTTCTCGTCGTGCTCGCCGAGCTCGGCCTTGGTGGCCGGCGTGAAGACCGGCTCCGGCAGCCGGCTGCCGTCCTCGAGGCCGGCCGGCAGGGCGATCCCGCACACCTCGCCGGACGCGCGGTAGTCGAGGAGTCCCGATCCGGTGAGGTAGCCCCGGGCGACGCACTCGACCGGGTACATGGCCAGCCGCTCGCACACCACGGCCCGGCCCCGCACCTGCTCCGGCACGTCGGTCGAGACCACGTGGTTGGGCACCAGGTCCGCCAGCTGCCGGAACCACCACAGCGACATCCGGGTGAGGATCTCGCCCTTGTCCGGGATGGTCGTGTCGAGCACGAAGTCGAAGATCGAGATCCGGTCGCTGGCGACCATGAGCAGGTCCCCGCTCGCCAGCTCGTAGAGGTCGCGCACCTTGCCGCTGTGCAGGTGCGAGGCACCCGCGATGACGGGGGCCGCCGGGATGTTGAGGTCGGGCACGGTCCCACTCTAGGGAGGAGGGTTTCCCTCCTTCCCCTATCGGGTTACTTTGGTTTCGTGACGCGGACGCCCCAGCCGGACTTCCTCATCGTCGGCGCCCCGAAGGCGGGGACGACGGCCCTGCACGCCGCGCTCGCCCAGCACCCCGAGGTCTTCATGACCCAGCCGAAGGAGCCGAAGTACTGGCTCTGCGACGGCGCCCCGCCGCCGGCGTGGCGCGGCCCGGGCGACGCGCACTCCCAGCAGGAGTGGACCTGGCGGGCCGAGGAGTACGCCGCCCTGTTCGCCGAGGCGCCCGCCGGCAGCATCCGCGGCGAGAGCACCCCGTTCTACCTGTGGAGCCGCGGCGCCCACCGACGGATCGCCGAGGCGCTGCCGGACGTGCGGCTGGTCGCGGTCGTGCGCGACCCGATCGACCGTGCCTACTCGAACTGGATGCACCTGTGGTCCGACGGCCTCGAGCAGGTGCCGGACTTCGAGGAGGCCTTCGCGCTCCAGGACGCGCGGGTGCACGCCGGCTGGGCGCCGTTCTGGCGCTACCGCGAGCTCGGGATGTACGGCGAGCAGCTCGAGCACCTCTTCCAGTACGTCGACCGCTCGCGGGTGCTGGTGCTGCGCTACCGCGACGTCGTGGACGACCCGCGCGGCACGGTCGACCGGACCTGCCGGTTCCTCGGCATCTCCCCCGGCGTCATCGCCTCGATCCCGCGCGACAACGCCCGCTCGTACGTCGAGCCCGGCTGGCGCCCGCGGGTGCTCGGCCCGGCGGTCCGCGCCGGCGCCTGGGCCGGGCAGTTCGTGCGCCCGGAGGTCTGGCGCCGGGCGAGCGCACCGCTGGTCAGCCGGCTGGCCGGGCCCCAGGCGGGACCCCGCCCGCACCTCGACCCCGGTCAGCGGGAGCGGCTGGTGCCGACCTTCGACCGCGACATCGCGCTGCTCTCCCGGCTGACCGGCGAGGACTTCTCCGACTGGCTCTCGACCACCAGCCGCGGCGCGTTCGACCAGCGGCGCACCTCGGCCTGAGCTCGGCTCAGCCGACGACGGTGACCAGGTCGTGCGCGCCGTCGGCGCGGGCAGCCTCGACGTAGAAGCGGGTCCGACCGTCGGGCAGCGAGACGGCGGAGGCGTAGCGCCACGCGCCGTCGGAGAACGGCGAGGCGACCGGGTCCTCGTCGTCGGCGACCAGACGGATCCCGTCCCAGCGCGCCACCCCGGTGGTCTCGTGCCAGTTGGACTCGGCGTCCGGGCGGCCGTCGTAGAGGACGGTCAGCGGCTGCTGCGCGACCACGGTCGTCACCCGGGCGCCCCGGGCGTCCCAGCGGCCGGCCCGGCCGGCGAGCACCTCCCCGTGGTCCTCCCAGGCGAGCCCGTCGAGGCTGGTGAGCAGCCGGGTGGTCATCCGATCCTCCGCGCCGGCCTCGGTGAGCGGGTGGCAGCACAGCCACATCCGCCAGCCCTCCTGCCCAGCCACGACCGTCCGCTCGACCACCGGGTCCTTGACCGCCACCCGGTCGTCGCCGGGGAGGACGACCTGCCGCACGCCGTCGGCCAGGCCCTCGGGGGTCGCGGCGGTGAGGCTGTCCACCCACCAGTGCTTGGAGCCCGGCGTCGCGCAGGAGAGGTAGAGCCGCCAGCCGACGCCCGGGACCGGCACCAGGACCGGCCGCTCGAAGGACTCGCACCCGAACGCGTCGCGGTGCACCTCGGCGACCTGCTCGAAGACCACCCCGTCGGCGGACCGCGCGACCACGACCGTGACCCCGCGACCCTCGGACAGCGGCCGGCGGACCCGGTAGGTCAGCCAGAAGGTGCCGTCGACGAGGACCGCGCTCGCCGCGCCCGCCCAGTTGCCGGGGCCGGCGCTCGGCGCGGGCACCACGACCCGGACGCCGTCGTCGTACGACGGGATCGGCGGCAGCGTCTCGACGGTCATGCGCCCCAGCATAGTCCACTGGTCCAGTCGACTATGGAGGTCGACGGCGCGGCCCGGCCCGGACGAACCCGGGCGAACCCGGCCGAACCGCAGGTGCGGTCGGCGCCGCGCCGCTAGGGTCGCGCCATGACGGAGCCGGCCCCGCACCCCGACTTCGGTGCGGTCGCGGCCGAGCCGCCCGCGGAGTCGCTGGCGCACGAGAACGAGCTCGTCGAGCACATCGCGCACGAGCACGACTTCCCCGACCAGCCCTCGGAGCACCCGGTCGACGAGCAGCTCGAGGGTCTCCTCGACCCGGCCGTGCTGCGCGCGGAGATCGACCCGCCGGCCTGACCGGCCTCAGGTACGGCGCCACGGGGCCGGACGCCCCTGCAGCCACCACTCCATCCGCCGGGTGATCCACGGCAGCGCCGCGTAGGTCATCACGGGGGTCATCACCAGCACGACGGCCAGCACCCGCAGCGGCAGCGACCAGGACGCGATGGTGTGCCCGGCCGCCCAGTTGGCCAGCACGCTCAGCGGGTAGAAGACGAGGAAGATCACCACCGCCTGCTTCCACCGGGGCGGGGCCGGTGCCGACGGCCGGAGGTCCTGGACGTCACGGGCGACCGGCGGGTCGAACCAGCCCTCGATGCCGGTGCGCCGCTCGACGCGGGACTCCCCGACCAGGCCCTGCGCCGCGCCCAGCCACCAGGCCCGCTGCGGCGACGCCTCCCAGGTGGCCAGCGAGCCCTCGTCGGCGAACCGGTAGAGCATGTGCCACTCGTCGGAGTCGGGAGCGGGGCGCACCCACCCGGAGCCGAGGAACCCCTCGAAGCGGGTGGCGAGCGCCGACCCCGCGCGGATCCACGCGAGCATCTCGTCGCCGTGGCCGGACGCGACGGTCCGCGTGATGGAGACGGTGACGGGGACACCCATGACCGTGATCCTTGGGGGCCGCCGACCCGGCGTGCAAGTCGGGTTTGGCAGAGTGACGCCATGCCGGAGTCTGCAGCGGAGATGTACGCGCGAGTCCTCGCCTCGGGGGAGGGCGGTCGCCTGTCCGCTCCCGAGATGAGCACCTGGGACGTGTTCCCGTGGGAGTCGGTCGACGGGGCCGTCGTCCCCAAGGTCCTCCAGGAGCCGGGCGCCGAGCAGCCGCGCGCCGGCGAGGACGGCGGGGCCGACTGCGGGTTCTGCGCCGGCACCCTGCCGACCGACACGGTCTGGGAGGACGAGCGCTGGGTGCTCACCACCTCGGCCGAGCCGACCGGCCTGCCGCTGGTCCTGACCCTGTGGACCCGTGAGCACGTCGACGTCGGCGGGCTCGACGACGACCACGCCTCCGAGCTCGGCCGGATCTCCAGCCGGCTGGTCCGGATCATCGAGTCCCTGCCCGGGATCGGCCGCGTGCACGTCAACCGCTGGGGCGACGGCAGCGCCCACACCCACGTCTGGTTCTTCGCCCGGCCCGAGGGGTTCGCGCAGATCAAGGGGTCCTACGCCGTCGAGTGGGACGACGTCCTGCCGCCGGTCCCGGACGACGTCCGCCGCGCCGACCTGCACGCCGTCGCCACCAAGCTCGCGAACTGGGGCGGGCACGCCCGGATCTGAGGCAGTCGTCGGCCGGGGTGGTGCGCCGGGCTGCCGGTTTCCCCGGTTCTCCGGGGAAACCATCACTTCGGGGCCGAAACTTCACCCCCGAAGTCCAGGGATTGCCCCCGGAGTCGGGCCCGCCGGGTCAGGAGCGCACGCGGAACGACGTCGCGCCGACGTCCGCGGCCTCGCGGACGTCGACGCGCTCGACCCGCGCCCACGACGGGCCCTCGTGGCACCAGCGCACGAACGCCGCCACCGCCTCCGGCGGCCCCTCGGCGTGCGCGGTGACCGTGCCGTCGGGCTCGTTGCGCACCCAGCCGGTCACGCCGACGCGGGCGGCCTCCTGCTCGGCGTACGCACGGAACGAGACGCCCTGGACCCGGCCGGTCACCGTGAGGTCGACCGCCCGCCTGCTCGCGGGGTGCATGCCCCCATCCTGCCGCGGGAACCATGACCGGGTGACGGAGGAGCCGCTGGCCACGAGGGAGCGCGCGGCCGGCCAGGAGGAGCAGCCCCATCCCCGGCGCTGGCGGATCCTCGCGGTGTCCCTGGTGATCGGCTTCATGGCGCTGCTCGACGTCACGATCGTCAACGTCGCGATCCCGTCGATCCGGACCGGGCTGCACACGAGCGCCGCGACGGTGCAGTGGGTGGTCTCGGGCTACGCGCTGGCCTTCGGGCTGACGCTGGTGACCGGCGGCCGGCTCGGCGACGCCTACGGCCGGCGCCGGATGATGCTCATCGGGCTGACCGGCTTCATCGTCGCGAGCGCCGGGGTGGGCTTGGCCCCGACCGCCCTGTGGGTCGTGGTCGGCCGGCTGGTGCAGGGCGCCAGCGCCGGGCTGCTGACGCCGCAGAACTCCGGGCTGATCCAGCAGCTGTTCCGGGGGCCGGAGCGGGCCCGCGCGTTCGGGCTCTTCGGCCTCGTGGTGTCGATCAGCTCGGCCACCGGACCGGTGCTCGGCGGCCTGATCATCGCGGCGTTCGGCGAGGAGCACGGCTGGCGCTACATCTTCCTCGTCAACGTGCCGATCGGGCTCGCGGCGATGGTCGCGGTCGCCCGGATGGTGCCGGAGCGGCCGCGCGAGCTGCGCGAGACCGGCGTCCGGCTGGACCTGCTGGGCGCGGCGCTGCTGGGCGGCGCGGTGCTGTGCGTCCTGCTGCCCACCGTGGCCGCCGAGGGCGGCGGCCGGCTGCCGCTGCTGCTCCTGCTCGGCGCCGTACCCCTCGGCATCGCGTTCGTACGACGGGAGCACGGACTGGTGCGCACCGGGGGCGCACCCCTGCTCGACGTCGGCCTGCTGCGACAGACGCCCGGCTACGCCAACGGCGTGGCGGTCGGGACGCTGTACTTCACCGGCTTCACCGGGTTCTTCCTCGTGCTGTCGGTCTACTACCAGGAGCAGCTCGGGCTCTCGGCGCTGGCGGCGGGTCTGCTGATGTGCCCGTTCGCCGCCGGCTCCGCGATCACCGCACCGCTGTCGGGGCGGGTCGTCTCGACCCTGCACCGCCGGGTCACCGTGCTGGCGCTCGTGGTGATGATGACCGGCGTCCTGCTGGTCGCCCTGCTCGTGCCCGAGGCCGGCAGCGGGACGCTGTGGATGGTGGCGGTGCCGGCGTCCTTCCTCGCGGGGCTCGGCGGGGGCGGCGTGGTCTCCCCCAACATGACGCTCTCGCTCGAGGACGTGCCGCCCCGGATGGGCGGGGCCGCCGGCGGCGCGCTCCAGACCGGCCAGCGCATCGGCGCCTCCATCGGCGCCGCCCTCTCGATGACGGTCTTCCAGCTCACCCTCGCCGCCCACGGCGCCGGCGCCGCGCTCCGCGCCGCACTGCTCACCGGCCTGGTGCTGCTGTGCGCGGCGCTGGCGATGGCGGTGCGGGCGCTGCGGGACGACCCGGCCCGCGGCCGGTAGCGGACGCTAGGGCTGGCAGCTCTGCTGCCACCCCGGCGGCACCCGGCCGGCGTCCATGTCGTCGACCATCGACCAGATCCACTCGGGCCAGTCGCCGCGGTCGTTCATCTCGTCCAGCACCGGCCACCGGTACGCCGTCTCCATCACGCCGACCGCCTCCTGGAGCGCGAACTCGTCGCCGGTGCGCTTCGCCTCGGCGAACTGCCCCACCCACGCGCAGGCCACCTGCCCGGTGACCTCGGCGCCGAGCTGGTAGGGGTCGGACTGGTCCGAGGTGATGGACGCCCGCGGGACGCCGGCGGGCAGGAGCGTGCCGGCCTTGGCCTCGATCCCGTCCAGGATCGCGTCGATCTGCGAGCTCCGCTCGGCGTTGCTGACGAAGCCGTCCGGCAGGGCCGCGTCGAACCCGTCGGCGTCCACGAGCCGCAGCTCACGGAGCAGGGCGACGTACTCCTGCTGGTCCATGCCGCTGCCCCGGACCTCGAGGTAGTGGCCGTGCTCGACCGGCCGGATCACCGTGTGGTCGTCGGCGGAGTAGGCCCACATGCTGCCGCGCAGCCCGAGCACGTCGACCGGCGTGCCGTCGGACGGTGGGTCGGTGATGTGGCGGCGGTCGTCGTACCGGCTGTCGTAGTCCGAGGCGGGGTACCAGTCGATCTCGAGCGTCCGGTCGCCCTGGGCGTAGCCGATCTCGCCGGTCTCGTAGGTCGGGTCCGTGTAGGCGCTCTCGAGCGTCCACCCGTCGGCCTCGAGGACGGCGCGGTAGGCGCCGTCCGGCCCGGCCGGCGCGCCGGCCTGCGCACCGCCGCCCGCGACCGGCGTCGACTCCGGGTCGGGGCCGCCGGAGCTCGCCCACCAGGCGGAGCCGGCGGCGAGCGCGGCCACGGTCGCAGCCGCGGCGACGGGCGCGAGCCAGCTGTGCCGGCGGCGGGTCTCGGGGGCGGCGACGGGACGGTCGTCGAGCGCGGGGCTGCGCATGATCTCCTCCAGGAGCTCGGCCCGCCCGTGGTGCAGCGGCAGGTCGGCGACGGCGTCGTCGGTGAGCTTCGGGTTCACGGCTGCTCCTTCCGGGTGAGCTGCGGGTGTCTGGTGGAGTGATGTCCGGGTGGCTCGGGATCGTTGCCGAGCAGGTCGCGCAGCCGGGCCCGGGCCCGCGAGAGCCGCGGCCGCACCACCACGGAGGCGAGGCCGAGCACCTCGGCGATCTCGCGCGGCTCGAGGCCCTCCCACAGGTGCAGCTCGAGCACCTCCTGGTCGCGAGCGCTGAGCCGTCGCATCGCCGCGGTCACGTCGGCGCGCTGCACCACGTCGTCGCTCGCGTCGGGGACCGTCGCCGCCAGCTCACGACGGAGCCGGTCGCCGAGGGAGGAGCGCCGCCGGTCGCCGCGACGGTGGTTGGCCAGCACGCGGCGCGCGACGCCGTACAGCCAGGGTCGGGTCTCCTCGCCGGTCGGGACGTGGGCCAGCCGGCGCCACACGACCAGGAAGGTGTCCGCGGTGACGTCGGCGGCGTCCTCGGGCCGGTCGGTGCGCCGCAGCGCGAACCCGAGGACCGCGTCGAAGTGGGCGGCGTACAGCCGCCGGAAGTCGTCCTCGCGCCCCGAGCTCATGCCCTGCTCATGTCCGGCACCCGTCCCGGCGTTGCAGGACTTCTAGATGTACCCGGCCGGGACGTTGGTAGCGGTCCTGGCCGTTGACGTGAAAGAGAACCTCCGGGTGGGGTGTGGCTTGTCTAAGGCCCACATCCACCCGGAGGTTCCATGTCTCACGGTAGTGCGCGGCTGACCGTCT